>NZ_CP127039.1:0-1200000 GCF_030316605.1 Spiroplasma ixodetis Y32
ATGAATGACACTGATAATAAACGAGAAAACTTTCAAAATATTTGAAATAAAGTTAGAAATTTTCTTCAATATGATGAAATGATTGATCCAAGTATTTTTAATAACTATATTAAAAACACTTATATTTATGATATTTTTGAAAATAAATGTTTAATTATTGTTGATTCACTATTTGCAAAAGAAATTTTAACTAAAAATATAACATTTAAAGTTAAAGAAATTTTGGAAAGAATTATTCAACAAAATCTTCAAATTGAATTTTTAGAACTTAATGAAGCAAAGAAACAAAAAATATATGTAGAAAAAGATTTTGTTGAATTTAATAAATTGCAACAAATTAAAAAACAATTTCAATTTAATAACTTTGTTAAGGGTGAATCAAATAACGATGCTTATCAAGCAGCATTTTCAATTACCATAGAACTTGGTAGGTATTGAAATCCCTTATTTATCTATGGTAATTCTGGATTAGGAAAAACACATTTACTTCATGCTATTGAAAATGAAATACTAACAAAATATAATAATCAAAAAAAAGTACTTTACTTATCTTCTGAAGAATTTGGCCGTATGGTACCAGAAATTATTAAACAAAATATTAATGATATTGAAAAATTTAAAGATTCATTTAATCAATACGATGTTATTCTCGTTGATGATATTCAATTTTTAGCTAATCGTAGTAAAACAAATGAAATATTTTTTCATATATTTAATAGCTTTGTTAACAAACAAAAACAAATTGTTATTACATCAGATAAACATCCTGATGATTTATATGGTTTTGAAGAAAGAAATGTTTCAAGATTTCAAAGTGGTTTAAGTGTTGGTATTGATGCACCAGATTTTGAAACTTCATTAATTATTTTAAAAGAAAAAATTAAGTCTTTAAATTATGATCCAAGCATTTTTACTGAAGAATCTTTAAGTTTTATTGCTTTAAATTTTAATAGTGATGTTAGAAAATTGGAAGGAGCATTAAATAGATTAATTTTTTATAGCATTTTATATATAAAGCCTAATCATTTAATAGTGCTTGAAGACGTTATGAAAGCTTTTAAAACATCAAATACTTCATTAAAAGAAAAACTAACTATTAAAAAAATTAAAACAATTGTATCTGAATATTATAATATTCCAATCAAATTATTGATTAGTACTTCTAGAGTTAAAACAATAACAATAGCACGCCATGTAGCAATGTATTTAATAAAAACACTTTTAAATGAATCATATACAAAAATTGGTTCTGAATTTGGAGGTAAAGATCATACAACAGTAATGAATGCTTATAACAAAATTAAAAAAAATATTGAAACTAATTATGAATTTAAAAAAAATATTGAAAGATTATCACGTGAATGTTTAAAACACAATTAATCCACTATTTTAATCATAAATTATTAACATATAAAATCCTGATTTTTTACTTATTTTATAAGTTAAAATTAGTTATTCACATTAATCCACATTATAATATTATTAATATTTAAATAAATAATAGTAATTAATATATATAATATATATTAATTATTAATGTTTAAAAATGGGAGATATTTATGAAAATCGAAATCAAAAGTTCTATATTATTCAAAATAATAAAAAAAATAATAAAAATAACATTTTCTAATAACAATTACGAAGAATTATCTTGTTTTTTATTAGAAGTTGAAAAAGAAAAAATAATTTTAACCGCATCTAATGGTAATTTATCATTAAAATATGAACTAAATAATAATGAAAAATATTTAAAAATATTAAATATTGGTTCAGTATTAATTAATACTAAAATTATTTATGATATTTTTAGTAAATTAGAAGATGAATGAATTTTATTTGAACTTAAAATTAATAACTTAATCATTAGTAATTTTAAAAATGATAATAATGATTTTATCTTCAAATTAAGTACGTTGACAATTGAAAAATTTCCAAAAATTAACTTTAATAAAGATATTAAAAATAAAGTATCTTTTAATAAAAGTTTGTTGCAAAATATAAATGAACAAATTGCTTTTGCAACAAATACAAATAATAATAAACCAGCATTAAGTGGAATTAATTTTAAATTTAATAATCAAAAGTTATTTGTTACAGCAACTGATGGATATTGTTTAGCAAAAAAGTGATTTTCTTTTGAAGAAAAATTAGAATTTAATAATAAAGAATTTAATATTCCAGTTCATTTATTAAATGAAATTGATAAAATTACTAGTGATTTAAATTCAAATATAAATTTTTATTTTGAAAATGATTATAATTTAATTATTGAAATTGAAAATTTTTTATTTCAAACACGAATGATTGAAGGTACTTATCCAAATACGGATGATATTATTAAAAATATTATAGAAAAAGAAAAAAATATTATTGAAATTAATAACGTTAGAGAATTTTTAAAAATTATTGAATTATCAATAATTTTAGCAAAAAAAGATACTTCACCTATGATTCAATTTTGAATCAATGTGGAAAAAAATGATTTTAAAATTAATTGTTTATCTAATAATGATAGTATAGGTGAAGTAATTGAACAATTTAAAAAATTTCATATTGTAAAGTCTAAAGGTTTAAAAGAAGAAATAAAAGTAGTTTTTAATTCAAAATTAATTATTAATGCTTTAAAATCTTTTAATAAATGTAAAAAAGTAAATTTGAAAATTTCTTGACCAAAAAATTATACAATTATTGATAGTGAAGAAGAAACTGGGTTATTACAACTAGTTTTACCAATTGGAGAAAAATAATATGATATAACTAAAATAGTTATTTTTAATTAATAAGCTAAGAAAAGGTAAAAAATAATGAAGAAGAAATTACAATTGTTAAGTATGTTTACTATTTTAATTTTTACTAATTTAAATATAATTGCTTGTAAAAATAAGCAAGATAGTATTAGTGAATTTTATGTTTTAGGGGATAGTTTATCAGATACTGGTGCAGGAATATTTGCACAAAATCAATATTTAGAAAATAGTAATAGTAAATTTAAACATTTTCAATTAGATAAACCTTATTATAATAATTGTTGAAGTAGTAATAAAGTAGTTTCACAATTAATTGCTGAAAAATTAAATATTAATTTTAAACCTGGCTGATTATTTAACATCAATGGTAAAACATTTCAAAGTTTGGTTAATAATTATGCTTATGGAGGAGAAGTTGCTGATAGCACTGATAATAATTTAGATATTATTAAAACTTTTGATTTGTCTCATCAAACACAAATGTTGTTATTACAACATTCTTTACAAAAAAAAGATGTTATTTGAATAGAAATGGGAGCTAATGATATTAGTAATTTAATCAATAAAACAGATCCTATTATTATTAACAGTAAAATTAATAATGTAATAAATGAAGAAAAAAAGTAATAAAATTATTAATTAAAAATGGTGCAAATAAAATTATTATTAGTGATGTTCCTGACTTAACATTAACACCAAAAATTAAAAAGATATTACATAATAATCAACAAAAAATACAAATAGCACGTAAAACATGTATTCAATATCAAAAACAATGAAAAAAATGATATTAGAAATGAAAATAATTTATAAAAATATTATTACACCTTTTTTTCTTTCAAGAGAATTAGCAACTGATATGAATAATTTTAAAAATAAAATTCCAGATGGAATTGTTGAAACTAGTGCTACAATTTGTAAAATGATGTCTAAAGAAACAAAATATTCTTATAAACCAGTTTTTAATTCTGGAGTTAATGAAAGTAATTTAAATAAATATTTTTATTTTGATGAATTTCATCCAGGTATGTGATTTCATCAATAAATGGCAAATAGTATTATTAATTTAATAGAAAATTTTAAATAGATTTTTTGTTAAATATTTTTAAAAAAGTAATTTATTATTTTTGAATAAAGATTTTTTAATTTTGAATGACAACACTTTTTAGGACTATTTTTTGGTAGACATTTGTGCTTGGTATTTGATGGGGGTTAAGTAGTTTAGAATGCTGTGAATTCTTATGTTGTTATATCAGTTGATGTAATCAAATAATTCTAATTTTAATTGGATTAATGATGTAAAATTTCTATCATTAATAAATTCTGTCTTAAAAGTTTTGAAATTTGCTTCAGCAACAGCATTATCATAAGGACAGATTTTTTGCTTAAAGAACGATTAATATTGAATGCTAATAAAAGTTTATCAATCATTTTATTGTTAAATTCATTGCCGCGATCACTATGAAATATTTCAATATCTTTTAAACAGCGATTTGATTGCATAAATGCTTGATTTACTAATGATGCATCTTTTTTAACTCCAACACTATGTCCAATAATTTCGCGGTTAAATAGGTCAATTAATAAGCAAATATAGTTTCATTTACCATTAAGTTGAACATAAGTTAAATCACTAACAATAACTTCATTTTTAATTTTATTATTAAAGTTTCTATTAACAAGATTGGTTATTTGACTATCATTGACTTTATTATGATGATTTTTGAATGATAATTTAGTGTATTTTGATATTAAATTATGCTTATTCATAATTTCTTTAATTTTTCTGCGTGATAAATAAATTTCTTGGTTTGCTAGTATGACTTTTAATCTTCTTGTTCCATAAACTTCTTTATTTTCTTTAAAAGCACTAATAACAGCTTGTTCATAAATATTATTTTGATTTTTTTCTTTTTTCTTTAAATTAAAATAATAAGTTGATTTAGAGAGTTTTAAAAAACGACACATTGTGCGAATTTTATATTTAGATTTATTTTTAACAATAATTTCTATTTTCTGCCTATTATTAGTGCTGCTTGCTTTAAAATATCATTTTCCATTCGTAACTGTTTTAATTCTTTATTTGCTTGAATTAATTGTTTTTCTAAATCAGAAAGATTATCTTTAGTTTTAAAACTACCTGAATTAGTAAATTGCTTAATTCATTTATAAGTAACTGATCTTGTAACATTATACTCTTTAACAAGGCAAGATATTGATTTACCACTTTGATATAAAGCTACTATTTGCTTTTTAAATTCGTCGGTATATGAGTTAATATTGGTCATAATTATAATTCCTTTCTTTTCACTAATTTGTTCACTTGTCTACGTAATTAGTGTTCAATAAAGTGTAACCCATCCAATTTTTTCTTTTAAAAAAATTATGTTGTTTTAAATCAAAAAAAATGTATAATTTATACATAAAATGTAAAATAATATGCTTATTTTAAAGAATAAAAAGTCTTTTTTTAAATTTATTTTTGAAATTTTAAATATTTTCATTATTAAATTAATGAAAATATTTAATGATGAAAGAGAGTGAAAATAGTGAACACAAGGACTCCAAATGATTATAATGCTAACTCAATTCAAGTTTTAGAAGGACTAGAAGCAGTTAGAAAACGACCTGGAATGTATATTGGTTCCACTGCAGAAAGAGGATTACATCACTTAGTTTGAGAAATAGTTGATAATGCTGTTGATGAAGTTATTGCTGGTTTTTGTACAAAAATTTCTGTAACTATTACTAAAAATAATGAAATATTAGTAAAAGATAATGGTCGAGGTATTCCTACTGATATACATCCAAAGACTAATATTTCAACAGTAGAAACGGTTTTTACTACATTACATGCTGGTGGAAAATTTGATAATGGTTCTTATAAAGTATCAGGGGGTTTACATGGTGTTGGTGCTTCAGTAGTAAATGCTTTAAGTAAGTATTTGGAAGTTACTATTTACCGTGATGGTAATATTTTTTTTCAAAAATATATTGAAGGTGGTAAACCAGAATTACCATTGGCAATTATTGGACAAAGTGATAAAAATGGAACAACTGTTTTATTTAAACCTGATGAAAGTATTTTTACTGAAACTGTAAATTTTAGTTTTATAATAATTAAAACAAGGTTAAGACAACTTGCCTTTTTAAATAAAGGTTTAACTATTCAAGTTATTGATGAACGTGAAAATAAAGAAGAAACTTTTTGTTATGAAGGGGGCATTAAAGAATATGTTGCATTTTTAAATAATAAATTTGAACCTTTAAAACATGAAATTATTTATGGAGAGTTTGAAATAAATGGTATAAACACAGAAATAGCTTTTCAATATAATGAAAGTGAAGAATCTCAAATATTTTCATTTTGTAATAATATTAATACACCTGAAGGGGGAACACATGAAGATGGTTTTCGTTTAGCATTAACAAGAGAATTGAATTCTTATGCGAAAAAAAATAATCTTTTAAAAAATAATGATGAAACATTTACTGGCGATGATGTTAAAGAAGGAATTTTAGCAATTATTTCAGTTCAACATCCTAATCCACAATATGAAGGGCAAACTAAAACAAAACTTGGTAATTCTGAAGTTAGAAAAATTGTTTCTAATGTAACTGGAAAAATAATTAATAAATTTTTATTGGAAAACCCTGCTGAAGCAAAAATTATTATTAACAAAGTTATTTTATCAGTAAGTGCACGTTTAGCATCTAAAAAAGCACGTGAGAATATTATGACTTCGAGAAAAAATCCTTTACAATTTTCTAATTTACCAGGTAAATTAGCAGATTGTTCTTCTAAAGATCCAACTAAAACAGAAGTTTTTCTTGTCGAAGGTGAGTCAGCTGGTGGAACTGCAAAGTTGGGAAGAAGTAGAGAAATTCAAGCAATTTTACCATTAAGAGGGAAAATAATTAATGTTGAAAAAGCACGACTTTTAAAAGTTTTTTCTGACGAAGAAATAAATAATCTTATTATTTCCTTTGGCTGTGGTGTTGGTAAAGAATTAAATATTACTAAATTACGTTATCATAAAATTATTATTATGACTGATGCTGATGTTGATGGTTCACATATTAAAACATTATTATTAACATTTTTTTATCGTTACATGCGTCCCTTAATTGATGCTGGTTATATATATATAGCTCAGCCTCCTTTATACAAATTTTATAGTGGTAAATTTATTAAATATGCATATAATGATCAAGAATTGCAAGAAATTAAAGATAATTTTAATGGAACTAATTTTAACATTCAACGTTATAAAGGTTTAGGAGAAATGAATGCCACACAACTATGAGAAACAACTATGGATCCACAACATAGAATTTTATTACAAGTAAGTATTGATGATGCTTCAGAAGCAGATGAAACTTTTTCAATATTGATGGGGAAAGATGTATTTCCACGAAAAGAATTTATTCAAGAAAATGCTAAATATGTAAAAAACATTGATGCTTAAAAGTTAATAAAATAAAATTAGGAGTTTATATATGAGCGAAATAACTAAAAAAAATGAAACATTTATTTCTAATAAATATGTTCGTAATATATCTGATGAAATGAGAACTAGTTTTTTAGAATATTCAATGTCAGTTATTGTTTCAAGAGCTTTACCAGATGCAAGAGATGGATTGAAACCAGTACATCGTCGAATTTTATATTCTTTAGCAATTTTAGGTATGACATATGATAAACCTTATAAAAAAGCAGCACGTATTGTTGGAGAATGTATTGGAAAATTTCATCCTCATGGTGATATTGCAGTTTATGAAACAATGGTAAGAATGGCACAAGAATTTAATTATCGTTATCCTTTAGCTGATGGCCAAGGTAATTTTGGTTCAATTGATGGTGATAGTGCTGCTGCTATGAGATATACTGAAGTTAGAATGAGTAAAATGGCAGGAGAGTTGGTTAAAGATTTAAATAAAAATACAGTTACTTTTGTTGAAAATTATGATGGTGCTGAAAAAGAACCTAGTGTTTTACCAGCTTATTTTCCTAATTTATTAGTTAATGGAACAACAGGTATTGCTGTTGGAATGGCAACAAGTATTCCACCACATAACTTAAGAGAAATAGTTGATGCAATTATTTTTGTAGCTCAAAATCCTGATTGTGATATTATGGAAATATTAGATATTGTTAAGGGACCTGACTTTCCTACAGGTGCAATGATTTTAGGTGTAAATTCATTTAAAAATGCTTATTTAAATGGAAGATCAACAATAACAGTTCGTAGTAAAACTAAAGTTGAAAAATTATCAAATGGTAAGCCTGCAATTATTGTTGAAGAAATACCTTATCAAACTAATAAAACTAATTTAATAAATAATATAGTTAAAGCAGTTCAAGAAAAAAAAGTAAATTATATAACTGATTTGCGAGATGAATCTAATCGTGAAGGAATAAGATTAGTATTAGAAATTAAAAATATTGATTATGCTGAACTTATTTTAAATCAACTATATAAATTTACTTCATTACAAACAACATTCATAATAAATTTATTAGCATTACATAATAAACAACCTAAAGTAATGAATTTAAAAGAAATGATTGAAATTTATATTGAACATCAAATTGAAATTATTCTTAATAAATCTAATTTTGAATTAAAAAAATATGAACATCAATATCATATTATTTTTGGTCTTGTTAAAGCATTAGAAAATATTGATAAAATTATTAAAATAATTAAGGAATCAAAGAAAACAGAAGAAGCATTAACTAATTTACAGAATAAATTTGAATTTTCTGAAAAACAAGCTAAAGCTATTTTAGAAATGAAACTGCAACGTTTAACAGATTTAGAACAAGAAAAATTAAATAATGAATTATCATTTATTAATGAAGAAATTATTCGATTAAGAACTTTAATTAATGAACCTTCTAAGCAAATAGAATTAATGATTTCTCAGTTAACAACAATTAAAGAAAATTATGGTGATGATAGAAGAACTGAAATTATTGAAAATTATGAAGGTGAAATTATTGATGAAGCTTTAATTAAAGAAGAACAGGTGGTTATAACGCTTTCAAAAAGTGGTTATATTAAACGTTTACCTTTAGATACATATAGAACTCAACATCGTGGTGGTGTTGGTGTTAAAGGTGCTGGTTGCACTGATATTAATACTGATGATATTGATAAAGTTTTAATTACTTCAACTCATTCTGATTTGTTAATATTTAGTAATAAAGGGAAAGTTTATCGAATTCGTGCTCATAAGGTACCAAATTATTCAAGAACAGCTAAAGGAACACCAATTGTTAATTTAATAGCAACAGAAAAAAATGAGACTATTAAAACAATAATTGCTATATCAGAAGATTATGATATAAATGCTAATTTATTTTTTGTTACTAAAAAAGGAATTATTAAACGTTCAACTTTAGATCAATTTAAATCTATTTACCAAAATGGTAAAATAGCTATTAAATTGCGTTCAAATGATCAATTAGTAGATGTGCTGAAAACCACAGGTAATAATGAAATAATTATTGCTGTGGCTAATGGACGAGCAGTTAGAATCAATGAAAATCAAGTTAGAGTAATGTCAAGAATAGCCAGTGGAGTAAAAGGAATAGATACAAAAGGTACTCATGTAATTGGAATGTGTTCTAATCAAGATGGTGATTTAGTTGTCTCTATTAGTGCGAAAGGTTATGGAAAAATATCACGATTTGAAGAATATCGTTTAGCAAATCGTGGTGGTAAGGGTGTAATTTCAATGAAATTAGCTCAAAAAACAGGAAAATTAATTGGTATAAATTCAATAAATAAAACTAATAATAGTAATGATTTATTAATTATGACTTTAAAAGGTACAGTTATTAGATTTTCTTTAGAAGATATAAGAACTACAAGTAGAAATACTATAGGTGTTAAATTAATTAGATTTAAAACAGAAGATGATGCAATTTCTTCAATTGTAACAATCCCAATCACTAAAGAAAAAACTATTTTTATTGATTAATTTAAGAGGTGCTAAAATGATTGATATAGAAAAAATACGTAATAATTTGGAAAAAACTATTAATAAAATAGAAACAAGGGGCCAAAGCTATAAAAATGAAATAAATAAAATTTTTAATTTAGATTTAGAAATAAGAACTTTAAAAACAAAAAATCAAAAATTAGAAGAAACAAGAAATAAGCAATCTAAACAAATTGGTGAATTATTAAAAAATAAAAAAAATGATCAAATAAAAAAAATTAAAGATGATATGATTATTTTAAAAGAAAAAATTATAAAAAATAATTTAAAAATTGTAGATTTAGAAGATAAAATATATGAATTACAATTAGTAATTCCTAATATACCACATTTTTCAGTTCCACAAGGAAACGATGAAACTAATAATCAAGAAGTTAAAAAATGAGGGAAAATTATTAAAAAAAATAGTAAACCACACTGAGAAATTGCTGAAAAATTAAATATAATTGATTTTTCAAAAGCAACTAAATTAAGTGGTACTAGATTTATTATGTATAAAAATAAAGGTGCTTTATTAGTTAGAGCATTAATGAATTTTATGATTGATTCTCATTTAAAAAATGGTTATTCTGAATTTTTACCACCATTAATTATTAATAAAGAAAACTTATTTGGTACAGGGCAACTTCCTAAATTTAAAGATGATTTATTTCAATTAAATAATGAACAGTATTTAATTCCAACAGCAGAAGTTCCTTTAACAAATATTTATCGTAATGAAATTATTAATTTTTCTGAATTACCAATAAAAATGTGTGCTTATACACCATGTTTTCGTTCAGAAGTGGGTTCTGCTGGTAGAGATACAAGAGGAATAATTAGATTACATCAATTTAATAAAGTAGAATTAGTTCAAATTGTTGATCCTGAAAAATCTTATGATGCCCTTGAAGAGTTAACTAAAAATGCTGAATTAATTTTACAAAAATTAGATATTCCTTATAGAGTTATTAATTTATGTAGTGGTGATATTGGTTTTAGTGCTGCTAAAACTTATGATTTAGAATTATGATTACCTTCTCAAATGTGTTATCGTGAGGTTTCTTCATGTAGTAATTGTGAAGATTTTCAAGCAAGAAGAATGGAAACTAGAGTTAGTCAAGATAATAAGAAAGTAGTTCCACATACACTAAATGGATCGGGATTAGCTATTGATCGAGTTGTTGCAGCAATTTTAGAAAATTTTTATGTTGAAGAAGATAATGTTGTAAATATACCTATTGTTTTACAACCTTATATGAATAATTTAAAAACTATTTAATTTATAATGTTTCACGTGAAACATTATAAATTAAAAAAAATGTATTTTTTATAAAAAAATTGTTATAATTAATAATGCCACTGCAACAATTACATTCGAACCGGGTCAGGACCGAAAGGGAGCAGCCATAAGGATTAGGATTGTGTGCGGTGGTTTTATTTTGAAAAATAAAAAAGAGGTTTCTTTAAATGAAAAAACAAAATTACATGGAAATTGCCTTAAAGCTTGCTAAAAAAGCTGCTATTAATGGTGATGTTCCAATTGGAGCAATTATTGTTGATGAAAATGATAATATTATTGGTAGAGGATTTAACAAAAAGGAAAAAGACAAAGATCCAACTCAACATGCGGAAATTATTGCAATAAAAAAAGCATGTAAAAAAAATAATAATTGACGTTTGTTAAATTGTACTATTTATACAACATTAGAACCATGTTTAATGTGTGTAGGTGCTTTGTTACAAACAAGAATAAAACATATTGTTTTTGCTTTAAAAGATAGTAAGTTTGGATGCGTTGAATCACTCTATAGTTTAACATTAGATAAAAGATTTAATCATCGTAGTGAATATACTTATTCTTTAAACTTAGATAGTAAAGAAATGTTACAAAGTTTTTTTGGAGAAATTCGTAATTTATAATAATTGTTTTTATAACAATTATTATAAAAAATTGTTAGGATAATTATAGGTGATTTAAATGAAACATAAATCTTTTTATAGAAAGTACCGACCAAATTCTTTTTCAGAAATAATTAGTCAGGAGAATATTGTAAGAATATTAAAAAATTCTATTTTAAATAATAGTTTTAATCATGCTTATTTATTTTCAGGCTCAAAAGGTACAGGAAAAACATCAACGGCTAAAATATTTGCTAAAGCAATTAATTGTCAAAATAACATTGATGGAGATGCATGTAATACTTGTGAAAATTGTATAAACATTAGTTCAAATAATTGTATTGATATTTTAGAAATTGATGGTGCTTCCAATAATGGTGTTGATGAAATAAGAAGTATTAGAGATAATATTAACTTATTACCGATGAATTTTAAATATAAAGTTTATATTATTGATGAAGTTCATATGTTAACAACTTCTGCTTTTAACGCATTATTAAAAACCTTAGAAGAACCACCACAACATATTATTTTTATTTTAGCAACAACAGAACCATATAAAGTAATTCCAACTATAATTTCTCGTTGTTTATGATTTGAATTTAAAAAAATTAATGTAAATGAAACTAAGAAACATTTTATTGATGTTTTAACAAAAGAAAAAATTAATTTTGAGGTTGAAGCAGTAGAGGAATTAGCAATATTGAGCGAAGGCTCTTTACGGGATGGTTTAAATTATTTAGAAAAAACATTTAATTATGGTAATAATATAACACTTAAAAATGTTCAAAAAATATTTTCTGTTTTATCAACAAAAAATAAAATATTATTTTTAATTAATATATTTAATTGTAATATGGAGCAAGTAATAAAACAATTAACATTATTTGATGAATATACTATTCAATATAAAAAAAATATTATTGATTTTATTTACATTCTTGAAGAAATATTAATTTATGCTATTACTAAAAAAAAAGAATTACTTAAAATGATAAATATTCAACAAGTAAATATTTTTTCTGAAGTAGTAAAATCTGATTTACTTTTAATTTTGAATTCGTTTAATGAAATTTTAATTCAAGAAGATGTTGATGATTTAAAACCAATATTAATATTAAAAATATTAAATTTAATTAAAAATTTTGAGAATAAATATTCATTAAATTATTTAGAAAAAACAAAAATATCTATTATGAATATAGAAAATAAAAGTATAAATTTAAATAGTAAAGATGAAATAACAAAAATTTTCAAAAAAAGCGAAATAGATAAAAATAACGAAGAACTAACTTCAATTTTAGTAAAAGAAGAAAATACTAATATTAAAGAAAAAGAAATTTTTGATGTACCAACTGTGAAAAATTTAAAAAATGATGAGATAATTGATAAAGCCATTAATTTAATTTTACAAGCTGATAAAAATATTAGAAAAGAAATTAGTGAAAAGTGAAAAAATATTTCTAAATTTATTAATGATAATAAATTTAGAAACATAACTAAAGTTTATATAAATACTATTATTGCGGCAGCATCTACTAATGGCATTATTATTATTACCAAAAATATTATTCAATCTGATTTAATAAATCAAAGTTTTTTAAGTAAAGAACATAGAGAATTTTTAAATATTTTATTAGAAAATGAATATATGATTTATGCCCTTGATAAAAATCAATGACAGGAAACAAGAAAAAAATATCAGGAGTTACTAATAAAAAAAATATTACCAAAACCAGTAGATATTGTAATATCAAAACCTGTAATTGAGTCATTTACCAATGTAGATAGAGATCCGACTTTAAATTTTATTAAAAAAATATTTACTGAAATTGAAGAAATATAAAAATATGAGGTGAAAAATATGGATATGAAAAGAATGTTAGCACAAGCACAAGCAATTCAAGGAAAGTTAACAAAATTTAAAAAAGAAGAATTTACTTTTTCTGATATTGATGGTTTAGTTAAAATTATTATAACAGGTGGACGTAAACTAGTTTCAATTAATATTGAAGGATTATTAAAAGAAGCAGAAAATGATTATTCAAGTATTAATGATATGTTACAAACAGAACTGAATAAAGCATTAAAACAAATAGATGAAAAAGAAAAAAATATTGCTGGCAAGTTTTAGAAGAGTTTAGTAATTTTAGCATAGAAAGAGGTAGAAAAATGTTATTTATTACCTTTGAAGGGCCAGAAGGTGCAGGTAAAACTACAGTTTTAAAAATGATTAAAGAACAATTAAAACAAGATGGTTTTGATGTTATTATTACGAGAGAACCAGGTGGTAGCGAAATTTCTGAACAAATAAGACAAGTTATTTTAAATAAAGAAAATACATTAATGGATCCATGAACAGAAGTTTTGCTTTATATTGCAGGTAGAAGACAACATTTAATCGAAAAAATTCTGCCAAATAAAAACAGTAATAAAATCATTATTTCTGATCGTTTTTCTGACTCAACTTTAGCATATCAGGGTTATGCTAGAAATTTAGATATTGATAAAATAAATTTTATTCAAAAACTTATTTTTGAAGATTATCAACCTGATTTGACAGTTTTATTTGATATTAAACCAGAAACAGGTTTACAACGAATTTTATTAAGAAAAGGTGAAAAATTGAATAGATTAGATGAAGAAACAATAGAATTTCATCAAAAAGTATATAATGGTTATAAAAAAATTGCTATTAGTAATCCAAATCGCGTTCATACAATAAATGCTAATTTATCAGAAAAAAAAGTTTTTAATAGTGTTTATGAACTAATCATAAATTTAGTTGAAGAAAAAGGTTTTAAAGAAAAAAAAATCAAAATTAGAGGATCTAATGAAGGAAAATAATGCAATTTTATTTGAAAATGAAGAATCAGAAAATTTTTCTATTTTTGCAATGGAAAATATTCCACAGGTAATTTTATTGTATTCAAAAAATAAAATATTAAATATAAATGTTAGTAATAAGTTAATAAAAAAAATTGTTTGTAAAAATAATAATCAATTAAAAAAATGTACTGAAGAAAATATGTGTCAAAATTGTTTTAAAATTAAAACTAATAGTTATTTTGATTTTAAAAAATTTGATTTTAGTAAAAATAATATTATGAATAAAAATCTTGTTTTAGAAATTATTAATGATTTTTCTAAAACAAATTTAGAAAAAGATGCTAATAAAATTTATTTAATAAATCAAATTGAATTTTCTTCAAATTCAGCCTCAAATGTTATGCTTAAAACTTTAGAAGAATTATCTAAAAATATTTATGTAATTTTTACTACCACTAATATTAATCAAATACTCCCTACTATTAAATCTCGTTGTCAATTGATAAATTGTTCAAAAGAAAATGATATATTTGTTAGTAACAATTATGATGATGAACAATTATTAATATTAAAAATATTTTCAAATACTACTTTTTTGACAGATGAAAGCAGTAAACTTAAATTAAAAAAATATATTGAAATTATTAAACAATTTATTATTAATGATAATGATAAAAAAATTAACAATCAACTTTTGAATAAAAAAATAGTTAGTTTAAAAGAAGAAATTATTTACTTTTTTAGATTTTTTAATTTAGTAGTTTTTAATAAATTAACTTTTCTTTTATTTAAAAAGTATGATTTTAATAATTTTTTTATTGAAAGTTTAGTTAATTTATGAAAAAATAGTAATTTAAAAAACATAGCCTATATTTTAGAACAAATTTCATTTACAATTACTAAATTAAAATTTAATGTTAACTTAAATTTATTAATAAATTCTTTTCTTATTAAGGTAAGTGATAATTAAACTATGGAAAGTACAAAAAAGATTTTAATTTTAAATCAAGATGATAAAAAAATTAAACTTATTCAAAGAAAAGATATGTTTTGTGTTTCTTTGGATACTATTTTATTAAGTAATTTTATTAAAATAAAACCTAGTACTAAAACAATAATTGATTTTGGAACTAATAATGCTGTTATTCCAATAATTTTAGCGGCAAAATTTCAAGGAAAAGTAATTGGTATTGAAATTCAAGAGCCATCTGTTGAACTTGCTTTAGAAAATATAAAACTTAATGATTTAGAAAAAAGAATTGTCATTGTTCATGAAGACATAAAAATTTATGCTCAAAGAGAAAAAGAAAAAGTTGATTTAATTGTATGCAATCCACCTTTTTTTCCTTTATGAGATAAAAGCAAAGTAAAAGCACAACCTTTAAAAATTGCAGCAAGACATGAAGTGTATATTAATTTAGAGGAGATTATTGCTAGCGCAAGTAAATTATTAAAAGACAAAGGGCGATTGGTTATGATAAATAGTGTAGAAAGAATAAACGAAACACTGCTTTTATTAAAAAAATATCAAATTACACCTAAAAAATTACAAATAGTTTATCCTAAAATTAATCAGGCTGCCAATGTTTTTTTAATTGAAGCAGGATTTTTAGTGAAAGAAGGAATGATTGTTTTGCCACCATTGATTTGTCATAATGAAAATAATACTTATATTGATGAAATAGCAAAGTGATATAAATAATCTTAATATAAGTGTAAGGTTAGGTGTTTAAAATGAATATTAATTGATTAAATAAACTTAATAAAAAAATAACTTACTTATTAGCTGTATCAGGTGGTCCAGATAGTATGTTTTTATTAGATAATTTAGTACGTAATGAGTTTAAAATTATTGTTTGTCATGTTAATTATCATAAACGTTGAAGTAGTAATGTTGATGAGCAAATTGTTCGAGAATATTGTACAAATAATAAAATAACTTTAGAAGTAAAAAATATTAAAGAAGAGGAATACAATAAAAAACAAAATTTTCAAAGTCAAGCACGTGTACTTAGATATGATTTTTTTAATGAAATTGCTCAAAAATATCAAGTTTATAATCTTGTTGTAGCACATCATGTTTACGATTTGCTTGAAACATATATTATTCAAAAACAGCGCAAGGCAATAGTTTCTTATTATGGATTAAAATTTAAAACAACATATAAATCTTTATCGGTTTATCGTCCAATGTTAGAATTAAAAAAAGAAGATATTATTGACTATTTAACTTTGTATCATATTAAATATGGATTTGATGAAACAAATGAATTAATTATTTATGAAAGAAATAGAATTAGACAACAACAAATTAATAAACTTACTGATTTTGATATTAATTTAATGTTAAGTGAAATTAAAGAATTAAATAGTGAACAAGAGTTACTGAAAGATGAACTTGAAGTAATTTACAATACCATTATTAATGATGATATGCTTGCTATTAATGAATTTAAAAAATATGAATTTAAATTACAACAAATGATTATCTATGAATTTTTAAGCCAATATGATGAAGAATTAGTTTTATCTTTAAAAAAGGCTAAAATTAAAGAAATAGTTAGAGTTTTAACTAAATCTAGTAAACCAAATATTACTATTTGTATTTCTGAAAATACTTGAGTTATTAAAGAATATAATTTTGCATATATTAGTGAAAAAAATGAACCAAAACAATTTAGTTATAAAATTTCTAAAATAAATAACTATAATTTTAAGGAAATTACTATTTCTAAAACTGAACCAACAGGTGGTGAATTTCAAGCTTTATATATTAATAAATCAGATTTTCCATTAACAATTAGAACTAATAATGGTGAAGAAGAAATTGAAACACCATTTGGTACAAAAAAAATTAATCGTTTATTTATTGATAATAAAATTCCATATCGTGAACGTCTTATATGACCAGTAATCATAAATTCAAGCGGAAAAGTAGTGGCAATTCCAAAATTATCAGTAAATAAAAACAATATTAGTGAGAAACCTAATTTGTATGTGCTAAAATATTATGGTATTATTTAAGAAAATAAATTAGAAATTAAACGTAGGTGAAAAAATAATGCAAATGCGAATTAAAATTAATTGAATGATTGTTGCACTATTCGTTGCTTTTTTAGTATTTGTTGGAATTTTATTGTGATATTTTTTAAGAGGTAATGCTTTAACTTTAGATCAATTTCAATTAGAAACATTACTTAGAGATGGTAAACTCCCTGGTAATAGTAGTGACACTGTTAGCAAAATTGATAGTGTACAAGTTCAATTTTTTGATCATACTACTTATATTACAGGTTTTTTAGGAATTAATGGTAAGGTAAAACGATTTGAAGCGACAGTTTCTGGAACTGCTACAGGTGGTTTTTATCATGATGTTATTGAAAAATTATTCAGAAAAGATAAAAAGGGTAAAGGCTTTGATCTTAACCCCACAATTATTAGTGAATTAGTTCCGTTTTGAAAAACATTTTTAATTAGTATGTTTCCCATATTAGTATTAGTTGGTGGTTCATTTTGATTATTTTCTAAAATGAATAAAATGGGTGCCGGTGGTGGCATGAGTCCTTTTTCAATGGGAAAAAGTCGTGCTAAGATTAGAACATCAGATACTAGATTTACTGATGTTGCTGGTATTAAAGAAGAAAAATTGGAATTAGAAGAAGTTGTTCACTTTTTAAAGTTTCCACAAAAATATGCACAAATGGGTGCAAGAGTGCCCAAAGGAGTTCTTCTTGTAGGACCGCCTGGTACTGGTAAGACTTTATTAGCAAAAGCAGTTGCTGGTGAAGCAGGTGTTCCTTTCTTTTCAATTTCTGGTTCTGAATTTGAAGAAGTTTTTGTTGGAGTTGGAGCTTCAAGAATTAGAGAAATGTTTACTACTGCTAAAAAAAGTGCTCCTTGTATTATTTTTATTGATGAAATTGATGCAGTAGGAAGAAAACGTGCCTCAGCTTCAACTGCAACTAATGAACAAACTTTAAACCAATTATTAGTTGAAATGGATGGATTTGAAACTAACTTGGGAGTTATTATTATGGCTGCTACTAACCGTGCTGATGTACTTGATGAAGCGTTATTACGTCCAGGTAGATTTGATCGTCAAATTTCTTTAAGTTGACCTGATATTAAAGAACGTGAAGCAATTTTACGATTACATGCTCGTAATAAAAATATTTCGCCAAAAGTTAATTTTCAAAGAATAGCAGAGAGAACGCCAGGATTTAGTGGTGCACAATTAGAAAATGTATTAAATGAAGCAACGTTGTTAGCTGTTCGTCATAATAAAACAGTTATTGGTTTAGTAGAAATTGATGAAGCTATTGATAGAGTTGTTGGTGGACCTGCTAAAACTTCAAGAGTAATTACTGATATGGATAAAAAAATAGTATCATATCACGAAGCTGGACATGCTCTTATTGGTTTAAAACTAGAATATGCTTCTAAAGTTCAAAAAGTTACAATAATACCACGTGGACAAGCAGGTGGATATACTATTATGACTCCTAAAGAAGATACTATGTTTTATTCAAAAGTACATTTAAGAGCAACTATTACTGGTTATTTAGGTGGTCGCGCTTCAGAAGAAATTATGTTTGGTAATGCAAATATTACTACTGGTGCTCATGATGATTTAGAAAAAGCAACAAATATTGCCAGAAAAATGATAACTGAATATGGAATGTCATCTGAATTAGGATTAGTTCAATTTGAAAGTCCACGTAATGAGTATTCACCTTTTGCAGCAAATAAGTTTTCTGATGATATTGCATCTAAAATTGATGGAGAAATTAAAAAATTATTAGATGTTTGTTATATTGAAGCAGTAGCAACAATTAAAAAACATAAAGATACATTAGAATTAATTGCTAAATCATTAATGACTTTAGAAACAATTACTGCTGAACAAATAGAATATATTGATAAATATAATAAATTACCAATTGAAGTAATAGAAATGCAAAAAGAAATGCAAAAAAATAGTAAAAATCCTTCCAAAGAGGATAATGAATCAAATGATAAAAAGGAAGATAATAATTCAGGAACTGATGATGATACAATATCAGTTGTTCCTAAGAAGAAATAATTAAATTATTATAATAAAAAAACAAAACTTACTATTTTAATATTTTCGATAATGTGTAAGTTTTATTTTCTTTTTTTTATTTGGTAAATATAATATAAAAAGTAATAAGGAGAAAAACAATGTTGGAAAAACATGAATTAGTAGAAAAAATATTATTAAGTACTGATGTAATTAATAATAAAATTATTGAACTTGCAAAATCAGTTAATAGTTATTATAAAGATAATAAAGAGCCCATTATTTTAGTAGGGATATTAGGAGGATGTTTACCTTTTTTATCACAATTTATGTTAAATCTTAAGATTGATTGTTTGGTTGATTTTATGTATGTAGAGTCATATTTAGGACAAACAAAGGCAGTAAATAAACCAAAAATAAGAATGGATGTTATTAATAATGTTAAGGGTCGTGATTTATTAATTGTTGAAGATATTATTGATTCAGGTAATTCGTTATTTAAAATTCGTGATCATTTACAAGAACTTGGAGCAAAATCGGTAAAAATAATTACTCTATTAGATAAGAAATCTAAAAGAGTTGCTAAAATTGAAGCTGATTGATATGGTTTTGAAGTTCCTGATCATTTTTTAGTGGGATATGGTCTTGATTACGATGAAAAATTGAGAAACTTACCTTATGTTGGTATTGCTGACCTTAATAAAATTGCAATTTTAGAAAAATGTAAAAAAAGTAGTTAAGTAAGTAAATAAGTTTAGAAGTTAATAATAATATTAAAATTTTTATTTTTTAATATAGTTCAAATATAATTAGCATTATTTTATTATGATAAAATTATACTATTAGCAGTTTTTAAGTTGTATAAGAATATTGGAGTTATAATGAGCAATCTTTTTGTTAATGTTTTAAGAGGAATCAAGAAAAGATTATTACAATATTTAGGTATTATAATACTATTAGTTATTGTAATTTCTACTCTTTCTGCACTTTATAGTACAGCGTCAAGAGCTGAATCAGGCTTTTATACAGTATTAAACAATAGTGGTAAATATGACTATCGTATTAATTTACAATTATTAAATAATTATAAAGATAATGCTACTGCAACATCAAGAATCCGAACAATTATCAAAAAACAATTTAAAGATCATCCACAAGAACGAGAAATTGATGAACAGATAGATCAAATTAAAGAAAATAATATTAGAAATAATAGTTTTCCTACCCTTTCTTCGGGAGTAGATATTAATAAAGATTTTGAAAATTATTTGTTAAACTGAGGATTAAGTTATCAAGGGATATTATTTAATGATATTTTAGAAAACGAAGTTAAAGATGATAAAATTTATAATTTGCAACATTATGAACTTGCTAAATCATTTTTTAAAACTTTTGATTATGAAAACGTTATTTCTCTTAAAAAAATTTATTATTCATTAGAAAATGGATTTTATACTTCAGAAAAAAGTGAATCTTTTAATTTTGCTCCAAAAAGAAATAATATTAACGAAGTTTATATTTCCGAAGGTATTAAACCTATTAATCCATTAGAAATAGTAATCAATCCTGAATTTGCACGTATTAATAATATTAAATTAAATGATTATATAAGAGTTATTGATAAAGTTGAAAAGTTAAAAGTTGTTGGTTTTGGTTACGCTTATTGGGGAATTACTGGTAGTCGTACTGCAACAAATCCTAATCCGACATCTGAAAATACAAGTCCTGTTTATATGTCAAATCAATGGTTTAATAATTTAATAAAAGATTCTACATTTAGAACTAATTTAAATAATATATTTTTATTAAAAGTTAATAATAACGATAATTATTTTGTTAGTAAGTTAGAAGAACTTTTAATTAAAACTTTTAGTTTTAGTTTTGGTTTAATTATTAGTAGTGATAGTGAAGATATTCGCTCAGGACAAATTTTAGAGAGTTTTAAAATGGAAAATATAATGTTTACAGCAATTACTCTTGTAGTATTATTAGTTATTATTTTTATCATTATGTCATATGTTAGAAAAGAAATTGATTTACAAAAACCACAGATAGGATTATTAAAAGCCCTTGGTTATAGTAATTTTCAAATTGCTATTAGTTTTGTAATTTTAATATTTTTGATAACATTCATTTCTAGTATTATTGGTTTAGGTATTGGTCTAGGATTACAAATATGATTTAATTCGTTAAATAACATTGGGTTTTTTATGCCATTACCAATACTATTTTTTAGTTGGATAGTATTTATTGTAAGTTTAATAATTATTCCTATTATTTTTATAGTAATTAGTTATATGCAATCGGAAACAAAATTACGCGTTAGTCCATTATTATTAATTTATGATAGACCAAGTAATTCAAGTTCTAAACTAATTTCAGTTTTAAAATACCCCTTTCGTTATTGACCATTTAAACAACGTTTAGCAATTGCTTTCACTCTAAAATCGGTTGGAAAACTATTTTTAGTATTTTTTACTTTTATTTTTGTTAGTTTTTTATTACTATTTCAAAGTTCAGCTACTGATTTATTTGATAATAAAATAAACAATTTATATGGATATTACAATAAAGATGTTAAATGAAATACATCAACTTCATCAATGTATACATATACTAATGATTCTAATTTAAGTATTGATAAGCAGGTTTTTGATTGAGTTTCAGAAAAAGATATTGCGAAAGATAAAGAAACCGGTACTAATAAATATCATCAATGAGTAGCTGATGATTTTCATATTGATAATGATAGTAAAGCTAAAAAAATTGAAAGTGTTATTATTAATAATAATTTTAAAGATTATTTTATGAATAGCGAAGAAATTAATATCCTCTATCAAAAAACTAAGACCAAATCTGATTGTGAAGATTTTATTAATCCAAAAAAGATAATACCTGAACCATTAATGGAAATTATTTGTCAAAATATTCATCAAATATTTAATTATATTTCAATAAATACAGGTATTAATCCAGAAATAAACCCGTTGCCTGGTATTAGTTTAGGTTTAAATATTTATAATAATAAGTATTATCCAACTATTGAAATAAATTTAAGACCTCCTAATGAATGAAAAGGACATAATAAAGGTCGCATGCTCGCAAAAAAATTAAATCAACAGGACTTTATAATGATCCATATCAAGATTTAGTTTGAAAAAATTGATTTAACTTTAAAGAAGCAAAAAATCGTGATATTGATCCTATTTTTAATAATTCTCATAATTTACAAGTACAAAAAGTTACTTATACTGATAATCAAGGACAAAATATAACAACTACAGCTTATATTTTACCAGCAGTTATTTCAAAAACATTATCAATTTTAAATGATTATAAAATTGATGATCACTTTTTAATGTTAGCAAGTTGATATAATTATACAATTCCAGTAATTTATCAAGTTAAAGGAATTATTGAAAATAATTTAGACAATTCGAATGTTTATATTAATCTTGATGATTTACGAACATCTATTGGATTAATAAAATCTTCCCCGTCAGAAGATCCAAAACCAATATCAGATTCTTTTAATCATTGATTATCTAAAGAGAGCAATATTTTTCCATTAAATTATATAAATATTTTGCAACCATCTGCAGAATATACTAAAGAACAAATATTAGCAAAAAATTTAGAACCTATTAATAAAATACCTTTTATTAATGATTTAGTTAAAAGATTATTAGTTGAAATATTTGATGGAATTAGAACAATTATAAATATTACAAAAATTTTAACATTGTTTGCTGTAGCTTTTGTATTGGTAATTATCGTTAATATGATTTTAGATAATAATTTATTAATTATTGCAATGATGAAATCTTTGGGTTATCGTGTAAATGAAATTAACAGATTGATTATTGGCTCCTATATTATTGCTTTATTGATTGCTTTTATTTTAGGTACTATTATTTCTTATGTTGTGTGAAATATTATTACTTTAATTATTGCAACTAAAGCAGGCGTTGTTTTTAATGTGGCTGCTAATCTAGTTACAATTTTATCTTGCTTTGGAATGGTATTTTTAATAATGGTTATTGGCTATGCTGTTGGGTTATATTTAATTAAATACAAACCAGTAACAGTTTTATTACAAGGAAGTTAAAATATTTTTTAAGCATTTCTATATAAAATAAGGTAAAGTAATTGATAAAATGAGCGTGTTATTTATAAAAGCATGGAATTAAAAAGGAGAAATGATTATGAAAAAAGATAATAAGGAAATTAAAAAAGAGGATAAAGACATTGGAAGTAAACAAGTAATTAAAAATAAGTTAGAATCTAGTTTTACAAAGAAGTCAGTATCTAAAAATGAAGGTGCAATACCACTAGTAACCCATAAATCTCATGATAAACCAGAATCAAAGGAAGAAATAGAAGCTAATAAAGCCAAATTGCAAGCTTTTAAAGATAATCAAAAAGCAATTAAAAGGTTAACAAAAACTCATTCAAAAGAAATTTTAGAAGGTAAAATTATATCAATGACTAATAATACTCCTGATACTCAAACTAATGTTATTGAATTATTTGATGTTAAAAAATCTTACTTAACTGGAGACTTAGAATACGAAGTATTAAAAGGAGTTAATTTAAAAATTAAATTAGGTGATTTTGTTGTTATCTTAGGACCATCGGGAAGTGGTAAGACAACATTATTAAATATTATTTCGGGATTGGATAAACCTAATACTGGTGATGTTTTTGTGGCGGGATACAATTTATCTTTATTAAAAGATAGTCATTTAACTAAATTTAGACGAGATAATGTTGGTTTTATTTTTCAACAATACAATTTATTAACTAACTTAACTGCTCGTGAAAATGCTGAAGTTGGTGAAAATCTTGCTAAAAATAAAAATAAAAATATGAGTATTGATGATATTTTTCAAGTTATTGAAATGGATGAACATATGAATAAGTTTCCAAGTCAATTATCAGGTGGACAACAACAAAGAGTATCGATTGGTAGAGCACTAGCAAAAAATCCGACAATTTTATTTTGTGATGAGCCAACAGGAGCACTTGATGAGGAAATGGGGCGTAAGGTGTTAGAGATTTTATTGGATGTTAATCGAGAATATAAAACATCAATTATTATGGTTACTCATAATCCTAACTTCCAATATGTTGCAAATACTGTTATTAACGTTAAAAATGGTAAAATTATTAGTGTAAAGAATAATGAAAAACCAATGAAACCAAGTGAAATAAATTGAAGTTAATATTATTAATTAAATAAACTAACAAATTGTTAATAGAAAAAATATCATAACAAAGGAGTAAAAATATAATATTTTTTGAAACCCCTAGATTAAAAATTAGACAGTGAAAAGATAGTGATCTAGATGAACTTGTTTTATTAAATTCTGATAAAGATGTCATGAAATATTTTCCTAGTACATTATCAAAAGATGATACAGAAAAATATTTTTCGAAAATTAAAAATAATTTAAATAATAATGGATTTGGTTTTTTATGCTGTTGAATTTAAAAAAGACAATAAATTTATTGGTTTTATTGGCTTTAGCGAAGTTGATTTTATTGATGATTTTAGACCATGTATTGAAATTGGTTGGCGTTTTAAAAAAAGTTTTTGAGGAGGTTAAGGAATAGCAACAGAAACAGCTAAAGAATGTTTAAAATATGCAAAAAACAATTTAAAATTAACTGAAATTTATAGTTTTATTAGTATATTAAATATTAAATCAGAAAATGTAATGAAACGAATAGGTATGAAAAAATAAAAGAATTTTATCATCCAAAAATAAATAAAAGTGATATTTTAGCAAAACATGTTTTATACAAAATTAATATTTAGAAAGTAAAAAATGTTTAATAAATTGTCTCTAATTTTATAGATATCTATTAGTAGAAATATTTAAATTAAACTTTAACCCTTATTTAAATATAAGGGTTTTATTATAAAATTTAAAATTAATTGTTGGCAGTAGAATTTGGTATTGAAAATTGATATCATTATGTATAAACCTAAACAATCTTATTTAATTTAATTTTTTTATTTTAAATACTTATCTTAAATACAAAGGATGAAAACAATGAAAGAAACTAAACTTGAAATTAATGGACGTATTTTGACAGAGCAAGAAGCATTAAGATATCAAAAAATACAAGATTTATATAAACAAAATTATGATATTTATGGGCGTAATTGAGAAAGAAATTATAATTGTGAAAGTTTAAATAGCGAATTTAGAAATAAAAATAAAGAAGAGTTAGCAAAATTTGTTGCTAATTTACCTAATGATCAAATTAAAATGGCAGGTAGATTAATGACAAAAAGAGAAATGGGAAAGGGTTCAATCTTTGCTCATTTGCAAGATCAAACAGGTAAATTTCAAATTTATTTAAAACCAGAATATGTTAATCAAAAAAAATTTGAATGATTTGCAGAATATGCAGATTTAGGTGATTTTTTTGGTATTAAAGGTAAGGTTATGAAAACCAATAAAGGAGAACTAACAGTTCAAGTCTATGATATTGTAATGTTATCAAAAGCACTTAGACCTTTACCAGATAAATTTCATGGTTTAACAGATATTGAAGAACGTTATCGACGAAGATATGTAGATTTAATTATGAATCAAGAAACTAAAAAAACATTTTTACAACGTACACAAATTATTAATGAATTAAGAAGTTTTTTAAATAATAAAGGTTATTTAGAAGTTGAAACACCTATTTTACAAGAAGTATATGGCGGTGCTGCCGCTAAACCTTTTATTACTCATCATAATACATTAAAAACCGATTTATATTTACGAATTGCTACTGAATTACATTTAAAAAGATTAATAGTTGGTGGTTTTGAAAAAGTTTATGAAATTGGTAGATTATTTCGTAATGAAGGTATGAGTAAAAAACATAATCCAGAATTTACAACTATTGAAATTTATGTTGCCTATCAAGATATGAAATATATGATGGATTTAACAGAGTCTTGTATAAAACATTTAATTAATACAGTGCATAATAAATTAACATTAGAATATGATGAAAATATATTAAATTTTGAAAAATCATGAACAAAAATTAGTATGATTGATTCAATTAAAAAAGCTATGATCAAAGATGAAGAGTTTACTAAAATTTTCCAAGAAATTAGTGATATGATTTTAAAATATCATAATATTGAAGATGATAATATTAGAAATATTGAAAAAAATAAAACATTTAAACTTATATTAAAACTTGCAAAAAGTTATAAACTTCATATTCCAGATCATTATAATAGTACTGGTCATATTATTAATTTATTTTTTGAATCTTTTGTTGAAGAAACTTTAATTCAACCTACTTTTATTTTTGATTATCCAATTGAAATTTCACCACTTGCTAAATTAAATAAAAATAGTAAAGAGTTTACTGATCGTTTTGAATTATTTATTGCTGGTAGAGAATATGCAAATGCTTATTCGGAACTAAATGATTCTTTGCAGCAATATAATCGTTTTGAAGAGCAAGTAAAAGAAAAAAATAGTGGTAATGATGAAGCAGCAACTATGGATTTAGACTTTGTTGAAGCATTGGAGTATGGTATGCCACCAACAGGTGGATTGGGAATTGGTATTGATCGTTTGGTTATGTTAATAACTGGCCAAAATAGTATTAAAGATGTATTATTATTTCCGCATATGAAACCTAGAACTGAAAAATAATTTTTGTGATAAATTAATTAGTTATAATTTAATTAGTTATAATCAAGATAGTTCTTTAGAATAAAGAGCTTTTTATTGTTATTAACACAAAAGATTGAAAAATATAAGTTTTCAAACCCATTGTTTTATTTAAAAACAATGGGTTTTTTTATTTTATAAATAAAATTTAGGATAATAAGATTTATGCCTTGATTTAATGAATTAATAAAAAAATTTAGAAATTATCCTTTAACTGATGAAAATTTAGACGAAGTTGTTGAAACTTTTAAGAATTTTTTTAAAGAATACAATGAAAAAGATAATTTTTTTTCTAATTCAGAAGATACTGATTTTGAAAACCCAAGTACATCAGCACCATTAACTCAATTAAAAGAAAATAAAAAAAACTGATTTAGATAAATTAATTAAAGAATTAAGAAATGATTTAAAATATAATTTTTTTTCTTATTTTTGAGAAAAAAAAGAAAATTTAAAATTAATTAGACAATTAGATTATTTTTTAATAGAACTTGATAGTAAAATTAAAGAACAAAATAAAATTAATAAAGGTAGTCAAAATAGTACTGAGTTTACTGAAATCACAGATTATTTTAATCTTTTTAATTTTTTAAGTGAAACAATAAGTAATGATATTATTTTTTTAAAAACAATAAATTTAAATATTTTTGAAAATAAAAAAGAGTTTTTAAAAAAAACACGAGAATTAAAAATAAAAATTAATAAAGAAATTCGTAGGCTATATCAAAAAAATGAGGAATTAGAAAATAAAAAAGAGAAAATTTTTGAAAACCTTTTTAAAGAAGAAGTTATGACTCAATTAATTTTATCTTTTTGAGCATTTAGAATGAAAAGTGGAGATGAATATAAATTAATTTTAAATGAAGATAAAGATTTAAAAAGTAAATTTGATAAAAATTTTGTATTTTTCTTTGAATTAATAGATGACAAATTTAACCGATATATTAAAAAAATTATTAAAAATGAAGAAAGAATATACAATGATATATTTGAAAAATATAATGATGGAGAAAAAGAATTAATAAATGAACAAGAAGAAATTATTAAAACTAAAGATAAAGTGAAAGAAAGTATAGAATTATTTAAAAATGAATTAGAAGAAAAAAAAGAACAAATTAGAATACATGAGAAAGAGATAGCAGAAAAAAGAAAACAAATTGAAAATTTAGAAAAACGAAAGAAAAATATAAAAATTAAAAAAATTACTTACTTGCAAGATTTAGAAGAAAATAAAAATAATATTGAAAATCAAATATTTATTCCAAATATTTCAGATGATAAAAAAGGAAAAAAACTGGAATGGCAACACTTTTTAGGACTATCTTTTGGTAGACATTTGTGCTTGGTATTTGATGGGGGTTAAGTAGTTTAGAGTGCTGTGAATTCTTATGTTGTTATATCAGTTGATGTAATCAAATAATTCTAATTTTAATTGGATTAATGATGTAAAATTTCTATCATTAATAAATTCTGTCTTAAAAGTTTTGAAAGTTGCTTCAGCAACAGCATTATCATAAGGACATCCTTTTTTGCTTAAAGAACGATTAATATTGAATGCTAATAAAAGTTTATGCGCCCTTGTCAAATTTACGAAATAATTAATTATTATATTAGTAACTGTAAGGTAGTACAGACATTTTGGACTATTTTCCATCTAATAAAAGTTTATCAAAATAATCCATAGGAGTCATTAACCCTAATGATTTATGTGGTTTAGAATTGTTATAATATTCTTGAAAAGAATTAACTAATTTTTGAAATAAACTAAAATCACTATTTAAATATGGTTTTATTTCAAATAAATTACTTCAATTTCTATGAAATCTTTCAATCTTACCATTACTCTGTGGTGATCTAAACGGTGTAGTTTCATGAACTATACCTTTTTTATTACAAAAATTTGTAAATCAACGATTCCTTTGTGGTTTTCCACAAGATGTATTAACATATTGACTACCATTATCAGTTCTAATTCTTTTAATTTTAATTCCCAATTTTTCATAAAAATTTAAAGCATTTTTAGTAGCATTTACAATATCTCTGGTTTGTGCTTGTTCAGATGGATAACAATAAGTAATTCGAGTTTTTTCATCAATAAAATCAATAATATATCATCTTTTACTTCCTGTTATATAATCTGATACTACTTTAATATCAGTCTGCAATAATCCAGTTTCTTTTACTTCATATCTCAAATGTTTTTTCTTAATAGTTTTTTGTGAATAAAAACCAAAACGTTTTAATCAACGATATATAGTTTTAACCGAAGGTTTTGGCAAAAATTAAACCTAATATCATCAATATTTCTTATTAAATAACAAAATTGAAAAGCACCTATACCAAACTCTTCTTTATACTGAACAAAATAATTTATAAATTTTTCTGATAATTCCAAATTATACAAATATTTAATATTTTTAGGTTTTGTTGATTTAAATAATAATTCTTCAAAAGGTTTATTTTTGTAGAAAATATCATAAAAACGTTTAGCTCAATAATAAAAAGTTTGCTTTGGCATATGTAATTGAGAAATTATTTCTTTACAAGAATTTTTATTTTTAAATAAAAAACAAAATTTTTTAAATTTACGATAATAAATATTAACTTTATTAATATTTTTATCATTTTTATACTTTTCTACAAACTTGTTAAATTTATAATCAAATTTAGTAAAATCAGCACTATTAATTAAATATTTCATTTTAAACTACACCTCAACTAATAATATAAAGTTATAAAAACTTTTATTAGTCCAAAAAGTGTGTCTAATCTACAATATCATTTATCAACTAAAATTGATATAAAGAACAGTGATAACGTCGCCCCTATAGCAATTAGTTTAGAAAATAAAGGTAAGAATAAATGTTAAGTAATTTTGGTTATTTATTAGATATTGCTAAAAGAATGTATTTAAAACAACCTTTAAATATTACTAAAATTAAACAATTAGGTTCACGAAAATCTGGTAAAACATTTAGTGATATTGAATTTCTTGGAATTTTTTAAATGATAGTTGACAAGAATTAAAACAAATTATTAGAGCAACTTATCCTAGTATTAATTTTATTATTAGTGAAACTAAAAAAAATATTGAATTTAATGGTAATAAAATAACTTGTAAATATTTACATGCACAAGATAATAGTAATGTTAAATTAACTGGATTAGCAAGTAATTATTTATATGATTATGTAATTATATGAAGTGATGAAAGATATGAAATCACTGAAAATGATTATCAAGATTTAAAAGATGCTATTCGTGGAGCCAATCAATTATTAGAAATTGAAAGTTGTAATCCTTGAAGTATTTTAAATGAATTTATTAAGAAAACTATAAATGCTTGTCCACAAAATGAAAAGCAAATAATTAATGAATATGAACAATTTACTATTATTGATAATACTATTTATCATTATCAAAATTGAAAATTAAATACTCATTTAAAAGATAGTGATAAACAACAATTATTAGAAATAGAAAAATTAGACCCAATATCTGCAAGAGTAAGAAGCCATGGTCTAGTGGGTTATGAATCTGGTGGAATATATTCACATTTACTTCCTAAAATTAGTAGAGTAATACAACCAAGTTATAGATTTAGTGCTGTGGATTAGATTATGGGTTTAAAGATGATGCTATGGCATGTTTATTAATAGGATTTGATTATAATTTTAAATTTGTTAATGTTATTGATTGTTTAAAAATAGAAAATAAATTAATTCGTTATGATAATAAACAATTAGCAAGATTAGTAGTTGAGTTTTATATTAAATTAGCAAAAGAAAATAATTTGTTATATGAATATGGTTTAACTGTATATTGTGATTTTAGTAATTATACATTTATTGAAATGTTAAATGATACAGCAATTAAATATCAAGTTAATTCATGGTTATATTTTAAAGATTGTGTGAAATTAAGACTTGAATTTAGAATAGGTAAGAATGTGGCTTTAATGGCTTCAGAACGCTTAAATATAAGTATGAAAGCACAATTATTATTAGATGAATTTAGATTGGCTGTATGAGACCCTAAAAGTATTAAACAAATACCATTAGCGGGTAATGACCATTTACGAGATGCTTTTGATTATGCTATAGAACCATATATTAGAAATCTAAGTGCTAATATAAATCCTTATTTTGAAAGGAAGTAACATATGAATAATCATAATACAGAAATATTAATGCCACTTTGATGTATGATAAATCTTCAAGAAATTATAGCAAATCATGCTTCAAAGTTACTGTGAGGTAATGGTTATACTTTAACAAGTGAACACGAAGAATATAAACAAGCAATTGAAAAATTAAAAGAATGAAATAATTTAGATTCATTATTTTATCAAGATTGTCATATTAAATCCGGTTATGGTTATAGTATTGTTCAAATTGATAAAAGTAAAACTGGTAGAATAGCATTAAATTTTGCTCAACCATATGCTCAATCAAGAGTAGCAAGAGTATTAGATACTGAACTTGGAGCAAGTACATGGTCAAGATTACAATATGATGACCAAAGTATTTATGTTAAAACAACATATACTCCAAATCAAATAATTAGATATTTTACTAGTGATTTAATTAAACTTGATGGTTTACAAGAAAATATAAGTAAAGAATTACAATTACCATTAATAGAAAATCATAATTTAGGTATTATTCCAGTTAAGTTTATGCAAAATTTACCTAAAAAGAATTTCTTTGGTGGAGTTATTGGTGATTATTATCCAGATATGACACCTATTAAAGGATTACAAAAATTATTAAATCATACCTTTGAAATAATTTGAAAAGAACTTGAATATAATCGTACAAGAGTATTTGCAGATATTACTGAACAAGAAGTAAATCAATCTAAAACTGCTTTTGATATGAAAAAATTATTTGGTGATTTTGTATTACAAGCAAATTTAAGAAGTGTTGGTAGTACTAGTGGTACACCACCAATTGCAATAATACAAGGTAATCCAGTATTAGATAAATATGCTGATTTTATTCAATTTATTATTGATAAAGCATTTGAAGGTAGTGGATATAGTCCGGTCAATGATACTACAAGTCAAAAAACAGAAGCAGAAGTATTAATTACTAATTCAAGAGATATGGAAACTACAAGAATTAAAAGAACACTTAATCAAAGTGATTGAAATGAAATTTTTCAAAGATGTTTTAGGCTTATGGGATTAGATGGTGATAAATCTAAATGAACATTTGAAATTAAAGAAAATACTATTACAGATAGATTAAAATCACTTGAAATTGATGAAGCAGAGTTAAGATTAGGAATTACTAATATTAAACGTATTATTGTTAAAAGATATGGTGTAAGTGAAGAAGAAGCAGAACAGATTATTAATGAAAATAGAAATTATCAAAAAGAAGAAATTGAATTTAATAATGCTTTTTTAGGAGAAACTAAAAATGGGAATGATACCGAAAATAAATCATCAATTAATTAAAACTGTATGAAAAAGTACAGGTGAAATTGAAAAAGATTTTACACAAAATAAAGATTTACAATTTCGTGTATGTCCTTTTACTATTATTTTAGGTGCTATAAATTCAACAGAAACGGGTTATAAACCACCAACTAGTATTCCTAATGATTATACTTCATTTGCAAAAATATATACTGGAAGAGAAACAATATTATCTGTATGAGATAATAGTTTTGATTTAATAGAACCAGACTTAAAAACTATAAATTCTACTGGTAAAAAGGTTTTAAAAGTTGGTGATGTATTTTATGGGAATATATTATCAGACCAATTAGGTATTACTTATAGTGCAACCCCAGCAAATAATGCTTTCATTCAAGAACAAGCAATTAAAAATGTAGTTATTAATATTCCAAATGAAAAAAAGAATTTTCATTTTATTAATAATATTGTTGAAAATCTTTATAAACTTTATATGATTCTAGAAATTAATGCTATTAAGGGTAATAATTCATATATAGTTGATAGACAATGATATATTCTAGAAGTCGCAAGTAAAACTTATAATAATGAAAATAAAGAATTGTCATATATTCAATGTACTTTTAGTAGTTTAAATGATAAATTAGCACATAGTGGTTTAGCAATTAATCAATATGTACAATTAGGTGCTGTTGGTGAACCGGTTGCAATACCTACACTTGATTTAAACAAAAACATTATTTTAGATAATAATTACTTATCACCTAGACCAGTTACACATGCACAAATAACTTTTTATGGAACAGTTGGTACTATTGCTATTGGATTATGGGGAAGAAATATTAATAAAACTGACAATAAAGAAATAACTATGAATCCCACACATTTAATTTTTCCGTTAAATTATCAAGCATCTACATATGACCCAGTTAGTTTTAGTGCTTTACCAGAAACTAATTATGTTTTAACGGTAGGAGCAAAATCAACAGTTGATACTTATCAACAATGACAAGAAATTATTGCACCAAGTTATGATGATGGTGCAAAAAAAACTTTTGAAGGTCATATATTAACTGATGTTGAAAAAACAACAGCAACTAATAAATTAGAAGACAATGGTAAATATACTCCTTATTGAAATAATAATTTTTTAAATGGAGTAAATTTAGATACTGATAAATTTTATACTCTTGGTAATCCATATTTTGTATATTTTAATAAAAAACTTAAACAACCACGTGGGCAAATTAATGGTTATATTATTAATAATTTACAATTTAAAAATTTAAGGAATTTGAATGCTTTAATGTATTTTATTTATAATTCTATGAATGAAATTCCTTTGTCAATAAGAGAAACAGTTAAAATTCAATTAAATACGGCTTTTCTCCCTTTATGTACTATTTTTAAATTTTATCACATAAATGCTGAGAAAAGCCTATCTACGGACTTCTCCCCACATTTTTAAATGAAACATAGCATTACAGTTTCAAAAGTAGGTATCTTGTTGAATTTATATGCAGCTTCTTTGACATATAAATGAACATGATGTTTTGCAACTTTGATATGTGTTTTAAATGTTCTTCGTATATGTTTTCATACTGATTCAATTTGATTGGTATTTACGCCAATTTTTGAAACATAACCATCTTGATGGTTAACTGTTTTGTGATTAGGGAAAAGTGATTTGAAATCACGATATCCTTTTCAAGAATCAGTATGTACATCACACTTTGAAGAAATATGGTTTCTTGCAAACTGCAAAAGATTTTTACTTTTTGCGTTTTTGATTACTTTCACAATTAAATTATTGGTTGTTTTTTCATAAATCCCAACAATTAATGTTTTATTTATCAAAGATCTTCCTTGTTTTTTAAAACCCATATGTGAAAGATACATTTCATCCATTTGCACTATGCCCTCAACAATAAATTGATGTTCTTGTTTGGCAATACGATTTCTGATTTCATGACCCATTCTTCAAGCAGTTTTCAAAGTCACACCCAATTCTTTTGCAACATCAGTTGATGTAATTCCATGTTTGGTGTTTATTCATCTAAAGATGAGATAAAATCAAAATCTCAAAGGTGTTTGTGACTTGTAAAAAATGGTGCCATGAAGAATACTAAATGTTTGATGACATTTCAAACATCTTATTCTTCTTAAATTAGAAGTATTCAAACTTGTTCAAGAACACATGATACATTTGTTTTTCTTCAAACTTGCTATATATTTTAAACAATCCTGTTCTGTTTGAAAAGCATTGTTGAACTCATTAAATTTCATTGTTTCCTCCACAAGTACATGTGGGGAGAAGTCCGTTAAATACTATACCAGTATTTGGTAGTTTCTTTAATGGATTTACTGGAGGAATGAATATAGGATTTAAAAAAGTTTCAAATTTACTAATACCAAAATTTAATATAGTTAACTTTTTAATGAGTGCTGAATTATATAAATTTTATAGTACAGTACTATATTCAAAACAAACTGAAAAAAATATAATTCCTTATGATGTATTTAGAAATGGTACACCTGATGAAATACCAGCAATTTTAGGTACAACAAGTCATATGACAAGTTTTACATTTAATTTAACAGATAACATTAAACTTTCAACTTTATGATATTGATAATAATAATATTATTGATACTAAATATATGAATCTAGTTAATATATCACAAAATAATCCAAATAATAATAAACAAATATATTTATTACCATCAGTAGAAGATTTTGATTTACAATCCCCAATTTTTAATAATGATAATTATAATGGTTTTTATATAGATATGATTGATATTTTAGTTCAAGGAAAATGTAATTTTAAATTAACATTTTATAGCATGCCAAATGATTATGAAGGTGCTGTAAGTGATGATTTTAGTATTTGAGCAGGAACATATCAAACAGTTGGTAAAGCAAGTGGTAATATAAGATTAATTAAGAATAACTTTTTACTAGCAAATAATACTTATAGTTTTAAAAATAAATATAACTATCCAAAAGCAGTTAATCCCCCACCACCTAATGAAATACCACACTCTATTTTTATAGATTTAAGTACTATTCATTTTTCTAATCAGTATTATAATACAGAAAATAAAAACGGAATGTATTACATAGAACAAAAACAAAGTAATTATCAATCATGAATTAAAGATATTTCGATTGATATAACTAATTATGGTTATCAATACATAAAAGATTTTATAAATGATTATAAACACTTTCAATTAAATTTAAACTTTCAATTAAAATCTCAAGAAGGTGAAGGGGCATTGGTTAGATAAGTTTACTTTCTTGTCTTCAAATCTGTACAAATTGGTTTGGAGACATTTTTAATCGTAAAATCATTCTATCATTATTTCATCAGTTAATAAATTTTCTTAATGCTTCTGTGAAATGTTTAATGCTATTAAACTTGTTACCAAACATAATTTTAAAATCTCTTTTGATTCAGCGATTTAAACATTCACTTACTTGGTTGCCTTTAAATCCTGATAAACTTTTTGAATGAATTAAAGTTTTACTTTTATTAAAACTATTTGTAACTATTTTACTAGTATTACCTGAACCTAAATCAGACTGGATAAATGTTGCAAATATTTTATGTTCTTTACGACTTGCCTTTGTTACTTGATTAAGAACATTTAAAATGGTTATTGCATTTTCACTTTTATTAATTTTTCAACCAACTATAGCATTACTATTCATATCTGTAGCAATTTCTAATAATAATTTAGTTTTTTTATTATTAATAATTAATTTTTTAAATCAAGTACCATCGATGCCAACTTTTTCAAGATAAGTATTACTGGTAAAATTACGTTTTAATAAATCTTGGAAATTTGATTTTAAGGAATTAGATTTCGCTCTACGCTGTTTTTTGGGTTTGGTTAATAGTTTGATATTATTATCTTCTAATAACCTCATAATGCTGTTTTTACTGCATTTAAGATTGGTGTTGTTTTTCTTTAATTCTAATCTCACCTTTTCTAAACTAGTAATTTTAATTATGGCTTTTCTCCCTTTATGTACTATTTTTAATTTTATCACATAAATGCTGAGAAAAGCCTATCTACGGACTTCTCCCCACATTTTTAAATGAAACATAGCATTACAGTTTCAAAAGTAGGTATCTTGTTGAATTTATATGCAGCTTCTTTGGCATATAAATGAACATGATGTTTTGCAACTTTGATATGTGTTTTAAATGTTCTTCGTATATGTTTTCATACTGATTCAATTTGATTGGTATTTACGCCAATTTTTGAAACATAACCATCTTGATGGTTAACTGTTTTGTGATTAGGGAAAAGTGATTTGAAATCACGATATCCTTTTCAAGAATCAGTATGTACATCACATTTTGAAGAAATATGGTTTCTTGCAAACTGCAAAAGATTTTTACTTTTTGCGTTTTTGATTACTTTCACAATTAAATTATTGGTTGTTTTTTCATAAATCCCAACAATTAATGTTTTATTTATCAAAGATCTTCCTTGTTTTTTAAAACCCATATGTGAAAGATACATTTCATCCATTTGCACTATGCCCTCAACAATAAATTGATGTTCTTGTTTGGCAATACGATTTCTGATTTCATGACCCATTCTTCAAGCAGTTTTCAAAGTCACACCCAATTCTTTTGCAACATCAGTTGATGTAATTCCATGTTTGGTGTTTATTCATCTAAAGATGAGATAAAATCAAAATCTCAAAGGTGTTTGTGACTTGTAAAAAATGGTGCCATGAAGAATACTAAATGTTTGATGACATTTCAAACATCTTATTCTTCTTAAATTAGAAGTATTCAAACTTGTTCAAGAACACATGATACATTTGTTTTTCTTCAAACTTGCTATATATTTTAAACAATCCTGTTCTGTTTGAAAAGCATTGTTGAACTCATTCAATTTCATTGTTTCCTCCACAAGTACATGTGGGGAGAAGTCCGTTAAAAAATAATGATATTAGTAAAAATGAATTGTTTAAACTTGATGATAACCAATTTAATTGATTATCTATTACAAATGAATTAGAAAATAATAATATTCCATCATTAATTCCAGCAGATTGAACATTAGGTAATGGTGAATACGGGAAATACTTTACAAGAACAATTATTGGCAATAATAAAGTGGAAAATGCTTTAAACTTATATGGCTTAAATAAATCTCAATTATTTTCAAAATTAGAATTTTATAAAGAAATTTCACAAATTGATAATAATAATGAATTTGAATTACAAATTGAAAATCCGATTTAAATTATTAATCGGATTGAAATTAGTGGTATATTTGGTGCTGGTAATTATGATTTAATTTTAATAACTAATAAAGAAGAAATAAACCTAATTAATATTAATTTATTTGATAAATATAATGAAAATAATTCTTATATAAATTTAGAAATTTAAATTATATTTTAAGTACGTTATGTTTATATTTATTTGTTAATTGTTGATTTTGTAAATCAAAAGAATTTATTTCATCTTTACAATTTGATAAATGTTTTTCATCTCAAAGTTTTTCAGATTTAAAACTTATTCCTGTTTTCATATTTCACTCTGATTGATTTGTTAAAAATTTATTTTGTTTTAAAATATAATTTGTGTTATGTAAAAATTTTTTTAATTCTTTTTGATTTGAAAAGGTAATTGGTTGATTAATATAGTCTAAACCAAGTTTAATAAATTTTTCTTTTTCATCAATCAATCTATCTTTTCACATAAAACCAAAAATTTCTTTAATGTCTGATTTATCAAGACCATTAAATTTTGGGTCTCCCTTACAATTAATTTTATATGCTTCTATAAAATCAATTAATTTTTTGGTTTCTCGCAAATCTTTTAATATATTTTTATTAGAATATTTATACATTTGTTGAAATATATTTTTAATCATAAAATTTCTTCCTTTCAAGATAAAAAACCATATTATTTTTAATAGAACAATAAGTTATAAACTTATATAAAGTTTATAAAAATATTATATATCAATAAATTTTATTTATTAAAATAATTTTGTATATATTTACCATCTCATTTTATATCTTCACTATGCTCTTTTACAGTATTGAAGTATAAAGAAGTTTTGTTTGGACTCAAAAATTTATTTCATCAAATAGTTGTTGTTCCATATACTTTTTCGCCATTTGGTTTTAAATAGTAATTTTCCATATTATGGGTAAGCAACCCCCCCCATGATTAATCCTATTGTTCCAGTTGTTGCACCAGTTAGTGCTAATGCTAATGTTATTTTACTTAAATTTGTTTTTATTCATGTTTTCATATTAAATTTCTCCTTTTTTATTTTGTTATTTTTTCTTAATTTTTCACAAGTTTTTAATCATTTTGGTAATAATTCATGTTCTAAATTAATTGCATGATTTTCACAAAGAAAAAGACTAAATGTTGTTGATTTTAATTCTAATAATATAATAATTGTTCATTTGTTATTACAATTTTTATTTTGACAAACAGCATTCATTTTGCAAAATCTTTTTTAAAGATTTCAAATTATTTACAACTTTTAATGATTTTTCTTTATTCATTATAACTTACTCCTTATTTTTTAAAATTTTATTGTTTAATTATAATCCTTTTTTGATATTTTTACAAGTATGCTTTTAAACGAAAAATAACACCTAAATTCAAGGCGTTTATTTTGTTATACCTATACTATTAATTGTATTGCACTTGTTTATTATATTTTAAATATGAAAGTAATTTTTTAAATAATTTTTATTTTATTTAAAATTACACTTATATATGTTTATAATAAAAAAGTAAATTAATTTTTTAATATATTTACAATAAATTTAGATTTTTTAAAATAGTTAGGAGAAGTAAATTTGAATTTTAATTATAAATGAAATTTTAGAGAACAAAGTGCAAAAATTGATAAATTAGTTTTAAAACATATAACAAAGAAATGAGAAAAATGAGATTGAAGAATAAAAAATACAAGAGACAAAAAGAAATATAAAATTGTTGATTATCAATATCGAACAAGAAAAATAATGTATGGATTAGTAACTTATAAAAGAAGAATTTATGAATATTTTGATGAAAAATTACAAAAATGAGTTCGTGTTTGTTTAGTTGATGAATGACTAGAATTACCTAAATATAAAAGAATTGGTGAAGATGTTGAACAAACTATTATTGAATATTTTGCTGATGGAAAAAGATATCATGATATTTGTGCTATTTGCAAAAAAGCTGGTATTAGTGTTAGTACTGTTCATAGAGTTTTTAAAAATTTAGAATTAATTGAAGCAAATCCAGTAAAAGTAAAATTAGAAAAAAATCAACTTATTTTTGTAGCAATTGATGATGGACATCGAAAATTTTGAAATTTTAAACGTAAGGGTATAAAGCACTCTGTGCGTTTAATAGTAACATATACAGATAATATTAATCACAAAGTACAAAATAAAAGAGTAAAAGTAATTATAAGACCAACAAAAACAAAAATTGGAGTTAAAAAAAATGCTGAATTTGTTAAAGAACATTGTTAAAAATTTTATGAAAATGTTGAACAATCAAAAATTATTATTTGTGGTGATAGTGCAGGATGAATTAAAGAAGTTGCTTATTATTTAGGTGCACAGTTTGTTTTAGATAAATTCCATTTAATTAGAACATTATATCTTCTTATAATGACTGGAAATAAAGGAAAATATTTAAAAGAATATAATCACTGTAAAAATTTAATTAATAATGGTAATTATGAACAATTAATTGATTATTTATATAAAGAATTAGATAATCATAAAAAATTAAAGAAAAAATATTTTAAAAATAATAAACAAGGTATTGAAAATCAAGGTAAGAAATGAAATATTGGTTGCTTTACAGAAACTAATATTTGACATGTTTTAAAATAAATGCTTGGAAATAGAACATATAATATTTTAATTTATATTAAAATGGTTATTTTTAAATGTAATAAAATAAATACAGAGATACAATTATTATAAATTAAAATTTAACTTTTTTTTAAAAATCAAAATAGAATAAAACTTATTAAATGTATTTTAATAAGAATTTTTATTGTGTATAAATATTAAATTTATTTTTTAATTTTTTAGTAATTTTTAAAAATAAGTATTTTAGGTGCAATATTTTTAAAAAAATTATATTATTTAAATACAATTTCATAAAAATCCAAATTATTTCTTGTCTAACATAATAATAAGACTATATGAATTAATTTAGGCTTTTCTCCCTTTATGTACTATTTTTAAATTTTATCACATAAATGCTGAGAAAAGCCTATCTACGGACTTCTCCCCACATTTTTAAATGAAACATAGCATTACAGTTTCAAAAGTAGGTATCTTGTTGAATTTATATGCAGCTTCTTTGGCATATAAATGAACATGATGTTTTGCAACTTTGATATGTGTTTTAAATGTTCTTCGTATATGTTTTCATACTGATTCAATTTGATTGGTATTTACGCCAATTTTTGAAACATAACCATCTTGATGGTTAACTGTTTTGTGATTAGGGAAAAGTGATTTGAAATCACGATATCCTTTTCAAGAATCAGTATGTACATCACACTTTGAAGAAATATGGTTTCTTGCAAACTGCAAAAGATTTTTACTTTTTGCGTTTTTGATTACTTTCACAATTAAATTATTGGTTGTTTTTTCATAAATCCCAACAATTAATGTTTTATTTATCAAAGATCTTCCTTGTTTTTTAAAACCCATATGTGAAAGATACATTTCATCCATTTGCACTATGCCCTCAACAATAAATTGATGTTCTTGTTTGGCAATACGATTTCTGATTTCATGACCCATTCTTCAAGCAGTTTTCAAAGTCACACCCAATTCTTTTGCAACATCAGTTGATGTAATTCCATGTTTGGTGTTTATTCATCTAAAGATGAGATAAAATCAAAATCTCAAAGGTGTTTGTGACTTGTAAAAAATGGTGCCATGAAGAATACTAAATGTTTGATGACATTTCAAACATCTTATTCTTCTTAAATTAGAAGTATTCAAACTTGTTCAAGAACACATGATACATTTGTTTTTCTTCAAACTTGCTATATATCTTAAACAATCCTGTTCTGTTTGAAAAGCATTGTTGAAGTCATTCAATTTCATTGTTTCCTCCACAAGTACATGTGGGGAGAAGTCCGTTAATTTATTACGGATTTTTGGCAATCTCCCAAAATTTTATCAATCATTTTATTGTTAAATTCATTGCCGCGATCACTATGAAATATTACAATATCTTTTAAACAGCGATTTGATTGCATAAATGCTTGATTTACTAATGATGCATCTTTTTTAACTCACAAAGACTATGTCCAATAATTTTGCGGTTAAATAGGCCAATTAATAAGCAAATATAGTTTCATTTACTATTAACTTGAACATAAGTTAAATTACTAACAATAACTTCATTTTTAATGCTATTATTAAAGTTTCTATTAACAAGATTGGTTATTTGACTATCATTAACTTTATTATGATGATTTTTGAATGATAATTTAGTGTATTTTGATATTAAATTATGCTTATTCATAATTTCTTTAATTTTTCTGCGTGATAAATAAATTTCTTGGTTTGCTAGTATGACTTTTAATCTTCTTGTTCCATAAACTTCTTTATTTTCTTTAAAAGCACTAATAACAGCTTGTTCATAAATATTATTTTGATTTTTTTCTTTTTTCTTTAAATTAAAATGGCTTTTCTCCCTTTATGTACTATTTTTAAATTTTATCACATAAATGTTGAGAAATGCCTATCTACGGACTTCTCCCCACATTTTTAAATGAAACATAGCATTACAGTTTCAAAAGTAGGTATTTTGTTGAATTTATATGCAGCTTCTTTGGCATATAAATGAACATGATGTTTTGCAACTTTGATATGTGTTTTAAATGTTCTTCGTATATGTTTTCATATTGATTCAATTGGATTGGTATTTACGCCAATTTTTGAAACATAACCATCTTGATGGTTAACTGTTTTGTGATTAGGGAAAAGTGATTTGAAATCACGATATCCTTTTCAAGAATCAGTATGTACATCACACTTTGAAGAAATATGGTTTCTTGCAAACTGCAAAAGATTTTTACTTTTTGCGTTTTTGATTACTTTCACAATTAAATTATTGGTTGTTTTTTCATAAATCCCAACAATTAATGTTTTATTTATCAAAGATCTTCCTTGTTTTTTAAAACCCATATGTGAAAGATACATTTCATCCATTTGCACTATGCCCTCAACAATAAATTGATGTTCTTGTTTGGCAATATGATTTCTGATTTCATGACCCATTCTTCAAGCAGTTTTCAAAGTCACACCCAATTCTTTTGCAACATCAGTTGATGTAATTCCATGTTTGGTGTTTATTCATCTAAAGATGAGATAAAATCAAAATCTCAAAGGTGTTTGTGACTTGTAAAAAATGGTGCCATGAAGAATACTAAATGTTTGATGACATTTCAAACATCTTATTCTTCTTAAATTAGAAGTATTCAAACTTGTTCAAGAACACATGATACATTTGTTTTTCTTCAAACTTGCTATATATTTTAAACAATCCTGTTCTGTTTGAAAAGCATTGTTGAACTCATTCAATTTCATTGTTTCCTCCACAAGTACATGTGGGGAGAAGTCCGATTAAAATAATATGTTGATTTAGAGAGTTTTAAAAAACGACATATTGTGCGAATTTTATATTTAGATTTATTTTTAACAATAATTTCTATTTTCTGCCTATTATTAGTGCTGCTTGCTTTAAAATATCATTTTCAATTCGTAACTGTTTTAATTCTTTATTTGCTTGAATTAATTGTTTTTCTAAATCAGAAAGATTATCTTTAGTTTTAAAACTACCTGAATTAGTAAATTGCTTAATTCATTTATAAGTAACTGCTCTTGTAACATTATACTATTTAACAAGGCAAGATATTGATTTACCACTTTGATATAAAGCTACTATTTGCTTTTTAAATTCGTCGGTATATGAGTTAATATTGGTCATAATTATAATTCCTTTCTTTTCACTAATTTGTTCACTTGTCTACGTAATTAGTGTCCAATAAAGTGTAACCCATCCAGTAGTTTAAAAGGCATTGGTTAGATAAGTTTACTTTCTTGTCTTCAAATCTGTACAAATTGGTTTGGAGACATTTTTAATCGTAAAATCATTCTATCATTATTTCATCAGTTAATAAATTTTCTTAATGCTTCTGTGAAATGTTTAATGCTATTAAACTTGTTACCAAACATAATTTTAAAATCTCTTTTGATTCAGCGATTTAAACATTCACTTACTTGGTTGCCTTTAAATCCTGATAAACTTTTTGAATGAATTAAAGTTTTACTTTTATTAAAACTATTTGTAACTATTTTACTAGTATTACCTGAACCTAAATCAGACTGGATAAATGTTGCAAATATTTTGTGTTCTTTACGACTTGCCTTTGTTACTTGATTAAGAACATTTAAAATGGTTATTGCATTTTCACTTTTATTAATTTTTCAACCAACTATAGCATTACTATTCATATCTGTAGCAATTTCTAATAATAATTTAGTTTTTTTATTATTAATAATTAATTCTTTAAATCAAGTACCATCGATGCCAACTTTTTCAAGATAAGTATTACTGGTAAAATTACGTTTTAATAAATCTTGGAAATTTGATTTTAAGGAATTAGATTTCGCTCTACGCTGTTTTTTGGGTTTGGTTAATAGTTTGATATTATTATCTTCTAATAACCTCATAATGCTGTTTTTACTGCATTTAAGATTGGTGTTGTTTTTCTTTAATTCTAATCTCACCTTTTCTAAACTAGTAATTTTAATTATTTTATCTTTGTTGCTAATAACAACAATTTTATTTAATTCTTTTAATAACTCATTATCAATTTTTGTTTGATATTTCTTTTTACCGTTTTTTATTCATTTATAATATGCAACTTTACTGATAGGTAACAAACTAATTATGTCATTAATTCCATAATTTTTATTTCTATATTTATCAACTATTAAAAAACATTTACTTTTCAATAATTTACTATTTAAAATATTTTGATTGTTTTTTAATTCTTTATCACAGGATTGTTTTTGTCTTAAAAATTCATTTTTTATTTTTTCTTTTAGTAGTGACTTTTTGAGTTTTTTATTTTCAAGTTTTAAATTTTTATCTTTGATATTCACTTTATCTATTTGATGATTTGTTTTAAAAGTATGAATAGTAATTAATTTATTATTTTTTTGATATTTTTTTACTCAATTATAAATTAATGATCTGGTTGATAATTGATATTTGGTTTTAATATCAATGGTTTTTAATTTTTTAATCACTACATATTTATTTAAAACATCTAGTTTAATTTTTCTTGTATAAACTTTATATTTCATCTTTACTCCTTAACTATTAATTATTTAAACTAATCATACTGTCTAGATTAAAAATTATAGGAGTAAACTTAACTAACTTATGCCAAATGAAATATTTAATTAATAGTGCTGATTTTACTAAATTTGATTATAAATTTAACAAGTTTGTAGAAAAGTATAAAAATGATAAAAATATTAATAAAGTTAATATTTATTATCGTAAATTTAGAAAATTTTGTTTTATTTTTAAAAATAAAAATTCTTGTAAAGAAATAATTTTTCAATTACATATGCCAAAGCAAACCTTTTATTATTGAGCTAAACGTTTTTATGATATTTTCTTCTACAAAAATAAACCTTTTGAAGAATTATTATTTAAATCAACAAAACCTAAAAATATTAAATATTTGTATAATTTGGAATTATCAGAAAAATTTATAAATTATTTTGTTCAGTATAAAGAAGAGTTTGGTATAGGTGCTTTTCAATTTTGTTATTTAATAAGAAATATTGATGATATTAGGTTTAATTTTTTGCCAAAACCTTCGGTTAAAACTATATATCGTTGATTAAAACGTTTTGGTTTTTATTCACAAAAAACTATTAAGAAAAAACATTTGAGATATGAAGTAAAAGAAACTGGATTATTGCAGACTGATATTAAAGTAGTATCAGATTATATAACAGGAAATAAAAGATGATATATTATTGATTTTATTGATGAAAAAACTCGAATTACTTATTGTTATCCATCTGAACAAGCACAAACCAGAGATATTGTAAATGCTACTAAAAATGCTTTAAATTTTTATGAAAAATTGGGAATTAAAATTAAAAGAATTAGAACTGATAATGGTAGTCAATATGTTAATACATCTTGTGGAAAACCACAAAGGAATCGTTGATTTACAAATTTTTGTAATAAAAAAAGGTATAGTTCATGAAACTACACCGTTTAGATCACCACAGAGTAATGGTAAGATTGAAAGATTTCATAGAAATTGAAGTAATTTATTTGAAATAAAACCATATTTAAATAGTGATTTTAGTTTATTTCAAAAATTAGTTAATTCTTTTCAATAATATTATAACAATTCTAAACCACATAAATCAGTAGGGTTAATGACTCCTATGGATTATTTTGATAAACTTTTATTAGATGGAAAATAGTCCAAAATGTTTGTACTACCTTACAGAAGATACTTTTTTCACACTAGCATTATTTTTACCATGAATTACAATTTTAAATCTTTTATTTTAAAGTAACTTTTAATCTAGGTGTATCTCCAAAACAATTAATACCTTCATTTTTTCCTACTTGTAAAATTATATAAATATCTCCTGCTTCTTGATTTAATTCTTTAATATCAGCAGTATCTTTTAAGTCATTAGTTTTGTACATAAATGTTTTATATGAATTGTAAGTTAAATTTTTAAACTCTTTAGCTTTAAGAATTTCAGTCCATAAATCATTATATTTTTTGGTATTATCAGCAGTTATATCTAATTCAGTTAATTGAGTAATGGTATTTAAATCAGTTCTTGTATCTTTTGTATATGTTAAAGTAGTTTCACCTTTATAATTGTTTTGGCCAATTATTATAGAATTAGTTGATGTTGGACTTCCTTGTTTAAAATTAAAATCACTTATAGTTAAACTATTTGCTGATGAATTATTATCTTTAATAGATTTTAGTAACTCTTCTTTAGTTGGAATACTTCCTGTCATAACAATTTTTCCAAGTGATTTAGTTTTAATAATTGTATTTAAATCAGTTCTTGTGTCTTTTGTATATGTTAAAGTAGTTTCACCTTTATAATTGTTTTGGCCAATTATTATAGAATTAGTTGATGTTGGACTTCCTTGTTTAAAATTAAAATCACTTATAGTTAAACTATTTGCTGATGAATTATTATCTTTAATAGATTTTAGTAACTCTTCTTTAGTTGGAATACTTCCTGTCATAACAATTTTTCCAAGTGATTTAGTTTTAATAATTGTATTTAAATCAGTTCTTGTGTCTTTTGTATATGTTAAAGTAGTTTCACCTTTATAATTGTTTTGGCCAATTATTATAGAATTAGTTGATGTTGGACTTCCTTGTTTAAAATTAAAATCACTTATAGTTAAACTATTTGCTGATGAATTATTATCTTTAATAGATTTTAGTAACTCTTCTTTAGTTGGAATACTTCCTGTCATAACAATTTTTCCAAGTGATTTAGTTTTAATAATTGTATTTAAATCAGTTCTTGTATCTGGAGTGGGCGGTGTAGGTTTTTCTCCGTCACCACATGCAATAATATTTGTACTGGTTGTTCCAATTAAAGTTATAGCACTTAAAATACTTAGTAATTTCTTCATATCTTATTACCTCCTTATAATTCTTTCTATTAAATATTATAATTAATTTAAATAAAAAAAATATATTTATGCTATTTATTTATATAACAAATGTTTAAATAATGGAATGGCAACACTTTTTAGGACTATTTTTTGGTAGACATTTGTGCTTGGTATTTGATGGGGGTTAAGGGGTTAAGTAGTTTAAAGTGCTGTGAACTCTTATGTTGTTATATCAGTTGATGTAATCAAATAATTCTAATTTTAATTGGATTAATGATGTAAAATTTCTATCATTAATAAATTCTGTCTTAAAAGTTTTGAAAGTTGCTTCAGCAACAGCATTATCATAAGGACAGCCTTTTTTGCTTAAAGAACGATTAATATTGAATGCTAATAAAAGTTTATCAATCATTTTATTGTTAAATTCATTGCCGCGATCACTATGAAATATTTCAATATCTTTTAAACAGCGATTTGATTGCATAAATGCTTAATTTACTAATGATGCATCTTTTTTAACTCCAACAACACTATGTCCAATAATTTCGCGGTTAAATAGGTCAATTAATAAGCAAATATAGTTTCATTTACCATTAACTTGAACATAAGTTAAATCACTAACAATAACTTCATTTTTAATTCTATTATTAAAGTTTCTATTAACAAGATTGGTTATTTGACTATCATTAACTTTATTATGATGATTTTTGAATGATAATTTAGTGTATTTTGATATTAAATTATGCTTATTCATAATTTCTTTAATTTTTCTGCGTGATAAATAAATTTCTTGGTTTGCTAGTATGACTTTTAATCTTCTTGTTCCATAAACTTCTTTATTTTCTTTAAAAGCACTAATAACAGCTTGTTCATAAATATTATTTTGATTTTTTTCTTTTTTCTTTAAATTAAAATAATATGTTGATTTAGAGAGTTTTAAAAAACGACACATTGTGCGAATTTTATATTTAGATTTATTTTTAACAATAATTTCTATTTTCTGCCTATTATTAGTGCTGCTTGCTTTAAAATATCATTTACCATTCGTAACTGTTTTAATTCTTTATTTGCTTGAATTAATTGTTTTTCTAAATCAGAAAGATTATCTTTAGTTTTAAAACTACCTGAATTAGTAAATTGCTTAATTCATTTATAAGTAACTGCTCTTGTAACATTATACTCTTTAACAAGGCAAGATATTGATTTGCCACTTTGATATAAAGCTACTATTTGCTTTTTAAATTCGTCGGTATATGAGTTAATATTGGTCATAATTATAATTCCTTTCTTTTCACTAATTTGTTCACTTGTCTACGTAATTAGTGTCCAATAAAGTGTAACCCATCCAAAATATATAATTTTTAATTCCTTTTATGACAATAATAATTTTATTAAAATATTAAAATAAACATTAATATTTTAATTTTAAAAAAGGTATTTTTACTTATATGAATTTCCTTTTGCTTTTTATAAAAAAATAAGTTACAATTCTTAGTGAATATTTAAGTATTATTTAGTTTAAGGAGAATAACAATCAAATGCGTAAATTAATCACTTTATTTTCAACACTTAGTTTACTTTCTTCTTCTGTGAGTACTATTGTGGCTTGTGGTACTGGAGATGGTTCAAACATTCAAACAAATTTTAAAAACGAGCCATCAAACAAAGATGGTGATCCGTTAGTTGATTATGTTTATAATAAATACTATCAATATGATACTAAACTTTTATACAAACCACTTACTGCATTTATGCAACTAGCAGCAGACAAAATTAGAATTGATCGTAATGCATTAGAAGTTACAGATGCTGCTAGGGATTTTTATAATAGTGACCAATATAAATCAGGTAATTATGAGAGTATTAATTATAATGTTAATAATGATCCAGATAAAGTAATGAATGAACCATTTAGTTGTAAAGATGCAAATGGAAGTCTTTTAGTTTTTGGTTTAACTGATAATGATATATCTAAACAGCAATATTATGGTTATTGATATGTTACATATGAAACAGCAACAGAAGCAGAAAATCCTTCAAAAGTTGCTAAAACTAGTATTGTTTCACCAAAAATTACTGACTTTAAAGATGATAAAAATAAAACCATTATTAAAAAAGGTTGAATTCATTTATTCTTTATAATGAAAGATTCAAAAATGAACAAGACTTTTAAAATTGATTTTAATATTCAAATTGATGTAATTTTTAGTTTATATGTTGATAAAAATAAAAAAGAAATAGTTGTTATTAATCCAAATACTATTGATAAAGCTTTGGGTGATGTTGATTTTCGTAACCCAGATAAAGTGGTTCATGAAAGAATAAATAACATGGCTTTTTCAGAATTATAATGATAAATATTAAAATTGTTTGTATTGGCCAGTTGTCACAAACATATTGAAAATCAGCCGCCAAAGATTATTTAGAACGAATTAAAAAGCGAACTAATATTGAAACAAAAAATATTATCGAATCTAAATTAAATTCAATTCCTAATAATATTAAAATTGAAACTAATAAAATCACCGAATACATATCAAAGAATAATGATTATCAATGATTTTTATTAGATTTATCAGGACAATTAATAAGTAGTGAACAATTATCACAGATGATTAATAAAAATCAAATTTATCAACAAGGTAAAATTGGTTTTATTATTGGTGGTAGTAATGGTGTAGCACAAATATTAAAAGACAATATTAATTTAATTAAAATTTCCTTTGGTAAAATAACATTACCTCATCAATTATGTTATGTTGTTTTATTAGAGCAAATATATCGTTCATTACAAATACTTAATAATCAAAGTTATCATAAGTAGTAGGTGAAAGAAATGTATAGTAAAACTTTATTTGTTGATTCCTCATGATTAGAATTTTTTCAACAAGAATATAAAGAAGCATATTTTACTAAATTATTAGAAGATATTAAAAAGGAATATCAAACTTATCTTTGTTATCCTCAATGAGAAGAAATATTTCAAGCTTTTAAAATAACTCCTTTATCAAAGGTTAAAGTAATAATATTAGGTCAAGATCCTTATCATCAGCCAAATCAAGCTCATGGCTTAGCATTTAGTGTTAAAACAAATACCCCATTACCACCAAGTTTAAAAAACATTTTTCAAGAACTAAAAAATGATTTAAATATTGAAAAAGATAATGATGGTAATTTAACAACTTGAGCTAAACAGGGAGTTTTGCTTTTAAATACAACTTTAACTGTCAGACAAAGTCAACCTAATAGTCATTTACAATATCAATGAGTAACTTTTACTGATCAGGTTTTATCATTTTTAAATTTAAACTGTACTAATCTTGTTTTTATTTTATGAGGTAAAAATGCAAGAAATAAAAAAATGCTAATTGATACAGAAAAACATTTTATTATTGAGAGTGTACATCCTTCACCTTTAAGTGCTTATAATGGTTTTTTTAATTCAAGACCATTTAGCAAAACTAATAATTGATTGATTTCAAAAAATAAAACTCCCATTAAGTGATAAAAATAAAAAAATACTAATTTTATTATATGTATTTAAGCAAACAATGTTATGATATATTTGTTAAAATTAATATAGTTTTAAAGAATATTTCGGGAATGGTGGTTATTTAAATGCCCAATAATTTAATATTTAATCACATATTTTCTCAACGATATGATTTAAATACCTTAAATTTATTTAGTAGATCTACAGCTATTTATTTAATTATTACTTTCAGTAGCATAATGTTAGCATATATTTTAATGAATAGTTTTTGAAAATGATTTCGTAAAGATAAATATAAAGGTGTTCGTTTTACTACTAAAAATATTGCTTATATAACAATGTTATCTTCGGTATCAGTTGTGGCAACTATTATTGTTTCTATTACGATACCCATTACAGTATTACCACCAATTAGAATTGCTTTTGAGGGTTTAATGATTAAAATAACCGGTTATATGTTTGGTCCAATTATAGGTATTATTTGTGCTGCAGTAACAGATATTTTAGTAATGTTATTTGTTCCTTCATATATTAGCATTTATTATATGTTTTGTATTATTTTTACTGGTTTTTTGGCAGGAATTGCTGGAATATTTAAAGTAAAACTAAAAGATTATCCATGAGTTATTTTTGCTTTAATTAATTTTTTTATTATTTTTTTTGCTGGTGATGGCATGTATATTGTTATTTCAGGTAAGCAATCATCATATTCTATGTCAGGAATTATTGTTAATAAATATGTTCTGGCTAGTATTATGGGTAGTGGTGGCATTATTGGCCTATTAAGTATTTATAGTGTTTTATTTTATTATTTATTGAAAAAAGAAATTTATAGAATTAAAGAAATTTTACCAATTATTTTATTAGCGGTAGTAGCCGAGTATGTAACAACAGTCCTTATAGCCTCCTATGCTGATATGACTTTATTTGATCCTAATGCCAAGGATTATGGAGTAACAGCAATTATGAGAATTGTGCAAGCACCTCTTAAAATTATAATTAATTCAATTATAATTTATGTGACTTGAAGAACTGTTAATCCTTTAATTAATATTGATAATAATAATTATTAAATAAAGGATTTTAAAAATATGAATGAAGAATTTTTTAAAAAAATATCTAAATATTCAAATAAAGATTGTTTAAAAAAATTAAAAATTATTAGTCCAAAGTATTTAAACAATAATATTAAGTATATTCATGTAACTGGAACAAATGGTAAAGGTTCAGTATCGCGTTTAATTTTTGCTATATTATCACAAACCTTAAAACAAAAAATTGGTTTGTTTACTTCTCCCCATATTGAGTTTGTCAATGAACGAATTATTGTTAATGATAGAATGATTAGTAATCAAGATTTAGTTCGTATTAGAGACTTGATTTTTGATGATATTGAATATTATCAATTAGGTTTTTTTGGTATTTTAACTTTAATTGCATTAATTTATTTTCAAGAACAAAATGTGCAATGAGCAATAATTGAAGTTGGGATTGGTGGAAAAATTGATCCTACAAATATCATTGATGCAACATATGTTATTATCACTTCAATTGGTAAAGATCATCAAGATATACTTGGTAAAAATACATCTGAAATATTACATCAAAAATTGGGAATAGTAAAACCAACGACAAAAAATCTTTTTATTTCAGGTAATTTAAATAATAAATTAAAAAAGCAAATTGATATGGAAGGTTATAAACCTATATATTCTCCAAGATTAATCAACAAACCATACTATCAAGAAAATAAAAAATTAGTTTTAACAGTAATTTCAAAAACATTTTTAGAAATTAATATTAAACAAGCTTTAAAAATCATTAATGATACTAATATTAGATTACGATTTGAGAAATATCAAATTAATGATAAAACTATTTATTTTGATGCTGCTCATAATATTGATGGTATTAAAGCATTAATTAAAACGCTAAAAATTAATAAAATTATTCCTCAACAAATTATATTTTCTTGTTTAAAAAATAAATATCCACAAAAATTAATTAGTTGTTTAAAAAAAGTCTCAGATAATATTATTATTTGTAGTAATAGTAATTTAAATAGTATTACTGGTGAATTTTTTGATTATCAAAAAATGATTGAATGTAACCCTCATAAAATAATTTTAATTACGGGTTCTTGTTATTTTTTAGCAGATGTTTATAATTATTTAAGAACAAAGAAAATAATTATGATAAAAAAGGGTGGTAATTAAATGAATGTGTTGTTATTGAATATAATTGGTGGATTGTTAATTTTAATTACTTTTTTATTGATCACAGTTTTTGATTATAAAGATAATAAAAAAAAGATAAAGCAAATAAAATTTATTTGCTTAAGTGGAATAATGTTAGCATTAGCTGTTTCTTTAAATACAACAGGTGCTTTAATGTTAAAAAGTTTACCATTTTCTAAATATTTTGAAATTAAATTGGGTAATTTTATATTAGTTTTAATAGGTTTCTTTTGTGGTGGAATATTAGGGTTTCTTAGTGGTATTGCCAGTGATTTTTTAGGTTTATTATTTAGTACTGGTAGTGCATCACCATGTTTATTTTTTACTTTTACTAGTATTTTATGATGTATATTACCTTACTATTTAGTATTAAATTTTAGTAAAATTTATTATAGTAAAAATACATTTTATTGATATTTGCCAATTGCTTATGCTATTACTTCATTAATTATTACTGGTACTGATCCTATTGCATTAAAAATATTATTTCCTGGATTACCACCTTTATGATTAATGTATTTTCCATTAAGAGTTATAAAATATCCTATTGATTTAACGGTTAATGTTTTTTTAATTATTACTTGTTATTCTGCATTAAAGAAAACTTTAAATTTAGAAAATCAATTTAAAAAATATTATTTCGCTACAGATCCGCAATCTTTACAATATAATAGAGTACCTGAAGAATAAACCAAAAAATAATTATTTAATTAAAATTTCTGATATTTTTTGTAACATTTTTAAATTTATCTCTTTATTGAGAATATATTAAATTAATAGTAATTTTTTAATATTACTATTTTAATTTTAATAGCATGTTTATTTTTATTGATATAGAAATCATGTAAAATGATTGTATTAAAATATTAAAGATTAGGTGGTAAAGAATGGGTATTGGTTAGATAAGTTTACTTTCTTGTCTTCAAATCTGTACAAATTGGTTTGGAGACATTTTTAATCGTAAAATCATTCTATCATTATTTCATCAGTTAATAAATTTTCTTAATGCTTCTGTGAAATGTTTAATGCTATTAAACTTGTTACCAAACATAATTTTAAAATCTCTTTTGATTCAGCGATTTAAACATTCACTTACTTGGTTGCCTTTAAATCCTGATAAACTTTTTGAATGAATTAAAGTTTTACTTTTATTAAAACTATTTGTAACTATTTTACTAGTATTACCTGAACCTAAATCAGATTGGATAAATGTTGCAAATATTTTATGTTCTTTACGACTTGCCTTTGTTACTTGATTAAGAAGATTTAAAATGGTTATTGCATTTTCACTTTTATTAATTTTTCAACCAACTATAGCATTACTATTCATATCTGTAGCAATTTCTAATAATAATTTAGTTTTTTTATTATTAATAATTAATTCTTTAAATGAAGTACCATCGATGCCAACTTTTTCAAGATAAGTATTACTGGTAAAATTACGTTTTAATAAATCTTGGAAATTTGATTTTAAGGAATTAGATTTCGCTCTACGCTGTTTTTGGGTTTGGTTAATAGTTTGATATTATTATCTTCTAATAACCTCATAATGCTGTTTTTACTGCATTTAAGATTGGTGTTGTTTTTCTTTAATTCTAATCTCACCTTTTCTAAACTAGTAATTTTAATTATTTTATCTTTGTTGCTAATAAAAACAATTTTATTTAATTCTTTTAATAACTCATTATCAATTTTTGTTTGATATTTCTTTTTACCGTTTTTTATTCATTTATAATATGCAACTTTACTGATAGGTAACAAACTAATTATGTCATTAATTCCATAATTTTTATCGGACTTCTCCCCACATGTACTTGTGGAGGAAACAATGAAATTGAATGAGTTCAACAATGCTTTTCAAACAGAACAGGATTGTTTAAAATATATAGCAAGTTTGAAGAAAAACAAATGTATCATGTGTTCTTGAACAAGTTTGAATACTTCTAATTTAAGAAGAATAAGATGTTTGAAATGTCATCAAACATTTAGTATTCTTCATGGCACCATTTTTTACAAGTCACAAACACCTTTGAGATTTTGATTTTATCTCATCTTTAGATGAATAAACACCAAACATGGAATTACATCAACTGATGTTGCAAAAGAATTGGGTGTGACCTTGAAAACTGCTTGAAGAATGGGTCATGAAATCAGAAATCGTATTGCCAAACAAGAACATCAATTTATTGTTGAGGGCATAGTGCAAATGGATGAAATGTATCTTTCACATATGGGTTTTAAAAAACAAGGAAGATCTTTGATAAATAAAACATTAATTGTTGGGATTTATGAAAAAAAACCAATAATTTAATTGTGAAAGTAATCAAAAACGCAAAAAGTAAAAATCTTTTGCAGTTTGCAAGAAACCATATTTCTTCAAAGTGTGATGTACATACTGATTCTTGAAAAGGATATCGTGATTTCAAATCACTTTTCCCTAATCACAAAACAGTTAACCATCAAGATGGTTATGTTTCAAAAATTGGCGTAAATACCAATCAAATTGAATCAGTATGAAAACATATACGAAGAACATTTAAAACACATATCAAAGTTGCAAAACATCATGTTCATTTATATGCCAAAGAAGCTGCATATAAATTCAACAAGATACCTACTTTTGAAACTGTAATGCTATGTTTCATTTAAAAATGTGGGGAGAAGTCCGATAAAAATTATGGAATTAATGACATAATTAGTTTGTTACCTATCAGTAAAGTTGCATATTATAAATGAATAAAAAACGGTAAAAAGAAATATCAAACAAAAATTGATAATGAGTTATTAAAAGAATTAAATAAAATTGTTTTTATTAGCAACAAAGATAAAATAATTAAAATTACTAGTTTAGAAAAGGTGAGATTAGAATTAAAGAAAAACAACACCAATCTTAAATGCAGTAAAAACAGCATTATGAGGTTATTAGAAGATAATAATATCAAACTATTAACCAAACCCAAAAAACAGCGTAGAGCGAAATCTAATTCCTTAAAATCAAATTTCCAAGATTTATTAAAACGTAATTTTACCAGTAATACTTATCTTGAAAAAGTTGGCATCGATGGTACTTGATTTAAAGAATTAATTATTAATAATAAAAAAACTAAATTATTATTAGAAATTGCTACAGATATGAATAGTAATGCTATAGTTGGTTGAAAAATTAATAAAAGTGAAAATGCAATAACCATTTTAAATGTTCTTAATCAAGTAACAAAGGCAAGTCGTAAAGAACATAAAATATTTGCAACATTTATCCAGTCTGATTTAGGTTCAGGTAATACTAGTAAAATAGTTACAAATAGTTTTAATAAAAGTAAAACTTTAATTCATTCAAAAAGTTTATCAGGATTTAAAGGCAACCAAGTAAGTGAATGTTTAAATCGCTGAATCAAAAGAGATTTTAAAATTATGTTTGGTAACAAGTTTAATAGCATTAAACATTTCACAGAAGCATTAAGAAAATTTATTAACTGATGAAATAATGATAGAATGATTTTACGATTAAAAATGTCTCCAAACCAATTTGTACAGATTTGAAGACAAGAAAGTAAACTTATCTAACCAATGCCCTACTAATGGTGCAGTTTGAAGTTTAACAAATATTAATGATACTATTTATATAGGAACAATAACTTCTGCTAATAAAGGAAATTTATATATAACTGAAAAAAATAAAAACATAAAAATGATATCTATCAAAAATTATGAAATTTCAAATAATTAATACTTTAATGTAAGGTAGTACAGACATTTTGGACTATTTTCCATCTAATAAAAGTTTATCAAAATAATCCATAGGAGTCATTAACCCTAATGATTTATGTGGTTTAGAATTGTTATAATATTCTTGAAAAGAATTAACTAATTTTTGAAATAAACTAAAATCACTATTTAAATATGGTTTTATTTCAAATAAATTACTTCAATTTCTATGAAATCTTTCAATCTTACCATTACTCTGTGGTGATCTAAACGGTGTAGTTTCATGAACTATACCTTTTTTATTACAAAAATTTGTAAATCAACGATTCCTTTGTGGTTTTCCACAAGATGTATTAACATATTGACTACCATTATCAGTTCTAATTCTTTTAATTTTAATTCCCAATTTTTCATAAAAATTTAAAGCATTTTTAGTAGCATTTACAATATCTCTGGTTTGTGCTTGTTCAGATGGATAACAATAAGTAATTCGAGTTTTTTCATCAATAAAATCAATAATATATCATCTTTTACTTCCTGTTATATAATCTGATACTACTTTAATATCAGTCTGCAATAATCCAGTTTCTTTTACTTCATATCTCAAATGTTTTTTCTTAATAGTTTTTTGTGAATAAAAACCAAAACCTTTTAATCAACGATATATAGTTTTAACCGAAGGTTTTGGTAAAAAATTAAACCTAATATCATCAATATGTCTTATTAAACAACAAAATTGAAAAGCACCTATACCAAACTCTTCTTTATACTGAACAAAATAATTTATAAATTTTTCTGATAATTCCAAATTATACAAATATTTAATATTTTTAGGTTTTGTTGATTTAAATAATAATTCTTCAAAAGGTTTATTTTTGTAGAAAATATCATAAAAACGTTTAGCTCAATAATAAAAGGTTTGCTTTGGCATATGTAATTGAGAAATTATTTCTTTACAAGAATTTTTATTTTTAAAAATAAAACAAAATTTTCTAAATTTACGATAATAAATATTAACTTTATTAATATTTTTATCATTTTTATACTTTTCTACAAACTTGTTAAATTTATAATCAAATTTAGTAAAATCAGGACTATTATTTAAATATTTCATTTTAAACTACACCTCAACTAATAATATAAAGTTATAAAAAATTTTATTAGTCCAAAAAGTGTGTCTAATCTACATTAATACTTTTTTAATTATTAATGATTCTCTTTGTTAAAGAGAGTTTTAAATTTAAAAAATTATTTTGTTACAGATTGATATTCTTTACAGTATAATAGAGTATATGAAAACTAAACTTTATTAAGAAGGGTTAATTAAATGATTAAAATTTATGATAGTTTTTCACAAAGATTGCAGCTGCTTGCCCCTAATAAAAAGCAAGTTAATATGTATTTATGTGGTCCTACTGTTTATAACTATATTCATGTTGGCAATATTCGTGGTGTGCTTGTTTTTGATGTTTTACATCGTTTGTTAATTCATCAAAATTATAAAATAAATTATGTTCATAGTATTACTGATATTGATGATAAAATTATTAAGAAAGCTGCGGATTTAAAAATAACAGAACAACAAGTTACTGAAAAATATACGTTAGCATATTATGAAGACTTAGAAAAATTAAATATTATTTTTCCTACAAAATTACCAAAAGTAAGTGAATATATTTCAAAGATTATTGAATTTATTAATAAATTAATTATTAAAGATTATGCATATGTTACTGCTGGTGATGTTTATTTTAAAGTTAATAAGTTAAAAGATTATGGAAGTTTGGCACATAAAAATATTGAAGATTTAATTCCAAATTTTAGAATTAAAAATTTAGTTACTAAAGAAAATAATCTAGATTTTGCTTTGTGAAAATCAACAACAATAGGCATTAGTTGAAATAGTCCGTGAGGAAAAGGAAGACCTGGTTGACATACTGAGTGTGCTTGTTTTGTTGAGGATTTATTTAATGGTCAAACTATTGATTTACATGGTGGTGGTGTTGATTTAAAATTTCCTCATCATGAAAATGAACGAGCTCAATTTGTTGCAGCTAATAATAAAAAAATGTCAAATATTTGATGACATAATGGTCATGTTAATATTGCTAATGAAAAAATGTCAAAATCTTTAAATAATTTTATTTTGGTTAAAGAATTTTGTCAGCAACATCACCCGAATGTATTGCGATATTTAATATTAAATCGTGATCATCAACAGCCAATTGATTTTAATAAGAAAACAATTGAAAATGGATTAGTGTCAACAAAAAAATATGAAAATGTTTTAAAACAATGAACATATCAAATATTTATTAACAATATAATATGTAATAATAATCATCATTCAATTTATTATCAACAAATTATTAAAAATTTATCAAATAATATTGATACAACTAATACTATTACTTTAATTGAAAATATGATTAAAAAATTAAATGAAGCACTTATTAAAAAAAATTTTAATGAAGAATTTCAAGAAATTTTTTATACTTTTACCTTTGCTTTAAAAATATTAGGATTTGATTTTAAAGTTGGTAATTATTCTGAAAAAATTAAAAATAAAATTAAAATATGAGAACAACTAAAAAAGGAAAAACAATACCAAGAAGCTGATAAAATTCGTCAAGAATTAAAAGATTTGAATATTATTTAAAGGAGCAAAATTATGGCATTACAATATATTTATGGTTATCACCCTATTATTGCTGCATTATCAACATCATCATTAATAAAAATTAAAAAAGTTTTTTTAGTTCAAGATAAATACCAAGAATTGAAAAAAGATTTAAAAAATGTAAATATTCCTTATGAAATTATTAGTTTACAAGCAATGAATAATTTATTAGGTACTACTAGACATCAAAATATTGCTGCTAATGTTAAAGACTATCAATATTTTTCTTTTGATGAATTAATTAATATTGATTCAACATCTAAATTTTTAAGAATTTTAATTTTAGATCGTATTTCTGATCCACATAATTTTGGTTCAATGTTAAGAATTGCAGCGGGTAATGACTTTGATGGTGTAATTGTTTTAAATCGTAATCAATCTGAAATAAATGGTGCAGTTGCAAAGGCTGCAGCCGGTGCTCTAAGTATTATTCCAATTTGTCAAGTTAATAATTTAACTTCCGCAATTAATAATTTACAAGAAAAATATAAATTTTGAATTTTGGCTGCTGCTAAAACAGCAAAAGCAATTGATTATTTTACTATTGATTGTAGTAGCAACTTAGCATTAATTATTGGTAATGAAGGTGAAGGAATAAGTCCAAAGTTATTAAAACATACCGATTATATTGTTCAAATACCAATAAGTCCAAAAATAGAATCATTTAATGCTAGCGTTGCTTGTGGTATTATTGCAAACTATATTTACGTTGAAACGTTAAAATTATCGTAAATTTTAAGGACGTATATTTTTTGATAATATTTAAATTTATGAAAAAATAAAATATTATTTTTTTTAAAAAGATACTTTTATGTTTTAGGTGTAAATGTTTTTTCTTTATTTATTAGATTTGGTTCTGAAAATTTTCATTTTTTTTCTTTTAAATTTTTGCATATATTTATTTGTAGATTAGACACACTTTTTCGACTAATAAAAGTTTTTATAACTTTATATTATTAGTTGAGGTGTAGTTTAAAATGAAATATTTAATTAATAGTGCTGATTTTACTAAATTTGATTATAAATTTAACAAGTTTGTAGAAAATTATAAAAATGATAAAAATATTAATAAAGTTAATATTTATTATCGTAAATTTAGAAAATTTTGTTTTATTTTTAAAAATAAAAATTCTAGTAAAGAAATAATTTCTCAATTACATATGCCAAAGCAAACTTTTTATTATTGAGCTAAACGTTTTTATGATATTTTCTACAAAAATAAACCTTTTGAAGAATTATTATTTAAATCAACAAAACTTAAAAATATTAAATATTTGTATAATTTGGAATTATCAGAAAAATTTATAAATTATTTTGTTCAGTATAAAGAAGAGTTTGGTATAGGTGCTTTTCAATTTTGTTATTTAATAAGAAATATTGATGATATTAGGTTTAATTTTTTGCCAAAACCTTCGGTTAAAACTATATATCGTTGATTAAAACGTTTTGGTTTTTATTCACAAAAAACTATTAAGAAAAAACATTTGAGATATGAAGTAAAAGAAACTGGATTATTGCAGACTGATATTAAAGTAGTATCAGATTATATAACAGGAAGTAAAAGATGATATATTATTGATTTTATTGATGAAAAAACTCGAATTACTTATTGTTATCCATCTGAACAAGCACAAACCAGAGATATTGTAAATGCTACTAAAAATGCTTTAAATTTTTATGAAAAATTGGGAATTAAAATTAAAAGAATTAGAACTGATAATGGTAGTCAATATGTTAATACATCTTGTGGAAAACCACAAAGGAATCGTTGATTTACAAATTTTTGTAATAAAAAGGTATAGTTAATGAAACTACACCGCTTAGATCACCACAGAGTAATGGTAAGATTGAAAGATTTCATAGAAATTGAAGTAATTTATTTGAAATAAAACCATATTTAAATAGTGATTTTAGTTTATTTCAAAAATTAGTTAATTCTTTTCAAGAATATTATAACAATTCTAAACCACATAAATCATTAGGGTTAATGACTCCTATGGATTATTTTGATAAACTTTTATTAGATGGAAAATAGTCCAAAATGTTTGTACTACCTTACACATGATATCTTTTTCCATCAGCAAAATATTCAATAATAGTTTGTTCAATATCTTCACCAATTCTTTTATATTTAGGTAATTCTAGTCATTCATCAACTAAACAAACACGAACTCATTTTTGTAATTTTTCATCAAAATATTCATAAATTCTTCTTTTATAAGTTACTAATCCATACATTATTTTTCTTGTTCGATATTGATAATCAACAATTTTATATTTCTTTTTGTCTCTTGTATTTTTTATTCTTCAATCTCATTTTTCTCATTTCTTTGTTATATGTTTTAAAACTAATTTATCAATTTTTGCACTTTGTTCTCTAAAATTTCATTTATAATTAAAATTCACATTTACTTCTCCTAACTATTTTAAAAAAATCTAAATTTATTGTAAATATATTTAAAAAGTTAATTTACTTAATTATTATATAAATATATAAGTGTTATTTTAAATAAAATAAAAAATAGGCTTTTCTCCCTTTATGTACTATTTTTAAATTTTATCACATAAATGCTGAGAAAAGCCTATCTACGGACTTCTCCCCACATTTTTAAATGAAACATAGCATTACAGTTTCAAAAGTAGGTATCTTGTTGAATTTATATGCAGCTTCTTTGGCATATAAATGAACATGATGTTTTGCAACTTTGATATGTGTTTTAAATGTTCTTCGTATATGTTTTCATACTGATTCAATTTGATTGGTATTTACGCCAATTTTTGAAACATAACCATCTTGATGGTTAACTGTTTTGTGATTAGGGAAAAGTGATTTGAAATCACGATATCCTTTTCAAGAATCAGTATGTACATCACACTTTGAAGAAATATGGTTTCTTGCAAACTGCAAAAGATTTTTACTTTTTGCGTTTTTGATTACTTTCACAATTAAATTATTGGTTGTTTTTTCATAAATCCCAACAATTAATGTTTTATTTATCAAAGATCTTCCTTGTTTTTTAAAACCCATATGTGAAAGATACATTTCATCCATTTGCACTATGCCCTCAACAATAAATTGATGTTCTTGTTTGGCAATACGATTTCTGATTTCATGACCCATTCTTCAAGCAGTTTTCAAAGTCACACCCAATTCTTTTGCAACATTAGTTGATGTAATTCCATGTTTGGTGTTTATTCATCTAAAGATGAGATAAAATCAAAATCTCAAAGGTGTTTGTGACTTGTAAAAAATGGTGCCATGAAGAATACTAAATGTTTGATGACATTTCAAACATCTTATTCTTCTTAAATTAGAAGTATTCAAACTTGTTCAAGAACACATGATACATTTGTTTTTCTTCAAACTTGCTATATATTTTAAACAATCCTGTTCTGTTTGAAAAGCATTGTTGAACTCATTCAATTTCATTGTTTCCTCCACAAGTACATGTGGGGAGAAGTCCGAAAAAATATTTTAAAAAATGCTTTCATATTTAAAATATAATAAACGATTTCAATATAATTAATAGTATAGGTATCATAAAATAAACACCTTTAATTTAGGCGTTATTTTGCATTTAAAAGCATACTTGTAAAAATAATGAAAAATAGTACAATTTATAAGTAAAATCAAGGAAAAAGGAGAATTTATGGAGAAAAAGGAGTTAATGAAATTAGTATCTGAAAAAACGAATTTTTATTTAGAACACGTAGAATTAGTTTTTGATGCTATCTTTGAAGAAATTAAATATCAAAATAAACAAGAAAAATCAGTAAATATAAAAGAAATTGCAAATTTTAAAATCGTTAAGGTTCAACCAAAAAATAGAAGAAATAAAAAAAATAATAAAATAATAAAAGTAAAACCTTATAATATTATTAGGTTTGAACCAACAGAAACTTATTTAAAAGAAATCAAAAAATATTGAAATGAAAAAGAAATGGAAGTGTCAAAATATGAAAACATGAATAAAAACAAATTTAAGTAAAATAACATTAGCGTTAGCACTAACTGGTGCAGTAAGTGGAGTAACTGGTTTAATAATTGGTTCAATAGCACATAATCAAACTAATGGTTATCAATCATTTTTTGATTGGGATTATAAAGTCTACTGGGGGGGCTAGAACAACCATATGAGAAAGAAAAACAAATGATGTTCATAAAATCTCATTATATTTTAGTATAGCAAAGTTACAACAAGACGATATAAAATGAAATGGTATTTATCCTGATGGATATTTTGATAAGTAAAATAAATTTAAGGATTTTAAACTATGATTGATGAAAAATTTTTAATTAAAAAGTTAGTAGAAAAAATTAAAAACAATAGTAAATTTTTTAAACTTTTAGAAACGCAACTTGAAAAAGAAGAATGTAAAAAAATCCTGATGAAAACTTTATTTTTAATACAATGCAAATGATGGCATGTGCTGATATCGTGATTTCTGTCTATAAAGATGTAACGGACTTCTCCCCACATGTACTTGTGGAGGAAACAATGAAATTGAATGAGTTCAACAATGCTTTTCAAACAGAACAGGATTGTTTAAAATATATAGCAAGTTTGAAGAAAAACAAATGTATCATGTGTTCTTGAACAAGTTTGAATACTTCTAATTTAAGAAGAATAAGATGTTGGAAATGTCATCAAACATTTAGTATTCTTCATGGCACCATTTTTTACAAGTCACAAACACCTTTGAGATTTTGATTTTATCTCATCTTTAGATGAATAAACACCAAACATGGAATTACATCAACTGATGTTGCAAAAGAATTGGGTGTGACTTTGAAAACTGCTTGAAGAATGGGTCATGAAATCAGAAATCGTATTGCCAAACAAGAACATCAATTTATTGTTGAGGGCATAGTGCAAATGGATGAAATGTATCTTTCACATATGGGTTTTAAAAAACAAGGAAGATCTTTGATAAATAAAACATTAATTGTTGGGATTTATGAAAAAACAACCAATAATTTAATTGTGAAAGTAATTAAAAACGCAAAAAGTAAAAATCTTTTGCAGTTTGCAAGAAACCATATTTCTTCAAAGTGTGATGTACATACTGATTCTTGAAAAGGATATCGTGATTTCAAATCACTTTTCCCTAATCACAAAACAGTTAACCATCAAGATGGTTATGTTTCAAAAATTGGCGTAAATACCAATCAAATTGAATCAGTATGAAAACATATACGAAGAACATTTAAAACACATATCAAAGTTGCAAAACATCATGTTCATTTATATGCCAAAGAAGCTGCATATAAATTCAACAAGATACCTACTTTTGAAACTGTAATGCTATGTTTCATTTAAAAATGTGGGGAGAAGTCCGTAGATAGGCTTTTCTCAGCATTTATGTGATAAAATTTAAAAATAGTACATAAAGGGAGAAAAGCCTAAATATATTTTGATAACATAATAACTAGTTGTTTCAAAATTTTAATTTGTGATAAATTTACATAATTTGGATAATCTAACTCCCATTGTTTAAATAAATTAGTAATAACATCATCGGGTTTTTGATTTTCAAATTTAGCACGAAGTTTAGCAATATCTTGGTCTACATTATCTGGTTTAAAAGAAACACCATCAAACTTTTTGTTATAAGTATATGTATACGTTAACATATCTAATAATACTTTTTGTAAACTATCAACTGGTGGTTTATCTTTTATTTCTAGTTCAACATCTTTAAATTTATCATTTGTAGCAATGCTTATATATTCTTTTCCTAGAACATCATGAATTTTTCATACTTCTTTATCTTTAAGTTCTTTTTCATTTGGTAATGGTCATTCATGAAAATCAATAGAACTTAAAAAATAACCTGGCATTGGTTAGATAAGTTTACTTTCTTGTCTTCAAATCTGTACAAATTGGTTTGGAGACATTTTTAATCGTAAAATCATTCTATCATTATTTCATCAGTTAATAAATTTTCTTAATGCTTCTGTGAAATGTTTAATGCTATTAAACTTGTTACCAAACATAATTTTAAAATCTCTTTTGATTCATCGATTTAAACATTCACTTACTTGGTTGCCTTTAAATCCTGATAAACTTTTTGAATGAATTAAAGTTTTACTTTTATTAAAACTATTTGTAACTATTTTACTAGTATTACCTGAACCTAAATCAGACTGGATAAATGTTGCAAATATTTTATGTTCTTTACGACTTGCCTTTGTTACTTGATTAAGAACATTTAAAATGGTTATTGCATTTTCACTTTTATTAATTTTTCAACCAACTATAGCATTACTATTCATATCTGTAGCAATTTCTAATAATAATTTAGTTTTTTTATTATTAATAATTAATTCTTTAAATCAAGTACCATCGATGCCAACTTTTTCAAGATAAGTATTACTGGTAAAATTACGTTTTAATAAATCTTGGAAATTTGATTTTAAGGAATTAGATTTCGCTCTACGCTGTTTTTTGGGTTTGGTTAATAGTTTGATATTATTATCTTCTAATAACCTCATAATGCTGTTTTTACTGCATTTAAGATTGGTGTTGTTTTTCTTTAATTCTAATCTCACCTTTTCTAAACTAGTAATTTTAATTATTTTATCTTTGTTGCTAATAACAACAATTTTATTTAATTCTTTTAATAACTCATTATCAATTTTTGTTTGATATTTCTTTTTACCATTTTTTATTCATTTATAATATGCAACTTTACTGATAGGTAACAAACTAATTATGTCATTAATTCCATAATTTTTATTTCTATATTTATCAACTATTAAAAAACATTTACTTTTCAATAATTTACTATTTAAAATATTTTGATTGTTTTTTAATTCTTTATCACAGAATTGTTTTTGTCTTAAAAATTCATTTTTTCTTTTTTCTTTTAGTAGTGACTTTTTGAGTTTTTTATTTTCAAGTTTTAAATTTTTATCTTTGATATTCACTTTATCTATTTGATGATTTGTTTGAAAAGTATGAATAGTAATTAATTTAGGCTTTTCTCCCTTTATGTACTATTTTTAAATTTTATCACATAAATGTTGAGAAAAGCCTATCTACGGACTTCTCCCCACATTTTTAAATGAAACATAGCATTACAGTTTCAAAAGTAGGTATCTTGTTGAATTTATATGCAGCTTCTTTGGCATATAAATGAACATGATGTTTTGCAACTTTGATATGTGTTTTAAATGTTCTTCGTATATGTTTTCATACTGATTCAATTTGATTGGTATTTACGCCAATTTTTGAAACATAACCATCTTGATGGTTAACTGTTTTGTGATTAGGGAAAAGTGATTTGAAATCACGATATCCTTTTCAAGAATCAGTATGTACATCACACTTTGAAGAAATATGGTTTCTTGCAAACTGCAAAAGATTTTTACTTTTTGCGTTTTTGATTACTTTCACAATTAAATTATTGGTTGTTTTTTCATAAATCCCAACAATTAATGTTTTATTTATCAAAGATCTTCCTTGTTTTTTAAAACCCATATGTGAAAGATACATTTCATCCATTTGCACTATGCCCTCAACAATAAATTGATGTTCTTGTTTGGCAATACGATTTCTGATTTCATGACCCATTCTTCAAGCAGTTTTCAAAGTCACACCCAATTCTTTTGCAACATCAGTTGATGTAATTCCATGTTTGGTGTTTATTCATCTAAAGATGAGATAAAATCAAAATCTCAAAGGTGTTTGTGACTTGTAAAAAATGGTGCCATGAAGAATACTAAATGTTTGATGACATTTCAAACATCTTATTCTTCTTAGATTAGAAGTATTCAAACTTGTTCAAGAACACATGATACATTTGTTTTTCTTCAAACTTGCTATATATTTTAAACAATCCTGTTCTGTTTGAAAAGCATTGTTGAACTCATTCAATTTCATTGTTTCCTCCACAAGTACATGTGGGGAGAAGTCCGTTAATTTATTATTTTTTTGATATTTTTTTACTCAATTATAAATTAATGATCTGGTTGATAATTGATATTTGGTTTTAATATCAATGGTTTTTAATTTTTTAATCACTACATATTCATTTAAAACATCTAGTTTAATTTTTCTTGTATAAACTTTATATTTCATCTTTACTCCTTAACTATTAATTATTTAAACTAATCATACTGTCTAGATTAAAAATTATAGGAGTAAACTTAACTAACTTATGCCCCTAATCAAGCATTAGTTACTCTTGCATTATTAATAATTTCTTTTCTTGTTTCTCTACCACCACCAATAGCAATTAAATCTAGAACTGATTTTTCTTGTCCTATAAATTGTTTTGCTAGATTTCATGGTAATATTTGTTCACTAAATCATTGTTGTAATATTCTAACTTTTGGTTGTGTTTCAATAGGCATTGATAATAAAGAAAATGCTATCTTATCTTTAACAAATAACTTAGGGTATACTTCCATATTATCAATTTCACCAAGTACCTTTATAATATTGCCAAAAATCATGCTTCTAGGGGCTTTAATTTTTAAGCCAGTTACTTTTGTATCTTTATCTAATGGTTTTTGTAATTTAATAATTATTGGATAACCATCTCTTGTTTTAAAATCTTTAATTTTGATAATAGTAATACTTTTAGTACTTCTTGATTTTGGATTTTGATAAGGTTGAGAATAATTATTAATGATATATAGATTATCAATATTATTTTCTGTTAAAGGTTCATTAATAGATACAGCATATAACTTAAATTGATTTAATAAATTTATTTCTTGGAATATTAAATTTTTAATATCAGTCATACTATATTCAATAGTATTATCATTAATATTAGTACTTGCTCTTTGATTTAATTGCATAGTAAAATCAGATGTTTCAACAGCAATAGCTTTTAATACTTTATCAATATCAATAAATCCTATTTTAATAGTATTCGCTGAAAATTTTAAACTATTATTTTCATTATTTTTAAATAAACGTTCAATTTCATAAATATATATAGTTCTTTTTTTAAATTCATCATATGCTCTATTAATATCTGGGTCACTAGTTGCTCTCATCATATTAGTAAAATCATAAGGAATATTATCTATTAAATAATCATTTTCAACTTCTGCTTGATTTAATTTAGTTTGTTTCTGTGGAAACTTCGTTTGTGGTTTGTTGTTGTTTTCCATTGTTCTCTCCTATTAATTGGTTATTTTCGGGATTAAATAATTTTAATTTAACTATTAAACGGACTTCTCCCCACATGTACTTGTGGAGGAAACAATGAAATTGAATGAGTTCAACAATGCTTTTCAAACAGAACAGGATTGTTTAAAATATATAGCAAGTTTGAAGAAAAACAAATGTATCATGTGTTCTTGAACAAGTTTGAATACTTCTAATCTAAGAAGAATAAGATGTTTGAAATGTCATCAAACATTTAGTATTCTTCATGGCACCATTTTTTACAAGTCACAAACACCTTTGAGATTTTGATTTTATCTCATCTTTAGATGAATAAACACCAAACATGGAATTACATCAACTGATGTTGCAAAAGAATTGGGTGTGACTTTGAAAACTGCTTGAAGAATGGGTCATGAAATCAGAAATCGTATTGCCAAACAAGAACATCAATTTATTGTTGAGGGCATAGTGCAAATGGATGAAATGTATCTTTCACATATGGGTTTTAAAAAACAAGGAAGATCTTTGATAAATAAAACATTAATTGTTGGGATTTATGAAAAAACAACCAATAATTTAATTGTGAAAGTAATCAAAAACGCAAAAAGTAAAAATCTTTTGCAGTTTGCAAGAAACCATATTTCTTCAAAGTGTGATGTACATACTGATTCTTGAAAAGGATATCGTGATTTCAAATCACTTTTCCCTAATCACAAAACAGTTAACCATCAAGATGGTTATGTTTCAAAAATTGGCGTAAATACCAATCAAATTGAATCAGTATGAAAACATATACGAAGAACATTTAAAACACATATCAAAGTTGCAAAACATCATGTTCATTTATATGCCAAAGAAGCTGCATATAAATTCAACAAGATACCTACTTTTGAAACTGTAATGCTATGTTTCATTTAAAAATGTGGGGAGAAGTCCGTAGATAGGCTTTTCTCAGCATTTATGTGATAAAATTTAAAAATAGTACATAAAGGGAGAAAAGCCCTATTAAATTATTAATTTCTTGTTCATCATTAATATTAAATGTTTTACTATTTAATAAATCTTTATTATTCATGCAAGTCCACATGCTAGCCACTATTTTGAACAACTGTGTTGTGGTTCACTTTTTTAATTCCTTAATACGTGTTGATAATAGTATTAAAGAAAGTTATTAAAAATTTTAAAATTTTACAATTAAAAAAAAGACAAGATTATTTCTTGTCTTTTTCCTTAATAACTTTGAGAATAATTTTTATTTTTTTAAATGTATATTTTTTAAAATACGTCGAATATAAATTTAAATTTAAGGGTTAAAGAAAGTAATTTTGTCTAATTTTTCATTATTTTGCAAATAATTAATTTTTGGAAATAAGTTGCTAATATGATAATTAATTATTTCGTAAATTTGACAATCTCCCTATTATTATTTATATAATTTAGCTGTTGCTTTGTAGTGATTTTTTAATCATTATAAAGTTTTTTTATGTTTTATTATCGATTTTTGGTGGAGGAAATAATGTATAAAATTGGTATTAATCAAAATGAAAAATCAAATTATAAGCAAAAACCTAATGTTAAGCAAGAAAAAAAACATTGGTTTAAAATTTTTTCTTTGTTATTTGTTGTTGTTGTTTTAATTATTAATACTATGATTTTAATAATTGAAAATAATCAATGAAATAGTGCCATAAATACTAATAATTCCAACAACTGAAATCCTAATCAAGATAAAAATTGAGAAAATTATTATAAGAATAATTGTCCAACAAATAAAAAATATAATTTGATAGATTACAAGGATAAATTAAATAATATTAGTTTAATATCTACTGATAAAAAACTAAAAAATTTTTATCTTAGTGATTTATTAAAAAAGATTGATAATGTGTTACAAACAAATAAAATAGATATTTCTAATAATTTTTTTGTACATTTACCAGTAAATCCAGCTATTAATATTAAAATTAATGATGAAAATGCACTTAAAAATAATTTTTCAATAAAAATACCTTCTTATAAAGAAAAAATAAAACAGTTTAAAATTGAAATGAGTGTTAATCAATTTGGTAGTAATTATGGTTTGCTTCCTTGTGACTTAAATTTCAATTTTAGTGTTGAAAATGATGTTATTCCAGAAAAATTTAATATTTTTGATTTAGACAATAGAATTACAATTCCATCACAAACAATAGCAATGTCAGATGCTACAAAAGGAACTAAAAATGAAATAGAATCTCAAGTCAATAAAATTATTGAAGAGAAATTTTTAGAAGAAATTAATAAAGAAAAATCATTATCAGATAAAGTAACAAAAAGTGATTTTGTTATTAATTATGATTCAATAAAAAATTTTGATAATTATATGATAAAAAAGAAAATAACAGTTGTTATTTGTGCTAAAAATAGTAGTGAAATTATTAAAGGTCAATTAAATATTAATTTTAATGTTCAAGGTAGTTGAATAAAAAAATCATTATCTGTTATTAAAACAGTATTGGAAAATGATGAAAGTGTAATTAATCAATTAATAACTATTGAAGATAATACTAATGTTAGCAAAGTGGATATTGATAATCATATTGCTTTCCTTGTTAGTAAAAAAATAAATGAGTTTGGTAAACAAAAATGACATCAAGATTTTAATAATCAAGATTATATTATTACTAGTAATGCGATTACTGGAAATTATCAAAAACCAAAATCTATAATAGTAACAATTGTTGGTAAAAATCAGTTGCAAGATACTATCGAGTTTTCAATAAATATTCAATGTCAAAATAAAGAACCAAATGAAAAAACCTTTAAAAATAACAATTTTAATGTTAAAGATTTAAATTCTATTGATTTATATCCAAATGTTCTTCCTAGTGGTGTAATATATCCAATTACTTTTAAAGATAATTCTATTTCACTTATTTCATTATTATTTCAAGAAGCTATTAATGATATGAATAATTTTTCTCCTACTAATGACATTAATTTAGAAATGAATATAGGAATTAATATTGATGGCGATAACTATCAAATTCATTTTCAAAAGACAATTAATTTTGATATCATAAAAAAAATAAATAATATTGAACTTGTTAGTGTTTCTGAACAAAATGATAAATATCAGCACTTAAAAAACATTGGTATCATTATTAAATATGATGATGATAAAGAATATAAAATGCTTCAATCCTTGGATGTTAATATTAAAAATAATAATTTAACCTTTATTAATTTTAGTTCTATTGTTAAAATAACTTCACGACGTTAAATTAAAACAAAGGTTATGAGTATGGATAAGCCACTAGCAACAATATTAAGACCAACTACCGTTAATGATATAATTGGTCAAAGTCATTTGATAAATGATAAAAATGGAATTATTAATCGAATATTAAATCAGAAATTTTTAACATCATTAATATTTTATGGTAATCCAGGAACAGGCAAAACCACTATTGCTCAAGCACTAGCTAATGATTTAAAATGTGAATTTGGAGTATTTAATGGTGCCATTGATAAAAAAGAAAATTTAGAAAAATTAATTAAAATAGCACAAAATACTAAACCTTATATAATTATAATTGAAGAAATACAACGCATGAATCGTGATCGTCAAGATTTATTATTACAATATTTAGAACATGGCAATTTTATTTTAATGGCTTGTACTACTGAAAATCCTTATTTTGTAATTAATCCAGCTTTACGAAGTAGATGTCTATTATTAGAATTAAAGCCAATTAGTAATGAAGAAATGTTATTAGGCTTAAAAAAAATAATTACTAATAATTAATTTTTTAATTTTAATATTAGTGATGAAATTTTAGAAAAAATCTGTAATTTAGCAACCGGTGATTTACGAATAGCAATTAATATTTTAGAAATATTAATAAAATTATATCCTAATGAAATCATAACTATTGATATTATTAATGCTATTATGCCTAAAGCAAGTAATTGAAATGCTAAAGAGGGAAATGAACATCATGATTTAAAGTCAGCATTACAAAAATCAATTAGAGGCAGTGATGTTAATGCTGTTTTGCATTATTTAGCAAGGTTATTAGCAACTGGTGATTATGAAGCTTTATTAAGAAGAATGTTGATTATTGTTTACGAAGATATTGGACTTGCTAATCCTGCTTTAGCAATTAGGGTAAAAACTGCTATTGATACTTTTCGTCAAATTGGTATGCCTAAAGCTATAATTCCGCTTGGTTTAGTAGTTATTTAAATGGCACTTAGTGAGAAATCGAATAGTGTTAATTTGGCAGTACAAAAAGCATATAGTGATGTTTTACAAGGAAAAATATATCCAATTCCTGATTATTTGAAACATAATTGATCTAAAACATTAAAAAAATCAGTAGGTAAAGGTAAATTATATATAAATTTCCACATGATTATGCTAATGATTATGTACAACAACAGTATTTACCAACAAAGTTAAAAGATACGAAATATTATCAACCAAAACTCCATAACATTTATGAAAAAAAATTAAATGAAATTTATAATAGATTTACTAAAAAATAAAATTCTGAGGTGCAAAATAAAATGTTAAAAAATAAACATTTATGGTTGGGACTTAGTTTAACATTAGCAACAACTAATATTGTTGCTAACACTAGTATTACTAATAATTTAACAAGTATTAATAAATTAAAACAAGAAAATAAAACTAAAATTAATGAACTCTTTACTAATACTAAGTATGGTAATTTAAGTAATAGTACTATTTTAAATAGTCAAGATGAAAATGGAATATATCATCTTTTTGATGTTAAAAGCATTATTGATAATCCAAATTTAGAACCTTATGTAAAAGATATTTATATTGATAATTTTAAATTAACTTATAACCCTGAAAAGATAAATAAAGATGTTATTAATGAGTTTGATAAAGAAATTGCTGCTATTAATTATAAAGAAGAACAATTAACAAGTACTAATGATTTGCAAATTTTTCAAAAACAAAACTTGAGTAAAATATCAACAACAGCTTATATTTCAAATAAAAAGTCTAAAAGTAATTTTACTTTTATTCAATTTGGTGGTGCTAATACTCATATATCATTAACTGGAACAAAAGGTATTGTTGATGCAATTAAGAACTATGATAATTTAAGTGAAACATTGGGATTATATTATATTGCTCAGTCTCATTCAAAAAATAGTAGGGGAATTTGTCTTGACTTTGTTAAACAATTTATTACTAAAAGTAGTTTAAAAAATAATGAAAGCACTGCAGAAAAAATTTCTGAAAATATTTTCAATAATATGATTGATAGTCTAAATTTAGAATCTGTTATTAATAATTTTTCAATCGAAAATAATAATAAAAAGATAAGTATTAGATATTTAGTTGACAGTACTGGTAACATTATTAGCGTTGGATATTTACAATATGATAACAAAAATTTGGATACTAATAATAATTTAACATTAAGTCATAGTTTTCCAAAAGATGGAGGAAAACTAATAGATTATAATTCAGAAATAACTACGCTTTTAAAATGAAGTGATTATGCTGATTCATGAAATAATTTTATTTTTTTATCCAACAATTTTTGCTAATTCTACAGACAGCATAACTTATAGTGTTATGAATAATACAAAAACAATTAAAAGTAATGAACTAAACTTTAATACCAAAAAAATTCAAGACAAAGATAATCAATTATCAGCTTGACGAGTAGTAAATCAGCCACCTGCAGGTCATAAATCACAAGGATTAGTTATTTATATATTTATGTGACATGATGAAAACACTATATATCAACAACTTAGAAGTAGTTCTATATCTCGTGCTTTTGATATTGGACCATCTTTCTCAATAAATATTAGTAAATGAACGATTAGTAACATTATTAATGAATAATTATGTATCATCTTATCAATAAAATAAAAAAATTAAGGCTTTTTTCCCTTTATGTACTATTTTTAAAATTTATCACATAAATGCTGAGAAAAGCCTATCTACGGACTTCTCCCCACATTTTTAAATGAAACATAGCATTACAGTTTCAAAAGTAGGTATCTTGTTGAATTTATATGCAGCTTCTTTGGCATATAAATGAACATGATGTTTTACAACTTTGATATGTGTTTTAAATGTTCTTTGTATATGTTTTCATACTGATTCAATTTGATTGGTATTTACGCCAATTTTTGAAACATAACCATCTTGATGGTTAACTGTTTTGTGATTAGGGAAAAGTGATTTGAAATCACGATATCCTTTTCAAGAATCAGTATGTACATCACACTTTGAAGAAATATGGTTTCTTGCAAACTGCAAAAGATTTTTACTTTTTGCGTTTTTGATTACTTTCACAATTAAATTATTGGTTGTTTTTTCATAAATCCCAACAATTAATGTTTTATTTATCAAAGATCTGCCTTGTTTTTTAAAACCCATATGTGAAAGATACATTTCATCCATTTGCACTATGCCCTCAACAATAAATTGATGTTCTTGTTTGGCAATACGATTTCTGATTTCATGACCCATTCTTCAAGCAGTTTTCAAAGTCACACCCAATTCTTTTGCAACATCAGTTGATGTAATTCCATGTTTGGTGTTTATTCATCTAAAGATGAGATAAAATCAAAATCTCAAAGGTGTTTGTGACTTGTAAAAAATGGTGCCATGAAGAATACTAAATGTTTGATGACATTTCAAACATCTTATTCTTCTTAAATTAGAAGTATTCAAACTTGTTCAAGAACACATGATACATTTGTTTTTCTTCAAACTTGCTATATATTTTAAACAATCCTGTTCTGTTTGAAAAGCATTGTTGAACTCATTCAATTTCATTGTTTCCTCCACAAGTACATGTGGGGAGAAGTCCGAAAATTAATTTACAACTACTTTAATTATGAAAGGAATTAATAAAATGAAAATTAATAAATAAGAAACATGAAAAGAAGTACGATGAGCATTGAATAATTTTCATGGTCCAATTAGAGCTGGAGCACTCAGCGCCCAAAATTGAACTAATACAACAACATCAGTTCTACTGACAATAGCAGGACTTAAATCTGTTACTAGAGATAGTAATATTGAAAAACGTTATCAATTAATTAAAAGTGGAATAGCTGATATATTATACGCTGCATTTGGTGGTTGAGTTGTTTGACAGGCATATAATTTAAACGAAACGGGTGGTAGTACAACTACAGAACCAAATTTACCTACTTTTCCAACTTTACTACCAAATAATGAAAGACTTTATTCTGAAATTGCTGAACAATTAACAGAAGATGCTGTAAGTAATGAACTAACGCCAGAAATGATTTCTATTGCATTAAATAAATTATTTACTGGTACAAATGGCTTAGTTAAAGTGCTTAGTGGAATATCAGGTTTTGATTTATATAAAATTCAAAAAGTAACAAAAACTATTGAATATTTAAAATCACTTACTACTTTTGCAACTGCAGGTTTTAACTTTACAAATGGTAATATTATAGGGGGAAATTTAATGTCAATTTCAGCAATGATGGATGTTAGTCACACATATTTTTCTACAATGAGTAAATCTAATACTTCAAATAGTAAAGAGGAAATTATTATTAAAATTACTAATGAAAGAAAAGAACATATTACAAAAAGTTTTTCTTTATATAAAGGTATTTTAAGTAATAAAGATTTAAAGGAAATATATGAGTATTTAGAAAAAAATAACGGACTTCTCCCCACATGTACTTGTGGAGGAAACAATGAAATTGAATGAGTTCAACAATGCTTTTCAAACAGAACAGGATTGTTTAAAATATATAGCAAGTTTGAAGAAAAACAAATGTATCATGTGTTCTTGAACAAGTTTGAATACTTCTAATTTAAGAAGAATAAGATGTTTGAAATGTCATCAAACATTTATTATTCTTCATGGCACCATTTTTTACAAGTCACAAACACCTTTGAGATTTTGATTTTATCTCATCTTTAGATGAATAAACACCAAACATGGAATTACATCAACTGATGTTGAAAAAGAATTGGGTGTGACTTTGAAAACTGCTTGAAGAATGGGTCATGAAATCAGAAATCGTATTGCCAAACAAGAACATCAATTTATTGTTGAGGGCATAGTGCAAATGGATGAAATGTATCTTTCACATATGGGTTTTAAAAAACAAGGAAGATCTTTGATAAATAAAACATTAATTGTTGGGATTTATGAAAAAACAACCAATAATTTAATTGTGAAAGTAATCAAAAACGCAAAAAGTAAAAATCTTTTGCAGTTTGCAAGAAACCATATTTCTTCAAAGTGTGATGTACATACTGATTCTTGAAAAGGATATCGTGATTTCAAATCACTTTTCCCTAATCACAAAACAGTTAACCATCAAGATGGTTATGTTTCAGAAATTGGCGTAAATACCAATCAAATTGAATCAGTATGAAAACATATACGAAGAACATTTAAAACACATATCAAAGTTGCAAAACATCATGTTCATTTATATGCCAAAGAAGCTGCATATAAATTCAACAAGATACCTACTTTTGAAACTGTAATGCTATGTTTCATTTAAAAATGTGGGGAGAAGTCCGTAGATAGGCTTTTCTCAACATTTATGTGATAAAATTTAAAAATAGTACATAAAGGGAGAAAAGCCAAAAATAATTGAGATAAGTTTGAAATAAGACATTCAGATAAAGCAATTCGTAGTTTTGTTAAACCCGAAAAAATAAGAGATTGAAGACCAACATTGACAAAGTTTAAAGAATGAATAGATAATTATACTCCCGAAAATAAAAAGGTGGAATTAGTAACGGAGGTTGAAGATAATAGTCAACGAGAAAGAATAAAGTTAAAAATTCCTGATTATGAGTTTGAACCGGAATTTGTTACAAATGCAAATAATGATATGCCAGAAGTTATTATAGAACCCAATGAAAGACAACCACTTTTAGGAACTATTAATAGTTAATAAAAATTATTTTTTATATTATAATGTTTTTTTAAAAAAACATTATTTTTTATTTATTATTTTATTTTTTCTTGTACAATTATTTTAGAAATGATGAATTTTAAAGAAAGATTAAAAATTTAACTTTGTTTTAAATAAAAATATTTTAAAATTGACACTTATTTTAAATAATAATATAATTAAAAATGGTTAAATTTTCTAGGTGAATTTAATGAACAAAAAAATAATTTTAATTTGTACTGTATGTTTAAATCGTAATTATCATACATACAAAAATAAGATTAAATATAAAGAGCGTATGGAACTAAAAAAATATTGTGAACATTGTCAAAAACATACTTTACATAAGGAATCACGTTAGGAGAAATTTTCATGAGTGCAGAAGACAAATCAAAAGAAAAACCAAAAATTAATCCTGAAAAATTGGCTCTTTTAAAAAGTAAATTTAATATTTTACGTAAAATTAAACCTTTAAGAACAAAAAGAACTTCTGAAGGAAAACCAAGTTTTGATCCACGAACAGCCGATAAAAATAAAAAGGTTAATATTAGCGAAATTTGAGAAAAAGAACGTAAAAATCGTACGCCTGAAGAACGTTTTTATTATAAAAAAGAAGCGAGAACTTATCATAAATATTTTTTCTTATACTTATCAAGAGAAATTAGAAGAACTCGTTGAACACCAAGAAAACAATTAAATAATAAATTTATTACAACAGTATTATTTATTGCTGTCTTAGCACTATTCTTTTATGGAATTGAGCAGTTATTACTATTTGTATTACCTTTATTAAAAATAATGTAAAAAATGGAGATGCCAAAAAATGAGCGAAAGAATAAAAAAAGAAACCCCTTTAGTGAAAACTACATCATTAGAAGAAACACATAAACATCGAATTGAGCAAGCACAATGATATATTGTTAATTGTAACAAAGGTCATGAAGATAAAGTTACTGCTGATTTGAAAAATAAAATTGAAAAAAAATTAAATTTAAAAGATAATATTTTTCAAGTTAGGGTTGTTAAAGAAGCAATACTAGATAAAGATAAAAAAATAACTGAAAAAAATATTTTTCCGGGTTATATTTTTGTTCATATGATTTTAACCGAAGATACTTGATATGATATTCGTAATACAACAGGAATTAATGGTTTTATTGGTTCTAGTGGTAAAGGTGTACCACCGACTCCACTTTCTACTAAAGAAGTTAATGAAATGTTATATCGTAATTCTAAAAATTCATCACAAACTAAAGTTAAAGAGACAAAAAAAATTATTCGTGATTTTGAGTTAAATGATTTTGTTCATATTACTTCTGGTGCTTTACAAAGCCGAGAAGGACAAGTTATTAAATTAGATGAAGATAAGGGTGTTGCAACAGTTTCTGTTGATATGTTTGGTCGTCAAACCGAAATTAAAGTAGAATATGATAGTTGTAAAAAAATTAAAGTTTAGTTTAAACTATTTAATTTTTATGTAAAATAAAATTAAAATTGTAAGGTAGTACAGACATTTTGGACTATTTTCCATCTAATAAAAGTTTATCAAAATAATCCATAGGAGTCATTAACCCTAATGATTTATGTGGTTTAGAATTGTTATAATATTCTTGAAAAGAATTAACTAATTTTTGAAATAAACTAAAATCACTATTTAAATATGGTTTTATTTCAAATAAATTACTTCAATTTCTATGAAATCTTTCAATCTTACCATTACTCTGTGGTGATCTAAACGGTGTAGTTTCATGAACTATACCTTTTTTATTACAAAAATTTGTAAATCAACGATTCCTTTGTGGTTTTCCACAAGATGTATTAACATATTGACTACCATTATCAGTTCTAATTCTTTTAATTTTAATTCCCAATTTTTCATAAAAATTTAAAGCATTTTTAGTAGCATTTACAATATCTCTGGTTTGTGCTTGTTCAGATGGATAACAATAAGTAATTCGAGTTTCTTCATCAATAAAATCAATAATATATCATCTTTTACTTCCTGTTATATAATCTGATACTACTTTAATATCAGTCTGCAATAATCCAGTTTCTTTTACTTCATATCTCAAATGTTTTTTCTTAATAGTTTTTTGTGAATAAAAACCAAAACGTTTTAATCAACGATATATAATAGTTTTAACCGAAGGTTTTGGCAAAAAATTAAACCTAATATCATCAATATTTCTTATTAAATAACAAAATTGAAAAGCACCTATACCAAACTCTTCTTTATACTGAACAAAATAATTTATAAATTTTTCTGATAATTCCAAATTATACAAATATTTAATATTTTTAGGTTTTGTTGATTTAAATAATAATTCTTCAAAAGGTTTATTTTTGTAGAAAATATCATAAAAACGTTTAGCTCAATAATAAAAAGTTTGCTTTGGCATATGTAATTGAGAAATTATTTCTTTACAAGAATTTTTATTTTTAAATAAAAAACAAAATTTTTTAAATTTACGATAATAAATATTAACTTTATTAATATTTTTATCATTTTTATACTTTTCTACAAACTTGTTAAATTTATAATCAAATTTAGTAAAATCAGCACTATTAATTAAATATTTCATTTTAAACTACACCTCAACTAATAATATAAAGTTATAAAAACTTTTATTAGTCCAAAAAGTGTGTCTAATCTACAAAATAAAATTAAAATTGTAAGGTAGTACAGACATTTTGGACTATTTTCCATCTAATAAAAGTTTATCAAAATAATCCATAGGAGTCATTAACCCTAATGATTTATGTGGTTTAGAATTGTTATAATATTCTTGAAAAGAATTAACTAATTTTTGAAATAAACTAAAATCACTATTTAAATATGGTTTTATTTCAAATAAATTACTTCAATTTCTATGAAATCTTTCAATCTTACCATTACTCTGTGGTGATCTAAACGGTGTAGTTTCATGAACTATACCTTTTTTATTACAAAAATTTGTAAATCAACGATTCCTTTGTGGTTTTCCACAAGATGTATTAACATATTGACTACCATTATCAGTTCTAATTCTTTTAATTTTAATTCCCAATTTTTCATAAAAATTTAAAGCATTTTTAGTAGCATTTACAATATCTCTGGTTTGTGCTTGTTCAGATGGATAACAATAAGTAATTCGAGTTTTTTCATCAATAAAATCAATAATATATCATCTTTTACTTCCTGTTATATAATCTGATACTACTTTAATATCAGTCTGCAATAATCCAGTTTCTTTTACTTCATATCTCAAATGTTTTTTCTTAATAGTTTTTTGTGAATAAAAAACAAAACGTTTTAATCAACGATATATAGTTTTAACCGAAGGTTTTGGCAAAAAATTAAACCTAATATCATCAATATGTCTTATTAAATAACAAAATTGAAAAGCACCTATACCAAACTCTTCTTTATACTGAACAAAATAATTTATAAATTTTTCTGATAATTCCAAATTATACAAATATTTAATATTTTTAGGTTTTGTTGATTTAAATAATAATTCTTCAAAAGGTTTATTTTTGTAGAAAATATCATAAAAACGTTTAGCTCAATAATAAAAAGTTTGCTTTGGCATATGTAATTGAGAAATTATTTCTTTACAAGAATTTTTATTTTTAAATAAAAAACAAAATTTTTTAAATTTACGATAATAAATATTAACTTTATTAATATTTTTATCATTTTTATACTTTTCTACAAACTTGTTAAATTTATAATCAAATTTAGTAAAATCAGCACTATTAATTAAATATTTCATTTTAAACTACACCTCAACTAATAATATAAAGTTATAAAAACTTTTATTAGTCCAAAAAGTGTGTCTAATCTACAAAATAAAATTAAAATATATTTGACTACTAATTATAATGATGTTATTCTTTGTAAAGTACTATTTATATATATATAAATAGACTTTAATTATGTTTAAACTTGTGGAAGATTTATTCGTTTGGACCACAGTGAGAATCCATTTAGGAGGAGTTGCTCATGGCAGATAAAAAAAATATTAATCGTGAAGGTATTATTCAATTACCAGCTGGTAGTGCCAAACCAGGTGCTAGTTTAGCATCATTCGGTATTGATATGCAACGTTTTTGTAGAGAATTTAACGATAAAACCAAAGATCAAAAAGATGATGTTAATCCGGTTCCAATTCCAGTTTTTATTACAGCGTATAAAGATAAAACTTTCGACTTTAAAATAAAAACTGCACCAACAACATTTCTTTTAAAAAGAGCATTGAAACTTGCAAAAGGTTCATCAAATGCTAAATTAACAAAAGTAGGAACACTTACTATTGCTCAAATTACAGAAATTGCTCAAATTAAATTACCTGATTTAAATGCTTATTCTTTAGAAGATGCAATTAAAATTGTTGCAGGAACAGCCAAGAATATGGGCATTACTGTTGAAGATGGAAACCAAGGTGTTTAATATGAATAGAAGTAAAAGATATCTTGCAGTTGCAAAATTAGTTGATAACACTAAAGTTTATCCAATTGATCGTGCTTTAGAATTAGCTAAACAAACTTCATCATTAAAATTTGATGCAACAGTTGAAGCAGCCTTTCGTTTAAATGTTGATCCAAGACATGCTGATCAAATGTTACGTGGTTCTATTGTTTTACCAGCAGGGACTGGAAAAACACAACGTGTTTTAGTAATAACTACTACTAAACAAAAAGAGGCAATGGAAAGTCAAGCTGATTTTGTTGGTGGTAAGGAAATGATTGAAAAAATTCAAAAAGGTTGATTTGATTTTGATGTTATTATTGCAACACCTGAAATGATGGGTGAATTAGGAAAAATTGGTAGAGTATTAGGACCAAAAGGATTAATGCCTACAGCAAAACTAGGAACAGTAACAATGGGTGTTCAAAAAGCAATAGCTGATATTCGTAAAGGTAAAGTTGAATATCGTGTTGATAAACAAGGTAATATTCATGTTATTCTTGGTAAAGTATCATTTGCACAAGAAGGGTTAAAAGATAATTATTTAGCAATTCTTAACACTTTAAAAAAAGTTAAGCCTGCAGCAGTTAAGGGTGCTTATATTAAAAATATAAGTATTACTACAGCAATGGGCCCTGGTATTAAAGTATTAATTGAAGAATAATATAATAATATAGAAAAAATCATTAGTAAAAGTACTAATGTTTTTTTATGTTTTTATTCATAATTTTTTTATTATTTAAAAAAATTTTACGCTATAATTTATTTATTGTGATAATACCAATTAATACATTATTTTGGTAAAACAATAAAATAATTAGGTAGTAAAGGAGAAACCTTAATGAAAAATCTTATAAATCTTTTTAAGAAACAAAATTGAGGAATAAAAATTGGCTTTGCTTCACTGGTAATTAGTTTGCTTTGTTTAGCATTAGGACTAATTTTAATTGCAACAGTCAATTTTAAAGCCCCAAGTGGAGGAAGTTCACAATATGCTGGAAATGGTTTTCATGCTATTTATATATGAGGACTTGATAGTTTTTTAAGCAAAGCTGGCTATGATCAAATGTGAACAGATGCTACTAGTGATAAGCTTTTAACTTATCCCCTTGCGCAAGTAGTTGTCGGAATTGTATTTACAGTAATTTTAACTGCTATCTTTCTTGGTGTTAGTGTTTTATCTTTAATATTTGGTTATTTTAAACGTTGATTATATTCTTAGTGTTTAGTAAGTGTTAAATATGGATAAAAATGTAGAATATAAAAAAGTTACATCTTGGGATTGAAAGCAAAAAGTAGGATTATTCTTATGCATTTTAACTTTGTTTTTTCTAATAATTAGTTTAATACTATTTGGAACAGCTATTTTTAATGATCATTATAATAATTTTCTTGGTAACGGTTTTTGAAGTTTAAAACACTATGGTATTATTAATTTGTTTTATAATTGAGATCAACTAGATATAGAAGCGGCTAAAAATACTTATCTTTCTCATCCTTTTGAACAAGTTTATTTTGCAATTATTTTTTTAATCATTATTGTACCAATATGTTTTGTTCTTGGAGTTAGTTTATTAGTTAGAGGATGATGAAAGTCAAGAATTTAATATATAATTACTTCATAAATTTATTTATAGTAAAATTTAATAATCATTATTTCATTAAAAAGGGTATATTATGATGTTTAATTCTAAAAAAATAATTGTTTTTTTACTAACAAATATTGTGTGAGTAGTAGTTTGGATTATGATAACTATTAGTTACGATAGTTATCGTGATCCAATTTTAAATTATGTACCACATAGTAACGATTATTTAACAAATGAACCAACTAATCAATTGGTTCCTAAAGCAAAAAAACCTAAACATGTAGTTATGGTGGGTGTTGATGGTATGGCGAGTTATGCATTAAAAAGTGGTTATAGTCCAAATATGAACTATTTAATGCATCATGGTGCGTATACACTGGAAGCACGTGATGTTTTACCAACTTCTTCTGCTGCAAATTGAGCAAGTGTTATGTTTGCTACAGATCCTATTAAGCATGGTGTTGTTGATCAAGATTTGTGGAATGTTCATCATACTGTTCATGCTGAAGTAAAAGCTAATCAAGTAAGTATTTTTAGTTCTATTATTGATAAGTATGGTACTTCAAAAAAATTATTTGGTTATGCTAGTGAAGGTGAAATGATTGCTAATTTTCAACCCAAAGGACAAAAAAACATAAAAACTTTAATTAGTAGTAATGGTAATTATTGTGCAACAGAAAATGATAAACAAACTTTTGAAAATACCAAAAACGTATTAAGTAATAAACCTTTATTTTCATTTTTTTATTATGTTAATCCTGATTTAGCAGGTCATTCACATGAATGAAATAGTGAAGAATATTATCAAGCAATTAGTCAGACTGATAAATATATTGGAGGTATTATTGAAAATTTAAAAGATTTAGAAATGTGAGAAGATACCTTATTAATTATTAGTTCTGATCATGGAGGTGTTTCACAATATCATGGTCATTCTTCTGATGCTGAACAAAAAATTCCTTTGCTTTTTGCAGGGAATTGTATTCCAAAACACGGAATTATTCCAGATAAAATTAAAATTTATGATATTCCAGCTACTATTGCTTGATTATTAGATATTAATTCACAACCAATAATTTGAGATGGTCAGCCAATTTTAACACCTTTTTTTGATATGACAAATATGTATGATCATAGTGAGGAGTTTAAGTAATGGATATTATCAATTTTAAACAAATTAATTTTCGAAATAATGGCATTAGATTACTTATTGTGCTTGCTACTATTTTTATTGTTTGAAATAATGTACAAAATGTTACTTTAAATATTGGTGGTAGTTTACATGCTTTTAATGCTTATTTTTGTTCACCAATGTTATTTGTTATATTGATATCATTTGGTTTTTTAAGTGCCAATAATAATTTTAGTTGAAAAGAGTATAGTAAATTAATACTAGCTATTATGATTTTATCTTTAGTTACAAGTTTTATGTATTTAGATTTTTTTGCTTTTAAAGAAGGATATGTAACAACAGGTTATATGATAGGATTATGATTTAAATTATTATTTTTTGATTATGGTAAATGAATGATATGAATTATTATTGGTGGTAGCGCATTAGTAAAAATTGTTACTAACCATTTTTCTTTAAGTAATAAAAGTTGAAATATTGTTAAAATAATAACTTTAGTTATTACTAGTATTTTTTTAATAATAGTTTTAATATTTAGTATTAACTTGCAACTTACTAGTAAGTTATATTGATATGATAACTTTAATTGAGATTTATTTTATGTATCATTTCGTGAGGGTGGATTTTTACAACTGATACCTGGGTTATTAGCTTTTTTAGTTGGTCTTAATTTTCAGTGATGAATAAATTGAGAAAAGATAAAAGATAATGTGGTTTATTCATTGCTTAGTTTTTCTTTATTTATTGTTATTATTAGTTGTCGAATGATATTTTATTTTCCTTTAATTTATTGAGATATTATGGAAATTTTGCAAGCTTTATTTTTATTTATTCCTTTTATTATGTTAAATATTAATTATAATAAAACTTTAGCCTTTTTATTTCATGGTACTACTTTTATTTTATTTTTCCATATTGCTTTTAATAAAATAATTAGTGTTGAATTTATGACAGGTTTATTATTGCGCTTAATATTTGGATTAAATGTTGCCAGAAGAGCAGTGGAATTTGTAAATAATAATTTTTTTGTTACTATAATTTACTCATTTGTTAAGATGTCAATTTTAATTTTCTTTTGTGCTTTTTTATCAAGACAATATGTAAAACTATTTAAATTTAAAGTATTTGCTATAGAAAAAAAGAAAGCAATTATTCATTAAATTATTATAATTAATCTTTTTCTCTTGTAATAAAAATAATTATTATCTTTTAATTATTAACCATTTCCCTCATTTTATAATCAACCATCTTTATTTGAAAATGATAAAATTTTACTAAAATTAGTGTTAAAAAGGGGGAGGATTAATTTATGAAAACATTATTAATAACATTAGTAAGTTTAACAACTGTTATTACACCAACCAATTTAGCAGTTACTAGTGAATTAGATAATAATATTAATTATCATCATAAAAATTTACAAATAATATCAAAATCATTATTCAGAACAACTTAAAGAAAGCAATATCAAACTTACACTAGGAGAGCAACTTATGGTGAAATTAATAAATATTATATAATACAGCAGATGTATTTAAAGAACATCAACTAGCTGCTGGTTATCAAATTAATTATTATAAAAATGATGGTGATAAAGATACTATTAATAACGATGGACAGGAACTAGGGGATGTTTATGTTATAATTACTGCCGATCACCATGATCCTTATTGAAAAGGTCAAACTAAATATTTGAGAATAACAATTCAAAAGGCCAATTTAGATAAGATTACTAATCTTACTGATAAAGTTGATACTACTAAAAAATATCAAGAAATTGATTCAACTGTTTTTAATAGTGCTAAGCAATTTGAGAATAATAAGTTAGCAGCTGGTTTTACTTTTAATTATTTTAGTGATGAAGAAGGAAAAGTGGCAGCAGATGATGAAGAATAGGTTGCTGGTGATATTTGAGTTAAAATTACAGCAGATGTTAATGATCCTTATTGAACAGAAACAACAGCCATTTTGAAAGTAACTTTAACAGATAAGCGTTCTGATTTAAATACAATTAAGGATTTATCAGGAATGGATCCAATTATTGTTAATCCTAATTTAACATATCAACAAATTAATAAGAATGTTATTAATACTTCTAATCAATTAAAGAGTGATCCTTTAACTGGTAATTTCACAATTCAATATTTTAGTGATAAATTTGCTAAACATGTAATTAATAACTATTATCAACAAGTTGGTATGCTTTATGTTATTATTACTCCTGATTTTCATACAGGAACTAAGTGAAAAACTAATAAAATACCAATTGTTTTTTTCAATTGGAAGTAATGATAGTTTTTAAATAAAAATAAATTAAAGAGATTATTTTTAAATATTTATCGGACTTCTCCCCACATGTACTTGTGGAGGAAACAATGAAATTGAATGAGTTCAACAATGCTTTTCAAACAGAACAGGATTGTTTAAAATATATAGCAAGTTTGAAGAAAAACAAATGTATCATGTGTTCTTGAACAAGTTTGAATACTTCTAATTTAAGAAGAATAAGATGTTTGAAATGTCATCAAACATTTAGTATTCTTCATGGCACCATTTTTTACAAGTCACAAACACCTTTGAGATTTTGATTTTATCTCATCTTTAGATGAATAAACACCAAACATGGAATTACATCAACTGATGTTGCAAAAGAATTGGGTGTGACTTTGAAAACTGCTTGAAGAATGGGTCATGAAATCAGAAATCGTATTGCCAAACAAGAACATCAATTTATTGTTGAGGGCATAGTGCAAATGGATGAAATGTATCTTTCACATATGGGTTTTAAAAAACAAGGAAGATCTTTGATAAATAAAACATTAATTGTTGGGATTTATGAAAAAACAACCAATAATTTAATTGTGAAAGTAATCAAAAACGCAAAAAGTAAAAATCTTTTGCAGTTTGCAAGAAACCATATTTCTTCAAAGTGTGATGTACATACTGATTCTTGAAAAGGATATCGTGATTTCAAATCACTTTTCCCTAATCACAAAACAGTTAACCATCAAGATGGTTATGTTTCAAAAATTGGCGTAAATACCAATCAAATTGAATCAGTATGAAAACATATACGAAGAACATTTAAAACACATATCAAAGTTGCAAAACATCATGTTCATTTATATGCCAAAGAAGCTGCATATAAATTCAACAAGATACCTACTTTTGAAACTGTAATGTTATGTTTCATTTAAAAATGTGGGGAGAAGTTCGTAGATAGGCTTTTCTCAGCATTTATGTGATAAAATTTAAAAATAGTACATAAAGGGAGAAAAGCCATATTTATTTATTATTAGGTTATAATGTAATTATATTTTTTATAAAAATTTATATTTTAATTTTTTTCTTCTAACATTTTTTAAAATACTAAACATGTTGTTTATTTGTGACAGCAATAGATATTTTAGTTATGAGCTTTTATAAAATATAATATTAATTAGATTAATTTTGTTAGAAAGGATAATATTATGGAAAAAGAAAATCTTGCTAAAGTTACTTTCAATAAACGAACAGAAAGAAATTCAATAAACAAGTTGAAAAGACAAGCTATTTTTAGCACGGCAAATCCATGAAAAGCAATCTTTATTATGGTCACACCACCTTTAATTGCTGTAATTATTTTTTCTACTTATCAAATTTTTGATAAATGAATTGCTACACAATGAGGTGGACAAAGTATTATTGATCGTTATAATAATTATCAAAATTCAGGAATAATGATAACTGCTGAACAAGCATTAAAAATTATTAATATTGCTACTACTTATGCTGCTGTTCCTTCTTCAATGATGGTTTCCTTTGCTTTAATGGTTGCAACTGGAACAGGTATTAAGTTTTCAATTGCATATGGTCAAAATAAACGAGAACAAATGTCAGAATATTTAGGAAATGGATTTTTATTATCTTTTTTAGTTTCTATTGTTCTTATGATCATTATGTATTTTAGTTGTCAGAGTATTATTGAATTTCAAGCTGGAAGTGATGCTGGAAGTAATCCAGTAATTAGGGAAATAATAATTAAAGAAGCAGTTAGATTTTCACAAATTTTAATTCTTGCTACACCGTTACTTTTTTTTGCTTATTTTTTAGTTTCATTGTTACGTAGTGAAGGAATGATGTTATGAACAATTTTAATTAATGTTGCAGCTTGTTTAGTAAATATATCTTTAGATTTTATTTTTGTTATTCCTGGTAAATTAGGAATGGAAGGCACTGCATATGCAACTATTATTGCTTGAGAAAGCATTAATTTATTTTCAATAGGTATTATTTGATATAGTGCCGATAATTTAAGATTTAAAGTAGCACACTTAAAACTTAAATGAGTAATAGTAACGGGCATTTTATTAATTGGTGCAACTTCTTTATTACAAAATATTGCCCAAAGTATTTTGGCAATGGTTACTACTAAAATTTTAAATACATTGCCACCTCCAGACTATCATGGTGGAGGAAGTACTGGTATTCCGGTTTTTGTTCAATTATATGGTGGTATTATGCCTTGGTTAATTTTAATTAATGCACCTATTATTGGAATTACGCAGGGAGCAAGAGCATTAATTGGCTATGTTTATGGGTCAAAGGACTTTAGTCGTGTTTGACAATTGATGTGACGTTTAACTTTATTACTTTTATTGTTGTTAATTGGTTCAGTATTATTAGTAGTAATAGCAGGACAATATATGATGCATTTCTTTGGCGTAGATTTAGAAATGGCAAGATTCTTTAAAATTTATATTATTATGCAGTTTGCTTTTTATCCGTTAGCTACACTACATTATGTTGCTGTTATTTTCTATCAATCAATTAATTGTGGTAAATTGTCATTATTTGCTAGTTTACAACGAACAATTATAATGCCAATTGTTTGTTTAGGTTTAGGATATTATGTTGCACATTTTTTTCATAATGGTTTTTATTTTTATTTATTTCTTGGCTTTATTGATTTATTTGCTGCTTTTATATTATTACCATTATTAATTTATACATTTTGAAAATCTAAACCATTTATTCATACAACTAAAGATAAAAAAACGCAAATATCTAATTTATCAGAAAAAAAAGTACTTAATAAAAATATAATAGATTAAGTAATTTATAAAAATATATCTTAATATTAATATATGAAGAAAATAAAAAATACTCATTTAAAACAGAGTATTTTTTTAATTATTTAAGATTAAAAAAGGTTGTTAATTTTACAAATTAAAAGGAATGAATATACAATCAATATTTGATTGAAGTCATTCCTAAAATAAAATATTTATTTACCTTCATTAACTCTCTTTTTTAATGCTTTACAAGAATTAAATTTAACTACTCGCTTTCTAGGAATAGCCATCGGTTCTGAATTTTGTGGATTTACTCCCGGTCGAGCTTTGCGGTATTTAATAGTAAAAGTTCCAAAGTTACGTAGTGTTACTTTTTCTCCTTTAATTAAAGCAGTAGCAATTTTATCTAAGATAAATTCTAACACTTCTTTGTATTCTTTTTCTGATAATTCTAATTTTTTTTGTACAGCTCGTGCTATCTGACTTTTTTGCATAAAATTTTCAACCCTTTCTTCACCAATTACCATAAGTATGCTATAAAAACATGCCTTAAATGATACTTATTATTATATAACATTTTTTAAAAAAACCTTATTTAATGAAAATCAAAGACTAGTAAAAAATAAGATTTGAATATATAAATTTATATGTTAATTAACATGTGCAAAGCAAAAATTTTTACATTCATTTTCTTTTATGTTAAAACTTAAAAAATAAGTAAATAACTATTTCGGAGGTACTAAGATATGCAAATGAAAAATTTATTAAGACTTATGGGTGCATTAACCATAACAACAGTAGCCACTACTTCAGTTGTAGCTTGTGGTTGGTGACCAACCTGTAGTTAATTTAGATACAGTATAAAAAAGAAAGAATTAGGTCCAATATCAGTTGCTGATATTACTAAACCAACTGAGAAAGAACTTAAAGAAGCTATTAAAGCAGTTCCAGAAAATAAAAACATTGATTTAAATGGTATTACATTTAAAGTTAATACTCCTAAAAAAGAAGGAGATCCAATTACTAGTGCAGTAGTTACTCCTGATGGTAAAATTTATAATGGTAATTCAATAACTATTACATTTACATTAGCACATAAAAAGACAGATGTTGAAGTTACAAATGATATTAAAGCAGCTTTAGAAAAAAGTGTTGATGGTAAATCATTAAATGATTCACAAAAACAAAATGATGCTAAAGATATTATTACAGCAGCAATTAAAAAAGTTACTGATAAAGATAAAGTTGGTGAAGCAACATTTACTTTTGATAAAGGAGATACAGATTTAACTGTAGGAGACAATACAGTTAATATTAAAGTTACTTTTCGTCAATCAAAAGATGTTTCAGTTGCTGTTAAATTAACTGGTGTAACAGTACACGAATAAGAAATATAATATTTTATTATAATTAAAATGACATAATTTAAATTGTGTCATTTTTTTCTAATTATTTTTCAAAATTGTAAGGTAGTACAGACATTTTGGACTATTTTCCATCTAATAAAAGTTTATCAAAATAATCCATAGGAGTCATTAACCCTAATGATTTATGTGGTTTAGAATTGTTATAATATTCTTGAAAAGAATTAACTAATTTTTGAAATAAACTAAAATCACTATTTAAATATGGTTTTATTTCAAATAAATTACTTCAATTTCTATGAAATCTTTCAATCTTACCATTACTCTGTGGTGATCTAAACGGTGTAGTTTCATGAACTATACCTTTTTTATTACAAAAATTTGTAAATCAACGATTCCTTTGTGGTTTTCCACAAGATGTATTAACATATTGACTACCATTATCAGTTCTAATTCTTTTAATTTTAATTCCCAATTTTTCATAAAAATTTAAAGCATTTTTAGTAGCATTTACAATATCTCTGGTTTGTGCTTGTTCAGATGGATAACAATAAGTAATTCGAGTTTTTTCATCAATAAAATCAATAATATATCATCTTTTACTTCCTGTTATATAATCTGATACTACTTTAATATCAGTCTGCAATAATCCAGTTTCTTTTACTTCATATCTCAAATGTTTTTTCTTAATAGTTTTTTGTGAATAAAAACCAAAACGTTTTAATCAACGATATATAGTTTTAACCGAAGGTTTTGGCAAAAAATTAAACCTAATATCATCAATATGTCTTATTAAATAACAAAATTGAAAAGCACCTATACCAAACTCTTCTTTATACTGAACAAAGTAATTTATAAATTTTTCTGATAATTCCAAATTATACAAATATTTAATATTTTTAGGTTTTGTTGATTTAAATAATAATTCTTCAAAAGGTTTATTTTTGTAGAAAATATCATAAAAACGTTTAGCTCAATAATAAAAAGTTTGCTTTGGCATATGTAATTGAGAAATTATTTCTTTACAAGAATTTTTATTTTTAAAAATAAAACAAAATTTTCTAAATTTACGATAATAAATATTAACTTTATTAATATTTTTATCATTTTTATACTTTTCTACAAACTTGTTAAATTTATAATCAAATTTAGTAAAATCAGCACTATTAATTAAATATGGCTTTTCTCCCTTTATGTAGTATTTTTAAATTTTATCACATAAATGCTGAGAAAAGCCTATCTACGGACTTCTCCCCACATTTTTAAATGAAACATAGCATTACAGTTTCAAAAGTAGGTATCTTGTTGAATTTATATGCAGCTTCTTTGGCATATAAATGAACATGATGTTTTGCAACTTTGATATGTGTTTTAAATGTTCTTCGTATATGTTTTCATACTGATTCAATTTGATTGGTATTTACGCCAATTTTTGGAACATAACCATCTTGATGGTTAACTGTTTTGTGATTAGGGAAAAGTGATTTGAAATCACGATATCCTTTTCAAGAATCAGTATGTACATCACACTTTGAAGAAATATGGTTTCTTGCAAACTGCAAAAGATTTTTACTTTTTGCGTTTTTGATTACTTTCACAATTAAATTATTGGTTGTTTTTTCATAAATCTCAACAATTAATGTTTTATTTATCAAAGATCTTCCTTGTTTTTTAAAACCCATATGTGAAAGATACATTTCATCCATTTGCACTATGCCCTCAACAATAAATTGATGTTCTTGTTTGGCAATACGATTTCTGATTTCATGACCCATTCTTCAAGCAGTTTTCAAAGTCGCACCCAATTCTTTTGCAACATCAGTTGATGTAATTCCATGTTTGGTGTTTATTCATCTAAAGATGAGATAAAATCAAAATCTCAAAGGTGTTTGTGACTTGTAAAAAATGGTGCCATGAAGAATACTAAATGTTTGATGACATTTCAAACATCTTATTCTTCTTAAATTAGAAGTATTCAAACTTGTTCAAGAACACATGATACATTTGTTTTTCTTCAAACTTGCTATATATTTTAAACAATCCTGTTCTGTTTGAAAAGCATTGTTGAACTCATTCAATTTCATTTTTTCCTCCACAAGTAAATGTGGGGAGAAGTCCGTTAAATATTTCATTTTAAACTACACCTCAACTAATAATATAAAGTTATAAAAACTTTTATTAGTCCAAAAAGTGTGTCTAATCTACAATTATTTTTCAAAATTTATTTGACTATTATTATTAAAAACTGGTATTATAATTATTGGACTAAATTTTGATACACTAGGAATTGTGTATATAATTAATTCTTTAAAATCATAAAGGAGGCTAACGATTAATGCCAACAATGAACCAACTATTACGTAAAGGACGTACAGATAAAAAATACAAATCTAAATCACCAGCGTTAAATGTTTCATATAATTCATTAACAAAAACAACTTCTTCAATTAGCAGTCCGCAAAAAAAAGGTGTAGCGCTTGTAGTTACTACAAGAACACCAAAAAAACCTAACTCAGCTTTAAGAAAAATTGTTCGTGCTCGTTTAACTAACGGTATGGAAGTTACTGCTTATATTTCTGGAGAAGGTCATAATTTGCAAGAACATGCTATTGTTGGAATCCGTGGTGGAAGAGTTAAAGACTTACCTGGAGTTAGATACCATGTTATTCGTGGGTATTCTGATACTGCCGGAGTAGTAAATCGTAATCAAGGTCGTTCTAAATACGGAACTAAAAAACCAAAAGATAAGAAATAAGGAGGTAAAACTAAATGCGTAAAAATCAAGCTATTAAAAGAGAATTAGTTGCTGACCCAATTTATGATTCAAAAATTGTTACTCAATTAATTAATGCTATTATGATTGATGGTAAAAAAAGTGTAGCTCAAAAAATTGTTTATAATTCTTTTAAAATTGTTGGAGAAAAAACCCAACAAGTACCATTAGAAGTATTTGAAAAGGCAATTGCTAATATTACACCACAATTAGAAATTAAAACTCGAAGAATTGGTGGCGCAAACTATCAAGTTCCCATTGAAGTTAGTGCTACTCGTAAGATAACTTTAGCAATTCGTTGATTAGTTTCTTATTCACAAGCAAGATATGGTAATAGTATGCAAGATAAACTTGCAGCTGAGATTATGGATGCTGCTACTGGTAATGGTTCATCAATTAAAAAACGTGATGAAATTTATCGTATGGCTGAAGCTAATAAAGCCTTTGCTCACTATAAATGATAATAAAGGAGAGAGAAAATGGCAGAAAAATCAGGTCGAGAATATTCACTAGCAAATACTAGAAATATTGGAATTATGGCTCATATTGATGCTGGTAAAACTACAACAACAGAAAGAGTTTTATACCATACTGGTAAAATTCATAAAATTGGTGAGGTACATGAAGGTGCCGCAACTATGGACTGAATGGAACAAGAACAAGAACGTGGTATTACTATTACTTCAGCTGCAACAACTGCTGTTTGAAGAAATAATCGAATAAATATTATTGATACTCCGGGTCACGTTGATTTTACTGTTGAAGTTGAACGCTCATTAAGAGTTTTAGACGGAGCAGTTGCCGTATTAGACGCGCAAACTGGAGTTGAACCACAAACTGAAACTGTTTGAAATCAAGCAACTAGGTATAATGTACCAAGAATTGTTTTTGCAAATAAAATGGATAAAATTGGTGCAGACTTTGCTCATTCAATTCAAACATTAAAAGATCGTCTTGGTGCTAATGCTCATGCAATTCAATGACCAATTGGTGCAGAAGATGCTTTTGATGGAATTATTGACATAATTGAGATGAAAGCATACCATTTTGATGGTAAACCAAATGAGGATTATAAAGAAATTGCAATTCCTGAAGAACTTAAAGATGTTATTGCAAGTAGACGTGAGGAATTATTAGAAGCACTTTCTCACTTTGATGATGATTTCTTTATGAAATATGCTGAAGGAGAAGTAACGGTTGCTGAAATTAAGACAGTAATTCGTAAAGCAACAATTGCTGCTGAGTTTTTCCCAGTATTATGTGGTAGTGCCTTTAAAAATAAAGGTGTTAAATTAATGTTAGATGCAGTTATTAATTACTTGCCTTCACCATTAGATGTACCTGCAATTAAAGGAATATTACCTGTTTCATCAAAAGAAGTAGAACGTCATTCTAGTGATGAAGAACCTTTCTCAGCGTTGGCATTTAAGATCATGACTGACGCTTTTGTCGGAAGATTAACTTTTTTTAGAGTATATTCGGGAACATTAGAATCTGGTAGTTATGTATTAAATTCAACTAAAGAAAAAAAAGAGCGTGTTGGTCGAATTTTACAAATGCATGCCAATAGTCGTGCCGAAATTAAAAAGGTTTATGCTGGTGACATTGCTGCTATTGTTGGCTTAAAAGATACAACTACTGGTGATACATTATGTGATGAAAAACATGAAGTTATTTTAGAAAAAATGGTGTTTCCAGAACCAGTTATTTCATTAGCGCTTGAACCTAAAACAAAAGCTGATCAAGAAAAAATGAGTTTAGGTTTACAAAAACTTGCAGAAGAAGATCCAACATTCCGTGTTTCATCAGACAAAGAAACAGGACAGACAATTATTTCAGGAATGGGAGAACTGCATTTAGACATCTTAACTGATCGTTTAAAACGTGAATTTAAAGTAGCAACTAACATTGGAAATCCACAAGTTGCTTATCGTGAAACAATTAAAGCAGTTTGTGAGCGCGCTGAGGGTAAATATATTCATCAATCAGGTGGTCGCGGCCAATATGGACATGTTATTATTAAATTTGAACCAAATCCAGATAAAGGATTTGAGTTTGTTGATAAAATTGTTGGTGGTAAAGTGCCACGTGAATACATTAAACCAGTACAAGAAGGATTAATTGAATCATTAGCTAATGGTTTAATTGCTGGATATCCAGTTATTGACATTAAAGCAACATTATATGATGGTTCATTCCACCCTGTTGACTCTTCAGAACGTGCCTTTAATATTGCAGCTTCTAAATCTTTACAAGATAATAAAGATTTATTAAAACCAGTATTATTAGAACCAATTATGAATGTTGAAGTTATTATTCCAGATGAATATTATGGTTCTATTGTTGGTAAAATTTCTGGTAAAAGAGGTACTATTGAAGCAGATGAAATGCGTGGTAACAGTAAAGTTGTTAAAGCTAAAGTGCCTTTATCTGAAATGTTTGGTTATGCTACTGAATTACGTTCAATGACCCAAGGACGCGGAACATATACAATGTCTTTTTCACATTATGAAGAAGCACCAAAATCAGTTGCTGAAGCAGTTGCTGGTAAATATCAAAAAGGAAGAATTACTAAAAAATAAAATAATTTAATTGAAAGTATAATAACTTTACTTTAAAATTATCTTAGTGTTTAATTTAATTAAATAAAAATAAGTATTAATTATTTCCAAGGAGGAAACAAAAATGGCAGAAAAAGAAGTAAAAAAATCAAAGCCTGTATCAACAGGCCCAAAACAAAAATTTGAACGTACAAAACCGCACGTTAATGTTGGAACAATTGGTCACGTTGACCACGGAAAAACAACATTAACTGCTGCAATTACTAGTTATTGTTCAAAACATGAAGCAGATGGGTATAAAGGTATGTTTAAGGACTATGCTTCTATCGATGCTGCTCCAGAAGAAAAAGCACGTGGTATTACTATTAATACAGCTCACGTTGAATATGAAACACCAACTCGTCACTATGCACACGTTGACTGTCCAGGTCACGCTGATTACATTAAAAATATGATTACAGGTGCAGCTCAAATGGATGGTTCAGTGTTAGTTGTTTCTGCAACTGATGGTCCAATGCCACAAACACGTGAACACATTCTATTGGCACGTCAAGTTGGAGTTAAAAAAATTGTTGTATTCTTAAATAAGTGTGATATGGAAAGTGTAGACGATGACGTATTAGAACTTGTTGAAATGGAAATTCGTGAATTACTAACTAAGTATGAATTTGAAGGTGATGATACACCAATTATTCGTGGTTCTGCAAGAGGAGCATTAGATGGTAAAAAAGAATGAGAAGAAAAAATTAAAGAATTATTAACAGCAATGGATGAATGAATCCCAACACCAAAAAGAGAAGTTGATAAACCAGTATTATTAGCTGTTGAAGATGTTTTCACTATTACTGGACGTGGAACAGTAGCTACTGGAAGAATTGAACGTGGAACTTTAAAAGTTAATGATGAAATTGATATTATTGGTATTAACAAAGGTCTTAAAAAAGTTGTTGTTACTGGTATTGAAATGTTCAGAAAATTATTAGATGAAGCACAAGCTGGTGATAACGTTGGAGTATTATTACGTGGAGTTAAACGTGAAGATATTCAACGTGGACAAGTTATTGCTAAACCAGGATCAGTTACTCCACATACTAAATTTAAAGGTGAAGTTTATATTCTAACTAAAGAAGAAGGTGGACGTCATACTTCATTTAATCCAGGATATCGACCACAATTTTATTTCCGTACAACTGATGTTACAGGAAGTATGGGAGACTTTATTAATAAAGGTGAAAAATCAGAATTAATTATGCCAGGTGATAACGTTACTATTACTGTTGAATTAATTCACCCAGTTGCCCTTGAGAAAGGTACTCAATTCTCAATCCGTGAAGGTGGAAGAACTGTTGGTGCTGGACAAGTTACTGAAGTTATTAAATAATCACATTAAATCAAAAATCTTTATTCTCTTTTGAGAATAAAGATTTTTAATTAAAAATATTTTAGTAGTAAAATTAATTTATAGAAAAGAGATGACAAATCAATGCCCTATGTTAAAGAGCTGGAAAGTCTAATTTTAAATCGTAAATCAATTCGTAATTATGATCCTAGTAAAATTATTAGTGATAGTAAAATTAACGATATTCTTAACTATGTGCGTCATACCCCATCTTCATATGGTTTAGAACCATGAAAAATTTTAGTTATTAGTAATTCTAAAATTAAAGCACAATTGCAACCAATCATAAATAATCAACAACAAGTTAGTACTTGTTCACATTTATTTATTTTATTAAGTTATAGTGGTGAAAATTTCAATACTAGTAATCAATGATTTGTTGATACTGTTATGAAAAGACGTAATTTAACAAAACCACAATACGAAATTTATAAATCAACATTTAATAATTTCTTTGATCATGACAAAAAAACACAAATAAATCATTGGGCACAATGTCAAACTTTTATTTTATTACAAAATCTTTTATTATTATTAACTGCTCATGAAATTGATAATGTTGTATTAGGCGGTTTTAATGAACAACAATTATTAACTTACTTAGAATCAAATAAGATGATTGAGCCTAATAAGTATCATGTTACAATTTTAGTGTCTGCTGGTTATGGTTATCCATCAAAAACTAAAATTATTAAAAATGAAGTTAGTGAAATCAGTACGCTTATCAAATAAATGTATTAGAAAAGGTATTGCAATGGAAAAATTAAAAATAAATAACTTAAATATTGAATTAAATATTAATGTTATTGGTAAATTTTTAGATAAGATTGAATATCCAATTCTTATTTTTGATTTTGAGACTTTTCGTAATTTATTACATAAAAAAAAGAACAATTCGTATGCTCATGATTTTGAAAAAATTTTTTCAATTGCATTATTAATTATTAATAAAAAAGAAGATTTAACTGTTAGTAATTTACAAAATAAAAAGTTACATTTGTTCGTTAAAACTGTTATTCCACAACCAAATATTTTAAATGAAGATTTAAAACTTGTTAAACATCAGCAACAGTTTTTTAAATTTTTAACTAATAAGTTATTAAAATATAACATTAAATCTTTGATTTTACTTGGCGCTAGAACTGAGATATTAATGTTAAAAAACTATTTAAGTTATCATAATGATGAAAGTAAATTCAAAAATAAAGTTAGTTATTTTTTTCAAAAACATAAAATTTTTGATTTATATGACATTTGAAATAATGATCAAGTTTTAAATTTACCTTTATATAAAAAAGGTTTACATCTTGATGTTGGTGCTACTAAAAAAACTTCAATACTAATTAAAAATAATAATGATTATTGTAAAATATTAAAAGAACAATTTTCATTAACAAATAATAATATTGGAAGAATTATTGATCAATATTTTTTTAATAATATTTGTTTATTACCTAGTTTTACTACGCAAGTAGCAAATCATAATCAAAATGATGTTTTAATTGGCGCTGCAATCTTATCATTACTTTATACTTTTTGTGATAAATATTAAGAAAATAAAAAATATTAATTATTTAAATTAATATTTTTTACGGACTTCTCCCCACATGTACTTGTGGAGGAAACAATGAAATTGAATGAGTTCAACAATGCTTTTCAAACAGAACAGGATTGTTTAAAATATATAGCAAGTTTGAAGAAAAACAAATGTATCATGTGTTCTTGAACAAGTTTGAATACTTCTAATTTAAGAAGAATAAGATGTTTGAAATGTCATCAAACATTTAGTATTCTTCATGGCACCATTTTTTACAAGTCACAAACACCTTTGAGATTTTGATTTTATCTCATCTTTAGATGAATAAACACCAAACATGGAATTACATCAACTGATGTTGCAAAAGAATTGGGTGTGACTTTGAAAACTGCTTGAAGAATGGGTCATGAAATCAGAAATCGTATTGCCAAACAAGAACATCAATTTATTGTTGAGGGCATAGTGCAAATGGATGAAATGCATCTTTCACATATGGGTTTTAAAAAACAAGGAAGATCTTTGATAAATAAAACATTAATTGTTGGGATTTATGAAAAAACAACCAATAATTTAATTGTGAAAGTAATCAAAAACGCAAAAAGTAAAAATCTTTTGCAGTTTGCAAGAAACCATATTTCTTCAAAGTGTGATGTACATACTGATTCTTGAAAAGGATATCGTGATTTCAAATCACTTTTCACTAATCACAAAACAGTTAACCATCAAGATGGTTATGTTTCAAAAATTGGCGTAAATACCAATCAAATTGAATCAGTATGAAAACATATACGAAGAACATTTAAAACACATATCAAAGTTGCAAAATATCATGTTCATTTATATGCCAAAGAAGCTGCATATAAATTCAACAAGATACCTACTTTTGAAACTGTAATGCTATGTTTCATTTAAAAATGTGGGGAGAAGTCCGTAGATAGGCTTTTCTCAACATTTATGTGATAAAATTTAAAAATAGTACATAAAGGGAGAAAAGCCATTTTTTATTACATTTTATTTTTTTAGTTCAATTTTTTTGGTATTTGTGAATTATATAATTGGGCATAAGTTAGTTAAGTTTACTCCTATAATTTTTAATCTAGACAGTATGATTAGTTTAAATAATTAATAGTTAAGGAGTAAAGATGAAATATAAAGTTTATACAAGAAAAATTAAACTAGATGTTTTAAATGAATATGTAGTGATTAAAAAATTAAAAACCATTGATATTAAAACCAAATATCAATTATCAACCAGATCATTAATTTATAATTGAGTAAAAAAATATCAAAAAAATAATAAATTAATTACTATTCATACTTTTCAAACAAATCATCAAATAGATAAAGTGAATATCAAAGATAAAAATTTAAAACTTGAAAATAAAAAACTCAAAAAGTCACTACTAAAAGAAAAAATAAAAAATGAATTTTTAAGACAAAAACAATTCTGTGATAAAGAATTAAAAAAAATCAAAATATTTTAAATAGTAAATTATTGAAAAGTAAATGTTTTTTAATAGTTGATAAATATAGAAATAAAAATTATGGAATTAATGACATAATTAGTTTGTTACCTATCAGTAAAGTTGCATATATTATAAATGAATAAAAAATGGTAAAAAGAAATATCAAACAAAAATTGATAATGAGTTATTAAAAGAATTAAATAAAATTGTTTTTATTAGCAACAAAGATAAAATAATTAAAATTACTAGTTTAGAAAAGGTGAGATTAGAATTAAAGAAAAACAACACCAATCTTAAATGCAGTAAAAACAGCATTATGAGGTTATTAGAAGATAATAATATCACAAACTATTAACCAAACCCAAAAAACAGCGTAGAGCGAAATCTAATTCCTTAAAATCAAATTTCCAAGATTTATTAAAACGTAATTTTACCAGTAATACTTATCTTGAAAAAGTTGGCATCGATGGTACTTGATTTAAAGAATTAATTATTAATAATAAAAAAACTAAATTATTATTAGAAATTGCTACAGATATGAATAGTAATGCTATAGTTGGTTGAAAAATTAATAAAAGTGAAAATGCAATAACCATTTTAAATGTTCTTAATCAAGTAACAAAGGCAAGTCGTAAAGAACATAAAATATTTGCAACATTTATCCAGTCTGATTTAGGTTCAGGTAATACTAGTAAAATAGTTACAAATAGTTTTAATAAAAGTAAAACTTTAATTCATTCAAAAAGTTTATCAGGATTTAAAGGCAACCAAGTAAGTGAATGTTTAAATCGATGAATCAAAAGAGATTTTAAAATTATGTTTGATAACAAGTTTAATAGCATTAAACATTTCACAGAAGCATTAAGAAAATTTATTAACTGATGAAATAATGATAGAATGATTTTACGATTAAAAATGTCTCCAAACCAATTTGTACAGATTTGAAGACAAGAAAGTAAACTTATCTAACAAATGCCTTGTTGTATTTGTTGATAAAGGCATTAAATTATTAACGGACTTCTCCCCACATGTACTTGTGGAGGAAACAATGAAATTGAATGAGTTCAACAATGCTTTTCAAACAGAACAGGATTGTTTAAAATATATAGCAAGTTTGAAGAAAAACAAATGTATCATGTGTTCTTGAACAAGTTTGAATACTTCTAATTTAAGAAGAATAAGATGTTTGAAATGTCATCAAACATTTAGTATTCTTCATGGCACCATTTTTTACAAGTCACAAACACCTTTGAGATTTTGATTTTATCTCATCTTTAGATGAATAAACACCAAACATGGAATTACATCAACTGATGTTGCAAAAGAATTGGGTGTGACTTTGAAAACTGCTTGAAGAATGGGTCATGAAATCAGAAATCGTATTGCCAAACAAGAACATCAATTTATTGTTGAGGGCATAGTGCAAATGGATGAAATGTATCTTTCACATATGGGTTTTAAAAAACAAGGAAGATCTTTGATAAATAAAACATTAATTGTTGGGATTTATGAAAAAACAACCAATAATTTAATTGTGAAAGTAATCAAAAACGCAAAAAGTAAAAATCTTTTGCAGTTTGCAAGAAACCATATTTCTTCAAAGTGTGATGTACATACTGATTCTTGAAAAGGATATCGTGATTTCAAATCACTTTTCCCTAATCACAAAACAGTTAACCATCAAGATGGTTATGTTTCAAAAATTGGCGTAAATACCAATCAAATTGAATCAGTATGAAAACATATACGAAGAACATTTAAAACACATATCAAAGTTGCAAAACATCATGTTCATTTATATGCCAAAGAAGCTGCATATAAATTCAACAAGATACCTACTTTTGAAACTGTAATGCTATGTTTCATTTAAAAATGTGGGGAGAAGTCCGTAGATAGGCTTTTCTCAGCATTTATGTGATAAAATTTAAAAATAGTACATAAAGGGAGAAAAGCCATTATTAATTTCATTAACATTTAATCTTGTTTCACTATTTGAATTTACATCTTGAGTTTCTAAATTATCATTATTATTTGTTAATTTAAGTAAATTTTGAAATTGTTCTTCAAGTTCTGTTTTAGATTGACTAATTAAATAAGTATTTTCAAACACTGATTTTTTGCAAAGATATCAATATCCATCTTCATCTCAAATTAAAACATCTTCTTTAGTATATTGTACTTCTTTTTTAGTACCATTTGGACCCCAAGGTAGTGATAATTCTCCATTTTTATTATCTTTATTAAGATTAACTATTTTTATTTTAGAATCGGGATTTGCTCAAGCTTCCCCCTTACTTATATTATTAATAACTGGAATATAAGTAGTTTTAATTTTTTTGGTTAACAACTCAATGTTCATCAATAACTCCTGTAATAATATAGTCACCGCGATGACAAGTTACTGTTACTTTTTCTAGTGTTTCAATTTCTAATGGGTTATTATCTTGATGTAATTGAAATTCATATTTTACAGTAGGGTTTTTAATACAAAATGTAACATTTGAATTTTCTATATTTTCTTTAAATAACATATTTTCTCCTTCATCTTTTTGTTTTTTGAATAAAGACTTTATTTTAAAAATAAACATATAGTAAATTTTAAATTTCAATATTTATCTTTATTTTTTTAAAATAATTTAATAAAATTAAAAAAAACTAATATAGATAAAAATATCTATATTAGTAATGAATATTTAATAAATTATTATTAATAATATCATTTTTTTTCTTTTTTAAAAATATTTTTGTAATTAAATTATTATATATAATTGTAAATTTGTGAGTAAAAGTAGCAATATTATAAATTAAAATCATAATTTTATGATTTATTAACACCCAAACTAATACCTAATATAAGGTGTACTTATGCTATAATTAGTATAGTATATTGTTGACTCTTCGTTAAAATTAAGTTTGAAAAGGAGTACTAACTATGAAAATTGGAATTATTGGAGCATCAGGAAAATCAGGACTTGCCTTAACTAAAGAAGCTTTAAAACAGGGATATCAAGTTGTTGCCATTACTAGAAATCCTATTAAAATGCCAATTCTTAATAATGATAATCGATTGACCATTAAAAAAGCTGATCTTACTAATAAAAGTAGTATTAAAGCGGTTGTTAATGATGTTGATATTTTAATTAGTGCTTACGGCCCTACTATTGATAATCCCCAAAATATTCATCAGCAAGTTGCTAAAAACTTAATTACTATCATGCATGAATGTCAAAATATTAAAAGGTTATTAATTGTTGGTGGTGCTGGTAGTTTGTTAGATGATAAGAATGAAATATTAGTAGAAACAAGTGCATTTCCTGAAGCATGAAAAGAGCATGCACAACAACAAGTTCAAGCATTAGCTACTTATCGTAGCAGTGACATTAATTGAACATATTTTAGCCCTTCTTTATACTATGACCCAGAATTACCAATTTTAGGTAAATTTAAAATTGGTAACAATCACTTAATTGTTAATAAAGAAGGAAAAAGTCAAATTAGTTATGGTGATGCTGCAATTGCTATTATTAATGAGATTAAAGAACAAAAATTTATTAAAAAACGTTTTACAGCGGGTTATAATTAATATTTTGTTTGAAAGGATATTAGACAAATGGTAAAATTTACAAAAGAACAAATTTTACAAAAAACGATAACTCTAAATAATGGTGTCAAAATTCCTCAATTTGGATTAGGCACATATTTAATGGTTGATAGTAAATCTATTTATAATTCAGTAATTTGTGCTTTGCAAAATGGTTATCGTCATATTGATACTGCAGAATATTATAAAAACGAGGAGATAATTGGTAATGCAATTAAAGATTTTTTAGCAGAAAATCCAGAAGTTAGAAGGGAAGATTTATTTATTACTTCTAAAATTTGAAATGACAATCATGAATATGAACTTACTAAAGATGCTTTGCGTGGTATCCTGACTCGCTTAAAACTAGATTATTTAGATTTATGTTTAATTCATTGACCAACTAAACAAAGTTTTGAATGTTGAAGAGCCTTAGAAGAATTTTATGAATATGGTAAAGTTAGGGCAATTGGTGTCTCAAATTTTAATAGTTCACAATTGAAAGATTTTTTAAAAAAAATAAAAATAAAACCAGCAATTAATCAAATTGAAACACATCCTGGTTTTAATCAAAAAAAAACAATAGATTTTTGTTACGAGAATAATATTGCTGTTACTTCATGAAGAACAATGCTAGGTGGTAGAGCAGATGAAATACCATTATTACAAGAATTAGCAAATAAATACAAGGTTACTACTAGTCACATTGCTTTAAGATGAGCTTGACAATTAGGTCAAGTAGTTATTCCTAAATCAACTAATCCAGAGCGAATTATTAGTAATCCCGATATTGGGGGTTTTGAACTAACAGCAGAAGAAATGTTAAAAATTCAAAAATTACCACAAACTGCTTTAGGGCCACAATCTAATGATAAAAAATTTTGAAAAGGAATTATGATAGATTAAATTTAAAAAGGGGGTTAAATAATTGTGATTTGAAATGATACAACTAAGGAATTAGCAAAAAAATTAAATACTAATTTTGTTACAGGTTTAACTGAAGAAGCTGCAGCTCAATTGCTAATAGAAACAGGGCCTAATCAATTACCAGTTACGAAAAAAAAGCCAATTTGAAAAATAGTTTTAGCACATTTTATTGAACCATTTGTTTTAGTATTAATTGCATTAGCAATTATTGCTACTGTTATTGGTCAATGACAAGAAGCATTAGTTGTTTTTTTAATTGTAATTGTTGATGCTACTTTGGCTACTTATCAAGAAGTAAAAGCTGCAGCTTCTTTGGACTCTTTAAAGAAATTAGTTTCTTCACAAGCAGTAGTAATTCGTAATGGTAATAAATACGATATTGATGCTAAAGATTTAGTGGTAGGTGATTTGGTTTATTTAGATGCGGGAATGTTTGTACCTGCTGATCTGCGTATTATTCAGTCTTATAATTTACGTACTAATGAATCACTTTTAACTGGTGAATCAGCCTTAATTAGTAAAACTACTGAAGCATTAACTGAAGAAAAATTATCAATTGGTGAAAGAACTAATCTTGCTTTTATGTCTACTTCTATTGCGACAGGTAGTGGTCTTGGTTTAGTTTATGCAACAGCAAAAACTTCTGAAATTGGAAAAATAAATAAGTTATTACAAGAAGAAAAAGAACCTAAATCACCATTAACGCGACAAATGTCTTTTTTAATTAGAATAATTTCAGTTTTTGCTTTATTATTAGGTTTAGCTATGTTTTTACTACAATTTTTCTTAATTAAAGTACCTGCTATTAATGCTTTAATTTTTGGAATTGCTTTAACAATAGCAGTAATACCTGAAGGTTTGCAAGTTATTGTTACCGTTTCATTATCACTGGGAAGTTCAAGAATGGCAAAAAAACATGCTATTGTTAAACATTTACCTGCTGTTGAAACATTAGGTCAGGTTGACATTATTTGTTCTGATAAAACTGGAACTTTAACACAAAATAAAATGACTGTTAAAAAATATTATTTAACAAAATCAGTTAATGATAGTAATGACTTTAAAAAGAAAACTAAGCAAGAACAATTATTTTTAGATTGTTTAGTACTATGTAATAATAGTGAAGTTAGTAAAAATAAAACTATTGGTGATCCAACAGAAGCAGCACTTATTAATTGATCAGAAACATTAAAGTTTCCAACAAAGGCACTTAGTGATAAACATACTCGAGTTCATGAAATACCTTTTGATTCCAATCGTAAATTAATGTCAACAATTAATGAATACGATAAAGAAACTTATGTTTTTGTTAAAGGTGCGGTTGACAATATGATTAATATTTGTACTCATGCGCTTATTAATAACGAAAGGGTAGTATTAACTGCACAAATTAAAAAAGAAATAATTGCAAGTATGGAAGAAATGTCAAATTCAGCATTACGTGTTTTAGGAGCAAGTTATAAAACTGTTAATAATACGAAAGATTATAGTAATATTAGTGAAATTGAAAGTAATTTAACTTTTTTAGGATTAGTTGGAATGATTGATCCGCCAAGAAACGAAGTTAAAGATTCTTTAGTTAAAACTAAAAAAGCAGGTATTGATACAATTATGATTACTGGTGATCATTTAAATACTGCTGTTGCTATTGGTCAAGAATTAGGTTTGATTGAAAATAAAACACAAGCACTTAGTGGTAATACGATTGATGATATTCTAGAAGAATCATTTAATGCTAATATTAATCAATATAGAGTTTTTGCTCGTGTTTCTCCTGAACATAAAGTTAAGATTGTTAAAGCATTACAGAGTCATAATAAGGTTGTTTCGATGACTGGTGATGGTGTTAATGATGCTCCTAGTTTAAAAGCGGCAGATATTGGAGTAGCGATGGGTATTACGGGAACCGATGTTGCTAAAGAATCTTCACAAATAGTATTAACTGATGATAATTTTGCTACTATTGTTGATGCTATTGAAGAAGGGCGCAATATTTACAGTAAAATTAAAAGAATTGTTATTTTTATTTTAATTACTAATATGGCCCAAGTATTTTCAATTGTTATTGGTGCTATTTTTGGATGAAATGAATTATTACAACCAATTCAAATTTTATGAATTAATTTAATTGTTGAATCTGTTATTGCAATTTCAATGTCAATGGGACCTAATAACCCTGATTTAATGCTTAGAAAACCAACGAAACGGAATGATAGAATTCTTACTGGTAGTTGAGGATTTATTGGTATTGTTAGTATAATATTAAGTACCTTGTTACTATTAGCTTTTCATTTTTTACCTCAAATTTTACATGAAAATAATAGTGAAGGTTTTGTTTTTGTTTTTGCTATAATGACTAATGCTCCTGTTTTTTATGCATTTTCTTTTGTTTCAGGTGCTAATACAAGTATTTTTAATAAGATTACTTGAAAAAATAAATATATTTGAGTTGCGGCGATTAGTGCTTTTGCTATTAATACTTTTATTATTTTTACACCTGTTGTTAGCAATGCTTTTGGTATTGGTGCTGGTTTTCGTGCAGTTGATTGATTACTTTGTATTGCTTTATCAACAATACCAATGTGATTATTAGAATTGTATAAAGGAATTAGACTTTTAGTTAATAAATTAATTAAAAAAGAACAAAATAAAGTAAAAGTTAAATAATATAGAATGGAAAATTAATAATGAGAATTATTCCGTATGAATTATTTAGTTATACACCAGATATGAGTTTAACTGCATTACGTAAGGAATTACTAATGTATGATCATTGTTTAAATAAAAAAATTACAAATATGGCAATGCAACCATTTTTAGATTTGGAACGCAACTACTTTAATTTACTTTTATGTAAATGAGAATTAGAAATGCAAAAACGAAATCATTATGTTAATTCATTATTTAAATGTTATACTAAATACAATGATTTTGAATTTGTTGCAACTCCTGATTTTTTAATTATTGAATGTTGCATACAATGAGATTTAAAAGGTTTTCAGCCATATAAATGTAATTTAAATTGATTTGAAATTATGATGATGACAATTAAAAATAAGGATAAAATAAATAAAGATTTTTATGAACAACTTTCTTTGTGGTATAAAGAAATGTTTATGAAAATTAATAACAATGGTTCTTTTAAACCTAAGAAATTAAATATGAATATTGTTTTTGAAAAAATAAATAATTTTTTACTAACAGCATAATAGTTTTTGAAAAAAATTTTGATTTTATTTTATAATTTAATTATAAATTACTCTAATAGAATGGAGATTTTATTTTTGAAAAATAAAATTAAAGATAAAGTATATAAATATGTTGAAAAATTTCTCTTTGAAAATAGAGAAATATGAAATAGCTTCGTTTTTATTAATGAAAATGGAGTTAATAAAAAAATTTCTTTAATGAAATTATGAGATTTAATAAAAACAAAAAAACAATATGAAGATTTAGAAAAATTGTTTTGAAATGAAATAAATAAACGGACTTCTCCCCACATGTACTTGTCGAGGAAACAATGAAATTGAATGAGTTCAACAATGCTTTTCAAACAGAACAGGATTGTTTAAAATATATAGCAAGTTTGAAGAAAAACAAATGTATCATGTGTTCTTGAACAAGTTTGAATACTTCTAATTTAAGAAGAATAAGATGTTTGAAATGTCATCAAACATTTAGTATTCTTCATGGCACCATTTTTTACAAGTCACAAACACCTTTGAGATTTTGATTTTATTTCATCTTTAGATGAATAAACACCAAACATGGAATTACATCAACTGATGTTGCAAAAGAATTGGGTGTGACTTTGAAAACTGCTTGAAGAATGGGTCATGAAATCAGAAATCGTATTGCCAAACAAGAACATCAATTTATTGTTGAGGGCATAGTGCAAATGGATGAAATGTATCTTTCACATATGGGTTTTAAAAAACAAGGAAGATCTTTGATAAATAAAACATTAATTGTTGGGATTTATGAAAAAACAACCAATAATTTAATTGTGAAAGTAATCAAAAACGCAAAAAGTAAAAATCTTTTGCAGTTTGCAAGAAACCATATTTCTTCAAAGTGTGATGTACATACTGATTCTTGAAAAGGATATCGTGATTTCAAATCACTTTTCCCTAATCACAAAACAGTTAACCATCTTGATGGTTATGTTTCAAAAATTGGCGTAAATACCAATCAAATTGAATCAGTATGAAAACATATACGAAGAACATTTAAAACACATATCAAAGTTGCAAAACATCATGTTCATTTATATGCCAAAGAAGCTGCATATAAATTCAACAAGATACCTACTTTTGAAACTGTAATGCTATGTTTCATTTAAAAATGTGGGGAGAAGTCCGTAGATAGGCTTTTCTCAACATTTATGTGATAAAATTTAAAAATAGTACATAAAGGGAGAAAAGCCTAAATAAATATTATTTAGAAGTTATAGAAATTAATTTAAAAGATAATTTTAATATTTTAATGGAAAGTTTAAACTTTTTACAAGATAATTGATTTTTTAGTAGTATTTTTTTTGAAGTTAAAGGAAATTTAATATTTATTTTTAATAAATTAAATTTTTTAATTTCCAATAAAGAAATTTTGGAATTAAAAAATAATAATTTATGAATAGATTTACCTTCAAATCATTTATTAGTTTATGAAATAAATTCTTTATTTTTATTAAGTTTTTCTTTATGGGATAAAATTAGTTTTATAAAAAAACTAATATTTATTAATAAAACTAATTTTAATGAATTAGAAATTAAAAAAGCAAAAGTTAGTCAAAAAAAATTTGAATGAGGTTTTTCAAAGGATAATGATTATACATTAAGATTTGATAAGAGTCCTTTAATAAAAGGTATTATTGAAGGTAGAAATATATTAGCACATCAATTAATCTTTATTAGTCCATCTCAAAAAATTAGTTATTTTCCTCATTTAATTTTTACTATATATTTAGTTTTGTGATATCTTTATGAAATAGATTACTAAAAATATTTAATGTAATAATAGTTGGAAATTATACATCTTTGCCATTTTTAATTGCTTTAATATCTTTTTTTAACTGCTCTTTTAAAAATTTAATATCATTCTCACTATTTTTTACTTTTTTTAATGCTTCAATTTTAACTTTAGTATCTTTTTTTAATGCTTGAATCTTATCATTTTTTTCAGATCTAATTAACAATTTGGCTCCAACTTTGTTTGTTAAAATGTGTAAACCCCTAAAAGGGTATTTTTTTAATAAAAGTTTTTCATCTTCAATTAATTCTTGATTGCGAGAAGCAATAACAGTAGCTTGTAAACCACCAGAAATATTAACTGCAGTTCTGCCCATATCAAATAAACCATCTAAGGCACCAATAATACCATAAACAGCAGCATAATAGCTACCAAAACCAAGACCACCTAAAACACCAGCTGTTACAACAGCAGCAGTTCCTGGTACTCCCGCAATTCCTAATGAAGCAACTAGTGTTACAATTAAGCCATTAATAAATAAAATAGCGATTGTTCAGTTGGGAAAATTACCAGGAAGGATAACACTAAATCATAAGAAAGATAAAATAATTCCAGCTTGTACTCCAGCACAGCCACTTAAACCTATTGTTGTTGAAAGTGGCATTACTGTATCACTACCCTCTTCTTTCACTTTTAAATCTTCTTTTAAGGTATTCATAGCAATTGGTAAAGCGGCATTAGAAGACTGAGTTGTAAAACCAGCAATAATTGGTTTCTGTGCTTTTACTAATCAACTATAAGGATTAATACCAAATAAATATAATGATAATAAATGTCATAAGAAAGTAATAAGTAGTGCTAAATAAGCAACTCCAATAATAATGCCAATATTAGCAAGTGCACCAATTGGTTGATTAATAATTGCTGTTGCTAGCATACTCATAACAGCAAATGGCATAATTTTAATAAAAATCATTAATATTGAAATAATAATTTTTCACATTGTTTCTAAAGTGTTTCTTGCTTTGTCCATTCGTTCTTCATTATGCTTAGTTAGTTTTTTAATTGCAAATCCAATTAAAGCACCAAGTACAATGATTGGAATAATTAATGTTTGAGTAAAAACACCAATTAAGCTGCTAGGAACGTAACTAATGATAATTTCGGGAATTGTTTTGGCAGTAGTTTTATCGTAACTACCACTATCAGTTAACTTAAAACCTTGGCCAATTTTAAAAGCAATTCCTAGTCCAAAGGCAATAGTAAAAGCAATAGCCACATTTATTAATAAAATAGTAATACCAACTCCTGAAACTTTAGTTATTGTTTTTGAGTTACTATTTTTTTTACTAGTAATTCTAGCGATAGCTAAAAATACTAATGGAATAGTTAACATAGTAATTCCAATAATAAAAATAGTTTTTAATAATTCAATTCAGTGTACAATTTCTGCAACTCAGGGTATATAGTCAGGATTAGGTTTTATTGGTGTTCCAGGTAAGTTAGGATAAGTAATGTTATGACTATTAAAACCAGTAATAGCTTGGATAGTAATACCAAAAATTAGTCCTAATCCCATTCCAGTAAAAATACGAATTGGAAATTTAGGTTTAGTTTTTTTAATAAAAATAGAAAGTGCTAGGATAATACTAAAAAAGACAATTATCCCGATTAGACTTTGTCAGTGTGAAATACCAACAAAGTCTCTTAATAAGTTAATATTGTCATTACTAAGAGTTGTCATAGTTGCTACCTCATTCTTTTTATTTTTTATAGGTTATGACGATGTTACTTTTCTGCTTGCTATATGAATAATATCACTAGTACGAGCAAAAGGAGGTGAATAAACTAAATCTAAATTTTGTAAATCACGGATGTCCATTTTATTTCAAATGGCAGTAGCAAGAGCATTAATTCTTAATGTGGCATGATTATAGCCTGCCATTTGTGCTGCCAGTAATTGGAAATTTGTTTTATCATAAAATAGTTTCAAGTATAAAGGACGAGATTGTTTTAAGTATCTTGGTAGATCATAATCTTTAATATAAACACTACCAATTTTATTTTTATCAATCGTATCAAAACTGCCAGTTTTTGTTATTTCTAAATTACCAACACGTAAAATACTTGACCCTAAAGTTCCTGAATATTTATGTTCTGGGTTTTTAATATTATCAGCAATAATACGTGCCATTTTATTAGCATTAGTTGCCAAGGGAACATATATTGATGATTTATCAAATTGACTATATATTTGTGCACAATCACCACCACTATACATATTTGAAAATTTTTTTGTAACATTTTCTTTAGAAGGAATTTGACAGAATTCGTTAATAATAATTGCTTTATTTTTGTTTAATTCAATATTGCTATTTTGTAAAAAATTCGTATTTGGTTCAAAACCAACTGCTAGTATTACTAAGTCACAAGGTATTGTTTTTCCGTTTTTTTTATCATTTACACTTCTTAAACGCAAATCATTAACATTATTATGAGTCATCATTAGTTCTTCAACTTGATAGTTTAGTAAAATGGTGGCATCATTTTTTGATTTAGTTTTATGATTAATATTTTTTTTGGTTAGTTCATCATAAATTAATTGACTAAATTCTTTATCAATAACGTCTGCCATTAATCGATCTTTCATTTCAACGATTGTGACATCTTTTTTTTGTTTTAAGCATGCTTCTGCCATTTCCATGCCAATAAATCCCCCACCAATAATAACTATTTTTTTAGCGTTTTTCATTGCTTTTTTTAGATTTATGGCATCTTCTTTAGTAAAAACATTATAAACATTATGTGGTAAAATACCATGACTAAAAGGTGGCGGAATTTTTGGTTTGGCTCCTGTTGCAATAACTAAGGCATGATAAGATACAACTTTTGGTTTAGTTTTATCGTCTATTGTTTTTTTGACATGAATTTCTTGTTTTGCTGTATCGACTTTAATAACATTTTGATTTAAATGAATTTTAATTTTATTTTTATTATTAGTTTTTTCTGAAAAATCTTTTTTTGTACGGTCATTTAAAAGTTTTTTATCTTTAAATTCATTAGCAATATAATAAGGAATACCACAAGCACCAAGTGAAATATAGTTTTTTTCTTGATAAACATGGATATCAAAATTTTTATCACTATTTTTTTCACTACGTAATAATTTACTCGCAACTCCCATCCCAGTCGCGCCAGCACCAATAATAATAACTTTAATTTTCATTTTTATCATCGCTCCACTCTCATTAATTATAATATATATTTAATAAAAAAATCAATTAATAGTGTTTATCTTAAGTATTGATTCATTTTTGAACAAATTCTAAAGTAGTGTCACTAATACCCTTGTCAGTCACTAAATTATATTCATTAACAACTGTGTGGTCTAAATCACCAATTAAAAAACTTTGACCGTGGTTAGCGTCAAGGATAGTGTATAATGAACTTTTTTTTGGTATTTCATAGCGAATTTTTTCTTGAAATAATTCGTTAGCATTAGTGTAGTTAATAAAGTGATCATTTTGACCATGAAGAAATAACATTGGCATATCAGGTATTAGTTTTAAATATTTAATTGGTTGTATTTCTTGTAAACCATCGACACCAAATGTTTTTTGTGCTTTTTTACGACTTAATTTCAGCATTAAATTAGTAGGTAAGAAAGCATAGTTGTATAGTTTTTCACTATACGTACGATCTAAGCGACTAAATGTACAATCAGAAATAATGAATTTTACTTTTTGATTAATTTTATATTTTGCATATAAGTTGCTTCACATTACTACTGTTGCGCCACCTAATGAAAAACCATATAATCCTAAAGCAGTAGTTTCTTGTTTATATGTTTTACAACAGTATTCAATAATGTCTTGTAAATCTTGTGATTCTTTTAAACCAAAAGTTGTTGGTGATGCATCACTTTCACCATGGTTACGAGCATCATATCAAATAACATTGTAGCCAGCACGTAAAAAAATGAAAGCTTGTTTAAATATTCAAAATCTTGTATTAGTTATTCCGTGTAATAAAATTATTGTTTTATTATTATTTTCATTTTTAAGGGGACTTTTTAAAAGATTACCGTATAATGTTAAATTGTCAATTGATGTTTTAATTGAAAAAGGAATTATATTTTCATGTTTTTCTAGGTATTCTCAATATTCAAAATACATTGGCCATTTTGCTAATTCAATTTTAACTTTCGGTTGAAATTGTGAATTATATTGCAAGCATGCTTTAAACATTTCAATTGAATTTATATTAACTTTTTGTCTTAATTTTATTCTATTAATACTACTTTGTTTCATTAGTTTTCCTCACATTTTAGGTCATACATTTTAATAGTTGACGTTATTTAGTATTGTTGGTTTTGGTTTACAACGAATATATTTTTTATTTTTTTTATAAGGTATAAATTTAATATATTTGTATTTGCTAACTACGTGTTGTCCATTATTTTTACTATTTCGTCGTAAACAGGGTTTTACTTTTTTGATTTTAAAAGTACCAAAATTAGGAATAGTAATTACTTTACCTAGTTGGTTAATATTTTTAATTTCTTCAATTACACAATTAAAAACTATTTCAATATCTTGAATGTTAAATTTATTTTTATCTGATACTCTTGCAATTAATTCTTTTGCGTTCATAAAAATCAACCCTATCTGTTTGCCCATATCCTTCTAATATTATTTTATATTATTTTATTTATAAAATGTAATCTATAAATTTTTCGTACTTTGCTTGTTAATAATTTTAGGCTTTTCTCCCTTTATGTACTATTTTTAAATTTTATCACATAAATGCTGAGAAAAGCCTATCTACGGACTTCTCCCCACATTTTTAAATGAAACATAGCATTACAGTTTCAAAAGTAGGTATCTTGTTGAATTTATATGCAGCTTCTTTGGCATATAAATGAACATGATGTTTTGCAACTTTGATATGTGTTTTAAATGTTCTTCGTATATGTTTTCATACTGATTCAATTTGATTGGTATTTACGCCAATTTTTGAAACATAACCATCTTGATGGTTAACTGTTTTGTGATTAGGGAAAAGTGATTTGAAATCACGATATCCTTTTCAAGAATCAGTATGTACATCACACTTTGAAGAAATATGGTTTCTTGCAAACTGCAAAAGATTTTTACTTTTTGCGTTTTTGATTACTTTCACAATTAAATTATTGGTTGTTTTTTCATAAATCCCAACAATTAATGTTTTATTTATCAAAGATCTTCCTTGTTTTTTAAAACCCATATGTGAAAGATACATTTCATCCATTTGCACTATGCCCTCAACAATAAATTGATGTTCTTGTTTGGCAATACGATTTCTGATTTCATGACCCATTCTTCAAGCAGTTTTCAAAGTCACACCCAATTCTTTTGCAACATTAGTTGATGTAATTCCATGTTTGGTGTTTATTCATCTAAAGATGAGATAAAATCAAAATCTCAAAGGTGTTTGTGACTTGTAAAAAATGGTGCCATGAAGAATACTAAATGTTTGATGACATTTCAAACATCTTATTCTTCTTAAATTAGAAGTATTCAAACTTGTTCAAGAACACATGATACATTTGTTTTTCTTCAAACTTGCTATATATTTTAAACAATCCTGTTCTGTTTGAAAAGCATTGTTGAACTCATTCAATTTCATTGTTTCCTCCACAAGTACATGTGGGGAGAAGTCCGTAATTTTATATATAAAAGGCATTTTACATATTTAATTTGAATAATTTTAACGTTAAAAATAATAAGAATCAAAGATAAAAATTTCTTTATTATATTCAATAGTATAAGTAAGTATATTCCTTAACTATAATTATAATTTCTATAAAATATAATTACAAAAATAAAAGTGTTTGGCCATTGCTTTAGTTTTAAAGCAAGTGGTTTTTTATTTTTGAAAGAAAAGAAAGAGAGGTTTAAAATTATTCTAGAGATAACGACAACAAATGTTTCAATAAGTGATATTGAAAATAAGATTAGAAAATTTAAAGAAAATTTAGAAATTTTTAAAAAAGAATTCACATTTTTCATAAATGAAAGTGTTGAGGAACAGCGTAATTATAAACAAAGATATCAAGATATTTTATTAGAAGAAGAATTAGAAAATAGTAAATATGAAAAGGATTTATCTTATAAAGAAGATGATTTAAAAAACTTAAAAAGTCATATTGAAGATTTAGCAAAAAGTAGGACTAATAATCAACTTAGAAATCAAACATTGGATGAAAAAATAGCAAAAGATCAAAAAGAATTAAAAAAAATAAGAAAAGAAATTAAAGCTTTGCAAAAAGATAAAGAAGAGTTTAAAGAAAAAATCACAAAGATAGATAAAGAAACTTTTCAAGAAACTCAAAAAAATATTGAAGATTTCCAAGCTACTATGAGAACAAAAATAAAATATGTTGAAGTAGTATCAACCTTAATTGAAGTTAATTCAAGTGATGCAAACATACAAAAGCATTGAGATGCATTATGAATCGATTATAATAATAAAGTTAAAAATGCAAAAGAAAGAATTCAAATTTTAGAAACAAAAATTTCAAGTTATAAAAAACAAATTTTAGAAAATGAAAGTAGTATTAAAAAGCAAAAAAAAGAAATAATATTACTAACGCAAGAACAATTAAAGTTAGAAATTGATATAAAAAAAATTAAAGATAAAATTGAAAAAAATATAAAAGAAATAAGGAATAAATTAAGTGAAATTAATAATAAAATGAATAGTTGTTTTACTGAAAATAAATTGAATATAACCAAAAAGAGTAATGATATTATTAATTTATTTAATGAATTTAAAAATTTTAATGAAAAAATAAAAGAAGATTTTAAATTTTTCATTACAATAAAAGAACAAGTAGATAAATTTTTAAGTGAATATTTTTTTATTAAAAACTCTAAAATTGAAAATTCTATATCAATAGTTGCTGATTATGATGCTGCAATTAAAATTATTATCAAGAATTTCACTACTTTTTTTGGAGAAAATAAATATGGTGAACTTTTAAAAAGTATAAAACAGTTTAATAACTATAAAGAAAGTAATGCTCAACAAGAATTACAACCATCAACTTCTAGTGATATCAGTATTGATATCAATAATGAAAATAATGGTAAATGCAAATTATTTGATTTTGAAGAATTAAAATTAGAATTAGGATCAATAGTAAAAATGAATCTTAATTATTATAATTTTTTACAAGAATATAAAGCTCCATATTCTTATTTAATTTTTATTAAAGATGATAGTTTAAATGAAGGGAAGAATCAAAAAATAGCAAAAAACCTTTATTTTAATCCATTACTATTATTTGAAGATTGTAATGAAGAAGAACAAATGATTTTTAAAAAATTAAAAAATAAAATAGCAAAAAATAATAAAAAGAAAGTTCTTTTTAATGAAAACAAAAAATTTGCTTTATTATGTATTAGTGAAAATGATAGTTCTCAAAATCTTTTGTTTTTAATTGATTTTACAACATTAATTAAAATTCCTAAAAAGTTTATTCCATTAATGTATGATTATCAAAAAAATAATAATTTAAATCAAAAAATATGTAAAAAAATAGTTAATAATTTTGAACAAAAAAATAAAAAAGATTGTAAATTTATGTTTATAAAAGTTAGAGTACAAAACAATAATATTAAAAATTATATTAAAAATTTAGATTTGTTATATGAAAAAATTTATCAACAAAAAGATCAATTACAAGAGTTAAAACATTTATTTTTTGAATTTAATGAATTTCTTGAATTAAATAAAAAACAGCAAATTATAAAAATAAGTGATTATGAAACGCAACAAACTAGCGAATTTCTTAAAGAAAATGATTTTGTATATAAAATGGTAAAAGAAATATCTAATATTTTAGATATAACATTAAATTCGATAAATTCAGATTGTTTGATAGGAAATTCTAATAATGTATTACAAATAGCAGATGTTGAATCAATAAACCAAGAAGTATCAGTTGGTCTAGTACTTTCTGAACAAAAGGTAGCATTTACAAATAATATATAATCAAAAGTTTTAAACTTATAAATAATGCATATTTTCAAGATAATTTAATTATCTGGAATTTAAAATATTATTTACTTATTTTGTAATTTTTTATTTTATGATTTGAATTTATAATTTACAAATTTTGTAAAATTAACGAAGAAAGATGTTTAATAATTAAGTTTTTTATATAAATTTTGAACGGACTTCTCCCCACATGTACTTGTGGGGAGAAGTCCTATTCTTTAATTTGATCTATTGTTAATGCTTGAATTTGTGCTTTTGTAAATGCTGGTATTTGCTTTTCGGTAAATGCTGGTATTTGTGTTGTTGTATTGAATGCTCGAATTTCTTTTTTAGTTAATTTTAAAATATTTAAAATATCATTTCCATTAATTGTGATTGGTTCAGGAACAAAATCCTTTGCTTTATCATTGTCTTTTCTTTCAAATATTATTAGTTTTCTTTTTTTAAGCTTTTTTCTTCAATATTTCTTTTGTCTGCTTCAGAAGTTCCTGACTCTTTATTTGAATCTTCACTATTTTTTCTTATAATTTTTCTAGAACTTTTCCTTGTTTTTTTATCTTTCCTTTATTAGCATTTTTGGTAATCGTTGTTTTATTTTTTTAATTTAATATTTGTTTTTCCTTTTGCTCTCTTATTTCTATCGAGTAAAATTAATCCTTTTGTTCTTGTTTCTAGTTCTATTTGATTGTATATTAAATTTTTTTATTGATGTTATGTCAAATGTATTGTTACAATCTATTTCATTATCAATTGACATAGTATTAGTACATTGCACTTTATTGTTAAAAAATGGTCCGATTAATATTCATAATTTAAATCAATAATTTGGATTAAAATATTTCATAATTTTTGTTCTTCTTTGAAAGTAAATAATTTTTTATTTACTTTCAAAACAAAACAATTTTTAAATTTTATTATTTTAAAATAAAAATATGATTGAATTAATTCTCTTTTGTTATTAGATTATCAATTTAAGAAAACTTGAAATAGCGCTGTCAAGAAAGATGGATATTCAAAGTGAAATTTTATTAAGTTTTATAAATAATATTTGTAAATGTTAAATTGATAGCTATCAAGTTATTATTTAGTTTGCGATGAGTTTAATATTGATTAATTTTTTTAAAATATATTGCTGTTTATAATCATATTAGTACTTAATATACTAGTTAAAGTTAGTATTACTAAATACTTAATTCTTTTTTATTTTCTTACTAGATTTAATCTATTTAATCTGTCAAAATCTTTATTTTAAATTATAAAACTTTAAAATAATTTTTCATGAAATAACTCTTGGAAATTATTAAAGTTTTTCATATTTTTTAGGCAGTTTTTTTTAAATTCAAAATTTTGTTCATAAATTTTTTGTAAAACTAAGTATCAATAGCGTTAATATTTAAAAGTAATAAAAAAGAGATTTAATAATTAAATTTTTTGTTAAAAATTATCATATAATTAACAATGAACATTTTAATTATGGAGAAAAATATGAATAAGGATATGTATTTAATTAGAGCAGTAGAAATGGCAACAATTGCTGCTTATAAATTTATTGGTCGTAAAAATAAGAATGCTGTTGACTTTGCTGCTGTTGAAGCAATGACAATTATGTTAGATAATGTCCCTATTAAATGTCGTATTATCGTTGGTGAAGGTGAGTTAGATCAAGCACTAATGTTATTTGTTAATCAAGAGTTAGGAAAAGGAAAAACTTTAACTTATGATTTAGCAGTTGATCCAGTAGAAGGTACTTATCCTGCTGCTTATAATATTGCTGGAAGTATTGCTTGTTTAGCAGCAGCAGCACCTAATACTATTTTAAAGTTACCAGAAATGTATATGGAAAAATTATTTGTTGGACCCGATTTACAAGATGCTATTAACAATGAAGATGATTTTATTACTAATATTAAAACTATGCAAAAGATGAAAAAACATAATGATTTAATTGGTATTATTTTAGATAAACCAAGACATCAAAAAATAATTGAAAAGTTGCATGATTTAGGTATTATTGTTCGTTTAATTGGTGATGCTTATGTGCTTGCTGCTATTGATGTTATTAACAAGGAAGCAGATTTTGTTTATGGTATTGGTGGTGCTCCTGAAGGGGCATTAATGGCAGCATTAGCATTAAGTGCTGGTGGCAATATTAAAATTAAGCTAATTTCCTATCAAACAATATGACCTACTGATGAAGATACTAAGAGTCGTGTTAACATTGAAGATATTGCTATTAAAAAATATAAATTATCATATAATAAATATTATTTTGCTAAAGATTTAGTAAATGATGAAAATGTCCGTTTTGTTGCTACGGGTTTAACAGCAGGTGGTAGTTTAAAAGCAATTAAATATTATTATGGTACATATTATTTAAATACTTTTTTTGTATCACATGGTGTTGTTAGAAATATGGAAGTTACTTATAGTGTTAGTCAGGTTAATAAACTATTGCTAAGTGTTGAAAAAATTATGAAAATATATAATAAATATGTTTAAAAATATTTAAAGGAGAAAATTATGAATGATATTGATCGTTTACCTGCTATCCCAGTTTTAGAAAGTCAACGTTTAAAACTACGACCTATTACTTTAAATGATGCACAAGCATTATTTAATTATGCGAAGAATGAAAATATGACAAAATATGTACCGTGAAAAGCTCATAAAAATATTAATGATAGTATTGGTTTTATTAATTCTTTATTACAAGAATATAAACAATTAAATTCTTTAATGTGAGCACTGCAATTAAAAGATGATAAAACTAATACGATGATTGGTACTTGTGGTTTTATTAGATATTTTGCTCACACTAAATGTTTGGAAATAGGTTATGCTTTTAATCCAAAAGAGTGGGGTAAAGGTTATGCCAAAGAGGCATTGTTAACTGCTATTAAGTATGGATTTGAAAATACTAATAGTATTAGAATTGAAGGTAGTTGTGTTAAAGAAAATATTGCTTCAGCGAAAACAATGGAAAGTGTTGGTATGAAGTTTGAAGGAATTTCTCGTAGTAATTTTATTAAAGATGGTAAGGTTAGTGATTGTAAAATATTTAGTATTATTCGTAGTGAGTATTTTAAAAAATAAAGTTTTTTTTAAAAAAAGTAGGATTATAGAAGTTTTTTTGCAATAATAATTACTAAGGAATTTATTGGGGCACTTTACAATTATATTTAACTTTGATATTATTTAGTTGTCTTTATTAGGCAAAGATTTTTACACAAAAATGACAGAGGAGTAAGATCTTAGGAAAAAATCTTTAGATTTTAGTCCCTGAACGGTAAAAAGGTATCCGTTATAATTCCTTTAAAAAAGAGACTTTTGTCTCTTTTTATTTTACATTTTATTGTGTACAATAATTTTGATAACAATAATTTCTAGGAGGTTCAAACTAATGAATACTAAAAAATATTATTTGGGTTTAGATTTAGGAATTTCATCAGTTGGATGAGCAGTTATAGCAGAAGAAAATAAAGATTATTATATTGATGATTTTGGTGTAAGATTATTTGAATGTTCAGAAAATGCCAAAGATGGTAGAACTAATGCTGAACAAAGAAGAGGATTTAGAGGTTCTAGAAGACTAATTCGTAGAAGAAAGCAAAGAATAAATGATTTAAAAAGATTTTTACAAGTTAAGGATATTATTTAAATTGAAGAAATAAATAATTTTTTTAAAAATTTTAAAATTACTAATAATATTAAATATGATCAAACAAAATATTTTAATCCTTATGTTATTTGAGTAAAAGGATTAACATCAAAGTTAACACCACAAGAATTAGCAGTAGCATTAATAAATATTGCTAATCATCGTGGATATAATGATAAATTTTCTTTTAAAAAAAATGAAAATGATAAAGAAAGTAAATTAGATAGCTCAATTAATAAGGCAACAAATCTTGCAAAAACTTATTGTACTATTGCTCAAGCAATTATTTTTGATGCAAGTTTTAAGCATGAAACTAATGATAATACTTTAGGATTAATTCATAATAAAGTTAAAAGTAGAAAGATATTAATTGATACAGATAATAAAAAAAGATAGATAGTAAAGATTTTAATTATCGTTATTTATTTGCTCGTGAAGATTATAAAAAAGAATTAGAAATGATATTAAAAACTCAAGCAAAATTTTATGATCAATTAACGAAAGAAGTTAATGATAATATTATTAATGATATTATTCTAAGACAAAGAGATTTTGAAGATGGTCCTGGTCCAAAAGATGAAGTACAACGCAATAAATGAAAAACAAAAATGAAAAAAACATCGTTTGTTTGAACCATTTTTAGCAACTGAAGGTAATTGTACTTTTTATCGTCAGGAAAAAAGAGGGTATCCGCTGTACTTTAACATTTGAAATATTTCAAATGGTATCTGCGCTTTCAACTTTTACTGTTAAATATTTAGAAAAAAGGAAATTATTGCTCTTATAAACGTTATTTTTAAAGAAATTAAGGAGGGTAATATATTAGATAAAACTAAGTTAAAAAAAATTATTATTGAAGTTTCTTCTACTATTGATAAAAAAACTTTGGGAGATTGTCAAAAATCCGGAATAAATTAATTCATATCGTCTTATTATATTTTAGACAAGAAATAATTTGGATTTTTATGAAATTGTATTTAAATAATATAATTTTTTTAAATTTATTGCAACTAAAATACTTATTTTTAAAAATTACTAAAAAATTAAAAAATAAATTTAATATTTATACACAACAAAAATTCTTATTAAAACCATTTAATAAGTTTTATTCTATTTTGATTTTTTAAAAAAAAGTTAAATTTTAATTTATAATAATTGTATTTCTGTATTTATCTTATTACATTTAAAAATAACCATTTTAATATAAATTAAAATAGGCTTTTCTCCCTTTATGTACTATTTTTAAATTTTATCACATAAATGTTGAGAAAAGCCTATCTACGGACTTCTCCCCACATTTTTAAATGAAACATAGTATTACAGTTTCAAAAGTAGGTATCTTGTTGAATTTATATGCAGCTTCTTTGGCATATAAATGAACATGATGTTTTGCAACTTTGATATGTGTTTTAAATGTTCTTCGTATATGTTTTCATACTGATTCAATTTGATTGGTATTTACGCCAATTTCTGAAACATAACCATCTTGATGGTTAACTGTTTTGTGATTAGGGAAAAGTGATTTGAAATCACGATATCCTTTTCAAGAATCAGTATGTACATCACACTTTGAAGAAATATGGTTTCTTGCAAACTGCAAAAGATTTTTACTTTTTGCGTTTTTGATTACTTTCACAATTAAATTATTGGTTGTTTTTTCATAAATCCCAACAATTAATGTTTTATTTATCAAAGATCTTCCTTGTTTTTTAAAACCCATATGTGAAAGATAAATTTCATCCATTTGCACTATGCCCTCAACAATAAATTGATGTTCTTGTTTGGCAATACGATTTCTGATTTCATGACCCATTCTTCAAGCAGTTTTCAAAGTCACACCCAATTCTTTTGCAACATCAGTTGATGTAATTCCATGTTTGGTGTTTATTCATCTAAAGATGAGATAAAATCAAAATCTCAAAGGTGTTTGTGACTTGTAAAAAATGGTTCCATGAAGAATACTAAATGTTTGATGACATTTCAAACATCTTATTCTTCTTAAATTAGAAGTATTCAAACTTGTTCAAGAACACATGATACATTTGTTTTTCTTCAAACTTGCTATATATTTTAAACAATCCTGTTCTGTTTGAAAAGCATTGTTGAACTCATTCAATTTCATTGTTTCCTCCACAAGTACATGTGGGGAGAAGCCCGTTAAATTTTTACAGTGATTATATTCTTTTAAATATTTTCCTTTATTTCCAGCCATTATACCAAGATATAATGTTCTAATTAAATGGAATTTATCTAAAACAAACTGTGTACCTAAATAATCTGCTACATCTTTAATTTATCCTGCACTATCACCACAAATAATAATTTTGGCTTGCTCAATATTTTCATAAAATTTTTGACAATGCTCTTTAACAAATTCAGCAGTCTTTTTAACTCCAATTGCTGTTTTTGTTTGTCTAATAATTGCTTTTACTTTTTTATTTTGTACTTTGTGATTAATATTATCTGTATATGTTACTATTAATCGCATAGAATGTTTTATACCCTTACGTTTAAAATTTCAAAATTTTCGATGACCATCATCAATTGCTACAAAAATAGGTTGATTTTTTTCTAATTTTACTTTTACTGGATTTGCTTCAATTACTTCTAAATTTTTAAAAACTCTATGAACACTACTAACACTAATACCTGCTTTTTTACAAATAGCACAAATATCATGATATCTTTTTTCATCAGCAAAATATTCAATAATAGTTTGTTCAATATCTTCACCAATTCTTTTATATTTAGGTAATTCTAGTCATTCATCAACTAAACAAACACGAACTCATTTTTGTAATTTTTCATCAAAATATTCATAAATTCTTCTTTTATAAGTTACTAATCCATACATTATTTTTCTTGTTCGATATTGATAATCAACAATTTTATATTTATTTTTATCTCTTGTATTTTTTATTCTTCAATCTCATTTTTCTCATTTCTTTGTTATATGTTCTAAAACTAATTTATCAATTTTTGCACTTTGTTCTCTAAAATTTCATTTATAATTAAAATTCACATTTACTTCTCCTAACTATTTTAAAAAAATCTAAATTTATTGTAAATATATTTAAAAAGTTAATTTACTTAATTATTATATAAATATATAAGTGTTATTTTAAATAAAATAAAAAATATTTTAAAAAATGCTTTCATATTTAAAATATAATAAACGATTTCAATATAATTAATAGTATATAGGTATCATAAAATAAACACCTTTAATTTAGGCGTTATTTTGCATTTAAAAGCATACTTGTAAAAATAATGAAAAATAGTACAATTTATAAGTAAAATCAAGGGAAAAAGGAGAGTTTATGGAGAAAAAGGAGTTAATGAAATTAGTATCTGAAAAAACTAATTTTTATTTAGAACACGTAGAATTAGTTTTTGATGCTATCTTTGAAGAAATTAAATATCAAAATAAACAAGAAAAATCAGTAAATATAAAAGAAATTGCAAATTTTAAAATCGTTAAGGTTCAACCAAAAAATAGAAGAAATAAAAAAAATAATAAAATAATAAAAGTAAAACCTTATAATATTATTAGGTTTGAACCAACAGAAACTTATTTAAAAGAAATCAAAAAATATTGAAATGAAAAAGAAATGGAAGTGTCAAAATATGAAAACATGAATAAAAACAAATTTAAGTAAAATAACATTAGCGTTAGCACTAACTGGTGCTACAACTGGAACAATTGGTTTAATAATTGGTTCAATAGCACATCATAAAACAAATGAATTATCTTATTATTTAGATTATGATTATGAAGCGCACTGGGGGGGCTTCTATTTGAGCAACCCAAGTAAGTAAGGTAGCAATATTTTATAATCATCATTTAAGCCTTTATTAATCGACATAGTTGAATAAATATTATTGGATAACATAAGAACTATTTGTTTAAATAATTCAACTTGTGGTAAATTAACATAATTTGGATAATCTAATTTTCATTGTTTAAATAAATTTGTAATAACATCATCGGGCTTTTGACCTTCAAATTTTGCTCTTAATTTTGCAATATCTTGAGCAAGTTGTGATGGGTCAAAACCATCAAACTTTCTATTATAAGTATATGTATAAGTTAGCATATCTAATAATACTTTTTGTAAACTATCAACTGTTGGTGCATCTTTTATTTCAACTTCAACATCATGAAATTTATCATTTGTAGCAATGCTTGTATATGTATTTCCAAGTGCATCATGAATTTTTCATACTTCTTTATCTTTAAGTTCTCTTTCTTCGGGTAATGGTCAAGGTCTAAAATCATAAGAATTTACAAAATATCCTAATCAAGCATTAGTTATTCTGGCATTTTTAATAATTTCTTTTCTAGTTTCTTTTCCGTCACTAATTTTAATTAAATCTAAAACGGATTTTTCTTTTCCTATAAATTGTTTTGCTAAATTTCATGGTAATATTTGTTCACTAAATCATTGTTCTAATATTCTAACTTTTGGTTGAGTTTCAATAGGCATTGATAATAGCGGAAATGCTATCTTCTCTTTAACAAATAATTTTGGGTATACTTCCCAATTAATAATGAATCTGCTTCATCATGATTTGATATTGTTATATTTCAACCTTGTTCTTGAATTACTTGTTTTGCTAATTTAATTGATAATTATTTAGTTCATTTAATTAAAAAATTATCATCAATATTAAAATTTAATCTATATCAGCTTTGCCATTGTCTTGGTAATATTCCATGTTTTTCTGGAATATAATATTGATATAATAAACTAAATATATGACCTCTTAATGATTGCATTTTTTATACTACGAGCATTTAATTTATCTGGATGGGTTACACTTTATTGGACACTAATTACGTAGACAAGTGAACAAATTAGTGAAAAGAAAGGAATTATAATTATGACCAATATTAACTCATATACCGACGAATTTAAAAAGCAAATAGTAGCTTTATATCAAAGTGGTAAATCAATATCTTGCCTTGTTAAAGAGTATAATGTTACAAGAGCAGTTACTTATAAATGAATTAAGCAATTTACTAATTCAGGTAGTTTTAAAACTAAAGATAATCTTTCTGATTTAGAAAAACAATTAATTCAAGCAAATAAAGAATTAAAACAGTTACGAATGGTAAATGATATTTTAAAGCAAGCAGCACTAATAATAGGCAGAAAATAGAAATTATTGTTAAAAATAAATCTAAATATAAAATTCGCACAATGTGTCGTTTTTTAAAACTCTCTAAATCAACATATTATTTTAATTTAAAGAAAAAAGAAAAAAATCAAAATAATATTTATGAACAAGCTGTTATTAGTGCTTTTAAAGAAAATAAAGAAGTTTATGGAACAAGAAGATTAAAAGTCATACTAGCAAACCAAGAAATTTATTTATCACGCAGAAAAATTAAAGAAATTATGAATAAGCATAATTTAATATCAAAATACACTAAATTATCATTCAAAAATCATCATAATAAAGTTAATGATAGTCAAATAACCAATCTTGTTAATAGAAACTTTAATAATAGAAGGCTTTTCTCCCTTTATGTACTATTTTAAATTTTATCACATAAATGCTGAGAAAAGCCTATCTACGGACTTCTCCCCACATTTTTAAATGAAACATAGCATTACAGTTTCAAAAGTAGGCATCTTGTTGAATTTATATGCAGCTTCTTTGGCATATAAATGAACATGATGTTTTGCAACTTTGATATGTGTTTTAAATGTTCTTCGTATATGTTTTCATACTGATTCAATTTGGTTGGTATTTACGCCAATTTTTGAAACATAACCATCTTGATGGTTAACTGTTTTGTGATTAGGGAAAAGTGATTTGAAATCACGATATCCTTTTCAAGAATCAGTATGTACATCACACTTTGAAGAAATATGGTTTCTTGCAAACTGCAAAAGATTTTTACTTTTTGCGTTTTTGATTACTTTCACAATTAAATTATTGGTTGTTTTTTCATAAATCCCAACAATTAATGTTTTATTTATTAAAGATATTCCTTGTTTTTTAAAACCCATATGTGAAAGATACATTTCATCCATTTGCACTATGCCCTCAACAATAAATTGATGTTCTTGTTTGGCAATACGATTTCTGATTTCATGACCCATTCTTCAAGCAGTTTTCAAAGTCACACCCAATTCTTTTGCAACATCAGTTGATGTAATTCCATGTTTGGTGTTTATTCATCTAAAGATGAGATAAAATCAAAATCTCAAAGGTGTTTGTGACTTGTAAAAAATGGTGCCATGAAGAATACTAAATGTTTGATGACATTGCAAACATCTTATTCTTCTTAAATTAGAAGTATTCAAACTTGTTCAAGAACACATGATACATTTGTTTTTCTTCAAACTTGCTATATATTTTAAACAATCCTGTTCTGTTTGAAAAGCATTGTTGAACTCATTCAATTTCATTGTTTCCTCCACAAGTACATGTGGGGAGAAGTCCGTTAAATTTTTACAGTGATTATATTCTTTTAAATATTTTCCTTTATTTCCAGCCATTATACCAAGATATAATGTTCTAATTAAATGGAATTTATCTAAAACAAACTGTGTACCTAAATAATCTGCTACATCTTTAATTCATCCTGCACTATCACCACAAATAATAATTTTGGCTTGCTCAATATTTTCATAAAATTTTTGACAATGCTCTTTAACAAATTCAGCAGTCTTTTTAACTCCAATTGCTGTTTTTGTTTGTCTAATAATTGCTTTTACTTTTTTATTTTGTACTTTGTGATTAATATTATCTGTATATGTTACTATTAATCGCATAGAATGTTTTATACCCTTACGTTTAAAATTTCAAAATTTTCGATGACCATCATCAATTGCTACAAAAATAGGTTGATTTTTTTCTAATTTTACTTTTACTGGATTTGCTTCAATTACTTCTAAATTTTTAAAAACTCTATGAACACTACTAACACTAATACCTGCTTTTTTACAAATAGCACAAATATCATGATATCTTTTTCCATCAGCAAAATATTCAATAATAGTTTGTTCAATATCTTCACCAATTCTTTTATATTTAGGTAATTCTAGTCATTCATCAACTAAACAAACACGAACTCATTTTTGTAATTTTTCATCAAAATATTCATAAATTCTTCTTTTATAAGTTACTAATCCATACATTATTTTTCTTGTTCGATATTGATAATCAACAATTTTATATTTATTTTTATCTCTTGTATTTTTTATTCTTCAATCTCATTTTTCTCATTTCTTTGTTATATGTTCTAAAACTAATTTATCAATTTTTGCACTTTGTTCTCTAAAATTTCATTTATAATTAAAATTCACATTTACTTCTCCTAACTATTTTAAAAAAATCTAAATTTATTGTAAATATATTTAAAAAGTTAATTTACTTAATTATTATATAAATATATAAGTGTTATTTTAAATAAAATAAAAAATATTTTAAAAAATGTTTTCATATTTAAAATATAATAAACGATTTCAATATAATTAATAGTATAGGTATCATAAAATAAACACCTTTAATTTAGGCGTTATTTTGCATTTAAAAGCATACTTGTAAAAATAATGAAAAATAGTACAATTTATAAGTAAAATCAAGGGAAAAAGGAGAGTTTATGGAGAAAAAGGAGTTAATGAAATTAGTATCTGAAAAAACTAATTTTTATTTAGAACACGTAGAATTAGTTTTTGATGCTATCTTTGAAGAAATTAAATATCAAAATAAACAAGAAAAATCAGTAAATATAAAAGAAATTGCAAATTTTAAAATCGTTAAGGTTCAACCAAAAAATAGAAGAAATAAAAAAAATAATAAAATAATAAAAGTAAAACCTTATAATATTATTAGGTTTGAACCAACAGAAACTTATTTAAAAGAAATCAAAAAATATTGAAATGAAAAAGAAATGGAAGTGTCAAAATATGAAAACATGAATAAAAACAAATTTAAGTAAAATAACATTAGCGTTAGCACTAACTGGTGCTACAACTGGAACAATTGGTTTAATAATTGGTTCAATAGCACATCATAAAACAAATGAATTATCTTATTATTTAGATTATGATTATGAAGCGCACTGGGGGGGATTCTATTTGAGCAACCCAAGTAAGTAATGAACATAAAATATTATTATATTTTAAGGAAAAACCTAAAAACGAAGATGATATAAAATGAAACGGAATTTATCCAAAAGGTTACTTTAATAATTAAATTTTAATATTAATATAAGAAATATTTTCGTTATATTTATCAAATAAATTAATATTTTTTAAGTCTATTTATTCTTTATCTGTTATTAATGTTAAATTATAATTTCCAGCACTAAATATTCCACTAATTTCAATCCGATTTAAGTTATTAATCGGATTTTCAATTTGTAATTCAAATTCACTATTATTGTCAATTTGTAAAATTTCTTTGTAAAATTCTAACTTTGAAAATAACTGTGATTTGTTTGAACCATATAAATTTAAACCATTTTCAATTTTATTTTTATCAATAATTGCTCTTGTAAAATATTTTCCATATTCGCCATTGCCTAGTGTTCAATCAGCGGGGATTAATTATGGAATATTATTGCTTTCTAATTCGTTTGTAATAGATAATCAATTAAATTGGTTATCATCAAGTTTAAATAATTGATTTTGACTAATATCATTATTTTTTAATTTAATATTATTAATATCACTAAAATCAAAATACTCAGACTTTAATATTACTTTTGAATCTTTAAATTCTCAAATTTTATCAGGTTTAGAATGAATTGGATTGGATGTTAATTCAAAATAATAAGGTAGCAATATTTTATAATCATCATTTAAGCCTTTATTAATCGACATAGTTGAATAAATATTATTGGATAACATAAGAACTATTTGTTTAAATAATTCAACTTGTGGTAAATTAACATAATTTGGATAATCTAATTTTCATTGTTTAAATAAATTTGTAATAACATCATAGGGCTTTTGACCTTCAAATTTTGCTCTTAATTTTGCAATATCTTGAGCAAGTTGTGATGGGTCAAAACCATCAAAGTTTCTATTATAATTATATGTATAAGTTAGCATATCTAATAATACTTTTTGTAAACTATCAACTGTTGGTGCATCTTTTATTTCAACTTCAACATCATGAAATTTATCATTTGTAGCAATGCTTGTACATGTATTTCCAAGTGCATCATGAATTTTTCATACTTCTTTATCTTTAAGTTCTCTTTCTTCGGGTAATGGTCAAGGTCTAAAATCATAAGAATTTACAAAATATCCTAATCAAGCATTAGTTATTCTGGCATTTTTAATAATTTCTTTTCTAGTTTCTTTTCCGTCACTAATTTTAATTAAATCTAAAACGGATTTTTCTTTTCCTATAAATTGTTTTGCTAAATTTCATGGTAATATTTGTTCACTAAATCATTGTTCTAATATTCTAACTTTTGGTTGAGTTTCAATAGGCATTGATAATAGCGGAAATGCTATCTTCTCTTTAACAAATAATTTTGGGTATACTTCCCAATTAATAATGAATCTGCTTCATCATGATTTGATATTGTTATATTTCAACCTTGTTCTTGAATTACTTGTTTTGCTAATTTAATTGATAATTATTTAGTTCATTTAATTAAAAAATTATCATCAATATTAAAATTTAATCTATATCAGCTTTGCCATTGTCTTGGTAATATTCCATGTTTTTCTGGAATATAATATTGATATAATAAACTAAATATATGACCTCTTAATGATTGCATTTTTTATACTACGAGCATTTAATTTATCTGGATGGGTTACACTTTATTGGACACTAATTACGTAGACAAGTGAACAAATTAGTGAAAAGAAAGGAATTATAATTATGACCAATATTAACTCATATACCGACGAATTTAAAAAGCAAATAGTAGCTTTATATCAAAGTGGTAAATCAATATCTTGCCTTGTTAAAGAGTATAATGTTACAAGAGCAGTTACTTATAAATGAATTAAGCAATTTACTAATTCAGGTAGTTTTAAAACTAAAGATAATCTTTCTGATTTAGAAAAACAATTAATTCAAGCAAATAAAGAATTAAAACAGTTACGAATGGAAAATGATATTTTAAAGCAAGCAGCACTAATAATAGGCAGAAAATAGAAATTATTGTTAAAAATAAATCTAAATATAAAATTCGCACAATGTGTCGTTTTTTAAAACTCTCTAAATCAACATATTATTTTAATTTAAAGAAAAAAGAAAAAAAATCAAAATAATATTTATGAACAAGCTGTTATTATTGCTTTTAAAGAAAATAAAGAAGTTTATGGAACAAGAAGATTAAAAGTCATACTAGCAAACCAAGAAATTTATTTATCACGCAGAAAAATTAAAGAAATTATGAATAAGCATAATTTAATATCAAAATACACTAAATTATCATTCAAAAATCATCATAATAAAGTTAATGATAGTCAAATAACCAATCTTGTTAATAGAAACTTTAATAATAGAAGGCTTTTCTCCCTTTATGTACTATTTTTAAATTTTATCACATAAATGTTGAGAAAAGCCTATCTACGGACTTCTCCCCACATTTTTAAATGAAACATAGCATTACAGTTTCAAAAGTAGGTATCTTGTTGAATTTATATGCAGCTTCTTTGGCATATAAATGAACATGATGTTTTGCAACTTTGATATGTGTTTTAAATGTTCTTCGTATATGTTTTCATACTGATTCAATTTGGTTGGTATTTACGCCAATTTTTGAAACATAACCATCTTGATGGTTAACTGTTTTGTGATTAGGGAAAAGTGATTTGAAATCACGATATCCTTTTCAAGAATGAGTATGTACATCACACTTTGAAGAAATATGGTTTCTTGCAAACTGCAAAAGATTTTTACTTTTTGCGTTTTTGATTACTTTCACAATTAAATTATTGGTTGTTTTTTCATAAATCCCAACAATTAATGTTTTATTTATCAAAGATATTCCTTGTTTTTTAAAACCCATATGTGAAAGATACATTTCATCCATTTGCACTATGCCCTCAACAATAAATTGATGTTCTTGTTTGGCAATACGATTTCTGATTTCATGACCCATTCTTCAAGCAGTTTTCAAAGTCACACCCAATTCTTTTGCAACATCAGTTGATGTAATTCCATGTTTGGTGTTTATTCATCTAAAGATGAGATAAAATCAAAATCTCAAAGGTGTTTGTGACTTGTAAAAAATGGTGCCATGAAGAATACTAAATGTTTGATGACATTTCAAACATCTTATTCTTCTTAAATTAGAAGTATTCAAACTTGTTCAAGAACACATGATACATTTGTTTTTCTTCAAACTTGCTATATATTTTAAACAATCCTGTTCTGTTTGAAAAGCATTGTTGAACTCATTCAATTTCATTGTTTCCTCCACAAGTACATGTGGGGAGAAGTCCGTAATAGAATTAAAAATGAAGTTATTGTTAGTGATTTAACTTATGTTCAAGTTAATGGTAAATGAAACTATATTTGCTTATTAATTGACCTATTTAACCGCGAAATTATTGGACATAGTGTTGGAGTTAAAAAAGATACATCATTAGTAAATCAAGCATTTATGCAATCAAATCGCTGTTTAAAAGATATTGAAATATTTGATAGTGATCGCGGCAATGAATTTAACAATAAAATGATTGATAAACTTTTATTAGCATTCAATATTAATCGTTTTTTAAGCAAAAAAGCTGTCCTTATTATAATGCTGTTGCTGAAGCAACTTTCAAAACTTTTAAGACAGAATTTATTAATGATAGAAATTTTACATCATTAATCCAATTAAAATTAGAATTATTTGATTACATCAACTGATATAACAACATAAGAATTCACAGCACTCTAAACTACTTAACCCTAATCAAATACCAAGCACAAATGTCTACCAAAAAATAGTCCTAAAAAGTGTTGCCATTCCAATATAATATTTTATTCATAATATTATTTTTATAAATTATATTAAGTTAGTTGTTAAAGAATGATAATTAATTAATGAATTTTGTAAAAAATGAAGTTTTATAAGTAAAAATATAGTTACTCTAACTTATCAATGTTATAATTTATCAAAGGAATAACTAATATTAATTTATGAAAATTTAGATAGAAAGGTGCTATTGCCATTAATATGTCTTTTAAAAGTGTAAAATTCAAGAAGACAAATGATGATTTTGAAACAGATGATAACTCTGAATCAAAAGTTAATATACAAGGAAAACAAGAAATAATTACACCTTTTAAACAGTATAAAAGTAAAGATAGTAAAAATCTTTTTGCTAAAAAAATGTTATTAAAAAGAAAGCAATCAAAATTAAATAGTAAGAAAAAATTTAGTGTTCATGATTGAGGGATTGATAATACTAATTATGTTTTTATTGATTTTGAAATTGCAAATTCGAATAAAACAAGTGCTTGTCAATTAATTATGATAAAAGTAACACGAGGTAAAATTGTCAAAACTTATAGTTCGTTAATTAAACCACATCCCGAAGAATTTACTTTTTCTCATGTTCATGGAATTACAAGTGAAAGCGTATCTTTAATGTCAAATTTTAAAGAATTATGAGTAGACATTGTTACTTTTTTTACTGAAAATACTGTTGTTATTGCTCATCATGCTAACTTTAACATTAATATCTTAAGATCATTAATTAATCATTATGATTTAAAATGTCCTAATTTTTTTTACATTTGTTCAGTTAAGTTATTTAGAAGAACATATGATTATCCTAATAACCGTTTAAGTGCTCTTGCTCATAGTAATCAAATTAAATTTAATCATCATGATCTATTGGCAGATGTTACCACTTTACATAAATTAATTAATATACATTTCAGTGAACATTACCATTTAAAAACTTTATGTAATAATCTTAATATTAAAATGGTGAGATTATTTGGTGATTCTTTATCTTAATTAATATAAGATGTATTTTTATATATAAAAATACTTTTTAAGTTTAAAGGTATAGTAAATAAAAATTTGCAAATTTAAAAATTAACATTATAATTATACTTATGTAGGGATATTAAGATAAATTATTTAAGTCAAATTGTATACAAAAGAGGTTACAGTTATGGAAAAAGAAATAGATGTTGCATATGTTTTATCACCATTGGATACAGTCACTAATGTTAATGACAAAAGTGTCTTTTCAATAAAAACACATCTTGTGCTAATAAATAAAATACTTAAAAGTAAGTAATTACTGGTTTTAAATTAGTATTAATGATTACTAGTTAAAACAGTTGCTATTTTTAGGTGCAGCACTAATTCTTTAAATAATATTTATATCTTGTATAAAATATAATGAATTATAATTGAGAAGATTATTAACTAAAATTCAATTTTTATTTAATAAAAGTCTAAAAAGTACATGAATATTTTGCTTGTTTATGATAACATTACTAAAGAAATTAAAAATAAAATTTCTTATTTTTGATGTTATTAATTTTGATATGTAATATTTTATGACATGGAGGTGAAATCAATGAAATATGACTATGAAATTATTGTAATTGGTGCCGGTCATGCTGGTGTTGAAGCGGCATTATCTTCTGCACGAGCAGGTCATAAAACTGCTATTATTACTCTTGATAAAACTAAAATTGCATTAATGCCATGTAATCCTTCTATTGGTGGACCTGCCAAAGGAGTTGTCGTTCGTGAAATTGATGCACTTGGTGGCGAAATGGCTAAAGCAGCAGATGCTACTGCTTTGCAAATGAAACTATTAAATCATTCACGTGGTCCAGCAGTTTGAGCTATTCGTGCTCAATCTGATAAAATTGCTTATTCACAATATATGCAAAATGCAATAAATAAACAAGAAAATTTAACAATTTTAGAATTTATGGTACAATCATTAATAATTGAAGAAAAAACTGCTAAGGGTGTTATTTTAGAGAATGGCGAAAAAATTACTAGTGAAATTGTGATTTTAACTACTGGCACTTATATGACAGCTTTAACTTTACAAGGTCATAATAAGAAATCAGAAGGACCAGATGGTCAAAGAACAAGTAATGGTATTTCTGAACAATTAAAAATTGTAGGCTTTAATATGATACGTTTAAAAACAGGAACACCACCTCGTATTAAAAAAGATAGTATTGATTTTGACAAAACTAATATTGAACTAGGTAGTGATTTACCTTTAGCATTTTCGGATGAAACTAAAAATTTTTTACCATTAGCAAAACAATTACCTTGTTATTTACTTTATACAAATGATAAAACTCATACCATTATTAATAATAATTTAGATAAATCACCAATGTATAATGGTGAAGCACAAGGTACTGGACCACGTTATTGTCCAAGTATTGAGGATAAAGTAGTACGTTTTGCTGATAAGCCTCGTCATCAAATTTTCTTAGAGCCAGAATCACTTGCTTTGGATTCAATTTATGTACAAGGTTTTTCAACATCGATGCCAATTGATGTGCAAGATAAAATGTTGAGAACGTTACCTGGCTTAGAAAATTGTGAAGTATTAAAATGAGCATATGCTATTGAATATGATGCTTTTGAACCAACACAATTATGACCAACATTGGAAACTAAATTAATTAAAAACTTATTTAGTGCTGGTCAAATTAATGGTACTAGTGGTTATGAAGAAGCAGCGTGTCAAGGTTTAATAGCAGGAATTAATGCACATTTAAAAATAAAAAAAGAAAAACCATTAATTTTAAAGCGTGATGAAGCATATATCGGAGTTTTAATTGATGATTTAGTAACAAAAGGAACAGTTGAACCTTATCGTTTATTAACTTCTTTAGCTGAACATCGTTTATTATTACGAAATGATAATGCTCAAACAAGATTAATTAAATATGGTTATCAAGTTGGCTTAGTTAGTGAACAACGTTGATCACAATTTAATATTCAGCAAACATTAATGTCTAATATTGTTGAAAAATTAAAAACTATTAAAGTTAGTCCCAATTCAGAAGTTGCTAAGTATATTATTAAAAATAATTTAGGTCCAATTCCCGATAATCATATTATTGCTTATGAATTATTAAAACGTCCAGGTGTCAAATTATCAATGTTTACTTTACAGTTACCTTTAATAAATGATTTACAATATCATGAATTAATGGAATTAGAAATTACAATTAAATATTCGGGGTATATTAATCAACAACTAAAAATGGCGCAACAAACTAATAGTTTAGAAAAAAAACAAATTCCTAGTGATATTGATTATGATTTAGTAGAAAGTATTACTGGTGAAGCTAGAGAAAAATTAAAGCGTGTTAGACCATTAACAATTGGTCATGCTACAAGAATTTCTGGTGTTAGTCCTGCTGATATTCAAGTTTTATTATTTTTTTTAAAACGCAAATATCCAAAATTTAAATATTTAATAAATTAGCGATTTTTTAATTAAGTTCGCTAATTTTATATATTAAATATTTTACTTGCATTTTAAAGTTTAAAGAAGATTTTGATTTGTGATGACCAAAAAAATAAACAGTAGGCATTGGTTAGATAAGTTTACTTTCTTGTCTTCAAATCTGTACAAATTGGTTTGGAGACATTTTTAATCGTAAAATCATTCTATCATTATTTCATCAGTTAATAAATTTTCTTAATGCTTCTGTGAAATGTTTAATGCTATTAAACTTGTTACCAAACATAATTTTAAAATCTCTTTTGATTCAGCGATTTAAACATTCACTTACTTGGTTGCCTTTAAATCCTGATAAACTTTTTGAATGAATTAAAGTTTTACTTTTATTAAAACTATTTGTAACCATTTTACTAGTATTACCTGAACCTAAATCAGACTGGATAAATGTTGCAAATATTTTATGTTCTTTACGACTTGCCTTTGTTACTTGATTAAGAACATTTAAAATGGTTATTGCATTTTCACTTTTATTAATTTTTCAACCAACTATAGCATTACTATTCATATCTGTAGCAATTTCTAATAATAATTTAGTTTTTTTATTATTAATAATTAATTCTTTAAATCAAGTACCATCGATGCCAACTTTTTGAAGATAAGTATTACTGGTAAAATTACGTTTTAATAAATCTTGGAAATCTGATTTTAAGGAATTAGATTTCGCTCTACGCTGTTTTTTGGGTTTGGTTAATAGGTTGATATTATTATCTTCTAATAACCTCATAATGCTGTTTTTACTGCATTTAAGATTGGTGTTGTTTTTCTTTAATTCTAATCTCACCTTTTCTAAACTAGTAATTTTAATTATGGCTTTTCTCCCTTTATGTACTATTTTTAAATTTTATCACATAAATGTTGAGAAAAGCCTATCTACGGACTTCTCCCCACATGTACTTGTGGAGGAAACAATGAAATTGAATGAGTTCAACAATGCTTTTCAAACAGAACAGGATTGTTTAAGATATATAGCAAGTTTGAAGAAAAACAAATGTATCATGTGTTCTTGAACAAGTTTGAATACTTCTAATTTAAGAAGAATAAGATGCTTGAAATGTCATCAAACATTTAGTATTCTTCATGGCACCATTTTTACAAGTCACAAACACCTTTGAGATTTTGATTTTATCTCATCTTTAGATGAATAAACACCAAACATGGAATTACATCAACTGATGTTGCAAAAGAATTGGGTGTGACTTTGAAAACTGCTTGAATAATGGGTCATGAAATCAGAAATCGTATTGCCAAACAAGAACATCAATTTATTGTTGAGGGCATAGTGCAAATGGATGAAATGTATCTTTCACATATGGGTTTTAAAAAACAAGGAAGATCTTTGATAAATAAAACATTAATTGTTGGGATTTATGAAAAAACAACCAATAATTTAATTGTGAAAGTAATCAAAAACGCAAAAAGTAAAAATCTTTTGCAGTTTGCAAGAAACCATATTTCTTCAAAGTGTGATGTACATACTGATTCTTGAAAAGGATATCGTGATTTCAAATCACTTTTCCCTAATCACAAAACAGTTAACCATCAAGATGGTTATGTTTCAAAAATTGGCGTAAATACCAATCAAATTGAATCAGTATGAAAACATATACGAAGAACATTTAAAACACATATCAAAGTTGCAAAACATCATGTTCATTTATATGCCAAAGAAGCTGCATATAAATTCAACAAGATACCTACTTTTGAAACTGTAATGCTATGTTTCATTTAAAAATGTGGGGAGAAGTCCGTAGATAGGCTTTTCTCAACATTTATGTGATAAAATTTAAAAATAGTACATAAAGGGAGAAAAGCCATAATTAAAATTACTAGTTTAGAAAAGGTGAGATTAGAATTAAAGAAAAACAACACCAATCTTAAATGCAGTAAAAACAGCATTATGAGGTTATTAGAAGATAATAATATCACCAAACTATTAACCAAACCCAAAAAACAGCGTAGAGCGAAATCTAATTCCTTAAAATCAAATTTCCAAGATTTATTAAAACGTAATTTTACCAGTAATACTTATCTTCAAAAAGTTGGCATCGATGGTACTTGATTTAAAGAATTAATTATTAATAATAAAAAAACTAAATTATTATTAGAAATTGCTACAGATATGAATAGTAATGCTATAGTTGGTTGAAAAATTAATAAAAGTGAAAATGCAATAACCATTTTAAATGTTCTTAATCAAGTAACAAAGGCAAGTCGTAAAGAACATAAAATATTTGCAACATTTATCCAGTCTGATTTAGGTTCAGGTAATACTAGTAAAATAGTTACAAATAGTTTTAATAAAAGTAAAACTTTAATTCATTCAAAAAGTTTATCAGGATTTAAAGGCAACCAAGTAAGTGAATGTTTAAATCGCTGAATCAAAAGAGATTTTAAAATTATGTTTGGTAACAAGTTTAATAGCATTAAACATTTCACAGAAGCATTAAGAAAATTTATTAACTGATGAAATAATGATAGAATGATTTTACGATTAAAAATGTCTCCAAACCAATTTGTACAGATTTGAAGACAAGAAAGTAAACTTATCTAACCAATGCCGTTAAAGAAAGTAATTTTGTCTAATTTTTCATTATTTTGCAAATAATTAATTTTTGGAAATAAGTTACTAATATGATAATTAATTATTGGACTTCTCCCCACAGGACGTATGAGATTAATGGATAGAAAGGTACAACAAGAGCGATAAACTGATGTATTTCTATTTTTGTTAATTTAATTATATCACAAAATACCTAAATGTTGAAAAATATAATTATCATTTTTCAACTTAAATAACACAAAAATACTAATCTTAAAATTAGAAATAAAAAATATTAAGTTTTAAATTATTAAGCACTATTAAGATAACTTCTACTATTTAAATAATTTGCTTTTGCTATTAACATATTATTTAATGTTTGATAATGATATATTTTTGCTCCATTAGTTAAAGATTTTAAAAAATGATATACATCACTTTCAGCACTACAACCTATATTTCATGAAGCATTTTGATTAATAATTCCTTGTTCATTATTTTTAAAATAATTAAAATTTTTTTTAGTAACTTTATTATGATTATTTTCTAAAATAGTAATTAATTCCTTATAACTACCATTTGAAAAAGTAGTTGTTACATCTAAATATTTTGTTCAATCAAATGCTTTCTTTTGATGTTTACCACGAACATTAACAAAAGATTTTCATAAATAACTATAAGCATGATATTTATCTAAAATATAATAACAACCCAATCAACTAGCCATTGCTCTAATTCATAATGCACCATCACCAGCAATTACTAAATTATAATTATTATATTCTCAATTAATAGCAAATATATTTAATTTAATATCATAATGATTATTAATAGTTTGCATTGTAAAATTATGCAATTCTTCTTGTTTTGGAGCATTATTAGTTTTAAATAACATAAATGAAGTTATTTTCTTTTCTAATTTATTTCTATATAAATAAATTTCTTTTTTCCCTAGATTAAAAGTTAAAATTCTACAGCAATATTGTTGTTTTAAACCATTTTCATTTCAACAAGTAACAAAAGCATCATCTGCACATATATTTAATTTTTGATTATCTAATACTTTAAATTTTTGTTCTGGTATTAATTTTTCAATTTTTGCATTTTTAAAAATTCTTGAAATAAAATTTTTAGAAAAATAACTATATTCATATTCTGCTTGAATATGTGTATATGTTTTTTTAGTTATTAAGTTTTTTATTAAATTACTAAGTATTTTTAATTTTAAATCTTTCATAACTCTTGCGCGTTTTTCAATATTAAATTCTTCATCAGTAAAATATCTAGTTCTTTTTTCTATAGTATCTCAATATATTCTTCTATTAAAAGTTGTAAATCCAATTTCAGTATTTACTGTTCTATTACGTTTTTTAGAAACTTTATATCTTTCTTTTTCTTCTGGAGTTCTATTTTGAAAAAAATTTTCATCTCAATCCTCGACTTCTTTTACAAAATATGATTTAATATCATTGATTTTATTGTTTAGATAATTTTGAAAATTAAACATCTTTCAACACCTTTCTGTTATATTTTTCTCAAACTCAATTCTAACAAATTTACTAAATTATTGTTGAAAAAATGTTTAATATATACTATAATATTAAAGAACGATAAAATTGATGTTGATGTATTTCTAGTTTAACGTTTAAAGATAACTTTTATTAGTTATCTTTTCTTTTTTAATAAAATAATGTACAATAAAGAAAAATATAAATAGAAGGTAGCAAAAATGGATTTAGGATTATGAATATCTTTAGGAATAATAGGAGCAGTTATTTGAATTTTATTAATACGTTATGGAATTAAATATTGTCTTAAAAATAATGCAATGGGAGTAGTAATATTATTTATTACTTTAAATATATTAGGTTTAGTTCTTGGATGAGCAATTTTGTGAAATAATAAAAATATTTTGAAAGGTAATTTTTGACAAAATGCTGAAAAATTATCTAAAATAAGAGAAGAAAGAAAACAATATAAAAAAGCAATAAGAGAGGAACAAAATAAATTCACAGCAAAAAAATATAAAGAATGAAGAGCAAAAAGAATTAAAGAAAAAGAAGAAAAAAATAAACTTACTGCTAAAGAATTTAGAGAATGAAGAGATAAGAAAATTAAAGAAAAAGAAGAAAAAAATAACAATTAATTTGTTATTTTTTGTTATAATTATATTATAAAAATTAAATAAAAAAATATATGAAGTAATTAATAAAGTTAATAAGTTAGTTTTTCCAGTGCTTAACTTAAAGATTATATTAATTATAGCATAAATTTTTGCGTTTTAAAAGCATATGAAAGGAGATTTTTATGTGCAAGAAGAAAAAATAAAAATAAGAACAATTTTTAATGATGCTACAAAATTAAGAGAATCATTAGAAAATTATTTTATTCATTGTAATGAATTTAAAGAAGTTCCTACAAAATTAGGAATGTTAATTTATTTAGATATAACTGAAAGTACTATTAGGACTTGAAAACAAAAAAAGAGAAATACTTTTTTACAACAAATTAATTGAGCGCATTCTCAAATTGAACACTTAAATTTACAAAGATATTTAACTTCAAATGCTGGTACTTCATCATGATATTTAGAAAGAGCATATGTTAATAAATATCACTTATCAACAAAAATTGACATAAAGAACAGTGATAACGTCGCCCCTATAGCAATTAATTTAGAAAATAAAGGTAAGAATAAATGTTAAGTAATTTTGGTTATTTATTAGATATTGCTAAAAGAATGTATTTAAAGCAACCTTTAAATATTACTAAAATTAAACAATTAGGTTCACGAAAATCTGGTAAAACATTTAGTGATATTGAATTTTTGGGTATTTTATTAATGTTAGAAAATATTAATATTCATGCTTATTTAATTCGTAATATGTCAAAACAATTAAATGATAGTTGACAAGAATTAAAACAAATTATTAGAGCCACTTATCCTAGTATTAACTTTATTATTAGTGAAACTAAAAAAACTATTGAATTTAATGGTAGTAAAATAACTTGTAAATATTTACATGCACAAGATAATAGTAATGTTAAATTAACTGGATTAGCAAGTAATTATTTATATGATTATGTAATTATATGAAGCGATGAAAGATATGAAATTACTGAAAATGATTATCAAGACTTAAAAGATGCTATTCGTGGTGCAAATCAATTATTAGAAATTGAAAGTTGTAATCCTTGGTCAATTCTTAATGAATTTATTAAAAAAACTATAAATGCTTGTCCACAAAATGAAAAGCAAATAATTAATGAATATGAACAATTTACTATTATTGATAATACTATTTATCATTATCAAAATTGAAAACTTAATAGTTACTTAAAAGATAGTGATAAACAACAATTATTAGAAATAGAAGTTCTAGACCAAATATCTGCAAGAGTAAGAAGTCATGGTTTAGTAGGTTATGAATCTGGTGGAATATATTCACATTTAATTCATAAGATTAGTAGATTATTACAACCAAGTTATAGATTTAGTGCTGGATTAGATTATGGGTTTAAAGATGATGCTTTAGCATGTGTATTAATAGGTTTTGATTATAATTTTAAATTTGTTAATGTTATTGATTGTTTAAAAATAGAAAATAAATTAGTACGTTATGATAATAAACAATTAGCAAGATTAGTAGTTGAGTTTTATATTAAATTAGCAAAAGAAAATAATTTGTTATATGAATATGGTTTAACTGTATATTGTGATTTTAGTAATTATACATTTATTGAAATGTTAAATGATACAGCAATTAAATATCAAGTTAATTCATGGCTATATTTTAAAGATTGTGTGAAGTTAAGACTTGAGTTTAGAATAGGTAAGAATGTGGCTTTAATGGCATCAGAACGCTTAAATATAAACATAAAATTAAATGCACAACTATTATTAGATGAATTTAGACTTGCTGTATGAGACCCTAAGAGTATTAAACAAATACCATTAGCAGGTAATGACCATTTAAGAGATGCTTTTGATTATGCTATAGAGCCATATATTAGAAATTTAAGTGCAAATATAAATCCTTATTTTGAAAGGAAGTAACATATGAATAATCATAATACTGAAATATTAACACCAAATTGATGTATGATAAATCTTCAAGAAATAATAGCAAATCATGCAAGTAAATTATTATGAGGTAATGGTTATACTTTAACAAGTGAACATCCAAAATATAAAAATGCTATTGAAAAATTAAAAGAATGAAATAATTTTGATAGTTTATTTTATCAAGATTGTCATATTAAATCTGGTTATGGTTATAGTATTGTTCAAATTGATAGAAGTAAAACTGGAAGAATATCTTTAAATTTTGCTCAACCTTATGCTCAATCAAGAGTAGCAAGAGTATTAGAAACTGAATATAGTGCATCAACATGGTCAAGATTACAATATGATGACCAAAGTATTTATGTTAAAACAACATATACTCCAAATCAAATTATTAGATATTTTACAAGTGATACTGTTACATTAGATGGTTTACAAAAAGAAATAAGTGAAGATTTACAATTACCATTAATTGAAAATCATAATTTAGGTATTATTCCAGTTAAATTTATGCAAAATTTACCTAAAAAGAATTTCTTTGGTGGAGTTATTGGTGATTATTATCCAGATATGACTCCAATTAAAAATTTACAAAAATTATTAAATAAAACATTTGAATCAATTGAACATGAACTTGAATGTAATATAACTCGTGTATTTTTAGATATTACTGAACAAGAAATAAATCAATCTAAAACTGCTTTTGATTTAAAAAAATTAATAGGTAAATTTATTTTACAAGCAAATTTAAGAAGTATGGGAAGTACTAGTGGAACACCACCAATTGCAATATTACAAGGTAATCCCATTTTAGATAAATATGGTGAATTTATACAATTTATTATTGATAAAGCGTTTGAAGGTAGTGGCTATAGTCCAGTAAATGATACTACAAGTCAAAAAACAGAAGCAGAAGTATTAATTACAAATAGTAGAGATATGGAAACTACAAGAATTAAAAGAACTTTAAATCAAAGTGATTGAAATGAAATATTTCAAAGATGTTTTCGGTTAATGGGATTAGATGGTGATAAATCTAAATGAACGTTTGAAATTAAAGAAAATACTATTACAGATAGATTAAAATCATTAGAAATTGATGAATCAGAATTAAGATTAGGAATTACTAATATCAAACGTATTATTGTTAAAAGATATGGTGTTAGCGAAGAAGAAGCACAACAAATTATTGATGAAAATAGAAAATATCAAAAAGAAGAAATTGAATTTAATAATACTTTTTTAGGAGAAACTAAAAATGATACCGAAAATAAATCATCAATTAATTAAAACAGTTTGAAAATCAACTGGTGAAATTGAAAAAGATTTTACACAAAATAAAGATTTACAATTTCGTGTATGTCCTTTTACTATTATTTTAGGTGCTATAAATTCAACAGAAACTGGTTATAAACCACCAACTTCAATTCCTAATGATTATACTAGTTTCTCTAAAATCTTTACAGGACGTGAAGCAATATTATCTGTGTGAGATAATAGTTTTGATTTAATAGAACCAGATTTAAAAACAATAGATTCTACTGGTAAAAAGGTTTTAAAAGTTGGAGATGTATTTTATGGGAATATATTATCAGACCAATTAGGTATTACTTATAGTGCTACACCAGCAAATAATGCTTTTATTCAAGAACAAGCGATTAAAAATGTAGTTATTAATATTCCAAATGAAAAAAAGAATTTTAATTTTATTAATAATATTGTTTCAAATTTATATAAGTTATATATGATTCCAGAAATTAATGCTATTAAAGGAAGTACTGCTTATACAGTTGATAGACAATGATATATTCTTGAAGTTGCTAGTAAAACTTATAATAACGAAAATAAAGAATTGGCTTATATACAATGTACTTTTAGTTCATTAAATGATAAGTTAGCAACAAGTGGATTAGCAATTAATCAATATGTACAATTAGGTGCTGTTGGTGAACCAATTGCATTACCAACACTTGATTTAAATAAAAACATTGTTTTAGACCCAAATTATTTATCACCTAGACCAGTTACACATGCACAAATAACTTTTTATGGAACTGTTGGTACTATTGCTATTGGATTATGAGGAAGAAATATTAATAAAACTGACAATAAAGAAATTACTATGAATCCTACACATTTAATTTTTCCTTTAAATTATCAGGCATCTACATATGACCCAGTTAGTTTTAGTGCTTTACCAGAAACTAATTATGTTTTAACAGTTGGTGCAAAATCAACAGTTGATACTTATCAACAATGACAAGAAATTATTGCACCAAGTTATGATGATGGTGCAAAAAAAACTTTTGAAGGTCATATATTAACTGATGTTGAAAAAACAACAGCAACTAATAAATTAGAAGACAATGGAAAATATACTCCTTATTGAAATAATAATTTTTTAAATGGAGTCAATTTAGATACTGATAAATTTTATACTCTTGGTAATCCGTATTTTGTATATTTTAATCAAAAACTTAAACAACCACGTGGTCAAATTAATGGTTATATTATTAATAATTTACAATTTAAAAACTTAAGAAATCTAAATGCTTTAATGTATTTTATTTATAATTCTATGAATGAAATACCATTATCAGTAAGAGAAACAGTGAAAATTCAATTAAATACTATACCAGTATTTGGTAGTTTCTTTAATGGATTTACTGGTGGAATGAATATAGGATTTAAAAAAGTTTCAAATTTATTAATACCAAAATTTAATATAGTTAACTTTTTAATGAGTGCCGAATTATATAAATTTTATAGTACTGTACTATATTCAAAACAAACTGAAAAAAATATAATTCCTTATGATGTATTTAGAAATGGTACACCTGATGAAATACCAGCAATTTTAGGTACAACAAGTCATATGACAAGTTTTACATTTAATTTGACTGATAATATTAAACTTTCAAGTTATGATATTGATAATAATAATATTATTGATACTAAATATATGAGTTTAGTTAATATATCACAAAATAATCCAAATAATAATAAACAAATATATTTATTACCATCAGTAGAAGATTTTGATTTACAATCACCAATTTTTAATGATGATAATTATAATGGTTTTTATATAGATATGATTGATATTTTAGTTCAAGGGAAATGTAATTTTAAATTAACATTTTATAGCATGCCAAATGATTATGAGGGCGCTGTAAGTGATGATTTTAGTATTTGAGCAGGAACATATCAAACAGTTGGTAAGGCAAGTGGTAATATAAGATTAATTAAGAATAATTTTTTACTAGCAAATAATACTTATAGTTTTAAAAATAAATATAATTATCCAAAAGCAGTTAATCCACCGCCACCCAATGAAATACCACACTCTATTTTTATAGATTTAAGTACTATTCATTTTTCTAATCAATATTATAATACAGAAAATAAAAACGGAATGTATTACATAGAACAAAAACAAAGTAATTATCAGTCATGAATAAAAGATATTTCGATTGATATAACTAATTATGGTTATCAATACATAAAAGATTTTATAAATGATTATAAACACTTTCAATTAAATTTAAACTTTCAATTAAAATCTCAGGAAGGTGAAGGATTTATAAATGAATTTAATAGTAGTAATCCTATTATAATTGATGATTTAAGAAATATACCTATAAATAATAATGATAATAATAGATATTTATACAGTAATGAAAATGATTATTTTAGTTTTAAAGATAATACTGAACATTCTGGTAATAATTGTAAGTATTTAGTTTATAGAGAAGCCGTAGAATTATCAAATTATTACATTAATCCTACCTTAAATGAAAATCAATTTTTTTATAAAAACTTAGGAGATACAAATTTAAATGTTATTCAACATAAAAAAACAATAACATTTTTACAATTATGAGTAATTATTAACATAAATGAAAATACTAACAAAATTAATATAACATTTAATTTTATTGGTTCCTTAATAGCGTTTACTGGTGCAAGTGTTAATTACCAAGGTGAAATTAACTTTAATAATATTCAAATTTCACCAAGATTAACTTAAAAATTAGAAAGATGGTGATAATTATGTTAAATGAAAATGAAATGAAAGAAGGTAATAGTATGGAAGAAAAAGAAAAAGATGAAAAACAAGAAACTGAATCAAAAGAGCCAAAAAGTGAATCAAAACCCGAAGAAAATGAATTAAAATCAGAAGAAAGTGTAGAAAAAGAACCAGAAACTGAAGAATCTAAAGAACCAACTTTAGAAGAAAAATATAAAGAATTAGAAGAAAAATATAATGCTTTATATAAAGAAAAAACTGATAAAGATAGAGAAATTAGACATTCAGAAAGTTATAAAAAATATGATTTATCACAAGAAAATATTAATTTATTAAAAAGATATCTTGGAGATAAAGATGATATTGATGAAGAATTATCATTATTAAATAAAGATTTTCCACATTTATTTAATAATAAAAAAGATACAAATATTAGTAATTCTTTAGATGTAAAAGATAAATTTAAAGAAGAAAAAAATGATGAAGTAGATACTAGAAAAATAGGAATGGTAGGTTAATATGACAAAAATTGAATTTAATGAAAAATATAGAAAACAAGATATCAGAATTGATAGGGATTTTGAGTTACATATTGATAATTGTTTTAAATTTACTGATATTAACGCATTAGAAAATGCAGTTAATGATTATAAAACATTAATAAATGAGATGCCACAACTAGTTAAAGATTGACTATTAGGCTAATATAGAAGGAGATAAATAAAATGGCAATTATTACAACACAATCAACAACAATTAATGACCCTAGTACACCTAGTGGTAAAGCAGATTTATCAGTTAAATATATTAAAAATTTAAAGGTTTTATTATCAAAAAGAGTTGCATTAATTAATGCTACAATAGAAAATAGAGAACAATTAGATGCTGGTACTGCTATTTATAATATTACTAAAAGAAATATTACTGAAGATTATACTGCAGGTGCGGGTACAAATAATCCAACAGCCATGAATACAATTCAAATTTTATTAGATAAAAAGAAAGAAATTAATTTTGAAGAAGAAACATTAGATTTAAAAAGATTAGGTGCAAGATATGAAGATGGGAATGTAGTTGTATCAGATAGTTTAGCATCAAGTTGAATTGATGCAAAAGCAAAATCAGTAGAAATATATTTAGTTGCTAAATTATTATCATTAGCAGTTAAAACAGCAAAAGATAATGGAATTATTAATATTGCATTACCAAGTACACCAAAAATAGATGATTATCGTATGCTTTTATGATTAAAAATATCAAATACATTAGCAACATTAAAAGCACGTATTAATGATGAATATATTGGTACAGATGAAGAAGATTATGTATTATGAGTATCTAGTTTTTTTAAACCATTAGTATTATTATCAACAACTACATTAGGTAGTGATAGTGCAAGTCAAGCATTAAAAGATGGTAAAATTGTAGAAATTGGTGGTATTAAAATTGTAGAATGTCCGTGATTAGGAAGAAATTATCCTGCTGGTGTTATTGATAAACAAGAAGGATTTAATTATTTAGGTTGTGATGCTGTATTAGTTCATAAAGAAGCATTAGCATTTCCATTTAATCGTGGTCAAGATAATACTTTTGTTTTACAAAGTAATGGAAATGTTAAGAATTTTCATAAGTTTTTAGTATCAGAAGGTAAAGCATTACGACCAGATTTAGTTAAAGGATTTACAGTAACTTCAAGTATAGATATTGCAACAGCAATTGAATTTACTAATTTAGGAAAAATAACTATGGCCGGTGATACTCCAACTGCAGATGAAGTTGAAAAAGCAATTCTTGCTAAAAATCCTAATTATGTTAAAGGTAATGCTAATTTTTCAGATTTAACAGCAACAAGTGCTAATGTTGAAGGTAAAACTTTATATGATGGTTCTTTACAAGTAACTTTTACAAAGAAGTAATTTAAATGCCTATTATATTACTTTTAAGAATAATATTAGAAACTGCTGTTAGTGATATTCAAACTGCTGAATTAATAGAAAAATTTAAAAAAAATAATACTTTATTTAATAGTTTTTTAAAAAATCCAGCAGGAATATTGAAAACTAGAATTTTCTCTAAAACTTTAGGAAAAGGAAAGTTACAAGATGAATTAAATACTTTTAATAAAAATCTTCAAACACTTACTAATTTACCAGTAATTCATAAAAAAATCATGACACATATTACTAATAATAATATTGCTAAAATTAAACAATTACAAAAGCAATATTTAACTGGTCAAAAGTTTATGCAACAAGGTAAAGAAATTATTATGGATTCTTTAACTGAACAAGATTATCAAGAAATGATTGGAGTTTATGTTAATTTAACAAGTTTAGCATTAGCAGGTGGCATGTGAGTACCAATTATACAATTAAAAGGTGAAACATATGGCATTGCTACAGTAGAATTTAAAACATCAAGTAAAACTTATAACTTTTTTAATATACCTTTAAGGGTATGAGAAGAAATGGTAAAAACTAAAACAGTAGATGGTCATGGCGCATGAAGTATTCTTGGTGATTATTATTATGGTGGACTTAAAAAAGTTACTAAATCAGAAAAACAAGAAAGAACCAGATATTCAGTTAATCTTTTAAATAAAAGAGCAACTGATAAAGAACTTAATAAGTTTGTAGTTAATAAATCACAAGCAGTACAAGGATATGGAAGGTATAAAGATTATGGAAAACAAAAATAATATTGATTGAAATGTAAATTTAAATTATATTACAAAAGATGATTTAAAAACTTTTTATAAGTTTGTTCCTGACGAAGACCAAACTACAACTGATGAAAATAAAACTGATTTAACTGGAATGGCAATTGCTATTGCAAGTGAGCGTATAAATACTATTACTGGTAATCAAATTGAAGTAATAGGATTTAAAAACCTTAATGAAACTCAACAAACTTTAGTTAAAAGAGCAACAGCAAGAATGACTTTACATTATTTAACTGATGGCATGTCATTTATTAGAAGTAGTGTATCTATTAGTGGTAATGGTTTATCAAGTAGTATTAGTCCTCCAAGTGAACCAGATTATGTATTAATGGAAGTATATAATTTATTACAACAAGCAAATTTACATACACCAAGAAAAGCAATTAATAATCCTATTTCATGTAATACAGATAATTTTAATACTCCTAGTATTTTTGATGAAAGTGATACAAGAGTTATTACTTGAGATTCTGGTAATAAAACATTTTTACAAAAAAAGGGAATAATTGCTGGTACTGGTATAAAAATAGATGATGTTAGTGATACTATACCTAAATTAAAATTAAATGTTGATGCAAATATTGATTCATTATGAGAAGTTAATAAAGATAATTCTAATTTTATTAATGCAAAAGATGATAAAGGTATTAGTGCTAATGATAAAAGAATAATTGATGTTGGTACACCTACTTTTTTAACAGATGCTACAAATAAAGAATATGTTGATAAAAAACAAGATAAATTAATTGCTGGTACTAATATAACTATTGATGAAAATAATAAAATTAGTGCTACTGGTGGAAGTGCAGATTTATCAGATTATTATAAAAAAGAAGAAATAAATAAAAAATTAGAAGATAAAATGGATAAAGACCAATTTCAATATGCTTTTTTAGCAAATGTTATTGGTAGTGAAAATCCTACTTTAGAAACTACTAATAAAACAGTCGCTGGTGCTATTAATGAGTTAAAAGAAAAAATAAAAGACAAAAAATTTTCAAATGATTATTTTAAATATAATACTGAAACAAATGAAATTTTACTAAATGATGAAGAAAATTCATTACTTTGTAAGGATTTATTAGAAAATAATGAATATAAAATATTAAAAACTCAAAATAAAAAATTATTACAAGCAATTAATGAAATATTAGAAAAACAACCACAACCAAGTCCAAGTAGTTCAAATTGAAAAGAAGTAGGAACAAGAGAAAAAAATAAATGAGATAATTGACAAATTACTTATGATTTTCAAGAAAATAAACATTATAGAGTTTATTATTCTTGAAGTATATATAATCCAGTTTATACTATTCAAGAATTTATTATAACTGATAAAAAAATTGCTGGTGTGCCAATACAAACCTTTAATGATATTGCTAATATAGTAATTTTATCAGTTCAACATGCAAAATGGATTACTATTTATACTGTAAAAGGTAATTTAAAAGGTAATGTATGAAAATTAGAAGAATTACAGGAATAATATTATGTTTTTTAAAATTATAAAAATTATTTTAGGTTTAATTGGAGTTTTATTATCTTCTGCAGTCGCTGGATTAGTCATATTTATTATTGTAAAAATTGTATTAAAAATTAATCAAATATTTTAGAAAGGTGGTGATTTAATATGGATACTACAACAATCATTATAGTTGCTAATTTATGTATTAATGGAGGTTATGTTTTAATTAAATTAGGAAAAGCATTAGTTGCATTTGGTAAATCTTTAACAGACCCTAATAAAAAAGAAATTAAAAAACAAAATAAAATTAATAAATTACAAAGTAAATTAAATTCTATTAATAAACAAACAGAAGTTAAAAGTATTTATTAATAAAAATGCCTACTAAAGGCATTTTTATATTCTATTTATTGGTACAGTAGTTGAAGCATATACTGGTCTTCTTTCATATAAAACATCACTAGTTAAACTATCAATACTATCATTTGAACCATAAGTTTGTCTTTGTCTTTCATATTCTTGCTCAGTATTATTAATTAAATTAGCATGTTCATTTGTAAATGGTGTTTCTTGCATTTCAGTATTAACATGATTAATTTCCATTGGTAATAAATTATGGATAATTTCACTTGCTCCTGCTACTATTGTCGGAATAGCATAAGCATTAGTAAAATCATTATTAATGCCCATAGCAACACCACTTGATATTAAACAACCACCAGTAGCCATATTTGCTATTTTTCTAATTGTTTCAAATTTACTTGGAATTATTTCAGTAATTCCAGCAATTAAATTAGCAATACCATATGAATTAAGACTAATAAATGTATCTCAATCCATTAAATGATTATCAATACTGTTATTATTTGTACTGAATAATAAATCTGGAAATGGGTCTACTGTTGTAGTCGTTGTTGGACTTTCTGTTGGATTAGGATTAATATCAGCATTAGTAAATTTTTCATAATTAACTAAACCTATGGTTCCTAAACCTAATAATATTTTTTTAGAACTATTTAATAATTTAGTTTTTGTGCTAGGCATTTGATTTAAATTTCATATATCAATTCCTAATTTTTTAGAAAATAATAAAGCATTTATACTACCTAATATAGGATTTCCAATTAATTGACCATAATAAGCCGATGTACCAATCATTGCTGATAATGGTGCTATTCCAGTTCTTATTAATTTTAATAAAGTATAATTTGATTGTGAATTTTCTGTATTTGGCATTTTTTATTCTCCTTTTATTTTTAAATATATTAGATACCCTAAACCAATAATTGCTAAAATTAAACCAATTGTGCCTAATATTATTAAACTAGCAACTATTTGATATCATATAGGTACGTTCATCAATTCTCATTTACTTAGGTAAAATCAATGTGTAAATCAATATCAAAACGTCATTAATTTATTCTCCTTTTATAAATTTAAATTTCATATGTCCAATAGTATCTCTATTATTACCACAAATAATTAAATATCCAGTTTGCTGATTTTCTAAAATATAACTATAAAAAATATCTTGTGGATATAATTTTGGATATAAATTTAATGCTAATAAATAACATAAAGCATCTTCTTTATTTTTTAATAATCCTACTGTTGGACATTTTATTTCTTTTGGACTTTTTTCATTATAAAATCATTCAGTTCTAATATTTCTCATTATTTCACTTCCTTTTATGAACTCATCAGCACCGTAATAAACGGTGGACTATAGAATTATAATGTTATCCAAATTTGTAATAATTCTATAGTTTCGTTCTGTATAATAATTAGGACTTACATTGACATATTTTAAGAAAAAATAAAAAATAGGGAATAGGAGTTAGAAAGGATATATGTCAAATGCCTATCATTTCATTTAATCTTTTATTATTGCTATTGCTCCTAAAATAAGAACAACTAATCAAAATAATGATATTATGGCAACTGGTGTACTAACTATTACTATTAATAATATTCCTCATCATGGCATTATTTACTTTCCTCTTTTCATGTCATTTCAAACTGAATTTTAAATTTTCCAAATAAAATAAATGCTAGTAAATTATAAGGAATAGAGATTAAAGAAAATAATAAAAATAATGGTAAGATTAATATTCTTAATAAGATATAAAATAATTTCATTATTTATTCTTCCTTTTCTATAAATTCAAGTACTTTATAATAAGCAGTAAGTTTGCCAGCTTCTTTTAAAGAATCACATAAGCAAATACTAATTTGTTTATTTAATCAAGTAATTAACGTTTCTTTATTCATTATCAAAAACTCCATCATTGATTTTTTGTAATAAAATATCAAGTACTAAATCTATTTCTGTACCTTCATATTTTTGTTGTTTTTTTCTAATATAATTAACTAACGGACTTCTCCCCACATGTACTTGTGGAGGAAACAATGAAATTGAATGAGTTCAACAATGCTTTTCAAACAGAACAGGATTGTTTAAAATATATAGCAAGTTTGAAGAAAAACAAATGTATCATGTGTTCTTGAACAAGTTTGAATACTTCTAATTTAAGAAGAATAAGATGTTTGAAATGTCATCAAACATTTAGTATTCTTCATGGCACCATTTTTTACAAGTCACAAACACCTTTGAGATTTTGATTTTATCTCATCTTTAGATGAATAAACACCAAACATGGAATTACATCAACTGATGTTGCAAAAGAATTGGGTGTGACTTTGAAAACTGCTTGAAGAATGGGTCATGAAATCAGAAATCGTATTGCCAAACAAGAACATCAATTTATTGTTGAGGGCATAGTGCAAATGGATGAAATGTATCTTTCACATATGGGTTTTAAAAAACAAGGAAGATCTTTGATAAATAAAACATTAATTGTTGGGATTTATGAAAAAACAACCAATAATTTAATTGTGAAAGTAATCAAAAACGCAAAAAGTAAAAATCTTTTGCAGTTTGCAAGAAACCATATTTCTTCAAAGTGTGATGTACATACTGATTCTTGAAAAGGATATCGTGATTTCAAATCACTTTTCCCTAATCACAAAACAGTTAACCATCAAGATGGTTATGTTTCAAAAATTGGCGTAAATACCAATCAAATTGAATCAGTATGAAAACATATACGAAGAACATTTAAAACACATATCAAAGTTGCAAAACATCATGTTCATTTATATGCCAAAGAAGCTGCATATAAATTCAACAAGATACCTACTTTTGAAACTGTAATGTTATGTTTCATTTAAAAATGTGGGGAGAAGTCCGTAGATAGGCTTTTCTCAGCATTTATGTGATAAAATTTAAAAATAGTACATAAAGGGAGAAAAGCCTTAACTAATTTTTCTTTTTTCATATTCAATTACCTTTTATTAAACTTCAAAATTTTCTATAATTTCTTCTTCTTTTTCTAATTCTTTTAATTTAGATAAAGCAGAATTTAAATCAGTATTATCAATATTATTTGAATTAATAATTTTAACGTCATCACCAGTATTATCTTTATAAGCAATTGTTTCTTCATTAATTACTACACCTTGGTCTAATTGAAGTGCTAAATTAATATCATCTTGATTATTTAATACTATAATTGGTGTTTTATTAATTTCACGAATTAATGCTTTAACTACTGTTTTTAAAGCCATTTGGTCAAAACTAGTATTTCAAGGACTATCTTCACGCTTAGTTTTACTAAATTTTTTTCTTCATTCTTGACATTCTTCAACAGTCATACCTTTATAAAAATTATTAATTTTACCATTTTTATCTAAAAGTGAAATATAACAATAATAACCAATTGTAGTAATTGTTTTTCTTTCAAAAATTAATGCTGGATTAATTTCTCATTTATTATTTTCTTGATTAAATTTATGTGCTGATGTTATTTTTTCTCTTTGAAAATCAATTACTAATCCAGTTCTTTGTAATAATGTTAATCAACCATCTTCTTGAATTTGAACTTGTAATTCATCACCATAAGGTATTAATGCTAATTCTTTTTTAATTGGATTAATAGAAAGATTTAATTTATATAAATTAATTAAGGCATTAATTAAACTTTGTGTATTCATATTTCTTAAATCTTTACTAGAATTTATAATCATTTCATAATAATTTCTAAATTTTACATATTCTTCTTTATTACTTTTAATAAAATTAGGAATTTTTAATTCATTTTTATTATTACTCATTATTTTCTTCTCCTTTTTTATTTAATATTTCTAAAATTTCATCTAATTTTTTATTAATTTTGCCTATATGTTTTAATAAAATTAAAATTGATTTATCCATGATTATCATCCTTACTTACTATTTCATCAACTATTTTTTCTAAACAATTCATACATCAATTTTTACTTAATCAGATTCTTTTATTACATTTTTTACATTTATTCATATTTATTTATCCTTGTTTTTAATAAACTTAATTCATATTTAATTTGTTTTCTAATTTCAAATTCAATTACTTCATCATGTGCATCTTCTAATAATTCATTTAAATATTTAATATTTTCTTTAATTTTTCCTATTTCTTGTTCATTAAATTTATTTATTTTCATTTTTATTTTCTCCTTTAAAATATTTTGTTTTTACCTTAAATCATTCAAGTAATAATTCATTTGTTATTTCAATTTCTATTTCTTCTTGACTATTTTTATTAGTTAAATAAACATAAGTTTTATTAGATGGGAATATACCATTAGCAAGTAACATACAATAATAAGCAGTTAATTGTAATTTAATTCTTTTTAATTTATCTTCATCAATACAAGCATATGTTTTATAATCAACTAAATAATATTTATTTTCTTTTTTATCTAAATAAACTAAATCTGGTGTTCCTGCAACTAAAGTATCAGTAATAGGTCTTTCAATAATAAATTCATAATTATTTTTATCTTTAAATTTTTCTTTTAAAAACATAAGTGATTTTTTACAATAAGAATAATTTATATTATTAGTTAATGGTTTTATTTTTTTTAATAAATTATTAATAATATTTTCTTCATTAATATTTTGTAAATATAATTCATTAAGTTTATGAACTCATTTACCACGAACTGAAGCATTTTTTAATACTTCTGGGGCTATATGACTATATCCAAAACCTAAATAATTATCAATAATTATAGAAACTGATATTAATTCTTTATCATCTAAAAAATATTGATGAGTTTCTTTTTTAAAAATTAATTTACTCATATTTATTTCTACCTATTAATATTCAAAAACATTTATTACATAATCTATTACCAAAAGAAGATTGTTTTCTACATTTATCACAAGAACCAATCATTCTATATTCTCTATATTCCATAAATATTTTTCCTTTCATTAATTAAGTTTTTTATTTAATTCCTTATTATTTAAATTTATGTCTAATTCCATTACTAATATTTCATATTTTTCAATAAAAGCATCTTTGATTAAATGATGTTTATAATTTAGATGATAATTATTAGCATTTTCAATTGTAGAAAAAACTTTATATTTTATTTGATTAGTATAATTAACTTCATATTTTAATAAGTAAACATATTTCATATTTATTTTTCTCCTTTTAATTTTTTATTGTGTTATGATATTGTTAATGAGGTATGTATTTATATATAAAACCCCCTATTTTTTAAATAATACAAATGTAATTATTAATTAGATTAATGGGGTATTTACTGAGCCATAATAAGGCTATTCAAATTAATCTATAATTACATTAAGCGATAGAGTGTAACATTTTAACTTGCTTAACATTAAATGCTCTTTTATTCTGATATAGAAGTATTTACATAAAGTACTCACTATTTGACTTCTACGACAGTTTTATTAAGTTTTAATCTTTTAACAAAAAAAGAACGATAGTTATATCGTTCTTTGTTATTTTATGAATCTATCCATTAAAGTTATGCGCCCGAAATAAAATATAAGAGTTATTAAAAAAATGCCAATTATAGATAATAAATATCCAATTCATTTTGTATGAATTGGAGAAATACCAATTACTGTAAGAAATAATATAATTTATGCGGCTTTATTACATCAATATGAACGTGAAGTTATTTTATGAATTTCTAAAAATGAAAAAAATAGAGAAATTACTGAAAATGAAAAACAACAACATAAGTTACTTTTAATAATATTAAAATTATTAGTTTAAAAGAAATAGAAAACTTAGAAAATAGTGATGTATTAATATTTGAACAAATATTTAAAAATAATAGATTAGCAATTAAAGAAAAACTAAAATCAGCATCAGATTTTATAAGAATTGTTATATTAAACCAATATGGAGGTATTTATTTAGATGGTGATGTTGAATTAAAAAGTTCAATCCCTAGATTTCTTTATGCTTGTTATGGTATTTTATTAAATATTAAAATTAAAAAAAATGATAATTATAAATTATATTTTGATACAGATTTTTATGATGTAATTGTTGTCACAAAGCATTCTAAAATTATTAGTAAGGTAATAAATGAATTAAGAGAAGAATTAGATCAAAAAAAATAATCCAACATATGATGTAGGAGAATTGGTAAAAATTCGAAAAATTGTTAATGATATAATTGAAAATGATTTTAAAGAAGAAGAAAAAGAAATATTATATGCTGCTAATAGTCAATATATAGGAGTAAATTTTTATTCAATGAAAAATAATTTATATTTTTCATTAAAGACTTTTAGAAAAATGGCATTTCCATCAAAATTATTTTCTTCTTTTGATATTGGTTATCAACATGGTTCCAATAATTGAAATGAAATAAATGAAACCTAATATAATAAACAAAGAAAATTACAAAAAATATCAGAAGAGTATGCAAAACAAATAAAAATAATAGAAAACATTTCAATAATGATTACATTTGAGGGTAATTATAGTGAAAAAAATAAATTTTTATGGCTTTTCTCCCTTTATGTACTATTTTAAATTTTATCGCATAAATGCTGAGAAAAGCCTATCTAGGGACTTCTCCCCACATTTTTAAATGAAACATAGCATTACAGTTTCAAAAGTAGGTATCTTGTTGAATTTATATGCAGCTTCTTTGGCATATAAATGAACATGATGTTTTGCAACTTTGATATGTGTTTTAAATGTTCTTCGTATATGTTTTCATACTGATTCAATTTGATTGGTATTTACGCCAATTTTTGAAACATAACCATCTTGATGGTTAACTGTTTTGTGATTAGGGAAAAGTGATTTGAAATCACGATATCCTTTTCAAGAATCAGTATGTACATCACACTTTGAAGAAATATGGTTTCTTGCAAACTGCAAAAGATTTTTACTTTTTGCGTTTTTGATTACTTTCACAATTAAATTATTGGTTGTTTTTTCATAAATCCCAACAATTAATGTTTTATTTATCAAAGATCTTCCTTGTTTTTTAAAACCCATATGTGAAAGATACATTTCATCCATTTGCACTATGCCCTCAACAATAAATTGATGTTCTTGTTTGTCAATACGATTTCTGATTTCATGACCCATTCTTCAAGCAGTTTTCAAAGTCACACCCAATTCTTTTGCAACATCAGTTGATGTAATTCCATGTTTGGTGTTTATTCATCTAAAGATGAGATAAAATCAAAATCTCAAAGGTGTTTGTGACTTGTAAAAAATGGTGCCATGAAGAATACTAAATGTTTGATGACATTTCAAACATCTTATTCTTCTTAAATTAGAAGTATTCAAACTTGTTCAAGAACACATGATACATTTGTTTTTCTTCAAACTTGCTATATATTTTAAACAATCCTGTTCTGTTTGAAAAGCATTGTTGAACTCATTCAATTTCATTGTTTCCTCCACAAGTACATGTGGGGAGAAGTCTGATAATTAATATTAAAACTGATTTAGGAGAAAATAAGTTAAAAGTTATTGAATGAAGTAATAAAAGTAAAGATGAAATAAATATTGAAGGTAAAAAAAGAGAATACAGTTTAAACTATCAAGCAGAAGAAAATCAAAAAAATACAACAAAATTTTTATAAAAAAATAAAAAATGTATAATTTTTTTATACATTTTTGGTGAAAATCAAGAGTTAAATATGAAATTTATTCGGGTTCATAAAATGGAACAATAACTTTTAAAGTATCTGGCTCTTCAGTTTTTAGTAAACGTTTGTCAATTTTATAAAGGTTACTATTAGACATTGCAATTCAATCCAATAAGTCTTTTTCATAAGCAATTTCTTCATAGAAATCAATTAAGAATCAGTCATAAAATTTCGCAGTTAAATTATCATTATTTTCACGAGCACTTTTAACAAGTTTATTAGTAAAATCAAGTAATTCTTCTTTAGTAGATTTTAATTTTTTTAATGCTTCTTCAATGTTTTTTGTAGTAAAAGTTGGAACTTTAATGTCTTTAATTTCAACTTGAGCATCTTGATTCATTAAATAGTTACAAATTTTACGAATATGAACAACAGCATCAGCTGCTTCTACTTGGAAGAAGCGTGCAAACCCAGGATATCCTTTTTGATTTGCATCATTACTTAATTTAAAACTAAGCATTTGATATTTTAGATGTTCACTAATATAATCATTTAGATCATCGTTAATTTTTTTAATCATTAAATACACCTTCTTTCTTGGCTTTATATGTATTATACTACTTTAATACTATATATATTAAAATAAATTAAGAATAAAAATATTGTTAATTAATTGTTTCTGTTACATTTTTTATGAAGTAAGTTCAGTGAATAGTTCAAGACCAATTTGATCATGTGCTCATTTATTTGGATGAACATAATCAAAGAAAAAATTATTATTAATAGTTTCTGGAGTTGTTCCATCAATATATCTTGGATTTAAATTTAAAGCTAAACCGGGAATTGATCATTTTATTGATTCATTAGTAATATTTTTTCCTATTTCTTGTGCTTCAGATAATAAATCACTAAAATTAGTTTCTAAGTCAAACGGTCTGATATTAATATCAGAATTATTTTTTATTAATTCAGTAATTTTATCATTTCATTTGTTATTATATTCATTTGATAAGTGGTTTGCTACTTCTTTAACAGATTGTTTTTCATTAACATATTTTGGAATATTACTAATGTTAGGCACATTGGCAATTATTAAATTTTGAGCACCAGCATTAATTAATGTATCAACAGTTTCAAACTCAGTTGTTATTGCATTATTAATAATTGACTCTTGTTTTGCTGTTGAATTTTCATCCATAGCAGAAAGCAGATCATTACCACCTATTTCAATAAAAATATCATCATTTTTTTGTATTTTATGATCTTTTAATAATTGATTAGCTTGGTGGTCAATAGAATAATGATTTAAGAATAATTGATATTCTCAACTATGATTTTGTCCAGCTTGTGCTCCACCTACAGCATAGTTATTACCTTTTTGATATCAAGCTGGTAATAGTTCTGTTCCTAGTTTTTTCGCTAAAATATTAGCAGCAACATCGCCATTAGTAAATGAATTATGATAAAAAGGCTCTTGAAATTTAACTTTATCTATATTTCAAGTATCATAAGTAAAAATATTAGCTAAATTACCATTATCTGATAAGCTGTCACCAAGGACATATAATTGTGATTTAACACTTATTTGTTCATTAAAATGTTTTGCTATCATTTCATTTCCAGCAGTTAAAGTTATTGGTGTCAGAGTGATATTTATTAAAAATGTTTTCATTTGATAAATTCCTTTTCTCATTAAAAATTTAAATATTAAGGTAATTTTTAAAAGAAAACTATATTCTCTTTTAAAAATTAATAACTTAACTTAATAGTAAGTTATTACATTCATATTATCATATTATTAGTAATGAGTAAATAAGGTTTTATTATAAAAATAAAAATTGATTTTAAATAATGATTATATAAATTTAATTATTTATTAAATTTAATGCAATTTTTAAGAATAATTTTATTGTAAAAAAAATAAAATGTGTTAATTTTAAATTAAAAGATTGTTTTTTATAAAACATTGAATGAAAGGGAATAGGAAAAATGAGTAGAAATATAGCAGAAGCAATTGAAAATTTAGTTAATTCAAAAATAGTAGAAGAGTGAGTTTTTCTTTTTGAACAAAAACTTGAAAAAGAAGAATTAAGAAATTCAGAATATATGAAGTTATACAGTAAAGATAAATTTTTAAATTATATGTTTCTTGATGAATATGAAAAACTTGAAGAAATTGAAAAAGCAGAAAAAAAGATAAAAATAAAATTAAAAAAAATAGAAAAAATTGAAACAAAAATAGAAAAAATTGAAACAAAAAATAAAGAAAAAATCAAAAAAAATAAGAATAAAAAAGAAATTATAGATTTACAGAATGAAAAAGCAAGACTTAATAAAAAAATCGCTTGTTTGCATTTATTTATAGATGATAAAAAAGAAGAAGTAAAAGATTTAGAGTTACAAAGATGTAAAATATTAGAAGAAAAAAGTAAAAATGAGAAAAATAATTTCTTATCAAAAGAAGATAGAGAAATACGAGATATTGAAAATAAAATATGAAAAATTATTTTAGATAATTATTTTCAAGATAAAAGTAATAAGAAACTTATATTAAAAGAATATGAGGAATATGCAAGTAATTTTAAAAAAACTATTAAAGAATTAAAGATTGGTGATAAAAAATGTTATGATGGATTATTAGATATAATTACAACTTTATATAAAGACGTGTCAAGAGATAAATTATTTTTAGAAAGAGAAAACATAAAAACTGATGGTTGACAAGACATAAATTTAGATGAAGATTCAACAAGATTACAAAATTTATTTTTAGAAAATAAATTTAAACCATCTTTGTAGTCAAAAAATAGTGGAATGGCAACACTTTTTAGGACTATTTTTTGGTAGACATTTGTGCTTGGTATTTGATGGGGGTTAAGTAGTTTAGAGTGCTGTGAATTCTTATGTTGTTATATCAGTTGATGTAATCAAATAATTCTAATTTTAATTGGATTAATGATGTAAAATTTCTATCATTAATAAATTCTGTCTTAAAAGTTTTGAAAGTTGCTTCAGCAACAGCATTATCATAAGGACAGCCTTTTTTGCTTAAAGAACGATTAATATTGAATGCTAATAAAAGTTTATCAATCATTTTATTGTTAAATTCATTGCCGCGATCACTATGAAATATTTCAATATCTTTTAAACAGCGATTTGATTGCATAAATGCTTAATTTACTAATGATGCATCTTTTTTAACTCCAACACTATGTCCAATAATTTCGCGGTTAAATAGGTCAATTAATAAGCAAATATAGTTTCATTTACCATTTAACTTGAACATAAGTTAAATTACTAACAATAACTTCATTTTTAATGCTATTATTAAAGTTTCTATTAACAAGATTGGTTATTTGACTATCATTGACTTTATTATGATGATTTTTGAATGATAATTTAGTGTATTTTGATATTAAATTATGCTTATTCATAATTTCTTTAATTTTTCTGCGTGATAAATAAATTTCTTGGTTTGCTAGTATGACTTTTAATCTTCTTGTTCCATAAACTTCTTTATTTTCTTTAAAAGCACTAATAACAGCTTGTTCATAAATATTATTTTGATTTTTTTCTTTTTTCTTTAAATTAAAATACGGACTTCTCCCCACATGTACTTGTGGAGAGAGAAGTCCGTTGCTTAATTCATTTATAAGTAACTGCTCTTGTAACATTATACTCTTTAACAAGGCAAGATATTGATTTACCACTTTGATATAAAGCTACTATTTGCTTTTTAAATTCGTCGGTATATGAGTTAATATTGGTCATAATTATAATTCCTTTCTTTTCACTAATTTGTTCTACTTGTCTACGTAATTAGTGTCCAATAAAGTGTAACCCATCCACCATTCCAGAAATAGAATAAAAGATGAAAGAAACTATAGAAAAAATAAAGGCTTTTCTCCCTTTATGTACTATTTTTAAATTTTATCACATAAATGTTGAGAAAAGCCTATCTACGGACTTCTCCCCACATTTTTAAATGAAACATAGTATTACAGTTTCAAAAGTAGGTATCTTGTTGAATTTATATGCAGCTTCTTTGGCATATAAATGAACATGATGTTTTGCAACTTTGATATGTGTTTTAAATGTTCTTCGTATATGTTTTCATACTGATTCAATTTGATTGGTATTTACGCCAATTTCTGAAACATAACCATCTTGATGGTTAACTGTTTTGTGATTAGGGAAAAGTGATTTGAAATCACGATATCCTTTTCAAGAATCAGTATGTACATCACACTTTGAAGAAATATGGTTTCTTGCACTGCAGGCCGTTTAAAAAATGCGTATAAAGTATATTTTTTTGAGAGAAAAATATCTTTAATTGTTGTCACAATTATAACATATTTTATATAAAAATGAAAGTGTTTTGTACCACATTTTTATTAATATAAACTAAAAATTCCTAACTATTTAGGTTAAGATTTATTTAATTTTATAACGGCATAAGTTAGTTAAGTTTACTCCTATAATTTTTAATCTAGACAGTATGATTAGTTTAAATAATTAATAGTTAAGGAGTAAAGATGAAATATAAAGTTTATACAAGAAAAATTAAACTAGATGTTTTAAATGAATATGTAGTGATTAAAAAATTAAAAACCATTGATATTAAAACCAAATATCAATTATCAACCAGATCATTAATTTATAATTGAGTAAAAAAATATCAAAAAAATAATAAATTAATTACTACTCATACTTTTCAAACAAATCATCAAATAGATAAAGTGAATATCAAAGATAAAAATTTAAAACTTGAAAATAAAAAACTCAAAAGTCACTACTAAAAGAAAAAATAAAAAATGAATTTTTAAGACAAAAACAATTCTGTGATAAAGAATTAAAAAACAATCAAAATATTTTAAATAGTAAATTATTGAAAAGTAAATGTTTTTTAATAGTTGATAAATATAGAAATAAAAATTATGGAATTAATGACATAATTAGTTTGTTACCTATCAGTAAAGTTGCATATTATAAATGAATAAAAAACGGTAAAAAGAAATATCAAACAAAAATTGATAATGAGTTATTAAAAGAATTAAATAAAATTGTTGTTATTAGCAACAAAGATAAAATAATTAAAATTACTAGTTTAGAAAAGGTGAGATTAGAATTAAAGAAAAACAACACCAATCTTAAATGCAGTAAAAACAGCATTATGAGGTTATTAGAAGATAATAATATCACAAACTATTAACCAAACCCAAAAAACAGCGTAGAGCGAAATCTAATTCCTTAAAATCAAATTTCCAATATTTATTAAAACGTAATTTTACCAGTAATACTTATCTTGAAAAAGTTGGCATCGATGGTACTTGATTTAAAGAATTAATTATTAATAATAAAAAAACTAAATTATTATTAGAAATTGCTACAGATATGAATAGTAATGCTATAGTTGGTTGAAAAATTAATAAAAGTGAAAATGCAATAACCATTTTAAATGTTCTTAATCAAGTAACAAAGGCAAGTCGTAAAGAACATAAAATATTTGCAACATTTATCCAGTCTGATTTAGGTTCAGGTAATACTAGTAAAATAGTTACAAATAGTTTTAATAAAAGTAAAACTTTAATTCATTCAAAAAGTTTATCATGATTTAAAGGCAACCAAGTAAGTGAATGTTTAAATCGCTGAATCAAAAGAGATTTTAAAATTATGTTTGGTAACAAGTTTAATAGCATTAAACATTTCACAGAAGCATTAAGAAAATTTATTAACTGATGAAATAATGATAGAATGATTTTACGATTAAAAATGTCTCCAAACCAATTTGTACAGATTTGAAGACAAGAAAGTAAACTTATCTAACCAATGCCCTTATGCCACTAGAAATTTTAAATAATTTACCTTGACCATCAGCAGTTCATGTTCCTGCATAAACTGTACCATTTACATTTACTAAACTATAAACTTTACCATTATCTTCTTTTCAACCAGAAACTTTTTGAAATTCTGCTTGAACTGGCGGAATTGGGGTAGGTGATGGTTCATCTCCTTTACCACATGCAATAATATTTGTGCTTACTGTTCCGATTAAAGTTATTGTTCCTAACATACTTAGTAATTTCTTCATTTCTTTTTACCTCCTTAAATTTAAATGTACATTATTATTTACTTTTTTTATATAAATTTCCTTTATCAGCAACAGTTCATGTTCCTGCATATACTGTACCATTTACATTTACTAACCTATAAACTTCACCATTATCTTCTTTTCAACCAGATACTAATTCAAAAGTACCATCAGTTTTACTTTTAAATAATTTACCTTGACCATCAGCAGTTCATGTTCCTGCATAAACTGTACCATTTACATTTACTAAACTCAAAACCGAACCATTATTTTCTTTTCAACCAGATACTAATTCAAAAGTACCATCAGTTTTACTTTTAAATAATTTACCTTGTTCAGCAGCAGTTCTTGTTCCTGCATAAACTGTACCATTAACATTTACTAAACTAGTAATTTCACCATTAGTATCTTTTCAACCAGATACTAATTCAAAAGTACCATCAGTTTTACTTTTAAATAATTTACCTTGACCAGCAGCAGCTAATGTTCCTGCATATACTGTACCATTAACATTTACTAAACTATAAATTTCACCATTATTTTCTTTTCAACCAGATACTAATTCAAAAGTACCATCAGTTTTACTTTTAAATAATTTACCTTTACTATCAGCAGTTCATGTTCCTGCATAAACTGTACCATTAACATTTACTAAACTATAAATTTCACCATTATTTTCTTTTCAACCAGATACTAATTCAAAAGTACCATCAGTTTTACTTTTAAATAATTTACCTTTACGATCAGCAGTTCATGTTCCTGCATATACTGTACCATTTACATTTACTAACCTATAAACGTCACCATTATCTTCTTTTCAACCAGATACTAATTCAAAAGTACCATCAGTTTTACTTTTAAATAATTTACCTTGACCAGCAGCAGTTCGTGTTCCTACATAAAAATTATCACCTTTATCAATTGCTAAACTAAAAATAACACCATTACTATCAGTTCAACCACCAACTTCACTAACTACACCTGCACTAGAAATTTTAAATAATTTACCTTTACCATCAGCAGTTCTTGTTGCTGCATAAACTGTACCATTTACATTTACTAAACTATAAACTTTACCATTATCTTCTTTTCAACCAGAAACTTTTTGAAATTCTGCTTGAACTGGCGGAATTGGGGTAGGTGATGGTTCACCTCCTTTACCACATGCAATAATATTTGTGCTTACTGTTCCGATTAAAGTTATTGTTCCTAACATACTTAGTAATTTCTTCATTTCTTTTTACCTCCTTAAATTTAAATGTACATTATTATTTACTTTTTTTATATAAATTTCCTTTACCATCAGCAGTTCATGTTCCTGCATAAACTGTACCATTAACATTTACTAAACTATAAATTTCACCATTATTTTCTTTTCAACCAGATACTAATTCAAAAGTACCATCAGTTTTACTTTTAAATAATTTACCTTTACGATCAGCAGTTCATGTTCCTGCATATACTGTACCATTTACATTTACTAACCTATAAACGTCACCATTATCTTCTTTTCAACCAGATACTAATTCAAAAGTACCATCAGTTTTACTTTTAAATAATTTACCTTGACCATCAGCAGTTCATGTTCCTGCATAAACTGTACCATTTACATTTACTAAACTCAAAACCGAACCATTAGTATCTTTTCAACCAGATACTAATTCAAAAGTACCATCAGTTTTACTTTTAAATAATTTACCTTGACCAGCAGCAGTTCTTGTTCCTGCATAAACTGTACCATTAACATTTACTAAACTAGCAATTTCACCATTAGTATCTTTTCAACCAGATACTAATTCAAAAGTACCATCAGTTTTACTTTTAAATAATTTACCTTGACCAGCAGCAGTTAATGTTCCCGCATAAACTGTACCATTAACATTTACTAAACTATAAATTTCACCATTATTTTCTTTTCAACCAGATACTAATTCAAAAGTACCATCAGTTTTACTTTTAAATAATTTACCTTTACCATCAGCAGTTCATGTTCCTGCATAAACTGTACCATTAACATTTACTAAACTATAAATTTCACCATTATTTTCTTTTCAACCAGATACTAATTCAAAAGTACCATCAGTTTTACTTTTAAATAATTTACCTTTACGATCAGCAGTTCATGTTCCTGCATATACTGTACCATTTACATTTACTAACCTATAAACTTCACCATTATCTTCTTTTCAACCAGATACTAATTCAAAAGTACCATCAGTTTTACTTTTAAATAATTTACCTTGACCATCAGCAGTTCGTGTTCCTACATAAAAATTATCATCTTTATCAATTGCTAAACTAAAAATAACACCATTACTATCAGTTCAACCACCAACTTCACTAACTACACCTGCACTAGAAATTTTAAATAATTTACCTTTACCATCAGCAGTTCTTGTTGCTGCATAAACTGTACCATTTACATTTACTAAACTATAAACTTTACCATTATCTTCTTTTCAACCAGAAACTTTTTGAAATTCTGCTTGAACTGGCGGAATTGGGGTAGGTGATGGTTCATCTCCTTTACCACATGCAATAATATTTGTGCTTACTGTTCCGATTAAAGTTATTGTTCCTAACATACTTAGTAATTTCTTCATTTCTTTTTACCTCCTTAAATTTAAATGTACATTATTATTTACTTTTTTTATATAAATTTCCTTTATCAGCAGCAGTTCATGTTCCTGCATATACTGTACCATTTACATTTACTAACCTATAAACTTCACCATTATCTTCTTTTCAACCAGATACTAATTCAAAAGTACTATCAGTTTTACTTTTAAATAATTTACCTTGACCATCAGCAGTTCATGTTCCTACATATACTGTACCATTAACATTTACTAAACTATAAACTTCACCATTATCTTCTTTTCAACCAGATACTAATTCAAAAGTACCATCAGTTTTACTTTTAAATAATTTACCTTCACCAGGAGTAGTTCATGTTCCTGCATAAACTGTACCATTTACATTTACTAAACTATAAACTGTACCATTATCTTCGTTTCAACCAGATACTAATTCAAAAGTACCATCAGTTTTACTTTTAAATAATTTACCTTGACCATCAGCAGTTCTTGTTCCTGCATAAACTGTACCATTAACATTTACTAAACTAGCAATTTCACCATTAGTATCTTTTCAACCAGATACTAATTCAAAAGTACCATCAGTTTTACTTTTAAATAATTTACCTTTATTATCAGAAGTTAATGTTCCTGCATATACTGTACCATTAACATTTACTAAACTATAAATTTCACCATTATTTTCTTTTCAACCAGATACTAATTCAAAAGTACCATCAGTTTTACTTTTAAATAATTTACCTTTACCATCAGCAGTTCATGTTCCTGCATAAACTGTACCATTTACATTTACTAAACTATAAACCAAACCATTAGTATCTTTTCAACCAGATACTAATTCAAAAGTACCATCAGTTTTACTTTTAAATAATTTACCTTGACCATCAGCAGTTCATGTTCCTACATAAAAATTATCATCTTTATCAATTGCTAAACTAAAAATAACACCATTACTATCAGTTCAACCACCAACTTCACTAACTACACCTGCACTAGAAATTTTAAATAATTTACCTTTACCATCAGCAGTTCATGTTCCTGCATAAACTGTACCATTTACATTTACTAAACTATAAACCAAACCATTAGTATCTTTTCAACCAGAAACTTTTTGAAATTCTGCTTGAACTGGCGGAATTGGGGTAGGTGATGGTTCATCTCCTTTACCACATGCAATAATATTTGTGCTTACTGTTCCGATTAAAGTTATTGTTCCTAACATACTTAGTAATTTCTTCATTTCTTTTTACCTCCTTAAATTTAAATGTACATTATTATTTACTTTTTTTATATAAATTTCCTTTATCAGCAGCAGTTCTTGTTCCTGCATAAACTGTACCATTTACGTTTACTAACCTATAAACTTCACCATTATCTTCTTTTCAACTAGATACTAATTCAAAAGTACCATCAGTTTTACTTTTAAATAATTTACCTTGACCATCAGCAGTTCATGTTCCTGCATATACTGTACCATTTACATTTACTAACCTATAAACTTCACCATTATCTTCTTTTCAACCAGATACTAATTCAAAAGTACCATCAGTTTTACTTTTAAATAATTTACCTTCACCAGGAGTAGTTCATGTTCCTGCATATACTCTGTACCATTTACATTTACTAAACTATAAACCGAACCATTAGTATCTTTTCAACCAGATACTAATTCAAAAGTACCATCAGTTTTACTTTTAAATAATTTACCTTGTTTAGCAGCAGTTCATGTTCCTGCATAAACTGTACCATTTACATTTACTAAACTCAAAACCAAACCATTAGTATCTTTTCAACCAGATACTAATTCAAAAGTACCATCAGTTTTACTTTTAAATAATTTACCTTTATCAGCAGCAGTTCTTGTTCCTGCATAAACTGTACCATTTACATTTACTAACCTATAAACTTCACCATTATCTTCTTTTCAACCAGATACTAATTCAAAAGTACCATCAGTTTTACTTTTAAATAATTTACCTTGACCATCAACAGTTTTTGTTTCTGCATAAACTGTACCATTTACATTTACTAAACTAAAAACCGAACCATTAGTATCTTTTCAACCATTAACTTTTTGAAATTCTGCTTGAAGTGGCGGAATTGGAGTAGGTGATGGTTCATCTCCTTTACCACATGCAATAATATTTGTGTTTACTGTTCCGATTAAAGTTATTGTTCCTAACATACTTAGTAATTTCTTCATTTCTTTTTACCTCCTTAAATTTAAATGTACATTATTATTTACTTTTTTTATATAAATTTCCTTTATCAGCAGCAGTTCTTGTTCCTGCATAAACTGTACCATTTACATTTACTAACCTATAAACTTCACCATTATCTTCTTTTCAACCAGATACTAATTCAAAAGTACCATCAGTTTTACTTTTAAATAATTTACCTTGACCATCAACAGTTTTTGTTTCTGCATAAACTGTACCATTTACATTTACTAAACTAAAAACCGAACCATTAGTATCTTTTCAACCATTAACTTTTTGAAATTCTGCTTGAAGTGGCGGAATTGGAGTAGGTGATGGTTCATCTCCTTTACCACATGCAATAATATTTGTGCTTACTGTTCCGATTAAAGTTATTGTTCCTAACATACTTAGTAATTTCTTCATTGCTTTTTACCTCCTTAAATTTAAATGTACATTATTATTTTACAATATTTCTGCAATAAGTTCTTCATATGCTTGTTTTTGACGTCAATAATAAAGTGTAACCCATCCATGATATAATAAAAAAAAGGCAAAAAAACAATTAGATAAATATTGTAACTAGCAATTAAATTATTTTTAGGGGAGAATTTTTTATGTTTGACAAAAATAAAAAAACGGACTTCTCCCCACATGTACTTGTGGAGGAAACAATGAAATTGAATGAGTTCAACAATGCTTTTCAAACAGAACAGGATTGTTTAAAATATATAGCAAGTTTGAAGAAAAACAAATGTATCATGTGTTCTTGAACAAGTTTGAATACTTCTAATTTAAGAAGAATAAGATGTTTGAAATGTCATCAAACATTTAGTATTCTTCATGGCACCATTTTTTACAAGTCACAAACACCTTTGAGATTTTGATTTTATCTCATCTTTAGATGAATAAACACTAAACATGGAATTACATCAACGGCATTGGTTAGATAAGTTTACTTTCTTGTCTTCAAATCTGTACAAATTGGTTTGGAGACATTTTAATCGTAAAATCATTCTATCATTATTTCATCAGTTAATAAATTTTCTTAATGCTTCTGTGAAATGTTTAATGCTATTAAACTTGTTACCAAACATAATTTTAAAATCTCTTTTGATTCAGCGATTTAAACATTCACTTACTTGGTTGCCTTTAAATCCTGATAAACTTTTTGAATGAATTAAAGTTTTACTTTTATTAAAACTATTTGTAACTATTTTACTAGTATTACCTGAACCTAAATCAGATTGGATAAATGTTCCAAATATTTTATGTTCTTTACGACTTGCCTTTGTTACTTGATTAAGAACATTTAAAATGGTTATTGCATTTTCACTTTTATTAATTTTTCAACCAACTATAGCATTACTATTCATATCTGTAGCAATTTCTAATAATAATTTAGTTTTTTTATTATTAATAATTAATTCTTTAAATCAAGTACCATCGATGCCAACTTTTTCAAGATAAGTATTACTGGTAAAATTACGTTTTAATAAATCTTGGAAATTTGATTTTAAGGCATTAGATTTCGCTCTACGCTGTTTTTTGGGTTTGGTTAATAAGTTTTGATATTATTATCTTCTAATAACCTCATAATGCTGTTTTTACTGCATTTAAGATTGGTGTTGTTTTTCTTTAATTCTAATCTCACCTTTTCTAAACTAGTAATTTTAATTATTTTATCTTTGTTGCTAATAACAACAATTTTATTTAATTCTTTTAATAACTCATTATCAATTTTTGTTTGATATTTCTTTTTACCATTTTTTATTCATTTATAATATGCAACTTTACTGATAGGTAACAAACTAATTATGTCATTAATTCCATAATTTTTATTTCTATATTTATCAACTATTAAAAACCATTTACTTTTCAATAATTTACTATTTAAAATATTTTGATTGTTTTTTAATTCTTTATCACAGGATTGTTTTTGTCTTAAAAATTCATTTTTTATTTTTTCTTTTAGTAGTGACTTTTTGAGTTTTTTATTTTCAAGTTTTAAATTTTTATCTTTGATATTTACTTTATTTATTTGATGATTTGTTTGAAAAGTATGAATAGTAATTAATTTATTATTTTTTTGATATTTTTTTACTCAATTATAAATTAATGATCTGGTTGATAATTGATATTTGGTTTTAATATCAATGGTTTTTAATTTTTTAATCACTACATATTCATTTAAAACATCTAGTTTAATTTTTCTTGTATAAACTTTATATTTCATCTTTACTCCTTAACTATTAATTATTTAAACTAATCATACTGTCTAGATTAAAAATTATAGGAGTAAACTTAACTAACTTATGCCCAATAAATTAAAATTACTAGTTTAGAAAAGGTGAGATTAGAATTAAAGAAAAACAACACCAATCTTAAATGCAGTAAAAACAGCATTATGAGGTTATTAGAAGATAATAATATCAAAAACTATTAACCAAACCCAAAAAACAGCGTAGAGCGAAATCTAATGCCTTAAAATCAAATTTCCAAGATTTATTAAAACGTAATTTTACCAGTAATACTTATCTTGAAAAAGTTGGCATCGATGGTACTTGATTTAAAGAATTAATTATTAATAATAAAAAAACTAAATTATTATTAGAAATTGCTACAGATATGAATAGTAATGCTATAGTTGGTTGAAAAATTAATAAAAGTGAAAATGCAATAACCATTTTAAATGTTCTTAATCAAGTAACAAAGGCAAGTCGTAAAGAACATAAAATATTTGCAACATTTATCCAATCTGATTTAGGTTCAGGTAATACTAGTAAAATAGTTACAAATAGTTTTAATAAAAGTAAAACTTTAATTCATTCAAAAAGTTTATCAGGATTTAAAGGCAACCAAGTAAGTGAATGTTTAAATCGCTGAATCAAAAGAGATTTTAAAATTATGTTTGGTAACAAGTTTAATAGCATTAAACATTTCACAGAAGCATTAAGAAAATTTATTAACTGATGAAATAATGATAGAATGATTTTACGATTAAAAATGTCTCCAAACCAATTTGTACAGATTTGAAGACAAGAAAGTAAACTTATCTAACCAATGCCAAGATAAAATAATTAAAATTACTAGTTTAGAAAAGGTGAGATTAGAATTAAAGAAAAACAACACCAATCTTAAATGCAGTAAAAACAGCATTATGAGGTTATTAGAAGATAATAATATCAAAACTATTAACCAAACCCAAAAAACAGCGTAGAGCGAAATCTAATTCCTTAAAATCAAATTTCCAAGATTTATTAAAACGTAATTTTACCAGTAATACTTATCTTGAAAAAGTTGGCATCGATGGTACTTGATTTAAAGAATTAATTATTAATGGCTTTTCTCCCTTTATGTACTATTTTTAAATTTTATCACATAAATGCTGAGAAAAGCCTATCTACGGACTTCTCCCCACATTTTTAAATGAAACATAGCATTACAGTTTCAAAAGTAGGTATCTTGTTGAATTTATATGCAGCTTCTTTGGCATATAAATGAACATGATGTTTTGCAACTTTGATATGTGTTTTAAATGTTCTTCGTATATGTTTTCATACTGATTCAATTTGATTGGTATTTACGCCAATTTTTGAAACATAACCATCTTGATGGTTAACTGTTTTGTGATTAGGGAAAAGTGATTTGAAATCACGATATCCTTTTCAAGAATCAGTATGTACATCACACTTTGAAGAAATATGGTTTCTTGCAAACTGCAAAAGATTTTTACTTTTTGCGTTTTTGATTACTTTCACAATTAAATTATTGGTTGTTTTTTCATAAATCCCAACAATTAATGTTTTATTTATCAAAGATCTTCCTTGTTTTTTAAAACCCATATGTGAAAGATACATTTCATCCATTTGCACTATGCCCTCAACAATAAATTGATGTTCTTGTTTGGCAATACGATTTCTGATTTCATGACCCATTCTTCAAGCAGTTTTCAAAGTCACACCCAATTCTTTTGCAACATCAGTTGATGTAATTCCATGTTTGGTGTTTATTCATCTAAAGATGAGATAAAATCAAAATCTCAAAGGTGTTTGTGACTTGTAAAAAATGGTGCCATGAAGAATACTAAATGTTTGATGACATTTCAAACATCTTATTCTTCTTAAATTAGAAGTATTCAAACTTGTTCAAGAACACATGATACATTTGTTTTTCTTCAAACTTGCTATATATTTTAACAATCCTGTTCTGTTTGAAAAGCATTGTTGAACTCATTCAATTTCATTGTTTCCTCCACAAGTACATGTGGGGAGAAGTCCGTTATTAATAATAAAAAAACTAAATTATTATTAGAAATTGCTACAGATATGAATAGTAATGCTATAGTTGGTTGAAAAATTAATAAAAGTGAAAATGCAATAACCATTTTAAATGTTCTTAATCAAGTAACAAAGGCAAGTCGTAAAGAACATAAAATATTTGCAACATTTATCCAGTCTGATTTAGGTTCAGGTAATACTAGTAAAATAGTTACAAATAGTTTTAATAAAAGTAAAACTTTAATTCATTCAAAAAGTTTATCAGGATTTAAAGGCAACCAAGTAAGTGAATGTTTAAATCGCTGAATCAAAAGAGATTTTAAAATTATGTTTGGTAACAAGTTTAATAGCATTAAACATTTCACAGAAGCATTAAGAAAATTTATTAACTGATGAAATAATGATAGAATGATTTTACGATTAAAAATGTCTCCAAACTAATTTGTACAGATTTGAAGACAAGAAAGTAAACTTATCTAACCAATGCCAGATGATACAAATTGAATTAATAATAACGTACCTTTAATAAAACCATTAGAAATAAATATTAATCGGACTTCTCCCCATATGTACTTGTGGAGGAAACAATGAAATTGAATGAGTTCAACAATGCTTTTCAAACAGAACAGGATTGTTTAAAATATATAGCAAGTTTGAAGAAAAACAAATGTATCATGTGTTCTTGAACAAGTTTGAATACTTCTAATTTAAGAAGAATAAGATGTTTGAAATGTCATCAAACATTTAGTATTCTTCATGGCACCATTTTTTACAAGTCACAAACACCTTTGAGATTTTGATTTTATCTCATCTTTAGATGAATAAACACCAAACATGGAATTACATCAACTGATGTTGCAAAAGAATTGGGTGTGACTTTGAAAACTGCTTGAAGAATGGGTCATGAAATCAGAAATCGTATTGCCAAACAAGAACATCAATTTATTGTTGAGGGCATAGTGCAAATGGATGAAATGTATCTTTCACATATGGGTTTTAAAAAACAAGGAAGATCTTTGATAAATAAAACATTAATTGTTGGGATTTATGAAAAAACAACCAATAATTTAATTGTGAAAGTAATCAAAAACGCAAAAAGTAAAAATATTTTGCAGTTTGCAAGAAACCATATTTCTTCAAAGTGTGATGTACATACTGATTCTTGAAAAGGATATCGTGATTTCAAATCACTTTTCCCTAATCACAAAACAGTTAACCATCAAGATGGTTATGTTTCAAAAATTGGCGTAAATACCAATCAAATTGAATCAGTATGAAAACATATACGAAGAACATTTAAAACACATATCAAAGTTGCAAAACATCATGTTCATTTACATGCCAAAGAAGCTGCATATAAATTCAACAAGATACCTACTTTTGAAACTGTAATGCTATGTTTCATTTAAAAATGTGGGGAGAAGTCCAATAATTTATTAAAATAATTTAAAAAGGAATAAAAATATGGAATACGTTAATAATATAAATCCAGATTTAATTGGCGGAATTATAATATCAATATATATATATATATGGTTGTATTAATTTTAACAATAATTTTTGGTGTAATAAAATGTAAAAATAATAATCATTTTGGGATATTATTATTAACTATTTCTTTAAATATTATTGGTACAATAATCGGCTGTGTTTTATTATATAAAAATCAAAATCCAGAATTTAGATTTTGAAAGTCTTTTTGAAATAAAATTAAAAAAATATTTACATTTAAAATTCATTTCAAAAGAAAATCTAAACAAAATAATATTTCACCACAATCTTAAATATTAATGTATAATTTAATAATACTTACCAAGGGTTATAGAGAAAGGTAAGTTACAGAGTTATATGTACACTCATCTCATAGTTAGATTTAGATAAAAAGTTACTATTTAAGTAACTTTTTATTTAAAAAATACTTTTAAATTTTAGAATATTAATATATAATTTGATTACTTACTTATGTAAGTAATATGATGATAATATCAAAATTTTTTCAAACTTATGTTTTATTTTTAAATAATTAGGTTGGCACCTAATTAAAAAGTTACCTTAATTGGTAACTTTTTTTAATTCTTCATTTATTATTTTTAAATAAAATGGAGAAATATATTTACATTTCAAAGCATTTTTAAATATCAATGGTATATATTTAATTTCAAATATTTTATTATAAACAACTCCATAATAATCTTTTTTTATATCTGAAATATTAACAATATGTATATCACTATGTTTTTTATCAAATGTTATGTATGAAATTCTATCTAATTCATTTATTTCCAATTCTTTTGTATTAATTTCTACATAATTTTTTTCATATTTTTCTGGTATTTTAGTAGTTAGTCTAATAAAAATAATATTATTTTCATCAATTTTAATTAATGGACATAAAAAAGAAATTTTAGATTTTAATATTTTTTTATTATCATGAAAAAGAGAATAATTTACATTGTTAATATTTATCATTTTTATAACAACTTTCTTTATAAAAATTAATTATTTCTGCTTTTTCTTCTTCATTTTCATTATCAAAATTTATATCTAAAGAAAAATTCATTTTATTTTGTTTTTTATTTTTTCTTTTATCTCAAAAAAATTGTCAAGACCTACTTTTTTCATGAAGAATATTGCTAAGTTCTCTAACAGTTTTATTTTCTTCTAAAATAAAATTTGTGATTTCAATTAATATTTTTTTATCAATTTCTGAAAAATAATCTCAATTAAAATATTTTTTATAATCATTATTATTTTTTAAAAAAAATATAATTTTATTATCATTTGTTTTTTTATAATCAAAATATGAAAAATTATTATTATATTCATCAACATATTTCATAAAACTATATGGAACTGAACCTCATTCTCAAGCTACAAAATCCATCATAAAAAAATGATTAGTATATTTTTGCGTTGCTCTTAATTCTAAAAAAGAAATAAATTTATAAATTATTGTTTTATAAATTCTTTTATTTATTGAATTTGCTTTTCCTAATAAATATAGTATTGACATTTCTATTTTAGTAGCTTCAATTAATGGAATATTTAAAAATTCTGCTAAGTTATTTTTATTTTTTTTATTTTCCATTTGTATCACCTACTTTATGTTTTTTTTATATGAAATTCATATTAACATAATTACTTTATTATTTATACTATAATTATAAACTAAACGGCATAAGTTAGTTAAGTTTACTCCTATAATTTTTAATCTAGACAGTATGATTAGTTTAAATAATTAATAGTTAAGGAGTAAAGATGAAATATAAAGTTTATACAAGAAAAATTAAACTAGATGTTTTAAATGAATATGTAGTGATTAAAAAATTAAAAACCATTGATATTAAAACCAAATATCAATTATCAACCAGATCATTAATTTATAATTGAGTAAAAAAATATCAAAAAAATAATAAATTAATTACTATTCATACTTTTCAAACAAATCATCAAATAGATAAAGTGAATATCAAAGATAAAAATTTAAAACTTGAAAATAAAAAACTCAAAAAGTCACTACTAAAAGAAAAAATAAAAAATGAATTTTTAAGACAAAAACAATTCTGTGATAAAGAATTAAAAAACAATCAAAATATTTTAAATAGTAAATTATTGAAAAGTAAATGTTTTTTAATAGTTGATAAATATAGAAATAAAAATTATGGAATTAATGACATAATTAGTTTGTTACCTATCAGTAAAGTTGCATATTATAAATGAATAAAAAACGGTAAAAATAAATATCAAACAAAAATTGATAATGAGTTATTAAAAGAATTAAATAAAATTGTTGTTATTAGCAACAAAGATAAAATAATTAAAATTACTAGTTTAGAAAAGGTGAGATTAGAATTAAAGAAAAACAACACCAATCTTAAATGCAGTAAAAACAGCATTATGGGGTTATTAGAAGATAATAATATCACAAACTATTAACCAAACCCAAAAAACAGCGTAGAGCGAAATCTAATTCCTTAAAATCAAATTTCCAAGATTTATTAAAACGTAATTTTACCAGTAATACTTATCTTGAAAAAGTTGGCATCGATGGTACTTGATTTAAAGAATTAATTATTAATAATAAAAAAACTAAATTATTATTAGAAATTGCTACAGATATGAATAGTAATGCTATAGTTGGTTGAAAAATTAATAAAAGTGAAAATGCAATAACCATTTTAAATGTTCTTAATCAAGTAACAAAGGCAAGTCGTAAAGAACATAAAATATTTGCAACATTTATCCAGTCTGATTTAGGTTCAGGTAATACTAGTAAAATAGTTACAAATAGTTTTAATAAAAGTAAAACTTTAATTCATTCAAAAAGTTTATCAGGATTTAAAGGCAACCGAGTAAGTGAATGTTTAAATCGCTGAATCAAAAGAGATTTTAAAATTATGTTTGGTAACAAGTTTAATAGCATTAAACATTTCACAGAAGCATTAAGAAAATTTATTAACTGATGAAATAATGATAGAATGATTTTACGATTAAAAATGTCTCCAAACCAATTTGTAAAGATTTGAAGACAAGAAAGTAAACTTATCTAACCAATGCCCCTTCCTTGTTTTAAAACCCATATGTGAAAGATACATTTCATCCATTTGCACTATGCCCTCAACAATAAATTGATGTTCTTGTTTGGCAATACGATTTCTGATTTCATGACCCATTCTTCAAGCAGTTTTCAAAGTCACACCCAATTCTTTTGCAACATCAATTGATGTAATTCCATGTTTGGTGTTTATTCATCTAAAGATGAGATAAAATCAAAATCTCAAAGGTGTTTGTGACTTGTAAAAAATGGTGCCATGAAGAATACTAAATGTTTGATGACATTTCAAACATCTTATTCTTCTTAGATTAGAAGTATTCAAACTTGTTCAAGAACACATGATACATTTGTTTTTCTTCAAACTTGCTATATATTTTAAACAATCCTGTTCTGTTTGAAAAGCATTATTGAACTCATTCAATTTCATTGTTTCCTCCACAAGTACATGTGGGGAGAAGTCCGAAAATAAATAATGAATTAAAAGAATTTTGAAATAAAAATCAAAAAAACATCCTGATATTTGTAAAAATTTAGAGTTATCAGGAATTACGGTTATAAAAGGTGGTGTTTCTATGATTGGAGGTGCTTTATTTGATGCTTTAATTGGAGTTCCGGGATGACCTATTGGTGTATTGCTAGTTTTTAAAGGTGCACTTCTTCAATTTAAACTAAGATTCATGAAAAATATAACCAAATTAAAAAGACAAAAAACTAGAAAAATTATTGAAAAGACTAGAAAGTATTGTAGAAGAAGTAAATTTGCAAGAAGAAAATATTATAACAATAGAATCTGACAGTGAATTAAGAGAAGAAAATTTATCTGATATTTTAAGAAAACATAAATTGTACAATGAAGAGTGTAGAAAAAAATTTTTTGAAGATGATCAATCATTTCAATCTGAAACAAAACTTCAAGATTGAGGAAAAAATATAGGTGAAGAAGTAAATAAATTGCATTCAGCAACATCTTTAGGACAATAGGAGGTAACTAGTAATTATCAAACATCTAAAATGTAAATAAATATAAAAATAAAAAACTACTTAATTAATTTTAAGTAGTTTTTTTATTTTTATAATCCGCATTTAGATTGAATACCACAATTATTGCAAGTATAACAACCAGCGCTAAAGACAAGGACTCCTTCTTTACACATTGTACATAAGTCACCTAAATCAGTGCCAATTTTACGATCTTGACGATCATTACGTCATCCTGGTTTAATTGGTTTTGTTTCATTAATACTATAAGCAAAAGTTTCAGTTAGACCAAGATCACTTAAGTTAACTTGCTCTTGCATTTGATTATCATCATTGGATAAAGATAAGACTTGACTATCTCTACTTCCATCAACATAAACAGTTCCGCCTTTTGCTCCATCTTTATATAATTTGTAATATATTTGTTCTACTTTTTTAACAGTGTAACCTTTTGGAGCATTAACAGTTTTTGAAATTGAAGAATCAACTCAACGTTGAATAATACATTGTACATTAGCATGATCTTCAGGTGTTAATTGCATTGCTGAAACAAAAATATCTGGTAATGGTTTTTCTTTAAATTCTGGATGATACTGTAATCAGTCATTTACAATTTTTGCTTTTACTTCCATAAATTTGCCAAGTCTTCCTGAACGGAAATATGAAAAGGCAAAGTATGGTTCAAGTCCTGTTGATACACCAACCATAGTTCCAGTTGAACCTGTTGGAGCAACAGTTAATAAATGTGAGTTACGGATACCATATTTAAGAATATCATTTCTGATGTCTTCAGGCATTGTTTTCATGAAGCCACTATTAATAAATGCTTCGCGTGATTTTAAAAATGGAAAACTTCGTTTTTCTTTAGCAATATTAATTGATGCACGATAAGCACTAGTAGTAATAGTTTCAAAAATTTTATCAACTACTTCATTAGCTTCTTTTGAGCCGTATTTTAGATTACTTCAAATTAGTAAATCATGTAAACCCATTACTCCTAGACCAATTCTTCGTTCACCCAGTGCTTGTTTTTTATTTGCTTCTAAAAAGTATGGAGTGCTGTCAATAACATTATCTTGCATACGAACACAAGTTGTTACAGATTTGCTTAGTTCATCGTAAAGAATTTCACTTGTTTTTTTATTAACAAAATTAGCTAAATTAATTGCTGATAAATTACACACTGAATAGGGTGCTAATGGTTGTTCACCACAAGGATTAGTAGCAACAACACGCATACCATATGCTTGAGCATTAGTCATTTCATTAGCTCTATCAATGAAAAAAATACCGGGTTCTGCTGAATATGTAGCACAGAAATTAATTAAATCTCATAAGTCAGATGCATTAATTGTATAATAAGTTTTAATTGGGTAACCCATTTTTTCTCAATCATGAACATCACCAATTTTATTTCAATGTTCATCATAAGCTTGTTTTTGAGTTACAGTATAATTATCTAAGTCAGGGAAACGTAAATTTCATTTACCATTTGTTGCAACGGAATTCATAAATTCATCACTAATTGTTACTGAAATATTAGTTCCGGTTAAAAAATCGCTTTTAATTACTTGTCAAGATCCACCAAGTGCTAGTTTATTTTTAGCATTTTCTATTATTTCTTCATTAAAAAGTTGTTCATTATTTAAGATTGATTCAAAAATATTACGATCTTGGTCACTAAGTACTTCAAATTTTAATTTTTTACTTGCTTCATCACGAATTAAACTTGATTTTGAATTTTCTTTTAACCATAATAAAATTTTTGCATTTTGCATTTTTGAAATAATAAATTCAATAATATCTGGATGTCAATCAGCTAGCATAATCATTTGTGCGCCGCGTCGTGATCCACCTTGTTCTACTAAATGAGTTAATGTAGATAAATCGTTTAATCAAGAAACAGCTCCTGAAGATTTACCACCAACTGTTTTAGCAACAGTACCTTTTGGTCTTAGTGTTGAACCATTAGAACCAACACCACCACCATGTGACATAATTTCCATAACTTCTTGCCGATGGGCAGCAATTCCACTTCGTGAATCATGAATAAAAGGCATTACGAAACAGTTAAAAAAAGTAACATCAGAATCACTACCAGCCCCATATAAAACTCTTCCAGCAGGTACTATATTTAGCGATTTTAATTGTTTATAAAATTCGGATAAATAAACAGATCTTAATTTTGGTGATTCTTTTGTAGTTAATGATTTACTAACACGATAAGCAATTTGTTCATAAAATAACTCTAGTGGTTTTTCAAGTTCATATTTTTGTTTGTGGATAATACCAGCTTTACCAGAAATTTTTATTAGTTCAGGATCAATTGAGCCGAGGTATTCATCTTCAATTTTGATAGCATAAACTTGATTTTCTAATTCTTCAATAACATAACCAATTCCTCTAGTTGGAAAAATAGCGTCTTCACGGATAATACTAATTACCAAATCACCTGGTTTTAAAGTAATTAAATTTTTGTCTTTTTGTGCATAACGATCAAGCATTACCATTCTTGATACACCTTCATGAGTAATTTTATAATCTTTTTCAATTGTTTTTAAGTGTGTAAAATGATTACTAATATCTTCATTTAAATTATTTTTTAAACTTTCACTGTACATAAAAATTCACCTGACCCTTTACAAATTTATTCTTATTATAACAATTGATAAATTTAAAGTCTAAATTTACATTGTTACTAACTTATTATTTATTTCAGAAAATAATACGCTTTAAAATAATATCATAATTTATTTTATTAAAAATTTATTTTTTGAAATAAATAAATGGACTTCTCCCCACATGTACTTGTGGAGGAAACAATGAAATTGAATGAGTTCAACAATGCTTTTCAAACAGAACAGGATTGTTTAAAATATATAGCAAGTTTGAAGAAAAACAAATGTATCATGTGTTCTTGAACAAGTTTGAATACTTCTAATTTAAGAAGAATAAGATGTTTGAAATGTCATCAAACATTTAGTATTCTTCATGGCACCATTTTTTACAAGTCACAAACACCTTTGAGATTTTGATTTTATCTCATCTTTAGATGAATAAACACCAAACATGGAATTACATCAATTGATGTTGCAAAAGAATTGGGTGTGACTTTGAAAACTGCTTGAAGAATGGGTCATGAAATCAGAAATCGTATTGCCAAACAAGAACATCAATTTATTGTTGAGGCCATAGTGCAAATGGATGAAATGTATCTTTCACATATGGGTTTTAAAAAACAAGGAAGATCTTTGATAAATAAAACATTAATTGTTGGGATTTATGAAAAAACAACCAATAATTTAATTGTGAAAGTAATCAAAAACGCAAAAAGTAAAAATCTTTTGCAGTTTGCAAGAAACCATATTTCTTCAAAGTGTGATGTACATACTGATTCTTGAAAAGGATATCGTGATTTCAAATCACTTTTCCCTAATCACAAAACAGTTAACCATCAAGATGGTTATGTTTCAAAAATTGGCGTAAATACCAATCAAATTGAATCAGTATGAAAACATATACGAAGAACATTTAAAACACATATCAAAGTTGCAAAACATCATGTTCATTTATATGCCAAAGAAGCTGCATATAAATTCAACAAGATACCTACTTTTGAAACTGTAATGCTATGTTTCATTTAAAAATGTGGGGAGAAGTCCGTAGATAGGCTTTTCTCAGCATTTATGTGATAAAATTTAAAAATAGTACATAAAGGGAGAAAAGCCTAAATAAATTCAAATTTAATATTATATAGTGAATGCTAATAATCTTACAAATTAATTTTTCTTAGTTATAAATTTATTTTTAATAATGTATATTATTGATTGCGGTTCTACATTATTATGGATCAATATATAAGAAATATTTTTTGGAAACTTTATGTTTTAATGTTTAAATAATGGAATGGCAACACTTTTTAGGACTATTTTTTGGTAGACATTTGTGCTTGGTATTTGATGGGGGTTAAGTAGTTTAGAGTGCTGTGAATTCTTATGTTGTTATATCAGTTGATGTAATCAAATAATTCTAATTTTAATTGGAGTAATGATGTAAAATTTCTATCATTAATAAATTCTGTCTTAAAAGTTTTGAAAGTTGCTTCAGCAACAGCATTATCATAAGGACAGCCTTTTTTGCTTAAAGAACGATTAATATTGAATGCTAATAAAAGTTTATCAATCATTTTATTGTTAAATTCATTGCCGCGATCACTATGAAATATTTCAATATCTTTTAAACAGTGATTTGATTGCATAAATGCTTGATTTACTAATGATGCATCTTTTTTAACTCCCAACACTATGTCCAATAATTTCGCGGTTAAATAGGTCAATTAATAAGCAAATATAGTTTCATTTACCATTAACTTGAACATAAGTTAAATCACTAACAATAACTTCATTTTTAATTCTATTATTAAAGTTTCTATTAACAAGATTGGTTATTTGACTATCATTAACTTTATTATGATGATTTTTGAATGATAATTTAGTGTATTTTGATATTAAATTATGCTTATTCATAATTTCTTTAATTTTTCTGCGTGATAAATAAATTTCTTGGTTTGCTAGTATGACTTTTAATCTTCTTGTTCCATAAACTTCTTTATTTTCTTTAAAAGCACTAATAACAGCTTGTTCATAAATATTATTTTGATTTTTTTCTTTTTTCTTTAAATTAAAATAATATGTTGATTTAGAGATTTTTAAAAAACGACACATTGTGCGAATTTTATATTTAGATTTATTTTTAACAATAATTTCTATTTTCTGCCTATTATTAGTGCTGCTTGCTTTAAAATATCATTTTCCATTGGTAACTGTTTTAATTCTTTATTTGCTTGAATTAATTGTTTTTCTAAATCAGAAAGATTATCTTTAGTTTTAAAACTACCTGAATTAGTAAATTGCTTAATTCATTTATAAGTAACTGCTCTTGTAACATTATACTTTTTAACAAGGCAAGATATTGATTTACCACTTTGATATAAAGCTACTATTTGCTTTTTAAATTTGTCGGTATATGAGTTAATATTGGTCATAATTATAATTCCTTTCTTTTAACTAATTTGTTCACTTGTCTACGTAATTAGTGTCCAATAAAGTGTAACCCATCCAAATATTGAGTAATTAAAATATTAAATTTTAAATTAAAATTGATAAAAAATTATAAAAAATTATTTATATTAGCTTTATTATTAAATTTTTTTGTTCTTTCAAGAAGTTTTTATAATTATTAGGATACTTTTGTAAAAAATTAAGTAAAAGTTTAATTATAGATTTCTTATATAAAATACTATTTGTAATATGGCATAAGTTAGTTAAGTTTACTCCTATAATTTTTAATCTAGACAGTATGATTAGTTTAAATAATTAATAGTTAAGGAGTAAAGATGAAATATAAAGTTTATACAAGAAAAATTAAACTAGATGTTTTAAATGAATATGTAGTGATTAAAAAATTAAAAACCATTGATATTAAAACCAAATATCAATTATCAACCAGATCATTAATTTATAATTGAGTAAAAAAATATCAAAAAAATAATAAATTAATTACTATTCATACTTTTCAAACAAATCATCAAATAGATAAAGTGAATATCAAAGATAAAAATTTAAAACTTGAAAATAAAAAACTCAAAAAGTCACTACTAAAAGAAAAAATAAAAAATGAATTTTTAAGACAAAAACAATTCTGTGATAAAGAATTAAAAAACAATCAAAATATTTTAAATAGTAAATTATTGAAAAGTAAATGTTTTTTAATAGTTGATAAATATAGAAATAAAAATTATGGAATTAATGACATAATTAGTTTGTTACCTATCAGTAAAGTTGCATATATTATAAATGAATAAAAAATGGTAAAAAGAAATATCAAACAAAAATTGATAATGAGTTATTAAAAGAATTAAATAAAATTGTTGTTATTAGCAACAAAGATAAAATAATTAAAATTACTAGTTTAGAAAAGGTGAGATTAGAATTAAAGAAAAACAACACCAATCTTAAATGCAGTAAAAACAGCATTATGAGGTTATTAGAAGATAATAATATCAAACTATTAACCAAACCCAAAAAACAGCGTAGAGCGAAATCTAATTCCTTAAAATCAAATTTCCAAGATTTATTAAAACGTAATTTTACCAGTAATACTTATCTTGAAAAAGTTGGCATCGATGGTACTTGATTTAAAGAATTAATTATTAATAATAAAAAAACTAAATTATTATTAGAAATTGCTACAGATATGAATAGTAATGCTATAGTTGGTTGAAAAATTAATAAAAGTGAAAATGCAATAACCATTTTAAATGTTCTTAATCAAGTAACAAAGGCAAGTCGTAAAGAACATAAAATATTTGCAACATTTATCCAGTCTGATTTAGGTTCAGGTAATACTAGTAAAATAGTTACAAATAGTTTTAATAAAAGTAAAACTTTAATTCATTCAAAAAGTTTATCAGGATTTAAAGGCAACCAAGTAAGTGAATGTTTAAATCGCTGAATCAAAAGAGATTTTAAAATTATGTTTGGTAACAAGTTTAATAGCATTAAACATTTCACAGAAGCATTAAGAAAATTTATTAACTGATGAAATAATGATAGAATGATTTTACGATTAAAAATGTCTCCAAACCAATTTGTACAGATTTGAAGACAAGAAAGTAAACTTATCTAACCAATGCCTATCCAATTTATAACAATGGTTTTTAAATTTATTAGATATGGTTAATTTTTCATAATTATTAGACATATTTCAAGGTTTCCAGTTGTCATTTTCATTTGGCAAAGAAAAAACGCAAAAATATTTCAATATATTTGTAAAATCTGTCTGATTAAATTTTGAATCAAATTGATTTTTTAATTCAGTTACTACTTCTGAAGATTTAAGATCTTCTTTAGTTATTTCATTAGGGTCTAAATCTTTTTTTAGAATAATATTGTTTTCTTTTTTATTATCATTATTTGCTATGATAATATTTTTAGCATATTCTTTAAAGAAATTTTGCAATTCCTCTTTATTAATAACTTCTTTTATTTTTATCATGTAATTATTTTTTATTGGTATATCAAAATTATTATTATCACTGTTAAAATATATTATGTTTTCATATAATTTAAAATCGGGTCAAATTTCAAAAATTATTGTTTTGTACAAGTTTATTATACTAGTTAAAAGTATTACATTTTCTATTGAATTTATTGTTTTATCGTCTATATTTTTATGAATATTGTGATATATTTCATTTCTTATATCATTAAATATCTCTATTATTTTTTTAGAATCAGAAGTTATGACAGATTCCTTTTTTAATATATTAGACAATTCGTAAAAACGTTTAATTTGTTGTTTTTTATCATTTTTATATTTTTTATCATTTTTTATACAAAAAGCTATAAATAATCTATTAAAAGCTATATGTGCAAAAATATAAAAATTTTCTAATCTATCATTTTCTAAAAAGTTATTATAAGAAATTATTGCTTTTTTCATTTTTAGTACAGAAGAATTAAAAAATGTTTCTCAGTCGTTATTTATACAAAATCACCTCTATTTATTAATAGTACAAAATTATTAATTTAGTTTTATCATATTAATTTTATAAAATTAACCTATAAAGGACAATATACATATATAAATAATAAATTTAAAAGTTCTAATATGGAAGTTAACTATTCAGGTATAGTAAAATTTATATGTTATGATAAATATAGAGTTATTAAAGGGTATATAGAATCAAGAAAGAGTATTATCAATAATCTCAAAAATGCAATTGGTATTAGGTTAATCTTTAAAAATATAAGGGACAAGTTTTAGTAAAAGTAAAATCTAACTTATTAAATATTTTTTATTTTTTGTATTTTTTTGTTTGTAGGGAGAAAATTTATATATTGAAATGAACTAATTGTAATCATATACTATGGGAGGCAAAAAATGAAAATTGTATTATCTGGTGTAGTTGGTGTTGGTAAGAGCACTATTAGTAAAGAATTAGCAAAATTATTAAAATATAAAATTATGGACGAGCCAGTTACTAGTAATCCCTATTTAGATGATTTTTATCAAAATCCTTTAGAATATGCTTTTAAAATGCAAGTATTTATGTTGATGGCACGAAGTAAACAATTAAAAGAAGCACAAAATTTTAACAATGTTATTTTTGATCGCAGTATTTTAGAAGATCCTATTTTTGTTGAAGTATTAAAAACTCAAAACAATATGAATGATAGAGATTATGAAGTGTATTTAAATTTTTATAATAATGTTATTATTTCATCACTTTATTTTGATCCACAAATTAAGCCCGATTTAATTGTCTATTTAAAAGCAAATCTTGAAAACACAATTGAACGCATAAACCTTCGTGGTCGTGAATCAGAAAAACATGTAGATCATGAATACTGAAGTTTATTAAATAAAAAATATGAACAGTGATATGAAAAAGAAAAAAATAACTTTAATTTTTTAGTAATTGACACTAATGATTTAACTCCTAAGGAAATAGTGCAAAAAATAATTGATTATATAAAATAAAATTTCTTATTGAAATCAAATTTTTATTTAGTCATTTTTTCTCATGTTATATTAATAATTATTGTTATTTTTCCTTTACTTTAAAGGTAATTACGTTATAATATTGTATGAGTCAAATATTTAAAAATCAAACTTAATATATTTACTCCTTGCTCATCAGAGCCATGTGCCCAAAAGGAGGTCTTCGAACATTGGAAGATTTAAAACAAAAGCATAATTATGAAATTATGTACATCGTTGATGATCAAAATCAAGAAAAAGCACAATTAATTAAAAAAGAATTTTGTGAAATTTTAACTAAAAATGCTGGAAAAATTACTAAAGAACAAGATTCTATTCGTCAATTTGCTTATCCTATTAACAAAAAAGTTAAGGGTCATTATTTTATTATTGAAGTGCTAACTTCACCAGAAAACATTGCTAACTTTAATCGTGTAGCTTTAAATAAACAAAGACAATTAGACGTAATCCGTTTTTTGGTTATTAATTTAGATAGTGAAAAAATTAATAAGTTTAAACCAAAACGCCAAGTAGAATCTAGTTCTTTCTCTCGACCAACAAGACCAGGAAATCGTCCTTCTTATAATCGTGATGAAAATGGTGAAAGAAAACCAAGACCAATCGCTGGTACTGAATCATCTTATCGTAAAAAAACTAATTACCAAAATTCAAAAACAAATACTAATAATAATGCATCGAATACTGAACAAAAAGATTAATAAAATCTAAGTTATAAAAGTGAGGATAAAAAATGAATATTGTTACATTAATTGGTAGAATCACTCGTGATTTAAAGTTACATCAAACTTCAACAGGAAAACCTTTTACTTTTTTTACACTTGCAGTTAATAATATTCAAAATCAAGCTGATTATATTTCGTGTGTGGCTTGAAATAAAGTTGCTGAAAATATGACTAATTATTTAGTTAAAGGTTCTTTAATTTCAGTTTCAGGAAGACTGGCAGTAAGAAAATCAACAGATCAGAATGGAAAAGAACTATATATTACTGAAGTGGTTGCACAAACTGTTACTTTTTTAGATAATCGTAAAAAAGATAGTAGTGGTAATAATACTAATATTAATTATTCAAAACCAAGAGATGAGAATAAAATTCATTTAGATGATGCTTTTAAAAATCCTAATTATAGTACTGATATTGCCTTTACTAATACTAATCAACTTCAAGAAAAAGAAGCGACTATTCAAAATATAGAATTTGATGAAGAAGATATCATTTGAGATTTAAATAATTAAAGGAGGATAATTATGAACACTGGTAAACCAAGAAATTTTACAAGAAGAAAATCTTGTTTTATTACTAAAAATAATATTGCTTATATTGATTATAAAGATATTGAATTACTAAGTAAATTTATGGGTAGTAATAACAAAATTTTGCCAGCAAGAACAACAGGTACTAATCCAAAGTATCAACGTTTAATTGCTAAAAATATAAAACGCGCCCAAATCATAGGATTATTAAGATATTCAAGATAAAAAAATTGAGTAAGTTTACAAATCTTACTCAATTTTTATTTATTTTTATCTTAAAAATATTTTATTTTAAATAATAGTTTAAAATTAAAATAAAAAGACCTTAATAGTATTATATTACATAAAAGATAATGGCTGTTTTTAATATTAGTGTTATAGTATAATTAATAATATTAGAAGGAAGTGACAAAGTGTTCAAATCGTTAAGAAATTATCATTTAATAATGATTGTTTGATTAGTAGTTGAAATTTTAATTGGCTTGACTTATTTTATTGTTAATATTGAGACAGCAGAACAAGTGGTCACTATTACTGTAATTTTAAGTTTAGTTTTAGGTAATTTTATTATTGTTTGTCTTTATATTTTTTTATTTAGTTTATGAATTCGTCATCGTTATATTAACACAGCTGAAATCATAAAATTAAATAATGCACAAGCTTTAACTTTTGGTAGTGTTGGTATGATTGTTTTAGATAGTGATTTATCAATTATGTGAGTAAGTGAATTTTTAGAAGATAAAGGTTTAGGTAGATTAATTGGAAAATCAATTGTTAAACTATCAAGAGATTTAGAACAATTAATTAGTAATAATATTACTCAAATTACACTTAAAATTGAAGATATGCTTTATGATGCTATTTATTTAGTACAAACTAGAACAATTTTGTTACAAGAAACAACTAAATATCATTTCTTATATAATAAATTACAGCAAGAAAAATTAGTTTTTGGTGTAATTAGTATTGATAATTTTTATAATTCTTTACAAAAATTAAGAGTTGAGAATCAAATTCGTGTTGAAGCATTTATTAAAACTGAATTAAATGATTTTGCTAATAATTATTCAGGTTTATTATTAGGTAATATTGAAGATGGTTACAATATTTTACTTTATCAAAATGAATTTAATAAAGCAAGAAATGATAACTTTCCACTTATTAAAAATATTCGAGAAGGTGTTAAAAAATTTAAAGCAGATATTACGTTATCTGCTGGTTTCTCTTATGGTAATGCTATTAGTAAAGATCTATATGATTTGGCTATTGAAAGTAAAGAGTTAGCAGTTTATCGTGGTGGTGATCAAGTAGTTATTCGTGAATTTGGTGGTAATACAGTTTTTATTGGAGGTACTATTGAAGCAAAACAATCAGAATCTAAAATTAATATTAGAATGTTTGCACAATCATTATATAATGAAATAAAATTAGCAGAAAACATTTTAGTTATGGGACATGCGGCTGCTGATTTTGATAGTATTTCTTCAGGAACAGCTATTATTGAAATTGCTAAAAGTTTAAATAAAAGTGCTCATTATGTTATTAATCAAAATGAAGTTGATGAAAAAACATTAAAAATTCTTCATGAACTTGTTCCTGAAAGTTATATTAATCGTAATTTTATTACAGGTAAACAAGCACTTAAATTTCTTCATGCAAATACTTTATTAATTGTTGTTGATACTCATAATCCACAACGCGTTGATAGCCCTGATTTATTAAGTAAAGCTGTAAAAATTATTGTTATTGATCATCATCGTGTTTCTGATGAATCAATTAGTAGCACCATTACTTCTTATATTGATGCAGGAACTTCTTCAACAGCTGAAGCAATGACAGAAATTATTTATTATAATGATTTTAATAATATTGAATCAGAATTTTTATGAAATATAATGTTTGCAGGTATTTTAATTGATACTAATAATTTCCAAGTAAGAACAACAAGAAGAACTTTTGAAGCCTGTGGATTATTAACTGATTGAGGAGCTTCTCCTTCTAAAGTTAAAGGATTATTGAAAAATAGTTTAAATGAACTAATTGATAAATTTGCTTTAATTAGTCACGCCCAAGAAATTAAAAAAGGATTTTTAGTTGCTGTTGGTGATGAAAATTTAGAAGTACATACTTCATATTTAGCCCAAATTTCAGAAATGTTGTTAGACTTACGTGATTGTAAAGCATCATTTACTATTGCTTATGATCGTCAAGGACGTGCTTGTTTATCAGCACGAAGCAACGGTGAAATAAATGTTCAAATTATTTGTGAAAACTTAGGTGGTGGCGGTCACTTTAGTGCTGCTGCTGTCCAAAGTAGTAAATTGGGAATTAGAGCATTGTATGATGAATTGGTAAAACTAATTGAAAGTGGCGTATATCAAAGTGAGAGTGCTACTACTGAAAGGTATTAAAAATTATTAAAATAGAAAGTGAGATGTTTACAATGAAAGTTGTTCTTTTAACGGATGTTAAAAATTATGGTAAAAAAGGTGAAGTTGTTAATGTTAGTGATGGTTATGGTAAAAATTATTTATTACCTAGAAAATTAGCTGTAATTGCCACATCAGAAGCATTAAAAATTAATCAAAAAGTAATTGAAAATAAAAAAATACAACGAGAAATGGAATTAGAAGATTTACAAAAAATTAAAGAACAATTAGCTTTAATTACTTTACAATTTAAATTAAAAAGTAATAATGGTAAAGTTTCTGGTGCTATTTCTTCAAAACAAATTTGTGAACAACTAGTGCAAAAATATAACATTAAAATTGATAAACATAAATTTGTTAAATTTAATCCTATTAATGAATTAGGTATAACTAACATTAATATTAAATTAGATGTTACAATTATTGCACAATTAAAGGTTGAAGTTTTAGGAGAATAATTATGTCTAACAATGGTCAATATATAAATAATGCAGAAGTTAATGTTTTAAGTGCGATGATTCAATCATCACCAGCATGTGAAAGTGCATTAAATTTATTGGCACCACATGATTTTACAATTAATTCTAATCAAATTATTTTTAAAACAATTACCAATCTTTATAAAAATAATTCTGGTATTGATGTAACAACTATTGCCGAAGAATTAGTTAAGCAAAATAATTTGGATAAAATTGGTGGAATTGAATATTTATCTTCTTTAGTGGCTCAATATATTACTGATGCTAATTTAAAAGAACACATTGATATTTTGATTGAAAGAACTACTAAACGACAATTAGAAAATGCTTTAAAAAATATTGGTAAAGAGTTACAAAGTGAAAAGTCAATTAATGAAGTTTTAATTGCTGCTGAAGCTCAAATTGTACAAGTAAGTAGTGAACGTAATCATGAAGAGATGTTGCCAATTAGTGAACACATTGATGATGTGGTAACTAAAATTGAACAACTACAAAAATCAACACTTAATATTACTGGTACAAGTTCAGGTATTAACAATTTGGATATGATTACTAGTGGTTTTCAGCGAGGTGACTTAATTATTTTAGCAGCTAGACCTTCAATGGGTAAAACCGCCTTAGCACTTAATTTTGCTTTAAATGCTGCTAATGAACAAGATAATAAAAACGATGTTGTTGTTATTTTTTCATTAGAAATGCCAAAAGATCAATTAATTACAAGAATGATTTCTTGTCAAGGACATTTTGATGCTAATCGTTTACGTAATAAGTCTAAATTTACACAGGCTGATTGAAATCGTATTAGTGCTACTGCTGAGCAATTGAAACAAAAAAGAATTATTATTGATGATACACCTGGTTTAAGAGTTTTAGAGTTGCAAACTAAATTAAGAAAATTAAGTCGTGAAAATAGCATTAAGTTAGTAATTATTGATTATTTACAGTTATTAACTGGTAGAGATAGTGAATCACGTCAACAAGAAGTTTCAAATATTTCTCGTAGTTTAAAAATTTTGGCAAGAGAATTAAGAGTACCAATTGTTTGTTTATCACAATTATCAAGAATGGTGGAGAGACGTGAAGAAAAACGTCCTTTAATGTCTGATTTACGTGAGTCAGGGGCTATTGAACAAGATGCTGATGTAATTATGTTTTTATATCGTGATGATTATTATAAGGAAAAAAATAGTGAAGAAACAACAAGTTCACAAGAAAGTAATCTTGCTGAAATTCTTATTTCTAAACATCGAAACGGCCCAACAGGAAAAGTAGTAACTGTTTTTATTCCAAAATGAGGTAAGTTTGAAAATTATACAGGATAAAAATAATAAAAAAACCTAAAATTAAATTTTAGGTTTTTTTAAAAGAAGTTAATAAATTAAATTAGGCTTTTCTCCCTTTATGTACTATTTTTAAATTTTATCACATAAATGTTGAGAAAAGCCTATCTACGGACTTCTCCCCACATTTTTAAATGAAACATAGCATTACAGTTTCAAAAGTAGGTATCTTGTTGAATTTATATGCAGCTTCTTTGGCATATAAATGAACATGATGTTTTGCAACTTTGATATGTGTTTTAAATGTTCTTCGTATATGTTTTCATACTGATTCAATTTGATTGGTATTTACGCCAATTTTTGAAACATAACCATCTTGATGGTTAACTGTTTTGTGATTAGGGAAAAGTGATTTGAAATCACGATATCCTTTTCAAGAATCAGTATGTACATCACACTTTGAAGAAATATGGTTTCTTGCAAACTGCAAAAGATTTTTACTTTTTGCGTTTTTGATTACTTTCACAATTAAATTATTGGTTGTTTTTTCATAAATCCCAACAATTAATGTTTTATTTATCAAAGATCTTTCTTGTTTTTTAAAACCCATATGTGAAAGATACATTTCATCCATTTGCACTATGCCCTCAACAATAAATTGATGTTCTTGTTTGGCAATACGATTTCTGATTTCATGACCCATTCTTCAAGCAGTTTTCAAAGTCACACCCAATTCTTTTGCAACATCAGTTGATGTAATTCCATGTTTGGTGTTTATTCATCTAAAGATGAGATAAAATCAAAATCTCAAAGGTGTTTGTGACTTGTAAAAAATGGTGCCATGAAGAATACTAAATGTTTGATGACATTTCAAACATCTTATTCTTCTTAAATTAGAAGTATTCAAACTTGTTCAAGAACACATGATACATTTGTTTTTCTTCAAACTTGCTATATATTTTAAACAATCCTGTTCTGTTTGAAAAGCATTGTTGAACTCATTCAATTTCATTGTTTCCTCCACAAGTACATGTGGGGAGAAGTCCGTTAAATTAATTAGTTTTTATTATCCTTCTGGATTTAAACTTTTAAATAGTTTTCCTTTATTATCACTAATTTTAGTTCCAGCGTAAACAATACCATTGACATTTAATTAAATATCATAAACAAGTAAAAAAAGAAAAATATAAGTGTTGATTAGAATTTAATTTATCTAAAAATGGCTTTTCTCCCCTTATGTACTATTTTTAAATTTTATCACATAAATGTTGAGAAAAGCCTATCTACGGACTTCTCCCCACATTTTTAAATGAAACATAGCATTACAGTTTCAAAAGTAGGTATCTTGTTGAATTTATATGCAGCTTCTTTGGCATATAAATGAACATGATGTTTTGCAACTTTGATATGTGTTTTAAATGTTCTTCGTATATGTTTTCATACTGATTCAATTTGATTGGTATTTACGCCAATTTTTGAAACATAACCATCTTGATGGTTAACTGTTTTGTGATTAGGGAAAAGTGATTTGAAATCACGATATCCTTTTCAAGAATCAGTATGTACATCACACTTTGAAGAAATATGGTTTCTTGCAAACTGCAAAAGATTTTTACTTTTTGCGTTTTTGATTACTTTCACAATTAAATTATTGGTTGTTTTTTCATAAATCCCAACAATTAATGTTTTATTTATCAAAGATCTTCCTTGTTTTTTAAAACCCATATGTGAAAGATACATTTCATCCATTTGCACTATGCCCTCAACAATAAATTGATGTTCTTGTTTGGCAATACGATTTCTGATTTCATGACCCATTTTTCAAGCAGTTTTCAAAGTCACACCCAATTTTTTTGCAACATCAGTTGATGTAATTCCATGTTTGGTGTTTATTCATCTAAAGATGAGATAAAATCAAAATCTCAAAGGTGTTTGTGACTTGTAAAAAATGGTGCCATGAAGAATACTAAATGTTTGATGACATTTCAAACATCTTATTCTTCTTAAATTAGAAGTATTCAAATTTGTTCAAGAACACATGATACATTTGTTTTTCTTCAAACTTGCTATATATTTTAAACAATCCTGTTCTGTTTGAAAAGCATTGTTGAACTCATTCAATTTCATTGTTTCCTCCACAAGTACATGTGGGGAGAAGTCCGCTAAAAATTTAATTAGTCATATTGATAATAAAAATTCATTAAATCAAAAATATAATTTGTTTAAAGAAAAACTAAATAATTTATTAAATGTTTTAGAAATAATTAAAGAAAATAAAGATAAAAAAATTTATTTTAATGAGAAATATAATGTTGTTTTAGAATATATAAATCAAACTATCGAATATGAAAAAGATCTATTTCAAAAATTTTATTGTGAAAATAAATCTCTAGTTTTAACTAATGGTATTGTAGAAGAAATACAAAATCTTATTAATGGTATGACCAACCAAATTAGTTTGCCTGGTAAATTAAATATATTTAAAACTTTTAATCTAAGAAGTAATTTAGTATTAAACTTTAGAAATATCTTTTCATGGAATACAGTTTACTCTAAAAGAATTACATAAACTTGGTGAAATTCTTAATAATAAAACTTTATTTATCAAAAGAGAATACACTAGAGTTATAGGCAAAAAAGGTAAATATGAGAATTTAGGAAATTATAGTTTTGGTAATTATCAAAAATTAGATGAATTAAGTAATAAAATAGTAACAGCAATTTGAAATAATTCTTTACAAGAAAAAATTAATGAATTTATTAATTTCATAAAAGAAAATAATAAATTAAGTCCTTTAAAATCAGAAATGTTTATATGATTTAAAAATATAATTGAAAATCAAAACGGTATATTACATACTCCATCACCAGGTGAAAAACAAATCATAAATTTAACTAATTATTTAGAACAAGATCAAGAATATTATTTTTTAGACGAACCAGAAAAATCTTTAGATAATAATTTTGTTAATGATGTACTTGTTAGAAAATTAAATGAAAAAGCTAATCAAGGAAAAACAATAGTTATAGTAACACACAATGCAAATTTAGGCATACGTACGTCTCCTTATTTGACTATTTATAGAAAAATACCTGATTTAGAATCAAGTGAAAATGAAACATTTCTTGGTCATGCTTTTATTGATAAAATGTCAGATATTAAAAAGCAAGAAGTTAATTTATTCTGAACAGAAGTATGTGAAAAAATTTTAGAAGGTGGGAGTGAAGCTTTTAATGACAGATCTAATTACTACAGAAAATAAATATTTATTTGAATAAAGCTTAATGAAAGTTTAGATAAAATATTAATAAATAACTTGATTTTGAATCAAATACATGAAATATCTATTTTTAATACAAACGAACAAGAAATTAGTAGAATTTTTGAATCTATAATTAATTTTCGAACTTCTCCCCACATGTACTTGTGGAGAGAAGTCCGTTAATTTTTAAAAGCAAAATAGGGGATTGATATCAATGCAAGAATAAATTAGTATTGAAAATCAATTTAGTTTATATAAGAAAAATTTAGTGATGTTTTTAAAAAAGCATTAGAAGATTTAAAAGTTGAATACTAAGATAATCAAGATTATATATTCCTCATGGTACAAGAACAAGAAAAATTATTACTATCTTTGATGTCTATACAAGCATTAAGATAAATACAAATATCGTTATGTTTATCTTTCTAATTTAGCATTAGGTATTGAAAAATATCAAAGAATTACTAATCATTTACAAATTAAAATTTTATCTTTAATTACTGAAAGTAAATATTTTTTATTGTATTTAATTAACTGAAAAATGTATCAATTATGTAAATAATATTTTTTTATTCATATAAAAACAATTTTTAAGTTTTAGATTTCAATAAAAATATATAATTTAAAAAAAATAAAATTCATGATATCTAGTTAATTGAATTAGAACACATTTTTACAACATAATCTACCAAAATAAAAACTCTATCTATCATTAATATTTATTTGCTTTTTTATATTGTTAATGATATTATTTTTAAGTACTTTTTATTAATAGTAATTTTATAAGTGAGGTGAAACTATGGCAAAAGCAAGCATCCATCCAGAGTATTTTCAAACTAAAGTAACATGTATAACATGTAGCAATAATTTTATAAGTGGTTCCACTAAGGGTAAAGAAATCCGTGTTGATACATGTTCAAGTTGTCATCCATTTTATACTGGAAAACAATCATTTGTTTTAGCAAAAGGAAGAGTTGAACGTTTTAATACAAAAGCAAGTAAACAAGTTGAAACAAAATCAAAAACTGTTGAAATAAACAAAGTAAAACCACAAAATACTAAAACTATTGTATTAGAAACAGCAAAAGATGTTCTAAAACTAACTGATACTAAACAAGTTAAAAAATAATTTTAATTAAACTAGAAACTAATAATAGTTTCTTTTTTTTATACTTTAAAAATAAAATTATTTACAGACATATTTAACATTAATTAAGTTAAAATATTGTATGTATACAACCCAATAAATATAAAATATAATTTTAATAGTATATGAAATAAAAAACTTTAAGGTAGGGAATGGTTTTATGGAAAAATCATCTGATTTTAATAAATTGGTAATAAGTAAAGGTATTAGATATAATACTGAGCAAACTAGTAACTTTAATTTTAGTATTATTAATTTATCCGTTGAAAAAGCCGTAAAAGATTGAATTTTTGAAGGAAAATATCCTAGTTGCTTGGCAATTTTTAGTAATGATGAAGATAATATTGAAAAATTAATTAATGCTCTAGCAGGTTCTTCTGCTATTATGGAGGGTAAAATTTTAATTGATGATATTGATGTTACTTATAATAGTATTGGTTTTGAACGAAAAATGGCTTATGTTAGTATGCATTTACAGAGTTGAAATAAATTATTTAGTATTCAACGTAACTTAGCAAGAACAGCAATTACTAATAAACCCTTTTTACAAGAAATAAGCAATATTAATCAAAAAATTAAGACTGATATTGAAAATTTAAAAAATACAGGTTTAAATTTAGACAGTGGTTATTTTAAAGAAAAATTAATTAATATTATTAAAAATTTTATTAATGAGACACAGAGCACTCGTAATAATTTTATTAAAGAATATCAATATCAAATTAATCATTTTCATAAAAACTTTGCTCAAGAGAAATTTAATTTTGCTGGAAGTGAAAAATTAACAGATATTCTAATTAAAAAATTTACTGCCGAAGAAAAAAATATTATTGCAAATAATAACTTATTATTTTTACAATCTTTGCAAGATCGTATTTCTAGTTTGGAAAGTTTAGTGGGACCATGTTTTTGTGGATGTAATCCACCAAAAGAAAGAAAATGAGAGTTTCAACTACGAGAAATTAGTTTTGTTATTAAAGAAATAAATAATTATTTAAATAGAGAGATTAGTACTACTAGAAGGGAAATTAGAACTACGTTAAAAACTTGTAACAATCATAATCAAAATTTTAATAGTGAACTTAATCATTTAGTTTCATATCAACAAATTAAATGTACTCGTAGTCAAATTGATCAAATTTTAGACCAGTGAATTGACTTAGCAGAAGTACAAAGAATTAAATTTAATATGAAACAAGATTTTGTGGCAATGCAACTTTTACCAGATGAAATGCATTTACTTTTAAAAAATATTAAAGATGAAATTAAAATTTATCATGATAAAATTTTAAAAAATCCACAGTTACAAGATAAAGAAACATATCAACAACAATTACAAACTTTATATTCACAGTTAATTGATGTCCGTGATTTAATTAATGAAAATATTGTTATGATATTTAAACATTTAGATTTAAGTCATTTATTGTCATTACGTTTAACACAATTAACAATAGTAGAGCGACAAATAATAAAAATTATTCAACAATTAATTGTACCTACTAAAATTTTAATTTTACATAACCCATTTGAACTTTTAAATGTTGATAATAAAGAACAATTAGCAAATTGAATTAAAAAGTTACAAAAATTTTTAAAAATAATTATTATTTTTACAACTAATAATCAAGTTGATATTAATTTATTAGCGACTAATGTTACTGTTATTGAAAATGAAATAATTATTCAACAAGGAAATGTTAGTGAAATCACTGATAAACCATTATCTTTAAATTTATTGAAAGAAATAAATGAACAGCATATTAATATTGCAAAGGGAGAATGAAATGCTCATAATTTATATTTTTATAATGTAAATTTAGGTAAGTTTGATGTTAAAACTGCTTCTACTATTGCTTTTAAATCAAATGCCATTTTGTTTAGTGCAAAGAAACCACGATTTACTTTTTTAAAAAATTCAATTATTATTAATGGTGTTATTAAAAATATTACTAAAGTTGATGAAAAAAAAGCATATTTATTGGTTGAAACTACTAAATCAGAACAATTTGAAGTTTTAACAAATAATAATGATAATTTAGAAGTGGGAACTGTTGGTTGAATTAGTATTACTAAAAATTCAATTTTTGTTTTTGATGATGAAACAAAGCAATTAATTGGTACATGATAGAAAGGATATATAATATGAATAAGTTTAAAAAAGAAGCACAAGCAATTTATGAATTAATAAAAATCAGTAATCCAATTATTATTCATCGTCATATTAATCCTGATGGAGATGCTTTGGGTTCACAATGAGGATTAAAAAAAATTATTGAAGATAATTTTGAAAATAAAAAAGTACTTGTTCCAGGTGAAATAAATGAACATATGGCATCATTATTTCCACAACCAACTTTTGTTAAAAAAGAAGATTATGAAAATGCACTAGTAATAGTCACTGATACAGCCAATCGCGAACGAATTAGTGGTGAATTTTGAGAAGAAGGAAAAAAAATAATTAAAATTGATCATCATCCAATTGTTGATAAATATGGTGATATTGATTTAATTGAAGAAAAGGCTTCTGCTGTTTGCCAAGTAGTGGCAAAATGAGCACAAGTATTGAATTTAAAAGTTTCTGCTTTAGCAGCTAGAAATTTATTTCTTGGTTTAGTTACTGATTCTGGTAGATTTTTGTATCGTTCTGTTAATGAAGAAACTTTTCAGGTTGCTAGTTTTTTAGTTAAACAAAATTTTAATTTATTAGACTTATATCAAAGTTTATATATTCAAAATTTAAAAATCACAAGATTGAAAGGATATATATTATCAAATTTTAAAATTACTGATAATGGTGTTGCTTATATAATATTTAACGATAAAATAATTACTGACTTACAAACAAAAATTATTAGTCAAAATAAAATATTAAATATTAAAGGCGAAGTTGTTTTAACTAGAGAAGATTTAACTAGCCAAGTTAATGTAATGTCAAATATTGATGGTATTAAAATTTGATTAATTGCTGCTTATGATCAAATGAATAGTAAAATTAAAGTTAGTGTTCGTAGTGCAAGATGAATAATTAATGATGCTATTGCAAAGTTTGGTGGTGGTGGTCATCAGACAGCAGCTGGTGCATATTTACAAAATATTAATGAAGTTGAAAAATTGATTGATAGTTTAGATAAAATTGCTAGTAAATCACCAGAATTAACAAACAATTAAAATTAGATATGGAGTTGGATATAAATGTATAGTCGTTATAATGAGGGATGAATTGAAGTAATTACTGGTTGTATGTTTGCTGGAAAAACAGAAGAGTTTATGCGACGTATAAATCGTTTACAGTATGCTAAACGCAAAGTGCTAGTTTTTAAACCCAAGGTTGATATTCGTTATGATGCCAAAAAAGTAGTAAGTCATAAAGGAGTATCTATCACAGCGATAGTAATTGATGATCCAATGCAAATATTAAAACATGTAGATAAAGAAATAGAAGCAGTTGCAATTGATGAAGTACAATTTTTTAAACCATCAATTATTGAAGTGATTAAAACATTAGCAAATCAAAATAAGCAAGTTATTGTTGCGGGTTTAGATCAAGATTTTCGTGGTGAACCATTTCCTGTTACTAAAGAATTATTAGCTTTAGCAGAATTTGTAACTAAATTAGATGCTGTTTGTGTAAAATGTGGTAAAGCAGCAACAAGAACACAACGTATTATTAATGGCCGAGAAGCTAGATATGATGATGAAATTATTTTAATTGGTGCGCAAGAACAATATGAAGCTCGATGTCGTAGTCATCATCGTGTCTTAACAAATAATCAGAATAGATAAATCAGGTGTGATATTATGAATGAAAAAACATTAGAACAGTTAATACAACTTACTAAAAAATATAGTGAAATTGAAAAGCAATTAGAAAATCCCGAATTAATTCCTCGTGATAAATACACTGAATTAACAAAAGAACATAGTAGATTAGAACCAATTATTGAACAATATTGAAAATATGAAAAAATTAACAAAGAAATTATTGAAGCAAAAAAGGCATTAGCAACCGAACAGGATCAAGAACTTTGTGAAATGCTTAAAATTGATATTAAAGCAAATGAAATTGAATTAGAAAAAGCAGAAAATGAATTAAAACTAACACTAATTCCTAAAGATATAAATGATGATAAAAATGTTATTATTGAAATCAGAGGAGCTGTTGGTGGTGATGAAGCAAATATTTTTGCTGGTGATTTATATCGTATGTATAGTAAGTATTGTGAAATTCAACGATGAAAAATTGAAACTATTGAAGCAAAGGAAGCAATAAATGGTGGATTTAGTTATATTGCTTTTATGGTTAAAGGTAAACATGTATTTGCTAAATTAAAGTTTGAAGCTGGTGGACATCGTGTTCAGAGAGTTCCAAAAACCGAATCACAAGGACGAGTTCATACTTCAATTGCAACGGTTGCTGTATTGCCAGAAGTTAATGAAGTTGAAATTAAAATAAATAATTCTGATTTAAGAATTGATACTTATCGTTCTAGTGGTGCTGGTGGTCAACATGTTAATACTACCGATTCAGCAATTAGAATTACTCATATTCCAACAGGTGTTGTTGTAACGTCACAGGACGGACGAAGTCAACATGATAATAAAGATAAAGCAATGCGAGTATTAAGAGCTAAACTTTATGAAAAAAAAGTTGAAGAAGAACAGGGAAGAATTGGTAATTTAAGAAAAACAGCTGTTGGTAGCGGTGATCGTTCAGAAAAAATTAGAACATACAATTATCCACAAAATAGAGTAACCGATCATCGAATTGGATTATCTTTATTAAAGTTAGATCGTATTATGGAAGGTAATATTGATGAAATTATTATTGCTTTAATTAGTAGTGAACAAACAGAAAAATTAGAAAATATTGATGAAAATATTACAGTATTAAAGTAAAAAAAGGAAGAAAAAATTATGGATTTTAAGATTTTAGACTCTAGAACAAAAATTTTGTTTTTAATATCAGTTATTTTTTTATATGCGGCATTAGGAATATTTATTACATTAACTTTTAGTAGTGGTATTATTCACATTTTATTTTTAGTTTTAACATTATGATTTGCTAGTGCATCTAGTTTAATTTTTCATTATTTATTATGAAAAAATTTAGAATTTTTACGAAATATTAATGGTAATAATATTAATAATTTTGGTTTTATTATTAGTATTTGTAGTTACATTATCCTTTTTCCAATTATTTGTTTATTAACAATTAGTTTTTTATTTATTTTTAGTATTATTGTTTTAATTCTCGTTGTTAATAATTTAATAAAAAAAACTTCAAGAAATAATAATTCATCTGTTAATTTTCAATAAAATATTTATTTTTGGAGTATAAAGTAATGACTTATAGAGATTATCTTTTATTAGCAAAAAAAATTAATAAAAAAAATGAACAAATTAATAAGATAATTTTATTAAAGTTTATTAATAAAGATTTATTTTGATTATATGCAAATCTTAGTCAAACAATAGCAATAGATTTTTTAGAATCATATTTACAATTAGTTAAAAAATTTGTTGCTGGCTATCCTTTACAATATATTATTGGTTATCAATGATTTCTTGATCATAAGTTTGTTGTTGATAATAGAGTATTAATTCCTCGTAATGAAACTGAAGAATTAGTTAAAAATGTTTTTGTCTATGCGCAAAACATTTTTAATAATGATAATTTAAAAGTATTAGATTTAGGGACAGGCAGTGGTGCTATTGCTATTAGTTTAGCGTTAAAGAAACCTAATTGAAATATAGTAGCAAGTGATATTAGCAAAGATGCATTAACTATTGCTATCATTAATAATGATAATTTTAACTTAAAAAATATTAATTTTGTTGAAAGCGATATATTTACAAATCTTAAAAATCATAAATTTAATATTATTGTTTCAAATCCGCCATATATTGATGAGACAGCAAATACTTTTTCAAAACATAATTTACAATATGAACCAAAATTAGCTTTATTTGCTGATCATAAAGGATTATATTTTTATGAAGTAATTTTTCAACAATGTCATGCAGTTTTAGAAAAATCTTTTTTATTAGCATTTGAATTTGGTTTTGATCAAAAAGAAGCATTAACTATTCTTATTAAAAAATATTTACCACAATATAATTACAAATTTATTAAAGATATTAATAATAAATGAAGAATGCTATTTATTTGGCAAATATTATAACATATAAAAATAATTTAAGAACAATAATTTTGTCACTCAAAAGGTGACTATTTTATTTTTTTGAAAAGGAAAATCTCATTTAATCTTTCAATTAGGATAACGGGGGCAGTTTTAATGTGGCGTATCATTGAAATATTAAAATATTTTCAGTATTCTTGTTCGGCTAATATAGCATTTCTAATGGAAAAATTTAATGTTACATTTCAAACTTTACAAATAAATATTACTTTTATTAATACAATGTTAATAAAAATTAGTAATTGTAATATTTTCAGAAAGCAAGATTACTTTGTAATTAATGGTGACAATGAAATAATAGCAATAAATACTTTGCTTACACAGTTTATCCACATATCCAATGAATATCCTGGATGGGTTACACTTTATTGGACACTAATTAAGTAGACAAGTGAACAAATTAGTGAAAAGAAAGGAATTATAATTATGACCAATATTAACTCATATACCGACGAATTTAAAAAGCAAATAGTAGCTTTATATCAAAGTGGTAAATCAATATCTTGCCTTGTTAAAGAGTATAATGTTACAAGAGCAGTTACTTATAAATGAATTAAGCAATTTACTAATTCAGGTAGTTTTAAAACTAAAGATAATCTTTCTGATTTAGAAAAACAATTAATTCAAGCAAATAAAGAATTAAAACAGTTACGAATGGTAAATGATATTTTAAAGCAAGCAGCACTAATAATAGGCAGAAAATAGAAATTATTGTTAAAAATAAATCTAAATATAAAATTCGCACAATGTGTCGTTTTTTAAAACTCTCTAAATCAACATATTATTTTAATTTAAAGAAAAAAGAAAAAAATCAAAATAATATTTATGAACAAGCTGTTATTAGTGCTTTTAAAGAAAATAAAGAAGTTTATGGAACAAGAAGATTAAAAGTCATACTAGCAAACCAAGAAATTTATTTATCACGCAGAAAAATCAAAGAAATTATGAATAAGCATAATTTAATATCAAAATACACTAAATTATCATTCAAAAATCATCATAATAAAGTTAATGATAGTCAAATAACCAATCTTGTTAATAGAAACTTTAATAATAGAATTAAAAATGAAGTTATTGTTAGTGATTTAACTTATGTTCAAGTTAATGGTAAATGAAACTATATTTGCTTATTAATTGAACTATTTAACCGCGAAATTATTTGACATAGTTGTGTTGGAGTTAAAAAAGATGCATCATTAGTAAATCAAGCATTTATGCAATCAAATCGCTGTTTAAAAGATATTGAAATATTTCATAGTGATCGCGGCAATGAATTTAACAATAAAATGATTGATAAACTTTTATTAGCATTCAATATTAATCGTTCTTTAAGCAAAAAAGGCTGTCCTTATGATAATGCTGTTGCTGAAGCAACTTTCAAAACTTTTAAGACAGAATTTATTAATGATAGAAATTTTACATCATTAATCCAATTAAAATTAGAATTATTTGATTACATCAACGGATATAACAACATAAGAATTCACAGCACTCTAAACTACTTAACCCCCATCAAATACCAAGCACAAATGTCTACCAAAAAATAGTCCTAAAAAGTGTTGCCATTCCACTTTTACAAAATAAATTTTTAATGATTACTTTTCATAAAAGTTTTATAGCAAATGAGAACTGAAACATTCCCTTATATATATTCTTAATTGATGACTCCTATGCTAATAAAATTCAAATAACTTCATTTATAAAAGTAGATTTCCCTAATATTTTAATTATTTCCCTAAAAAATAACTTAAGTAATAATTTTAATTTTCATTTACTAAATCAAAAACCTTGTATATTAATTGAAAAGGTAAATATCTATAGTAATTATAATTTAGATAAATATAAGAATATTTCTGTCATTAATATTAATGAAAATTCATGAAATTATGAATTAGAAAAAAATATTAATGAAAAAATAAAATGAGTAATGTTAAAAAGAATTCAATATTCAATTGTGGTATTTAATTTTTATATCCAAGAAAAATTTTATAGTATTAAATCTATTTTGTGAGCATTTCAAAAAACATTTATCAAAAAATATAATTTAAATTTAGATTTTTTAGATATTGATGAATGTTCTATAATTAAAAATCATATTTATGAAAAAATATTATTAATAAATCAATTAGTACCTATTCCTAATTACGAGTTTCCTATTATCCTTTTATATATAAAAAACCTTTTGATATTTCAAAACAAATTTAAAATTCATTTTATTTTCATTTTATTTACTAATAAAAACAATACTCAAAATTATAATTGAATCAATTTGTGAATTTCTTTATTTAAGAAAATGATTAACACTAATATTAAAAGTATTAGTCATATATATAAAATAATACAATCAATCATGACAATTTAATGTTAATTTCCCTTACATTTTTATATAAAAAACATCTTTGACAATAAGTTTAAAGATGTTTTTTGTATAAAATTAATAGTATAAATAAAAAACAAATATGAAATCATTTATTTTTAATAAATTTAATAATGATTATTTAACTAAATTATCACTAGAAAGATAAATCTTAACTTTCATTATATTTTTGGTAAATAAGAATTAAATTTAATATAATCTATTTCTGCATCTTTAAATTGAGTTTCTAATTTTATAATTTTTTTCGGACTTCTCCCCACATGTACTTGTGGAGGAAACAATGAAATTGAATGAGTTCAACAATGCTTTTCAAACAGAACAGGATTGTTTAAAATATATAGCAAGTTTGAAGAAAAACAAATGTATCATGTGTTCTTGAACAAGTTTGAATACTTCTAATTTAAGAAGAATAAGATGTTTGAAATGTCATCAAACATTTAGTATTCTTCATGGCACCATTTTTACAAGTCACAAACACCTTTGAGATTTTGATTTTATCTCATCTTTAGATGAATAAACACCAAACATGGAATTACATCAACTGATGTTGCAAAAGAATTGGGTGTGACTTTGAAAACTGCTTGAAGAATGGGTCATGAAATCAGAAATCGTATTGCCAAACAAGAACATCAATTTATTGTTGAGGGCATAGTGCAAATGGATGAAATGTATCTTTCACATATGGGTTTTAAAAAACAAGGAAGATTTTTGATAAATAAAACATTAATTGTTGGGATTTATGAAAAAACAACCAATAATTTAATTGTGAAAGTAATCAAAAACGCAAAAAGTAAAAATCTTTTGCAGTTTGCAAGAAACCATATTTCTTCAAAGTGTGATGTACATACTGATTCTTGAAAAGGATATCGTGATTTCAAATCACTTTTCCCTAATCACAAAACAGTTAACCATCAAGATGGTTATGTTTCAAAAATTGGCGTAAATACCAATCAAATTGAATCAGTATGAAAACATATACGAAGAACATTTAAAACACATATCAAAGTTGCAAAACATCATGTTCATTTATATGCCAAAGAAGCTGCATATAAATTCAACAAGATACCTACTTTTGAAACTGTAATGCTATGTTTCATTTAAAAATGTGGGGAGAAGTCCGTAGATAGGCTTTTCTCAACATTTATGTGATAAAATTTAAAAATAGTACATAAAGGGAGAAAAGCCATTTTTTTTTATAGTGCTATCTAATTCTTTATTGGGAAAAATCATTTTTGTAAAATCATTATTATTAAATTTTTTATCAATTGTTTTTTCAATGATATTTTGAATACAAATTGTTTCTATTATGAATGGTTTATTATCATTATCTTCAATTTCTTTTCTTATTTTTTCAATTTCTTCATTAGTATGTTGTATTCCTATTTTTCTTTTGGACATATTTTTTGATTCTCCTGCTATATTTAATTTAATAAAAATCTAATATAAATATTAATCTATATTAAATTAAGATGTTTATTAAACCATTAATGAATGATTTTCCAATCTTTAATTAGTAATTTTAAGGTTTATTTTAAATTACAAATATCATTTATAAGTTTTTTTATTCATTATTTTGAAACAACTATTATATTTAAAATAATAGGTGTATAATTTATTTAAAATTTATAGTGGTGTTTTCATGATAACTTTACAGCAAAATCAAATTAAAGAAATTAGTCAAATCATCGCTAATGGCGAAGTGGTTGCTTTACCAACAGATACAGTTTATGGTCTTGTTTGTAAATTTAATGATGACAAAGCTATTAATAAAATTTATCAAATTAAAAAACGTGATTATACTAAAGAACTGCCAATTTTAGTTGCTAGTTGAGAACAAGCTAAAAGCATTGCTATAATTAGCGATCAATTACAGTCATTTTTAATAAATAATTTTAGTGCTGGTAAAGTTACTGTTATAGTTTTAAAACAACCTAGTTTAAACACATCATATTGAATAAATAAAAAGACAATAGCAATTAGAGTTAGTGCTTCACATTTTATTCAAAAATTAATTAAATTAACAGGGCCTTTAGTAGCTACAAGTTGTAATTTAAGTAATGAACAACCAATTAACGATTATCATAATATAAACTTGCCTAATTTAAGGTATAGAGTAGCAGGTGAGATTTTAACAAATAAACCATCAACTATTTTTAATAGTTTTAATGATAAAATTATTAGATAATAATTAGATAACAGTATTAAAAAAGGAGATAATACTATGAATTGATGAATAATTTTAATTATTATTGCATGCACAACAATATTGATTTTATTAATCGCACTAATTTTATTAATTAAAAAAAATAAACAAAAGAAAATATTAAAAATTACTAAAGATATAAATACTTTATATAAATACTTAAAATTAAAAAAAATAAATATTAAAGAATTACCAGTTTCAATAGAAAAAATTAAAGAAGATATTTATTATAGTGACAAAGTCATTTTGGGAAAGTATGAAGATCTTAATAAGATTTCTGGCCAAAATATTTTGTTAAAAACTGAATATAGTGATGCCAAAAAATTATTTTTACGTTATAAAATTAAAGACATTAATCTTATCAAATCATCAGATTTTATACCTTTAAATCAAATAGACTTGTTAATTTCACAAAATAATCTTTATTTTATTGATTCTTTTGAACTGCAAATAATACCATTAGTTAATGTTAAAAGTATTACATTTTTTTGAGAAAAAAATAATTATATAAAAAATAAACAAAAATATATTGGTATTGAAATTAACTTTCAAAATAAACGTCTATTTTTTCTTTTTAATAAATATGAAGAAGCAGTTAGTTTTGCTGTTCATGTTATTAGTTTATAATAATTATTATTTAATAATTAAAAATTTTGCTTTTTTTATGAAAATGATATAATTATACAAAATATATTATTAGGAGCAAAATTATGGCAAAAAAACACTTTAAATTCAATACTTGAAAGTTTATTCAATTTACTGGCTTTTTTTTAATTACTTTAGGAATTATTTTTTCTTTTTCTTCTTTTAAAGTTAGCCTATTGTTATATTTTGGTTTAGTATCAGTATTAATAGGTTCTATTAATATTTTAATTTACTATATTTTTATTGGAACAAATAGTTATAAAAAATATTCAAGAAAACAAAATAATAATAAGTTAATAATCAAAAATAATTAAGAAATATAAAGTTAAAATTAAGAAGATTAGTTTTTTCGAGAGAATAATAGGTGAAAAACTATGAGAAAAATATTAAAAGTATTTAAAGCGATGTTTTTAACGAGCATTATTTCTTTACCGCTTATTGCATGTGATAAGGTAAATGATGCAAACCAAAAATATGTTGATATTAGTAATATTAATATGGAAGTTACTAATGCTCCTGTTGAATTAAATAAAGATATTTATAATACAGCTTTAATTAAATTTAAAACTAAAGTACAAACTGAAATTAGTAAATTAGTTCCAGAAGGACAAAAACCAGAAAATGGCACCGATTATAAAATAACAATTGTTAATCATAATGATATGTATGCTAAAATTGATAAATTTGAATCACTTGCTGTTAATGTAGCTGCTTCAAATAATAGTAATATTTTAAAAGGCAGTTTTAATGCTTGTGTAAAATTAGTATCAAAAGCTAAAGACATTAGTAATGTTAATATTGATAAGCAAGAAGAAAAAATTAAAATTAATACCACTACTTTTGGTGAAGCAATTGCTTTACGTTGTTTATCATTAATTGAAAGTAAAATTAACGCTATTGTTCCAACAGCAAAACAACATAGTGACTATGTTGTTAATGTAGAAGGTCATAATTTATCAGAATCTATTAAAACATTTGATGATGTTCATATTAATGTTAGTTCTATTGAAGATGATTATCATTTTTTATTACATGGTAGTTTTAGTTTTGTCTTAGCCTTTGTTAAAGATTAATTTATATTATTTGGGTAATAAAAAAGATAACTTAATTTTCATTATTATCATAAAAATAAAATAGTATAGTAGTATGGGGTAAGCATGTCAGAAGTAGAAAAGTTATTAACAATGAATTATGAAAATGTTTGTAATTTTTTAAAAAATAAATATGGGTGTATTTCAAAAAATTATTTTTCAGATGCAACAATGTCTAAGAAATCACAAGGAATAACAAGGGGAAAAGAAGGTTTATATATTCATCATATTGATGAAGATAAAGCAATTTTGTTATCTACTCCCAAATGAGCTCAAAAGTCACCATTTGCCTATCAATATGCTGATCGATTAGTTTATTGTAATTTATTAGAACATTTGGTTTTGCATATTAAAATTTTTGAATATCCTCATCCAAATAAACATAATTTTATGGAAGTTGGTGTTGGTGGAATTTATGCTTTTATTGTTCCTGAATTAAATGATATTTATAGTGGTATTCAATATAAACAACCATGAAAACAGAAAGTTACTGAAGTTGTTTTACCATTAAAAGAAGATTATTTTAAATGTATTAAAAAAATAGTAGAACTTGGGTTTTTTTATCCTTTGCTTACTTTTTTTAATCATCAATTTGGTACATGAAATAATAGAAATAATAATAAGTTATATGAAGAAATGAAAAAAATGGGTGTTAAACAGTAACTTTTTTTTATTGTTATTTAATCATAAATAAAAAATGTTAGTAAATTACCAACATTTATTTTTATTAAGTTTATGAAAAAGTTAATTGACAATGATTTTGATTAATTATTGGTAATTGTTCACTATTAATACTTGTTATATCGTTATTTCTTAATAATGGAGTTCTTTCAGATATTTGTTGTTCGTTATTACTTTCAACATTAATATCAGAAATATTTGTTGGAAAACATTTATCATAAATATTTGAAATGGAAGTGCTAATTCCATACCCTAGTTTAGAGCCTAAAAATGCTCCAATAAAAGTTGAACCTGTTATACTAACCATTATTCCAAAGAGTGCCATTCCTGCTTCTGGATCATGTAAAGCTTCCTTATTTTTTGAAATTAAATTATAATTTAAATCATAATAAAAATAACTTATGCCAATTAGCGCTGCACTACCACCTAATATTCCGCCTGTATATGTAAAGTATTTTTGAATTTTTTCTCCTTTCAAAATAAAAAAAACTATTTATTTTAAAATTAAAATAATAGTTTAAAAACTTGTATGAAGTTTTATATTTTAATTTTAACATAAGATTTTTTTGATAAAAATAAGACAAAAATTACTATTAATAGTTTATTGTAAATATATAATTTTCTATATCAATAAAAGAAATTTATTATAGGGAGCGTGGCGAAGATGTCTATAACTAAACATTTGTAAAAATAAAATCCTTTCTAACCCTTATTTCTAATTTATATAAAATTAATAAAAAGACGAGAATAATATCTTGTCTTTTTTTTGTAATTGTAAAATTTTAAAATTTTTAATAATCTTCTTTAATGCTATTATCAACACGTGTTGGAGAACTAAAACAGTGAACTACAACACAGTTGTTAAAAATAGTAGCTAGCATGTGGACTTGCATGAATAAATAAGAAGTGGATGATGCCTAATAAAATATACTAACCAGTAATGGTAATTCTTGGGGTGGGAGCGAATTGGAAACTAGTGTATATAAACCCGTTGGGAGAACCTACTATTATTCTTTATTTAACCAACCTTGCCACTATCAAGTGAGGCAAGTGTTGGTTTTAATTTTTTGAAAAATTTTTTGGGCGAGAAAATAAATTTAAAACTTGTAAAAAAATTGAGCGGTGCCGGTTCAATTAAAATATTAATTTGTTAAACACAAATTAAATAAATATTGAATCGAATGCCTCGATGTTTTTTAAAATTTTATAATTTATTTCGAGCCCAGAATTTATGGAAAAAATATAACTAATAGTATTAATAATCTCAAAATAAAATATATATCCTTTATGCTAAAAGCAACAGGATATATTGGAAAGGATTATTGTGCAAATACAATTTAACAAAGAACAAATTGTTAAAGATAAATCACAATCTATTATGATGGATTATGGTGAATATAGATTATCATTACCAAAATGAATGGTTAAAAATAATAGCTTTATTATTGATGAAAGCTATACATATTGATTTTTTAATTTAGAAAATATTAAAAGAGAACTAAGTGGTAATGAATTAATAAAATTATTAGAACCATATATTTCTGAACAAAAAATAACTGTTAATAAACCAATTGCTCCCAAAGAATATTATATTAATGATATAAAACTTGAACCATTAACATTTTATGAACAACATAATAGTTGATTTATAGGTGAAATAACAGATAACAAAACTAAAATTACTAATCCGTGTTTTAAGTATAACATTACATGAGAACAAGATAAAAAAAGTTTCAAAATAAATAATCCATATAATCATAATGATTTACCAATTAATTATATTGTTACTTCCTATAAGGATATTTCAACTCATAATGAAAAAGTATTTTTAACATAATGCAATATGAAATAATTATTGGTATTGACCCTGCTGGTATTGGTAATAATGGAATTGTTATATATTCAAATGAAACTAATAATATTGTTTTTAATGAAACATTTAAAACAAAAACTGTTTTAGAAAGCAAAGATATGTATAAAGAATACTTTTTAATAATTAAACATCATTTTGATAATAAAAAAGTATTAGTTATTGTAGAAGATTTCTATTTAAACTCAAAACAATTATTAACTAATCCATTAGTAACTCCAAAAATTATTGGCGCATTAATGGTATTAGTACAAGATATTATGAATTGAGATTATCTAGAAAACCACCCAAAAAATAAAAATAAAATAGCAAATTATAGAGGAAATATAAAATTAACAAAACATGAAAAAGATGCATATAAGCATCTCCAATATTATTTAAGGAATTATAAACAATGAAAGATAAAGCAAATTACGTTAAATTAACAGTAAAACTTAGTAACACTATTGAAGCAAAACATCATGAAAAAGGTAATAAAGAATTATATTATAGTGTTCGAGGTCAATGAAATGGACTTAACTATGTTACTTTAATTTTTAATAACCCAAAATTTTATAAACTATGTATTTTATTAAACAAAAACGATGAAATTATAGCAAGTGGTCAAATCTTTAATACTTTAAATATTCCTAAAAATCGTGCATTTTGTTCAATCAATGTTAAATGATTTAAAAAATGAAAGGAATAAAATGAATAAATGTAAATATTGTAACAAAAGAATTTGATTAACTAATTATTGATGTATGAATTGTTTAGAAATATTAGTTAATAATTTAAATAAAAATAAGGAGAAATAAATAATGCAGTGTAATTGAACTGAAAAAGATGTAACAATAATCTGTAATAATTTACCTTTAATAAAAGATGAAAAAAATATTAATGAAAGATATTTTTGTGAAATGCACTTAAAGCAAATTAAAGAAACACGAAAATTGATGCATAAAAATTGTATTAATAAAGAAAAATTAATTATTTGATTAAATAAAGAAATTAGAACTTGTTTATGTGATGAATTAAAAGAAGTTGGAAAACTTACTGCTTATTATAAAATAGTTGAATTTATAGAAAATGGCTAATTTGATAATGACTAAATTAACAGATTTATTTGGTCAAAATAAAATAGAAATATTTTCACCAAATCTCAAAGATTTAACAGATAGTAATGATATAAAAGCAATTATTCTTTGAAAATATCCGAATGTCATTTCTCAATATTTAGTTGTTTCTCAGCCTCATGTCAATACTGCAATTTTAGTAGGAGATAATATTAATTATCAAGGTTGAGTAGAAGTCTTTATTAAAGAAAGAGTAGAAAGAGTAGATGAAAATGCCAAATGATACCACTGTACAATCAAGTAATTATACATTAACAAAATTAATAAGAACTGGAATAAGTCCATTATCAGCAATGATAGGTACCAGTGCTTATTATGGCCAACTTATTGGAAATCCAATATTAGGTTCAATAAATGCTTTATTATTTAGTAAGAAATTAGGAATTGATATTTGAGCATTAAATCAAATGCCAAGTTTAAAAAGTAAATTATTAAACGGACTTCTCCCCACATGTACTTGTGGAGGAAACAATGAAATTGAATGAGTTCAACAATGCTTTTCAAACAGAACAGGATTGTTTAAAATATATAGCAAGTTTGAAGAAAAACAAATGTATCATGTGTTCTTGAACAAGTTTGAATACTTCTAATTTAAAAAGAATAAGATGTTTGAAATGTCATCAAACATTTAGTATTCTTCATGGCACCATTTTTTACAAGTCACAAACACCTTTGAGATTTTGATTTTATCTCATCTTTAGATGAATAAACACCAAACATGGAATTACATCAACTGATGTTGCAAAAGAATTGGGTGTGACTTTGAAAACTGCTTGAAGAATGGGTCATGAAATCAGAAATCGTATTGCCAAACAAGAACATCAATTTATTGTTGAGGGCATAGTGCAAATGGATGAAATGTATCTTTCACATATGGGTTTTAAAAAACAAGGAAGATCTTTGATAAATAAAACATTAATTGTTGGGATTTATGAAAAAACAACCAATAATTTAATTGTGAAAGTAATCAAAAACGCAAAAAGTAAAAATCTTTTGCATTTTGCAAGAAACCATATTTCTTCAAAGTGTGATGTACATACTGATTCTTGAAAAGGATATCGTGATTTCAAATCACTTTTCCCTAATCACAAAACAGTTAACCATCAAGATGGTTATGTTTCAAAAATTGGCGTAAATACCAATCAAATTGAATCAGTATGAAAACATATACGAAGAACATTTAAAACACATATCAAAGTTGCAAAACATCATGTTCATTTATATGCCAAAGAAGCTGCATATAAATTCAACAAGATACCCACTTTTGAAACTGTAATGCTATGTTTCATTTAAAAATGTGGGGAGAAGTCCGTAGATAGGCTTTTCTCAGCATTTATGCGATAAAATTTAAAAATAGTACATAAAGGGAGAAAAGCCTTATTAAATTCAAGTAAAAAAATAGTTTTAGGTTTAGGAACAATTGGTTTAGCAAATTATTCAAAATGAATTGAAAACACTATAACTCCAATTATTCCTACTACAACAATAAGTCCTATAACTATTAGCACCACAACTATGGCTACAACAACTACTAGTACAACACCAAGTACTACTACAACTGATAGTCCGCCATGACCAACAATACTAAGTGTAAATAACAATATAAACAATAATTATAATCAATTAATGGATTGAGATACATATATTAGTTTAAATGCTTATGGGATTGCGAATTTAGTTTCTGGATTAACCGAATTAATCCCTAATCCATATAGATTTGATTGTATAAGAAAAATAGCAAATATAGCTACTGATGGAGCATTAATAAGTAGTGGTGTTGCTATGGGGGTATAAATAATGATTTTAGTAATGCTTATTCAATACCAACAATTTACTGCAGGAATATGTGAAATTATTCATAATTTATTACCTATGGAAACTAATACTCAAGTTACAGAAATGCAAGAAACTAGATTTTGAAAAGATAGTGCAGTTGGTTTAATTAATGATTATGAAAGACAAAGACCAAATTATGGTTCAAATGATAGTATTGATAATTTAACTAGTGATGTTATATATGAACGACCTGTATATTGTTCTACAACAGTACCATTATAAAATAATTGAAAGGAAAATATAGAAATGAAAGAATTTTTAAAAGCACTTGAAACAATTGGAATTAGTACTGGTATATTAATTTTCCGAGAAATTATTGTTTTATTAAAACGATTTATTAGAACTCCAAAACATGTTAGAGCAAATAACAAAATTATAAAACATCAAAAAAATTAGCAAAATTAAACGAAAAAATTAATAAAGAAAATAAATAAAAAAGTGGTGATGTAAATGTTAGAAAATGAAAATAATGTTCAACAAACAACTGAACCTTTAACTGAAAATAATGCTTCTTCACAAGAAATAGAAAATAAAGTTAATGAAGCAGAAAATAAGTTAAATAAACTAAATCAAGAAATTAAAGAAAAAGAAATGATTAATATTTTTAAAAAATATCAAGTTAAAACTGAATTTTATGATTATTTAAAATTTAAAACAAATAATATAGAAAATTCAAAAATAGAAGAAACTATTAAAAAAATGATTAAAGAACAACCATTATTTAAATCATCAATTAATACAGGTGGTAAACAAGAAACAATATTAACAAATCAACCAACTTCAATAAAAAGTAGTTTATTGGATTATAAAAAGAAAAATAATTTATAACAGAAAGGAAAATTAAAAATGCCAATTAATATTCAAACAAACTTAGATAACACAGAAAAATTAGTGGAAGCACCGGAATTTATTGAATTTTTTAAACAATCAAATAGTCCCTGAGCAAACTTTTTTCCAATTGAAATGGTTAATTCTACTAAAATTGAATTAATTATCGGACTTCTCCCCACATGTACTTGTGGAGGAAACAATGAAATTGAATGAGTTCAACAATGCTTTTCAAACAGAACAGGATTGTTTAAAATATATAGCAAGTTTGAAGAAAAACAAATGTATCATGTGTTCTTGAACAAGTTTGAATACTTCTAATTTAAGAAGAATAAGATGTTTGAAATGTCATCAAACATTTAGTATTCTTCATGGCACCATTTTTTACAAGTCACAAACACCTTTGAGATTTTGATTTTATCTCATCTTTAGATGAATAAACACCAAACATGGAATTACATCAACTGATGTTGCAAAAGAATTGGGTGTGACTTTGAAAACTGCTTGAATAATGGGTCATGAAATCAGAAATCGTATTGCCAAACAAGAACATCAATTTCTTGTTGAGGGCATAGTGCAAATGGATGAAATGTATCTTTCACATATGGATTTTAAAAAACAAGGAAGATCTTTGATAAATAAAACATTAATTGTTGGGATTTATGAAAAAACAACCAATAATTTAAATGTGAAAGTAATCAAAAACGCAAAAAGTAAAAATCTTTTGCAGTTTGCAAGAAACCATATTTCTTCAAAGTGTGATGTACATACTGATTCTTGAAAAGGATATCGTGATTTCAAATCACTTTTCCCTAATCACAAAACAGTTAACCATCAAGATGGTTATGTTTCAAAAATTGGCGTAAATACCAATCAAATTGAATCAGTGTGAAAACATATACGAAGAACATTTAAAACACATATCAAAGTTGCAAAACATCATGTTCATTTATATGCCAAAGAAGCTGCATATAAATTCAACAAGATACCTACTTTTGAAATTGTAATGCTATGTTTCATTTAAAAATGTGGGGAGGAGTCCGTAGATAGGCTTTTCTCAGCATTTATGTGATAAAATTTAAAAATAGTACATAAAGGGAGAAAAGCCTTTATTATTAAAGTACCAAAAGATCCAACACTTAAAGTTATTGCTTGAAATGATAAAAGTCAAAGATTAGATGTTAGTTATACACAAACTGATACTATTCCAAAATTAATTGAAAAATTATATGTGGCTGGTGAAACTATTGCTGCTGTTGACTTAAATGCTGAAAATGGACAAAATTTATTAGAAAGCATGCAATATGAAGTTGCAAATGATTTAGCAGATAAATTAGCAAGTGATGATACACAAGTAATTAGTGATAATGCAACTAAAGTAATAATTAGTGATACAACACCAATAGGGCATATTCAAGCAATGTTATCAGCATGAAATTACTTTATTTCAATTAAGAAATAGTGCAAATTGTCGTTTCTTTATTACCAATAATCTTTATGATACTATTGTTTATTTAGCAAATAATAAAGGATTAATTACTGTTAATCAAATTGCTCAACAATTAAGATTAAATGGAAATGATTTATATATAAAAGGTGTATTATGTCAAATTGTAATGGATGATTATATGACTTTTACTGATAGTGCTAATAAAAAACAAATCATGCCTTTTGTTTTAGCAACTCCAAGAGCAATGAAAAGATATATGTTACAAGAAACAATAGTATATGTACAAGAAATTGCTGATGGTAAACTTGGTAGAGCATATAAAGTTGGCGGTGAAGTATTAGGACAATCAATTCCTTATATGTCAAAAAAAGAAACAACATCACGTTGAATGCTATGTGGAATTATTAATAAAACTGATTTAAGTAGTAAAATTACAACTTTAACAACAGATATTACTGCAAATACTAGTAGAAAAAATCAATTACTAGATACAGCAATTAAAAATACAACTGAACTTAATAGTTTAAATCCAAACTTAATAAATCCAAAAATTAAGTATTTTAGTGATGCACAAGCAAAAACTGATGTAAGTAATCAAAATCAAAAAGCAGCTGACTTGTATGTAGTTATTACTGCTGATATTAATGATGCAAATTATCAAGGTTCAACAAATCCAATTAAAATAACTCTTAAATAATTAAGGAAATTAAATCATGCCAATTGGAACAACTAGTACAGCAATACTTTTAAACATAAATAAACCAAAACATACTAGAAAAGGTAAACAAGAAAAAAGTTTTTGATGAGAAATCTTAGAATTTATTGGTGTACAAGTAATAGCAGTAGCACTTGCTCCATTTACTGGTGGTTTAAGTGAAGAGTTAGCACTTGGATTAGGTGCAAGTGACTTTATTGGTAGTAGTATTGCTTTTGGTGTTGAAACAACAACTGATTTTACTATTAATCAAGTTTATGATTATTTAAAAGGAAACGTAACAAAATGAAACACGTTCTTTAATTTATTACCAGCATTTGCGGGACTTGGTAGAATTACTCGTGGTTATCGTACTAGTAAATTTATTAAATTAGCATTAAAAACTAAAACATTAGAACAAATTGGTGTTAAAGAAGCAAAGAATTTACAAGAAATTATTAATCAAGTAACTGGCAAAGAAATTTTAACAGATAAAATCATTGGTAATAATCGCTATTTAATGAATTATAGTTTTGCTCCTAATCGTGAAACAATCATTCAAAATTTAGGTTTTGTTGCAGAAAGACAATTTAAAAACAATTTTCAAAAATTAGAAGAACAAGAGTTAAAAGATTACTTACTATTACAAAATACATTAATAAAATTAAGTCCACAATTAACTGCTAAATTTAAAATCAAAGATATTGAAAAAGCAAATAACTTTTTAAAAAAATATAATACTGATTTAAAAAAAGTACTATCTATGAACCAACATGATTGATTAAACTTAGTTCATACAATACATATAGAAAATAGGTATGGTAAGTCTTTAATTTTAGATTTACAAAAAATTCGTGCTAATGCTATTAAGTTTAATTTTAAAAATAGTACAATTCATAAACTAGTTTTAAATGCAAATAAACTTTTTAAATATTTTGATATTAGATTTTATTTAAAAAAGACTTTTAATAAATTTTGAAAAAATACACCATATTTTGAAAAATTACGAGAAATTATATATAAAATACAAGAAAAATTTGAACAATTAGAAGAAAAAGTAATTGAAAAAATTAATAAATTAAAAGAAAAAGCAACAGATTTATTTACTAGTGCTGAAAAGAGAGCAATAAAGCATGCACAATTAATTCCATTAAATTCACCAGTATTTATGGGTTGTAAAATTCAACCATTATCATTAGATAAATGTGCTATTAGTATTTATCATCGTATTCCTAAATATAAACCAATTGTTGTTATTGATAGTTTTATTAAAGCAGAAACTTTTGTTACTCAAATTCATCCATTTCACTGATATCGCTGATATAGTGGTTGATACATTGGTTATGGAGTTAATCGTAATAAGTGATTAAAAGCAATAGCATTTGCTCCGCCAGTTGTACAACAAGTAATTAAAGATAGTTTTAAAGTATATAGAGAAATTTTTAGAACAATAAGAACTTATCATAAAGTAGTTAATGGTATTAATAATCCAATTGAAAATATTAATAAATCATTTAAAAATGTTGGTTTAAAATTTTCGGTAAATACTTTATTTGGTACAGGATTATTACACCATTTAGAAAAATTTGCATACAGTCAAGTTGTAGAAAAAGGTAAAAAGAAAACGGACTTCTCCCAACATGTACTTGTGGAGGAAACAATGAAATTGAATGAGTTCAACAATGCTTTTCAAACAGAACAGGATTGTTTAAAATATATAGCAAGTTTGAAGAAAAACAAATGTATCATGTGTTCTTGAACAAGTTTGAATACTTCTAATTTAAGAAGAATAAGATGTTTGAAATGTCATCAAACATTTAGTATTCTTCATGGCACCATTTTTTACAAGTCACAAACACCTTTGAGATTTTGATTTTATCTCATCTTTAGATGAATAAACACCAAACATGGAATTACATCAACTGATGTTGCAAAAGAATTGGGTGTGACTTTGAAAACTGCTTGAAGAATGGGTCATGAAATCAGAAATCGTATTGCCAAACAAGAACATCAATTTATTGTTGAGGGCATAGTGCAAATGGATGAAATGTATCTTTCACATATGGGTTTTAAAAAACAAGGAAGATCTTTGATAAATAAAACATTAATTGTTGGGATTTATGAAAAAACAACCAATAATTTAATTGTGAAAGTAATCAAAAACGCAAAAAGTAAAAATCTTTTGCAGTTTGGAAGAAACCATATTTCTTCAAAGTGTGATGTACATACTGATTCTTGAAAAGGATATCGTGATTTCAAATCACTTTTCCCTAATCACAAAACAGTTAACCATCAAGATGGTTATGTTTCAAAAATTGGCGTAAATACCAATCAAATTGAATCAGTATGAAAACATATACGAAGAACATTTAAAACACATATCAAAGTTGCAAAACATCATGTTCATTTATATGCCAAAGAAGCTGCATATAAATTCAACAAGATACCTACTTTTGAAACTGTAATGCTATGTTTCATTTAAAAATGTGGGGAGAAGTCCGTAGATAGGCTTTTCTCAGCATTTGTGTGATAAAATTTAAAAATAGTACATAAAGGGAGAAAAGCCTTAAAAATAATTGATTTAATATTGAAACTAGTCCTTTATGAAAAAAAATCTCTTCTTTTATTCCAAGTAGTAAATTTGGCAAAATATATTTAGCAATATGAGGATATATTTATCAATCCACTACTAATCCAACTGATAACTATATATATGAAAATAAAAAAACTATATTTAATTTAAATGGTGATATTCAAACAACAACACAAACAAGCATTAAACTAGATGAATTAATTGTAAATGATAATGTAAAAATACAATTATTATTCACTAAGGAATGAAATGATATTACTGTGGTTTCTAATAATCCTAATTATAAATCTGGTTCTGTTCAATTATATCAATGTCAAGGTGATGGAATACCAACTGAACTTATAGCAGAAAAAAGTACTGAGCATGATTATTATACAAAACAAGAAACTAATGAGTTATTAGATAAAAAACAAGATAAACTTACTGCTGGTAATAATATAACTATTGATGAAAATAATGTTATTAGTACTACTGGTGAATTAAACCCAAATAATTTTTATACAAAAAATGAAATTGATAATAATTTAAAGATTGGTTTTGATTTTATTGATAGTATAAAACAAAATAAATTAACGGACTTCTCCCCACATGTACTTGTGGAGGAAACAATGAAATTGAATGAGTTCAACAATGCTTTTCAAACAGAACAGGATTGTTTAAAATATATAGCAAGTTTGAAGAAAAACAAATGTATCATGTGTTCTTGAACAAATTTGAATACTTCTAATTTAAGAAGAATAAGATGTTTGAAATGTCATCAAACATTTAGTATTCTTCATGGCACCATTTTTTACAAGTCACAAACACCTTTGAGATTTTGATTTTATCTCATCTTTAGATGAATAAACACCAAACATGGAATTACATCAACTGATGTTGCAAAAGAATTGGGTGTGACTTTGAAAACTGCTTGAAGAATGGGTCATGAAATCAGAAATCGTATTGCCAAACAAGAACATCAATTTATTGTTGAGGGCATAGTGCAAATGGATGAAATGTATCTTTCACATATGGGTTTTAAAAAACAAGGAAGATCTTTGATAAATAAAACATTAATTGTTGGGATTTATGAAAAAACAACCAATAATTTAATTGTGAAAGTAATCAAAAACGCAAAAAGTAAAAATCTTTTGCAGTTTGCAAGAAACCATATTTCTTCAAAGTGTGATGTACATACTGATTCTTGAAAAGGATATCGTGATTTCAAATCACTTTTCCCTAATCACAAAACAGTTAACCATCAAGATGGTTATGTTTCAAAAATTGGCGTAAATACCAATCAAATTGAATTAGTATGAAAACATATACGAAGAACATTTAAAACACATATCAAAGTTGCAAAACATCATGTTCATTTATATGCCAAAGAAGCTGCATATAAATTCAACAAGATACCTACTTTTGAAACTGTAATGCTATGTTTCATTTAAAAATGTGGGGAGAAGTCCGTAGATAGGCTTTTCTCAGCATTTATGTGATAAAATTAAAAATAGTACATAAAGGGAGAAAAGCCTAAATTAATTCCTAATGGAAATATTGAAATTACAGAAGATAATAAAATTAGAGCATTTAATGCAAGTTTTGATAATAATAAATTTTTAAAAGATTATTCATTATATGATAGTAGTACTGATTTAAATACAATTGATTTAGTAATGGGAACTTGTGGCTACATTAATAAATGATATCAAAATAAGTTAAAAAATAGTAATGATGTTAATATTAATGATGATAATACAATTTCTATTTTTTCTGGAAATAATACACAAATTTCAAATAATGTTGCAATTAATAATCAATATCAGAATTTACGAACAGAAGCAAAACAAATTGTTCCAGCAATTAATGAAAATAAAGAAAATATAGATAAAAAACAAGGAAAAAGAAGTAAAAATTTAACTACAACTGCAAAAACTATTGTGGAAGCTATTAATGAATTAGTAGCAAGATTAAATAATATTCCACAATGAAAAGAAGTAGCTGTTACTACTGATTTATTAACAATTAATTATGTATTAAAGGATAAAACTCATTTATTAATGCCAAAGATGGTGTATTAAACCAAGCATTAGTTGAAAATATTGGTTGCTTTACTGAAACTAATATTAAACAAATTTTAAAGCATATGATTAAAGATAGAACTTATAATATTGATATGTATACAAAATATGGTTAATTTTAAATGCTATCAAATAAATACAACAATACAGTTATTATAAAATAAAAACTTAAATTTAAAAAAACTAAAAATAAAATAAAAATTATTAAAGTTTACTTTAATAAGAATTTTTGAGTTATAAAAGTAATTATTTTTATTGACTAATATTTGGTAAGTGTTAAGATTAACCTACAATTGCATATTGAAGTCTAAATTATTCTCGTCTAACTTATAATTTAAAGACAATAAATGAATGTTATAGACAACATTGATATGCTCCCAATTTATATTTTAGATTATAATTTTTTAAAATAAAAACAAAGTTATTAAAATATAATTTATAAATTATATTTTTATTTAGTTAATTTTGAACTATAAGAATGTTATTAACAATTAAAAAAATAATTTTTGAATAAATCTTTTATCTTTTTTCGTTATTTTTATTGTTATTTTATTGATTTATAAATTAAAAGGCGTAAAATTTCATATTAGTATATATTTTAAATTATTGAAAATATACGCATTAAAGATAAAGGAGTGTTTTTAGTGGAAAGTAGTAAAAATCTGTTTATTGTTAATCATCCTTTAATACAAGATAAATTAACAAGAATTAGAAATCACTTAACCCAAAAAAAAGATTTCAAAGAGAATTTAAGCGAAATTGCAACGTTAATGGCTTATGAAGTATTTAAAGATATTCCTCTTGATGAAATTGAAGTTGAAACACCCATTACTAAAGTTATTGGTAAAACATTAACCAAGACAATCATTCTTTCTCCGATTTTAAGAGCAGGATTAGGGATGACAAATGGATTTGAGTATGTAGTACCTAATGCAATTATTAGTCATGTTGGTCTTTATCGTGATGAAGAAACTTTAAAACCACAAAAATATTTTTTTAAATATCCCAAAAATATTAAAAATATAAGTGATGCATTAGTATTTATCTTAGATCCAATGCTTGCTACTGGTGGTACTGCTGATGCTGCTATTAAAGAATTAAAAAAAGTAGGTTTTAAAAATATTACTTTAGTTTCCATTGTAGGAGCACCAGTAGCTATTAAGAAAATTAATCATAATCATCCTGATGTTAAGATTTTTTTAGCAGCGTTGGATAAAGAATTAAATGATGATGGTTATATTGTACCTGGATTAGGTGATGCTGGTAATCGAATTTTTGGAACTAAATAAATATTTTAATGGAAAAAATTAGAAATAACCTTTTTCTTTCAATACTTTTTACAATGTTATGCTATTGATTATTAATTAATGTAGGATTAATTATAACTGTTATAATTAATACAAACCATTGGTTATTAATTGCTGGATTTAATATTGGTTTTATAGGAAGTATGATTGGGTTATGCTTTTTATATTTATCATCAAAATGATTAACCAGCGGAATACATTTAAAACAAACCTTAGCATATTTTGGATTCTTATTAAGAATGTTAATTTATGGTTCAATTATAGTTTTGAATATTTTCTTTAACTTTGCTAATATTTTTACTATAATTGCCGGAATGTCAATATTAATGGTTGCTACTATTACTTCAACATTATGTGTATATCAGAAAAATAACTTAAAAGAAGGAATTTAAATGGAAACTTTAGCTGGATTGGAAAGTTGGAATTATTTACAAATTATGCCACAATTGGTAACAATTTTGATAACAACAGTCTTTATCAGTGTTATTAGTTATATTTATTATTATAAAGTAAAACGAATGAAGCCTGATGAAGATCCAAGAGGTATTGTTTTAGTTGTTGAATTAATAATTAAATCAGTTGAAAAAATTGTTGTTGATGTTCTTGGTGTAAAGTATAAAAACCTGACAGTTTATTTGTTATATGTAATGGCTTATATTTTAATTGGTAATTGATTATCGATTATTGGTCTTGAACCACAGTCATCAATGTATACGGTTACTTTATCAATGGCATTAGTTACTTTTATTGGAATATATTATATTGCTATTAAATTTCAGAAACTTTTATTTTTTAAAAAATTTATTATTAACCCTTTAGAATTAATTACTCAATTTGCACCTTTGATTTCTTTATCTTTTCGTTTATTTGGTAATATTTTAGGTGGAAGTATTATTTTGGCAATGCTTTATGGGTTAACTGCTAATATTTGAAGTAATATCCCAATTATTGGTCAGATGAATTTATTAATTGGTGTAATTGGACCATTTTTACATATTTATTTTGATTTATTTGCTGGAAGTATCCAAGCCTTAATTTTTGGTACCTTAACTCTTGTTTATTGGAAGTTACAAATGGAAGAAGGGAGTTCTCATAAGGGAGAACTTACTATTAAATTACCAAAAAAACTTCGTAAACAACAAGCAATAAATTATGAAGAAGAAATTTATACCGAACGTTCAATTATGGAAAAAAAATAAAACACAAAAAGGAGAATTTATTTATTATGGAATTATTAACAACAGTAATGACACATGTCTTTCATTTTTTTAATCATTTAGCAGCTGATCCTAATGGATTGATGAATTTAAAGTTTGTTGGAGCTGGAATTTCAACTATTTCTTGTGCAGGAAGTGGAATTGGTCAAGGTTTTGCTGCTGGTAAAGCTGTTGAAGCGGTTGCTCGTAATCCTGAAGTAGAATCTAAAATTAGAACACAATTTGTTATTGGTGCAGCTATTGCCGAATCAGGTGCTATTTATGGATTAGTTGTTTCTCTAATTTTAATATTTGTAGCATAGGGTATTAAAAAATATTAAAAAGTAGGTGATTTTATGAATTTTAATTTCAATGATTTAGTATCAGGTGATGATATTGTTAATCAATTATTTCCCAATCTTCCTGTTTTTATTGCTCATATTTTTGCAACATTAATTTTATTAATGGTACTTTGAAGATGAGTTTATGCTCCGTTTCGTAAGGCTTTACATTCGCGACATTTAGTAATTAAAGAAAAACTTGATGATGCTGCTTGCAAGCAATCATTAGCTAATCAAGATCGTGGTGAAGCTAGTCAAATATTAAAAGCTGCTAAAATTGAAGCTCAGAAAATTATTGCTAATGCACAAAATGATGGTTACAATAAGCGTAAACAAATTATTGATAAAGCGCAAGAAGAGAGTATGCGTATTACTAATCAATCAAATCGTGATTTAGTTCGTGCTCGTAAAGAGGCAGAAGCAAAGATTAACGAAGAAATCAAAGTAGTAGCATTAGAAGCAGCTAAAAAAATTATTGGTGCTGAAATGAATGCTAAAAAACATGAACAATTAATTACTGATTTTATTAAGAATTTGGAATAGTGGTGAAGTTAAATGGTAGATGAAGGATTAGCTAATCAATGAAGTAATGGTCTTTTTCAATTAGCAAGAGAAATAAAAAAAATTACTCAATTTGCTGAAGAAAGTAATAAATTAATTGATATTTTTACTACTTATCCAGAATTTATTGATATTACTAGTAGTAGTAATATAACTATTGAAACACGTAAACAAATTATTAGTGAAACTTTTAAAAATCATATTGAACCATATATGTTAAATTTTTTCTTTTTATTGATTGATGAACATCATTTCCAGTGTGTTCGTTTCATTTTAAAAGAATTTCGCAAATTATGTAATGAATATCAAGATGTAAACTATGGCATTATTTATTCAGTAATAGAACTTTCAAACCAACAAATAAATCAAATAAAATTGAAAATTGAGAAAGTCATTAAACATAAGATTAAAGTCGTTAACAAGATTGATAAATCATTAATTGGCGGTATTAAAGTTAAAGTACGGAATCAAGTTTTTGATGGTTCAGTTAAAGGTCAAATTGATCAATTAAAACAAGAATTATTAAGTCATGAATAGAGGTAAAACAAATGTCCTTAAACGTTAATCAAATTTCAGAAATTATAAAAAGCCAAATTAAAAATTATGGTAAAAAAATTAGTGCTAATGAGGAAGGCATCGTTGTTACTGTCGGTGATGGAATTGCGCTAATTCATGGTTTAGATAAGGCTGTTAATGGTGAATTAGTATTTTTTCCTAAAAGTAATATTTATGGTATGGTTTTGAGTTTAGAAGAAACTGCTGTTGGTGTTACTTTAATGGGGGATGATACGGGTATCAAAGAAGGAGATATTGTTAGTAGAACAGGTAATGTTGTTGAAACACCAGTTGGTAATATGCTTTTAGGAAGAGTTGTTAATGCACTAGGGCAAAAGATTGATGGTAAAGGTCCAATTAAAACTACGAAAACTAGACCGATTGAAAGAATAGCGCTGGGTGTGATGACTAGAAAATCTGTATCAGAGCCTTTAGCAACAGGATTATTATCAATTGATGCAATGATTCCGATTGGCAAAGGTCAAAGAGAGTTAATAATTGGTGATCGTCAAACTGGAAAAACAACGATTGCTATTGATACTATTATTAATCAAAAGGGTAAAAATGTCTTTTGTGTTTATGTTGCTATTGGTCAAAAAGCTTCAACTGTTGCTCAAATTGTTGATAAATTAACACAACTAGGGGCAATGGAGTATACAACTATTGTTGCTGCTACTGCTAGTGAAGTTGCTCCTTTGCAATATATTGCTCCTTATACAGGAGTAACTATTGCCGAAGAATGAATGGAAGAAGGTAAAGATGTCTTAATTGTTTATGATGATTTGAGTAAACATGCAGTGGCCTATCGTGCTATTTCCTTATTATTAAGACGACCACCAGGAAGAGAAGCTTATCCAGGAGATGTTTTTTATCTTCATTCACGTTTATTAGAACGTGCAGCTAAATTAAATGAAAAACATGGTGGTGGGAGTATTACTGCCTTACCTATTATTGAAACACAAGCCGGTGATATTTCTGCATATATTCCTACTAATGTTATTTCAATTACTGATGGTCAAATTTTTTTAATGTCAGAATTATTTAATGCCGGAATTCGTCCAGCAGTTGATGTGGGTTTATCAGTTTCACGGGTAGGTTCATCAGCACAAATTAAAGCAATAAAACAAACAGGTGGAACATTAAAATTAGAATTAGCACAATTTCGTGAATTACAAGCTTTTTCACAATTTGGTTCTGATTTAGATGAAAATACTAGAGCTGTTATTGAACATGGTAAACGTGCCATTGAAATTTTAAAACAAAAACAAAATGAACCATTAAATCAAATTGATCAAGCAATTATTTTATTAGCAATTAAAAATAAGGCAATTAAATGATTACCAGTAGAAATGATGGATTCTTTTAAAAAGGAAGTAATAACTTATTTTCAAAAACAACAACGAAAAAGTTATTTAAAATTACAGCAAGATCAAGCGTTTAGTGAAGAGTTACAAGTGAGCATTAGTCAAGGCATTATGCAGGTTGTTTATAATTTGACTAATAAGCTAAATGACTATAATCCTAAAATATATGGTAGTCTTGAAGAATGGGAAACATTAATTAAAACATTCAAATAATGTATTAGGAAGGTAAGGTGAAATATCATGGCTCAAAGTATGGAACAAATTAGACAAAAAATTAAATCTGTTAATACTAGTTATAAAATTACTAAAGCAATGCAACTAGTATCAACAGCTAAATTAAAAAAAGTAGGTAAAAGAATTGAGATGATTAAACCTTATTATTCTGAAGTTTATGATACATTCAATCAACTAATACCTAAATTAAGTAATTCAATTTATTTAAAAACAAAGGATCAAGTTATTAATAAAACAATATGAGTTGTTTTTAATTCTAATTTAGGATTATGTGGTGGTTTTAATAATAATTTAAATAAATTAGTACTAGAACAATATCAACCACAAGATGAAATAGTTGTTATTGGTAGTAAAGGAGTTTCATACTTTACTAATCATCATTGTAAAATTATGCAATCTTATACTGAAATTAACATTCAATCATCATATAATGATTCGCAAGAGATATCTTTGTTGTTACTTTCTAAGTTTAATAATAAAGAAACTGATGCTATTAAAATTGCATATACAAAATATGTAAATACGGTAACAACAATTCCAACATTTATTGATTTATTACCAATTGTTTCTATTAAAACTAATCAAGAAAGTAATTTAATTCAAACTGATTTTGAACCAGACGCTAATACTGTTATTAATACTGCTATTCCTTTATATGTTGGTGCCATTGTTTATGGTGCATTAGTAGAATCACAAGTGTCAGAGCAAGCATTACGAAGATTAGCAATGGAAAATGCTTCAAATAATGCCAAAGAAATGAAAGATAAATTATTAGTAAGTTATAATCGTGCCCGTCAAGGTGCTATTACCCAAGAAATTTCAGAAATTATTGGTGGCGCTGATGCCCAATCATCATAATAAAGGAGTAAACTAAAATGAAAAATGCAACTAGTAAAAAATCTATAACAATTAAAGAAAAAAATGTTAGTGATAAAAATTCTTTAAAAAAAGATAACACTAAAGTTATTGCTAAGGTAAAAGCAAAAGCAAAAGTGACTAAAAAAGTAGTTAATAGCAAAGAAAGTGTTAAAACTAGTAAACAATTACCAACTAAACGAAATATTGGAAAAATTGTTCAAATTTCAGGTCCAGTTATTGATATTCGTTTTAATGATAATAGTTTACCTAATTTAAATAATGCTATTAGTATTGATAATAATGGTCAAAAATTAATTGTTGAAGTTGCAAAACATATTGGTGATGATAGTGTTCGTTGTATTTCAATGGGTCCAACTGAAGGATTACTACGTGGTCTTGAAGCAATTGATTTAGGAATACCAATTAGTATTCCTGTTGGTGAAGAAGTTTTGGGTAGACTTTTTAATGTATTGGGTGAAGTCATTGATGATGGTAAAGAACTTAAAACTAAATTAAAATATCCTATTCATCGTACACCTCCTAGTTTTGATGAATTACAATCAAAATCAGAAATTTTAGAAACAGGAATTAAAGTTATTGATTTATTAGCACCTTATGCTAAAGGTGGAAAAATTGGTTTATTCGGTGGAGCTGGAGTTGGTAAAACAGTTTTAATTCAAGAATTAATTAATAACATAGCTAAAGAACATGATGGTATTTCTGTCTTTTCAGGAGTTGGTGAAAGAACACGTGAGGGTAATGATTTATATTATGAAATGCAAGAGTCAGGTGTTATTAGTAAAACTGCTTTAGTGTTTGGTCAAATGTCAGAACCACCAGGTGCTAGAATGCGTGTTGCATTAACTGGTTTAACAATTGCTGAATACTTCCGTGATGAAAAACAGCAAGATGTATTATTATTCATTGATAATATATTTCGTTTTACACAAGCTGGTAGTGAAGTATCAGCTTTATTAGGAAGAATGCCTTCAGCAGTAGGGTACCAACCAACATTATCAACAGAAATGGGTGCTTTACAAGAACGTATTGTATCAACAACACGTGGTTCTATTACATCTGTACAAGCAGTATATGTACCAGCCGATGATCTAACTGATCCAGCTCCTGCGACAACATTTACTCACTTGGATGCAAAAATTGTTTTAGATCGTAATATTGCTGCTTTAGGGCTTTATCCTGCTGTTCATCCTTTACAATCTTCATCAAGAATGTTAGATCCTGCTATTGTTGGTCAGGAGCATTATGATGTTGCGCAAAGAGTTATTGAAACAATTCAACGTTTTTCTGAATTAGAACCAATCATTGGTATTTTAGGAATGGATGAGTTGAGTGAAGAAGATAAAAAAATAGTAGCTAGAGCAAGAAGAATTCGTAATTTTTGTTCACAGCCGTTTCATGTTGCTGAAAAATTTTCGGGTTTAAATGGTATTTATATTCCTATTAGTCAAACTGTTAATAGTTTTAAACAAATTTTAGATGGTGAATGTGATGATTTATCAGAGCAAGCGTTTTTATATGTAGGAACTATTGAACAAGCAATTGAAAAGGCAAAGAAATTGAGATAATTGAAGGTGACAGTATGGCATTAAATCTTAAAATTATTACTCCTGATGGTATTTTTTTCGATGGAGAAGTACAGTGAGTTAATGTTAAAACAACTGAAGGCTATGTTGGTATTCTTGAATGGCATACACCTTTGATTGCTAATATTCAAATATCGAAAATGTCATTTAAAATTAAAGAAAAAATTCGTAATTTAACAATTTCTGGTGGACTTTTGGTAACTGATTTACATATGGTTCGTATTATTAGTGATAAAGTTGAATATACATCAATTTTAAAAGAGCAAGAAACAAAGGTATTTGATGAGCGTATTAAAAGGGTTAGTGGAGGTTAATAAATATGCATGATTCACATTTAATAAAATGAATAATTGAAATAAGTATTTATCTTTTTAGTTTTATTGCTAGCGGATTTGCTGTAAAAGCAATTCCTTTTAATAAATTTCTTGATCATAAAAGAGTAAAAGAATCATGAATTTTATATATGTTAACAACTTTGGTTTTTACTTATTGTATTGGTACGTTAATTATTAAATTTATTGGCTTAGATATTTAGTTTAATTTAAATTAATACTTAAAATTAAAAAAATAAAAATAGTAAGTGTTTTAAAATATTTACTATTTTTTTAATTACAATATACTATTAAAATTTATAGTAGTTATTAATAATATCTATATAGATTATAAAATTTCTCCGAAATTACTATTATAGTAGTAAAAAAATCGTTTTTATTTATTTTATTGTTGTTTTTACTATTATATATATATAATATTTTTATCTGTTAAGTATCATTTTTGTTACTATCATTAATTTTTATTAATGATATTTTTTATGTTATAATCTTTTATAAGATTTAATTTATAAATCATTTAATTTTATTAAAAATTCTGACCAGGAATGATTTTAAATGAATATTTCATATAATTTTTATGTTAAAAATGTTGTTTTGCCTATTGATATGATTAGAAATGAAAGAAATAAATTAGGTATAAAGAATATTGGTAATAATACTAAGTTAAGAAATAATAATGATCGTACTAAGTCTAAATTAATTCAAAAAGCATTACATATTTTTAGGGCGCATAACTTTAATGGATAGATTCATAAAATAACAAAGAACGATATAACTATCGTTCTTTTTTTGTTAAAAGATTAAAACTTAATAACACTGTCATAGAAGTCTAATAGTGAGTACTTTATGTAAATACTTCTATATCAGAATAAAAGAGCATTTAATGTTAAGCAAGTTAAAATGTTACACTGTATCGCTTAATGTAATTATAGATTAATTTGAATAGCCTTATTATGGCTCAGTAAATAACCCATTAATCTAATTAACAATTACATTTGTATTATTTAAGAAAGTAAGGGGTTTTATATATAAATACATACCTCATTAACAATATCATAACACAATAAAAAATTAAAAGGAGAAAAATAAAAATGAAATACGTTTACTTATTAAAATATGAAGTTAATTATACTAATCAAATAAAATATAAAGTATTTTCTACAATTGAAGGCATTGGTTAGATAAGTTTACTTTCTTGTCTTCAAATCTGTACAAATTGGTTTGGAGACATTTTTAATCGTAAAATCATTCTATCATTATTTCATCAGTTAATAAATTTTCTTAATGCTTCTGTGAAATGTTTAATGCTATTAAACTTGTTACCAAACATAATTTTAAAATCTCTTTTGATTCAGCGATTTAAACATTCACTTACTTGGTTGCCTTTAAATCCTGATAAACTTTTTGAATGAATTAAAGTTTTACTTTTATTAAAACTATTTGTAACTATTTTACTAGTATTACCTGAACCTAAATCAGACTGGATAAATGTTGCAAATATTTTATGTTCTTTACGGCTTGCCTTTGTTACTTGATTAAGAACATTTAAAATGGTTATTGCATTTTCACTTTTATTAATGTTTCAACCAACTATAGCATTACTATTCATATCTGTAGCAATTTCTAATAATAATTTAGTTTTTTTATTATTAATAATTAATTCTTTAAATCAAGTACCATCGATGCCAACTTTTTCAAGATAAGTATTACTGGTAAAATTACGTTTTAATAAATATTGGAAATTTGATTTTAAGGAATTAGATTTCGCTCTACGCTGTTTTTTGGGTTTGGTTAATAGTTTGTGATATTATTATCTTCTAATAACCTCATAATGCTGTTTTTACTGCATTTAAGATTGGTGTTGTTTTTCTTTAATTCTAATCTCACCTTTTCTAAACTAGTAATTTTAATTATTTTATCTTTGTTGCTAATAAAAACAATTTTATTTAATTCTTTTAATAACTCATTATCAATTTTTGTTTGATATTTCTTTTTACCGTTTTTTATTCATTTATAATATGCAACTTTACTGATAGGTAACAAACTAATTATGTCATTAATTCCATAATTTTTATTTCTATATTTATCAACTATTAAAAAACATTTACTTTTCAATAATTTACTATTTAAAATATTTTGATTTTTTTTAATTCTTTATCACAGAATTGTTTTTGTCTTAAAAATTCATTTTTTATTTTTTCTTTTAGTAGTGACTTTTTGAGTTTTTTATTTTCAAGTTTTAAATTTTTATCTTTGATATTCACTTTATCTATTTGATGATTTGTTTGAAAAGTATGAATAGTAATTAATTTATTATTTTTTTGATATTTTTTTACTCAATTATAAATTAATGATCTGGTTGATAATTGATATTTGGTTTTAATATCAATGGTTTTTAATTTTTTAATCACTACATATTCATTTAAAACATCTAGTTTAATTTTTCTTGTATAAACTTTATATTTCATCTTTACTCCTTAACTATTAATTATTTAAACTAATCATACTGTCTAGATTAAAAATTATAGGAGTAAACTTAACTAACTTATGCCACACATGATACATTTGTTTTTCTTCAAACTTGCTATATATTTTAAACAATCCTGTTCTGTTTGAAAAGCATTGTTGAACTCATTCAATTTCATTGTTTCCTCCACAAGTACATGTGGGGAGAAGTCCGTTAAGTTTTTAAAAAAAAGAAAAAAAGGAAATGTTAAATAATGGACATGAAAGAAATTATAAAATATGCGTTATATATTGGTGGTTTTTGTTTAATTCTTTGGTTTTGTAGAAGTTGAATACGTGAAGGTATACAAAGATTTAAACATAAAAAACATATAAAAGATAATGATAGTGAATCGGATTGTACTTTTTGTCGTAAAGATTTTGAAAAAAAGAAACGTAAATTAGAAATGGAAAAACAACAAAAAGAATTAGAGAAAGGGGATGATTAATATGCCTGTTGGATTATCAGCATTATTAAATATGATTGGTGGTGTAGGACAACAATTATTAAATGTTTTTACTTATATTTTTGGTTGAGTATTTACTACTGGCGATGGTGGAACACTTACAAATTGACCAGTGTTAATTTCAATTGTATTTATGGTATTAGTGTTTATCAAACAATTTGTGGGATATATTATTCATGGAACACATTAGTAATTAGAAAGGAATTAAGCAAATGGTAAAGTTATTTTTTAGTTTGGTTTTTGTTTTACCTTTATTGGGTAGACTTTTACCAGTTGTTAATACTTTGGTGCAAACTATTTATATGCAGTATTTAAGTTCTTTTGCTGGGTTACATACTGTGACACTTTTTATTAAGTCGTTCTTTTATGATAGTTTATACACTTTACCTTTGCCTATTCTTGCTTTAATAAATGTTAGTTTTGTATTTTATTTAATTTTAGGATTATTTAGATTTACAAGACATTAGGATGTGAAATTATGTTTATACCTTTTATTACAACTGTTATGCAATTATTTGCTTCAATTTTTATGAAGTTTTTAGTTTTCCACTTGGTGATTTAGGTTTTAATTTGGGTACGTTAATGATATTTTTGATTTTGCTTAGATTTGCATTTAGGGTTATTTTACCCGAATTAATTTTACCAACGTTAGATTTAGGACAGAATGTTAAAACTATGGGTCGTGCTTCTGTTAAATTTTATAAAGGCTCATCATGTGAGTTGGTAAACAAATTGCTAAGGGTCATGAACAAACACAAGATGTTAGTGGAATGAATGTAGGTAATTAATTATGTCTAATTTTGTTCTTAGTATATTGCATTTTATTTTTATATTTTCTAGTAAAGATATTCAAATATTTTTAAATCAACCAAATATTACTAATGAAGTTTATATTTTGTTTAATTTGACTTTTTGGTTGGTATTAGGTGTATTTTTTAATTTTATTTATCGTAGTATTAAATTTGTTTTTAGGTCATTGTTTGGGTAGGTGTTAAGTATGAGTGTTTTAGAAATTTACAATAAAATACATCAATGTATAGTTGATTATTGAACTATGTTTATAGGTAATCCAGTTGATGATTTTACTACTATTTTATGAAATTTAGTAGTTTATGGAACTCAGTTTTTTATTGGATTTGTTTTGTTTTATGGTTCATGGTGAATTTTAAAATGTTTATTTGGTAAATAATTATGTGATTTAAGTTTGCTAAATTATTTTTTGTTGTAAATACTTCTGTTCAAGCACCGACTAGTTTAATTGCTTCAAATGACCCTAATGTTGTTAATTATGATATTACAAAAGAAATGGTTAAACATGTTAAATACCATAGTTTTGATGATTGAGCAATAATTCCATGAAATTTGCTTATTTTGATGTTGACCAACCAGATTTAAAATTAGTAAGTGATGAATTTATTGGTAATCAGGGTACTTATATATGTTTTTATTATAGTGATACAGTTGGTGTTCCTTCACAAGAGATAAATATGGGGTCTGGTGTTTATACTTTTAATAGAAAACAATTGGATGAATTTTCACGTATTATGTTTAATCATAATTATGTTGCAGAAAAGAATACTAATCGTTTGAATTTTGTTAATAATGATAGGAGAGTTATAAATTTTCAAACACAGTTAAATTTTGAAATTGATAAACCTTTAAGTTTTTATATTCAAGGTTTTATGTTTTATTTTGAATATGAATATTTTAAAACTTTTATTGCTAATTTTGTTTTTAGTTTTTTAGATAATGTTGGTGATACAAAGTATTTTTTTAAAGGTAAGGTTGATAATGATATTTATCAGCAAGATTTATATAATTTTGTTACTATGCCTATTCGTGCTCCAAATTTAAGACATTTAACAGTATTTTTTGATGTTCATGGTGATTCATTTTCAGATATGTCACCACGGTTAAATTTTGGTCAAATTAATATTTTTTCAAGTGAGAAAGTAACACCAGTTCCACCAAATAGTCCTTTTAATCCTGAGTATGAACGTGTTAGTTGATATGATGTTTTTGGTCATTTGCGTAATGCTTTTAGGTGAGTACTTTATGGTGTTGTTGGTAAGGTTTTACCGGTGGAACCATTAAGAGAATTTTTTACTAAACTTGATGGATTATTGATACGTATTTTTGATGATACTATTAGTTCTGTTTTAAATGTTGATTTTAATAGTGTTTTAGAACAAGTTTTAACTTTATGAGTATTTTTAAAAGCAGTAGGATTTTTAGTTGGTTAGGAGTTGAAATAATGCCTTGATATGGTTATTTACTTTTAGAAGTTTTGTTATTAATAACACTGTATCCATTTTTAATAACTAGAAAAAATATAAAGGTATTACAACGTGTAGGTAGTTATATTATTTCAGCACCACCACGTACTGGTAAATCTGCTCTTGCTTGTTGTTTAGCACAAAAACATAAAGGTAGAGTAGTAGTAAAGTCCTATTCCTATTAAAGTACGTAATGAGTATAGTTATCATTGTTCTTATGATGATGTTTTTAAATTTAATCAATTAAATAGTAATTATGCTTTTAAAGAGAATGATATGCTTGTTTTTGATGAATTAGGTTTAAAAATTAATAGTAATGATTTATCACCCGAATTTAAAGAAACACAAGAAAGTTTAGGAATGTTTTGTAAATTGATAGGTCATAATTTTAATGGAATTATGTATATGATTGAACAACACCCCGATAGAATACGAAAACAAGCAGGTGAAAAAGTAGAGTATATTGTTAAAGTTAAAAGAATCCGTATTTTATTATTTTTAGTTAAGTTTAAATTGAATATTTATACTAATGTTGATGACTATAATAAAGTTGTCTTATCTAAAAGACAAACTAAGAAAATAATTAAACGTGGGTGGATTGCCACCTAGTTATAGTGGTGAAACTATGACTTTTAGTTTATGATTTCCTAGGTCTTATTTACAAAGATATAATAGTCGTGTTTTAAATTATATTCATTCGTTAAAGAGTGAATTAAGTAATGTTAAAGAATATGAACAGTCACAAGCATTAGATATTTTACTATTGATGATATTAGAGCAGTAGGATTAGATAAGTTAGATAATATATTACAGACTGAAAAGAAAGAAATTGAAAATACTGTATGTCGTGCATGTTATTTTAAAACTAAACATTTTAAAAAAAATAAAAAAAATGTTAAAATAAATACATAAATTTAATATAAGTTTTTAACTGATTATTTTATTTTAAATAAATGAGTATTATATTTAAGGCTTTTCTCCTTTTATGTACTATTTTAAATTTTATCGCATAAATGCTGAGAAAAGCCTATCTACGGACTTCTCCCCACATTTTTAAATGAAACATAGCATTACAGTTTCAAAAGTAGGTATCTTGTTGAATTTATATGCAGCTTCTTTGGCATATAAATGAACATGATGTTTTGCAACTTTGATATGTGTTTTAAATGTTCTTCGTATATGTTTTCATACTGATTCAATTTGATTGGTATTTACGCCAATTTTTGGAACATAACCATCTTGATGGTTAACTGTTTTGTGATTAGGGAAAAGTGATTTGAAATCACGATATCCTTTTCAAGAATCAGTATGTACATCACACTTTGAAGAAATATGGTTTCTTGCAAACTGCAAAAGATTTTTACTTTTTGCGTTTTTGATTACTTTCACAATTAAATTATTGGTTGTTTTTTCATAAATCTCAACAATTAATGTTTTATTTATCAAAGATCTTCCTTGTTTTTTAAAACCCATATGTGAAAGATACATTTCATCCATTTGCACTATGCCCTCAACAATAAATTGATGTTCTTGTTTGGCAATACGATTTCTGATTTCATGACCCATTCTTCAAGCAGTTTTCAAAGTCACACCCAATTCTTTTGTAACATCAGTTGATGTAATTCCATGTTTGGTGTTTATTCATCTAAAGATGAGATAAAATCAAAATCTCAAAGGTGTTTGTGACTTGTAAAAAATGGTGCCATGAAGAATACTAAATGTTTGATGACATTTCAAACATCTTATTCTTCTTAAATTAGAAGTATTCAAACTTGTTCAAGAACACATGATACATTTGTTTTTCTTCAAACTTGCTATATATTTTAAACAATCCTGTTCTGTTTGAAAAGCATTGTTGAACTCATTCAATTTCATTGTTTCCTCCACAAGTACATGTGGGGAGAAGTCCGATATTTAAATTTAAAAAAGGAGAAAAATATGAATCAAGAAAATATAAAAAAAAATAAATCAATTAGATAGAGAAATTAGAGAAGATGAAGATGAAATACGTAATCTTGAAAGACAATTACAAGAAATTGATAGACAGATATCAATTATGGAAAGTAATTTAAGATTTTTAGAAAATGAAAAAATGGAAATAGAAAATGATTTTGTTTCCACAAAAAATTCAAAATTATTAAGTGTTAGTGCTACTGATTCTCTTCAATATGGAAGAGAATTAAAGTCATTAGGAGCATTAATGGGACATAAAAATCGACAAATAAATAAAGAAATAAATGAACTAACCAAAGGTAAACAAAAAAAAGAATTCTCTTGAAAGACAAATAAATGATATGAAACAAAGATTAATAATAATATATCTAGAAGAAGTCAATTTTGCTAAAAATATAAATAAAATAAACCTATATTAATGGTCGGTGCCAACCAGAACCTTGGTTGGTTGGCCGTGGGGTTTACCCCACTGGGGTGAGTTGCGAAGCAACGAGGGGCAAAGCCCCTATTACTTGGTATAGAATAAAATTCTAATCTGTATAGAACAATATAGAAAGGAGGTGAGAAAATGAGTAAATTTTTTCATAGTAAACAAACATCTCCTGAGGATAAGAAAAATCCTAGTTTTACTTTTAAAGGAACTTTCAATAAATTAGGTGGCAAAATGTTTGGCAAAATGCAAAACTTATCAAGAGCCATTGTTTTACCAATAGCTACATTACCAATAGCTGGCTTATTGTTAGGAATTGGTGGTGGAGTTGCTAGTGCTTTAAAGCAATTACCTAATCATGATAGTCTTGTTGCTATTATTAATATTTTTTCAATTATGCAATCAGCCGGAAACGTTGTTTTTGCTAATTTAGGATTGATTTTTGCTATTTCTATTGCTTTTGGTTTTGCAAAAGCTAGTAAAGGTGTAGCTGCTCTTTCTGGATTTATTGCTTTTATTGTTATGACTTCAGTTATTAGTGGCATGTTTTTTTGAAATCCTAAAACAGGAATGTTGGGATTTGATCCATGAGGTTTAGGTAAAGGTGCAAAGATTACTCCAGAAAGTGGTAAATCTTCTGGTTTATTTTCTTCTGTCTTAGGATTATTTCCTACGTTTGATACTTCAGTTTTAGGTGGCATTATTGTTGGTTGATTAGTATCAATTGTTCATAATCATTCATACAATATTCGTATGCCAAGAGTATTAGCTTTTTTTGGTGGTGAACGTTTTGTGCCAATTTTAGCTGTTTTTGTTGGAATAGGAATGGGATTAGCTTTTTTCTTTATTTGACCAATGTTATTAATTGCTTTTAGAGAAATTGGTAATGGCTTAGCAGCTGGTATGAATACAGGTCAACTTACTGATGGACAGTTAACTGGTGATAATTTTCATCCGACAGTTGGTGGAGCATTTATTGCAATGTTTTTTGGAATTACTGAACGTTTATTAATACCAACAGGATTGCATCACGTTCAATATGCACCTTTCTGATATACTGGAATTGGTGGAAATTGAATTAATGAATCTGGTGATCATTTTGTTGGAGCGTACAATATTTTCTTTGGACAATTTGCTTCTAATGCAGTAGGACACATGAATCAAACACCAGGAACAATGTTTATGAGTGGGCGATTTGCATATATGCAATATGGCTATCCATTTGCAGCGCTTGCTATGTGAATGTTAGCACGACCAGAAAATAAAAAAATGGTTGGCGGTATTTTAGGATCTGCTGCTCTAACTTCTTTCTTAACAGGAGTTACAGAACCATTATTGTTTTCATTCTTATTTGTAGCACCATTATGTTTTGTTTTCCATGCATTTATGGCAGGAATTAGTTTTATGATGGCGTATTTATTAAATATAGTTGTTGGTCAAGGTTTTGCTGCTGGATTTATTGACTTTTCTTTCTTTGGAATATTACCAAGTATTCTTGGTAAAGAAACAGGATTCTATTGAGTATTTGTTACTGGATTAATTATGGCACCTGCTTATTTCTTTGGGTTCTATTACATTATTAAGTGAAGAAATTACAAAACTTTAGGTCGTGAAGAAGGAGAATTAGCAACCAACTTAGCTTTACAAAGTGTTGAAAGTTCTTTAGATAAGTCTTCAAAAAAAGGTAGAACAAAAGTAGAAAATTTATTACTTGGACTTGGTGGAGCATTAAATATCATCGATGTTAACGCTAAAGATAAAGTATTAGTTGCAACTTTAAAAGATGCAAATATTTATTCAAAAGCTTTATTAAGATTAAGTGGAACTAAAAATATTAAAGTAATTGCCAATAAAGTTGAAATTACTTATCTTGATGGTGCAGAGTCTATTCATAAAACTTTACAAGCAGAAATGGCAAAGAAACAAACATTAACACCTGATACTAATAAAGATAAAAATAATGATATGTTAGAAAATATCTTTAAAGGTCTTGGTGGACGAAGTAATGTTAAATTATTAGACAATTGTGCTACAAGATTGCGTGTTACAGTTTTTGATGAAACTAAAGTTGATGATAATATTTTAAAATCAACTGGTGCAGTTGGTATCCTTAAAAAAGGTACAGCTATTCAGGTAATTTATGGGCCACAAGTAGGTAATATTAAAAATGATTTATTAAAAACTTGAATTCCAAAATAAACTATTACTAAAATATAAAAATGAACAACTTTTTGAGTTGTTCATTTTTTTAGTTTTAGTTACGGATAATGTTAAAATTATGATATAGGATGGAGGGAAAACTATGTTTTTTGATGAGGATGAAGAAAAGTTAGAAGAAGCTAGATATGAAGAAATACAAACAAATATACAAAATTTAACATTAACAATTGATGTTAATATTTTTGTTAAAGATTTATTTAAATATATTAAGGCTTTTCTCCCTTTATGTACTATTTTTAAATTTTATCACATAAATGCTGAGAAAAGCCTATCTACGGACTTCTCCCCACATTTTTAAATGAAACATAGCATTACAGTTTCAAAAGTAGGTATCTTGTTGAATTTATATGCAGCTTCTTTGGCATATAAATGAACATGATGTTTTGCAACTTTGATATGTGTTTTAAATGTTCTTCGTATATGTTTTCATACTGATTCAATTTGATTGGTATTTACGTCAATTTTTGAAACATAACCATCTTGATGGTTAACTGTTTTGTGATTAGGGAAAAGTGATTTGAAATCACGATATCCTTTTCAAGAATCAGTATGTACATCACACTTTGAAGAAATATGGTTTCTTGCAAACTGCAAAAGATTTTTACTTTTTGCGTTTTTGATTACTTTCACAATTAAATTATTGGTTGTTTTTTCATAAATCCCAACAATTAATGTTTTATTTATCAAAGATCTTCCTTGTTTTTTAAAACCCATATGTGAAAGATACATTTCATCCATTTGCACTATGCCATCAACAATAAATTGATGTTCTTGTTTGGCAATACGATTTCTGATTTCATGACCCATTCTTCAAGCAGTTTTCAAAGTCACACCCAATTCTTTTGCAACATCAGTTGATGTAATTCCATGTTTGGTGTTTATTCATCTAAAGATGAGATAAAATCAAAATCTCAAAGGTGTTTGTGACTTGTAAAAAATGGTGCCATGAAGAATACTAAATGTTTGATGACATTTCAAACATCTTATTCTTCTTAAATTAGAAGTATTCAAACTTGTTCAAGAACACATGATACATTTGTTTTTCTTCAAACTTGCTATATATTTTAAACAATCCTGTTCTGTTTGAAAAGCATTGTTGAACTCATTCAATTTCATTGTTTCCTCCACAAGTACATGTGGGGAGAAGTCCGTATATTAAATTAAAATGTACATAAAAAATTAGAATTATGGATATATTAGCATTGTTTTTATCAATATTTTCAATAATTCTTTCAATATTATTAACTGTTATTGATAAAACTGATCAAAAAATTAGTTTTGAACTTCGAAAATTATTGTATGCGGTAAATATATTTAAAGATTTAACAGTGGTAATGGTATTAGTAATTGCATTATTTATGATTATTTATGAGGTTAAATACTGAATTAAACAAAATAAGCAATTCAAATCTTTTTATGCAGCAAATGCTGATTTTACACCAGAAGAAATTGTTTCGGAACTAATGGATCTTAATAATATTTTTAGTTTCAAGCATTGAAATGAAATTTCATTCCATATTAAATATTATAAAAAATGTAAATCATTTAAACGACATGCAATTTTAATCGCTATTTTGGATTATTATCAATTGCCAATTAATAAATGAAATTTAATGTATTTAAATCAAACAATTAATTATTTAAATAAAAAACATTTTCGTCATATTCTTAGATTATGCATATTTAGTTGTTTAGCAATAATAATGATTATTTTAATGAGTACTTTCCCTTCAATATTTTTAAGATAAAATATTTTATATAGATAGAAAGGTATATATGGAAAAATTTAATGAAGAAATAAAAATATTAACGACAATTTTTATTAATAATGCTAATATCAATACTAAAATTAAACAAGAAAAATTTTTAATTAATAATTTTGAATTTTATGGAATTTTAACTAGTAAACGAAAACCATTAGTAAAATTATTTTTAAATAAATGAAATAAAAATTTATCGTTAGTAAATAAAAAACAGTTATTTGAAACATTATATTTACAAAAAAATCGTGAATTTCAATATACAGCAATGGAATTTTTAAATCTTTGATGAAAGAAAAACTTAAGTTTTAATGACTTAGATTGGCTTTTATCGATAATTAAACATAATATTTGATGAGATACTACTGATTATTTTGATAATATTATTGGTGTTCTTATATTTAGCAACAATAATATTAGTGTTAGAGATCAATATTTATTCAAGTTAATAAATGATAGTAATTTTTGAATTCAAAGAATAGCAATTCAATCACAATTAATGTTTAAAGAAAATACTGATTTTAATTTACTATTTGCATTAATTAAGCCATTGTTATTAACAACAAATTTTTATCTAATACGTTCTATTGGTTGAGCATTGCGTAATGCCAAACGAGTTAATTCACAAAAAATTAATGATTTTATTAAAATTAACAATGTTAGTCAAAAAATAATTGTTGTTATTAATGAACATTAAAAATAAATGATGGTTTTATATTAATATTAAAAATAAAATTGCTTATAAATAATATTTATAATAATATTCTTAAAATAGTGGAATGGCAACACTTTTTAGGACTATTTTTTGGTAGACATTTGTGCTTGGTATTTGATGGGGGTTAAGTAGTTTAGAGTGCAGTGAATTCTTATGTTGTTATATCAGTTGATGTAATCAAATAATTCTAATTTTAATTAGATTAATGATGTAAAATTTCTATCATTAATAAATTCTGTCTTAAAAGTTTTGAAAGTTGCTTCAGCAATAGCATTATCATAAGGACAGCCTTTTTTGCTTAAAGAACGATTAATATTGAATGCTAATAAAAGTTTATCAATCATTTTATTGTTAAATTCATTGCCGCGATCACTATCAAATATTTCAATATCTTTTAAACAGCGATTTGATTGCATAAATGCTTGATTTACTAATTATGCATCTTTTTTAACTCCAACACACTATGTCCAATAATTTCGCGGTTAAATAGGTCAATTAATAAGCAAATATAGTTTCATTTACCATTAACTTGAACATAAGTTAAATCACTAACAATAACTTCATTTTTAATTCTATTATTAAAGTTTCTATTAACAAAATTGGTTATTTGACTATCATTAACTTTATTATGATGATTTTTGAATGATAATTTAGTGTATTTTGATATTAAATTATGCTTATTCATAATTTCTTTAATTTTTCTGCGTGATAAATAAATTTCTTGGTTTGCTAGTATGACTTTTAACCTTCTTGTTCCATAAACTTCTTTATTTTCTTTAAAAGCACTAATAACAGCTTGTTCATAAATATTATGGCTTTTCTCCCTTTATGTACTATTTTTAAATTTTATCACATAAATGTTGAGAAAAGCCTATCTACGGACTTCTCCCCACATTTTTAAATGAAACATAGCATTACAGTTTCAAAAGTAGGTATCTTGTTGAATTTATATGCAGCTTCTTTGGCATATAAATGAACATGATGTTTTGCAACTTTGATATGTGTTTTAAATGTTCTTCGTATATGTTTTCATATTGATTCAATTGGATTGCTATTTACGCCAATTTTTGAAACATAACCATCTTGATGGTTAACTGTTTTGTGATTAGGGAAAAGTGATTTGAAATCACGATATCCTTTTCAAGAATCAGTATGTACATCACACTTTGAAGAAATATGGTTTCTTGCAAACTGCAAAAGATTTTTACTTTTTGCGTTTTTGATTACTTTCACAATTAAATTATTGGTTGTTTTTTCATAAATCCCAACAATTAATGTTTTATTTATCAAAGATCTTCCTTGTTTTTTAAAACCCATATGTGAAAGATACATTTCATACATTTGCACTATGCCCTCAACAATAAATTGATGTTCTTGTTTGGCAATACGATTTCTGATTTCATGACCCATTCTTCAAGCAGTTTTCAAAGTCACACCCAATTCTTTTGCAACATCAGTTGATGTAATTCCATGTTTGGTGTTTATTCATCTAAAGATGAGATAAAATCAAAATCTCAAAGGTGTTTGTGACTTGTAAAAAATGGTGCCATGAAGAATACTAAATGTTTGATGACATTTCAAACATCTTATTCTTCTTAAATTAGAAGTATTCAAACTTGTTCAAGAACACATGATACATTTGTTTTTCTTCAAACTTGCTATATATTTTAAACAATCCTGTTCTGTTTGAAAAGCATTGTTGAACTCATTCAATTTCATTGTTTCCTCCACAAGTACATGTGGGGAGAAGTCCGTTAAAATAATATGTTGATTTAGAGAGTTTTAAAAAACGACACATTGTGCGAATTTTATATTTAGATTTATTTTTAAAAATAATTTCTATTTTCTGCCTATTATTAGTGCTGCTTGCTTTAAAATATCATTTTCCATTCGTAACTGTTTTAATTCTTTATTTGCTTGAATTAATTGTTTTTTTAAATCAGAAAGATTATCTTTAGTTTTAAAACTACCTGAATTAGTAAATTGCTTAATTCATTTATAAGTAACTGCTCTTGTAACATTATACTCTTTAACAAGGCAAGATATTGATTTACCACTTTGATATAAAGCTACTATTTGCTTTTTAAATTCGTCGGTATATGAGTTAATATTGGTATAATGGGAGCGTGGCGAAGATGTCGGTAACTAAAAAGTTTTAAAAATAGCTCCTTTCTTTTTTAAACCCTTAAATTAAAAATAAATGACAAAAGACGAGAATAAAAATCTTGTCTTTTTTTTGTAATTGTAAAATTTTAAAATTTTTAATAAACCTCTTTAGCACTATTATCAACACGTGTTAAGGAATTAAAAAAGTGAACTACAACACAGTTGTTAAAAATAGTAGCTAGCATGTGGACTTGCATGGATAAATAAAAAGTGGAGTGATACCTAATAAAATATACTAACCATTTAATGGTAATTCTTGGGGTGGGAGCGAATTGGAAACTAGTATATATAGACCTGTTGTAGAGGGACCTATTGTATTAATTCTATTCTTTATTTAACCAACCTTGCCACTCCCCAGTGAGCAAGTGTTGGTTTTATTTTTTATTTTTTTTGAAAAAATTTTTGAGTCCAGAATTTCTGGAATTAATAAAACCAATAGTAGTATTATTAATAATCTAAAAATCAAAATATATGTTCTTTATGCTAGAAGCAACAGAACATATTAGGAAAGGATTATTATGCAAATAGAATTTAAAAAAGAACAAATTATTAAAGATAAACCACAATCTATTCTTATTGATTATGGTGAATATAAATTACAATATCCAAAATGAATGGTTAAAAATAATAGTTTTATTGCTGATGATAAATATACATATTGAGTTTTTAATTTAGAAAATATTAAAAGAGAGTTAAGTGGTAATGAATTAATAAAATTATTAGAACCATATATTAAAGACCAAAAAATAACTGTTAATAAACCAATTGTTCCAAAAGAATATTATCTTAATGATATAAAACTTGAAACATTAACATTTTATGAACAGCATAATAGTTGATTTATGGGTGAAATAATTGATAACAAAACTAAAATTACTAATCCTTGTTTTAAATATAACATTACGTGAGAAGAAAACAGAAAAGGTTTTAAAATAAATAATCCATATAAACATGATGATTTACCAATTAATTATATAGTTACTTCGTATAAGGAAATTTCAACTCATAATGAAAAAGTATTTTTAATATAATGCAATATGAATTAATTATTGGAATTGACCCTGCTGGAATTGGTAGTAATGGAATTGTTATTTATTCAAATGAAACTAATAATATTATCTTTAATGAAACATTTAAAACAAAAACTATTTTAGAAAGTAAAAAAATGTATAAAGAATATTTTGAATTAATTAAAAAAAATGAGACTAAAAAAATATTAGTTATTGTAGAAAATTTCTTTTTAAATTCAAAACAATTATTAACTAATCCGCTAGCAACCCCTAAAATTATTGGTGCTTTAATGATATTAGCAGAAGATGTTATGAACTGAGATTATTTAGAAAGCGAAGCAAAAAATAAAATTAAAATAGAAAATTATAAAGGAAATATAAAATTAACAAAACATGAACAAGATGCATATAAGCATATTCAATATTATTTAAGGAATTATAAAAATGAAAGAGAAAGCAAATTATGTCAAATTAACAGTAAAACTGAGTAACACTATTGAAGCAAAAAATTATGAAAAAGGTGACAAAGAATTATATTATAGTGTTCGTGGTCAATGAAATGGATTAAACTATGTTACTTTAATTTTTAACAACCCAAAACTTTATAATCGATGTATTTTATTAAACAAAAATGATGAAATTTTAGTAACTGGTGAAATCTTTAATAATTGAAATATGAATATAAATCGTGCATTTTGTTCAATTAATGTTAAATGATTTAAAAAATGAAAAGAGTAAAAAAAATGATAGTATGAAAAATTTTATTAATAGTACTAATGTTAATAACAAGTATAACATTAATAATATTTTTAATTTATATAATTAAAGATTTAAAAAATTAATATAAAGTTTTAAAACTATTAAATTCAATTGTAAAAGATATAAAAAAGAAAGGAGAATAAATAATGAATAAAGAAAAATTACTTGAACATTTAAAAAATATATATTATGGATATAAATTAACAGATTATTCAATTGATATTATTAAAATTTTAATTAATAAAATTGAAAATGGTGAATTTGATAATGAATAAAGAAAAATTACTTGAATATCTTAAATATGAATGAGAATGAACGAAAAAAACAAGATATGATGTTAAGTTAAATAATGAAGTTATAAGAACTCATTTTAATGGAAGATTAAATTTTATATCTGAATTAAATGAAAAAATTAGAAATGGAGAATTTGACTAATGATAATATTACCTAGTTTGTTTGAAAATAAAGATGAAATTGAAATATTATCACCATTTCCAAAAGCAATTCATACAAGTAATGATATTAGAGCAATTATTTTAAGACAATACCCAAATGTTAAATCAAAACACATAATTGTTTCTGACCCCGAAAGTAATGTTGCATTAATAGTTGGTGATAATGATGTTTATCAAGGTTGAATTAAATTAACAATTAAAAAATTAGAAAATTAAAGGAGATTAAAATGCCAAATATAGAAAATCAATCAAATTATACTTTAACTAAATTAATTAATAGTAGTAAAAAAATATTACTAGGTTTAGGAACAATTGGATTAGCAAATTATAGTAAATGAATAGAAAATAATATTACTCCAATTATTCCAACAACACCAACTCCAATAACTACTACAACTACAACAGAAGGTCCTCCATGATTATTATTAAATAAACAAGAACAGCAGGAATTAATGGATTGAGATACTTATATTTCATTAAATGCTTATGGTATATCAAATCTTATTAGTGGATTAACTGAATTAATACCTAATAGATTTGAAAATATAAGAAAGATTTGTAATATGGCTACTGGTGGATGTTTAATATCAAGTGGTGTAGCAATGGGTATTAATAATGATTTTAATAATGCTTATGCAGTGCCAACAATAGTTGCTGGTGCAAGTGAAATTATTCATAATTTATTACCTATTGAAACTATACATAATAATGAAGAATTACAAGAAACTTCATTTACAAATGAACATGCTAGATTAGTTAATAATAGTGAAATAAACAATTATGGTAGTAATTTTCATGAAGTATCATTACATGATGATAATGATACATTAAATTGAGATTATAACCATATGAGTTTATAAAATAAAATAATTGAAAGGAAAATATTGAAATGAAAGAACTTATACATGAATTAATAATTATTGGAACAAGTGTTGGAACATTAATTTGTAGAGAATTAATTGTTTTATTAAAACGATTTATCACAACTCCAAAACATGTTAGAGCAAATAACAAAATTATAAAACATCAAAAAAAATTAGCAAAATTAAACGAAAAAATTAATAAAGAAAATAAATAAAAAAGTGGTGATGTAAATGTTAGAAAATGAAAATAATGTTCAACAAACAACTGAACCTTTAACTGAAAATAATGCTTCTTCACAAGAAATAGAAAATAAAGTTAATGAAGCAGAAAATAAGTTAAATAAACTTAATCAAGAAATTAAAGAAAAAGAAATGATTAATATATTTAAAAAATATCAAGTTAAAACTGAATTTTATGATTATTTAAAATTTAAAACAAGTAATATAGAAAATTCAAAAATTGAAGAAACTATTAAAAAAATGATTAAAGAACAACCGGTATTTAAACAAACAATTAATACAGGTGGCAATAAACAAATAATTATTAATAATAATAAAACAAATGATAAAGAAAATTTTTTAATTAATTATAAAAAGAAAAATTATTTATAAACGAAAGGAAGAAATAAAATGTCAGTACCATTTAATCAAAATTTAGACAATACAGAGAGATTAGTAGAAGCACCAGAATTTATAGAGTTTTTTAAAATTTCAAATAGTCCATGGGCAAACTTTTTTCCTACTGAAATTGTTGACTCAGTAAATATTGAGTTTATTGTTAAAAAACCAAAAAAACCGGAAGTAAAAATTATTGCTTGGGATGATAAAAGTAAAAGATATGAATTACCATATGTTGATACTGATAAAATTAGTAAAAAAATAACTAAAAAATATCTTGCAGGAGAAATTATTGCAGATGTAGATTTAAAAGCAAATAATGGACAAAATTTATTAGATAGTATGCAATATGAAGTTGCAAATGATTTAGCAGATAAATTGGCAATTGATGATACACAAGCAATTGCAAAATTTGCTACTAAAATCGATATTGAAGATACAACACCAGTAGGCTATTTAAAATCAATGTTATCTGCTTGAAATACTTTGTTTCAATTTAGAAACATTGCAAATAGTAAATTTTTTATTACTAATGGTCTTTATGATAGTTTAGTTTATTTAGCAGATAATAAAGGTTTAATTACCGATAATCAGTTGGCACAACAATTACGTTTAAATGGAAATAATTTATATGTAAAAGGTGTATTATGTGAAATCGTTCTTGATGACTATATGATTTTTACTAATGATAAAAATGAACAACAATTAATGACCTTTATTTTAGCAACACCAAGAGCGATGAAAAGATACATGATAGAAAATACAGTTATTTATGTAGATTTTATTAAAGATGATAAAGCAGGAAGAGCATATAAAGTTGCTGGTGAAGTTGTTGGAGAAGCAATACCACATATATTTCTAATAATGAAACAACATCAAGATGAATGTTATGTGGGGAGTTATTAAAACAGAAAAAACTGATTTAAAAACTAAAATTACAGTTTTAACAACAAATATTACTGCAAATGTTAATAACAATAATAGTGAATTAAATACAGAAATAAAAAGTACTAATGAACTTAAATCATTAAATCCAAATTTAACAAATCCAACTATTAAATATTTTAGTGATGCACAAGGAAAAACTAATGTAAGTAATCAAAAACAAAAAGCAGGTGACTTATATATAACTATTACTGCAAATGTTAATGACTTAAATTATAAAGGAACAACAAATCTAATTAAAATAACTCTTAAATAAAGGAAATTAATATCATGCCAATTGGTACAACTAGTACAGCAATACTTTTAAACATAAATAAACCAAAACATACTAGAACAAGTAACCAACAAGAAAATAAAAGTTTTTGATGAGAAATTTTAGAAATGATTGGTGTACAAGTTATAGCAGTAGCACTTGCTCCTTTTACTGGTGGTTTAAGTGAAAGCGTAGCACTTGGATTAGGTGCAAGTGATTTAGTTGCTAGTATTAGTGCTGTTGGTGTAGAATTTTTAACTGATTTTACTATTAATCAAGTTTATGATTATTTAAAAGGAAATGTAACAAAATTAAATACTTTCTTTAATGTATTACCTGCATTTGCTGGACTAAATAAAATTAGTCGTGGTTATCGTACTACTAAATTTATTAATTTAGTACAAAAAACTAAAACATTAGAACAAATAGGTGTTAAAGAAGCAAAAAATTTACAAGAAATTATTAGTCAAGTAAGTGGAAAAGAAATTTTAACAGATAAAATTATTGGTAATAAACGTTATTTATTTAATTATAGTTTTGCTCCTAATCGTGAAACAATAATCCAAAATTTGGGTTATGTTGCTGAAAGACAATATAAAAATAATTTTCAAAAATTAGAAGCACAAGAATTAAAAGATTATTTATTATTACAAAATACATTAATAAAACTAAGTCCACAATTAACTCCAAAATTTAAAATTAAAGATATCGAAAAAGCAAATAACTTTTTAAAAAAATATAATACTGATTTAAAAGAAGTATTAAAAATGAACCAACATGAATGATTAAATTTAGTTCATACAATACATACAGAAAATAGATATGGAAAAACTTTAATTTTAGATTTACAAAAAATTCGTGCAAATACTATTAAATTTAATTTTAAAAATAGTATTATTCATCAACTTGTTTTAAAAGCAAATCAAACTTTTAAATATTTTGATATTAGATTTTATTTAAAAAAAGGTTTAAATAAATTTTGAAAAGATACTCCATATTTTGAAAAATTACGAGAAAGTATATATAAATTACAAGAAAAATTTGAAAAGTTAGAAAAACAAGTATTTGAAAAAATTAATAAATTAAAAGAAAAAACAACAGATTTATTTACTACTGCTGAAAAGAGAGCAATAAAACATGCACAATTAATACCATTAAATTCGCCAGTATTTATGGGTTGTAAAATTCAACCTTTATCATTAGATAAATGTGCAATTACTATTTATCATCGCAATCCTAAATATAAACCAATTACAGTTGTTGATAGTATTCTTAAAGCAGAAACTTTTGTTACTCAAATACATCCATTCCATTGATATCGTTGATATAGTGGTTGATACATTGGTTATGGAGTTAATCAAAATAAATGATTAAAAGCAATAGCATTTGCACCACCGGTTGTTCAACAAATAATTAGAGATAGTTTTAAAGTATACAGAGAAATATTTAGAATCGTAAGAACTTATCATAAAGTAGTAAATGTTATTAATAATCCTATTGAAAATATTAATAAATCATTTAAAAATATTGGTTTAAAATTTTCAGTTAATACTTTATTTGGTACAGGATTATTACATCATTTAGAAAAATTTGCATATAGTCAAGTTGCAGAAAAAGGTAAGAAAAAGTTACAAAAAGAAATTATTCATATATCACATAGAAAAACTAAAACAAAAACTAAACATTATAAAAAAGCATTTTTTAAGGAATGATAAATTATGATTAATAAACTTTGAACTGGTGTCAGTCTAGAAAATTATAATAACTGATATCCATTAACTGGAAAAATTACAGAAACACCACAGCAATATATACAAACATGACCAAATGTTAATGATTGATTTAAAACTTTTGCTATTCGTGCTCAAAATGATATTAATGCTTATCTTGGTTTTATTTTATCTAAATTTCCTTTTGATAGTTTTAAAGATGAATTAATTAAAGAAACATTAAGAGATATGGTTTATGTAACCGCTGAACATTGAGTATTTAATCGTACACCAATTGAATTTAATGTTGATGCTACTATTCAGTTTAATAATGGTAGTCAATTTAGTGCAAATAGTATTCCTACAATTAATGTTTGAGATTTAGCACCAAGTAGAATGAAAATATGGGCAAGACTAACAGAATTAAAACAAATATTATCAAATTATAATGATGATGAAATAGATGTTGAAAAAATTGATTTAAAAGCATTTTATACTAGAAATCAAGTTGATGAATTAATCGAACAACAAAAAGAATTTACATTATCAAAACAAATTAAATTATATGATGATTTAGTTGATGATAATGAAAATGAAATATATAGAGGTCCTGTTAGTAAATTTATTAATAAAGGTTATGTTGCAACAGATTACGATAAAGAAACTGAAACAATGATTTTAGATTGACCTGATGAAATTGGAACATTACCACCAGAAGCATTACAAAATAATCCACAAATTGGTGATTATACACATGCGCCAACTTGTGATTTTTCTGCTAAACAACAAAAACGAATTACTACTAATGAAAATAATATAACTAAATTGAATGATGAATTAACCAAAACTAATGAAAATATTGATGATATTAAAAATAATTGATTTAATATTGTAACTAGTCCTTTATGAAAAAAAATGTCTTCTTTTATTCCAAGTAATGAATTTGGAAAAATATATTTAGCAATATGGGGTTACATTTATCAACCACCTAGTACTCCTACTGATAATTACATATATAGTAATAAAAAAACTATATTTAATTTAGGTGGTGAAATTCAAAGAACAACACAAAAAACTATTAAGTTAGATGAGTTAATTGTAAATGATAATGTAAAAATCCAATTATTATTTACTAAGGAATCAAATGACATTACTGTTGTCTCTAATGATATTAATTATCAATCTAGTTCTATTGTATTATATCAATATATAGGAAAAGGAAGACCAACTGAATTTATAGCAGAAGAAGGTACTGAACGTGATTATTATACAAAACTAGAAACTAATAATTTATTAGATAAAAAGCAAAATAAATTAACTGCTGGTACTAATATAACTATTGATGAAAATAATAAAATTAGTGCTACTGGTGGTAAAGTAGATTTATCTGATTATTATAAAAAAGAAGAAATAGATAAAAAATTAAAAGACAAAATGGATAAAGACCATTTTAAATATGCTTTTTCTATTAATACTATTGGTACTGAAATTCCTAATTTAGAAACTACTGATAAAACTATTGCCGGTGCTATTAATGAATTAAAAGAAAAAATAAAAGATAAAAAATTTTCGGAGCATATCGATGTTGTCTATAACATTCATTTATTGTCTTTAAATTATAAGTTAGACGAGAATAATTTAGACTTCAATATGCAATTGTATGTTAATCTTAACACTTGCAAAATATTAGTCAATAAAAATGCTTACTTTTATAATTCAAAAATTCTTATTAAAGTAAACTTTAATAAGTTTTATTTTATTGTTAGTTATTTTTAATGAATTTTAATTTTAATTTTATAATAATTGTATTGCTGTATTTATTTTATAGCATTTGAAATTAACCATTTTTGTGTACATATCAATGTTATAGGTTCTATCTTTAATCATATGCTTTAAAATTTGTTTAATATTATTTTCTGTAAAGCAACCAATATTTTCAACTAATGATTGGTTTAATACACCATCTTTGGCATTAATAAAATAACCAACTTTTAATTTTGAATATTTTAAAGTTAATGTTTGTAAAAAATCAATTAATTTATAATATTGCCCTTTTGCAAATAAATTTTGTCCATATTCATAATGTAATTTAGCAATTTGATTTTTTCTTCTTCCAGCCATTATTCCAAGAAATAAAACATGAAAAGCATGGAATTTATCTAAAATAAATTTAGCATTTAAAATTGTAGCAGTTTTTCTAATTCATTTTGCACTATCTCCACAAACTACTAAATTTGCTTGGTCAAAATTTTCAAAATATAAATTACCATATTTTTCAATTAATTGTGCTGTTTTTTCTGTACCAATTTCTGTTTTTGATACTCTTATTTTAAAAACTGCTCTTTTATTAATTAATTTGCCATTTTTCTTTTTACCAGTACAAAATATTATTAATCGCATAGAACATTTTTTACAATTTTTAGTATTATGTTTTTCATTAAACTTAAATTTTCGATGTCCATCATCAATATTTATGTATAAAGTTTGATTTGGTTGTAATACTATTTTAGGGATATTAGCTTTTGGTAATTTAAATTTTTGATATGTTCTACAAACAGCACTAGTGCTTATTAAATCTTCAATAAATGTATCACAAACATCACGATATTTTTTACCATCAGCAAAATGTTTTAAAATTTGTTTAATAACATCAGGTGCAAGTTTGCTATATTTTTTAACCCCAAGATAATTATCTAGCATTGAAATAAATTCAATTTTTTGTGTTTTTGGGTTATAATATGTACAAATACGTCGCTTATAAATTAATAGGCCTTTTTTTGTTTTTAATTTTCTTTTTCTAAATCTACATGGTTTATATACAGATTTATCACATTCATTTCATAGTTGCTCATCTATTTTTGCAAATAATTCTTCTGTTTGTTTTAAATTTAATTCATCTTGATTAAAGTAATGTTTGTCTCAATCAAAATGATTAGGAAATGGTAATCTTAACATTTTTAATGTTCCTTTCTAATTTTGGTTGTTAATAATTAAATTGTAATTTATTTTAAAATTTAGGAGATAATATGACTTTTATTAATAGTTATGTACAATTAAATAAAAAATATGACCTTAATTTTAGTGATAATAATTTTGGTTTTACTTGAGAAATTTTTAAAGATTTTGTTGGTGAACAATGAGCAGAATTTTTTACTACCAACTGTTTTTATCGTTTTGTACCAACTGCAAGATTAACGCGTAAAACATGAAACTGTTTAGCGTTTGATTTATTTATTTGTTGTAATTTTAGTGATAGTAGTGTTCAAGAAGTAAGACGTTATGAAAATACTCATAATGAAACTACAGTTGGTTCTTTACTTGATGTTTGTCAATATTTAGCAGATAAATATGATATTCACTTATCCCCAAATAATCCACATGGTATTAAGTGAAAAATAACCAAAGATGGTGGTTGTATTATCTTTCCTAATAACCAGCAAATTGACTTTATTGGTTATGCAAATGGTAATAAAATTTTTGGAAAATCAGTTGGTGGTTCAAGTTATTTATGTTCAAGAACTGATGAAATAATTATGGCTGAAGAAAAAGAAACTTTAAGTGAAAAACAATTAACTCAACGTTATGAACGTTTAAAATTATCAATGTTTCGTAGTAATCGTATTAAAGTTTCAAATAAGCCAATTCAAGAATGAAGTTGAACATTTACAGATAGAAATATATTTAGTCCAACCTATGGTAAACAAATTACTCGTTATTTTTATAAAAATCACTTTATTGCTTTTACTTGCAATCCCTATGATAAATACCACCCATTTTATTTGCTTTATTGTATACCATACTTACCATTAAATAATAAAGTAATAGATACTCTTAAAAAGATTGGTAAAGTTTATTATGAAGATAATGAAGCATTTAGTGGTTTAGGATTATTTATTTTAAGATTTACTTTACTTCCGTTTTGACATAAATTAGAACCAGTAACTCAAAAATTAATTTTAGAATTAAAAAAGAAAAATCCCGATGAATTCAATACTGTTTATTATGGTTTTGAATTTTTAAATAGTAATGCAACAATTTTTCCATTTCAAAAAACATTAAAATATTGACAAACATATGATTTACAAGAATTTTATAATCAAGAAAAAAATATGTATAAATTTGATTTTTATTCAGTTGGTGTTGATTGAGCAACTGGACATAAAGACCATACTGTATTTATGGTAGTTGGATTTAAAGAATATAATAATACTGGATATTATGATGCTTATATTATTTGTGAATTAGTAGTTACTCCAAATGATTTTATTAATGAAAATGAAAAAATTAATGCTTATTCAAATGAAATTTTAGGACTAATTGATAATTTTGAAAATTTTGACCAAGCAATTTATTTTTATGATGATAAAGCAAGAACAGCAATGGATTGATTAAATCAAAAATTAATAGATGAACATAATACTATTTTAATAACACAAACTGCTATTAAACATTCTTCAAATTTAAATCAAGAAGCAGGATTAACTAATAGAGTAGTTTGAATGAGAAATATTATGAGTTATGGAAACTTTTATGCTAATAAAGATGATTTACCAAAAACTACTCAATGCTTAGAAGAATTACGTTATGATGAAACAAAAACTAACATTCCAGACAAGAATATGTATCAAGACCCTTATGATGCATTATTTTATGCACTATATCCATATAAAAATGTAATTAGGGGTAAAAATAATGCTAGTGTGAAAAAAAGCATCTTCACATTTGCTATATAATAAACAAGTAAAATATAATTAATAGTATAGGTATCACAAAATAAACATCTTTAATTTAGGCGTTATTTTGCGTTTAAAAGCATACTTGTAAAAATATCAAAAAATGGTTACAATTAAACAATAAAATTTTAAAAAATAAGGAGTAAGTTATAATGAATAAAGAAAAATCATTAAAAGTTGTAAATAATTTGAAATCTTTAAAAAAGATTTTACAAAATGAATGTTATTTGTCAAAGTAAAAATTGTAATAACAAATGAAGTAATATTGTATTTTTATATTTAAAATCAACAACATTTAGTCTTTTTCTTTGTGAAAATCATGCAATTAATTTAGAACATGAATTATTACCAAAATGATTAAAAACTTGTGAAGAGTTAAGAAAAAATAACAAAATAAAAAAGGAGAAATTTATTATGAAAACATGAATAAAAACAAATTTAAGTAAAATAACATTAGCATTAGCACTAACTGGTGCTACAACCGGAACAATAGGATTAATCATGGGGGGGCTGCTTACCTATCAAAGTAAAAATGAATTATCATTTTTAAATTATGATTATACAAAAACTTCTGGTGGTGGTGGAGCAATTATATGGTCACAACCTATGAATAATCAACATAAAATATTTTTGTATTTTGATATTAAATCAAGACATCAAGGGGATATAAAATGAGATGGTAAATATCCTGATGGATATTTTAATAAATAATTTAAATTTCCAAGTTAATATAAGAGATATTTTCATTATATTTATCAAATAAATTAATATTATTTAAATATATTTCTTGTTTATCAGTTATTAAAGTTAAATTATAATTTCCAGAACCAAATATACCACTAATTTCAATCCGATTTAATTGATAAATTGGATTTTTAATTAGTATTTCAAATTTATTGTCATTATCAATTTGTGATATTTCTTCATAAAATTCTAATTTAGAAAACAATTGTGATTTATTTGAACCATATAAATTTAAAGCATTTTCAATTTTGCTTTTATCAATGATTGCTTTCGTAAAATACTTTCCATATTCACCATTACCTAATGTTCAATCAGCAGGAATTAATGAAGGTATGTTATTACTTTCTAATTCATTTGTAATAGATAATCAGTTAAATTGATTATCATCTAGTTTGAATAGTTCATTTTGACTGATATCATTATTTTTTAATTTAATATTATTTATATCAGTAAAATCAAAATATGCAGATTTTAATACTACTTTTACGTCTTTAAATTCCCAAATTTCGTTAGAACCTGTGTGTATAGGATTTGATTTTAATTCAAAATAATAAGGTAATAATAATTTATAATCATCATTTAAACCTTTATTAATAGACATAGTTGAATAAATATTATTTGATAACATAATAACTATTTGTTTAAATATTTCAACTTGTGGTAAATTTATATAATTTGGATAATCTAATTTTCATTGTTTAAATAAATTAGTAATTACATCTTCTGGTTTTTGTCCTTCAAATTTTGAACGTAATTCTGCTATTTTAGAAGTTAAATCATTAGGTTGAAATTCATCAAAGTTTCTGTTATAAGTATATGTATAAGTTAGCATATCTAATAATACTTTTTGTAAACTATCAATTGGTGGTCTATCTTTTATTTCTAGTTCAACATCATGAAATTTATCTGTTGTAGAAATAAATAAATTATAGTTACCTACTAAAAATCATGACTCTAATTTTTTATCTTTTAATTCTATTTCATCAGATAATGGTCATACTTTTAAATTTTTAGAAACATCATAACCTAATTTTGCATTAGTAACTCTTGCATTATTAATAATTTCTTTTCTTGTTTCTTTACCACCACCAATAGCAATTAAATCTAAAACTGATTTTTCTTTAACAATAAATTGCTTTGCTAACTTTCATGGTAATATTTGTTCACTAAATCACTGTTCTAATATTCTAACTTTTGGTTGAGTTTCAATAGGCATTGATAATAGCGGAAATGCTATCTTATCCTTAACAAATAATTTAGGATATACTTCCATATTGTCAACTTCACCAAGTACCTTTATATTGCCAAAAATCATGCTTCTAGGGGCTTTAATTTTTAAACCAGTTACTTTGGTATCTTTCTCTAATGGTTTTTGTAATTTAATAATAATTGGATAACCATCTCTTGTTTTAAAATCTTTAATTTTAATAATAGTTATACTTTTAGTACTTCTAGTTTTTGGATTTTGATAAGGTTGTGAATAATTATTAATGATATATAAATTATCAATATTATTTTCAGTTAATGGTTCATTAATAGATACTGCATATAATTTAAATTGATTTAATAAATTTATTTCTTGAAAAATTAAATTTTTAATATCAGTCATACTATATTCAATTGTATTATCATTAATGTTAGTACTTGCTCTTTGATTTAATTGCATAGTAAAGTCTGATGTTTCAGCAGCAGTAGTTTTTAATACTTTATCAATATCAATAAAACCAATTTTAATAGTATTTGCTGAAAATTTTAAACTATTATTTTCATTATTTTTAAATAAACGTTCAATTTCATAAATATAAATTGTTCTTTTTTTAAATTCATCGTATGCTCTATTAATATCAGGGTCACTAGTAGCACCCATCATATTTGTAAAATCATAAGGAATATTATCAATTAAATAATCATTTTCTATTTCTGCTTGATTAAGTTTAGTTTGCTTCTGTTTCTGTGGAAACTTGGTTTGTGGTTTGTTGTTGTCCATTGTTTTCTCCTATTAATTGGTTATTTTCGGGATTAAATAATTTTAATCTCACTGTTAAATTATTAATTTCTTGTTCATCATTAATATTAAATGTTGTACTATTTAATAAATCTTTATCTAAACGTACTAATATTTGAATAAATTTAAGAATATCAATATTAAATTGTCATAATTTTTGTTCAATATAATTGATAGTTGAAATATTTACTGCTGTACTTTCAGGAACTGATTGTTGTGCAGATTTTTTTTGACTTGGTATATGAATACCACAACGTTTAAATATTTCATTAACATTTCAGTCATATATATCAGTTAAATTTTTACCTTTAAAATTACTACTTGTCATATTAATATTTTCATTTTGTTCGTTACTATCTCCACCACTTTTAAAAATATAATTTTTAGTAACTAATATTCTTATGGCATCTTCTAACGAATCTTTTACATTACCATAAGTTTGACCAAAAATAAACTTGGGTGAGTTTAAAATAGTATCTAAAACAATTTGTTCATAAATAACATCTAATGCTTTAATCTTATCCATTACTTTATTACAATCTGCTAATTCATTTGCTTTATTTCGCATAATTGCTATTGGTATATAGTTAATATTTAGTGTTTGTTCTTGCTCTAAATTTGGATTATTAATATATGATTTAAAATCTAATGGAAATTGTTTTTTACTATCATTAACGCTATAAATTGCACGATTAATAGTTACTTGTTCATTATTTAATGTATAAACTTCAAATAATCTTACAATTTGTGCATTTTTTTCATAACTATCATAAAAAATAGTACATTGAATTAATTTACCAGTAATATCATAAACTCTTTGTTGTATATCAACTACTTGAAAATATAAATCATCATTAGCAATAAAAATTAAATAACCACTAATTCCTAATTTACTTAATTTAAAAATAGAATTTCAATTTTTTCGATAAAATTCTTGTTGAATTAAATATTATTTAATAGTTTCATTATTAATGTCTAATGGAGCATTATATAAATTAGCATTATTTTCTGCTACAAAATCAGTAAAATATGTTTCATGATTAAAATCATTAAAACCAAAATAACTTAAAATAGAAGCATGTGTACTTTTACCTTTTAAAAAAGTTAATTTAGTTTTTTCTTCATTATTAGTACTCTTATCTCTTCTTAAAAATCTACCTAACATAATATTCACCACCTTTCTAAAATATTTGATTAATTTTTAATATTATTTTTACAATGATAAATATAATTAAACCTGCTGTTGCTGATGATAGAATTACTCCAATTAAACCTAAAATAATTTTTATAATTTTAAAAAAACATAATATTATTCCTGTAATTCTTCTAATTTTCATACATTACCTTTTAAATTACCTTTTACAGTATAAATAGTAATCCATTTTGCATGTTGAACTGATAAAATTACTATATTAGCACTATCATTAAAGGTTTGTATTGGTACACCTGCTATTGTTTTATCAGTTATAATAAATTCTTGAATAGTATAAACTGGATTATATATACTTCAAGAATAATAAACTCTATAATGTTTATTCTCTTGAAAATCATAAGTAATTTGTCAATAATCTCATTTATTTTTTTCTCTTGTTCCTACTTCTTTTCAATTTGAACCACTTGGACTTGGTTGTGGTTGTTTTTCTAATATTTCATTAATTGCTTGTAATAATTTTTTATTTTGAGTTTTTAATAATTTATATTCATTATTTTCTAATAAATCCCTACAAAGTAATGAATTTTCTTCATCATGTAATACAATTTCATTTGCTTCAGTATTATATTTAAAATAATCATTTGAAAATTTTTTATCTTTTATTTTTTCTTTTAATTCATTAATAGCACCGGCAATAGTTTTATCAGTAGTTTCTAAATTAGGAATTTCAGTACCAATAGTATTAATAGAAAAAGCATATTTAAAATGGTCTTTATCCATTTTGTCTTTTAATTTTTTATCTATTTCTTCTTTTTTATAATAATCAGATAAATCTACTTTACCACCAGTAGCACTAATTTTATTATTTTCATCAATAGTTATATTAGTACCAGCAGTTAATTTATTTTGCTTTTTATCTAATAAATTATTAGTTTCTAGTTTTGTATAATAATCACGTTCAGTACCTTCTTCTGCTATAAATTCAGTTGGTCTTCCTTTTCCTATATATTGATATAATACAATAGAACTAGATTGATAATTAATATCATTAGAGACAACAGTAATGTCATTTGATTCCTTAGTAAATAATAATTGGATTTTTACATTATCATTTACAATTAACTCATCTAACTTAATAGTTTTTTGTGTTGTTCTTTGAATTTCACCACCTAAATTAAATATAGTTTTTTTATTACTATATATGTAATTATCAGTAGGAGTACTAGGTGGTTGATAAATGTAACCCCATATTGCTAAATATATTTTTCCAAATTCATTACTTGGAATAAAAGAAGACATTTTTTTTCATAAAGGACTAGTTACAATATTAAATCAATTATTTTTAATATCATCAATATTTTCATTAGTTTTGGTTAATTCATCATTCAATTTAGTTATATTATTTTCATTAGTAGTAATTTGTTTTTGTTGTTTAGCAGAAAAATCACAAGTTGGCGCATGTGTATAATCACCAATTTGTGGATTATTTTGTAATGCTTCTGGTGGTAATGTTCCAATTTCATCAGGTCAATCTAAAATCATTGTTTCAGTTTCTTTATCGTAATCTGTTGCAACATAATCTTTATTAATAAATTTACTAACAGGACCTCTATATATTTCATTTTCATTATCATCAACTAAATCATCATATAATTTAATTTGTTTTGATAATGTAAATTCTTTTTGTTGTTCGATTAATTCATCAACTTGATTTCTAGTATAAAATGCTTTTAAATCAATTTTTTCAACATCTATTTCATCATCATTATAATTTGATAATATTTGTTTTAATTCTGTTAGTCTTGCCCATATTTTCATTCTACTTGGTGCTAAATCTCAAACATTAATTGTAGGAATACTATTTGTACTAAATTGACTACCATTATTAAACTGAATAGTAGCATCAACATTAAATTCAATTGGTGTACGATTAAATACTCAATGTTCAGCGGTTACATAAACCATATCTCTTAATGTTTCTTTAATTAATTCATCTTTAAAACTATCAAAAGGAAATTTAGATAAAATAAAACCAAGATAAGCATTAATATCATTTTGAGCACGAATAGCAAAAGTTTTAAATCAATCATTAACATTTGGTCATGTTTGTATATATTGCTGTGGTGTTTCTGTAATTTTTCCAGTTAATGGATATCAGTTATTATAATTTTCTAGACTGACACCAGTTCAAAGTTTATTAATCATAATTTATCATTCCTTAAAAAATGCTTTTTTATAATGTTTAGTTTTTGTTTTAGTTTTTCTATGTGATATATGAATAATTTCTTTTTGTAACTTTTTCTTACCTTTTTCTGCAACTTGACTATATGCAAATTTTTCTAAATGATGTAATAATCCTGTACCAAATAAAGTATTAACTGAAAATTTTAAACCAATATTTTTAAATGATTTATTAATATTTTCAATAGGATTATTAATAACATTTACTACTTTATGATAAGTTCTTACGATTCTAAATATTTCTCTGTATACTTTAAAACTATCTCTAATTATTTGTTGAACAACCGGTGGTGCAAATGCTATTGCTTTTAATCATTTATTTTGATTAACTCCATAACCAATGTATCAACCACTATATCAACGATATCAATGGAATGGATGTATTTGAGTAACAAAAGTTTCTGCTTTAAGAATACTATCAATAACTGTAATTGGTTTATATTTAGGATTGCGATGATAAATAGTAATTGCACATTTATCTAATGATAAAGGTTTAATTTTACAACCCATAAATACTGGCGAATTTAATGGTATTAATTGTGCATGTTTTATTGCTCTCTTTTCAGCAGTAGTAAATAAATCTGTTGTTTTTTTCTTTTAATTTATTAATTTTTTCAAATACTTGTTTTTCTAACTTTTCAAATTTTTCTTGTAATTTATATATACTTTCTCGTAATTTTTCAAAATATGGAGTATCTTTTCAAAATTTATTTAAACCTTTTTTTAAATAAAATCTAATATCAAAATATTTAAAAGTTTGATTTGCTTTTAAAACAAGTTGATGAATAATACTATTTTTAAAATTAAATTTAATAGTATTTGCACGAATTTTTTGTAAATCTAAAATTAAAGTTTTTCCATATCTATTTTCTGTATGTATTGTATGAACTAAATTTAATCATTCATGTTGGTTCATTTTTAATACTTCTTTTAAATCAGTATTATATTTTTTTAAAAAGTTATTTGCTTTTTCGATATCTTTAATTTTAAATTTTGGAGTTAATTGTGGACTTAGTTTTATTAATGTATTTTGTAATAATAAATAATCTTTTAATTCTTGTGCTTCTAATTTTTGAAAATTATTTTTATATTGTCTTTCAGCAACATAACCCAAATTTTGGATTATTGTTTCACGATTAGGAGCAAAACTATAATTAAATAAATAACGTTTATTACCAATAATTTTATCTGTTAAAATTTCTTTTCCACTTACTTGACTAATAATTTCTTGTAAATTTTTTGCTTCTTTAACACCTATTTGTTCTAATGTTTTAGTTTTTTGTGCTAAATTAATAAATTTAGTAGTACGATAACCACGACTAATTTTATTTAGTCCAGCAAATGCAGGTAATATATTAAAGAAAGTATTTAATTTTGTTACATTTCCTTTAAATAATCATAAACTTGATTAATAGTAAAATCAGTTAAAAATTCTACACCAACAGCACTAATACTAGCAACTAAATCACTTTCACCTAATCCAAGTGCTACGCTTTCACTTAAACCACCAGTAAAAGGAGCAAGTGCTACTGCTATAACTTGTACACCAATCATTTCTAAAATTTCTCATCAAAAACTTTTATTTTCTTGTTGGTTACTTGTTCTAGTATGTTTTGGTTTATTTATGTTTAAAAGTATTACTGTACTAGTTGTACCAATTGGCATGATATTAATTTCCTTTATTTAAGAGTTATTTTAATTAGATTTGTTGTTCCTTTATAATTTAAGTCATTAACATTTGCAGTAATAGTTATATATAAGTCACCTGCTTTTTGTTTTTGATTACTTACATTAGTTTTTCCTTGTGCATCACTAAAATATTTAATAGTTGGATTTGTTAAATTTGGATTTAATGATTTAAGTTCATTAGTACTTTTTATTTCTGTATTTAATTCACTATTATTGTTATTAACATTTGCAGTAATATTTGTTGTTAAAACTGTAATTTTAGTTTTTAAATCAGTTTTTTCTGTTTTAATAACTCCACATAACATTCATCTTGATGTTGTTTCATTATTAGAAATATATGGTATTGCTTCTCCAACAACTTCACCAGCAACTTTATATGCTCTTCCTGCTTTATCATCTTTAATAAAATCTACATAAATAACTGTATTTTCTATCATGTATCTTTTCATCGCTCTTGGTGTTGCTAAAATAAAGGTCATTAATTGTTGTTCATTTTTATCATTAGTAAAAATCATATAGTCATCAAGAACGATTTCACATAATACACCTTTTACATATAAATTATTTCCATTTAAACGTAATTGTTGTGTCAACTGATTATCGGTAATTAAACCTTTATTATCTGCTAAATAAACTAAACTATCATAAAGACCATTAGTAATAAAAAATGGCTTTTCTCCCTTTATGTACTATTTTTAAATTTTATCACATAAATGTTGAGAAAAGCCTATCTACGGACTTCTCCCCACATTTTTAAATGAAACATAGCATTACAGTTTCAAAAGTAGGTATCTTGTTGAATTTATATGCAGCTTCTTTGGCATATAAATGAACATGATGTTTTGCAACTTTGATATGTGTTTTAAATGTTCTTCGTATATGTTTTCATACTGATTCAATTTGATTGGTATTTACGCCAATTTTTGAAACATAACCATCTTGATGGTTAACTGTTTTGTGATTAGGGAAAAGTGATTTGAAATCACGATATCCTTTTCAAGAATCAGTATGTACATCACACTTTGAAGAAATATGGTTTCTTGCAAACTGCAAAATATTTTTACTTTTTGCGTTTTTGATTACTTTCACAATTAAATTATTGGTTGTTTTTTCATAAACCCCAACAATTAATGTTTTATTTATCAAAGATCTTCCTTGTTTTTTAAAACCCATATGTGAAAGATACATTTCATCCATTTGCACTATGCCCTCAACAATAAATTGATGTTCTTGTTTGGCAATACGATTTCTGATTTCATGACCCATTCTTCAAGCAGTTTTCAAAGTCACACCCAATTCTTTTGCAACATCAGTTGATGTAATTCCATGTTTGGTGTTTATTCATCTAAAGATGAGATAAAATCAAAATCTCAAAGGTGTTTGTGACTTGTAAAAAATGGTGCCATGAAGAATACTAAATGTTTGATGACATTTCAAACATCTTATTCTTCTTAAATTAGAAGTATTCAAACTTGTTCAAGAACACATGATACATTTGTTTTTCTTCAAACTTGCTATATATTTTAAACAATCCTGTTCTGTTTGAAAAGCATTGTTGAACTCATTCAATTTCATTGTTTCCTCCACAAGTACATGTGGGGAGAAGTCCGTAAAAAATTTACTATTTGCAATGTTTCTAAATTGAAACAAAGTATTTCAAGCAGATAACATTGATTTTAAATAGCCTACTGGTGTTGTATCTTCAATATCGATTTTAGTAGCAAATTTTGCAATTGCTTGTGTATCATCAATTGCCAATTTATCTGCTAAATCATTTGCAACTTCATATTGCATACTATCTAATAAATTTTGTCCATTATTTGCTTTTAAATCTACATCTGCAATAATTTCTCCTGCAAGATATTTTTTAGTTATTTTTTTACTAATTTTATCAGTATCAACATATGGTAATTCATATCTTTTACTTTTATCATCCCAAGCAATAATTTTTACTTCCGGTTTTTTTGGTTTTTTAACAATAAACTCAATATTTACTGAGTCAACAATTTCAGTAGGAAAAAAGTTTGCCCATGGACTATTTGAAATTTTAAAAAACTCTATAAATTCTGGTGCTTCTACTAATCTCTCTGTATTGTCTAAATTTTGATTAAATGGTACTGACATTTTATTTCTTCCTTTCGTTTATAAATAATTTTTCTTTTTATAATTAATTAAAAAATTTTCTTTATCATTTGTTTTATTATTATTAATAATTATTTGTTTATTGCCACCTGTATTAATTGTTTGTTTAAATACCGGTTGTTCTTTAATCATTTTTTTAATAGTTTCTTCAATTTTTGAATTTTCTATATTACTTGTTTTAAATTTTAAATAATCATAAAATTCAGTTTTAACTTGATATTTTTTAAATATATTAATCATTTCTTTTTCTTTAATTTCTTGATTAAGTTTATTTAACTTATTTTCTGCTTCATTAACTTTATTTTCTATTTCTTGTGAAGAATCATTATTTTCAGTTAAAGGTTCAGTTGTTTGTTGAACATTATTTTCATTTTCTAACATTTACATCACCACTTTTTTATTTATTTTCTTTATTAATTTTTTCGTTTAATTTTGCTAATTTTTTTTGATGTTTTATAATTTTGTTATTTGCTCTAACATGTTTTGGAGTTGTGATAAATCGTTTTAATAAAACAATTAATTCTCTACAAATTAATGTTCCAACACTTGTTCCAATAATTATTAATTCATGTATAAGTTCTTTCATTTCAATATTTTCCTTTCAATTATTTTATTTTATAAACTCATATGGTTATAATCTCAATTTAATGTATCATTATCATCATGTAATGATACTTCATGAAAATTACTACCATAATTGTTTATTTCACTATTATTAACTAATCTAGCATGTTCATTTGTAAATGAAGTTTCTTGTAATTCTTCATTATTATGTATAGTTTCAATAGGTAATAAATTATGAATAATTTCACTTGCACCAGCAACTATTGTTGGCACTGCATAAGCATTATTAAAATCATTATTAATACCCATTGCTACACCACTTGATATTAAACATCCACCAGTAGCCATATTACAAATCTTTCTTATATTTTCAAATCTATTAGGTATTAATTCAGTTAATCCACTAATAAGATTTGATATACCATAAGCATTTAATGAAATATAAGTATCTCAATCCATTAATTCCTGCTGTTCTTGTTTATTTAATAATAATCATGGAGGACTTTCTCTTGTAGTTGTAGTAGTTATTGGAGTTGGTGTTGTTGGAATAATTGGAGTAATATTATTTTCTATTCATTTACTATAATTTGCTAATCCAATTGTTCCTAAACCTAGTAATATTTTTTACTACTATTAATTAATTTAGTTTTAGTATTTGGTCTTTGATTTAAATTTCATATATCTAAACCTAATTTTTTACCAAATAATAAACTATTAATTGAACCTAATAATGGGTTACCTATTACTTGACCATAATAAGCACTTGTACCAATCATTGCACAAATTGGGCTTATTCCAGTTCTAATTAATTTAGTTAAAGTATAATTTGATTGATTTTCTATATTTGGCATTTTAATCTCCTTTAATTTTCTAATTTTTTAATTGTTAATTTAATTCAACCTTGATAAACATCATTATCACCAACTATTAATGCAACATTACTTTCGGGGTCAGAAACAATTATGTGTTTTGATTTAACATTTGGGTATTGTCTTAAAATAATTGCTCTAATATCATTACTTGTATGAATTGCTTTTGGAAATGGTGATAATATTTCAATTTCATCTTTATTTTCAAACAAACTAGGTAATATTATCATTAGTCAAATTCTCCATTTCTAATTTTTTCATTTAATTCAGATATAAAATTTAATCTTCCATTAAAATGAGTTCTTATAACTTCATTATTTAACTTAACATCATATCTTGTTTTTTTCGTTCATTCTCATTCATATTTAAGATATTCAAGTAATTTTTCTTTATTCATTATCAAATTCACCATTTTCAATTTTATTAATTAAAATTTTAATAATATCAATTGAATAATCTGTTAATTTATATCCATAATATATATTTTTTAAATGTTCAAGTAATTTTTCTTTATTCATTATTTATTCTCCTTTCTTTTTTATATCTTTTACAATTGAATTTAATAGTTTTAAAACTTTATATTCATTTTTTAAATCTTTAATTATATAAATTAAAAATATTATTAATGTTATACTTGTTATTAATATTAGTACTATTAATAAAATTTTTCATACTATCATTTTTTTTACTCTTTTCATTTTTTAAATCATTTAACATTAATTGAACAAAATGCACGATTTATATTCATATTTCAATTATTAAAGATTTCACCAGTTACTAAAATTTCATCATTTTTGTTTAATAAAATACATCGATTATAAAGTTTTGGGTTGTTAAAAATTAAAGTAACATAGTTTAATCCATTTCATTGACCACGAACACTATAATATAATTCTTTGTCACCTTTTTCATAATTTTTTGCTTCAATAGTGTTACTCAGTTTTACTGTTAATTTGACATAATTTGCTTTCTCTTTCATTTTTATAATTCCTTAAATAATATTGAATATGCTTATATGCATCTTGTTCATGTTTTGTTAATTTTATATTTCCTTTATAATTTTCTATTTTAATTTTATTTTTTGCTTCGCTTTCTAAATAATCTCAGTTCATAACATCTTCTGCTAATATCATTAAAGCACCAATAATTTTAGGGGTTGCTAGCGGATTAGTTAATAATTGTTTTGAATTTAAAAAGAAATTTTCTACAATAACTAATATTTTTTTAGTCTCATTTTTTTTAATTAATTCAAAATATTCTTTATACATTTTTTTACTTTCTAAAATAGTTTTTGTTTTAAATGTTTCATTAAAGATAATATTATTAGTTTCATTTGAATAAATAACAATTCCATTACTACCAATTCCAGCAGGGTCAATTCCAATAATTAATTCATATTGCATTATATTAAAAATACTTTTTCATTATGAGTTGAAATTTCCTTATAAGAAGTAACTATATAATTAATTGGTAAATCATCATGTTTATATGGATTATTTATTTTAAAACCTTTTCTGTTTTCTTCTCACGTAATGTTATATTTAAAACAAGGATTAGTAATTTTAGTTTTGTTATCAGTTATTTCACCCATAAATCAACTATTATGCTGTGCATAAAATGTTAATGTTTCAAGTTTTATATCATTAAGATAATATTCTTTTGGAACAATTGGTTTATTAACAATTATTTTTTGGTCTTTAATATATGGTTCTAATAATTTTATTAATTCATTACCACTTAACTCTCTTTTAATATTTTCTAAATTAAAAACTCAATATGTATATTTATCATCAGCAATAAAACTATTATTTTTAACCATTCATTTTGGACATTGTAATTTATATTCACCATAATCAATAAGAATAGATTGTGGTTTATCTTTAATAATTTGTTCTTTTTTAAATTCTATTTGCATAATAATCCTTTCCTAATATGTTCTGTTGCTTCTAGCATAAAGAACATATATTTTGATTTTTAGATTATTAATAATACTACTATTCGTTTTATTAATTCCAGAAATTCTGGGCTCAAAAATAAATTATGAAATTTTAAAAAACATTGAGGCATTCGATTCAATATTTATTTAACGGACTTCTCCCCACATGTACTTGTGGAGGAAACAATGAAATTGAATGAGTTCAACAATGCTTTTCAAACAGAACAGGATTGTTTAAAATATATAGCAAGTTTGAAGAAAAACAAATGTATCATGTGTTCTTGAACAAGTTTGAATACTTCTAATTTAAGAAGAATAAGATGTTTGAAATGTCATCAAACATTTAGTATTCTTCATGGCACCATTTTTTACAAGTCACAAACACCTTTGAGATTTTGATTTTATCTCATCTTTAGATGAATAAACACCAAACATGGAATTACATCAACTGATGTTGCAAAAGAATTGGGTGTGACTTTGAAAAATGCTTGAAGAATGGGTCATGAAATCAGAAATCGTATTGCCAAACAAGAACATCAATTTATTGTTGAGGGCATAGTGCAAATGGATGAAATGTATCTTTCACATATGGGTTTTAAAAAACAAGGAAGATTTTTGATAAATAAAACATTAATTGTTGGGATTTATGAAAAAACAACCAATAATTTAATTGTGAAAGTAATCAAAAACGCAAAAAGTAAAAATCTTTTGCAGTTTGCAAGAAACCATATTTCTTCAAAGTGTGATGTACATACTGATTCTTGAAAAGGATATCGTGATTTCAAATCACTTTTCCCTAATCACAAAACAGTTAACCATCAAGATGGTTATGTTTCAAAAATTGGCGTAAATACCAATCAAATTGAATCAGTATGAAAACATATACGAAGAACATTTAAAACACATATCAAAGTTGCAAAACATCATGTTCATTTATATGCCAAAGAAGCTGCATATAAATTCAACAAGATACCTACTTTTGAAACTGTAATGCTATGTTTCATTTAAAAATGTGGGGAGAAGTCCGTAGATAGGCTTTTCTCAGCATTTATGTGATAAAATTTAAAAATAGTACATAAAGGGAGAAAAGCCTTATTTAATTTGCGTTTAGCAAATTAATATTTTAATTGAACCGGCACCGCTCAATTTTTTTTACAAGTTTGAAATTTATTTTCTCGCCCAAAAATTTTTTCAAAAAAAATAAAAAATAAAACCAACACTTGTTCACTGGGGAGTGGCAAGGTTGGTTAAATAAAGAATAGAATTAATACAATAGGTCCCTACAACAGGTCTATATATACTAGTTTCCAATTCGCTCCCACCCCAAGAATTACCATTAAATGGTTAGTATATTTTATTAGGTATCACTCCACTTTTTATTTATCCATGCAAGTCCACATGCTAGCTACTATTTTTAACAACTGTGTTGTAGTTCACTTTTTTAATTCCTTAACACGTGTTGATAATAGTGCTAAAGAGGTTTATTAAAAATTTTAAAATTTTACAATTACAAAAAAAGACAAGATTTTTATTCTCGTCTTTTGTCATTTATTTTTAATTTAAGGGTTTAAAAAAGAAAGGAGCTATTTTTAAAACTTTTTAGTTACCGACATCTTCGCCACGCTCCCATTATCATTATAATTCCTTTCTTTTCACTAATTTGTTCACTTGTCTACGTAATTAGTGTCCAATAAAGTGTAACCCCTCCAAATACCATTATTTACAACTGAACAAATTCAAGTATTGACGCTTATACAAATTAGGTCATTTAATGTTACACAAATTCCATATTTTATATTTATTCAAATTCCATCATTTATGCCATGACAAATTCAATCCTTAACAAAACAACAAGTTCCACTTTTTACAGAAGCTCAGATTCAAGCATTGACATCAATTCAAATTCAGTCGTTTTGGTCATGACAAATTCAAGTATTGACGCCTATACAAATTAGATCATTGTTGCCTATTCAAATTGCATCATTTTTGCCATCACAAGTTTCAAAATTTATAGAAATACAAATTGTATCTTTTACAAAAGAACAAATAGTTTCACTGACATCATTGCAAATTTTAGCATTGACACCAGATCAAATTGCATCATTTTTGCCGTTGCAAATTCAATTTTTTACAGAAGAGCAAATTTCATCTTTCATAGATATCCAGATTGAGTCATTTATACCGATTCAGATCCAGTCGTTTTTGCCGTTGCAAGTGGTAGTGTTTATAAAACAACAAGTTCCACTTTTTACAGAAGCTCAGATTCAAGCATTGACATCAATTCAAATTCAGTCGTTTTGGTCATGACAAATTCAAGTATTGACGCCTATACAAATTAGATCATTGTTGCCTATTCAAATTGCATCATTTTTGCCATCACGAGTTTCAAAATTTATAGAAATACAAATTGTATCTTTTACAAAAGAACAAATAGTTTCACTGACATCATTGCAAATTTTAGCATTGACACCAGATCAAATTGCATCATTTTTGCCGTTGCAAATTCAAGTTTTTACAGAAGAGCAAATTTCATCTTTCATAAATATCCAGATTTCATCATTTACTGAACAACAAATTGCATCATTTTTGCCGTTGCAAATTCCATATTTTACAGCAAAACAAGTTTCATTTTTTACAAAAGAACAAATTCAAGAGTTGACAATGGAACAGATTCAATCATTGACATGATTACAAATTAAGTCTTTTACATCTATTCAGATTCAGTCGTTTAAGTTATCACAAATTCAATCATTTTTGCCAATTCAAATTGCAGCTTTTACAAAAGAACAAATTCAATCTTTTACAATTCAACAAATTAGTTGATTTTGGTCATGACAAATTCAAGTATTGACATCTATTCAAATTCCATTTTTTACAGCAGAGCAGATTCAGTTTTTTACGTTATCACAAATTCAGTCATTTACATCTATTCAAATTGCATCATTTATAGAAAATCAAATTAAATCGTTTACGCCTATACAAATTAAATTACGGACTTCTCCCCACATGTACTTGTGGAGGAAACAATGAAATTGAATGAGTTCAACAATGCTTTTCAAACAGAACAGGATTGTTTAAAATATATAGCAAGTTTGAAGAAAAACAAATGTATCATGTGTTCTTGAACAAGTTTGAATACTTCTAATTTAAGAAGAATAAGATGTTTGAAATGTCATCAAACATTTAGTATTCTTCATGGCACCATTTTTACAAGTCACAAACACCTTTGAGATTTTGATTTTATCTCATCTTTAGATGAATAAACACCAAACATGGAATTATATCAACTGATGTTGCAAAAGAATTGGGTGTGACTTTGAAAACTGCTTGAAGAATGGGTCATGAAATCAGAAATCGTATTGTCAAACAAGAACATCAATTTATTGTTGAGGGCATAGTGAAAATGGATGAAATGTATCTTTCACATATGGGTTTTAAAAAACCAGGAAGATCTTTGATAAATAAAACATTAATTGTTGGGATTTATGAAAAAACAACCAATAATTTAATTGTGAAAGTAATCAAAAACGCAAAAAGTAAAAATCTTTTGCAGTTTGCAAGAAACCATATTTCTTCAAAGTGTGATGTACATACTGATTCTTGAAAAGGATATCGTGATTTCAAATCACTTTTCCCTAATCACAAAACAGTTAACCATCAAGATGGTTATGTTTCAAAAATTGGCGTAAATACCAATCAAATTGAATCAGTATGAAAACATATACGAAGAACATTTAAAACACATATCAAAGTTGCAAAACATCATGTTCATTTATATGCCAAAGAAGCTGCATATAAATTCAACAAGATACCTACTTTTGAAACTGTAATGCTATGTTTCATTTAAAAATGTGGGGAGAAGTCCGTAGATAGGCTTTTCTCAGCATTTATGTGATAAAATTTAAAAATAGTACATAAAGGGAGAAAAGCCTTAAATTATTTACACCTTTGCAAATTCCATTTTTTAAACCAGAACAAATTACTTTATTTATACCATTACAGATTCAGTTTTTTATGTTATCACAAATTCAGTCATTTACATCTATTCAAATTGCATCATTTACATCTATTCAAATTGCATCATTTACAAAAGAACAAGTTTCATCATTTTTGCCATCACAAATTGGGTTTTTACAAAAGAACAAATTCAAGAGTTGACAATGGAACAGATTCAAACATTGACATGATTACAAATTAAGTCTTTTACATCTATTCAGATTCAGTCGTTTAAGTTATCGCAAATTCAATCATTTTTACCTATTCAAATTGCATCATTTTTGCCATCACAAGTTTCAAAATTTATAGAAATACAAATTGTATCTTTTACAAAAGAACAAATAGTTTCACTGACATCATTGCAAATTTTAGCATTGACACCAGATCAAATTGCATCATTTTTGCCGTTGCAAATTCAATGGTTTAGAGCTGACCAACGTAAATTTTTTAAAGTAATAAGAATTCCAATTTTTAATAAACTAAAAACTAGTTCATTAATAATTAAAGAAAATCAAATTTTTGTAGAAGAGAAAATTAGAAAAAAAGTAATCAATGAAGTTTAAAAAAATTTTGATTTTTAGTTATTAGTTTCTTTTTCACAACAACTTCAATATTTAGTTTATTTTATATTTTTAAAAAAAATAAAAATCAACTTAGAAAAAAAAGCAAATTAAAAAAAGAAGAAGATAACTTTAATGAAAATAGTTTAAATAAAATGTTAGAATCTAAAATTAATTTCGGACTTCTCCCCACATGTACTTGTGGAGGAAACAATGAAATTGAATGAGTTCAACAATGCTTTTCAAACAGAACAGGATTGTTTAAAATATATAGCAAGTTTGAAGAAAAACAAATGTATCATGTGTTCTTGAACAAGTTTGAATACTTCTAATTTAAGAAGAATAAGATGTTTGAAATGTCATCAAACATTTAGTATTCTTCATGGCACCATTTTTTACAAGTCACAAACACCTTTGAGATTTTGATTTTATCTCATCTTTAGATGAATAAACACCAAACATGGAATTACATCAACTGATGTTGCAAAAGAATTGGGTGTGACTTTGAAAACTGCTTGAAGAATGGGTCATGAAATCAGAAATCGTATTGCCAAACAAGAACATCAATTTATTGTTGAGGCATAGTGCAAATGGATGAAATGTATCTTTCACATATGGGTTTTAAAAAACAAGGAAGATCTTTGATAAATAAAACATTAATTGTTGGGATTTATGAAAAAACAACCAATAATTTAATTGTGAAAGTAATCAAAAACGCAAAAAGTAAAAATCTTTTGCAGTTTGCAAGAAACCATATTTCTTCAAAGTGTGATGTACATACTGATTCTTGAAAAGGATATCGTGATTTCAAATCACTTTTCCCTAATCACAAAACAGTTAACCATCAAGATGGTTATGTTTCAAAAATTGGCGTAAATACCAATCAAATTGAATCAGTATGAAAACATATACGAAGAACATTTAAAACACATATCAAAGTTGCAAAACATCATGTTCATTTATATGCCAAAGAAGCTGCATATAAATTCAACAAGATACCTACTTTTGAAACTGTAATGCTATGTTTTATTTAAAAATGTGGGGAGAAGTCCGTAGATAGGCTTTTCTCAGCATTTATGTGATAAAATTTAAAAATAGTACAAAAGGGAGAAAAGCCATTAATTTTATTGAACTTACAAAATCAGAAATTAACAAGGAATCTTTTAATAAAAGTAATATTAAATCATATAATAATCAAGTTTTTTATAGTAATTAAAATAATTATAGTAAATTATTTTTTCTAACTTCGAAGAGAAAGAAAAAAAATATAATATAAATACAATTTTTTTTTGGGTACTAAGTTTTCTAAGTTTTTTTATGTTAAAATAATAAAGATTTTATTATTTTACAAGTAATAATAAGTATAAGTAATAATAAAGAAAAAAATGGTGATTTACTTTATGTGAGATCGTAAAATTTTACGAAAAATTAATAAACAAGTTAAGGCAATAATTAGCCTTGATGAAACAATGAGAAAAATTAAAGATGAAGAATTAGCAAATAAAACAGTTGAATTCAGAACCAGATTGGCAGAAGGTGAGACTTTAGATGATATTTTAGTTGAAGCTTTTGCGACAATTAGAGAAGCAGCACGAAGAATTAGTGGATTACATCCATATCCTGTTCAATTAATTGGTGGTATTGTTCTTCATAATGGCGATGTTGCTGAAATGCGAACTGGTGAAGGAAAAACTTTAACTGCTGTGATGCCAATTTATCTAAATGCTTTAAGTAGTAAAGGTGTTCATGTTATTACTGTTAATGAATATTTAGCAGCAAGAGATGCTGAATTAAATCGACCAATTTTAGAATTTTTGGGAATTACTATTGGCGTTAGTCTTCGTGATCATTCTACTAATCAAAAACGTGAAGCGTATTTAAAAGATGTTACATATACAACTAATTCAGAATTAGGCTTTGATTATTTGCGTGATAATATGGTTAAGGTTTATCCAGAAAAAGTTCAACGTCAGCTTAATTATGCTATCATTGATGAGGCGGACTCTGTTTTAATTGATGAATCAAGAACACCTTTAATTATTTCTGGTGGTTCAAAAAATCGTACTCCTTTATATCAAGCATCAGATGTTTTTGTAAAAACTTTAATACCTGAAGATTATAAAATTGATTGAGAATCACGTCAAATTGCATTAACAGTAACGGGTGTTAATAAAGCTCAAAAACAGTTTAATTTAAAAAATTTATTTGATATTGATAACTCGGAATTATTTCATCATATTCAAAATGCACTTCGTGCTAATTATGTTTTCAAATTAGATGTAGAGTATGTTGTTAAAGATGGTGAAATTGTGCTAGTTGATCAGTTTACTGGTAGATTAATGCCTGGTAGAGTATATAGTGATGGACTTCATCAAGCTTTACAGGCTAAAGAAAATGTTACAATTCAACAAGAAACAACAACAGTAGCTACTATTACTTATCAAAATTTTTTCCGTTTATATAATAAATTAAGTGGTATGACAGGAACTGCTAAAACCGAAGAAGAAGAATTTGTAAAAATTTATAATATGAGAGTAGTTAAGATTCCTACTAATAAACCAATTATTCGAGAAGATAAACCCGATCATGTTTTTGCTTCATTAAATGCTAAATTTAAATCTTTAATTGCAGAAGTTAAAGAACGACATAATAAAGGACAACCAATTTTGATTGGTACTGCTAATGTTGATGTATCAGAACGAATTGCTAATATGTTAACTTTGGAAGGAATTAAGCATGAGATTTTAAATGCTAAAAATCATGCTCGTGAAGCTGATATTATTGCTAGAGCTGGTGAAAAAGGATCAATTACTTTAGCAACCAATATGGCAGGACGTGGAACTGATATTAAACTTGGTAAGGGTGTTATTGAACTTGGTGGTCTTGCTGTATTAGGTACTGAAAGAAACGAAGCACGAAGAATTGATAATCAATTACGTGGAAGAGCCGGAAGACAAGGTGATCCTGGATTTTCACGATTTTATGTTTCAATTGAAGATGATTTGATGTTACGTTTTGGTGGTGAAAAATTAAAAAAAGCTTTTGCAAGTTTAGGTGAAGACTATATTAGATCAAAAATGTTAACTAGATCAATTACTAGAGCACAACAAAAAATTGAAGGTATGAATTTTGATGCACGAAAAAACTTATTAGATTATGATAATGTTATTGCTCAGCATCGTGAAGCTACATATCATCAACGTGATAATATTTTACTTGCTGATGATTTATTAGATTTAATCAAAAATATGCACAGAACAGTAGCACGTGATTTACTAAATATTTTTAATAAAGTTGTTGGTAGAGAACAGTTTATTGATTATGATGAATTAGTTAAAGGTATTGAAAATAAATTAATTAAACCTAATGATTTAATAGCAGAAAAGTTAAATCGATTAAGTACTGAAGAAAATATTGATTTAATTGTTGAAAAATCTTATAATTTTTATCTTGAAAAAAGAGAAAAATTAAATGATGTTATTATAAAACAAATTGAAAATAGTGTTATTTTGCAAACTTTTGATCAATATTGAACTAATCACATTGATGCTTTAAGTAAACTGCGTGCAGGAATCCATTTGCGTGGTTATGCGCAGTTAAATCCCTTACAAGCTTATATTGAGGAAGCTTCAAAATTATTTAATCGTATGAAAATCAATGTTGCTCATCAAGTTATTATTATGTTACATAGTATTGATCCAGAACAACATCAGGTCCGTGGTGGTCAAGATGTATTGGATACAGTATTAGCAAGTAATGTTGAAACTAAAACTAAAATTGGATAATTAATCTTTATTTAAAAAACTAAGTATTAAAGTACTTAGTTTTTTAAATATGTTTTTTTATTCTATTTGATTTTTTTCTTTATGTTTTCATGACTTCTTTTTAAATATGTTTTTATTTTTTTTACTGTCATAAGTGACTGAAGTTGTTCAATGGGGGAAATTATTACCTTTAGTAACAGCATTATTATTATTCATGGGTACTAAATTTTTAATATAATTACTTCCATCTGCTGTGGTGGGGCGTTCATAAACAATAGTTCAATTTAAACTTTCAATTGGATCATTAAGTTTAGGTTGTGAAATAAAATTATGTCAAAACATTAAGGCACCCGCATAATCTCGACGGTATAATTGTGGATTAAAATTATTGATAATTTCTCCTTTATTTCATACTTCTTCAATTTGTTGTGGCGTTCATATTGTTTGTTCATCATCATTATTTGTTGAAGAAGTTATGTTTTGATTAATTTCATTTTGTGAATATAGTGCTTTTGTTTCTAGTGACATATATTTCTTTTTTCTACTTTTTTTAATAAAGCATATACAAGAAATTATTAAAACTATAAAATAAAAAAATTCTATTCCTCATGGAATAATGAAAAATAGTTTTTTACGAATGGTTATTACAGAAGCAAATTTATAAAAAGCAGCATATCCACCAAAGGAAAAAAATAAAATTGATCCAATAATAAAAAATAATGATATTCATAACATAATTCTAGTTAATATTAAGGAAATAAAATCATTATTTTTTAAAAAAGTAAAAGGAAAGGCAACAACACCTAAAATTATGAAACCAAAACCCAATACTGCAATTGTCAGAGTTGGAAAAGTTAAATTGAATTTAAAAAATTTCTTAGTGATTAAATTATCAATAAGGATTAATAAATTAGTAGTTTCTCTTTTAAAAAAAATAATTCATAAAACTCAACTAATTATTAAAGTTATACTTGTTAATCATGAAAAAATTATAATCATTCAATTATTATAATAGTTAATACTTTTCTTTATTGAATAATTATCATCAACAGTTTCTTTAAATATCTTTTTTTTCATTTTTAAAAACCTTATAATATTTTATTGTTAATCAGTTCTATTAATTTTTCTTTTTTCATAATATCTCTCCAAAACTAACTTATTATTTTTGTGTATATTTTTTTACTGTATTATTGAATGCTTGTTGATAACATTTACCACTGCAATATATAAATTTATCACGATATAAAGAGTCAAATGTATATTCTTTCTCACATGATGAAATATAGCATTTAGTTGTAATAATTGGCATAATCTAATTAACCCCCTTTAAATTTATATTATACATTTTACATGATTTCTGTTTTATCATTTTATTAATTATTTTTTTATATTTTAAGTGTTTTATATATTAAAATTTATATTATTTTAAATAGTGCAATAGATTTAATTAATAAGTTATTAGTATACAATTTTATGAAAAAAGTGTTAAAAAATAATTAAAAGTATGTAAAATATATTTATCTTCTTAAACTTTAAGAAGTTATTGGTAAAAATTGAGGGATTAATTTATGAAAAAATATTTATCATTATTAATTGCAATATCATTAGTGCCGGTATTTTATTTTATTTAATTTACTAATTTAATAATAAAAAATAGTTTTAATTTAAAAATAGTTTAGTTATCGGTGAACATTTTGCAAGTACATTGATAACTTTTTATTTAATTTAAATTTAAAGATAATTGTAATGCTTTGTTTTTTATAACTTATTGTTTATTTATTTTTTTAAAAAATACTAAAATATATTTATCTTCTTAAACTTAAGAAGTTATTGGTAAAAATTGAGGAGGATTAATTTATGAAAAAATATTTATCATTATTAATTGCAATATCATTAGTGCCGGTATTTTATTTTATTTAATTTACTAATTTAATAATAAAAAATAGTTTCAATTTAAAAATAGTTTAGTTATCGGTGAACATTTTGCAAGTACATTGATAACTTTTTATTTAATTTAAATTTAAAGATAATTGTAATGCTTTGTTTTTTATAACTTATTGTTTATTTATTTTTTTAAAAAATACTAAAATATATTTATCTTCTTAAACTTTAAGAAGTTATTGGAGAAAACTTGAAGGGTGATTAATTATGAAATCATTATTAACAACATTAGGTATTTTAGCAATTACAGGTAATTTAACTAATGTTATCTTAAATACAAGTTCACAAAAAATTCAACTTTTAGATAATAAAATTCAGCAAGATACAATTTACATTGACAAAGATGGAAAACAAGTGAAAACGAGTGAAGTAGATTTATCAAATATAAATAGCAAAGAGGTTATTCAAATTGGATTTTTTCAAAATCGAGAAGGAATAATTCAAGTTGTTAAAATGCCGGTAACAATAGAAAAAGTATCTGATCAATTACCATAAGAAATTAGATCTTTGAAAAATATGTTTATGGATGCAAGAGCATTTAATCAAGATATTTCAAAATGAAATACATCAAATGTGGTAGATATGAGTTATATGTTTAGTAATGCTTCATCATTTAATCAAAATGTTTCAACTTGAAATATTACACATGTAACAAATATGAGTTCAATGTTTACTGGAGCAAAAAAATTTAATCAAGATATTTCAAAGTCAGATGTAGTTAATGTAACAACTGTGCATGCAATGTTTTATGGTGCTTCGTCATTTAATCAAAATTTATCTTGAAATATAATTAATGTGAAAGATATGAGTTCAATGTTTTATGGTGCTTCCTTATTTAATGGTAATATTACAAATTTACTCTATGATAATAATGTAATAAATATGAATAATATGTTTCGAAATTGTTTATCATTTAATCAAGATATTTCAAAATGAATTGTAAATGATGTTACAAGCATGCGTTGTATGTTTGCTGTAGCAGTGGCATTTAATCAAGATATTTCGAAGTGAGATACTTCAAAAGTAATTGATATGGGTTATATGTTTTATAAAGCTTCGTTATTTAATCAAGGCTTATCAAAATGAAATGTAAATGAAGTATTATGACATGGATGATTTGTTAAAAATTCAGGATTTGAAAATGTTCCTAATAAATGACCCAAATTTAAAAATTAAAATTTTAAAATAATAAATATTTTTTTGTGCCATTTTATTTAATTAGTAAAGTCACTTGCTAATTAGCATCAGCAATATTTTTGCTTTTAGTTGTAATTTTAATTAGATAAAATTTAATATTATTGTAAAATTAAAATAAACAATAGAGGAGTCATAATTATGGCAAGTAAATTTTATGCAGTAAAAAAAGGTAGAGTCATTGGAATATTTGAAAATTGGAATGAATGTGAAACACAAATTAGAGGTTTTGCTGGTGCTCAGTATAAAAAATTTGCAACTAAAAAAGAAGCTCAAGATTATTTAGATGATAAAATTCAAATAAAATCTGAAAATCACTATAAATATGAAGTAATAGCATATACTGATGGTAGTTTTAAAGAAGAAATTAATCAATTTTCTTATGGACTTGTTTTCTTAAATAATGGAAAAAAAGATATATTTTATGAAAAATTTGATGATGAAAATTGAGCAAAATTAAGAAATGTTGCTGGAGAAATAATGGGTGCGCAAAAGGCAATGCAGTTAGCTTTGGAAAATAATGTAAAATCAATTTTAATTTGTCACGATTATGTTGGAATTAGTAAATGATGTACTGGTGAATGAAAAACTACTAAAGTAGAAACAAAGGCATATAAAGCATTTTATGATAAAATAGCAAAAGATGTTAAAGTTTATTTTAAATGAGTTAAAGGTCATAGTGGTAATATATATAATGATGAAGCAGATGCTCTTGCTTGAAAAGCATTTAATTTAAAAAAAATATCTAAACCAATAATTTAAATGTTAAAAAGGTGGTAAATAATATGATTAATAAAAAAATAATATTAGCAACTTGTTTAGGAAATATTATTGGAGGTAGTTTGTTTAATCTTTCTGATCTATATCAAAAAAGAGAACAAAATATTCTTGAATTTGATATTACTTCAGCTATAACAGTGCTTTCAGGATGTTTTACTGGTGCTCTTTTTGGCTTTATTTCAGGTTTTTTTGTTGTTTAAATGATGAAGAAGATAATGGTGATTATAGAGAATTTTTTGAAAGTCAACAAATCATTGGTAACACTCATTATTTTCAATCTTCAAACGAATTTGCGCCTTTATTGCAAGACTATATTCTTAAAATTAATGATGAACAATTCATTCCTAATAATAATGCAGATCTTGTTTTTAATCCTCGTTTAGTTTATTAAATATAATAAAAATTATTCAAAAATTTAATACCTTGATCATTAATTACTTTATTAATATCAATTTTATTATTAAGGATGTCTCTAATTTTTAAATCAATAGTATTAGCACAATATAAATTAATAATTTCTCTAGTTTTATTATCGTTTAATTGAGTTGGAAAAAGCGACTTTCAGCTTGCTCATTTTCGGTTGGGTTTAATTCACGATCTAGAAAAATCATAACATCACCTTGAACTAATGTGATACCAACATTAGTAGATTTAATATTACATAAAATAATTTTAACTTTTTTACTTTGAAAATCACTAATAGCTTTAAGTCTTTGTTCATGATTTACTTTACCAGTAATTAATTGATGATTTAATTTATATTTATCTAAAATGTTACTTAAAATGTTAATTCCTTTATCAATAAAACTACTATAAATAATAATTGAATCATTTTAATTATCATGTAAGTAGTCTAGTAGTCAATTAAATTTTGCTCCTAATTCTTTCATTACCTTAGTAATAGGTGTTGAACAAATAGTTCTTAATTTGGTAAATATTTGTAAAAAAGTTATTTTAGATTTTTTATTATAAAATAATTCTTGTTTCATAGTTTCAAGAGTATCATAATAAATTGCAGTTTGTGTTTTGGGCATAGTTAAAATTAAATCATTTTTAATAATTTTTGGCATTTCATTACGTACATCAATTTGTTTACGCATAATTGATATTTTTTTAACTAAATAATCAAATTTTGCTGCTAGTTGTGGTTTAACATTTGGTTTTGGTATATTAATAGTTACAAAATTGGTAATACGTTTTCTAATTATTCCAAAATAACGAGCAACAAAATCTCAATAATCAATATTTTTATATAGTTTATTATCAATAATTTTTAATATACCAAAAATATCACTAGGATGATTATTGGTAGGAGTACCAGTTAAACAATAAACTGATGATACTTTATTTGCAACTTCCAAAATTTTTGAACTTTGTGCAGTTTTATAGTTTCTTAAAAAATGTGCTTCATCAATAACTAATGTAAAATCAAATTTAGTTAATAATTTACAGACTTCTCCCCACATGTACTTGTGGAGGAAACAATGAAATTGAATGAGTTCAACAATGCTTTTCAAACAGAACAGGATTGTTTAAAATATATAGCAAGTTTGAAGAAAAACAAATGTATCATGTGTTCTTGAACAAGTTTGAATACTTCTAATTTAAGAAGAATAAGATGTTTGAAATGTCATCAAACATTTAGTATTCTTCATGGCACCATTTTTTACAAGTCACAAACACCTTTGAGATTTTGATTTTATCTCATCTTTAGATGAATAAACACCAAACATGGAATTACATCAACTGATGTTGCAAAAGAATTGGGTGTGACTTTGAAAACTGCTTGAAGAATGGGTCATGAAATCAGAAATCGTATTGCCAAACAAGAACATCAATTTATTGTTGAGGGCATAGTGCGCAAATGGATGGAATGTATCTTTCACATATGGGTTTTAAAAAACAAGGAAGATCTTTGATAAATAAAACATTAATTGTTGGGATTTATGAAAAAACAACCAATAATTTAATTGTGAAAGTAATCAAAAACGCAAAAAGTAAAAATCTTTTGCAGTTTGCAAGAAACCATATTTCTTCAAAGTGTGATGTACATACTGATTCTTGAAAAGGATATCGTGATTTCAAATCACTTTTCCCTAATCACAAAACAGTTAACCATCAAGATGGTTATGTTTCAAAAATTGGCGTAAATACCAATCAAACTGAATCAGTATGAAAACATATACGAAGAACATTTAAAATACATATCAAAGTTGCAAAACATCATGTTCATTTATATGCCAAAGAAGCTGCATATAAATTCAACAAGATACCTACTTTTGAAACTGTAATGCTATGTTTCATTTAAAAATGTGGGGAGAAGTTCGTAGATAGGCTTTTCTCAGCATTTATGTGATAAAATTTAAAAATAGTACATAAAGGGAGAAAAGCCATAATTTATTTTTTTATATCATTTTTAAAAGTGTTTTTAGAAACTACTAAAATACAATTATTACTATTTTTAAATTGATTATATTTTTTTGTTCGCACTTTAGTAATATCATCTTTAATAGTAATACAATTATAGGTAGTTCATTTTTTAATTTCAGGAACCCACGTTAATAAAATAGTTGACTTAGGAACAACAAATAATATTTTATTAGTTTTCATTTCTGATAATGCTGTTAAAATAGTGGGTGTTTTACCAGTACGCATTTCATTAAATAAGCCAAATCTTTTATTTGCTTTTAAAATTACAACATCAACATGTTGATAATTTCTTAGTTTAGGATTACCTGGATAATCATTTAGTTTTTTTCTTATTGGATTTTTTTTCATGATATTAGTGAGTGTTCATATATTTGTTTTAATTTATCATTATTATTTGTATATTTAAGTAGTATTTCAAGAGCAAAAGGAGTATTAAATATTTTAAATTCATTAGTATTATTGATATAAATAATACCTAGTGCATTTAAAATTTTTTTTTTATTTTTTTTCACTTTAATTGTAATATGTTCATTATTAAGACTTATGATTTCTAACATTATTAACCTACTTTAGTGTTTGTATATGATATTAAATATTATAATAAAATTAATATAAATTAAAAAGGCTTTTCTCCCTTTATGTACTATTTTTAAATTTTATCACATAAATGCTGAGAAAAGCCTATCTACGAACTTCTCCCCACATTTTTAAATGAAACATAACATTACAGTTTCAAAAGTAGGTATCTTGTTGAATTTATATGCAGCTTCTTTGGCATATAAATGAACATGATGTTTTGCAACTTTGATATGTGTTTTAAATGTTCTTCGTATATGTTTTCATACTGATTCAATTTGATTGGTATTTACGCCAATTTTTGAAACATAACCATCTTGATGGTTAACTGTTTTGTGATTAGGGAAAAGTGATTTGAAATCACGATATCCTTTTCAAGAATCAGTATGTACATCACACTTTGAAGAAATATGGTTTCTTGCAAACTGCAAAAGATTTTTACTTTTTGCGTTTTTGATTACTTTCACAATTAAATTATTGGTTGTTTTTTCATAAATCCCAACAATTAATGTTTTATTTATCAAAGATCTTCCTTGTTTTTTAAAACCCATATGTGAAAGATACATTTCATCCATTTGCACTATGCCCTCAACAATAAATTGATGTTCTTGTTTGGCAATACGATTTCTGATTTCATGACCCATTCTTCAAGCAGTTTTCAAAGTCACACCCAATTCTTTTGCAACATCAGTTGATGTAATTCCATGTTTGGTGTTTATTCATCTAAAGATGAGATAAAATCAAAATCTCAAAGGTGTTTGTGACTTGTAAAAAATGGTGCCATGAAGAATACTAAATGTTTGATGACATTTCAAACATCTTATTCTTCTTAAATTAGAAGTATTCAAACTTGTTCAAGAACACATGATACATTTGTTTTTCTTCAAACTTGCTATATATTTTAAACAATCCTGTTCTGTTTGAAAAGCATTGTTGAACTCATTCAATTTCATTGTTTCCTCCACAAGTACATGTGGGGAGAAGTCCGATTAAAAAATAATTTATTTTTGTTAGTAAATATTAGATTATTAATAATTTATTTTTAAAAGAATTATAAGTTATTGAATTGTATATAGAAAATAGTATTAATGTATATATCATGTAAATTTATTATATTTATATACAATGTAAAAGAAAAACTAAATATAGTTTTCAATCTATTATTTTTTTAAGAAAGTAATGATTTTTTTATATTAAATAAAAAAGAAAGGAAGAAGTTAGTGATAGAAACAATTAGAAAGGAATCAAAAATTTTTAAAGAAGAAATCAAAAAAATAGATACTGTAATAAAAACAAAACAAAACAAAATAATAGTTTTAAAGATTGAAAAACAAAAATTAGAAAAAGAAAGAAAAAAACATTTTGAACAAATTAAAAAAATAGATAAGATTATCAAGATTATAAATATTAATGAACTTTATGAAATACAAAAACAAATAGAAAAAAATAGAGAAGAAATATTAAAATTAAAAAATCAATTCCCAAATAAACAATTACAAACAACATATATGATAAAAAAATGAAAAGAAAACATAGTGGCATTAGATGAAGAGATATCCAAAGAAATGATACGAGAAGAGAAATTAGATAGTGAAATAAGAGTATTGGAAGTTGAAGGAACAAATATAGAACAGCAAATTGAAAATTTTAATGCTCATGATTTAAATAAAAAATTAATTTTATTAAAGTTAAAATTAAAAATAGCAAGATTAACTGTTAAGTTAGAAAGAAGAATATACAAAACAAAAAGAATATTTTGTAAAATTGCTAGAAATGAACTTGAAATAGCAAATAAATTTTTTTCAATAAAACAAGAAAATTGATGATTATGTCCAAATCTAAAATCAGAAAAAGAGGTTTTAGATGCAAGATTAAAAATAAGATTAAAATTGAAGATGGAAAATATTTGTGATTTAAATCGTAGCATGAGTAGAAGAAATTTAGATATTGCAAAAATAGATAAAAAAATTGCAAAATTAAATTTTAGTATAAATAAAAAAAATATTGAAATTAATGGTTGTCTTGCAGCAGTAAGACAAATTTATAATTCACAAAGTATAAAAACACAAATAAAAATATTATTAAAATCTCCTTTTATTTGATTGAATAAACAATTTCAAAAATATAAATATGAAGTAACGTTAAATCAATATCAAGCTCAATTAGAAAAATTAGAAAAAGAAATTCAAAAATTAGAAACAGATAAAGAAGGGCGAAATTTTTCTAATAAATTTTGAGTTATTATTAGTTGTGGTCGTTTTAATAATAGTAGAAGCAATGAAATTAAACAACAAAAAAAGGCAAAATTATATGAAATTAAACAAAAGATTTCTGGATTAAGAAATCAAGCAACTATGCAATCTCAACCTTCAACATCTAGACATGCTGTATCTTGAAATGAAATGGATCCCAATCGCTGTTTCAATGAAATTGGATATAACGATGATAGAGGGTTTACTTCTTCGTTTTAATATATTAAATAATTGTAATAATAAAAAAGTGAATTAATAATTCACTTTTTTATTATTATATAATGTATTTTTTCAGTTAATATTTTCAACTAAAATGTGTTATTTTTTTATATTTCATCAAAAGATGAGTTAATGACTTTACTTTTATATAACTTGGATAGATGGTTGATTTGAATCTGGATGATCTATCGGTTCGCTTTCATTTATTAAGTTTGCATTAAATGATTGAAAATTAAATTGTTTTATTAATTTTTTAAAACTATAATTTTGTGCTTGTTGATTAGCAAATCTTTCTATTCCTTTTATACTATTGGTTGCTATTTCTTTTGCAATTGAAATTTTTGTTCAAAATCAATCAAAATAAGAAAAAGAAAAAGAAGTAAGAGTATTTTCAAGAATTACTGTCAATAGTGTTAGTGGAAGTGCTTTTTTAATATTTTCTAAATTTATTTCTTTTTCTTCGCCATAAAGACCAGTTAATATATTTTTAAAAATTGATACAAAAAGAAGCATACTAACAGTACTACCATATTTAATAATTTTTGAAAAGTTTTGATTTTTTAAATTTTGTCATAATTTTTCAATGCAAGGTTGAGCAATTTTATCAAAAATTAATTCTTCAATTAAAATACTAGTAAAAAAGATACTTATTCTTTCTATAAAAGAGATGAAGTTGAAATTTTCTTCACTAACATGTAAATATAAAAATTGATCTCAAATACTAATACCACCAATTACTAAAGCAAAAGATAAGTATTTTCATTTATTTTTTAAAGAAATAAGTTTGTAATTTAAATACGATAAATTCATTACTATAACACCACCAATACCACTCATTAATACATCTCAAAAATTATGATAAAGATTTTCAGGTAACTTTTCTTTATGAAAATAATTTTTAGCTTCAAATAATAATACTGATCCGAAAGCAAAATTTAAAAAAAATGTATTAGGTAAAAACATATATTTTGAACTTAAAAATTTTTTTAAAAAATTAGGCTTTTCTTTATTTATTGGTAAAAAAGTAGTTAAATCCAAGTCATTTAAATTATTATTGTATTCTCTTTCTTCTTCATTATTGTATATTTTATATTTTGTTTCAATTTTTTTATTTTCATTTAAATTTGATAATTCTAAAATAACTCTGCCATCATTTAATATAATTTCTTTCATTAAATATAATTGATTATTAATATTTGCTATTTTTTCATTTAAAATATCACCCGTTATAAACTTTGTATTATATTCTCAATTACCATTAATATCTAATCTTTTCTGTGTTTTTCCACCATAACGTTCATCAGTATCCCTTCAATCATTGCTAAAATTAACAATAGTATTTACTGAATCACTATCAAATAATAAATTGTTTAAATTATTATTTTCTCTTCTATTTGTTATTTGATCATCATCTAAAACTATAATACTTTCAGTACTAGATGAATAACTATGATTTATTGACATATTTGAATTATTAATTCCATTATAATTAATATGTGCACTTGTTTCTAATAAAGGTAATTTTTCTGTATTAATCATCTTTTCATCCCCTTCAAAAATAAAAAACCATTTACTTTGAAATGAAAGTAAATGGATTAAAAAACTTATATTAATTTTTATATTTATTATAAAGAAATAAAACGTATTTCACAATATATTTTTATCTGGTATTTTAAATAAAATTTATTTAATTCAATTATATTTTACGGACTTCTCCCCACATGTACTTGTGGAGGAAACAATGAAATTGAATGAGTTCAACAATGCTTTTCAAACAGAACAGGATTGTTTAAAATATATAGCAAGTTTGAAGAAAAACAAATGTATCATGTGTTCTTGAACAAGTTTGAATACTTCTAATTTAAGAAGAATAAGATGTTTGAAATTTCATCAAACATTTAGTATTCTTCATGGCACCATTTTTTACAAGTCACAAACACCTTTGAGATTTTGATTTTATTTCATCTTTAGATGAATAAACACCAAACATGGAATTACATCAACTGATGTTGCAAAAGAATTGGGTGTGACTTTGAAAACTGCTTGAAGAATGGGTCATGAAATCAGAAATCGTATTGCCAAACAAGAACATCAATTTATTGTTGAGGGCATAGTGCAAATGGATGAAATGTATCTTTCACATATGGGTTTTAAAAAACAAGGAAGATCTTTGATAAATAAAACATTAATTGTTGGGATTTATGAAAAAACAACCAATAATTTAATTGTGAAAGTAATCAAAAACGCAAAAAGTAAAAATCTTTTGCAGTTTGCAAGAAACCATATTTCTTCAAAGTGTGATGTACATACTGATTCTTGAAAAGGATATCGTGATTTCAAATCACTTTTCCCTAATCACAAAACAGTTAACCATCAAGATGGTTATGTTTCAAAAATTGGCGTAAATACCAATCAAATTGAATCAGTATGAAAACATATACGAAGAACATTTAAAACACATATCAAAGTTGCAAAACATCATGTTCATTTATATGCCAAAGAAGCTGCATATAAATTCAACAATATACCTACTTTTGAAACTGTAATGCTATGTTTCATTTAAAAATGTGGGGAGAAAAGCCTAATTTTTTTATGCCAAAATATGAAAAGAAAAAATATTTGAAAGTTGTTCAAAATCTCATTCATGTTTAAAATTTGGTGTTTTTTAGTTTTTGTATTCATGTACAAATAACTCATATAAACGAATTCAATATTTATTTTGTAACTTTTTTTGTGTAAGATAAATAAATATTTGTATAATCTTTTTTAAACCTACAAAATATTTTATAATTAATTCTTTATTAATTTTAAGTTTAATATAACCATCAATGTTAAATACAAGATTTCATACAATAATTAAAAATAATCTAGAAAAAGTATTTCAATTATTTTTTCTAGAGTATAATTATTGAAATTAGGTGTAACCCTTTCTCTTCCACAAATTACAAAACATTATTTTTAAATAATTACATTTATAAAGTTGGTGATTTTTGATTTTGTGGTTTTGACAAAAAATTGTCAGCAAATGAATCATACTGTTGAGCCTCAGCTAATACTTCATTTATTTTATTTTCTTCAGACTCTAATTTTTGAATTATTTTTTCTAATTCAATAATTTCTTTTTCTAATGCTTCAACTGGTTCATTTGCTTTTACTATTTCTGTTTTTTGTTTTGCTATTTTTGAAGATATTAAACTAATTTCTTTTTTTTAATATCTCTTGCTCAGTTAATAGTTGTTTGCTTGCTTCTTCTTGCTCGGCTAATTTTTGCAATAAGTCTTGTTCAATTTCAATCAGTGTTTTTGCTAATTTCTCTTTTGTTTTATGTTTACTCGGCATTGGTTAGATAAGTTTACTTTCTTGTCTTCAAATCTGTACAAATTGGTTTGGAGACATTTTTAATCGTAAAATCATTCTATCATTATTTCATCAGTTAATAAATTTTCTTAATGCTTCTGTGAAATGTTTAATGCTATTAAACTTGTTACCAAACATAATTTTAAAATCTCTTTTGATTCAGCGATTTAAACATTCACTTACTTGGTTGCCTTTAAATCCTGATAAACTTTTTGAATGAATTAAAGTTTTACTTTTATTAAAACTATTTGTAACTATTTTACTAGTATTACCTGAACCTAAATCAGACTGGATAAATGTTGCAAATATTTTATGTTCTTTACGACTTGCCTTTGTTACTTGATTAAGAACATTTAAAATGGTTATTGCATTTTCACTTTTATTAATTTTTCAACCAACTATAGCATTACTATTCATATCTGTAGCAATTTCTAATAATAATTTAGTTTTTTTATTATTAATAATTAATTCTTTAAATCAAGTACCATCGATGCCAACTTTTTCAAGATAAGTATTACTGGTAAAATTACGTTTTAATAAATCTTGGAAATTTGATTTTAAGGAATTAGATTTCGCTCTACGCTGTTTTTTGGGTTTGGTTAATAGTTTGATATTATTATCTTCTAATAACCTCATAATGCTGTTTTTACTGCATTTAAGATTGGTGTTGTTTTTCTTTAATTCTAATCTCACCTTTTCTAAACTAGTAATTTTAATTATTTTATCTTTGTTGCTAATAACAACAATTTTATTTAATTCTTTTAATAACTCATTATCAATTTTTGTTTGATATTTCTTTTTACCGTTTTTTATTCATTTATAATATGCAACTTTACTGATAGGTAACAAACTAATTATGTCATTAATTCCATAATTTTTATTTCTATATTTATCAACTATTAAAAAACATTTACTTTTCAATAATTTACTATTTAAAATATTTTGATTGTTTTTTAATTCTTTATCACAGAATTGTTTTTGTCTTAAAAATTCATTTTTTATTTTTTCTTTTAGTAGTGACTTTTTGAGTTTTTTATTTTCAAGTTTTAAATTTTTATCTTTGATATTCACTTTATCTATTTGATGATTTGTTTGAAAAGTATGAATAGTAATTAATTTATTATTTTTTTGATATTTTTTTACTCAATTATAAATTAATGATCTGGTTGATAATTGATATTTGGTTTTAATATCAATGGTTTTTAATTTTTTAATCACTACATATTCATTTAAAACATCTAGTTTAATTTTTCTTGTATAAACTTTATATTTCATCTTTACTCCTTAACTATTAATTATTTAAACTAATCATACTGTCTAGATTAAAAATTATAGGAGTAAACTTAACTAACTTATGCCCTCTTATCATTTAAACTTTGCAAATGATGAGTTGTATTTAAAACTGATTGTAATGATAAATTTGGTTCTGATTTTAAAGATTATTTTTTTAATTTTTTGTTAACACTACGAGTACCTTCGACAATACTACCAGTAGCAATAGTAACACCACTGCTAGCAATAGCAACAGGAACCGTTACTGGTATAGTTGTGTAGGGGCATAAGTTAGTTAAGTTTACTCCTATAATTTTTAATCTAGACAGTATGATTAGTTTAAATAATTAATAGTTAAGGAGTAAAGATAAAATATAAAGTTTATACAAGAAAAATTAAACTAGATGTTTTAAATGAATATGTAGTGATTAAAAAATTAAAAACCATTGATATTAAAACCAAATATCAATTATCAACCAGATCATTAATTTATAATTGAGTAAAAAAATATCAAAAAAATAATAAATTAATTACTATTCATACTTTTCAAACAAATCATCAAATAGATAAAGTGAATATCAAAGATAAAAATTTAAAACTTGAAAATAAAAAACTCAAAAAGTCACTACTAAAAGAAAAAATAAAAAATGAATTTTTAAGACAAAAACAATCCTGTGATAAAGAATTAAAAAACAATCAAAATATTTTAAATAGTAAATTATTGAAAAGTAAATGTTTTTTAATAGTTGATAAATATAGAAATAAAAATTATGGAATTAATGACATAATTAGTTTGTTACCTATCAGTAAAGTTGCATATTATAAATGAATAAAAAACGGTAAAAAGAATATCAAACAAAAATTGATAATGAGTTATTAAAAGAATTAAATAAAATTGTTGTTATTAGCAACAAAGATAAAATAATTAAAATTACTAGTTTAGAAAAGGTGAGATTAGAATTAAAGAAAAACAACACCAATCTTAAATGCAGTAAAAACAGCATTATGAGGTTATTAGAAGATAATAATATCAAACTATTAACCAAACCCAAAAAACAGCGTAGAGCGAAATCTAATTCCTTAAAATCAAATTTCCAAGATTTATTAAAACGTAATTTTACCAGTAATACTTATCTTGAAAAAGTTGGCATCGATGGTACTTGATTTAAAGAATTAATTATTAATAATAAAAAAACTAAATTATTATTAGAAATTGCTACAGATATGAATAGTAATGCTATAGTTGGTTGAAAAATTAATAAAAGTGAAAATGCAATAACCATTTTAAATGTTCTTAATCAAGTAACAAAGGCAAGTCGTAAAGAACATAAAATATTTGCAACATTTATCCAGTCTGATTTAGGTTCAGGTAATACTAGTAAAATAGTTACAAATAGTTTTAATAAAAGTAAAACTTTAATTCATTCAAAAAGTTTATCAGGATTTAAAGGCAACCAAGTAAGTGAATGTTTAAATCGCTGAATCAAAAGAGATTTTAAAATTATGTTTGGTAACAAGTTTAATAGCATTAAACATTTCACAGAAGCATTAAGAAAATTTATTAACTGATGAAATAATGATAGAATGATTTTACGATTAAAAATGTCTCCAAACCAATTTGTACAGATTTGAAGACAAGAAAGTAAACTTATCTAACCAATGCGCCAGGACATAAAATAGCGATAGTAGTCGCCACACTCGCAATACAGCCGCCACCAATACCAATACTAACACTAGTAGGAATACTACATTTTCCACCATCTCCTGCATAAGAACTTCCTCCTCCTAATATACAACAAGTAACAACACCAGCAGTACCCACTAAACCAGCAGCAGCACCTAAACCACCCTTGATTCCTCCTTTAAAAGCAACACCGGTTAGTTTCATCCCTTTAATAAAATTATCTCAGGTCTCAGTATTAAAATTATCTTTTATTATTTTATTTAAAATAATATTTTTTTTAAAAATAATTGTGTTTCTATCGCTTTTAATTGATGATATTTTTTATTATTATCAACTTTCTTATTATTTAATTTTTTTAATTGTTCTACTAAAACTTTTTGTTCTTGTTCAATTTTCAGGTTTTTCTCTTGTCTGATAACGATTTGTTGAGTTAATTCTTTTTCCTTTTATTGCCTGAAACTTTGTAAATATTTAATTTTTTGTCTTAGCATTTATTAACCTCTTTTTTATTATTTTTAAGAATAAAAAAACTCATTTACTGTAAAAATTCAGCAAGGAGTTAAAAACTATATTTAGTTTATATAATATATATATTATATAAACTAAAATTAAAAATATCAATAAACGATAGGTGGAATGGTAACACTTTTTAGGACTATTTTTTGACATTTGTTTTTGGTATTTAATTGGTGATAAATATTTAAAAACTGCTCAAATTGAGCAGTTTTATTTTAATTTATTAACGATCGTCACCATTATTAATAGTACCTTTAACAATAACATAATCACATTTTGTTAATGCGGATAAATCTTTACCACCAGCATAAGAAATAGCAGATTGTAAATCTTCTTCCATTTCTTTATAAGTATCAGCAATTGAACCTTTATATGGAACAAGTATTTTTTTACCTTCAATATTTTTCGCTTCCGCTTTGTTAAAAATACTTGCTGATCCAAAATATTCTTTGTAAGATTGACCATTTATTGTAACAATTTTGCCAGGTGATTCATCATAACCCGCTAAAATACTTCCTGCCATAATCATAGTGGCACCAAAAGCTATTGCTTTAGCAATATCACCATTACATCTAATACCACCATCTGCAATTAATGGTTTAGTGGTGCTATTGGCAACATCTTGTAAAGCATTTAATTGTCAACCACCTGTACCAAATCCAGTTTTTAGTTTAGTAATACAAGCTTTTCCTGGACCAACACCAAATTTAATTGCATCAGCGCCTCATTTTTCTAAATCTTTAACAGCGGTTTTTGTCATAACGTTACCAGCAATAATAAAAGGTTTAGTATTTGTTTTAGCAAAAGTAGTTTTTATAAATTTAATCATTTCTTCCATAGCATTACTATGACCATGAGCAATATCAATAGTAATAAATTCAGGAATTAGATTCAGTTTGATAAATTGTTCAAGTAACTCTTTATCCTCTTTTTTAACACCAATGCTAATTGAAGCATATAACTTTTGTTCATGCATACTTTTAATAAATTTAATTTGATCGATATTAAAACGGTGCATTACATAAAAGTAATTATTTTTAGTCAATCAAATACATAATTCTTGGTTAATGACAGCACTCATATTTGCCGGAATAATTGGAATTTTAAAAGTAAAACCATTTAGTTTAACACTGGTATCACATTCTTTTCGTGATTTAACTATTCCTTTATTTGCAATTAGATTTATATCTTCAAAATCAAATTTCACATTCATTTTTTATTTATTCTCCTTAGTCTTTACTAATTGTAATAGTCAAAATATGTACATATTATTTTATAAGGTTTTAAATAAAATGCTAAAGGACTAAAACACCATTAGTATTATATATTATTTTTTTGCAATTTAATTATCTTTATTATTAATTAAGTCTGATAATTGGTTAATCATTTTCTTTAAATTAGTAATTAATGGGTTATAAACATCAATTTGTGTTAAATCAACACCAGCATCTTTTAAAATATCTAATGGATATTTGCTACCACCGGCTTTTAAAAAGTTAAGTAAATTTTCTTTTTTACCGTTTTTAACATCTTCATAAAGTTTATAAGAAACGGTAATTGAAGTAGCATATTTATAAACATAATAAGGTGAGTGGAAAAAATGAAGAATTCGTGGTCATGAGTATCCTTTTGCTTTTTCTTCGTATTTATCTAATGCTTTTTGTCCATATTTATTAGCTATATTTTCAAATAAATCAGCCAAAATATCGGCGTTTAATGGCACTTCTTTTTCTACTAATTTATGTGCTTCTCATTCAAATTCAGCAAATTGAATTTGACGAAAAAAAGTACCAATTACAGTTTCAATATGAGTTTGTAGTAAGTAAATGCGTTCTTGATTATTTGACGCTTTATTATATAAATAATCAAAGGCTAGATGTTCATTAACTGTTGAAGCAACTTCAGCTAAAATAATTGGATAGTCAGCATTTGGATATTTTTGATATTTTTCTGAAAATAGGGTGTGAACAGAATGACCTAATTCATGAGCTAGTGTATTAAGTGAATTAATAGTATCATCTCAATTCATTAAAATAATGGGTTCTACGCCATTACCACCTGTTGAATAAGCACCAGTCCGTTTATTTGTGTCTTCATAATAGTCAATTCTACCTGGTAATAATGCTAAGTTTAATTGCTCTAAATATTCATCACCTAAGATACTTAAAATTTTTTTGACTGAATTAATACCTTCTTCAACACTGAATTTTTTGGTTGGTATTGTTGTCATTTTTAAACTAGTATCGGTACTATAAAATTTTTTAAATTTTAAAAATTTACGTTTTAAATTATAAAATTCTTCTACTAAAATAGCGTGTTTCTGTCCCGTTTTTATTAAATTTTCATATAGTATTAATGGTACATCATCACTTAATAAACTATATTCTAAAGTAGTTAAATGTTTTTTATTATCTTTTTCTTTATCGTTGTTACGAATTTTTATTTCTTCAACAGCTACTTGTAAAATGCTTTCATAAACTTGTGCTAATGAATGTTTTTTATTTTTAATATCTTCATAAAATTTTTTTGAAATATCAATTCTTAATTGTTGATCTTTTACTGGATTACTATTTTCTAAAATGTCTAAATATAAAGTTTGTGTTAATTCTTGTTCTTTATTTTGATAATTAAACATTGTTTTTTGTTTATCAGCATAAACCAAACTATCATATAAACCACCAGCAGCACTTCTTGATTTACTAACTTTGCTTAGTAAAGTTTCATCGTGCTCACTTAAAATAAATTTTTCAAATTTAAAGAAAACTTCCATATCATGTTTATATATCATTAATGAGGGGTCATTATTAATTCAGTTTTTAATAGTTTGTAAACCAATAGTTTTAATTTCTGGTTCAATTCATGCTAACTTTTCCGATAACTTACTTTGTTGAGTCGCAAATAAACTAGATAATTGTTGCAATTCTAAGTTAGTTTGATCTAAATCTCCATAATGTAAATACTGCACAACTTTAGAGCCTAACATTGATATTTCTTTGCTAATTGCTAAATATTTTTTAAAGTTATCAATATTATTTAATTTTCCTTTAAAAGTTAAAAGTTGATTGGCAAATTTATCAAACTCAGGTAAAGCTTTTTTTCAAGATTCATTATTAATAAATAAATGCTTAAAATCTCAGCAGTACTTTTTTTTATCTTTTTCATTTAATTCAGAACGCTTCATAGTTTTTGCTCCATTCTATGGTAATATTACAATATAATAATAATACAATAATATTGTTTAACTTATCTATTTTTTTTGTAATTTTCGAAAATATTAATTCAGATATATTGTAATTATTTTAATATTACCATTTAGGAGTGAAAATATGGATAAAAATATTCTACTTAATGTTAGTAGTAAACTTGAATTAAAATTAAAATTAACAGCGGTATTTGCTGATAAAGTTCCTCATGAATTGATTGCTAAAGAAAAAAATAAATTAACATTAATTTCTGAAGATAAAACTTATTACCTATATTTAGGTGATAGTAAGGGCTTAACTCGTAATGATGTTTATAATTTTTTTGTAAATTTTAGTAGTAATAATAGTCAAGATTTGGATATTGATGTCAAATCTTTTGTTACGAGTAATTTAGATGAAAGTATACTTTTACAAACTATATATGAAGCATTATGATTCGGTACTTTTAAAGAATATACTTTAAAAAGTAAAAAGAATGAAGAAAAAAAAGTTAAATATAATGTTGTTTCAACAGCAAAATTCCCTAACTATACTTCAAAACAACAAATCGAAATTCAAGGAGAAAGTATTAATTTAGCACGTAATTTGCAAGATATGCCACCTAATTTGTTATATCCCGAAGTTTTTGCAAAAAAAATTCAAGATGCAGCAAAAGGTATTAAAAATTTATCAGTAAAGGTTTTAGGGCAAAAAGAAATAACAGAACTAAATATGAATTTATTATTAGCAGTTAATGCTGGAAGTAATTTTGATGCTCATGTTGTTGTTTTAGAATATAAAGGTGATTCAAAGCATGTCGATGATATTTTAGGATTAGTTGGTAAAGGAATTACTTTTGATAGTGGTGGTTATTCACTAAAACCTTCTTCAGCAATGAAAGGTATGAAATTTGATATGTCGGGTGCAGCTAGTGTATGTAATGCTGCCATTGCTGCTGCTAAATTACAATTAAAAATAAACTTTGTAGCTGTTGCTTGTTTAACAGAAAATAAGATTGGTGGTCATGCTACTTTAGTAGAAACAGTCTTTACTTCAATGAATGGTAAAACTGTAGAAATTAATAATACCGATGCAGAAGGAAGGTTGGTATTAGCAGATGGTATGACATATGCTTTACGTAAAGGAAAAGCAAATCGTATTATTGAATTATCAACTTTAACTGGTGCAATGCTAGTGGCACTAGGTAGTTATATGACTGGTGCTTTTGCTACTGATGATAAATTATTTAATGATTTTGATTTATCATCACAACAAACTAATGAAGAAATTTGAAGAATGCCAATTCATCAACAAAATATTTTAAATATGCGTTCATCTAAAATAGCTGATTTAAGTAATCTTTCTAAAGATCCATATGGTGGTTCATCAAATGCTGCTGCATTTTTAAAAGAATTTAGTGAGGATAAACCATTTTTACATTTAGATATTGCGGGAACTGCTTATAAAAATGATCGTGGTATGGGTGTATTAATTAAAACATTAGTTCAATATATGAAAAATTATAGTACAAGTAAATAAAGTTATAAAAAAGTTATTTGACAATATTTTTAGTTAATTGGTATTGAAATAATATTTGATTCTATTTTTTATAGTGTTTTTAATAATGGTGGTAGTTGAGAATTATTAACGGACTTCTCCCCACATGTACTTGTGGAGGAAACAATGAAATTGAATGAGTTCAACAATGCTTTTCAAACAGAACAGGATTGTTTAAAATATATAGCAAGTTTGAAGAAAAACAAATGTATCATGTGTTCTTGAACAAGTTTGAATACTTCTAATTTAAGAAGAATAAGATGTTTGAAATGTTATCAAACATTTAGTATTCTTCATGGCACCATTTTTTACAAGTCACAAACACCTTTGAGATTTTGATTTTATCTCATCTTTAGATGAATAAACACCAAACATGGAATTACATCAACTGATGTTGCAAAAGAATTGGGTGTGACTTTGAAAACTGCTTGAAGAATGGGTCATGAAATCAGAAATCGTATTGCCAAACAAGAACATCAATTTATTGTTGAGGGCATAGTGCAAATGGATGAAATGTATCTTTCACATATGGGTTTTAAAAAACAAGGAAGATTTTTGATAAATAAAACATTAATTGTTGGGATTTATGAAAAAACAACCAATAATTTAATTGTGAAAGTAATCAAAAACGCAAAAGGTAAAAATCTTTTGCAGTTTGCAAGAAACCATATTTTTTCAAAGTGTGATGTACATACTGATTTTTGAAAAGGATATCGTGATTTCAAATCACTTTTCCCTAATCACAAAACAGTTAACCATCAAGATGGTTATGTTTCAAAAATTGGCGTAAATACCAATCAAATTGAATCAGTATGAAAACATATACGAAGAACATTTAAAACACATATCAAAGTTGCAAAACATCATGTTCATTTATATGCCAAAGAAGCTGCATATAAATTCAACAAGATACCTACTTTTGAAACTGTAATGCTATGTTTCATTTAAAAATGTGGGGAGAAGTCCGTAGATAGGCTTTTCTCAGCATTTATGTGATAAAATTTAAAAATAGTACATAAAGGGAGAAAAGCCATTATTAATTTTATTAATATTTAATCGATTACTTGTATCAATAGTATCATTTAATTTAATATTTATTTTTTCTAAGATTTTAATATTTTTATCAAATTTTTCATAATAATTTTTGACTAATTTTTCTAAATTTTCTTCAGTAATATTTGAATTTAATTGGAAAATTGAATTGTTTGAGTAAACAGACTAGATGGGTTACACTTTATTGGGCACTAATTACGTAGACAAGTGAACAAATTAGTGAAAAGAAAGGAATTATAATTATGACCAATATTAACTCATATACCGACGAATTTAAAAAGCAAATAGTAGCTTTATATCAAAGTGGTAAATCAATATCTTGCCTTGTTAAAGAGTATAATGTTACAAGAGCAGTTACTTATAAATGAATTAAGCAATTTACTAATTCAGGTAGTTTTAAAACTAAAGATAATCTTTCTGATTTAGAAAAACAATTAATTCAAGCAAATAAAGAATTAAAACAGTTACGAATGGAAAATGATATTTTAAAGCAAGCAGCACTAATAATAGGCAGAAAATAGAAATTATTGTTAAAAATAAATCTAAATATAAAATTCGCACAATGTGTCGTTTTTTAAAAATCTCTAAATCAACATATTATTTTAATTTAAAGAAAAAAGAAAAAAATCAAAATAATATTTATGAACAAGCTGTTATTAGTGCTTTTAAAGAAAATAAAGAAGTTTATGGAACAAGAAGATTAAAAGTCATACTAGCAAACCAAGAAATTTATTTATCACGCAGAAAAATTAAAGAAATTATGAATAAGCATAATTTAATATCAAAATACACTAAATTATCATTCAAAAATCATCATAATAAAGTTAATGATAGTCAAATAAACAATCTTGTTAATAGAAACTTTAATAATAGAATTAAAAATGAAGTTAGTGTTAGTGATTTAACTTATGTTCAAGTTAATGGTAAATGAAACTATATTTGCTTATTAATTGACCTATTTAGCCGCGAAATTATTGGACATAGTGTTTGTGGAGTTAAAAAAGATACATCATTAGTAAATCAAGCATTTATGCAATCAAATCACTGTTTAAAAGATATTGAAATATTTCATAGTGATCGCGGCAATGAATTTAACAATAAAATGATTGATAAACTTTTATTAGCATTCAATATTAATCGTTCTTTAAGCAAAAAAGGCTGTCCTTATGATAATGCTGTTGCTGAAGCAACTTTCAAAACTTTTAAGACAGAATTTATTAATGATAGAAATTTTACATCATTAATCCAATTAAAATTAGAATTATTTGATTACATCAACTGATATAACAACATAAGAATTCACAGCACTCTAAACTACTTAACCCCCATCAAATACCAAGCACAAATGTCTACCAAAAAATAGTCCTAAAAAGTGTTGCCATTCCACCAGTGCTGAATTTGGTTCAGAGCAACAAGGAACTAAAACTACTACTGATAGTGAAACATTAACTAATCCAATTCAATCATTTAAATTAAAATCACATTCAATAGGAACAGTTTTATATACTATTAAGCAAGGAACGTATCATAATGAAGGAAAAATTAATTATTCAGTAAATTTAACTGATACTATTAGTTCTTCATATTATTGATCACAAACCGGTCAATGAAGTAAAAGTGATTATACTATTAAAGATTTGATTAAACTTTTAGTTGATAACGGTTATAAAGAACAATTTAAAATTGGTTCTAACACTTATTCAATTATTTCAACAGATAATCCTGATAACCCAAAAACTGTTTTTTTTAAATTTACCTATTTCTTAAGATTCACAGGGTGGAAAATTAAATGTAACATTTGATGAAAAATCGTTATAGTTTAATATGAATATAATCTTAGTTAATCATTAACTTTTTTTAATAAAATTGAAGTTTAAACTTCAATTTTATTTTTTTTGTATTAATAAATAATTAATATTTTTATTTTGTTTAATGAATTTTTCTTCATATTCAGTTTTAATAAATGCTTCATCATTTTTTATTATATTATTATCTTGATGTAGATTGATTGTATATTCTAATAAATTTCATTTATTTTTTTGAAATTCCAAAAGTGAATAATTAAATAAATTATTATTATCTGTTTTAAAGTGAAGTTGTCCATTTTTTATTAAAATTTTTTTGTATATTTCTAAAAATTTTTGGTATGTTAATCTTCTTTTAAAATGTCTTTTTTTAGGTCATGGATCAGAAAAATTTAAATAAATTTTATTAATTTCATTATTGGCAAAAAAATCTTTTAAATTTATGGCATCTTCTATAATTATTTTTAAATTACATAATTTATTTTCAATTAATTTTTTTAATAGTATAGTTACAATAGAAATGTTTTTTTCAATAGCAATATAATTTTGATTTGAATTTTGTTTAGCAAGATTTATAATAAAATTTCCTTTGCCACTTCCAATTTCAATATTGATTGGATTTTTATTTTGAAATATTTTTTTATTTCATTTCCCTTTGTAATTATAGGGATCATTAATACATAAATTATTATGTGTTAAAATAAATTCTTTTGCTCATGGCTTATTTCTTACTCTCATTGTAATTCCTTTTCTAATTTAATCAACATAGTTGTTATAAAAGTGTAACTTACTAATTTTAGAATTATATCAAAATTGAAGTTTAAATATCTTTTGCTAAAAGAATTTCATTATTATATTTATATCATGTAATATTTTTATTTAAATAAATTTTGTGAAATATTATAACGGACTTCTCCCCACATGTACTTGTGGAGGAAACAATGAAATTGAATGAGTTCAACAATGCTTTTCAAACAGAACAGGATTGTTTAAAATATATAGCAAGTTTGAAGAAAAACAAATGTATCATGTGTTCTTGAACAAGTTTGAATACTTCTAATTTAAGAAGAATAAGATGTTTGAAATGTCATCAAACATTTATTATTCTTCATGGCACCATTTTTTACAAGTCACAAACACCTTTGAGATTTTGATTTTATCTCATCTTTAGATGAATAAACACCAAACATGGAATTACATCAACTGATGTTGCAAAAGAATTGGGTGTGACTTTGAAAACTGCTTAAAGAATGGGTCATGAAATCAGAAATCGTATTGCCAAACAAGAACATCAATTTATTGTTGAGGGCATAGTGCAAATGGATGAAATGTATCTTTCACATATGGGTTTTAAAAAACAAGGAATATCTTTGATAAATAAAACATTAATTGTTGGGATTTATGAAAAAACAACCAATAATTTAATTGTGAAAGTAATCAAAAACGCAAAAAGTAAAAATCTTTTGCAGTTTGCAAGAAACCATATTTCTTCAAAGTGTGATGTACATACTGATTCTTGAAAAGGATATCGTGATTTCAAATCACTTTTCCCTAATAACAAAACAGTTAACCATCAAGATGGTTATGTTTCAAAAATTGGCGTAAATACCAATCAAATTGAATCAGTATGAAAACATATACGAAGAACATTTAAAACACATATCAAAGTTGCAAAACATCATGTTCATTTATATGTCAAAGAAGCTGCATATAAATTCAACAAGATGCCTACTTTTGAAACTGTAATGCTATGTTTCATTTAAAAATGTGGGGAGAAGTCCGTAGATAGGCTTTTCTCAGCATTTATGTGATAAAATTTAAAAATAGTACATAAAGGGAGAAAAGCCTATTATAATTATATATTACCTTTTACTTTTTTAAAGTAAGAAAATAATAAAAAAATAATGGTATTTTATTATTTTTTTAGTAAAAATCTTTATTTTTTACAACTAAATTAATAGTTAAAAAATTATGAGCAAAAAACCCATTATTTTTTTTGTTTTTTTTGTATTTTGCTATTCCCTTTTACCATTACACTATGTTATAATTGCAAGGCGTGATTGTTATGTATAAATGCTGATACACTGATATCAGTTGTCATTATATCACATGTTTTGTTCTTTATTTTATTAAAAATCGTTCTAAGGAGGATATAGCCAATGGCAATCATAGGAGACAAAGTAAAAATTCGTTTAGAAAGTTATGATCACTCAGCTATTGACCAAATAGCACAGAAAATTAAAGATGTGTTAAAAAAAGAAGGTGCTGAAGTGGTAGGTCCAATTCCATTACCAACTCATAAAGAAATTTTCACTATTCTTCGTTCACCACATAAACATAAAGATTCACGTGAACAATTTGAAAAGAGAACTCACAAAAGAATTATTGGTGCTCAATTATCACCAAAATCTTTAAATGCTCTAAGTGGACTTACTATCCCTAATAGTGTTAGTATCTCTTTGATAATCGAATCTAAAGATGAAAAAAAATCAACTTTAAATCAAGTATCAAAAAAGATTAATAAAAAAAATTATTAAAATCGATAAATATTAATTATTTACAACATATTCCAAGGAGGAAATTATGAAAGGAATCTTAGGTAAGAAACTAGGAATGTCACAAGTTTTCTTAAACAACGGACAACTAGTTCCAGTAACAATTATCGAAGTACAACCAAATGTAGTAAGTCAAGTTAAAACAAATGTAAAAGACAAATATAGTAGTTTACAACTTGCAACGTTCGATCTTCGCGTTACTTTATCAAACAAACCAACAATCGGACACTTTAAAAAAGCCGACAGTCAACCTAAGCGCTTCGTGAAAGAAATTCGTAACATGAACGGATTTAATCATAAAGATCTTATTAATGTTGCTGACGTATTCACAGCAGGTGAATTCGTTGATGTCCAAGGAACTTCTAAAGGTAAAGGATTTACAGGACGCATTAAACGTCATAATCAATCACGTGGTCCAATGGGTCATGGTTCAGGTTTACATCGTCAAATGGGTTCGACAGGTTCTATTAATGCTAACCGTGTGTTTAAATCACAACCAATGCCAGGGCAAATGGGAAATGTTAAACGTAGTGTTGCTAACTTAGAAGTTATTAAAGTAGATAAAGAAAATAATTATCTTTTATTAAAAGGTTCAGTTCCAGGACCAAAACAAGGCTTTCTTGTTATTAAACAAGCAGTTAAAAAACCAATTCTCAAAACCCCAGTATCATTAGTTGTTAGAAATCAAAATACTACAACCGAAGTTACTGATGGTCAATAAAGTTAATTATGGAGGATAGCAAAATGAAAATTAATGTTGTTAACAACGCTGGAAGAAAAGTTAGCGAATTAACTTTAAACGAAAAAATTTGAGGAATTGAACCCCACAAGCAAGCGCAGTTTGATAGTTTATTAAGTTATAATGCTACAAAACGTCAAGGAACACACGCTGTTAAAAGTCGTGCTGAAGTTGCTGGCGGTGGTAGAAAACCATGAAAACAAAAAGGAACAGGGAATGCGCGTCAAGGCTCAATTCGTTCACCACAATGAAAAGGTGGGGGGATTGTTTTTGGACCAAATACTGATCGTAATTATTTAATTGGATTACCAAAAAAAGTAAGAAGATTGGCAATAAAATCAGCATTGGCTGCCAAATTCCAAAATAAAAACATAGTTGTAATTGATGAATTAAACTTTGAAAAACCTTCAACTAAAATTATGTTAGAAACTTTAAAAGTTTTAGAATTAGCAAACAATAAAACGCTAATTGTTTCAGGAATAAGCAGTAAAGAAACAGTTATTAAATCAGGTCGCAATTTACCTAGAACAACAACAATTGCTGCTAATAGTATTAATATTTATGATTTATTAAATGCTAAAAAAGTATTGTTTACTACTGAGGCAATTAAAATCGTTGAGGAGGCTTTAATTTAATATGCATTTAAGTGAAGTTATAGTAAAACCAGTATTAACTGAGAAAACTTATAAACAAATGGCTGAAGGTATCTATACATTTACTGTTAACCGTAAAGCTAATAAAAGTCACGTTAAAAAAGCCTTTGAACAGATTTTTGAAGTTAAAGTAGCAGACGTTAATATTATTAATAGTAAACCAAAAACTAAAACTGTTGGTAGATTTGTTGGAAAAACATCGGCAGTAAAAAAAGCTCTTATTAAATTAGCTCCTGGTGAACAATTAAGTTTGTTTAGTTCTGAAGAACAAAGATAATGAGATTGGAAGGAGAAAAAACAATGGCAATTAGAAAAATTAATCCCACTACTGCAGGAAGACGTAATATGACCGTTCTGGATTACAAACAGAACTTAACTATTGGTAATAGCCCTGAAAAATCTTTATTAGTAAATTTAGTTAAACAAGCTGGTAGAAATAATCAAGGTAAAATTACAGTAAGACATCAAGGTAATGGTCATAAGGTTAAATACCGTATTATTGATTTTAAACGTAACAAAGACAATGTAGTTGGAACAGTTAAAACAATTGAATACGATCCAAATCGTAATGCTAACATTTGTCTTATTTCTTATCTTGATGGTGAAAAGCGTTATATCTTAGCACCAAAAGGAATCAAAGTAGGAGATGAGTTATTAAGTGGTGAAAACAGTGGTACTGTTAAAATTGATATTACTGTTGGTAACTGTTTACCATTATCACAAATTCCACAAGGAACAGTTGTTCATAATGTTGAATTAAAACCAGGTAAAGGTGGACAAATGGCACGAAGTGCTGGTGGTAGTGTTCAAATTCTTGGTCGTGATGAAACAGCTAAGTGTACATTATTAAAATTAACATCAGGTGAAGTTAGAAAAGTATTAAGTAATTGTCGAGCTACAATTGGTACAGTTGGAAATGATGATCATAACTTAGTAAATATTGGTAAAGCGGGAAGAAATCGTTGAAAAGGAATTAGACCTACTGTTCGTGGTAGTGTTATGAATCCAAATGATCACCCACATGGTGGAGGGGAAGGTAAAGCCCCAATCGGAAGAAAAGCTCCAGTAACACCATGAGGTAAAAAAGCATTAGGTTTAAAAACTCGTGATAGTAAAAAAGCATCAAATAAATTAATTGTACGAAGAAGAAATGCAACAAAGTAGGAGGAAAGTAATATATGTCAAGATCTTTAAAAAAAGGACCCTTTGCTGATAGTCATTTATTAAACAAAGTGGAAACTCAAAATAAAAATAAATCAAAAAAAATTATTCAAACTTGATCTCGTCGTTCAACAATTTTCCCACAATTTGTTGGACATACATTCGGTGTACATAATGGCAAAACGCATTTACCTGTATATGTAACAGAAGATATGGTTGGTCATAAATTAGGAGAATTCGCACCCACACGTAAGTTTGGTGGTCACGGTTCTGACAAGAAAAAGCGTTAGGAGATAGAAATTATGGAAGCAAAAGCTCATTTAGAAAAATTACGCATTAGTCCAAGAAAAGTGCGTTTAGTAGCCGATTTAGTTCGTGATAATGCTGTTGCCAAAGCTCTAGTAATTCTAGCTCATGAAAAAAAACGCGCAGCACAGCCAATTATAAAATTAATTAATTCAGCAGTTGCTAATGCTGCTAATAACTATGGAATGGAAGCCAACAAATTACGTATTAAGGAAATATTTGTAAATGAAGGTCCAACTATGAAATTATTAATGCCCCGTGCTCATGGTAGAGCATATCAAATCTTAAAAAGAACAAGCAAAATCACTATCGTGGTTAGCGATAATTAGGAGGTAAATAAGTAATATGGGTCACAAAGTTAGTCCAAATGGATTAAGATATGGTATCAATAAAGATTGACAATCACGTTGATATGCAACTAGTAACGAAGATTTAGCAAAATGAATTTTAGAAGACGACAAAATTAGAAAAGCACTATTTGCGAATTTAAAAACTTCTGGTGTTTCTAAAATTGAAATCGAAAGAACTAAATCACAAATTACCTTATTTATCCACTGTGTTCGTGTTGGTTCAGTTTTAGGGCAAGGCGGTTCAAACATTGAAGTATTAACAACACTAGTTCGTAAAACAATTAAAAATCGTAAAATAGGTATTAGAATTAATGTTGTTGAAATTAAAAATCCTGATATTGATGCGCAAACAATTGCTAATACATTAGCACAACAAATAAGCAATCGTATGTCACATCGTACAACACAAAAATTAGCAATTCGTAAAGCACTTCGTGCTGGAGCAAAGGGAATTAAAACTCGTGTTTCAGGAAGACTTGGTGAAGCGGATATGGCACGTGTTGAAGGTTATTCAGAAAGTAGTGTTCCTCTAGCAACATTACGTAGTAATATTGATTATGCTACTGCTGAGGCAAAAACAACTTTTGGTCAAATTGGTATTAAAGTTTGAGTATATAAAGGTGAAATTTTATCAGGAACTGACTCAACTCAACCTGAAATTATTTCAAAATATAATAAAAGAAATAATAACAATCGCCGAAATAATTACTCACAACAACCACGTAAGGAGGTAAAGTAAGATGGCTATACCTAAGAGATATAAACACTCTTGCGTCCACCGTTTAAGTTATGAAGGAACTGCAAAAGGTTGTAAAACAGTTGCTTTTGGAAATTACGGACTTCGTGCTGAAGAAGGCTCTTACATTACTGAAAGACAAATTGAAGCAGCCAGAGTAGCAATGACACGTTACATGAAACGTGGTGGAAAAGTTTGAATTAGAATCTTTCCACATTTACCAATTACTAGAAAACCAGCGGAAGTACGTATGGGTTCAGGAAAAGGTTCAATTGATCATTGAGTCTCAGTAGTAAAAGCAAAAACAGTTATGTTTGAAGTATCATATCCTAATGAAGCAACAGCACGTGAAGCATTGCGTCTTGCAATGCACAAGTTGCCAATCAAATGTAAAATTGTTACTAGAGAAATAAAACTAACAGAAGAAGTAAAGGTTGCTAAAAATTTAACAACAGAATTGGGTGAAGCAAATGGAAATGCAAGTAATTAAAAATAAATCAACTTTAGAATTACAACAACATGAAGAAACTCTTCGTGCGCAATTGTTTGCTTTACGAATTCAAAGTTCGTTAGGTAAACTAGAAAATCCGAATATGATAAATAATCTTCGTAAGGATATTGCTCGTATTAAAACTGAATTAACTATCAGAATTAATAATGGTGAAAAAATCAAACCATTACATATTAATAAAATGGTATTACCAGAAGAAAATAAAGAAAGCAAAAAAACTAAAAAAGTTGCTAAAGTTGATGATAAAAAAGATATTAAAGTTAAAACAATAACTAAATCAGAAGTTATTAAAGAATCAGATAAAATTACTAAAAAAGAAGTTATTGAAAAAACAACTAAAGCAAAATCATCAAACAAAGAAGTTAAAAAAGTTACTGCTACTAAAGTAGAAAAACCATCTAAAAAACCTACAATTAAGAAAACTGTGACACCAGCTAAGGAGGATAAAGAATAATGACAAATATTATTCCAAACAAACAACGTAAAACTTTTGTTGGAATTGTAAGTTCTGACAAAAATGATAAAACAATTACTGTTGTTGTTGAAACTTCAAAACGACATCCAATGTACCATAAAAGTTTTAAGTCAACTAAAAAGTATCATGCCCATGATGAAACTAACCAAGCTAAAATTGGTGACAAGGTTGAAATCATTCCAACTCGTCCACTTTCAGCTCTAAAACGCTTCCGTTTGTTAAAGATTATTGAATCTAAAACAAATAAAAAAGCTTAATTAACCAGGAGGATAAGAAAGATGTTACAAAATCTATCGTGAGCCAATGTGGCTGACAACACTGGTATTAAAGAAGTTATGGTTATTAGAGTTTTGGGTGGTAGTACTAAAAAATTTGCTAAAATTGGTGATATTGTTGTTTGTTCAGCAAAATCAGTAACACCTAATAGTGCAATGAAAAAAGGACAAGTTGTTAAAGCAGTTGTCGTACGTAGTAAATTTGGTGTAAAACGTAATGATGGTTCTTGTGTAAAATTTGATGATAATGCAGTAGTAATTATTAAAGAAGATAAAACGCCACGTGGTACTAGAGTATTTGGTGTCTTGGCTCGTGAAGTTAAAGAGCGTGGTTATAATAAAATTGCTTCTTTAGCAGAAGAAATTGTTTAGGAGGATGAAATAAATGGCAAGCAAAAAGAAACCAGTTATTAGTCTTGATACTAAATTAAAAAGAGGCGACCAAATTAAAATCATTGCAGGAAAGCATAAAGGTCATACCGGACCAATTATCCAAGTACTTCGTGAAAAAAATCGTGTTATTATTGAAGGTATTACTGCTAAGAAAAATAAAAAACCTACTCAAAATGATCAAGAAGGTGGAATTGTGGAAGTAAAAACTAGTATTCACATTTCTAATGTAATGATCCTTGATGGTAAAAAAGATAAAAAAGTAACAAAAATTGGGTACAAAATTGATAAAGATGGCAAAAAAGTTCGTATTGCACGAAGATCTGAAACAGAATTACGATAATAAAGGAGTAACAGCATAAAAATGAATCGTTTACAAGAAAAATATAATAAAACTATTATTCCCCAATTGCAAAAAGAATTAAATTTTACATCAATAATGCAAGTACCCAAAATTGAAAAAGTTGTTATTAATATTGGCGTTGGAGATGCAAGTAGTAATCCAAAAGCCATTGATAAATCAGTATCTGAATTATCAAAAATTACTGGTCAAAAACCAATTATCACTAAAGCAAAAAAATCAATTGCCGGCTTTAAATTAAGAGTAGGAATGCCAATTGGTTGTAAAGTTACATTACGTGGCGAAAAAATGTATGATTTCCTTGATAAATTTATCTCAATTTCTTTACCAAGAATTCGTGATTTTCAAGGCTTATCAGCTAAAGCATTTGATCAAAATGGTAATTACACTGTTGGTATTAAAGAACAAATTATTTTTCCTGAAATTAATTATGAAGAAGTAGATAAAGTTCGTGGTATGGAAATCTCAATTATTACCACAACATCAAATAATGCAACAGCATTATTGTTATTAAAAAAAATAGGATTACCGTTTAAAAAACAAGGAAAGCAGGTGGCATAAGATGGCAAAAACTTCATTAAAAGTAAGACAAGCCCGTAAATCAAAGTTTAGTACGCAAGCATATACACGCTGTCAAAAGTGTGGCCGTCCTCATGCGGTTATTCGTAAATTTATGTTATGCCGTATTTGTTTTCGCGGTTTAGTATACCAAGGACAAATTCCTGGTATTAGAAAAGCATCATGATAGGAGGTATATAATTATGATGACAGATCCAATAAGTAATATTTTAACAGTTATTCGTAATGCTATTAGCGCTGCGGATAGCAGTAAACATCGAGTAGTTAGTGTACCTTCTTCAAAACAACTAGTTAAGATAGCCGATATCTTGCAAAAAAATGGTTATATTGAAAAATATCGTGTTACTAAAGAAAATCCTAGCAAACCTAAATTAGAACTTTTATTAGTTAATACTGGTAAAAGTCCAATTCTTGGTTTAAAAAGAATATCTAAACCAGGATTAAGAATGTATGCAAAATGTGAAGACTTACCAAGTGTGTTAAATGGTTATGGAATTGCAATCATTTCTACATCAAAAGGTATTATGACAAATAAACAAGCAAAAAAACTTGGTCTTGGTGGCGAAGTTCTTGCTTATGTATGATAAGGAGGAAACTATATGTCACGTATTGGTAACCGTATCCTTACCATTCCAGTAAATACTTCAATAACGCTAGATGCAAGTAACTTGTTAACTGTTACAGGAGCAAAAGGTTCTTTAAAAAAACTATTACCAAATGTTATTAAAATTAACGTTGATGAAGAAAAAAAAACAATTACTACAACAAGACCTGATGATAACAAAAAAAATAAACAACTTCACGGAACAACTAATTCATTAATTAATGGAATGTTAGTTGGTGTATCAACAGGTTTCATGAAAGAATTAGAAATAAATGGTGTTGGATATCGTGTTGCTGTCCAAGCTAATATCTTAAATTTAACATTAGGATATTCTCATCCTATTAAGTTTGAAATTCCGCAAGGAATTACCATTTTTGTTCCTAAACCAACAGTATTACAAATTAGTGGTATTGATAAACAATTAATTGGAGAAGTTGCAGCCAAAATTCGTAAATTCCGTAAACCAGAACCATATAAAGGTAAAGGAATTAAATATAAAAATGAACACATTCGTCGTAAGGAAGGAAAAGCTGCTGGTAAAGGTAAATAATCTTATACTGGCACTTAAGGAGAATAGAAAATGATTAATAAACAACAAGCTCGTAAAGTTCGTCATTATCGTATTCGTAGTAAAATTATGGGTACTAGTGAAAGACCACGCTTAAATATCTTTAAATCTAATAATAGTTTTTATGCTCAAATTATTGACGATACTGCTTCAAATACAATTATTGGTGTATCAACATTAACATTTAAAGATTTAGCATCAAAAAGCAATATAGATGCTGCTACTAAACTTGGAGAAACAATTGCTAATTTAGCTATTAAGAAAAAAATTAAAAAAGTGGTTTTTGATCGTGGTGGATATTTATATCATGGTAAAGTGAAAGCATTCGCAGAAGCAGCGCGTAGTGCTGGATTAGAATTCTAAAAAAGGAGAATTAAAAGTATGAGTTTAGAAAATAAAAAAACAATTATTGATGATAAAGAAAATACTGAAGTTCAAAAATCAGTAGCAAAACCTTCTGTTAAAGCAGAAGTAAAAAATCCTACTGGTAATGAAAATAAAATTAGACATACTAATTCATCACAACCAAGAAATAGCCACGATAAAAAAGAAAATAAAGTTCGTGAACCCCGTAAAAATTTTGAACGTAAACCAAAAACTCCAAGTGAATTTATTGAAAAAGTGATTTGAATCAGAAAAATTAACAAAGTAACAACTGGGGGAAGAAGATTGCGTTTCTCTGCTGCTGTTGCTATTGGTAATGGTAAAGGAGTAGTTGGTTTTGGTATATCTAAAGCCAATGAAGTTCCTGATGCAATTAAAAAGGCAATTGAAGCTGCTCACAAAAATTTAACAACAATTACGATAACTAAAAACAATAATTCTATTGTTCATGAAGTTAAAGGTAAATATTGTGGAAGTGAAATTTTATTAAAACCAGCTAAAGAAGGAATCGGAATTAAAGCTGGTGGATCTGCTCGTGATATTTTAGAATTAGCTGGTATTCATAATATTTATTCAAAAGCATTTAGATCTAGAAATAAAATTAATTTAGCTAGAGCAACAATTGCAGGTCTTGGCAATGTTAAACCAGCAGAATATTTTATAAAAAATAAAAATCTTACTACTAAGCGTAGTAATGGTTAGAGGTGGATTATGGAAACAACATTACATAACTTAAAACCAACACCAGGTTCTCGTAAAGACATTAAACGTTTAGGTAGAGGAACTTCATCTGGAAAAGGTAAAACGGCTGGTAAAGGGACAAAAGGACAAAATGCCCGTACCGGTGGTGGAACAAGACCCGGATTTGAAGGAGGACAAACACCACTGTACCGTCGTATTTCAAAACGAGGGTTTACTAACTTTACTACAACCAATTATAGTATTATTAACTTAGAACAAATGGATTTAATTAAAGAGCATGAAATAACACCTGAACTTTTATTTCAATTAAAATTAATTAGAAGTAAAAAAGATGGTATTAAAGTTCTTGGTAAAGGTAAATTAACAACACCAAAAACAATTAAAGCTCATAAATTTTCAAAATCAGCAATTACTGCTATTGAACAAGCCGGAGGAAAAGCGCAGGTGATCTAAGTGTTAACAACAACCCGTGAATTAATAAAAAAGTATAAAGAAGTTATAATTAGAATTTTATTTACCATTTTTATTTTATTTATCTTTCGTGTTGGAGCATTTATTACAGTTCCAGGAGTAACTTTGAATGAAGATTTAAGTAGCAGTAATAGTAGTGGTATTGAATTCTTTAATTTAATTTCAATGTTAGGTGGTGGTGCTATTAGCAGATTTTCTGTTTTTGCACTTGGAGTGTCACCTTACATTACTGCATCAATTATTGTGCAGTTATTATCAACTGATGTTGTTCCTACTTTAACAAGATGGGCTAAATCAGGAGAAAAAGGTAAGAAAAAATTAGAGTTAATGAATCGAGTATTAACTGTTCCCTTTGCTATTATGCAAGGTTTTGCCACAATCTTTGGCTTACAATCTCAACATATTATTAGTGTTGATTGAAGTTCGGGATCGGGAGCAGCCGGACCAGAAGTTTTCTATTATTTATTAATTCCAGCTATTTTACTAGCAGGGACAATGTTATCATTATGAATGGCTGATCAGATTACTAATCGTGGTATTGGTAATGGAATTTCACTAATTATTTTTGGTGGAATTGCTGCTAATTTACCATTTAACTTAGCTTCAACTTTTAACTATTGAGTAGGACCAGATACTAATAACGGTGTTATTTTTCAAGGGGCTTTAAAATTTGCTCTTTATTTTGCAGCCTTCCTACTGATTATTCTTGTTGTTGTATTCTTTAGTGAATCAGAGCGACACTTACCAATTCAACAAACTGGTAGTGGTTTAACTTTAAAGGGTGATAAAAGTTCTTATTTACCTTTAAAAGTTAACTCAGCCGGAGTAATTCCTGTTATTTTTTCTTCGGCACTAATTACTGCTCCAATGACAGTGGCGCAAATTGTTGATCAAAATAGTGGTTTTGCTAATTTTGCTAGAAATTATTTATCTTTACAGTCGTGGCCCGGAATTAGTATTTTTGCTATAATGACGATTATGTTTACTTTTTTATATGCACAAGTGCAAATTAATCCCGAACAAATGGCTAAGAATTTTCAAAAATCAGGAACTTATATTCCTGGCGTTCAGCCAGGGAAGGAAACAGAAGTTTATATTAAAAGAATGTTAAATCGTTTAAGTACGATTGGTTCCTTTTTCTTAACTGCTGTTGCAGTAACCCCATTTTTGATTTCTAAATTTACTAATCTACCTTCTTCATTAGCAGTTGGTGGAACTGGATTAATAATTATGGTTGGAGTAGCACTAGATACAACAAAACAAATTAAGGGACGAATTACTCAACATTCATTCTTAAATTATAAGGAAAACAAAGATGCTAAAGAACACTTATGGTCTTAGGGGGTAACGATGAATTTAATTATTTTAGGTCCACCAGGATCAGGGAAAGGGACACAATCACAGTTTCTGAAAGAACAATATAATTTAATGCATTTATCAACTGGTGATTTGTTTCGTGATGAAATCACAAAACAATCACCAGTAGGTAAAAAAGCTCAAACTTATGTTAATAAGGGTCAATATGTTCCTGATGAGATTACAAATGAGATTATTAGTAATACTTTAAAAAATATTAAACATAATTTTATTCTTGATGGTTATCCAAGAACAATCTCACAAGTAGCATCATTAGATAAAGTATTAACAAGTTTGAATGAAACGCTTTCAATGGTATTGTATCTAGATATTAATGAAGAAACAGTTATTAAACGTTTGTCTTCAAGGGTTACTTGTCCTCAATGTAAAGCAATTTATAATCTTAATTTCCTACCACCAAAGATTACTGGTATTTGTGATAATGATGGGGTAAAATTAATTAAGCGAATTGATGATAGTGATGAAAAGACAATTATCAATCGTTTAAAAACTTACAAAGTAGCAACGGCACCATTGGTAGATTCTTATCAAGAACGTGGACTGTTAAGAACAGTGGATGCCAACCAAGATAATAGTGATATTAAAAAACAAATTAAATCATATTTATCATCATTAAAAGGAAATAAAAATAATGGTTAGCATTAAAAGTCAAAGTGAAATTCAAAATATCAAAGCCGCTAGTCAAGTAGTAGCACTTATTCATAAAGAGTTAGCAAAGATAATAAAAGTTGGGATAACGGGTAAAATGCTTGATAAAGTGGCAGCACAAATTATTAAAGAAAATAATGCTGTACCTTCTTTTTTAAATTATCATGGGTTTCCTGCCACAATTTGTGTTTCAGTTAATGAACAATTAATTCATGGCATTCCTAATGATAAACCTTTTAAAATGAATGATATTGTGAAAATTGATGCTGGTGCTGCTGTTAATGGTTATCATGCAGATGCTGCCTTTACAATGTGTGTTGGTGGTAAACCAACACCAGAACAAGCAAAACTTATTAATGTGACTAAAGAGTCATTAAATAAAGCAATAGGAATTATTGCACCAGGAGTTAGAATTGGTGATATTAGTAACACCATTCAAACTTATGTAGAAAGCGAAGGCTTTTATTTACCAACATCATATACTGGGCATGGTATTGGTAAAAAACTCCACGAAGACCCAGCTATTCCTAATGTTGGTAAGCCCAACACTGGAATAAAATTGCAGTCAGGAATGACAATTTGTATTGAACCAATGGTTCAAACAACAACTGATAAAATTCTGGTTTTAAGTGATGAGTGAACAGTAGTTGCTGCTGATAAACAGCAAACTGCTCACTTTGAACACACTATCCTAGTAACTAATGATGGATGTGAAGTACTAACAATACTTAATGAAAATCAAAAAAAATAATGAGGAATGTAATTAATGGCTAAACCAAAACAAGTAGTTAAACCCAAAGTTCAAAAAGTAAAAAAAACTAATGATAGTACTATTGAATGTGAAGGTATAGTAATAGAAGTCTTACCTAATGCTAGATTTAAAGTAAAGTTGAATGAATATGACTTTACTCCTATTGTAAGACCATCGGGTCGTATGCAAACACATAAAATTAAAATTATCAAAGGTGATCATGTAAAAGTTGAATTATCAACTTATAATTTAACTGAAGGACGAATTACTTTTCGTAACAGAATGGTTACTACACATTTACCGATAAATAAAGATGATGAAAACAAAGAAAACTAATAGTTTAACAGGAGGAAAATTATGAAAGTACAAGCATCAGTTAAAAAAAATTGTGACAAATGTCAACCAATCAAACGTAAAAAACGTAATGTAATCATTTGTGAAAATCCTAAACATAAGCAACGTCAAGGATAGAAATATTAAGGAGGAAAAATAAATATGACATCAAATACTAACAATGCAAGTCGAAGAATTGCGCAAGTAAATATTCCCGGAAATCAACATACAGTAATTGGTTTAACAAGAATTTATGGAATTGGTCGCAGCAAATCTTCAGAAATATTAAAAGAACTAAAAATTGAAGAAACTAAAAAAATTAATGAATTAACAGAAAAAGAATTAAGTTCAATTAGTCAATTAATTGAAAAGAAATATAAAACTGAAGGTGAACTAAGACGTGAAGTGTCTTTAAACATTAAGAGATTAATGGAAATTGGATGTTATCGTGGTATTCGTCATCGTAAAGGATTACCAGCCAGAGGACAATCAACAAAAACTAATGCAAGAACTTGCAAGGGACCACGTAAAACGGTTGCTAACAAGAAAAAAGCAAGTTAATTAGGAGGAAAAAATAATGAATATAAAAACAACAGTAAAGAAAAAAATTAAAGTTAATCCTAATTTTATTAAATCAAAAGCATTTATTAAAGCAAGTTTTAATAATACTATTGTTACTATTACTGATCTTAATGGTAATGTTATTGCTTGATCAAGTGCTGGAGCAGTAGGTTTCAAAGGAACTCGTAAATCAACTCCTCACTCAGCACAGTTAGCAGCTGAAGCTGCAGGTAAAACTGCTATGGAACACGGAGTTAAAATTTTAAGTGTTTTTGTTAATGGAACAGGACCAGGAAGAGAACCATCAATTCGTAGTTTACAAGCAGTAGGTTTTGAAATCAAAGATTTAACGGATGTGACACCAATCCCTCATAATGGTTGTCGTCCACCAAAAAAACCAAGAAAATAAAGTAGGTGAAAATAAAACATGGAACAACAATTTTTAAAACCAAAATTTAGTTTAAACAGTGAAAATAGTGCTATTAATTACAGTGAATTTATTGTGAGTCAATTAGAACGTGGTTATGGAACAACTTTAGCTAATGCCTTAAGAAGAACATTATTATCTTCAGTACCAGGTATTTCTGTATATGCAATTAGAATAAGTGGTGTATCTCATGAATTTACTGCAGTTAAAGGTGTAATTGAAAATGTTTCTGAAATAATTTTAAATGTTAAGGACTTAGTTTTAGCTTTTGATGGTGATATTCAAAAGGACGAAAAAATTGCTAATTTAAAAATTAGTATTACTGGTGAACAAGATATTACTGCCGGAGATATTATTTGTCCAACTGATGTTAGAGTAGTTAATCCAGAATTAATTATTGCTCGAACAACTTCAAGAAATGTTCTTTTTGAAATGGAATTAATGGTAAAGAAATCTCGTGGTTATTCTTCATTTGAGGAAAATAAAAAAGAAATTGCTAATAGTTCAGGCATTATTGCTATTGATTCAAACTTTTCACCCGTTGAAAAAGTTGATTATAAAATTGAACCTGTAACTAAAACATTAAAAGGTATTGAATATGAAAAATTAATTCTTGGTGTACAAACTAATGGTTCAGTTAAAGCAGCATCAGCTATTGCAATGGCAGCTAAAATTTTAATGAGTCATATTGAATTTTTTGTTAATTTAGATGATAATGTTAAAAACTTTGAATTTATTTCAATTACTAATGAGCAAGAAAATAATGATTTAAACAAAACTTTAGAAGAATTGAATTTAACTGTTCGTTCATACAATTGTTTAAAACGTGATGGTTATAAAACTTTGGGTGATATTGTAAGTAAAAGTTTAGATGAAATTAAACAAATTAAACATTTAGGTTCAAAATCAATTAAAGAAATTGAAGATTGTGTATCAAAACATAATTTAGAGTTTTCTATTAAAAACTAAGAAGGAGGGTAAGAAAAAATGTCATATATTAACGATATCGGAAGAAATAGTGCTAAAGTAGATGCTGAAATCCGTAATTTAGCAAGTGAATTAATTGTTCATGGGAAATTAGTTTTGTTAGAAAAAAGAGCAAAAAGATTACAAACATTTATTGAACCTTTAGTAACGTTAGCTAAACGTGGTGATTTGCATTCAAGAAGAATGGCAATTGCTAAATTGCGTAAAATTACAACTAAAGATCATCCAAAGGATGGTGTTATTCCAACATTATTTGGCAATATTGCTGAAAGATATAAAGACCGTAAAGGTGGATATACAAAGTTAATTAAAGTAGATAATAGAACTGGTGATAATGCACCAATGGTATTAATTACTTTTGTTTAATTAAAAATATTAAAGCAAGAAAATTTTTGGAAAGAGTAAAGCATTTTTATGTTTTCTCTTTTTTATATGTTGACAATTTTAAATAAAATTGTATTTTTTAATACAATTATTGATAAATATTTTTTATGGTATTTTTATTATTTCAATGTTATATTACATATATAAGTTTTATTTTATAACAATTTATATATTATTACTCCTTATTTTTGTAAGGAGTTTTTAGTTTCTTTAATAAAAAGTAAAACTTATATATTTGATCGGGATAGTATTTGGATTATTTGTATATAAAACAATAATTATCAAAAAAATATTAGTCAATCATTAAAATTATTTTTGTAAAGAAAATTACTAGATATAGTAATTTTTAAATATTTATCTCAAATAAAGGAGAAAAAATATGAAAAAAAATGATGGTTGCTAATGCACAAGGTATTGTTGAAGAAAATCTTACTAAGGAACAAAGAGTACTTAATCATTCTAAATTTACTCCAACAGGAATTTTTGTAGTTAAAGGATCAAAAATAACAATAAAATTATTAGAAAATGATGAATCTTTACTTAGCATCTTTATTGGACAATGAGGAAGTTATAAAAATTTAAATGATGGTCAAAGTTTAAAACCAAAAGAGTATGTTATTAATGAAGAAAATCAAGCTATTATTTCTGAAATAGATGTATGTGGGAGATTGTAAAAAATCCGGAATAAGTTAAATCTTATAGTCTTATTATTTTTTAGACAAGAAATGATTTGGATTTTTATGAAATTGTATTTAAATAATATATTTTTTTTAAATTAAATGCAACTAAAATACTTATAATTAAGTTTATTAAATACTAAACTTATGAAATAATGTTAAGGAGATTTTAAAAATGAAACTTAAAAAATTACAGTTAATAACTGTATTATTATTTATTTTAACTATTTTAATTATAATTACTGGACTATTATTACTAGGTTTATTTCATGGAAAAGAAGTAGTAACTGTTAAAAATAATCATTTATTTAAAAATACAAAACCTTTAATATATGAATATAATGGTTTTACTTTATGAAGTAAATATAGTTGATATTACATATTAACCAATAATAATATTTCTTTTAATAATTTTGGAAGTGAATATATTATTCATAATTATTATAATTATTCTTTATTACAATTGAAAATTGCAGTTATCTTTTCTACAATTATAGTTCCAATTTTTGTATCTATAATTTTGTCATTAACATTTTTAATTATTGGTTTAAAAAGAAAAATAAAAAATAATAATTTTTGAGATGCTATTGCAAATTGTGAAATAATAAGTAATTATTATATTCATTAAAATTATGTTTCTAAATTTATCTTATTACATTTAAAAATGACCATTTTAATGTAAATCAAAATATTATATGTTCTATTACCAAGCATTTTTTTTAAAACGTGTCAAATATTTGTTTCTGTAAAACAACCTTTATTTCAAACTGTTCCTTGATTAACAATACCTTGTTTATTATTTTTAAAATATTTTTTTTAATTTTTTATGATTATCTAATTCTTTATATAAGTAGTTAATTAATTGTTCATATTGACCATTATTAATTAAATTTTTACAATAATTATATTCTTCTAAATACTTTCCTTTATTTCCAGCCATTATTCCAAGATATAATGTTCTAATTCAATGAAATTTATCTAAAACAAATTCTACACCTAAATAATCTGCCAAATCTTTAATTCATCCTGCACTATCTCCACAAATAATGATTTTTGCTTGTTCAATATTTTCATAGAATTTTTGACAATGTTCTTTAACAAATTCAGCAGTCTTTTTAACTCCAATTGTTGTTCTTGTTTTTCTTATAATAGCATTTACTCTTTTGTTTTGTAATTTATGATTAATATTATCTGTATATGTTACTATTAATCTCATAGAATGTTTTGGAATGGCAACACTTTTTAGGACTATTTTTTGGTAGACATTTGTGCTTGGTATTTGTGGGGGTTAAGTAGTTTAGAGTGCTGTGAATTCTTATGTTGTTATATCAGTTGATGTAATCAAATAATTCTAATTTTAATTGGATTAATGATGTAAAATTTCTATCATTAATAAATTCTGTCTTAAAAGTTTTGAAAGTTGCTTCAGCAACAGCATTATCATAAGGACAGCCTTTTTTGCTTAAAGAACGATTAATATTGAATGATAATAAAAGTTTATCAATCATTTTATTGTTAAATTTATTGCCGCGATCACTATGAAATATTTCAATATCTTTTAAACAGCGATTTGATTTCATAAATGCTTGATTTACTAATGATGCATCTTTTTTAACTCCAACACTATGTCCAATAATTTCGCGGTTAAATAGGTCAATTAATAAGCAAATATAGTTTCATTTACCATTAACTTGAACATAAGTTAAATCACTAACAATAACTTCATTTTTAATTCTATTATTAAAGTTTCTATTAACAAGATTGGTTATTTGACTATCATTAACTTTATTATGATGATTTTTGAATGATAATTTAGTGTATTTTGATATTAAATTATGCTTATTCATAATTTCTTTGATTTTTCTGCGTGATAAATAAATTTCTTGGTTTGCTAGTATGACTTTTAATCTTCTTGTTCCATAAACTTCTTTATTTTCTTTAAAAGCACTAATAACAGCTTGTTCATAAATATTATTTTGATTTTTTTCTTTTTTCTTTAAATTAAAATAATATGTTGATTTAGAGAGTTTTAAAAAACGACACATTGTGCGAATTTTATATTTAGATTTATTTTTAACAATAATTTCTATTTTCTGCCTATTATTAGTGCTGCTTGCTTTAAAATATCATTTTCCATTCGTAACTGTTTTAATTCTTTATTTGCTTGAATTAATTGTTTTTCTAAATCAGAAAGATTATCTTTAGTTTTAAAACTACCTGAATTAGTAAATTGCTTAATTCATTTATAAGTAACTACTCTTGTAACATTATATTCTCTTTAACAAGGCAAGATATTGATTTACCACTTTGATATAAAGCTACTATTTGCTTTTTAAATTCGTCGGTATATGAGTTAATATTGGTCATAATTATAATTCCTTTCTTTTCACTAATTTGTTCACTTGTCTACGTAATTAGTGTCCAATAAAGTGTAACCCATCCATATATGAATTACAGTATAAACTAAATATAGTGGTTATAGATGATGCAAATATTAATTCAAAAATTTTAAGTTTACTTTTGACAATATGTAGACTTGAAAAATCTTCTATAAAAATTGCCAAAGAAATTACAACAAAAAAAGATGTCTTAAAACGAATAAAAAATAATTCATTAGAAGAATCAATAGTAATTTTACCAGAAGAAAACGCTACTTCTGTTCAGCAAAATGCAAAACCATGATTTAAACGTATATATAAACCATTTACTAAACTTTATAGAGGTAGTAAACAAAAACTTATATTAGGATATTATCAAAGAAAAGAAAAATCTTTAGAAGCGGAAATTAGGAAATTAGAAGCTGAAAAATTAAAAGATTTTTGAAATAAATTTTGATTACTTATGAGCTGTTGTTGTTATAATAATCATGACAAAATAACAAGAAAAATAGAAAAAAAACGAGAATTAAAAGATATTAAAAAAGAACTAGAAAAATTATCAAAAAATAATGTTTCAAATAATGATCCGCAACCTTCAACTTCATTAGCAGTACCCAGCTCATCTAAAAGTTGAAGTGACAAATTATTGAAATCAACAGAAGAAGTAACAAAAAATGATTCTTTATTAAAAGAAAATTCTAAAAATCTGGATATTTCTTTACATTAATTTTATAGAATAGAAATTTATATAACTTTAATTTATAAACTAAATTTTATTAGAAAATGAACAATAATTTAACTTCAATTTTGAACAGATATTGTTCATTTTTTTCTTTTTTTATAATTTTTATAAATTATAAATTGATATATATAAAATTACTGTTATAATTTTACTAGCATAATATTTAAAATGGAGTTAGAAGTAATATGAGTAAATCTAAAATTTCATTAAGTTTAAAAAATGTTGAATTTCGTTATAAACCAGAATACAATAACGCTGTTGATAATGTTAGTTTTGATATTAATCATGGTGAATATATTACTATAATTGGTCATAATGGTAGTGGTAAGTCAACACTTTCAAAAATTATTATTGGTGTTTTACACAAACAAAAAGGTACAATTCAATTATTTGGTGAAACAATTACTAATAAAAACATTAAACAATTACGTCGTCACTTAGGTATTGTTTTTCAAAATCCTGATAATCAATTTATAGGTTCAACTGTTCGTGATGATATTGCTTTTGGCTTGGAAAATCATTTAGTTGAACCCAGTGATATGCCAGCAATTATTGACAGAGTTTCTAGGGCAGTGGGTATGGAAAAATATTTAGATCATGAACCACTATGATTATCTGGTGGTCAAAAACAACGTGTAGCTATTGCTTCAGTTTTAGCTTTAGAACCTGATATTATTATTTTTGATGAGGCAACTAGTATGCTTGATCCAAAAGGTAAACGAGAAGTTAAAGAAATTATGTTAAAATTACAAGAACAACGCAATAAAACTATTATTTCTATTACTCATGATATGGATGAAATTATTAATGCCGATAAAATTATTGTTATGAATAAAGGTAAATTAGTTCGTTATGGAACTCCATCTGAAATATTAAAAGAATGAGAGTTTTTACAAAGTATTCATTTAGATATTCCTTTTGTTTTAAAAGTATCGCTAGGTTTAAAAAATAAGGGAATTAATATTAATGAAACATTAAGTGAAGAGGAGCTGATTTCTAGCTTATGTCAATTAAATTCAAAGAAGTAAGTTATACTTATTCTCCAAAAACCCCTTATCAATATCAAGCATTAAAAGATATTACTATTGAAATTGTTGAACAAAAAATAGTTGCTATTATTGGTGAAACTGGTAGTGGTAAATCAACTATGATTCAACATATTAATGGTTTATTAGTTCCAATGGCAGGTTCAGTTGCTATTAATGATTTTATTATTAAGGCTAATCAAAAAAAAATTCGTGATATTAAAAAAATACGTAAACAAATTGGCTTAGTTTTTCAATTTCCCGAATATCAGTTATTTGAAGAAACTATTGAACGAGATATTATGTTTGGACCAGTTAATTTTGGTGAGAAAAAAGATAAAGCACGAGAGTTAGCAAAAAAATATATTAATTTGGTTGGATTAGACGAAACATACTTATCAAGAAGTCCATTTGATTTGTCTGGTGGTCAAAAACGAAGAGTTGCTATTGCTGGTATTTTGGCATTACAAGGTCATACTTTAATTTTAGATGAACCAACAGCAGGACTTGATCCTGATGGCGAAAAAGAATTAATTAATTTATTTTATGATTTAAATCATAAAGAAAATAAAACTATTATTTTAGTAACTCATAATATGAATCATGTACTAATGGTTGCTGATGAAGTTATTGTATTACATAATACACAGATTTATAAAAAAGCAGATCCAATTACTATTTTTAGAGATAAAAAATTAATTACCGAAACCGGAATTGAGCCACCAAAAATTTATAGTTTTTTATATAAATTAGAAGCAGCAGGATTTAATACATCAAAAATTACTGCTAGAAGTGATTCAGAATTAATTGACCAGTTATCAAAAATATTATCCAAAAAAAAATAGCAATAAAAAGTAAGGAGTAATAAATAATGAAAGTTAGTTTTGGTCGTTATTTACCTTTAAATTCAATCATTCATCGTGTAGATCCAAGAATTAAATTACTAGTTTTAATTTGTTTAATTGCTTCACTTTTTTTTCATACTGGTTTTGAAGGTTACGCTCTTATTGGTTTTACTGTTATAATAATTTTCTTTTGTGCAAAATTACCTTTTATGATGTTATTAAAATTAATGCGCCCCATTTTATTTATGGCATTTATTTTATTTATAATTAACTGTTTTTTAACTGATGGCCCTAATGTAGGAATGATTTGACGTTGGCATGGTATTAAAGTATCGTATAAAGCTATATTTGTTAGTATTTATATTGCTCTTAGAATTTATTTAATGATTTTAATTACAACAATTTTAACAACCACAACTCAACCATTAGATTTAACATTAGCATTAGAAGATTTAATGTTACCACTAAAATTAATTAAATTTCCAGTACATATTATTTCAATGATTATTTCTATTGCTCTTCGTTCAATTCCTACATTATTAGATGAAGCGAGCAGAATTTTAAAAGCGCAAGCATCACGTGGTGTAGATTTAAAAAATGGTCATTTTAAAGAAAAAGTTAAATCATTAGTATCATTAATTATTCCCTTATTAGTTTCTTCATTTCAAAAAGCAGAAGATTTAGCATACGCTATGGATTCAAGGGGTTATGATCCACAAGGTAAAAGAACACGTTTTCGTCAATACCATATTGATTTTAAAGATATATTTTTCTTTATTATTGGTGTAGGATTATTAGCATTTCTTATATCTTATACTTATCATCCAGAAATATTTTGAAGAATTCCATTTATTGATGATTATTATTCACAATAATAAACGTATATGAATTAGGTTTACTAATTTTAAATATTTATTAATATTTAGTTAAAATAAAAAATTTTGCAACAAGTTTCATAATATTTATCATTTTTATTTTTTCTTTATTTTTTTGATATCATGTTTGATTATATTTTTTCTTTTTTTCTTTTTTAGTTTGTTTATTAACTATTTGATTAGTTTGCAATGAAGAAGTTGCATTAGTAATTATATTTTCATTATTCATGTTTTTCCCCCTAAATATAATTTAATTTAAACTTTTCCTACTTTTTAACTAGAAATTTTTACTTTAAACTTAAAAAATATTATTAACAATTAAAATTAATTAAGGAGTAAGTGCGGTTGATAAATTATAATCATAAAAATCACTATCTAAGTTACTTGTAACTACAATACTGTTATTTCATTCAACATTTTGTTTTGCTATTTTTTCACTAACTAACAATTGTTCAATAGATTTATCTAATAAATTTAATTGTTCTAATTCTAAATTATTTAATGCATTTTTTATAACTTGTTCATCATACAGATTATCACTATTAAAATTACTTAAATCAAAAATTTGTTTTGAACTAGAAACATGATCAGATTGCAATTCTCTTTGTTTTTCTTTAATAAGTTTATATCTTTTTTGGTCATATTTTTTCTTTCTTACTTTTATTTCGGATCTTTGATTATATTTTTTCTTTTTTGCTTTTATTTCAGGTTTTTGATCATATTTTTTCTTTCTTTGTTTATTTTTTTGGTATCACATTTGATCATATTTTTTCTTTTTTGCTTTTACTTCAGGTTTTTGTTCATATTCTTGTCATTTTCTTTTTTTAGATTGTTTATTAAATATTTCTTCATTGGTTTGAAATGAAGAAGAAGTATTAGTAACTATACTTAAACTATTATTCATGCTTTTTCCCCTAAATATAATTAAAATTAATTTTACTTAAACTTTTATTATATATTTTTTGCTATTTATTAAAAATAATATTTTTTGATACATAAAAATGTATATTATAACTTTTTCAAAGTTTTAATAATAAGATTAATAAGATATATAGATATATAAATTAAAATTATATAAATTATACCAATTTTAAATGTTTTTTCAATTTTTAAAACTATTATTTTGTGTAGATTAGACACACTTTTTGGACTAATAAAAGTTTTTATAACTTTATATTATTAGTTGAGGTGTAGTTTAAAATGAAATATTTAATTAATAGTGCTGATTTTACTAAATTTGATTATAAATTTAACAAGTTTGTAGAAAAGTATAAAAATGATAAAAATATTAATAAAGTTAATATTTATTATGGTAAATTTAGAAAATTTTGTTTTATTTTTAAAAATAAAAATTCTTGTAAAGAAATAATTTCTCAATTACATATGCCAAAGCAAACTTTTTATTATTGAGCTAAACGTTTTTATGATATTTTCTACAAAAATAAACCTTTTGAAGAATTATTATTTAAATCAACAAAACCTAAAAATATTAAATATTTGTATAATTTGGAATTATCAGAAAAATTTATAAATTATTTTGTTCAGTATAAAGAAGAGTTTGGTATAGGTGCTTTTCAATTTTGTTATTTAATAAGACATATTGATGATATTAGGTTTAATTTTTTGCCAAAAACTATATATCGTTGATTAAAACGTTTTGGTTTTTATTCACAAAAAACTATTAAGAAAAAACATTTGAGATATGAAGTAAAAGAAACTGGATTATTGCAGACTGATATTAAAGTAGTATCAGATTATATAACAGGAAGTAAAAGATGATATATTATTGATTTTATTGATGAAAAAACTCGAATTACTTATTGTTATCCATCTGAACAAGCACAAACCAGAGATATTGTAAATGCTACTAAAAATGCTTTAAATTTTTATGAAAAATTGGGAATTAAAATTAAAAGAATTAGAACTGATAATGGTAGTCAATATGTTAATACATCTTGTGGAAAACCACAAAGGAATCGTTGATTTACAAATTTTTGTAATAAAAAAGGTATAGTTCATGAAACTACACCGTTTAGATAGCCACAGAGTAATGGTAAGATTGAAAGATTTCATAGAAATTGAAGTAATTTATTTGAAATAAAACCATATTTAAATAGTGATTTTAGTTTATTTCAAAAATTAGTTAATTCTTTTCAAGAATATTATAACAATTCTAAACCACATAAATCATTAGGGTTAATGACTCTTATGGATTATTTTGATAAACTGGCATTGGTTAGATAAGTTTACTTTCTTGTCTTCAAATCTGTACAAATTGGTTTGGAGACATTTTTAATCGTAAAATCATTCTATCATTATTTCATCAGTTAATAAATTTTCTTAATGCTTCAGTGAAATGTTTAATGCTATTAAACTTGTTACCAAACATAATTTTAAAATCTCTTTTGATTCATCGATTTAAACATTCACTTACTTGGTTGCCTTTAAATCCTGATAAACTTTTTGAATGAATTAAAGTTTTACTTTTATTAAAACTATTTGTAACTATTTTACTAGTATTACCTGAACCTAAATCAAACTGGATAAATGTTGCAAATATTTTATGTTCTTTACGACTTGCCTTTGTTACTTGATTAAGAACATTTAAAATGGTTATTGCATTTTCACTTTTATTAATTTTTCAACCAACTATAGCATTACTATTCATATCTGTAGCAATTTCTAATAATAATTTAGTTTTTTTATTATTAATAATTAATTCTTTAAATCAAGTACCATCGATGCCAACTTTTTCAAGATAAGTATTACTGGTAAAATTACGTTTTAATAAATCTTGGAAATTTGATTTTAAGGCATTAGATTTCGCTCTACGCTGTTTTTTGGGTTTGGTTAATAGTTTGATATTATTATCTTCTAATAACCTCATAATGCTGTTTTTACTGCATTTAAGATTGGTGTTGTTTTTCTTTAATTCTAATCTTACCTTTTCTAAACTAGTAATTTTAATTATTTTATCTTTGTTGCTAATAACAACAATTTTATTTAATTCTTTTAATAACTCATTATCAATTTTTGTTTGATATTTCTTTTTACCGTTTTTTATTCATTTATAATATGCAACTTTACTGATAGGTAACAAACTAATTATGTCATTAATTCCATAATTTTTATTTCTATATTTATCAACTATTAAAAAACATTTACTTTTCAATAATTTACTATTTAAAATATTTTGATTGTTTTTTAATTCTTTATCACAGAATTGTTTTTGTCTTAAAAATTCATTTTTTATTTTTTCTTTTAGTAGTGACTTTTTGAGTTTTTTATTTTCAAGTTTTAAATTTTTATCTTTGATATTCACTTTATCTATTTGATGATTTGTTTGAAAAGTATGAATAGTAATTAATTTATTATTTTTTTGATATTTTTTTACTCAATTATAAATTAATGATCTGGTTGATAATTGATATTTGGTTTTAATATCAATGGTTTTTAATTTTTTAATCACTACATATTCATTTAAAACATCTAGTTTAATTTTTCTTGTATAAACTTTATATTTCATCTTTACTCCTTAACTATTAATTATTTAAACTAATCATACTGTCTAGATTAAAAATTATAGGAGTAAACTTAACTAACTTATGCCACTTTTATTAGATGGAAAATAGTCCAAAATGTCTGTACTACCTTACATAAAACTATTATTTTGTTTTGTTTTTGGTGCTCTTAATTAAAATTAATTGAGAAAGGAATGAGTATATTGCTAAATTTTTAATCATAAGTATTAGTATCTAAAATATTTGTAAGTTATTATTGTCAATAAAGTTTGATTAATAAATTGATTTAATAAGATACGGACTTCTCCCCACATGTACTTGTGGAGGAAACAATGAAATTGAATGAGTTCAACAATGCTTTTCAAACAGAACAGGATTGTTTAAAATATATAGCAAGTTTGAAGAAAAACAAATGTATCATGTGTTCTTGAACAAGTTTGAATACTTCTAATTTAAGAAGAATAAGATGTTTGAAATGTCATCAAACATTTAGTATTCTTCATGGCACCATTTTTTACAAGTCACAAACACCTTTGAGATTTTGATTTTATCTCATCTTTAGATGAATAAACACCAAACATGGAATTACATCAACTGATGTTGCAAAAGAATTGGGTGTGACTTTGAAAACTGCTTGAAGAATGGGTCATGAAATCAGAAATCGTATTGCCAAACAAGAACATCAATTTATTGTTGAGGCATAGTGCAAATGGATGAAATGTATCTTTCACATATGGTTTTTAAAAAACAAGGAAGATCTTTGATAAATAAAACATTAATTGTTGGGATTTATGAAAAAACAACCAATAATTTAATTGTGAAAGTAATCAAAAACGCAAAAAGTAAAAATATTTTGCAGTTTGCAAGAAACCATATTTCTTCAAAGTGTGATGTACATACTGATTCTTGAAAAGGATATCGTGATTTCAAATCACTTTTCCCTAATCACAAAACAGTTAACCATCAAGATGGTTATGTTTCAAAAATTGGCGTAAATACCAATCAAATTGAATCAGTATGAAAACATATACGAAGAACATTTAAAACACATATCAAAGTTGCAAAACATCATGTTCATTTATATGCCAAAGAAGCTGCATATAAATTCAACAAGATACCTACTTTTGAAACTGTAATGCTATGTTTCATTTAAAAATGTGGGGAGAAGTCCGTAGATAGGCTTTTCTCAACATTTATGTGATAAAATTTAAAAATAGTACATAAAGGGAGAAAAGCCATAAGATATTATCTATTACATTTTTATGCTTTTTATTAAGGGCATAAAACTTTATTTTAAGAGTATTTAAATTAATAATTAACCATAATTATTAATTTTAAATTGTGTTCTAATTGTTAATAGTAGCATTGTTTTTTATTATTGTTACTGTTATATACGAAAATTAGATGATTATTTTTGTAGTTTTATGAAAAAAAATATTAAAAAATCATAAATTTATTGTATAATATTTAACGGTTTTACTTATAGAAACTAATATGGCGACTGTGGCGTAGCGGTCTAGCGCATCAGTTTGTGGAACTGACATTCGCGGGTTCGAATCCCGTCAGTCGCCCCATTTAATAAAATTATTTTTTTTTACTACTCCTTTTTGGATTTTTTTCTTTTTTAAATAAATATTATTATAAATTTATTTTTCGCTTTTTATTTACTAAATAAATAATGGTATAATTATTATGTTTTATGATTTGCAGAAAGTTGAGGTTTAAATGTATATGTACCTTAAAGAAGGGCAAATACTTTCAATTCATGCATATAAGCATAATGGCGATTTATATCGTAGTTGAAATAATTCAATTGTTTTAGAAGATACTGAAAAATATTTAGTTTTAGTAAATGAGAATGTAACAATTACTGAAATTAATGGTCGTAAATGAACAACCGTTGATCCAGCAATTTGGTTATTTTTTAAAAATGATTGATACAATATTATTTGTATGATTCGTAATGATGGTGTTCATTATTATTGTAATATTGCCAGTCCCTTTATTTTAGATTCGCAAACAGTTAAATACATTGATTATGATTTAGATGTTAAAGTATTTCCTAATCGTTCTTATAAACTGTTAGATTTGAAAGAATTTAAAACTAATCGTCGAATATGAAAGTATCCAATACCTTTACAAAATATATTATGACAAAATATAAATAAATTAAAAAAAGGAATTAAGAAAAATGAAATTAATTTATTTAATGATGATGTAATTTTAAATTATTGAAAAAATTATCAAAACCAAAGTTTGCAAAAATAGTAAGAACATATGTTCTTACTATTTTTGATATTAAAACTTTTTCTAATTAAATTTATTTTTTATAAAATAAGTAATGTTTTTGCATAATTATGTTCTTTCATAATACTGTTTATATTACTTTTTTTACTTTTATCTTCAATACTATTATTTATATTTTGAATATCTATATCATTAAATTGTATTTTCTTTTTGTAATTATGATAATTAATAGCATATGTTCTTAATTTTTTTATTTTTTTAAACATTAAGTTTTTTATTTCTTGTTCAATTTCTTTATTCATTTTTTACTCCTTTTTAAAAAAAACCTATTTACTTTAAAAATAAAGTAAATAGGTTAAAAATAATATTTAGTTTATAGTTATTGGAATGGCAACACTTTTTAGGACTATTTTTTGGTAGACATTTGTGCTTGGTATTTGATGGGGGTTAAGTAGTTTAGAGTGCTGTGAATTCTTATGTTGTTATATCAGTTGATGTAATCAAATAATTCTAATTTTAATTGGATTAATGATGTAAAATTTCTATCATTAATAAATTCTGTCTTAAAAGTTTTGAAAGTTGCTTCAGCAATAGCATTATCATAAGGACAGCCTTTTTTGCTTAAAGAACGATTAATATTGAATGCTAATAAAAGTTTATCAATCATTTTATTGTTAAATTCATTGCCGCGATCACTATGAAATATTTCAATATCTTTTAAACAGCGATTTGATTGCATAAATGCTTGATTTACTAATGATGCATCTTTTTTAATTCCAACACTATGTCCAATAATTTCGCGGTTAAATAGGTCAATTAATAAGCAAATATAGTTTCATTTACCATTAACTTGAACATAAGTTAAATCACTAACAATAACTTTATTTTTAATTCTATTATTAAAGTTTCTATTAACAAGATTGGTTATTTGACTATCATTAAACTTTATTATAATGATTTTTGAATGATAATTTAGTGTATTTTGATATTAAATTATGCTTATTCATAATTTCTTTAATTTTTCTGCGTGATAAATAAATTTCTTGGTTTGCTAGTATGACTTTTAATCTTCTTGTTCCATAAACTTCTTTATTTTCTTTAAAAGCACTAATAACAGCTTGTTCATAAATATTATTTTGATTTTTTTCTTTTTTCTTTAAATTAAAATAATATGTTGATTTAGAGAGTTTTAAAAAACGACACATTGTGCGAATTTTATATTTAGATTTATTTTTAACAATAATTTCTATTTTCTGCCTATTATTAGTGCTGCTTGCTTTAAAATATCATTTACCATTCGTAACTGTTTTAATTCTTTATTTGCTTGAATTAATTGTTTTTCTAAATCAGAAAGATTATCTTTAGTTTTAAAACTACCTGAATTAGTAAATTGCTTAATTCATTTATAAGTAACTGATCTTGTAACATTATACTCTTTAACAAGGCAAGATATTGATTTACCACTTTGATATAAAGCTACTATTTGCTTTTTAAATTCGTCGGTATATGAGTTAATATTGGTCATAATTATAATTCCTTTCTTTTAACTAATTTGTTCACTTGTCTACGTAATTAGTGTCCAATAAAGTGTAACCCATACAAAATTCTGTCTTAAAAGTTTTGAAAGTTGGTTCAGCAACAGCATTATCATAAGGACAGTCTTTTTTGCTTAAAGAATGATTAATATTGAATGCTAATAAAAGTTTATCAATCATTTTATTGTTAAATTCATTGCCGCAATCACTATGAAATATTTCAATATCTTTTAAACAGCGATTTGATTGCATAAATGCTTGATTTACTAATGATGCATCTTTTTTAACTCCAAACACTATGTCCAATAATTTCGCGGTTAAATAGGTCAATTAATAAGCAAATATAGTTTCATTTACCATTAACTTGAACATAAGTTAAATCACTAACAATAACTTCATTTTTAATTCTATTATTAAATTTTCTATTAACAAGATTGGTTATTTGACTATCATTAACTTTATTATAATGATTTTTGAATGATAATTTAGTGTATTTTGATATTAAATTATGCTTATTCATAATTTCTTTAATTTTTCTGCGTGATAAATAAATTTCTTGGTTTGCTAGTATGACTTTTAATCTTCTTGTTCCATAAACTTCTTTATTTTCTTTAAAAGCACTAATAACAGCTTGTTCATAAATATTATTTTGATTTTTTTCTTTTTTCTTTAAATTAAAATAATATGTTGATTTAGAGAGTTTTAAAAAACGACACATTGTGCGAATTTTATATTTAGATTTATTTTTAACAATAATTTCTATTTTCTGCCTATTATTAGTGCTGCTTGCTTTAAAATATCATTTTCCATTCGTAACTGTTTTAATTCTTTATTTGCTTGAATTAATTGTTTTTCTAAATCAGAAAGATTATCTTTAGTTTTAAAACTACCTGAATTAGTAAATTGCTTAATTCATTTATAAGTAACTGCTCTTGTAACATTATACTCTTTAACAAGGCAAGATATTGCTTTACCACTTTGATATAAAGCTACTATTTGCTTTTTAAATTCGTCGGTATATGAGTTAATATTGGTCATAATTATAATTCCTTTCTTTTCACTAATTTGTTCACTTGTCTACGTAATTAGTGTCCAATAAAGTGTAACCCATCCATATAAAGTTATAAAAACTTTTATTAGTCCAAAAAGTGTGTCTAATCTACAGATAAATTTTATTCTATATTTGCATAAAATATACTAAAATTAATATGGTGATACAAAATGGAAAATGAATTAATTAAATACTGAACAAAAAAAAGTTTTTTTTATGTTAGCATTTTGTGATTAATTGTTCAAATTATATTTATAATAATAGGTTCAATTTTAATAAATACTACTAGCGAAAAAATAATTAATATTTTATTAATAGTTGGCATAAATAGTTTAATTCTATTAATTTTGTTTGCTTTTTCTATTAATAATTATACTTATGAAACAGTTTATCAAATTAAAGTCAAAGGTAGTACTTTTCAAACTAAATTTTATCGTTATCTAATTATTCTATTTAGTTTTGGTTGATTAATTTTTTTCATTTTAAATGCATTATTTATGTTAGTTGAAACTGCCGTTTTTAAAAGCAAACTTGATTATTTTAATACTTTAAACGATCATTGATGAATTTTACTTATTGTAACAATATTTAACGTTTTAATTATTAGCATACATCGACAATTAATGCATTATACATTAACAAATTTACAGTTACCATGAGAAGTAAATACATAAATAACAAATAGTAGATTATATCTACTTTTTCTTTGAATCTCATAAATTTATAATATTTTTTTGCAACAATTAAACCAAATAATGATCCACAAGCAACTAAACCACCATTTAATCCAATAAAAACAAATGATAATCCTAATACTAAAGTTATTACTTCATTATCAAGACTAGCAATACTAACAATAATTAATGGTAATAATGTAACAACAATTGAACCAACTCCAATTACTAAACCAAGAATATAACCAATTCTTTGTTCAAATGTTTTTCTTGAATTTATCATAACTAAAATAAATATAAGAATACCATAAGTTGTTAGACAAGCTATCAATATAATTCATCCTAATCATTGAATAGTACTTAATCCAGAATCAAAAACTTCTTGTAATCATTCTCCAAACTTTCATAATAATTCATAAGAACTTTCCATTAATCCTTGGATGGGTTACACTTTATTGGACACTAATTACGTAGAAAAGTGAACAAATTAGTGAAAAGAAAGGAATTATAATTATGACCAATATTAACTCATATACCGACGAATTTAAAAAGCAAATAGTAGCTTTATATCAAAGTGGTAAATCAATATCTTGCCTTGTTAAAGAGTATAATGTTACAAGAGCAGTTACTTATAAATGAATTAAGCAATTTACTAATTCAGGTAGTTTTAAAACTAAAGATAATCTTTCTGATTTAGAAAAACAATTAATTCAAGCAAATAAAGAATTAAAACAGTTACGAATGGAAAATGATATTTTAAAGCAAGCAGCACTAATAATAGGCAGAAAATAGAAATTATTGTTAAAAATAAATCTAAATATAAAATTCGCACAATGTGTCGTTTTTTAAAACTCTCTAAATCAACATATTATTTTAATTTAAAGAAAAAAGAAAAAAATCAAAATAATATTTATGAACAAGCTGTTATTAGTGCTTTTAAAGAAAATAAAGAAGTTTATGGAACAAGAAGATTAAAAGTCATACTAGCAAACCAAGAAATTTATTTATCACGCAGAAAAATTAAAGAAATTATGAATAAGCATAATTTAATATCAAAATACACTAAATTATCATTCAAAAATCATTATAATAAAGTTTAATGATAGTCAAATAACCAATCTTGTTAATAGAAAATTTAATAATAGAATTAAAAATGAAGTTATTGTTAGTGATTTAACTTATGTTCAAGTTAATGGTAAATGAAACTATATTTGCTTATTAATTGACCTATTTAACCGTGAAATTATTGGACATAGTGTTTGGAGTTAAAAAAGATGCATCATTAGTAAATCAAGCATTTATGCAATCAAATCGCTGTTTAAAAGTGTAGATTAGACACACTTTTTGGACTAATAAAAGTTTTTATAACTTTATATTATTAGTTGAGGTGTAGTTTAAAATGAAATATTTAACGGACTTCTCCCCACATGTACTTGTGGAGAGAAGTCCGATTATTTAAATCAACAAAACCTAAAAATATTAAATATTTGTATAATTTGGAATTATCAGAAAAATTTATAAATTATTTTGTTCAGTATAAAGAAGAGTTTGGTATAGGTGCTTTTCAATTTTGTTATTTAATAAGACATATTGATGATATTAGGTTTAATTTTTTGCCAAAACCTTCGGTTAAAACTATATATCGTTGATTAAAACGTTTTGGTTTTTATTGACAAAAAACTATTAAAAAAAAACATTTGAGATATGAAGTAAAAGAAACTGGATTATTGCAGACTGATATTAAAGTAGTATCAGATTATATAACAGGAAGTAAAGATGATATATTATTGATTTTATTGATGAAAAAACTCGAATTACTTATTGTTATCAATCTGAACAAGCACAAACCAGAGATATTGTAAATGCTACTAAAAATGCTTTAAATTTTTATGAAAAATTGGGAATTAAAATTAAAAGAATTAGAACTGATAATGGTAGTCAATATGTTAATACATCTTGTGGAAAACCACAAAGGAATCGTTGATTTACAAATTTTTGTAATAAAAAAGGTATAGTTCATGAAACTACACCGTTTAGATCACCACAGAGTAATGGTAAGATTGAAAGATTTCATAGAAATTGAAGTAATTTATTTGAAATAAAACCATATTTAAATAGTGATTTTAGTTTATTTCAAAAATTAGTTAATTCTTTTCAAGAATATTATAACAATTCTAAACCACATAAATCATTAGGGTTAATGACTCCTATGGATTATTTTGATAAACTTTTATTAGATGGAAAATAGTCCAAAATGTCTGTACTACCTTACAATCGCTGTTTAAAAGATATTGAAATATTTCATAGTGATCGCGACAATGAATTTAACAATAAAATGATTGATAAACTTTTATTAGCATTCAATATTAATCGTTCTTTAAGCAAAAAAGGCTGTCCTTATGATAATGCTGTTGCTGAAGCAACTTTCAAAACTTTTAAGACAGAATTTATTAATGATAGAAATTTTACATCATTAATCCAATTAAAATTAGAATTATTTGATTACATCAACTGATATAACAACATAAGAATTCACAGCACTCTAAAGTACTTAACCCCCATCAAATACCAAGCACAAATGTCTACCAAAAAATAGTCCTAAAAAGTGTTGCCATTCCACAGTCCATTAAAGATTGTTCATTAACATTATTGTTATTTACTGATAATGTTAATGCTGGTCATGGTGGAGTTTCTGTAGTTGTTGTAGTTGGGGTGATAGGATTGATTGTTTCAGTAAATTTACTATAATTTGCTAAACCAATTGTTCCTAATCCTAATCCTATTTTTTTACTTTAATTTAATAGTTTACTTTTTAAATTTGGCATTTGATTTAAATTTCATATATCAATTCCTAATTTTTTGGAAAATAATAAAGCATTTATACTACCTAATATTGGATTACCAATAAGTTGACCATATAGTATGCAGAAGTTCCTATCATACCAAATAATGGGCTTGCCCCAGTTCTTATTAATTTTAATAAAGTGTAATTATTTGATTGTACAGTTATGTCATTTGGCATTTTCTTCTACTCCTTCTACTTTTTGTTTAATAAATACTTCTATTCAACCTTGATAATTGAAGTTATCTCCAACTAAAATTGCAGTATTAGCATGTGGTTGAGAAACAATTAAATATTCGGCAATAACATTAGGATATTTTCATAAAATCAATGCTTTTATATCTTTACTATCTGTTAAATCATTTGGATTTGGTGAAAATATTTCTATTTTATCTTGACCAAATAAATCTTTTAATTTAATCATTATCAAATTGAGCATCCTCTATTTTCATCATTAATTCATCTAATCGACTAATTATTTGATTTAATTTCATATAACAATATATAATTTGTGATTTCTCATAACAAATTTCTTTCATTAATTTTTCTTTATTCATAATTTAACCTTTCTTTTCTAACTCTTTTATTTTGTTTTTGCTTACATAAGTTATTACATTTATGGGCATAAACTTTACCATAACCACATTTATTATTTTTTTTTGATTTTTATTATCATTATTTTTAAATGTTTCTTCTTTTTTATCAAAATACAATTTAGTGTTTGTTTCTATTCATTCCTCAAAAGAATTTAACTTTAATTTAATCATTATCAAATTCACCTCTATTAATTCTTTCAATCATACATTTTGCATCCATTAAAAGATTTGCAATTAAACGTTCATTTAATCTTATGTCTTCTAAATCTTTTTCATGTCGTTTTAATTTATCATTATAATATTCAAGTAATTTTTTCTTTATTCATATTTATTTGTCCTTTTTTTCAATTTCTTTTGATATTTCATTTAATTTTGTTAAAACTTTATAATCTTTTTTTAAATCTTTAATAATAAATATTAAAAATATTATTAGTGTTATATTTGTTATTAATATTGGTACTATTAATAAAAATTTTCATAATATCATTTTTTACTCTTTTCATTTTTTAAATCATTTAACATTAATTGAACAAAATGCACGATTTTTAGTCATATTTCAATTATTAAAGATTTCACCAGTTACTATAATTTCATCATTTTTGTTTAATAAAATACATCGGTTATAAAGTTTTGGTTTATTAAAAATTAAAGTAACATAGTTTAATCCATTTCATTGACCACGAACACTATAATATAATTCTTTGTCACCTTTTTCATAATAATTTGCTTCAATAGTGTTACTCAGTTTTACTGTTAATTTGACATAATTTGCTTTTTCTTTCATTTTTATAATTCCTTAAATAATATTGAATATGCTTATATGCATCTTGTTCATGTTTTGTAAATTTTATATTTCCTGGCATTGGTTAGATAAGTTTACTTTCTTGTCTTCAAATCTGTACAAATTGGTTTGGAGACATTTTTAATCGTAAAATCATTCTATCATTATTTCATCAGTTAATAAATTTTCTTAATGCTTCTGTGAAATGTTTAATGCTATTAAACTTGTTACCAAACATAATTTTAAAATCTCTTTTGATTCATCGATTTAAACATTCACTTACTTGGTTGCCTTTAAATCCTGATAAACTTTTTGAATGAATTAAAGTTTTACTTTTATTAAAACTATTTGTAACTATTTTACTAGTATTACCTGAACCTAAATCAGACTGGATAAATGTTGCAAATATTTTATGTTCTTTACGACTTGCCTTTGTTACTTGATTAAGAACATTTAAAATGGTTATTGCATTTTCACTTTTATTAATTTTTCAACCAACTATAGCATTACTATTCATATCTGTAGCAATTTCTAATAATAATTTAGTTTTTTTATTATTAATAATTAATTCTTTAAATCAAGTACCATCGATGCCAACTTTTTCAAGATAAGTATTACTGGTAAAATTACGTTTTAATAAATCTTGGAAATTTGATTTTAAGGCATTAGATTTCGCTCTACGCTGTTTTTTGGGTTTGGTTAATAGTTTGTGATATTATTATCTTCTAATAACCTCATAATGCTGTTTTTACTGCATTTAAGATTGGTGTTGTTTTTCTTTAATTCTAATCTTACCTTTTCTAAACTAGTAATTTTAATTATTTTATCTTTGTTGCTAATAACAACAATTTTATTTAATTCTTTTAATAACTCATTATCAATTTTTGTTTGATATTTCTTTTTACCGTTTTTTATTCATTTATAATATGCAACTTTACTGATAGGTAACAAACTAATTATGTCATTAATTCCATAATTTTTATTTCTATATTTATCAACTATTAAAAAACATTTACTTTTCAATAATTTACTATTTAAAATATTTTGATTGTTTTTTAATTCTTTATCACAGAATTGTTTTTGTCTTAAAAATTCATTTTTTATTTTTTCTTTTAGTAGTGACTTTTTGAGTTTTTTATTTTCAAGTTTTAAATTTTTATCTTTGATATTCACTTTATCTATTTGATGATTTGTTTGAAAAGTATGAATAGTAATTAATTTATTATTTTTTTGATATTTTTTTACTCAATTATAAATTAATGATCTGGTTGATAATTGATATTTGGTTTTAATATCAATGGTTTTTAATTTTTTAATCACTACATATTCATTTAAAACATCTAGTTTAATTTTTCTTGTATAAACTTTATATTTCATCTTTACTCCTTAACTATTAATTATTTAAACTAATCATACTGTCTAGATTAAAAATTATAGGAGTAAACTTAACTAACTTATGCCCTTTATAATTTTCTATTTTGTTTTTATTTTTGGGTTCGCTTTCTTGAAAATTTCAATTCATAACATCTTCTACTAATACCATTAATGCACCAATAATTTTAGGTGTTGCTAATGGATTAGTTAATAATTGTTTTGAACTTAAAAAGAAATTTTCTATAATAACTAATATTTTTTTATCAAAAAATTGTTCTTTAATTATCGATAGTATTTTTTTAAAACAATTTTTACTTTCAAAAACATGTGTTGTGTTGAATGTTTCCATATAAATAATCCTGTTTGTTTCATTTGAATATATAACAATTCCATTATTACCTATTCCTGCTGGGTCAATGCCAATAATTAATTCATATTTCATTATTAATCAAATTCTCCATTATTGATTTTTTGAATTAATGAATAATATATTGCATCATGATTTGCACTTCTATATCCATCATTTTCAATTTTATTTTCTAAATATGTAATAAATTTTGCTTTATTAAAAGAATTATGGTGTGGATAATCACAAATTCCAGTAGTATTTTCAGTTAAACTTTTACATATAATACATCTAGTCATTATCAAATTCACCATTTTCAATTTTATTAATTAAAATTTTAATAATATCAATTGAATAATTTGTTAATTTATATCCATAATATATATTTTTTAAATGTTCAAGTAATTTTTCTTTATTCATATTTATACCTCCTACTTAAACTAATATTTAAAATACAGTCATAACATATTGCTTTACTATTTTTATCTCTTAAAAAATATTTTCTTGTTTTTATATCATTAGTATTAAAAAATAAATAATCTAATTTATTTTGTTTACATGTTCAACAAAAATATTTTTTCATTATGAGTTGAATTTTCCTTATAGGAAGTAACTATATAATTAATTGGTAAATCATCATGTTTATATGGATTATTTATTTTAAAACCTTTTCTGTTTTCTTCTCACCTAATGTTATATTTAAAACAAGGATTAGTAATTTTAGTTTTGTTATCTGTAATTTTACCCATAAATCAACTATTATGCTGTTCATAAAATGTTAATGGTTCAAGTTTTATATCATTAAGATAATATTCTTTTGGAGCGGTTGGTTTATTAATAGTTATTTTTTGCTCAGAAATATATGGTTCTAATAGTTTTACTAATTCATTACCACTTAATTCTCTTTTAACATTGTCTAAATTAAAAACTCAATATGTGTAACTGTTATCAACAATAAAAGAATTATTTTTAATCATTCATTTTGGAAGTGATAATTTATATTCAACATAATCAATAAGAATAGATTGTGGTTTATTTTTAACAATTTGTTCTTTTTTAAATTCTATTTGCATAATAATCCTTTCCTAATATGTTCTGTTGCTTCTAGCATAAAGAACATATAATTTGATTTTTAGATTATTAATAATACTACTATTAGTATTATTCATTCCAGAAATTCTGGGCTCAAAAGTAAATTGTGAAATTTTAAAAAAACATTGAGGCATTCGATTCAATGTTTATTTAATTTGCGTTAAGCAAATTAATATTTTAATTGAACCGGCACCGCTCAATTTTTTTTATAAGTTTGAAATTTATTTTCTCGCCCAAAAATTTTCAAAAAAAAATAAAAAATAAAACCAACACTTGCTCACTGGGGAGTGGCAAGGTTGGTTAAATAAAGAATAGAATTAATATAGTAGGTTCCCTAAGCAGGTCTATATATACTAGTTTCCAATTCGCTCCCACCCCAAGAATTACCATTACTGGTTAGTATATTTTATTAGGTATCACTCCACTTTTTATTTATCCATGCAAGTCCACATGCTAGCTACTATTTTTAACAACTGTGTTGTAGTTCACTTTTTTAGTTCCTTAACACGTGTTGATAATAGTGTTAAAGAGGGTTCTTAAAAATTTTAAAATTTTACAATTACAAAAAAAGACAAGATTATTTCTTGTCTTTTTCCTTTGAGAATAATTTTTATTTTATCTTATAAAATCTATATTTTTTAAAATACGTCGAATATAAATTTAAGGGTAAAAGAGAATTTAATTTGTCTATCATCATTTTTAAATGGTAATTTCGGAAATAAGTTACTAATATAATAATTAATTATTTCGTAAATTTGACAACCGCCCATATTATTTGATGAAAAATATGGTAAAAATAAAGTATAAAAAAATTGTAAATAAATATTAATATTTTTACTTTAGTACATTTTTTTATTTATAGGAGAAATTTATGAAATATTTTTTAAAATTATTAATTATTACTTTGTTAATAAATAGTTTATCAGTAGGATTAATTGGATGTAGTATTCCTAGTGTTGCTGATATTTGAATAATTACTGATGGTGCTGATTTATTTGATAAAGCTTTTAATCAGCAAGTATTAGAAGGTTCAAAAGAGTTTACTAAAACATTTAATGATAATCGTAGTATGATTAGTAATTTACCCGGTAATGAAGTTTGAAAAAATAAAAAAATGAAAACGCGTTGAATTATTTCACGAGATAGTACCGTTTCAACTTTACAAAATAATTATAATTTAGCAAAATTTGCTGGCGCTAAAACAATTATTGTTGTTGGGTTTAATCATCTTGGTGCATTAACAACAGCTATTCAAAATCAATATAAAAAGTTAGGTGTTCGTTTTATTTTAGTTGATGCTAAATTAGAAAAACCAGTTGATGTAGCGTGTTTAAGTTATTTAGCAGAACAATCAGGGTTTTTATCAGGATTAGCAGGAGCAATATGATTAGCTGCTAATCATGAAACATATGATGATAATGGTTTAAAAATGTCAACTTTTGGTGGTTTACCAGCTGATACTATTGTTAGTTATATGATGGGTTATTATTGAGGTGTATATTATTTTAATAAATATCGTAATAGCAATGATAATTTATTGGAAATGACTAATGCCATTAGAATTAAAGAGGGTAAGGAAAAAATTGAAAAATGAACTAATAAATTTGATATTCATTTTGATAAAATTGCTAAACAATTTACAGGTAGTTTTGAATCCGGTACAAAATCATCAAAAGCGATAACTTCACAATTAATTGATGGATATAAAGATGATATTGTAATGCCTGTTGCAGGAGCACAAACAATTGATTTAGTATCAGCTGTTAAAAACTCTACTACTAATAGCAAAGCAAAAATTATTGGTGTCGATGTTGATCAAAGGGTTCAATATAGTTATGCTAAAGATATTTTTATTACATCAGCTTTAAAAGGAATTCATAAGTCAGTTAATACTTGATTATGACATTCTTTTAATTTAGATTATAATGAGGATGGTATTAAACCTATTAATGGTGAACAATACTTTGATGGCAGCATACCACAACCAGCATTAGGTGGTCAGCAATATCTTGGAATTGCTAATAATGATTCTATTAGTGCTATTTATAATAACTTAATTATTGATAGTAATGATTATTGACGTTTAGCACAAAAAGTAACTGATGCTTATAATAAATTAGTTGCTGATTTAGCTAATGATTCTACTCGTGATAAGTGAGAAAATGCTTGAAAAAATTATGTTGATGAAAGTGTTGAAAAGTATAAACCACAGTTTTAATAAAACTTTACTATATATTTTAAAAAATTTATAATTATTCTTGAATTTTTAAAGAATAAGTTTTATTATCTTATATAATGGTAGTTATGCCATTAAAAGGAGAAACTAGTGTTTAGAGTTAATTGTGAAAATAAGAAAATAATTAATATTAAATACATATATACTGTATTTTTTAATAGTAAGTTATTCCCACCCATTTATTTTCAAAATTTATTTATACACAGTTTTATTTTATTTTGAATAATTGAATTAAGAAAGCAATGTTTTTGCTTTCTTTTTTTATATTTTTTATATAAATATTTATATATAATTGTAGGAGGAATATAATAGTATGCGTAAAATTTTTACTGTATTTAGTGCAATATCATTGTCAGTAATAATGATATTACCAATCATTGCTTGCAATAGTCAGTTTAATGATCCAAATATTTATCGAATAACTGTTGTAACTGATGGACATACTATTAATGATGCTTCTTTTAATGAATCATCATATAATGCTGCCCTCAAGTTTAAACAAGAGTTTAATGATTGAACACATAGTGATTATGTTGATCCTCAATATAAAAATAAAAGAGTTGAGGTTTCTTGAGATAATCCCCAATTAACTAATACTGATGATTTAATAACATCATATAATAAAGCCGTTTTCATAGACAGTAAAGTAATTATTGCTTCAGGATTTTTACATCATAATGCTTTGGTTAAAGCACAAAATACTATTTTAAAACATAAAGTGAAATTTATTTTTATTGATGGTGATACTCCAAATAAAGAAGTACCAAAATCTAATAAACAATTGGCTGGTTTACTTTACAAAGCAGAACAATCAGGCTTTTTAGCCGGATTGGCAGGGGCAATATGGTTAACTGCTCATGCTAATCAATATGGTGGACTTGATAATTTAAAAATGTCAACCTATGGTGGACTTGATATTCCAGCAGTTACTAATTATATGTATGGTTATTATTGAGCCATACAATTTTTTAATAATAAATTTAAAAATAAAGAAGATGAAGAAAAATTAATATCATGAGTTAAAATTTTAAATTCAGATTTTAAAGAACCATTACCAAGTATTAAATTTATAACTTCAGGTACTCAATTTAGTGGTGATTTTACTCAAGGTTCAAAAGGTTCACAAGCAATTAATGATGATCTTGCTCGACAAAAAACTAATATTATTTTTCCAGTAGCAGGACCACAAACCGAAGATACTTTATCATCATTAAAAAAATCTGGTCAAGGTAAAATTATTGGTGTTGATACAGATCAACAACTTCAATATCCACAATCTGCAGATAGGTTTATTACTTCTGCAGAAAAAGATTTAATTAGTTCAATTAAACTTATGCTCTGAAAATCAGTTGGTAAAACTGATCAGAATCCAGAGCATCCAACTGATCCAACTGCCGATCAAACATTTATTGATGATGCACCATACAGAGGTGGGCCTAATTTTACTGGAATAGCACCAAATAAAGCAATTAAAGATGGTGATAAAGATATTTACACACCATTAATGACAGAAACTACTAATTGATTAGATAAAATTTCTGCTAGATGACAAAAAGTACTCAATTTAAAAGATCATTATTGAATTAATGGTATTAAAAAAGAATATGATCCATTTAAATAATTAAGAGGGGTGATAAAATGCAAGTAAATATTGAAAAACAGAACTTACAATATGCTGTTGAAATGGAAGGTATTACTAAAGTTTTTTTAGATACTATTATTGCTAACAATAATATTTCTATTAAAATTAAAAAAGGAGAAATTCATGCTTTGGTTGGCGAGAATGGTGCAGGTAAATCGACACTAATGTCAATCTTATTTGGACTATATCAACCAACAAAAGGTATTATTAAAATTAATGGTAAAGAAGTAGTAATATCAGGGCCAATTAGAGCAGGTGAATTAGGTATTGGAATGGTACATCAACATTTTAAATTAGTTGATAACTTCACTATTTTACAAAATATTATTTTAGGTAGTGAACCAGTTCATAAATGACAGTGAATTAATTATAAAAAAGCTAAATCTAAAATTTTAGAAATTTCAAAAAAATATAAATTAGACATTAAACTTAATTTAAAAATTGAGAATGCTAGTGTTGGTATGCAACAACGTGTTGAAATTTTAAAAGTTCTTTATCGTGGTGCTAGTATTATTGTACTTGATGAACCAACCGCTGTTTTAACACCACAAGAAATTACTAGTTTATTAACAATTATTGAAGAACTTAGACGTGATGGTAAAACTATTATTTTTATTAGTCATAAATTAGAAGAGGTTAAACAAGTTGCTGATAATGTTACAGTAATTCGTTTAGGTAAAGTTATTGAAACTTTTGAATCTAAGAGTAAAACTAAAGAAGAAATTGCTACTTTGATGGTTGGTAGAGATTTAGTTGATATTAGAAATCAAGGTAATGTTGTATTAGGGCCAGTATTATTAAAAATTGATAATTTATTTGTTCATAAAATTGGTAATAGGAAATCAATAATGGGTCTTTCTGATTTTAGTTTAGAAGTTAAGTCACGAGAAATTGTGGCTATTGCTGGTATTGAAGGTAATGGTCAAACTGAATTAATTTCAGCAATTACTGGTTTAATTAAGCCAGAAAAAGGTGATATTTTTTTTGGTAATAAGAATATGAAACACAGTTCAATTCAAAGTTTATATAAAAGTGGTTTAAGTCATATTCCTGAAGATCGTCATAAATATGGACTGGTTTTAGATTATAATGTTATTAATAATATGGTTTTACAAAATATTAGCGAATATCCTTTTTCTAAGCATGGTTTGATTCGCAGTAAAGCTATTCAATTTTATGCACAAAATATTATTAATAATTATGATGTTCGTGGTAGTAAAAGTGGTTTTGCTTTAGTTAGAGGTTTGTCAGGTGGTAATCAACAAAAAGCGGTTGTTGGTAGAGAATTAACAAGAAAACATAAAATTTTAGTTGTTGCTCAGCCAACACGTGGCTTGGATATTGGTGCTATTGAATATATTCATAGTCGTATTCTTGATGAAAAAAATGAAGGTAATGCAGTATTATTAATTTCTTATGAATTATCAGAAGTTATGTCATTAGCAGATCGAATTGTTGTTTTACATGCTGGTAAAATTACTGGTAATGTTAGTGCTAAAAATGTTACTCGTGAACAATTAGGATTAATGATGGCGGGACAAAAAATGTTAATGGAAGGAAATGAAGATAATGTTTAAACAAAAAATATGATTTTTAAAACGACGAAGTCGTTTATATCTTGGTTCAAAAGAAATGAATAGTAGTCTTACTAAATTTAAGGGTTCAATTTTTGCCATTATTTTTGGATTAATTATTGCTTGTTTTGTTATAATTGGTTCAGGTCAAAATGCTTTTACTTATTTTCAGTTGTTATTAACATATGCTTTTACAAGTTGGCCAGCTAATAATTGAGATAATACTTTAGTTTGATGAGCAATTTATATTGTAGCAGGATTAGCACTAGTTATTTCTTTCCGCTCAGGAATGTTTAATATTGGAGTTGCGGGTCAAATGTTAGCAGCAGGAGCTGTTGTTATCGCAATTGGTGTCCGTTATGACTTATCACAGCCATTAGCTATAATTAGCGCGCTTTTTGCTGGAGTATTAGCAGCAATATTGGTGGCGTTGGTAACAGTGTTGTTAAAAATTTTTTTTAATGTTCATGAGGTTGTTACTTCTATTTTATTAAATTGAACAATTTGATATTTAGTAAAATGACTATTTAAAATCAATAAAGATTTATATGATGCTGATCATGGAACATCAGCAAGTATTCATGATAGTATGAGTATGAGTATTAATGGTTATAATTGTATACTGCCATTATTAATTTCTATTATTTTAATAATAACAGTTTGATTCTTATTGAAAAAAACAACTTTAGGTTATAAAATTCGAACAGTAGGTTTAAATCCGTTTGCTGCGGTTTATAGTGGTATTAATCATAAACATTATTGCATAACATCATTTGTTATTTCAGGAGCATTAGCAGGAGTAATGGCTGTTATTTATTACATTGCCAAAAATCCTTCAATTAGTTTTTTAACTGATGATTTACCAACTATTGGTTTTGATAGTATAGCTGTTGCCTTAGTTGGTCAAATTAATCCAGTAGGTGTTGTGGGTTCTGCTTTTCTTTGAGGTTTAATTAAGAGTGGTGGTTCAATTGGTTCAGTATTAACATTACCAACAGCAACTGGTGATATTATTTTTGGTGTTATTATTTATTCAGCTGCTTGTGCAGTTTTATTATCTCGTTTACAGCCAATTAAATTTTTAATTCGTTATTTAAATATAGCCTTTGATGGAGAAAAACGAAAAGTTACAAATAGTTTTATTGCCAAGATGTACTATCATTTTATTGAAAATTTTAAAATAAAGAAACAATATAATAAGTTAAAATCAGATTTAATTAAAGAAAAAAATAATAAAATTAATCACTTAAAGATAGAATATAATAAATCATTATCAGATTATGAGTCAAAAGTTAAAAATTTAAAACAAAATCTTTCACAAGAAATTAATAAATTGAAACAAGAATTAAGTGATCAATTAAAGTCATTAAAAAATCAATTAGTTAAAACTAATGATAAAAAAATAAAAGAACAATTAATTTTAAAAAAATGTCAACTTCAAATTACTTATAAAATTGAAATTAAGGAATTAATTAAAAAATATAAAATTGATAAAGAACAATTAAAAGGAAAATATAATAAAATACTATGAGATGATAAGTTAGTAGTTAAAAATTTAAAACAAAATCTTTCGCAAGAAATTAATAAAGTTAATAGTGATATCAACTTACAGTTACAAGCAGTTATTAATAATAAAAATGATAAAGTTGGTGTTAATTGAGCACAATTTTTCCAAGAAAATAAAGCTTTAAATCATTATATATATAAACAATATAATGCAATTTGAAAAAAAGGTAAAATTGGTAATTGAAATAATTTTCAACAAGAAATAAAAACGATTTATGGTGAAAGTTTAAATATGTATATTAATGAAAAAATGAAATATGAAAATAATGTTTATAATTATAAGCAAGATTTAATTCGAGAAATAGCATTATTAAAAAAACAAAAAGCAATATTAGATAAGTCAAGAGTAAAAGACTTAAAATTAAATCTTTATCGAGAAATTAATAAATTGAAACAAGAATTAAGTGATGAATTAAAGTCATTAAAAAATCAAACAGTTAAAACTGACGATAAAAAAATAAAAAAACAATTAATTTTAGCAAAACATCAACTTCAAACTAATTATAAAAATAATGTTAAAGAGTTAATTAAAAATTATAAAATTGACAAACAGCAATTAAAAAGTCAAATTATCCCAATTAATAGTAATATTAATATATTAACTAAACAATTTACTAAAAAAGCGGAAATTGAAAAGACAACTTTTATTAATAAATTTACTGATATATTTAAAAATGAAAAACAAGAAATTATGAAAATAAAAACTGAAAGAACAGGAGGAAAAAGTTAATGGAAGCACTCAAAATAATTCTTGAACATTCTAGTTTAATTTTTGTTGTTTTAGTACTTGGTGCATTATCTGGATTAATTTCAGAACGTGCTGGTGTTGTTAATATTGGTATTGAAGGAATGATGACAATTGGTGCTCTTGCTTTTTCTTCATTTGGGAAAAATATAGGTGTTAATTGAGGTAATTGATCACAAATTGTTGCTTTATTAGTAGGTGGATTAGCGGGAATGGGATTTGCTTGTTTCCATGCTTTTGCATCAGTTACTTTAAAATCTGATCAAATTATTTCTGGCGTTGCAATTAATATTTTAGCAGCAGCAATTGCAGTTTTTGTTGTTCAGTTACCAGGGAATAATGGTTTTATTTCATTAACAAATATTTATCAATTACCAAAAATTGGTAATAATGAATTTTTTAATTTATATTTATTTTTAGCAATTATATTTTTAGTAAGTATTGCTATTATTTTAAAATATACTAAATGAGGATTACATCATGTTGCAACTGGTGAAAATCCCAATGCGGTTGATGCTGCAGGAATTAATGTTATTAAACAACGATATGTTGCTGTATTATTATCTGGTTTTTTAGCAGGAATTGCTGGTGGTATTTTTCCAATGTATGCTAGTCAAACTTTTCGTGGGACAGTTAGTGGAAATGGTTTTATTGCTTTAGCTATTTTAATTTTTGGACAATGAAGGGTACCATTGATTACAATTGGTGCTGCCTTATTTGCTATTGTTGAAACAACAGGTGCCAGAATTACGTTTTTACCAAATATTCCTCAATGAATATCAAGTAATTCTGATGTATGGAATATATTGCCTTTTGTAACATCTTTATTAGTTTTAGTATTTACATCAAAATGAAGTAAAACACCAAAAGCATTGGGTATTGCTTTCAATAAATCTAAACGATAAAATTAGTTGTTAATAATTTTAATGATGAATTAATTTTGAAATTAAATTTTACTTTTTTAGTAATATTTTCTAAGATTTAATTAAAAATATAATAAAAAATAAAAAATTTTATAGGTATTTTATACTATAAAATTTTTTATTTTATTAAGAATTTGAAAAAAATCGCAATAATACAGTTTTATTTATCAAAAAAATAAATATAATTTTTGATAGATAGAAAAAATGTCGTAAAAGTTTAAATTAAATTTAATTAATTATATTTAGAGGGGAAAAACATGAATAATGGAAGTATAGTTATTAATACAGTTTATTCATTTCAAATTAATGAAATAGTTAATAAACAATCTAATAAAGAAAAACAACAAGAATATAAAAAAGATTATATAAACTTAATAAGAAACGGGAAATGAAAAAAAAGTAAAATATGATATCAAAAGAATAAAGAAAAAATAATAGAATATGCTCAAAGGCCCGAAGTAAAAGCAATAAAGAAAAAATATGTTCAAAGCTTTGAAGTAAAATTGAAAAAGAAAGAATATACTCAAAGGTTTGAAGTAAAATTGAAAATGAGAGAATATGCTCAAAAACCCGAAGTGAAAATAAGAAAAAAAGAATATAGACAGACATTATATAAAACCAATAAAGAAGAGGAACTAAAAAATAATCAAAAAAGATATCAATTTAATAAGCAAAAAAAGCAAAAACAAAGAGAATTACAATCTGGTTATGTTTTTAGTTCAAAATAAAATTTTGAGTTAAGCAATTTTAATTGTGATGATATGTGTAGTGAACAAATAAAAAATATTGCATGAGATGTTTTAAAATTACAACTTTATTCAGAAACACAAGAAACAGAATTTAGATAAGTTGTTAGAGGAAGCAGAATTTGAATATATGGTTAATGAAGAACAAAGTTTGGTACTAAGTAGTGAAAATTTGTTATCTAATTTAATTTATGATAATGTTTGTGGTGAACAAATTGTAAAAGATGTATCAAATAATTTAGAATTATGTCAATCTGGTGAACAATTATTAGTTAATAAAAAAATATCACAACAAAATTTTAATTGAAATAGTAATATTATACTTACAAGTAATTTAAACAGTGATAATTGTGATTATAATTTGGCAACTGGTTTTATCTTTAATTAATTTTAATTGTTAATAATATTTTTTTAAGTTTAAATTTAAAATTTTTGATTTTAAAAAAATAGTAATTAAGAGTAAAAAAAATAAAAATGAAAATATTATAGATTTTGTCATAATATATTTTTATTTCGGACTTCTCCCCACATGTACTTGTGGAGGAAACAATGAAATTGAATGAGTTCAACAATGCTTTTCAAACAGAACAGGATTGTTTAAAATATATAGCAAGTTTGAAGAAAAACAAATGTATCATGTGTTCTTGAATAAGTTTGAATACTTCTAATTTAAGAAGAATAAGATGTTTGAAATGTCATCAAACATTTAGTATTCTTCATGGCACCATTTTTTACAAGTCACAAACACCTTTGAGATTTTGATTTTATCTCATCTTTAGATGAATAAACACCAAACATGGAATTACATCAACTGATGTTGCAAAAGAATTGGGTGTGACTTTGAAAACTGCTTGAAGAATGGGTCATGAAATCAGAAATCGTATTGCCAAACAAGAACATCAATTTATTGTTGAGGGCATAGTGCAAATGGATGAAATGTATCTTTCACATATGGGTTTTAAAAAACAAGGAAGATCTTTGATAAATAAAACATTAATTGTTGGGATTTATGAAAAAACAACCAATAATTTAATTGTGAAAGTAATCAAAAACGCAAAAAGTAAAAATCTTTTGCAGTTTGCAAGAAACCATATTTCTTCAAAGTGTGATGTACATACTGATTCTTGAAAAGGATATCGTGATTTCAAATCACTTTTCCCTAATCACAAAACAGTTAACCATCAAGATGGTTATGTTTCAAAAATTGGCGTAAATACCAATCAAATTGAATCAGTATGAAAACATATACGAAGAACATTTAAAACACATATCAAAGTTGCAAAACATCATGTTCATTTATATGCCAAAGAAGCTGCATATAAATTCAACAAGATACCTACTTTTGAAACTGTAATGCTATGTTTCATTTAAAAATGTGGGGAGAAGTCCGTAGATAGGCTTTTCTCAGCATTTATGTGATAAAATTTAAAAATAGTACATAAAGGTAGAAAAGCCTTTTATTTTTTAATTAAATATTAAAAAACAGTTAAAATTGGTAAACCTAATTCATATATTTATTAATATAAAATTTAATTAATTATATTTAGAAGGGGAAAGTCATGAATAATGGAAATATAGTTATTAATGAATTTTATTTATTTCAAAAGAATAAAGAAAAAATGAAAGAATATGCTCAAAGGCCTGAGATAAAAGCAAGAAGGAAAGAATATGTTAAAAAATCTGAAGTGAAGGAAAGAAGGAAAGAATATCAACAAAGACCTGAAGTGAAAGCAAAAAAGAAAGAATATGCTCAAAGACCTGAAGTGAAAGCAAGAAGGAAAAAATATGATCAAGCGTGATATCAAAAAAATAAAGATAAAAAACGAGAATATGAGCAAAGGCCTGAAGTGAAAGCAAGAAGGAAAGAATATAAGAAAATAAGACATCAACTTAATAAGCAAGAAAAGGAAAAACAAAGAGAATTGCAATCTAGTCATGTTTCTACTTTAAAACTAAATTTTGATTTAAGTAGTTTTAATTGTGATGATATGTGTAGTGAACAAATAAAAAATATTGCATGAGATGTTTTAGAATCACAACTTTATTCAGAAAGACAAGAAACAGAATTAGATAAGTTATTAGAGGAAAAAGAGTTTGAATATATGGCTAATGAAGAACAAAGTTTGGTACTAAGTAGTGAAAATTTGTTATCTAATTTAATTTATAATGGTTTATGTGGTGAACAAGTTATAAAAGATGTATTAAATAATTTAGAATTAGATCAATTAAATTTATTAGATAAATCTATTGAACAATTGTTACTTAGTGAAAAAATAGCAGAACAAAACTTTGAATGAAATAATAGTATTCTATTTGCAAGTAATTTAGATAGTGATATTTATGATTATAATTCAGTAACGAGACTTATTCCTTAATTAAATATTAATTTTAATTGTTAATTTTTACTTAAACTTAAAAAAATAAAATTTTATAGTTGAATTTTTGGGAAACACAAAGTAATTTTTTAATTACAAAACAAGTCTAGTGTAAAATAATTAGGTATAGGAATATTGGGGGTGTTTATTTTATGGCATTATTAGTGGCACATCGTGGATTTCGTTCTACAGAAGGTGAAAATCGAATCATTGATTTCCAAAATGCTTTGAAAATTTGCCAAGCAGTAGAGTTTGATATTCGATTAACAAAAGATAATAAAGTAATTATTTTTCATGATGATACATTTGAAAGAATTGCCAATAATAAAAGTGAGGTTAGTAGTTTATTATATGAAGAAATTATTAATTTGGAATTTTTTAAAAATAATAAAGAATGAATTCCACCATTATTTAATGATTTTATTGAAAAATTAAGTAAAAATTATCAAATGATTAATGTTGAAATTAAAGAAGAAATTAATCGTAAATATACCTCAAATCAATTAATGGTTATTTTTTCAGAAATTAAAAAATTAGAAAAAAAAAGTAAAGCCGAAATTATTCTTTCTTCATTTAATCACCAGTTATTAAACGAAATTGTTAAAAGAATTAAATATCCTATGAAAAAAGGTTATTTATTTGAAAATAAAAATGATTTTACTGAGAGGTATATTAAAAACTTTGATTATTTGCATCCTTCAATTTCCGTAGTTTTAGATTTTGAAATGATTAGTAAGTTAAAAAAATTAAAAAAACCGTTAAATATATGAACATTTAAGAGTGATGAAGAAGCTGTGAAGATAAATAAAATCTATGGTAATCAAGTAGCTGGCTATATTAGTGATAATCCTAAATTATTATGAAAGCAGAAAAATAAATAATGAAGATATTTTTAAGTAAATGTTGAAAAAGTGGAATGGCAACACTTTTTAGGACTATTTTTTGGTAGACATTTGTGCTTGGTATTTGATGGGGGTTAAGTAGTTTAGAGTGCTGTGAATTCTTATGTTGTTATATCAGTTGATGTAATCAAATAATTCTAATTTTAATTGGATTAATGATGTAAAATTTCTATTATTAATAAATTCTGTCTTAAAAGTTTTGAAAGTTGCTTCAGCAATAGCATTTATCATAAGGACAGCCTTTTTTGCTTAAAGAACGATTAATATTGAATGCTAATAAAAGTTTATCAATCATTTTATTGTTAAATTCATTGCCGCGATCACTATGAAATATTTCAATATCTTTTAAACAATGATTTGATTGCATAAATGCTTGGTTTACTAATGATGCATCTTTTTTAACTCCAAACACACTATGTCCAATAATTTCGCGGTTAAATAGGTCAATTAATAAGCAAATATAGTTTCATTTACCATTAACTTGAACATAAGTTAAATCACTAACAATAACTTCATTTTTAATTCTATTATTAAAGTTTCTATTAACAAGATTGGTTATTTGACTATCATTAACTTTATTATGATGATTTTTGAATGATAATTTAGTGTATTTTGATATTAACTTATGCTTATTCATAATTTCTTTAATTTTTCTGCGTGATAAATAAATTTCTTGGTTTGCTAGTATGACTTTTAATCTTCTTGTTCCATAAACTTCTTTATTTTCTTTAAAAGCACTAATAACAGCTTGTTCATAAATATTATTTTGATTTTTTTCTTTTTTCTTTAAATTAAAATAATATGTTGATTTAGAGAGTTTTAAAAAAGGACACATTGTGCGAATTTTATATTTAGATTTATTTTTAACAATAATTTCTATTTTCTGCCTATTATTAGTGCTGCTTGCTTTAAAATATCATTTTCCATTCGTAACTGTTTTAATTCTTTATTTGCTTGAATTAATTGTTTTTCTAAATCAGAAAGATTATCTTTAGTTTTAAAACTACCTGAATTAGTAAATTGCTTAATTCATTTATAAGTAACTGCTCTTGTAACATTATACTCTTTAGCAAGGCAAGATATTGATTTACCACTTTGATATAAAGCTACTATTTGCTTTTTAAATTCGTCGGTATATGAGTTAATATTGGTCATAATTATAATTCCTTTCTTTTCACTAATTTGTTCACTTGTCTACGTAATTAGTGTCCAATAAAGTGTAACCCATCCAACTTAATGTTTTGATTAATATTTTCATTAAGATCTCATTTTTTGTTTTCCCCAATAACTTCTTAAGTTTAAGAAGTTAATTATATTTTAAGTCGTTTAAAAATAAATGCAATAAGTGTTTAGTTTATGATAGAAATAAAAAATAACTAATCTCATTAATGAAATTAGTTATTTTTAAATATAAAAATTTATCGGACTTCTCCCCACATGTACTTGTGGAGGAAACAATGAAATTGAATGAGTTCAACAATGCTTTTCAAACAGAACAGGATTGTTTAAAATATATAGCAAGTTTGAAGAAAAACAAATGTATCATGTGTTCTTGAACAAGTTTGAATACTTCTAATTTAAGAAGAATAAGATGTTTGAAATGTCATCAAACATTTAGTATTCTTCATGGCACCATTTTTTACAAGTCACAAACACCTTTGAGATTTTGATTTTATCTCATCTTTAGATGAATAAACACCAAACATGGAATTACATCAACTGATGTTGCAAAAGAATTGGGTGTGACTTTGAAAACTGCTTGAAGAATGGGTCATGAAATCAGAAATCGTATTGCCAAACAAGAACATCAATTTATTGTTGAGGGCATAGTGCAAATGGATGGAATGTATCTTTCACATATGGGCTTTAAAAACAAGGAAGATCTTTGATAAATAAAACATTAATTGTTGGGATTTATGAAAAAACAACCAATAATTTAATTGTGAAAGTAATCAAAAACGCAAAAAGTAAAAATCTTTTGCAGTTTGCAAGAAACCATATTTCTTCAAAGTGTGATGTACATACTGATTCTTGAAAAGGATATCGTGATTTCAAATCACTTTTCCCTAATCACAAAACAGTTAACCATCAAGATGGTTATGTTTCAAAAATTGGTGTAAATACCAATCAAATTGAATCAGTATGAAAACATATACGAAGAACATTTAAAACACATATCAAAGTTGCAAAACATCATGTTCATTTATATGCCAAAGAAGCTGCATATAAATTCAACAAGATACCTACTTTTGAAACTGTAATGCTATGTTTCATTTAAAAATGTGGGGAGAAGTCCGTAGATAGGCTTTTCTCGGCATTTATGCGATAAAATTTAAAAATAGTACATAAAAGGGAGAAAAGCCAAATTTATTTAAATGAAGAACTATATGGATTGCTATTTGCCCTTCTTTCTCATTGAGAACAACTAGGTATTTCATTAATTTTGATTTTATTACTTTCATTTCATGAACCTTTTAACTTTTCACCAGTTTTTAAAACTGTATCAAAGAGTATACCAAAAGTTCCATCATGATAAACAGATGGTTCATTCATACGCACATGTTTTAATTTTTCAAATTCTTGACTTTTTAATGCTTCTTGTTGTTTTCTTTCTTCTTGACAATATGGTCTATTTTTTATTACTTCTATTTGTTTATAATTATTTATTCATTTTTTTTCTTCTTTTCGCAATTTTTGTTCTAATGGTCTTATAGTATCATTTGTTTCAATTACTCGTTCTGCTTCTGTTCTTCAATTTATTTGATCTAATTTTTCTCATTCAAAATATATTTTTTGTTGTAAATATTTTCGATTTTCAGAAGAATTTTTCATTTTTCTTTGGCATTCTTCTATTTCTTTTTTATTTCCTTTAGTTAAATTTTTAAACATTTATGTTTCCCACCTTTTTAAAATAAAAACTCATTTACTTTAAAATAAAGTAATGAGTTTTTTATAAACTAAACATTATTTAGTTTTAGTAGATTATACTAAAAAAACTAAAAAAGGTGTTGATTAAACTTTTTTTAGAATATTTTTTATTTTCTTTAATTAGTATGAAAAGTTATAAAATTAAATTTAATTTTTAAAATAAAAAACTAGTCATTAAAAATATTAATGTTGTTACTAAATTAACAATATATTATAATAACTATTATTATTTAAAAAAAGGAGAATATATGGAAAATAAAGAAAAAATTCCAACAGCTCATATTAAAGCTGCTCGTGATCAAATTGCAAAAGTAGTAATTATGCCAGGCGATCCATTACGTGCTCAATTCATTGCTTCTAATTTTTTACAAGATTGAAAACAAGTAAATAATGTTCGTAATATGCTAATGTTTACTGGGAAATATAAAGGATATAATATTACTATTGCTGCTAGTGGTATGGGTATGCCTTCAATTGGTATATATTCATATGAGTTATTTAAATTTTATGATGTTGACTGTATTATTCGTGTTGGTAGTGCTGGTTCATATCAAAAAGATGTTAAAGTTTATGATATTATTAATACTACTAAAGTATATAGTGAATCTACTTTCGCTAAATATGCTGCTAATATTGATGAAAATCAAATTGAATCTGTTGGTAATATTAGCAAAATTATTAATAAAGTGGCACAAAAAATTGATAATGAATTTGATCAGCAAAAAAATGAAAATTCTTCGTATATAGTAAGTGAAAAAATAAATTTAAGATCAGGTTTAATTCATTCAAGTGATGTATTTTATCGTATTAATGATAATGATTATAAAACTAATCCTTTAATTAGCAAATGCTTAGCAGTAGAAATGGAATCTTTTGCTTTATTTGCTAATGCAAAACATTTAGAAAAAAATGCGGCTTGTTTATTAACAATTTCTGATTCTTTTATTACCGGTGAATCAATTTCAGCAACATTACGCGAAACTAGTTTTAAAAAAATGATGATTTTAGCTTTAGAATCAGCAGTTGCTTATTATAAAGAAGAGGATATTGATGATAATCTTAGCAATAGAAACTAGTTGTGATGAAACTAGTGTTGCTGTTATTAAAGATAAAAATGTTTTAAGTAATATTATTGCTTCACAAATTAAGCTTCATCAACAATATGGTGGTGTTGTTCCAGAATTAGCAGCACGAGCTCATAGTGAAAATATTGCTACTGTCTTACAAACAGCAATTGAAAAATCTAACATTTCAATTATGGATATTGATTTTGTTGCTTATACTAATAATCCTGGTCTTGCTAGTTGTTTACACGTAGGTAAAATTATAGCAGAAACTATTGCTGCTTATTTAGAAAAGCCATTGCTTCCATGTAATCATTTGTATGGACATTTGTATGCTTCTTTAATTAATAATGAATGAGAATTTCCAGTACTTGGTTTATTAGTTAGTGGTGGTCATACACAGTTGATGTTGGCAAATGAACATTTAAATTTCAGTATACTTGGTCAAACATTAGATGATGCTGTTGGTGAATGTTATGATAAAGTTGCAAGAATGTTAGTTTTAAAATATCCGGGTGGTCCTGAAATTGAACGAAGTGCTAAATTGGGAAAGCCAACTTATAAATTACCATTACCTAAAAATGATAATAGTTTAGATTTTAGTTTTAGTGGTTTAAAATCAGCATGTGCTAATTTGATAAATAAAGAAAAAGGTAAGTTACAATTTAATAATTTTGCAACTTCTTTTCAAACAACAGTTATTCAAGTATTGATTAATAAAATTGAATTAGCATTAAAAAAACATAATCCAAAAACTTTAGTTTTAGCAGGAGGAGTTAGTGCTAATCAGCAATTAAGATTAGCAGTATTAGATTTAAAAATTAAATATCCAAATTTAAAAATAATTGTTCCAAAATTAGAATACTGTACTGATAATGCAGCAATGATTGGTATTCTTGCAAGTTATCAAATTGAACATAAGTAAGGGTGAGCTCATGATTATTGGTATTATTGGTGAAGCGGGAGTAGGTAAGACAACTGCTACAATTTTTTTTCAAAATAAAGGTGCGTATGTTATTTTTGTTGATAAAGTTGTTAAACATATTTATACACTAAAAGAAACAAAAAAAGCATTAATTAATGAATTCGGTGATACTTTTATTAATAATGATAAAACAATTAATAAAATAAAATTACGGTATGAAGCATTTCAACACCCTCATATTTTACGTAAATTAGAAAATATTATTTGACCAAAAATGATAAAAATTGTTGAAGAAGATATTATTCGTAATAAAATACACCAAGAATTAATTGTTATTGATTGTGCAGTATTATTTAATGCAAATTTAAATTTATTAGTTGATAAAATTCTTTTAATTGAGGCTGAGGAAGATAAAAAAATCCAACGAATAAAAGAACGTGATAATGTTAATGATTTACAAGTTATTTCATTATTAAATCAACAAAAAAAATATTTAATTTTAAATAAAGATATTGATTTTATTGTTAAAAATAACGGTACTATTAATGATTTTATTAAACAATTACAAAAAGTTGAAAAAAAGTTATTAACAAATAAAGTATAAAGATTAATGTTTTTTATTTTAAAAAACAACAGTAAAGAATATATTAAATTATTTTTGTATATTAAAATGAAAATTTTCATAATAAAAAAACGGACTTCTCCCCACATGTACTTGTGGAGGAAACAATGAAATTGAATGAGTTCAACAATGCTTTTCAAACAGAACAGGATTGTTTAAAATATATAGCAAGTTTGAAGAAAAACAAATGTATCATGTGTTCTTGAACAAGTTTGAATACTTCTAATTTAAGAAGAATAAGATGTTTGAAATGTCATCAAACATTTAGTATTCTTCATGGCACCATTTTTTACAAGTCACAAACACCTTTGAGATTTTGATTTTATCTCATCTTTAGATGAATAAACACCAAACATGGAATTACATCAACTGATGTTGCAAAAGAATTGGGTGTGACTTTGAAAACTGCTTGAAGAATGGGTCATGAAATCAGAAATCGTATTGCCAAACAAGAACATCAATTTATTGTTGAGGGCATAGTGCAAATGGATGAAATGTATCTTTCACATATGGGTTTTAAAAAACAAGGAAGATCTTTGATAAATAAAACATTAATTGTTGGGATTTATGAAAAAACAACCAATAATTTAATTGTGAAAGTAATCAAAAACGCAAAAAGTAAAAATCTTTTGCAGTTTGCAAGAAACCATATTTCTTCAAAGTGTGATGTACATACTGATTCTTGAAAAGGATATCGTGATTTCAAATCACTTTTCCCTAATCACAAAACAGTTAACCATCAAGATGGTTATGTTTCAAAAATTGGCGTAAATACCAATCAAATTGAATCAGTATGAAAACATATACGAAGAACATTTAAAACACATATCAAAGTTGCAAAACATCATGTTCATTTATATGCCAAAGAAGCTGCATATAAATTCAACAAGATACCTACTTTTGAAACTGTAATGTTATGTTTCATTTAAAAATGTGGGGAGAAGTTCGTAGATAGGCTTTTCTCAGCATTTATGTGATAAAATTTAAAAATAGTACATAAAGGGAGAAAAGCCTAAAAAAATTAAGAATAATTTTAAAATAGTTGAGGTTAAAAAAATACATAGTAATGTATTTATAAATTACCAAAATTGTTTTTCTTGTAGTAGAATATTTATACAACTAAATAACAAGGAACTTTAGATGTTCGGGAAAAAGATGAGAATTCTTTGCTGCCCCAGCAACTGTGATGTTGATGAACGTTACAAAACCATTGAAGATAAAACTTTGAGAAGGGTAACAAGTAAAATGAAGCTAAGCCAGTAGACCGGTCTAATTTTTTAAGTGATATTATATTCCTGGGTGTGAATTAATGATTATTTTTAATAATTACTTTTATTTTTTAATATTTGTAATTTTAATAAAGTAATTTTTAATAATGACAACATCCTTTATATAATATAGGGGATGTTTTTAGTTGTGTAATTAAGTAGAGGGGTAATAATAAATGGCAAAAGATAACAAATATTTTCAACAATCACAGTCACCATTAGAGTATATTATGAAAAATTTTAATGGAAAAATGCGGTCTGTAAATTGAAATGTAATCAATGATGAAAAAGATTTAGAGGTTTGAAATCGTATTACTCAAAATTTTTGGTTACCAGAAAAAATTCCTGTTTCTAATGACTTGACTTCTTGAAAAACATTAAATCCAAAATGACAAGAGTTAATAACAAGAACATTTACAGGTTTAACTTTATTAGATACAATTCAGGCAACAGTTGGTGATATTGCACAAATACCTAATTCTTTAACTGATCACGAACAAGTTATTTACACAAATTTTGCTTTTATGGTAGCACTTCATGCTCGATCATACGGAACAATTTTTTCAACTTTATGTTCTAGTGAGCAGATTGAATCTGCTCATGAATGAGTAATTAATAATGAAAGTTTACAAGCCAGAGCACGTGCACTAATTCCTTATTATACAAGTGATGATCCTTTAAAATCCAAAGTAGCTGCCGCTTTAATGCCGGGTTTTTTATTATATGGTGGTTTTTATTTACCATTTTATTTATCTGCTCGTAGTAAATTACCTAATACTTCAGATATTATTAGATTAATTTTACGTGATAAAGTTATTCATAATTATTATAGTGGCTATAAATATCAAAGAAAAGTTGAAAAGTTACCAAAAGAAAAACAAGAAGAAATGAAAAAATTTGTATTTGATTTATTGTTTAAATTAATTGATTTAGAAAAGCAATATTTGACAGAATTATATCAAGAATTTAATTTAGCTGAAGATGCTATTAAGTTTAGTTTATATAATGCTGGTAAGTTTTTACAAAATTTAGGATATGATTCACCTTTTAGTGAAGAACAAACAAGAATTAAGCCAGAAATTTTTAATCAATTATCAGCTCGAGCTGATGAAAATCACGATTTCTTTTCAGGTAATGGTTCATCTTATGTAATGGGCATTACTGTAGAAACGCAAGATGAAGATTGAGAATTTTAATTTTAAAGGAGAAAAAAATGCATAATGATGTTGTAAAAGTTTCAAACCAAAAAATATTAAAGCCAGAAGGAAAAATTCATGTTGTTTATTTTTCTTCTTTGTCAAATAATACTCATCGTTTTATTCAAAAATTAGAGGTTTTAAATTCAAGAATTCCTCACGATTTACAAGAGGAAATTTTAGTTGATAAAGATTATGTGTTAATAACACCAACATATAGTGGGGGTGGTGATATTAAAGAAGGGGCGGTTCCTAAACAGGTAATTAAATTTTTAAATAATAAGCAAAATCGTAATTTTTGTCGTGGTGTTATTGCGTCGGGGAATACTAATTTTGGTGATACTTTTGCAATTGCTGGGCCAATTCTTTCAAAAAAATTAAATGTCCCACTATTATTTCAATTTGAATTATTAGGAACTCATAATGATGTATCAACAATAAAAAATATATTAGTAGATTTTTGAGATAAAGATAAAAAAAATACTAATGAAATAAATACTTTATCTGGAACTTTAGAAAGTGATGAATATGTTACTTTAAATGCTAGAGCAAAAACTACTAATAATGCACAATTTGATTTGCAAGCAGCACAATCTTATATGAAAAATCATATTAAACCAAATTTATTACTTTTTAAAACCGTTAAAGAAAGAATAGAATATTTAGTAAAAAATCAATATTATGATGAAACAATAATTAATAAATATTCAATTATGGAAATTGAACGATTAACAAATGAAGCATACAGTTTTAAGTATCAGTTTACGAGTTTTATGGGTATTTTAAAATTTTATAATTCTTATGCTTTAAAAAGTTTTAATGGTAAACAATATTTAGAAAATTATGAAGATAGAGTTGTTATGAATAGTTTATTTTTCGCTGATGGTAATATTGAACATGCTAGTAAAATTTTAAGACAAATTATGTCTGGTAGATTTCAACCAGCTACTCCCACATTTTTAAATGCAGGGAAAAAACAAAGAGGTGAATACACTTCATGTTATCTTTTACGAATTGAAGATAACATGGAATCAATTGCTCGCGCTATTACTACTTCATTACAGTTATCAAAACGCGGTGGTGGAGTTGCTTTGTGTTTAACAAATTTAAGAGAATTTGGAGCTCCAATTAAAAATATTAAAAATCAAGCAACAGGGGTTATCCCAGTTATGAAAATTCTTGAAGATTCATTTTCATATGCTAATCAACTAGGTCAAAGACAAGGTGCTGGGGCAGTTTATTTAAATGTTCATCATCCAGATATTATGTTATTTTTAGATTCAAAGCGTGAAAATGCAGATGAAAAAATTCGTATTAAATCAATGTCTTTAGGAGTAGTTATTCCTGATATTACTTTTGAATTAGCAAAAAACAATGAGCAGATGGCACTTTTTAGTCCTTATGATATTGCAAAAGTTTATGGTAAAGCAATGACAGATATTTCTATTACTAAAGAGTATTATAATATGTTAAAAAACCCCGATATTAGTAAAAATTTTATTAGTGCTCGCAAATTATTTCAAATGATTGCTGAATTACATTTTGAAAGTGGATATCCTTATTTATTATTTGATGATACAGTAAATAAAAATAATGCTCATCCCGGTAGAATTGTTATGAGTAATTTGTGCAGTGAAATTATTCAAGTAAGCACAGCTAGTGAATTTAATAGTGATTTAAGTTTTAAAGAAATTGGTGAAGATATTAGTTGTAATTTAGGAAGTATTAATATTGCAAAAGTAATGGAAAGCGGAAGTGAATTTGGTGAGGTTATTTTTCAAGCAATTCATTCATTAGACCACGTATCAAGAAGTAGTGATTTTTCTAGTGCTCCGTCAGTTGCATATGGAAATAAAAAAAATCATGCTTTGGGTTTAGGTGCTATGAATTTACATGGATTTTTAGCAACAAATCATATTTTTTATGATTCAAAAGAAGCAATTGATTTTACTAATATTTTCTTTTATGTTATGGCTTATCATGCTTTTAGTGCTTCAAATAAATTAGCATTAAAATTTGGAAGTTTTAGTGGATTTAAAAATTCAAAATTTGCTGATGGTTCATATTTTGATAAATATATAAAATGTCAGTCAGATAAATGAATTCCTGAAACAAAAAAAATACAAGAATTATTTACAAAATATAACATTATGATTCCAACTCAGAAGCAATGAAAAGAATTAGTAATAAAAATTAAAGAAACGGGATTGGCTAATTCACATTTAATGGCAGTAGCACCCACTGGTTCAATTAGTTATTTATCTTCGTGTACACCAAGTCTACAACCGGTAGTCGCTCCTGTTGAGGTACGAAAAGAAGGAAAATTAGGTCGTGTTTATGTTCCTGCTTATAAGATTGATGATAATAATTTAGCATATTACACTGAAGGTGGATATGAATTAGGCCCTAATCCAATTATTGATATTGTAGCAGCTGCACAACAGCACGTTGATCAAGCAATTTCTTTAACTTTATTTATTACTGATAAAGCGACAACTCGTGATTTAAATAAAGCTTATATTAGAGCCTTTAAAAAAGGTTGTTCATCAATTTATTATGTTCGTATTCGTCAAGAGGTTTTAGAGGATAGTGAAAATTATCAATGCAATGTTTGTGTTGTATAAATTAATTAGATTATTGAATACTAGTTTCAAGTAATAAATAAACGGACTTCTCCCCACATGTACTTGTGGAGGAAACAATGAAATTGAATGAGTTCAACAATGCTTTTCAAACAGAACAGGATTGTTTAAAATATATAGCAAGTTTGAAGAAAAACAAATGTATCATGTGTTCTTGAACAAGTTTGAATACTTCTAATTTAAGAAGAATAAGATGTTTGAAATGTCATCAAACATTTAGTATTCTTCATGGCACCATTTTTTACAAGTCACAAACACCTTTGAGATTTTGATTTTATCTCATCTTTAGATGAATAAACACCAAACATGGAATTACATCAACTGATGTTGCAAAAGAATTGGGTGTGACTTTGAAAACTGCTTGAAGAATGGGTCATGAAATCAGAAATCGTATTGCCAAACAAGAACATTAATTTATTGTTGAGGGCATAGTGCAAATGGATGAAATGTATCTTTCACATATGGGTTTTAAAAAACAAGGAAGATCTTTGATAAATAAAACATTAATTGTTGGGATTTATGAAAAAACAACCAATAATTTAATTGTGAAAGTAATCAAAAACGCAAAAAGTAAAAATCTTTTGCAATTTGCAAGAAACCATATTTCTTCAAAGTGTGATGTACATACTGATTCTTGAAAAGGATATCGTGATTTCAAATTACTTTTCCCTAATCACAAAACAGTTAACCATCAAGATGGTTATGTTTCAAAAATTGGCGTAAATACCAATCAAATTGAATCAGTATGAAAACATATACGAAGAACATTTAAAACACATATCAAAGTTGCAAAACATCATGTTCATTTATATGCCAAAGAAGCTGCATATAAATTCAACAAGATACCTACTTTTGAAACTGTAATGCTATGTTTCATTTAAAAATGTGGGGAGAAGTCCGTAGATAGGCTTTTCTCAGCATTTATGTGATAAAATTTAAAAATAGTACATAAAGGGAGAAAAGCCTAAATAAATTTGTAACAAATTTAGTAATATATTATTTATTTAATTTAAAAAATAGTGAAATTTTATTTTGGAATATAGGATTTTTAAAAAAAAATTAAAAAATGTAAGGTAGTACAGACATTTTGGACTATTTTCCATCTAATAAAAGTTTATCAAAATAATCCATAGGAGTCATTAACCCTAATGATTTATGTTGTTTAGAATTGTTATAATATTCTTGAAAAGAATTAACTAATTTTTGAAATAAACTAAAATCACTATTTAAATATGGTTTTATTTCAAATAAAGTACTTCAATTTCTATGAAATCTTTCAATCTTACCATTACTCTGTGGTGATCTAAACGGTGTAGTTTCATTAACTATACCTTTTTATTACAAAAATTTGTAAATCAACGATTCCTTTGTGGTTTTCCACAAGATGTATTAACATATTGACTACCATTATCAGTTCTAATTCTTTTAATTTTAATTCCCAATTTTTCATAAAAATTTAAAGCATTTTTAGTAGCATTTACAATATCTCTGGTTTGTGCTTGTTCAGATGGATAACAATAAGTAATTCGAGTTTTTTCATCAATAAAATCAATAATATATCATCTTTTACTTCCTGTTATATAATCTGATACTACTTTAATATCATTCTGCAATAATCCACTTTCTTTTACTTCATATCTCAAATGTTTTTTTCTTAATAGTTTTTTGTGAATAAAAACCAAAACGTTTTAATCAACGATATATAGTTTTAACCGAAGGTTTTGGCAAAAAATTAAACCTAATATCATCAATATGTTTTATTAAATAACAAACGGACTTCTCCCCACATGTACTTGTGGAGGAAACAATGAAATTGAATGAGTTCAACAATGCTTTTCAAACAGAACAGGATTGTTTAAAATATATAGCAAGTTTGAAGAAAAACAAATGTATCATGTGTTCTTGAACAAGTTTGAATACTTCTAATTTAAGAAGAATAAGATGTTTGAAATGTCATCAAACATTTAGTATTCTTCATGGCACCATTTTTTACAAGTCACAAACACCTTTGAGATTTTGATTTTATCTCATCTTTAGATGAATAAACACCAAACATGGAATTACATCAACTGATGTTGCAAAAGAATTGGGTGTGACTTTGAAAACTGCTTGAAGAATGGGTCATGAAATCAGAAATCGTATTGCCAAACAAGAACATCAATTTATTGTTGAGGGCATAGTGCAAATGGATGAAATGTATCTTTCACATATGGGTTTTAAAAAACAAGGAAGATCTTTGATAAATAAAACATTAATTGTTGGGATTTATGAAAAAACAACCAATAATTTAATTGTGAAAGTAATCAAAAACGCAAAAAGTAAAAATCTTTTGCAGTTTGCAAGAAACCATATTTCTTCAAAGTGTGATGTACATACTGATTCTTGAAAAGGATATCGTGATTTCAAATCACTTTTCACTAATCACAAAACAGTTAACCATCAAGATGGTTATGTTTCAAAAATTGGCGTAAATACCAATCAAATTGAGTCAGTATGAAAACATATACGAAGAACATTTAAAACACATATCAAAGTTGCAAAACATCATGTTCATTTATATGCCAAAGAAGCTGCATATAAATTCAACAAGATACCTACTTTTGAAACTGTAATGCTATGTTTCATTTAAAAATGTGGGGAGAAGTCCGTAGATAGGATTTTCTCAGCATTTATGTGATAAAATTTAAAAATAGTATATAAAGGGAGAAAAGCCTAAATAAATTTGTAACAAATTTAGTAATATGTTATTTATTTAATTTAAAAAATAGTGAAATTTTATTTTGGAATATAGGATTTTTAAAAAAAAATTAAAAAATGTAAGGTAGTACAGACATTTTGGACTATTTTCCATCTAATAAAAGTTTATCAAAATAATCCATAGGAGTCATTAACCCTAATGATTTATGTTGTTTAGAATTGGTATAATATTCTTGAAAAGAATTAACTAATTTTTGAAATAAACTAAAATCACTATTTAAATATGGTTTTATTTCAAATAAATTACTTCAATTTCTATGAAATCTTTCAATCTTACCATTACTCTGTGGTGATCTAAACGGTGTAGTTTCATTAACTATACCTTTTTATTACAAAAATTTGTAAATCAACGATTCCTTTGTGGTTTTCCACAAGATGTATTAACATATTGACTACCATTATCAGTTCTAATTCTTTTAATTTTAATTCCCAATTTTTCATAAAAATTTAAAGCATTTTTAGTAGCATTTACAATATCTCTGGTTTGTGCTTGTTCAGATGGATAACAATAAGTAATTCGAGTTTTTTCATCAATAAAATCAATAATATATCATCTTTTACTTCCTGTTATATAATCTGATACTACTTTAATATCAGTCTGCAATAATCCACTTTCTTTTACTTCATATCTCAAATGTTTTTTTCTTAATAGTTTTTTGTGAATAAAAACCAAAACGTTTTAATCAACGATATATAGTTTTAACCGAAGGTTTTGGCAAAAAATTAAACCTAATATCATCAATATGTCTTATTAAATAACAAACAACGGACTTCTCCCCACATTTACTTGTGGAGGAAACAATGAAATTGAATGAGTTCAACAATGCTTTTCAAACAGAACAGGATTGTTTAAAATATATAGCAAGTTTGAAGAAAAACAAATGTATCATGTGTTCTTGAACAAGTTTGAATACTTCTAATTTAAGAAGAATAAGATGTTTGAAATGTTATCAAACATTTAGTATTCTTCATGGCACCATTTTTTACAAGTCACAAACACCTTTGAGATTTTGATTTTATCTCATCTTTAGATGAATAAACACCAAACATGGAATTACATCAACTGATGTTGCAAAAGAATTGGGTGTGACTTTGAAAACTGCTTGAAGAATGGGTCATGAAATCAGAAATCGTATTGCCAAACAAGAACATCAATTTATTGTTGAGGGCATAGTGCAAATGGATGAAATGTATCTTTCACATATGGGTTTTAAAAAACAAGGAAGATCTTTGATAAATAAAACATTAATTGTTGGGATTTATGAAAAAACAACCAATAATTTAATTGTGAAAGTAATCAAAAACGCAAAAAGTAAAAATCTTTTGCAGTTTGCAAGAAACCATATTTCTTCAAAGTGTGATGTACATACTGATTCTTGAAAAGGATATCGTGATTTCAAATCACTTTTCTCTAATCACAAAACAGTTAACCATCAAGATGGTTATGTTTCAAAAATTGGCGTAAATACCAATCAAATTGAATCAGTATGAAAACATATACGAAGAACATTTAAAACACATATCAAAGTTGCAAAACATCATGTTCATTTATATGCCAAAGAAGCTGCATATAAATTCAACAAGATACCTACTTTTGGAACTGTAATGCTATGTTTCATTTAAAAATGTGGGGAGAAGTCCGTAGATAGGCTTTTCTCAGCATTTATGTGATAAAATTTAAAAATAGTACATAAAGGGAGAAAAGCCTTAAATATTTCATTTTAAACTACACCTCAACTAATAATATAAAGTTATAAAAACTTTTATTGGTCCAAAAAGTGTGTCTAATCTACAAAAAAAATTAAAAAATACATAGTAAATTTTAAAATTAAAGTTATAATAATAATTGTAAAAAAAATAATTATTATAATTTTGGAGTGGTACTCAAGAGGCTGAAGAGGACTGATTGCTAATCAGTTAGGACGGGAAACTGTCGCGAGAGTTCGAATCTCTCCCATTCCGCCATTATTTAAAAAGCATTAATTGCTTTTTTTACTTTTAAATAATAAATTTATTAATAATTAGATATAATTTAATAAAGAACTCTTTATATTAAGGAGAAATCATGCGTAAACGAGTAAACTTACTTTTATCATTAATCTTATATATTGCTTTGATTGCAACAATAGTTTTTGTTATATTTAATTATATTAAATATTCATGAATTATTTTGATGATAATTATTACTTTAACTATTTTAACTGGTATTATTATTTTCATTACCAATCGTATGCAAGATGCAAAACTATCATGAATTATGGTTACCTTATGTTTGCCAATCATCGGTATTTTTTTATATTGAACTTTTGGTCGTCCTTATCGTTATCGACGAAAACAAAAAGCTTATTTAAAAACAAATAGTTATTTTTATACCCAAGAAGATTGAACTTTTGCTAATTCAATTTTAGAATCAAAAAAAATAACTTTGAGTGAGGATACTTTATCTTTATTTAACTATACAACAAGAATTTCTCATCGACCATTTTATAATAATACTGATGTTCAAATTTTAAATAATGGTCCTAATAAATTTGTTAAATTAATTGAAGATTTAAAACAAGCAAAAAGTTATATTTTTATTAATTATTTTATTCTTGGTGAGGGGGAGCTATTAGAAGTAATTATTAATGTTTTAAAAGCAAGGATTGAAGCAGGAGTTAAAGTTTATATGATTTATGATGCTGTTGGTTCATATTTTAGTTTATCTAAATATAAAATATGAAAAATGAAAAAAATGGGAATTATTATTCATAAATTTTCACCACTTAGATTACCGTTTATGACAGGAAATTATAATTTTCGTAATCATCGTAAAGATATTATTATTGATGGGAATATTGGCTATGCTGGTGGAGTTAACTTAGCAGATAACTATATTTATCTTTCTGCAAAGTATGGCTTTTGAAGAGATACCCAAATTAGAATTGTCGGGGAAGCTGTTAAATCAATTGATTTAATATTTAGACAAGATTGAAATTTTATTACTGGTAATATTCTTGATATTACTGCTGAAAAATCTGAAATAAAAATTAAAAATAATATTATTGTCCAAGTAATTGATGATGGACCGATTACTAAGGAAACAATTCAAAAAGATTTATTTATTAAATTTATTAGTAATGCTAAAAAGCGAGTTTGAATTAGTACTCCTTATTTAATTCCAACTAGTGATTTAATCACTGCATTGCGTAATAGTGCTTATTCTGGTGTTGATGTTAGATTATCATTACCCGGAATTACTGATAAATTTTTATCATTAGATATGTCAAGAACTTATTATGATTCATTGATTGAGTCAGGTGTTAAAATTTATGAATATAATAATGTTTTTAACCATTCTAAGTCTGGTATTTTTGATGATGATATTACTATTATTGGTTCAACTAATCTTGATTATCGTAGTCTTTATTCAGATCATCAAACTTTAGTAATTGTTTATGATAGTAAAACAAATAGTGATTTATCTGCTTCATTTGAAAAAGATTTTATTCATTCTAGTTTAATTATTAGTAATCCACTAATACATCGTAGTTTTGTCTATCGGGGTGTATTTTTATTATTGCTTAGAATTTTAGCACCATTATTTTAAAAAAATTTAGTATAATTAGGTAAATATTAATAATAAGGTGGTCATAATTTATGGGTTGAAGTCGACGAATTAAAAAAATTAAAGAATATTTTAGTGATGAAAATCAACCTAATTTGGATATTTCTAAATTATCAGAAGACAATGAAAAAAAAACTCCTTTTTTTAATAGGTTTAAAAAACAAAAAAAATCTAATAAATCTTCTACTTTAACGAATAATAAAAAACGTAATAATATTTTTTTAAATTTTAGAAGAAGATCAACTATTCAAATTATTAAACATTTAGAAAATAAAAATATTTTTAACTTATTTTTTTATACTGATGTTAGTAATATTACATTAATATTAGAACAAGGAATTAAACCTTCTTCACAAATTAAATTATTGTCAAAGCAAGAATATATTGTTTGAACTTATTTAGAACATGCTACTTATTTAGAATTAGAGTTAGGTAATTCAACACGTCATTTTTTTTGAAAGTGATGTGCAGAGCAAAATGTTGATGTTAATAAAATAGCTATTATTTCTGTTGATATTCATAAACTATTTCAAAGCACTATTAAAGATTGAGGTTTAAATGTTGATACTAATCGTGTTCAAATATATGAAACAATTCCTGTTGAAGCTATTGATTGAATTTTGGTTAAAGATCGCAAAATGTTTCGTTTAGCTAAATTATATATTGATAATCAAAGACTAAAGTTAAAACTTTTCCAAGGAAATAATGGTAATATTACTTTAGGCTCTGATTAAATGGAGGTAAAATTATGCGTTGATCTGCAATTGTAATTATTGCTTTAATTCCTTTTATGACAATAATAATTATTTTATTTATACGTTTAAATCATCGTAATAATCAATATTATAATGTTATCCATGGTGATTTGTTAAGTTTAGTTCCATTGAAAATTGATTTAAAAAATGAAATTATTACTTTTTCTGAACGCTTAGAAGTTTTAAATCGTAAAAAACGAATTTCATTGTTTGTATTTAAATCAATGATGAATCGTAAAACTAAAGTAAAAATTGAAATTTTTATTCAAGATTTATTAGTGAATAAAGTTCCATTTGAGCCGTGTCATTTTTCGGTTTCCTTTCAATTAGGAAGTAAAGTTATTGTTTATGATTTATCAATTGATTATTTTGATAATAATAATAAAGTTTTGTATGGTCAAATGCAAAGTAATATTCGTTATAATCGTTTTGCTATTTCACAAGCAATTATTTTACAACAAAATGAGTTAACAGTGGTAAAGTCAGTTTTTGTACAAACTATTTTAGATAATTTTAGTCAAAAAAAATATAATAAAAAAATAAATAGTCAATTTGAATATATGATTTTAATAAAAATAAAAAATTATTTAGCATTAGAGAATATTTTAACTGTTAATAATATTGAACGAATGGAATTATTAATTTCATATTATAGTAAAATAACTTTAGGATTAGATAATACTATTATTTGTAAATATTATGATGGTCAGTTTTTAATTTATTCTAGAAATAAGAAAATAAATTTATATCGATTCCAAAAAAAAATAAATAGTTATATTAAACGTAATTTAGTAGAAAAAAGTAGTTATTTGCAGATTCAAAGTCAAATATTATGTGTTTATGCTTCAGTAAAAACTGATGCTTCAAATGTCTATATATTATATAATAAAATTATTGATAAGAATCAATTAGAAGTAGTACAAAGTAGAGACTTAATTGAAATTAAATTGAAGACAAATGATATTTTAAATTATCCCGATTATAATCATTATTCACTTCTACAATCAGAACAAATGGAAAAATTATTAAGTGTTAGTATTAGACCGGTATATAAAAGTGATAATTCAAATGAGCCAAATTGTTACTATGCTTGATGAAATTTTGTTAAAAATTCTTATTATGTTTCGTTTATTGTTTTGATGCGTAATATTCAAGATTCGGGATTGTGGTGAAAAGTAAATGAGCCTTTATTTATTCAAACATTTGAAAAATTTGCGAAATTAAAACAAGAAAAAAACCTTATTCTTCCTGTTAGTTTAATTGAGTTACAAGATAAAACTATTTTAACAAAGTTGATTGCTCTTGTTAATAAGAGAAAAAATCTTTTTGAAAATTGTGATTTAATTTTTGATTTTCAAGATATTGGTGAAATTAATAGTTGGAATAAGTATGATTCAATTATTAAAACTATTCGTAGTAATAAAATAAAAATTTCTTTTACTCATGATTTACGTCATATTGATAATTTTAAATTAATTAATCATTTTAAGCCTGATTATGTAGTTTTAACTTCTAATTTATTAGAACAAGTTACTTTTAGTTTTAGTAAATATATTGATGTTATTATTTGTTTACATTATTTAAGAATTTTAGGTATTAAAAATATTTTAGCTCGTGGTATTATTAATGTTCCTGAAATTATTGTTTTAAAAGGATTAAAGGTTGACTATTTACTAGGAAAAGTATTAGAATCAGAACAAGCAAATAAAGTGCTAGATGCTTTAAATTACCCAAATTATTGGAAGTGACATAAAAGTCAATCAACGAAAGGTGAATAGATCATTATGAATAATGCAAAGAATAAAAATATTACAGCAAGAGAGATTGATTTTGCCAAATGATATACTGATGTTATTAAGCAAGCAGAACTTTGTGATTATGGCGCAGAAAATGGTTCAGCAGCTGGTACCATTATTTTTCGCCCTCGCGGATATGCAATTTGAGAAAATATTCAACATTTATTAAATCAAAGATTTAAAATTTTAAATATTGAAAATGTAATGTTACCACTTTTAATTAGTCAAAAAGCATTTCAAGTTGAAAAAGATCATATTGAGGGTTTTGCACCAGAATGTGCAACTGTAACTAAAGTTGGAAATAATCAATTATCAGAGGAACTAATTATTCGTCCTACTTCAGAAGTTTTATTTTGTCGTCATTTTTCAAAAATAATTAGTTCATATAAACAATTACCATTATTATATAATCAATGATGTAATGTTGTTAGATGAGAAAAAAATACAAAACCATTTTTAAGAACTAGTGAATTTTTATGACAAGAAGGACATACAATGCATAATAACGATGAAGAAGCAAAAAACTTTACATTAAAAATGATTAATTTGTATGCTGATTTTGTTGAACAACAATTAGCAATTAAAGTTATTGTTGGTGCAAAAACAATTCACGAACGTTTTGCTGGGGCAAAAATGACATATACAATTGAAACTATGATGCAAGATGGACAAGCATTACAAGCCGGTACTAGTCATTATTTTGGTCAAGAGTTCACAAAGGTATTTAATATTAAATTTAGTAATAAAGACAATAAACAAGAATTAGGATATCAAACATCATGAGGTGTATCGACAAGATTAATTGGTGCTTTAATTATGGCGCATAGCGATGATCTGGGTTTAGTATTGCCATCTACAATTGCACCGCATCAGATTATGCTTTTAAATTTATCACCTAAAAGTGATAAAATTAAAATAACTGTTGAAAGAATATTTAAAATTTTAAGCTCTCATTTCCGAGTATTAATAAATGATGATAATAAAAGTTTTTCTTATAAGAAAAGTGAAAGTCAAATTAAAGGTATTCCAATTACTATTGCAATTGGTGAGCAAGAAATTGAAAACCAAACAATTAAATTAATTTTACGTCATAACTTGGATACTATTGATGTTGAAATTAATAATGAAAAACTATTAGTAACAACTATTATTAATCAATTAAATAAATTAAATAAAGATTTATTTAATAATTCACAAAAAAAAATAAATACAAGTTTAAAAGAATTAACAGATTTCAATGAATATCATAAATTAGTTAAAATTCATAAAGGTTTCTTTATTGTACCTTTTTGTGATCAAATAAAGTGTGAAGAAGAAATTAAAAGTTTAACTGGTACAACATCACGTTGTATTCCTTTAGAACCGTATAAAAAACCAAGTAATTGTTTTAAGTGTCAAACTCCTAATAGTGTCTGAACTTATTTTGCAAGATCATATTAAAATTAGTCAGTTAAATAGAAATAAAATAGATGAAAGATAATTATTTGTTCTTAAATTATTATTGAGGTGATAATAATGAAAGAACAAATAAGTGCTGATAAGCAACTAATTGCTGCTATTTTTGTTAAATATGAACAAGCAAAATTAACATTAGCAAATAATAATTTTAAAGAAAATTATGTTTTGAAAGAGGATAGTGTTCACTATGCTAATAAGATAGCAATAAATAAGGATTTAAAAAATTATGAAAAACATGTGCAAATTGTTGATACAGTTTTAGCATTATTACCAAAAAATGAATATAGTTATATTGTTAGAATGTTCTTAGTTAAATCAAATAAAAATTGATGAAAAAAATATTATCATATCAAATAATATGAAAAATTAGAAAAAACGGCTATTAAGCGTTTTTTATACTTATATTTAATTTAAGGATATAAAATGAATATTAATAGCATTGATTTATTTAATTCGCGTAGTTTTTTAGAACAAAAGATGAATTTAACGAGTGATGTAAAAAACAGTCCCATTTATGAAAAAGAATTATTTTTAATTCCAAGATTTACAGTGGTTGGCTTTCCGATCCAAACTTTGCAAAAAAGCAGTTATTATTATATTGAACTTTAAATTGTATAAGCATATAGTTATGATTTTGATATTAACAAAGAACCAAGTGAAGAATTACTTGACGATGTAACGTTTCAATATGATTTGAATTATAGTAATATTAAGCAAGCAAGTGGACAACTTGTGATATCTAAATCAATTAAGTGAGTATTTCTTACTTCTTCATATTTAGAATTACTTGAAAATAATAAACTTGGTCCATATGCTGATATTTCTTTTTTACATATGGTTATGAAAACTTATAAGATAATTTTACCAGCAATAGCAATTAAAAAAGATAATATAAATATTTTAAATTATAGTTTTAATTGTAAAAAACCTAGTAATTTAAAGCAAGTTCGTCATATTAATAATAAACATAATTATTGGAACACTTAGTTTTTACTTTAATAGTAATCCACAGTATCAATTACAAATTAAACCAAAAATGTTTATTACAACAAATTTTAATTTGAAAATTAAAAATCCCATTATTTTAACGACAGATTTCTCTGATGAAGGATTTTATGATATTTTTTCTAAAAAGATTATGAAGAACATGATAGTTGGTGGAAAATCAAGATTAGATGAGGTTTTTAAGTTTTCTGGTAATAATATTAATAATGCAAATATAGTGCCAATAAAAATAAAACGTTATCTAGTATCACATTTTCCAAAAGTAAAAGATTGTTATAATGATAAAGAAACAATATTACGTAAAATATTAATATTTAATAATAATTTTGATTTACAATAAAATACATCATTAAATATTAATGAAAATCTATCAAAATTTTATCAAAATAATAAAATACCAGCTTTTTTATTACGTAATAAAAAAAATTGATGAATATTATTTAGAATTTTATAGCACTATTTATAATAGCATTGTAAATAAAATAGTATTGAATGATGAAATAGGAAAAAATCAATTTGATTTACCAAGGTTTGAAGATTTTCACTTTAATATAAATATTCCATTTAATTTTCAAACCTTTTTTAAATATGATATTAATTTAAAATTTATTGAAGAAAGTAGTGAACCAATTATTGGTGGTCCATATCATTCTATTTTTATTAAAAAATTAATAAGAAATAATAGTGAAAATTGAGTGGCAGCCACTAATTTTAGTTTAACTTACAATGAAATATTAAAATTTTATAGTAGTGATAACTTTAGTTTTATTGATTATAAGTATTTAATTCATAGTCAAATAAAGGTATAAAATGTTTATACGTAGGTTACAAATTAGCATTTTAATTATTACTATCACTATTACATTAAGTATTATGTTATTTTTTATTATCAAAAATTTTTCAACTAATAAAAATTTAAATAAAATGGTAAAAGAATATGATGTAGAATTAGAGACCGTAGATGATAAAAAAGAAAATTTAAATCCAGACATAGTTGTAGAAGCTATTGATATTAAAAAATTAAATGAAAGTATTACAATTATTTTAGATAAAAATAGTACTATCTTAGCAAATCAGTCACAGTTTATATATAAAATACAATTTAATCAAGATTTATTTCAATACATATTTTTAAAGTTAATTATTAAAACATTTCCACAATGAAAAATTAATAATTTTATTTTTCATTTTAATATTTTAAATAATGCTGTATGAGTTGAATATAATATTAATTTAAAACTAGATTATTTAGAATGATATTTTAAAATAACAAATAAAATTTAATGCTCTATGTTATACTAAGTATAACTATTAATAAAAATGATTTAAATTAGGAGTGAATTTATGAATATTTTAAGTGAAATTCATAAAATTGTTAAAGAGGATTATCCAGAAATTAAAGAAAAAATTACACCGAAAACTAAATTTAAAGATGTAAAAATTGACTCTCTTGGATTAGTAATGATTGTTCTTAAATTAGAAAAAGAGCATCATGTAAAAATTGATGATAATAAATTACTGGATTTACAAACAAAAACAGTTAATGATTTAATAAATGAAATTGAGAGATTAGAATCAGCAGAAAATAAAAAAAAGTAATATTATATTTTATCAGGAGATTAGTATGAATAAAAATTTTGAAAATATTATCCAAAAGTTGAAAGATAAAGACTATCGTTTAACTGATGTTCGTAAAGCAGTTATTAAAGTATTAACGCTTAAGCAACATGTTAGTATTAATGATATTATTAGTTTTTTAACAAAAGAAGGTAATGATAATATTAATATTATGAGTATTTATAATACTATTGATTTATTAATGACAGAACATATTATTCATGCTAATGTTTTTGAAGGAAAACAAATAATTTATGAACTATCAGAAAATACCGTTCATATTATTTGTAATTTTTGTAATAAAATTATTCATGCTTCTTTCGAAGATAAACAACAAATTTCACCATTACAAGAAGAAAAACTTGAAAAATTAGCAACTAAAAATAATTTTTATTTTTCACATTATAAGTTAGAAATTCATGGAATTTGTGATAAATGTGAATTAAAAATAAAAAAAATGAAATTTTAATTGAACTTAAAACTTCTTTCGCGTAAAATTGAACATGTACTATTTAAATTAAATATTTTAGGGGTGTAGTTCAATGGTAGAACATCGGCCTTCAGATCCGAGTGTTGTGGGTTCGAGTCCTGCCACCCCTGCCATTATTAAAAATCACTTTTAAATATTTCTCATAAAAGTGAATTTTTTATTATAATTTTGGTAATTTATCTTTATTTAAATTAAAAGCAACAAAACTGAAGGTTCCAATTCCTGTATGAGCACAAATTACATTTGCTAAATTAATAGTTTTGACGTTTTTAATGTCATAATCTTTAACAAATTTTGTAACTTTTTCTATTTCTTTTGCCTCAGCAAAAGCATGAATAATGTAAAAAAGAGTAATACTTTCTATTTTTTTACTTTTATTAATTTCTTTAAGAGTATTTTTAATAGCTTTATCTCATGTTCTTGTTTTATCAAATTTATCAATGGTTCCGTCAAAAGATAAAATTGGAGTTATTTTTAACATAGTAGCTAAGGCTGCTGCTGATTTTGAAATTCTACCACCACGAACTAAATAATTTAAATCATAAGGTAAAATAAATGCTATATAGTTATCTCTTATTAATTTTAGTGCTTCTATAATATCATTAACATTATTTTTTTCGTTAAGTGACATTTGATATGCTTTTTTAACTAATAGTCAGTTAATAACTGAAACACCATTACTATCAAAAACAAAAACTTTATCTTTAAAATTAGATTCTTTTGATAACATAGTAGCAGTGTTATATTGACCCGATAACCCCTTTGATAAAGGAATAAAAATAATCTTTTCAAATTTAGTTAAAGCATCTTCTCAAATTATACTCATTTGACCAAGTGGTGTTTGCGAAGTTTTGGCAGATTGTTTTTCATGAACTATTCTATTATAGAATTCTTCATCCTTTAGAATGTTAGGGTCATCAGTAATAGTTGTATCATCACTAAAAGTGATTAATAATGGACAAAATCCAATATTCATTTCTTTTAAATCTTTAATTGAAAATCCTGCAGAGGAATCAGCAACAATACCAATTTTTTTTTTCAATTTTCTCACCCTAACTATAATATTTTTTACTTATTTATTAAATTATAACATATATTTTTTACTTAAAAATGGACTTTCATTGTTGAAAGATATATAAAATAGTTAATTATGTTGTTTTTGGAGTGGTTGATTCTTGCTTCTTAGATCTTTTTACCAGAACATTAATTTTTAAAAAAACTGAATGTATTCTAAAAAAAATTGTGTTATATAATTAACACTAATTTTGACATGAAAGGATTTTATTAATAAATTAAATATTTTTGTAGATTAGAAACACTTTTTGGACTAATAAAAGTTTTTATAACTTTATATTATTAGTTGAGGTGTAGTTTAAAATGAAATATTTAAGGCTTTTCTCCCTTTATGTACTATTTTTAAATTTTATCACATAAATGCTGAGAAAAGCCTATCTACGGACTTCTCCCCACATTTTTAAATGAAACATAGCATTACAGTTTCAAAAGTAGGTATCTTGTTGAATTTATATGCAGCTTCTTTGGTATATAAATGAACATGATGTTTTGCAACTTTGATATGTGTTTTAAATGTTCTTCGTATATGTTTTCATACTGATTCAATTTGATTGGTATTTACGCCAATTTTTGAAACATAATCATCTTGATGGTTAACTGTTTTGTGATTAGGGAAAAGTGATTTGAAATCACGATATCCTTTTCAAGAATCAGTATGTACATCACACTTTGAAGAAATATGGTTTCTTGCAAACTGCAAAAGATTTTTACTTTTTGCGTTTTTGATTACTTTCACAATTAAATTATTGGTTGTTTTTTTCATAAATCCCAACAATTAATGTTTTATTTATCAAAGATATTCCTTGTTTTTTAAAACCCATATGTGAAAGATACATTTCATCCATTTGCACTATGCCCTCAACAATAAATTGATGTTCTTGTTTGGCAATACGATTTCTGATTTCATGACCCATTCTTCAAGCAGTTTTCAAAGTCACACCCAATTCTTTTGCAACATCAGTTGATGTAATTCCATGTTTGGTGTTTATTTATCTAAAGATGAGATAAAATCAAAATCTCAAAGGTGTTTGTGACTTGTAAAAAATGGTGGCATGAAGAATACTAAATGTTTGATGACATTTCAAACATCTTATTCTTCTTAAATTAGAAGTATTCAAACTTGTTCAAGAACACATGATACATTTGTTTTTCTTCAAACTTGCTATATATTTTAAACAATCCTGTTCTGTTTGAAAAGCATTGTTGAACTCATTCAATTTCATTGTTTTCTCCACAAGTACATGTGGGTGGGGAGAAGTCCGATATTTAATTAATAGTGCTGATTTTACTAAATTTGATTATAAATTTAACAAGTTTGTAGAAAAGTATAAAAATGATAAAAATATTAATAAAGTTAATATTTATTATCGTAAATTTAGAAAATTTTGTTTTATTTTTAAAAATAAAAATTCTTGTAAAGAAATAATTTCTCAATTACATATGCCAAAGCAAACTTTTTATTATTGAGCTAAACGTTTTTATGATATTTTCTACAAAAATAAACGTTTTGAAGAATTATTATTTAAATCAACAAAACCTAAAAATATTAAATATTTGTATAATTTGGAATTATCAGAAAAATTTATAAATTATTTTGTTCAGTATAAAGAAGAGTTTGGTATAGGTGCTTTTCAATTTTGTTATTTAATAAGACATATTGATGATATTAGGTTTAATTTTTTGCCAAAACCTTCGGTTAAAACTATATATCGTTGATTAAAACGTTTTGGTTTTTATTTACAAAAAACTATTAAGAAAAAACATTTGAGATATGAAGTAAAAGAAACTGGATTATTGCAGACTGATATTAAAGTAGTATCAGATTATATAACAGGAAGTAAAAGATGATATATTATTGATTTTATTGATGAAAAAACTCGAATTACTTATTGTTATCCATCTGAACAAGCACAAACCAGAGATATTGTAAATGCTACTAAAAATGCTTTAAATTTTTATGAAAAATTGGGAATTAAAATTAAAAGAATTAGAACTGATAATGGTAGTCAATATGTTAATATATCTTGTGGAAAACCACAAAGGAATCGTTGATTTACAAATTTTTGTAATAAAAAAGGTATAGTTCATGAAACTACACCGTTTAGATCACCACAGAGTAATGGTAAGATTGAAAGATTTCATAGAAATTGAAGTAATTTATTTGAAATAAAACCATATTTAAATAGTGATTTTAGTTTATTTCAAAAATTAGTTAATTCTTTTCAAGAATATTATAACAATTCTAAACCACATAAATCATTAGGGTTAATGACTCCTATGGATTATTTTGATAAACTTTTATTAGATGGAAAATAGTCCAAAATGTCTGTATTACCTTACATAAATTAAATATTTTTTCAAAATTAAAAATTATTAATGACGAAAAAAAATTTTCAATTAGATATCTAACAAAATATATTAAACCGAAACTATCAGCATATTACTTTTTAAAAATCAAGAAAAATTTATTAAAAAAGTTAAAAAATAAAACTCATTAAGTAATAAAAATAAAAAAATCCAAATAAATGAATGACTACTTAAAAACTCAAATCAATATTGAAATATTGATGAAAATATTAATGATGTAAATCAATATCTTGTGTTTTTTCTAATTATCAAAGAATATATTTTAAATTTCTAAAACCCCGATATTTTTATATCAAATCTGTTTTATTTCATAAATCATATAAAATAATTACATTATGAAAAACGGACTTCTCCCCACATGTACTTGTGGAGGAAATAATGAAATTGAATGAGTTCAACAATGCTTTTCAAACAGAACAGGATTATTTAAAATATATAGCAAGTTTGAAGAAAAACAAATGTATCATGTGTTCTTGAACAAGTTTGAATACTTCTAATTTAAGAAGAATAAGATGTTTGAAATGTCATCAAACATTTAGTATTCTTCATGCCACCATTTTTTACAAGTCACAAACACCTTTGAGATTTTGATTTTATCTCATCTTTAGATAAATAAACACCAAACATGGAATTACATCAACTGATGTTGCAAAAGAATTGGGTGTGACTTTGAAAACTGCTTGAAGAATGGGTCATGAAGTCAGAAATCGTATTGCCAAACAAGAACATCAATTTATTGTTGAGGGCATAGTGCAAATGGATGAAATGTATCTTTCACATATGGGTTTTAAAAAACAAGGAAGATCTTTGATAAATAAAACATTAATTGTTGGGATTTATGAAAAAAACAACCAATAATTTAATTGTGAAAGTAATCAAAAACGCAAAAAGTAAAAATCTTTTGCAGTTTGCAAGAAACCATATTTCTTCAAAGTGTGATGTACATACTGATTCTTGAAAAGGATATCGTGATTTCAAATCACTTTTCCCTAATCACAAAACAGTTAACCATCAAGATGGTTATGTTTCAAAAATTGGCGTAAATACCAATCAAATTGAATCAGTATGAAAACATATACGAAGAACATTTAAAACACATATCAAAGTTGCAAAACATCATGTTCATTTATATGCCAAAGAAGCTGCATATAAATTCAACAAAATACCTACTTTTGAAACTGTAATGCTATGTTTCATTTAAAAATGTGGGGAGAAGTTCGTAGATAGGCTTTTCTCAACATTTATGTGATAAAATTTAAAAATAGTACATAAAGGGAGAAAAGCCATGAAAAATTTAAAGATTTAAAGAGAGGGTTATATTATGAAAAAGAAAATTATTAAAACAATCATTGCATCAACTCATTAACTAGTGGTATTCCTGCTGAAAGTGGTACTTTAACTAAAATAGAAACTGAAACAGAAAATGAATTAGAAGAAAAAGATGAAAGAGTAAATTCTACAAAAAAAAGAGTTAAAAGGCAAACTCCACCAAGTTTACAAAAAACAATGACAACAATTAATATTGGTCAAATTGAAGCGAATGATAAACAACATATTATTCAAAGATTAAGAGAAATTAATCATCCAATTTTATTTAGAGAAGATTTTTAGAAAATATTGAATTTGAAAACATTACAAATATTAATGCAACAGTGCATGCTGGTTGGATGGGTTACACTTTATTGGACACTAATTACGTAGACAAGTGAACAAATTAGTGAAAAGAAAGGAATTATAATTATGACCAATATTAACTCATATACCGACGAATTTAAAAAGCAAATAGTAGCTTTATATCAAAGTGGTAAATCAATATCTTGCCTTGTTAAAGAGTATAATGTTACAAGAGCAGTTACTTATAAATGAATTAAGCAATTTACTAATTCAGGTAGTTTTAAAACTAAAGATAATCTTTCTGATTTAGAAAAACAATTAATTCAAGCAAATAAAGAATTAAAACAGTTACGAATGGAAAATGATATTTTAAAGCAAGCAGCACTAATAATAGGCAGAAAATAGAAATTATTGTTAAAAATAAATCTAAATATAAAATTCGCACAATGTGTCGTTTTTTAAAACTCTCTAAATCAACATATTATTTTAAGGCTTTTCTCCCTTTATGTACTATTTTTAAATTTTATCACATAAATGTTGAGAAAAGCCTATCTACGGACTTCTCCCCACATTTTTAAAGGAAACATAGCATTACAGTTTCAAAAGTAGGTATCTTGTTGAATTTATATGCAGCTTCTTTGGCATATAAATGAACATGATGTTTTGCAACTTTGATATGTGTTTTAAATGTTCTTCGTATATGTTTTCATACTGATTCAATTTGATTGGTATTTACGCCAATTTTTGAAACATAACCATCTTGATGGTTAACTGTTTTGTGATTAGGGAAAAGGGATTTGAAATCACGATATCCTTTTCAAGAATCAGTATGTACATCACACTTTGAAGAAATATGGTTTCTTGCAAACTGCAAAAGATTTTTACTTTTTGTGTTTTTGATTACTTTCACAATTAAATTATTGGTTGTTTTTTCATAAATCCCAACAATTAATGTTTTATTTATCAAAGGTCTTCCTTGTTTTTTAAAACCCATATGTGAAAGATACATTTCATCCATTTGCACTATGCCCTCAACAATAAATTGATGTTCTTGTTTGGCAATACGATTTCTGACTTCATGACCCATTCTTCAAGCAGTTTTCAAAGTCACACCCAATTCTTTTGCAACATCAGTTGATGTAATTCCATGTTTGGTGTTTATTCATCTAAAGATGAGATAAAATCAAAATCTCAAAGGTGTTTGTGACTTGTAAAAAATGGTGCCATGAAGAATACTAAATGTTTGATAACATTTCAAACATCTTATTCTTCTTAAATTAGAAGTATTCAAACTTGTTCAAGAACACATGATACATTTGTTTTTCTTCAAACTTGCTATATATTTTAAACAATCCTGTTCTGTTTGAAAAGCATTGTTGAACTCATTCAATTTCATTGTTTCCTCCACAATTACATGTGGGGAGAAGTCCGTATTTTAATTTAAAAAAAAAGAAAAAAATCAAAATAATATTTATGAACAAGCTGTTATTAGTGCTTTTAAAGAAAATAAAGAAGTTTATGGAACAAGAAGATTAAAAGTCATACTAGCAAACCAAGAAATTTATTTATCACGCAGAAAAATTAAAGAAATTATGAATAAGCATAATTTAATATCAAAATACACTAAATTATCATTCAAAAATCATCATAATAAAGTTAATGATAGTCAAATAACCAATCTTGTTAATAGAAACTTTAATAATAGAATTAAAAATGCATTTATTGTTAGTGATTTAACTTATGTTCAAGTTAATGGTAAATGAAACTATATTTGCTTATTAATTGACCTATTTAACCGCGAAATTATTGGACATAGTGTTTGGAGTTAAAAAAAGATGCATCATTAGTAAATCAAGCATTTATGCAATCAAATCGCTGTTTAAAAGATATTGAAATATTTCATAGTGATCGCGGCAATGAATTTAACAATAAAATGATTGATAAACTTTTATTAGCATTCAATATTAATCGTTCTTTAAGCAAAAAAGGCTGTCCTTATGATAATGCTGTTGCTGAAGCAACTTTCAAAACTTTTAAGACAGAATTTATTAATGATAGAAATTTTACATCATTAATCCAATTAAAATTAGAATTATTTGAGGCTTTTCTCCCTTTATGTACTATTTTAAATTTTATCACATAAATGCTGAGAAAAGCCTATCTACGGACTTCTCCCCACATTTTTAAATGAAACATAGCATTACAGTTTCAAAAGTAGGTATCTTGTTGAATTTATATGCAGCTTCTTTGGCATATAAATGAACATGATGTTTTGCAACTTTGATATGTGTTTTAAATGTTCTTCGTATATGTTTTCATACTGATTCAATTTGATTGGTATTTACGCCAATTTTTGAAACATAACCATCTTGATGGTTAACTGTTTTGTGATTAGGGAAAAGTGATTTGAAATCACGATATCCTTTTCAAGAATCAGTATGTACATCACACTTTGAAGAAATATGGTTTCTTGCAAACTGCAAAAGATTTTTACTTTTTGCGTTTTTGATTACTTTCACAATTAAATTATTGGTTGTTTTTTCATAAATCCCAACAATTAATGTTTTATTTATCAAAGATCTTCCTTGTTTTTTAAAACCCATATGTGAAAGATACATTTCATCCATTTGCACTATGCCCTCAACAATAAATTGATGTTCTTGTTTGGCAATACGATTTCTGATTTCATGACCCATTCTTCAAGCAGTTTTCAAAGTCACACCCAATTCTTTTGCAACATCAGTTGATGTAATTCCATGTTTGGTGTTTATTCATCTAAAGATGAGATAAAATCAAAATCTCAAAGGTGTTTGTGATTTGTAAAAAATGGTGCCATGAAGAATACTAAATGTTTGATGACATTTCAAACATCTTATTCTTCTTAAATTAGAAGTATTCAAACTTGTTCAAGAACACATGATACATTTGTTTTTCTTCAAACTTGCTATATATTTTAAACAATCCTGTTCTGTTTGAAAAGCATTGTTGAACTCATTCAATTTCATTGTTTCCTCCACAAGTACATGTGGGGAGAAGTCCGTTATTTGATTACATCAACTGATATAACAACATAAGAATTCACAGCACTCTAAACTACTTAACCCCCATCAAATACCAAGCACAAATGTCTACCAAAAAATAGTCCTAAAAAGTGTTGCCATTCCAAAATATCAAATTATAGACCAAGTAATTTGCACACCACTACAACAACAACCCCTTCACCTTCAGCAGGTGGAAGCGCTGTTTTGCCATCAACATCTGAACAATCTTTTAACATTGGAACTAGTTCTAGAAATAGAAATCAACACAGTAATCAAAGTACAGGCTCTAGAACAAATCAGAAACCAAAGTGTGATATTTTAAAAACACAAATTATTGATCAAAAATTATTAGATATTTATCACACCACATCTACAGAAATTAAAAATAATGCAAGAAAAAAACTAACAGAAATTTATGGACAACATTTTACTGATGCTAGTTGAACACAATTTGAAAAAATTGTTGAATTGCATAAATACGGAATCGTTTTTTATAACACCTAATAAAAATGAATATTTATTAAAAGGTCTACCCACTACCACAACTATGAGTATTCCACCTGCATATAAAGTTGTTAAATGAATAAGTTTTCCACAAGCTACAACAGTAGTTGAAACAGAAGAAGCAGTGCCTTTATTAGAAGTTGGTGAAGAAGGAGCGATTGCTATTGGCGAAGAGGTTGTTGAGGTGGTGCATCTGTTATGATTGAAGGAGGGCCTATTGGATGAGTTGTGGGTGGAGTAATTATAGTTGGTGGAATATCATATTTAGCGTATAATTGATCCCACGCACATAATGCTGATATCAATTCCCATAATCAATATAATAAAATAGAAAAATATTACATACCTTTAGACAATAAAACTCCACAATATACAGAATCAAGCAAAATTAAATTAGGTATTAGTAATGATATGTGAATAAGATTAGCAGAAATTTATCAAGATAATAAAGATGACTATCAACTTTTTGAAAAAAAATTTAAGTGAAATTACTAAATTTCCGCAATTGATAGGAACCTTAGCAAATAGTTTAAGTGATAGTAATTTAAAAACTTTAGTTAAAGTTATGTATAATAATTTTTCAGAAATAAACATTTTTTATATGATGACTAATCAACATGGATGAAAGATTGTAACAAATGCTGTTGGAAATTACTTAGAAATTGAACCAGAGTAAAAGATAATTTATTAGTTCAGTTTTTACAAAAAAATAATAGATTTAGTCCATAACTTTAAAATTTTTCTTTAAGTAGTTAATAATTTTTTCCTGTAAAGGAATTATAAAATAGATTTAATTTTATTGTTAAATAGTTATGTACGGTGCTGTTGCTTAATTGGGTTTGATTGCTAGACCACTTTTGCTATAAAATTCTAAATTTTTATTTGTAATATTGGTGTTTAAAAGTTTAGAATGTATTCTTTTGTAATTATAAAACATAACATATTAGGCTTATTTCATAATTAAAATTTTAATTTTGGAATAAGTCAAAATAATAATTATGAAAATTTTTTTATTTTTAGTAAAATTAAGTGTAAAATTAATAATATTATAAAGAAGTGGAAGTGACAAAATGAGTCAAAACATTATTTTTGCTTTTGAAATTATTGCCTTAATTATCGCTATATTATTAGTAATTTTAGGTTTATTACAAGGTAAAAAAAATCATAATGGACTTGGTGCTTTAAGTGGCGGTAATCAAGAATTATTTGCTAGTACTAAAGAACGTGGTTGAAGTAAGTTATTTTCTATTGCCACTTTAGTATTAGGTATATCGTTATTTACTATGGCAATAATAGTAAGAATTCTTATTAATACTATTGGAGTTATAAATTAATGATAATTATTTTATAAAAAGGCACACTAAAATGTGCCTTTTTATAAATTTTAAAAGATAGATTATAATTAATTATATAATTAGGATAAAGTTGGGATTGATTGAAATGAAGCAAGAGATTATTAATGAGTTACAAAATAGTATTACACCTTTATCAACGGTTGATTTAACAGTGAAACTTAATATTACTAATCATCATCAACAGCAAGAACTTATTGCTGATTTAGAAGAATTGAAAAATAGTGAAATTATTTTGGAAAATAAAGAACAACAATTTTATATGCTAAAAAATAATAATTTATTTATTGGCAAAATTCAAATTACTAAAAAAGGATTTGGATTTGTTAAATTATTAAATAGTGAAGAAGAATATTATGTTAATATAAAAAACATAAATAATGCGTTAAATAATGATGAAGTATTATGTAAGTTAGTAAAAATTAATAATCAGAATGATGAGGCTGTAGTATTAAAAATTATTAAACGTGATACTAATCTTCTTGTTGGTACTGTTATTATTAATGCAGATACGAAAGTAAAAACATTATTAATTCAAAATGCAAAGTTACAACATTATGAAGTTAATATTTTAAATCCTGATAAAGCGTTAGAAAATAATATTGTTGTTGCAAAAATTAAAAATTTTGAACAAAATATTTTTAATGTTACTATTACTAAAATCTTGGGTAATATTAATGATCCTGGTGTTGATATTTTAGCTGTTATTTATGAAATTGGCATTAAAGCACAATTTGATGTTGAAACATTAGCAGCAACAGATAAGGTGCCATTAACAGTTTTAGAATCAGATAAAATTGGTCGTATTGATTTGACTAAAGAGTTATTAGTTACAATTGATGGTAAAGATGCTAAAGATTTTGATGATGCTATTTGTGTTACTAAACTAGCTAATGGTAATTATCGTTTAATTGTAGCTATTGCTGATGTTAGTCATTATGTAACAGAAAATAGTCCTTTAGATGAAGAGGCATTTACTCGTGGTACATCTGTTTACTTAGCAGATCGTGTTATTCCTATGTTACCAACGCAGTTATCAAATGGTATTTGTTCTTTAAATGAACAAGTAGAACGTTTATGTATGGTTTGTGATATGGAAATTGATAAGAATGGTTTAACAGTAAAACATAAAATTTATCAGGCATTTATGAAATCAGCAAGAAAAATGAATTATGACGAAGTAAATGATGGATATAATGGTAAAAATCCAAATTTTATTAAAACACATCCACAAATTTGAGAAATGTTACTAAAAGCAAAAGAATTGCACCAAATTTTATGAAAGTTTAAACAAGATGCTGGAGTAATTGATTTTGAAATTAATGAAGCAAAAACAATTATTAACGACAATGGAGAAGTAACTGATATTATTTTAAGAACTCGTGATATCGCTGAAAAATTAATTGAAAGTTTTATGATTAGAGCTAATGAAGTAGTTGCTAAAACTGTATTTGATATGAAATTACCTTTTATTTATCGTGTTCATCAACATCCTCGTTCTAAAAAAATGCATCAAATGGTTACAATTCTGAAATTAATGGGCATTAAACTAAATCCAAAAATCACAAATATTAGTTCAAAAGATTTACAATTATTATTAAATTATTTAAAACAATTACCAACATTTCAAGTTTTATCAACTTTATTATTAAGAAGTATGGAAAAAGCACAGTATACTAATAAATGTATTGGCCATTTTGGACTTGCTAGTGATTATTATACACATTTTACTTCTCCAATTAGACGTTATCCTGATTTAATAGTTCATCGTTTATTGCGTCAATATATAGTTAAAAGAGAAATAAATGCTAAAATCATTGAGAAATATCAAAGTTTTACTAATTGAGCTGCTGAGCAATCTAGTAATATGGAATTAAAAGCATTAGAGTGTGAACGAGTTGTAGATCAAATGAAAAAAGCAGAATACATGATGCAATTTATTGGTCATAAATTTGAAGGTATAATTTCTAGTGTAACTGGCTTTGGATTATTTGTTGAGTTAGATAATACAATTGAGGGTTTAATTAGAATTGCAGACATGACTGATGATTATTATATTTTTAATGAAAAAGCAATGATTTTGTTTGGTGAAAGAAAACGAAAACAGTATGCTCTTGGTCAAAAGGTCAGTGTTCTTGTTAAAAGTGCAAATAAAGTTGCTAGAACTATTGATTTTATTTTAGAAGAAAATGGTCAGCAAAATAAAAACCGTGATAAAAATAATAATAATCAATCATCAAAAATGTATAAAGCAAATAATTTTAAATATAGAAAAAAGATAAAACTAAATGGTAAAGTTAAAAAAATAAAAGTGAAAAGAAAAATGGAGTAAAAAAATGAAAATACAAGGGCAAAAAAGATTAATTCAACAAAGCAATCTTAACATTGAATGCTATTATTATAATTATTTTAAATCGCCAGGCTTAAAACAATATCCGGATTTATTATGAGTTAATGAAGATTATAACTTAATTAAGCAAGTAAATATTGAACAAGATATTGTAATAAGATTAGCAACTAATTTATTTGAAGTTGGTCAAAAATTTAATTTGTTTGAAAATTTAGATTATTTTATTATGATGCCAAAAAAACCTACTTCAGTTAGTAGTTTAGAATTAGTAATAATTGAATTAGTTAAAATTATTAAAAAAAAATTAAATTATAAAATATTATTTATTAATAATATTTTCCAAGTTGATAACTACCGTAAATTTTGAGAAAATAAATTAAAAGTTAGCGAAAGACAAATGGAAATTACTAATAAGATTCATTTATTACCTAAATATATTAATTTTTTTAATAAAAAAAACATTATTATTATTGATGATATAGTTTCCTCGGGAATTTCTATTGCCCAAACTATTTTAGAAATTATCAATAATAATAATGTTTTTAAAATTAAAGCTTTGTGTTATGGTTCAGTTTATAATTGAGAAGAAATTTATAAATAGTTAAAAGAGTTTCCTAATTTTTTTCTTTTTTTCTTCTAATGAGTCTGATTCAGATATATTATAAGAATCCTCAATATTATTTATAAATGCATAATTAATTTCAGCATTAATTTGATTTTTAGCAATAAGTTTTAAAATAAAATCAGCAGTATCTGCTTCTAAAGCAAATGTGTAAATTTCAAATTCATCTTCATTAATAATTTCCGTTTTAGTAGAAATTTTTAAAATATGATTTGGTTCATCAATAATAATTTTGCAAACCTCAAGTTTTTTACCAGTTAAAATCTTATAAATAATTACTTTATCATTATTATTTTTATCAAAACCCAAATCGCCTTGATAAAATTGACTATTTTTTACTACTGTTGCTTTAGTATTTAACTCTCCTGCCATGTCCTTAGACTCCTTTCAGTTGTTTATTAATATATAAAATTAACAAAAACCCGTAAAACAAATATAAAATCTATTTCTTGGGTCGCTATACAACAAATATTAATTTTATGTTTAATTTCAACATTAATCATTGCTAGAAAAACTATTGATTAATCTAACCTTCATTAGATTATAGCATGTTCTTAATAAAAAACAAATTTAAGTAAGTATTTCAGTATTTATGAAATTATTATTATATAATCTAATTATAAAGTTTATGAAAATAATGGTGGAAACAATGAAAATAATTGCAAAAAATAAAAAAGCGTACCTTAATTATGAATTATTAGAAAAATTAGAAGTGGGAATTGTTTTGACTGGTTCTGAAATTAAATCAATTCGTTTAGGTAATGTATCTTTACAGGATAGTTATGTAACTTTTAGTAATAATGAAGCTTATATTATTAATATGAACATTACTACTTATAAATTTACTACTAGTTATATACTTGATCCATTAAGAAAAAGAAAATTACTTTTAAATGCTCGTGAAATTAAAAAAATTCAACAAGAACAAAAGCAAAAAAACTTAACTGTTGTTCCAACAATGATATATTTAAATAGTAAAAGTAGAGCAAAGTTAGAAATAGCATTGGCTCGTGGTAAAAAAAAATATGATAAAAGAGAGACCATTAAAAATCGTGATGCAGTAAGACAAATCAAAAAATAATAACGGACTTCTCCCCACATGTACTTGTGGAGGAAACAATGAAATTGAATGAGTTCAACAATGCTTTTCAAACAGAACAGGATTGTTTAAAATATATAGCAAGTTTGAAGAAAAACAAATGTATCATGTGTTCTTGAACAAGTTTGAATACTTCTAATTTAAGAAGAATAAGATGTTTGAAATGTCATCAAACATTTAGTATTCTTCATGGCACCATTTTTTACAAGTCACAAACACCTTTGAGATTTTGATTTTATCTCATCTTTAGATGAATAAACACCAAACATGGAATTACATAAACTGATGTTGCAAAAGAATTGGGTGTGACTTTGAAAACTGCTTGAAGAATGGGTCATGAAATCAGAAATCGTATTGCCAAACAAGAACATCAATTTATTGTTGAGGGCATAGTGCAAATGGATGAAATGTATCTTTCACATATGGGTTTTAAAAAACAAGGAAGATCTTTGATAAATAAAACATTAATTGTTGGGATTTATGAAAAAACAACCAATAATTTAATTGTGAAAGTAATCAAAAACGCAAAAAGTAAAAATCTTTTTCAGTTTGCAAGAAACCATATTTCTTCAAAGTGTGATGTACATACTGATTCTTGAAAAGGATATCGTGATTTCAAATCACTTTTCCCTAATGACAAAACAGTTAACCATCAAGATTGTTATGTTTCAAAAATTGGCGTAAATACCAATCAAATTGAATCAGTATGAAAACATATACGAAGAACATTTAAAACACATATCAAAGTTGCAAAACATCATGTTCATTTATATGCCAAAGAAGCTGCATATAAATTCAACAAGATACCTACTTTTGAAACTGTAATGCTATGTTTCATTTAAAAATGTGGGGAGAAGTCCGTAGATAGGCTTTTCTCAGCATTTATGTGATAAAATTTAAAAATAGTACATAAAGGGAGAAAAGCCAATAATAATTTAATTAAGAAAGGAAAAAACTATGATAATATGATTACCTTTCTTAATAATTTTTTGTTTATTTACAAGTTTTTATTTATTTTTTCTTTTTAAGCAAAAGATAAATAAGTGGCAATGATTATTTATTAGTTATTATTTTTTTTATCTTGGTATTAATAGTTTAAAAGTTATTAATAATTTTTTAGTTTTATCATTAACTAATTTAGTAACTGAAGCAATTAGTATTACAGTGATTATTTCGCTTACTGTAATTATTTTTGCTATACCAGCTACTTTTTTTAGTGCAAAATTTAAAAAAAGAAAGTTGTATATTTGATGAATGCATAGTTGACTTTTGTTGGCATTGGTTAGATAAGTTTACTTTCTTGTCTTCAAATCTGTACAAATTGGTTTGGAGACATTTTTAATCGTAAAATCATTCTATCATTATTTCATCAGTTAATAAATTTTCTTAATGCTTCTGTGAAATGTTTAATGCTATTAAACTTGTTACCAAACATAATTTTAAAATCTCTTTTGATTCAGCGATTTAAACATTCACTTACTTGGTTGCCTTTAAATCCTGATAAACTTTTTGAATGAATTAAAGTTTTACTTTTATTAAAACTATTTGTAACTATTTTACTAGTATTACCTGAACCTAAATCAGACTGGATAAATGTTGCAAATATTTTATGTTCTTTACGACTTGCCTTTGTTACTTGATTAAGAACATTTAAAATGGTTATTGCATTTTCACTTTTATTAATTTTTCAACCAACTATAGCATTACTATTCATATCTGTAGCAATTTCTAATAATAATTTAGTTTTTTTATTATTAATAATTAATTCTTTAAATCAAGTACCATCGATGTCAACTTTTTCAAGATAAGTATTACTGGTAAAATTACGTTTTAATAAATCTTGGAAATTTGATTTTAAGGCATTAGATTTCGCTCTACGCAGTTTTTTGGGTTTGGTTAATAGTTTGATATTATTATCTTCTAATAACCTCATAATGCTGTTTTTACTGCATTTAAGATTGGTGTTGTTTTTCTTTAATTCTAATCTCACCTTTTCTAAACTAGTAATTTTAATTATTTTATCTTTGTTGCTAATAAAAACAATTTTATTTAATTCTTTTAATAACTCATTATCAATTTTTGTTTGATATTTCTTTTTACCGTTTTTTATTCATTTATAATATGCAACTTTACTGATAGGTAACAAACTAATTATGTCATTAATTCCATAATTTTTATTTCTATATTTATCAACTATTAAAAAACATTTACTTTTCAATAATTTACTATTTAAAATATTTTGATTGTTTTTTAATTCTTTATCACAGAATTGTTTTTGTCTTAAAAATTCATTTTTTATTTTTTCTTTTAGTAGTGACTTTTTGAGTTTTTTATTTTCAAGTTTTAAATTTTTATCTTTGATATTCACTTTATCTATTTGATGATTTGTTTGAAAAGTATGAATAGTAATTAATTTACGGACTTCTCCCCACATGTACTTGTGGAGGAAACAATGAAATTGAATGAGTTCAACAATGCTTTTCAAACAGAACAGGATTGTTTAAAATATATAGCAAGTTTGAAGAAAAACAAATGTATCATGTGTTCTTGAACAAGTTTGAATACTTCTAATTTAAGAAGAATAAGATGTTTGAAATGTCATCAAACATTTAGTATTCTTCATGGCACCATTTTTTACAAGTCACAAACACCTTTGAGATTTTGATTTTATCTCATCTTTAGATGAATAAACACCAAACATGGAATTACATCAACTGATGTTGCAAAAGAATTGGGTGTGACTTTGAAAACTGCTTGAAGAATGGGTCATGAAATCAGAAATCGTATTGCCAAACAAGAACATCAATTTATTGTTGAGGGCATAGTGCAAATGGATGAAATGTATCTTTCACATATGGGTTTTAAAAAACAAGGAAGATCTTTGATAAATAAAACATTAATTGTTGGGATTTATGAAAAAACAACCAATAATTTAATTGTGAAAGTAATCAAAAACGCAAAAAGTAAAAATCTTTTGCAGTTTGCAAGAAACCATATTTCTTCAAAGTGTGATGTACATACTGATTCTTGAAAAGGATATCGTGATTTCAAATCACTTTTCCCTAATCACAAAACAGTTAACCATCAAGATGGTTATGTTTCAAAAATTGGCGTAAATACCAATCAAATTGAATCAGTATGAAAACATATACGAAGAACATTTAAAACACATATCAAAGTTGCAAAACATCATGTTCATTTATATGCCAAAGAAGCTGCATATAAATTCAACAAGATACCTACTTTTGAAACTGTAATGCTATGTTTCATTTAAAAATGTGGGGAGAAGTCCGTAGATAGGCTTTTCTCAGCATTTATGTGATAAAATTTAAAAATAGTACATAAAGGGAGAAAAGCCTTAATTTATTATTTTTTTGATATTTTTTTACTCAATTATAAATTAATGATCTGCTTGATAATTGATATTTGGTTTTAATATCAATGGTTTTTAATTTTTTAATGACTACATATTCATTTAAAACATCTAGTTTAATTTTTCTTGTATAAACTTTATATTTCATCTTTACTCCTTAACTATTAATTATTTAAACTAATCATACTGTCTAGATTAAAAATTATAGGAGTAAACTTAACTAACTTATGCCGTTACTTGCTGTTTAGTTTTAATTGTACCAAATTTTTGATCTTTGATTTTGTTAAATATTGCGTTAGGAATGAGTACTGCATCATTGGGAGGGACGTATTTCAAATGTGGATATAATTTAATTTTCTTTAAATAAAAGATAAAATAAATTATTAATTGTTGCTTGTTTTAATTTTAATAAATTAAAAAATGCTTCTTTTGAATAAATTTTAGCATTATTATTAGATATAGATTTTATTAAATGATAAACATCACTTTCAGCACTACAACCAATATTTCAAATAGCATTTTGATTTTCAATACCTTGTTTATTATTTTTAAAATATTCATATATTTTTTCATCAGTATTATTTTCTTTTAAATAATCTAATAATTTATAATAATTACCATTTAAAAATAATTTATAATAAGCATAATTTAATTTTTTATTATTTTCTTTTGTTCTTTTACCTTTTTCTACAATAAATACTTGTTTTAATTTTTGTAATGGATGTCATTTATCTACAGCATAATCAATTTTTAAATAATTAGCAGTAGATTTAAGATAAGTTGCACCATCACCAATTAATTTTAAATTTTCATTAGTATAACCAATAAAAATATTATCTAAATTAGTTATTATTGATTTACCAAATTCTTTTTTAGTAATTCTTTGACCTTTTCTAGTTGATAAAACAAAAATATATTTATTTTCTAAAACATGTCTATTATCAGTAGATTTATTTAAATCAAAACCAGTACTAATACTTACTGTTCTATGTCTAAATTTTCTTTTTTTCTTATTATCAATTAAATTATTATATGATTCATCTGATTGTATATAAATATAATCTGTTGGTAATATTTTTATTTTTTCTTTTGGTAATTCTTGTACAAATATATTAGTTTTCTTTACTCTTCTACAAATAGTTGATAAAGATATATCTATTTTTAAATTATGTTTAATTATAGGATATGTAATATTATTTAAATCTGCATTAATTACTATTCATACTTTTCAAACAAATCATCAAATAGATAAAGTGAATATCAAAGATAAAAATTTAAAACTTGAAAATAAAAAACTCAAAAAGTCACTACTAAAAGAAAAAATAAAAAATGAATTTTTAAGACAAAAACAATTCTGTGATAAATAATTAAAAAACAATCAAAATATTTTAAATAGTAAATTATTGAAAAGTAAATGTTTTTTAATAGTTGATAAATATAGAAATAAAAATTATGGAATTAATGACATAATTAGTTTGTTACCTATCAGTAAAGTTGCATATTATAAATGAATAAAAAACGGTAAAAAGAAATATCAAACAAAAATTGATAATGAGTTATTAAAAGAATTAAATAAAATTGTTGTTATTAGCAACAAAGATAAAATAATTAAAATTACTAGTTTAGAAAAGGTGAGATTAGAATTAAAGAAAAACAACACCAATCTTAAATGCAGTAAAAACAGCATTATGAGGTTATTAGAAGATAATAATATCAAACTATTAACCAAACCCAAAAAACAGCGTAGAGCGAAATCTAATTCCTTAAAATCAAATTTCCAAGATTTATTAAAACGTAATTTTACCAGTAATACTTATCTTGAAAAAGTTGGCATCGATGGTACTTGATTTAAAGAATTAATTATTAATAATAAAAAAACTAAATTATTATTAGAAATTGCTACAGATATGAATAGTAATGCTATAGTTGGTTGAAAAATTAATAAAAGTGAAAATGCAATAACCATTTTAAATGTTCTTAATCAAGTAACAAAGGCAAGTCGTAAAGAACATAAAATATTTGCAACATTTATCCAGTCTGATTTAGGTTCAGGTAATACTAGTAAAATAGTTACAAATAGTTTTAATAAAAGTAAAAATTTAATTCATTCAAAAAGTTTATCAGGATTTAAAGGCAACCAAGTAAGTGAATGTTTAAATCGCTGAATCAAAAGAGATTTTAAAATTATGTTTGGTAACAAGTTTAATAGCATTAAACATTTCACAGAAGCATTAAGAAAATTTATTAACTGATGAAATAATGATAGAATGATTTTACGATTAAAAATGTCTCCAAACCAATTTGTACAGATTTGAAGACAAGAAAGTAAACTTATCTAACCAATGCCTAGTCAACAATGATTACCATTTGCTTTAAGTGGTATACCATTAGTTGGTAAATTATTAAATGTTTTAACTTTAGGAGTTCCTGTTGGATGAGTTATTACTCAAAATATGCAACAATATAAAAAAATGTTATATTTTAATGGTTTTATGAGTGCATTTTTTACAAGTAATTTAGAAAATATTATTGGTAATGGTGGTTTAATTCCATTAAATGCTTTTACAAATGATAATGATTTTGCTATTGGTAAATTATTAGGTGCAAATGTTTCTACTACTGCTATGACAATGAAATTAAGTGATAGAGTTAGTGTTTATCCATGAGACCCTACTACTGGTAAAAAGTTAGAAACTAAAGAACAAATAAGTACAGTTGATTTATCACAAAAGAAAAATAATAAAGTTTATATATTAGCAGAAGATACTGAGTTTTTAGATATTGCTTCACCATTTACAAATGAAGATAAAGATTGTCAATGAAATCCAACAAGTAATGGAATTATAGATGGTTCAAATTATGCTTATATTATTGATACAATTGTTACACAAAGTTTACATCAAGGTGAAGAAAGACATACATTTTATAGTGATAATCCTTTTACTTATCAAGGTGATTATAATGAAATATCAGTTGCTCAATTTAGATATAATAATATGGGTTATTTAACTGGTAATGCTTTTAATTGAACAACTTTATATAAATTAAATCATGATGAATATGAAGAAAGTGAAGAAACTACATTTAGTTATCCAGCAAAAATATTACCACCAAGTCCTCAAAATATAGCAAAATCAATAATTATTAATCCAAATTTAAGAATTGAAATGACAGCAAATGATGTAGTATCATTAATAAAAAAAGGATATAGTAATATAAAAGAATGAGAAGATAAAAATACAAGTAAATTTAGTAAATATGAAATAGATTTAAACTCTTTATTAGACCCTACATTATTAATTAATACTTTTAATGATTTACAAAGATTTTATAAAAGTGTAACTATATATTATAGTTATAAGTTTGAAACAATCTCAAATTCTAAGAATTCTGATTTAACTACTATTAATATTAATAGTGAAACTTTTAGTCCATCAAAAGAAGAAACTACAAGTATAACTATTGATTTAAAAGATTTAAAAATAAATAAAGGTAATTTTCCAGACGCTGACCTTTTTAGTAAATTTGGAACAGTTGCTCCTAAAGAGGTTACTGATTATTTTGCAAATGCTTATTATAAAAGTATTAGTAATTATAATGTTTTTACTTCATATTCATTATGTAGTTATGCATTTGATTTAAAAATTAAGAAGTCTTATGATTCTTATGAACAAAAAATAAGTAATGATTACCCTATAGCATTTAGTATAATTAATAACTCTGAAAAATTAAATTGAATTATTTATCGGACTTCTCCCCACATGTACTTGTGGAGGAAACAATGAAATTGAATGAGTTCAACAATGCTTTTCAAACAGAACAGGATTGTTTAAAATATATAGCAAGTTTGAAGAAAAACAAATGTATCATGTGTTCTTGAACAAGTTTGAATACTTCTAATTTAAGAAGAATAAGATGTTTGAAATGTCATCAAACATTTAGTATTCTTCATGGCACCATTTTTTACAAGTCACAAACACCTTTGAGATTTTGATTTTATCTCATCTTTAGATGAATAAACACCAAACATGGAATTACATCAACTGATGTTGCAAAAGAATTGGGTGTGACTTTGAAAACTGCTTGAAAAATGGGTCATGAAATCAGAAATCGTATTGCCAAACAAGAACATCAATTTATTGTTGAGGGCATAGTGCAAATGGATGAAATGTATCTTTCACATATGGGTTTTAAAAAACAAGGAAGATCTTTGATAAATAAAACATTAATTGTTGGGATTTATGAAAAAACAACCAATAATTTAATTGTGAAAGTAATCAAAAACGCAAAAAGTAAAAATCTTTTGCAGTTTGCAAGAAACCATATTTCTTCAAAGTGTGATGTACATACTGATTCTTGAAAAGGATATCGTGATTTCAAATCACTTTTCCCTAATCACAAAACAGTTAACCATCAAGATGGTTATGTTTCAAAAATTGGCGTAAATACCAATCAAATTGAATCAGTATGAAAACATATACGAAGAACATTTAAAACACATATCAAAGTTGCAAAACATCATGTTCATTTATATGCCAAAGAAGCTGCATATAAATTCAACAAGATACCTACTTTTGAAATTGTAATGCTATGTTTCATTTAAAAATGTGGGGAGAAGTCCGTAGATAGGCTTTTCTCAACATTTATGTGATAAAATTTAAAAATAGTACATAAAGGGAGAAAAGCCTTATTTATTTACAAGGTAATTTAGGTAAAATAGAATATACCAATTCTGCGCAAAGAGAACCTGATAAAAGTTGAGCATATAGATATATATCAAATATTAAATCTAATATTAATAAAATAGTTTTAAATGTAAGATAATTTGATAAAATTAAAATATAATTAAGTTATAGGAAGTGAATAAACATGTATTTTTTAAATCGTAACGAATTTTGACCATGATGAGGTGATTTTATAAATTCTCCTTACACAATTTCAATTGCTATGTCTTTGACATTCTTGTTTCTAATGTTTGTACCATACAAATTATTTATTCGATTTTGTGATAATAAAAGTTTTAAAAATTATATATATAGCACCTTAAGTTTTTTATTTATAAGCCCATTACTTTTTTTATTTTTTAATAATAGTATGAATTTAAAAAATGTTTATTATATATTTATCGTTTTTGCATGTATTGAGTTACTATATTTTTATTTTATTCCAATAATTTTAAAATTAATTCAAAAATTCCCAAAATTAAAATCTATTTTTAAATTCAAAAGAAAATCTAATCAAAATAATATTTCCCCACAATCTTAAATAATGTATAATAAATATACTTACTTTTGTAAATATATGAAATAAAAGTTCTCAAACTTATGTAGTTGTTAGGTTGGCACCTAATTAAAAAGTTACCTTAATTGGTAACTTTTTTTATATTATATTGAAAATATGAATGAATCATCACTTATAGTTAAATGACCTTCTGTTATTTCATTCATTCCTAATATCATATCAAATCCATCTTTTTCCATAGAATTATTTTCTATAAGATATACTGTTGTAGGAATTAAAAAACATGAATCATTATAACTTCTTTTATTAAAACTTAATCTTATTGGTTCTTTATTATAAATACCTAATATAACTTCATATGAACTCGTTTTCATATCTTGGTCAAAAATAGTACTTACAAACTTTTCTTTACCAAGTGGTTCTAATTTTAATTCATTAACTATTTTTTTAGTTATAATAGATGAGCCAGAACCAGTATCAATCATAGCTCTATATTCTTTAAGTGGTTTATTTTCACTATAAATAATATTACCGTTTTCTAATTTTCCGCTACCGAGTACAACTTTTATAATTATTCTATTATTTATTATTGGTAATGATATCTTTCCCATATTAATAAACTCATTGTCTTTCTTTTGTTAATAATTGTTGTACAGAATATGGTTCATTATTAAATTTTTTATGAGCGGTAAAAAAAACTTCTTTATATGTCTTATATATTCCTACTATATTTTGATTTTTTAATAAAACATAATAACCAATTTTATCTTCATTTTCTTTTATTAATTTTTCTTTATTTTTTTGAAATCATTCATAATTTTTATCAACTTCTTCTTGATATTTATCTTTTTTCATATTTTCACCACCTTTCATATATTTTTATTTTTTGATAAATATTTTAATGTTCTTTTTTATGTTTATTAGTTATTTCATCTAAAGTTTTACTTAAATTTATATAATTATTTATAATTTCATTTAATACTTTTTGTTCATTTTTATTTAATTTAATACTTATTTGATTAGTAAATTCAATAATTTTTTCTTCAATTTCTTTAGTCATTATTTACTCCTTATTTTCACTAATAATATATTCAATTATTTCATCTATTCTTTCATTTCCTATTTCTATTCTTTCATTAGTTATTTCAATTATTTTTTTATGCATATCTCACATATTATGATAATGTTTAAAATTCATATTTTGTATTTCTAAAATATGTTTTTCTTTTATTTTCATTATTAAAAATAAATTAATAATTCAAATTATTAAAGCATATTCATATCAATTCATATTTACTCCTTATATTTATTTAATTCATTATTTACTTTATTATTAATATTTTCTTTTAATATATTTTCAATATTTTCTTTTGATATATTTTCTTTCATTTCAGTTAAAGCATTATTAAATTGTTTTGTATGAAAACTACAAAAAGATAATTTATTTTCTCTACCATATGTATAAATTCTTTTATTATTATCATTTAAATATCAAGTACGTTTTAATTCAATTTCAATTTTAATATTACAATCTTTAGCCATACATTTAATTATATGTTTCATTATTTATTTTCCTTAATTATTTTCAATATTAATATCTTCAATTTTTATATTAATAGTTAATCCATCTAAATTTTTTAATTCTTTTAATTTTTCTATTATTTCTAAAATATCTTGTTTAGTCATTTTTATTCTCCTTATTTAAATAATATCAACCAATTAATAAACTATCTCTGCTTCATCATGATTTGATATTGTTATATTTCAATCTTGTTCTTGAATTACTTGTTTTGCTAATTTTAATGATAATTCTTTATTTCATTTTTTATCTTTTGCATATCAAAATATTTTTACATATCATTTCTTTCATTCACTAGGACTTATTAACATATCTTTTGTTAATAATTTATTAAATTGTCCAGCAATAAAACCACGTAAATGCTCTTGTGTTTCATAACCAATACCATTTTTTGAATGAAAAGTACCACGTTCAATAATTAAATCCATATTTTTAAAATGTTCAATATGAGAAATCATAAATAATTCAAATACTATATTAGTTTTTTTAAAATTTTTAAAATTAAAACTAGTTACTAATAATGGTTTTCAATATTCATATGGTGTGTTATCTTTAATACTTTTTCAATCTTTGCTTGTCTTTTTTTCTCATAAAGTAAATCCAGTATTTTTTATACTTGGGTCAATTGAAAGTAAATAATTATTCATAATTTCCACTTCCACAACTTTTACATTCTATAAATTGTTTTCATTCTCCTAAATTTTCTTGATTAGATAAATCTAAATCACTTGCATATATACTAGTTATTGATTTACAATCTATACAAATAAAAGTTAAATTTTCTTCACTTTCAAATAATAATTTAAACTTTTGATGTTCACATTTATTCATTATTTATTCTCCTTATTTTTATTTAAATTCATAACTAATATTTCTAAACAATTCATAAATCAATAATTAGTTAATCAAATTCTTTTATTACAATATTTACATTTATTCATTTTTAAATACCAAATTATCTAATTTTTCAATATTTTCTTCTATTTTTTGAAAATTATTATTATTTTCGATTTCTATATTATTATTATTATTTGGATTATCAATATATATTTTTTCTGTTTCAGTAATAATTGCTTGGTCACTTTCATATGCAATTTGCATTTCAGTACTCATAATTACTCATTTTCTTAATAATTGAGTTAATACAGTTTTTAATGCCATATCATCAAAACTTGCAATAGCAAATTCTTTATTTTTTGCATAAGTTTTTGAATATTTTAAAAAATGTTTTTCAATTTGTTCTTTTGACATATATAAAGTTTTTTCAAAACCATTTACTAATTGAAAATATGCTACATAACCAATAATAGGTTGTTTTAATCTTTCTAAATCACTTTGAATTCAATTAAATTCAATTCCCCTTTAAGTCTATCTACTTTTTCAATTTCTGTTAATCTAACATCACTTACATTAATTTCTTTATATTGTTGACTACGTAATGATAATTGAATATAACCTTTATATCCCATTTGAAATTGAGCATTATTTATTTTAGTATTACTATCTCAATAAGGTACAACATAACAATAACCAAAATTCTTTTCTAAAGGTAAATTTAATAATACTGCTTGATAAAAACTATTAATAATAGTTTCTGGATGTGCTTTATCTAAACCATATTGATTTGAAATTGCTAATACATTGCTTTTAAGTTTTTGTATTTCTAAATTATTAATAATCCCTTTTTGTTTAATAAATTTTTCTACATTACCATTATTAATATGTTTAATTATTAATTCATTTGCCATTTTATTTTAATTTCTTTCATGTTCAAATTGCTTTTTCTCATTCAATTAATAATTCATTTGTTATTTCAACTTTTATTAATTCAATATCATTTTCTTTAACTCAAAATATAAAATGTATATTTGATAATTTATAATTATTATTTTTTAATAATCAATAATATGCTATTATTTGTAATTTTGATTTTTCTAATAACTCTTTTGAAAAAACTTTATAAGTTTTAAAATCAATTATTGTATATAAATCTAATTTTTCATTTTTAAATATTAAATCAGGAGTTCCTGCAACAATATCATAATTAAATGCTTGTTCAATAATATATTGTGCATTTTCAATAAATTTAAAAGGTAAATATTCTAATAATGTATAACAATAATTTAAATAATTTTCTGGAAATAAATCTTTAATATAATTTTTAATTTGATTACTTATATTTTTAATATTTATATTTTTAAAATATAATTCCGCTACTTTATGAACACAATTACCTCGAATTCTTGCATTATTTATATTAAAACAATGTTTACATTTATTTCATTTACAATATGAATTACCTAAATAATAATCAAGTATTTTACTTACTGATATTAATTCTTTATTTTGAATAAAATATTGATGTGTTTCTTTTTTAAAAATTAAATTATTTTTTTGATTGTTTAATTGCATTTTTAATTAAATTCCTTACAAATTTATTAATTGATATATTATTATTTTCTAAACAAAGTTTTTTTAATTCATAATGTTCTTCTTTTGTTAATCTAACAAAAATTTGTTTAAGTTCTATCATATTTATTCACTACTTTCTTTTTCCATAAATAATTCTTTAATTCTTTCACCATATTTACCATTTTCAATATCTTTAAAAAACATTTGTAAATCATTTTTAATATCTTGAAAACTTTTATTTTGCATATTATTAAACTCCTTTAAAATTTTCTAATTGTAATTCATTAATATAATATTCTTTTAAACAATCTCAATTATCACTTGTTAAATACATATCTTCTTCAATCATTTCATTAATACATTTATTACAATAATAACTATTCTCTATTGCACTAATTCAAATATATTTTTCATTATGAATATTACATTTCATTATTATCACTCATTAATTTATAAAAACATTTATTACAAGTTCTATTTGCAAATGATGAATTTTTATGACAAATATCACATGAACCAAATATTTTTTCTTCTTGATATTTTAAATATATTATTTTATCTTCTTTTAAATTCAACATAATTAATTCTCTCTTTCTATAATTTTTAATATTTCTTGTATTTGAATATATTTTTTATTCGGACTTCTCCCCACATGTACTTGTGGAGGAAACAATGAAATTGAATGAGTTCAACAATGCTTTTCAAACAGAACAGGATTGTTTAAAATATATAGCAAGTTTGAAGAAAAACAAATGTATCATGTGTTCTTGAACAAGTTTGAATACTTCTAATTTAAGAAGAATAAGATGTTTGAAATGTCATCAAACATTTAGTATTCTTCATGGCACCATTTTTTACAAGTCACAAACACCTTTGAGATTTTGATTTTATCTCATCTTTAGATGAATAAACACCAAACATGGAATTACATCAACTGATGTTGCAAAAGAATTGGGTGTGACTTTGAAAACTGCTTGAAGAATGGGTCATGAAATCAGAAATCGTATTGCCAAACAAGAACATCAATTTATTGTTGAGGGCATAGTGCAAATGGATGGAATGTATCTTTCACATATGGGCTTTAAAAACAAGGAAGATCTTTGATAAATAAAACATTAATTGTTGGGATTTATGAAAAAACAACCAATAATTTAATTGTGAAAGTAATCAAAAACGCAAAAAGTAAAAATCTTTTGCAGTTTGCAAGAAACCATATTTCTTCAAAGTGTGATGTACATACTGATTCTTGAAAAGGATATCGTGATTTCAAATCACTTTTCCCTAATCACAAAACAGTTAACCATCAAGATGGTTATGTTTCAAAAATTGGTGTAAATACCAATCAAATTGAATCAGTATGAAAACATATACGAAGAACATTTAAAACACATATCAAAGTTGCAAAACATCATGTTCATTTATATGCCAAAGAAGCTGCATATAAATTCAACAAGATACCTACTTTTGAAACTGTAATGCTATGTTTCATTTAAAAATGTGGGGAGAAGTCCGTAGATAGGCTTTTCTCAGCATTTATGTGATAAAATTTAAAAATAGTACATAAAGGGAGAAAAGCCTTTTTTATTAATTCTATTTTTTCAACATTTAATAACATATTAATTTCCTTTAATAATTTAAATAAAATATTTTTTCATTATGAGTAGTTATATCTTTCATAGGTGTAACAATATAATTAATTGGCTTATCATTTTCTTTATAAGGATTATTTATTTTAAAACTTTTATTATCTTTTTCTCATGTAATGTTATATTTAAAACATTCTTGATTTTTATCATTTGTAAAAATATAATAACCATTATATTGTTCATAAAATGTACAAGATATTAATTCATTTTCATTTGTAGTAATATCTGGAATATTTTTAATATATTTTAAAATTTCACTACCTTTAATACTTTCAATATCTTTTGTTATTGATTTTTTACCTAATTTATAATTAAAATCTTCAATTATTTTTAATGTTATTTTTTTATTATTTTTATCAAAAGTAGTATCTTTAATTGGAAATCATGTTTCATATTCACCAATTTCTAATAACATACCTTTAGTTGTTTCTCTAACTTTATTTTTAATATCTAAATTAACATTAATCATTACTAATCCTTTCTATGTATAAGCCTTATCACCTATAGTGATAAAAGGCTTATATATACTACTAACTAAGATACTCTACTACTCTACGTAAGGCTTATGCTACTGTAAGTAGCAAAGCCTTGGAGGGTAGGGGTTCTAGGGGAAGGGAACCAAAAAATATCAAGTTGTAAAAGAGCACGACAAAAATTACTATTTGCAAATTCCTATACAATAGCTTTTATAATTTTTATTAAATTTAGAATAATTAATTACTTTAATAAAGTATAGGTTTAATAAAATAATTAATTATAATTTTTTAACAATTAAAAATGAGAGTTTTATCTCTCATTTATGTTTTTATTAAACCGTATCCAAGTTTGCAATGCGCCCCATTGGGAGTTCATGAATTAATGTTCAATGAACAATATTTTGTAAAATCACATGCTTTTTTAACTTTTACTATACTTATTGTTCCGGGATTATTGGCAAGTTTAATTATTATACCAATTAATATGCTTACGCTTAATATTTCAACTATTACAATTTCAAAAATCAGTTATTCTATTATTGCTGCTTTGTGTTTTTTCATTTTAACTTTTTTCATGTCTTTTCTTTTGCGAGAAGATCCAAAAAATATGGGTATGCATGATGAAATAGTTTTAAAAAAAATTAAAACAATGAAAAATAATAATTTTAATTATGCTTGGATTAACTATTTATTTAATTTATTATTTAATGGATTCTCAATTTTTTAATTATAAAATAAGTAATATTGATCAAAGATGGCATGTTTATAAAACTTTATTTACTACTTTGCCACAAGTAATTGGTGTTTTTTATTGGGATGATGATTATATTATTTTTTCAGTGCTAATATTGCTTTATATTTTGGTTTTGGAATTTATATAGTAAGTATTATTATTAGTTTAGTAACTATTAATATTTACGCAGTTTTGATTTCAGAAATTTTTATCCAATATTGCTTTTGGCATTTGCAGTTTTGTTATATATAGTTTGGTTTTAGATTGAAATTATCGACAATTAATGCCTATCACAGGAATTTATGCATCATGTATAGCTATTTTAACTTGTAATGTTGATTTACTCGATAGTTTTATTAATTATAATTTAATTATTTTAAATAATAAAATAATGTTTTATATTGGTAATAGTATTGCGTTATTAACTGTTATTAGTTTAATATTTATTACGTTATTTTCTTCAAATTATTGAGTGACAGAAAAGCATCATGTTTTAACAAATCACAATTGAAATAAAATTTAAGCATATTAAATACTTTACTACATAAAATTATATAAAATATGGTTATGTCATTATAAAAAAAATTAAGAATTTAAGAGAGGTTTTTTTATGTCTGAAAAAAGTAAAAAAAAGAAAATTATTACTGCCATTGTTGGTGGTACTACTTTAGTTGGTGGAGCCACTGCTGGTATTTTGTATACTTCTGATATAGAAGCAAAAAACGAGGAAGAAAATGAAAAAGAAAAAAAATAAAATCACAATCTAATCCAAAAATTTTATTACCTAAACCACCAAATTGAAATAGACAATCAAATCATTATAAATATACAATAATACAACAACAAGATACAATTTACGTTGATAGTAATGGAGAAGAGCAAACAACTAGTAAAATAGACTTATCAGATATAAAAACTATTGAAAATGTTCAAATTGGATTTTATGAAAATAAAATTGGAGAAATTCAAGCTGTTAAAATGCCAAAAACAATTCAAAAAGTACCAAATCAGTTACCATTAGAAATAACAAGTACAAAACAGATGTTTCAAAGTGTTTCATCATTTGATCAAGATATTTCGGGTTGAGATGTTTTAAATGTTACAGATATGAGTGATATGTTTGCATATGCAACTTCATTTAATCAGAATATTTCAGTTTGAAGAGTAGAAAAAGTAAAAATTATAAGAGGTATGTTTTTTAATGCACATGCTTTTGATCAAAATATTTCAAGTTGAAATGTAAATAAAGTGAGAGATATGTATGGTTTGTTTGCTGGTGCAAGAAAATTTAATTAAGATATTTCAGGTTGAGATGTTTCAAATGTAATAACTATGCATTCTATGTTTGCCGGTGCAATAACGTTTGATCAAAATTTATCACAATGAAATGTTTCAAAAGTAATAATTCATGATAATTTTGCCATTAATTCTCAAATTAGTAATAGCATTGATAAATTGCCAAATTTTAATTTTTAGATTTTATAATTTATGATGAAAATTTGAAATAATTATTAGTAATTTTTAAGAAAACCAAAAATTGCTTTATAGTAGAAAGTAATGTATAATATTAACGGGGATGTTCTGGTTTCGACAGGAGTGAACAACTAATTGTGGCAGTGGTTTGGTAGACCATAATACTACGAGGTTTCATAACCGGAAAACAAACTAAAACCGTAGTACCTAACTGATTCACAACAAAGTTAAACAACTTTGGATTTGGTTTAGGAAATCAAGCAGTTTTACCTGCTTAATTACTTAAGAAGTAAATACTACCGTTGCTAATAGCAAGTTTATCATTATTAGTAACGTATCATAAGGATAAACTAGAAAAAATGATGTTAATAAATTTTTTCGAATTTCCATTAACTAGCTATTCATAATTTCGTATAATTTATTATTAAATAGTGATTTTTCTAAATTATACTAAACTGTAGATACAGTTAGTCAGTTAACTTTTGGACGCGGGTTCGATCCCCGCCATCTCCACCATAAATTAAATGCACAATTGTGCTTTTTTTTATTATTTAATTTAATAATTAACGGACTTCTCCCCACATGTACTTGTGGAGGAAACAATGAAATTGAATGAGTTCAACAATGCTTTTCAAACAGAACAGGATTGTTTAAAATATATAGCAAGTTTGAAGAAAAACAAATGTATCATGTGTTCTTGAACAAGTTTGAATACTTCTAATTTAAGAAGAATAAGATGTTTGAAATGTCATCAAACATTTAGTATTCTTCATGGCACCATTTTTTACAAGTCACAAACACCTTTGAGATTTTGATTTTATCTCATCTTTAGATGAATAAACACCAAACATGGAATTACATCAACTGATGTTGCAAAAGAATTGGGTGTGACTTTGAAAACTGCTTGAAGAATGGGTCATGAAATCAGAAATCGTATTGCCAAACAAGAACATCAATTTATTGTTGAGGGCATAGTGCAAATGGATGAAATGTATCTTTCACATATGGGTTTTAAAAAACAAGGAAGATCTTTGATAAATAAAACATTAATTGTTGGGATTTATGAAAAAACAACCAATAATTTAATTGTGAAAGTAATCAAAAACGCAAAAAGTAAAAATCTTTTGCAGTTTGCAAGAAACCATATTTCTTCAAAGTGTGATGTACATACTGATTCTTGAAAAGGATATCGTGATTTCAAATCACTTTTCCCTAATCACAAAACAGTTAACCATCAAGATGGTTATGTTTCAAAAATTGGCGTAAATACCAATCAAATTGAATCAGTATGAAAACATATACGAAGAACATTTAAAACACATATCAAAGTTGCAAAACATCATGTTCATTTATATGCCAAAGAAGCTGCATATAAATTCAACAAGATACCTACTTTTGAAACTGTAATGCTATGTTTCATTTAAAAATGTGGGGAGAAGTCCGTAGATAGGCTTTTCTCAACATTTATGTGATAAAATTTAAAAATAGTACATAAAGGGAGAAAAGCCATAATTAATTATAAATAACTTTATAAGATTTTAATTAGTGAAATAAATAATAAAAAAATATTTAAATATTTTATGAATAATATTGTAAAACTAGTTGCAAATAGTAACTAGTCTTGGTAATATTGAAAAGTCTTTAAATTTTTTTAATTATATTTGGAGCCGTGGCCAAGTGGTTTAAGGCATAAGTCTGCAAAACTTTGATCGTCGGTTCGAATCCGATCGGCTCCTCCAAAATATTAATAATATTTGCAAATATACTTGTAAATATTACTTTTAATAAGTTATAATTGATTAGGTTTAATGATTTAATGAGTTACTATAAATTTTAGTAATTAAATGCGTCTGTAGATCAATTGGATAGATCGTTTGACTACGGATCAAAAGGTTGTGGGTTCAAGTCCTGCCAGGCGCACCATCGGGATGTAGCTCAGCTTGGTAGAGCGCTCGGTTTGGGACCGAGAGGTCGCAGGTTCGAATCCTGTCTTCCCGACCATATTAAATAAGGGCCCTTAGCTCATTTGGTAGAGTACCTGCCTTGCACGTAGGAGGTGATCGGTTCGATCCCGATAGGGTCCACCATTATATATCGGTTAAACATTTAAACTAAAACTGGCGAGGTAGCTCAGTTGATTAGAGCGTTCGGTTCATACCCGAGAGGCCATGGGTTTGAGTCCCATCCCCGCTACCATAGTCTAGGACCCTTAGCTTAGTTGGTTAAAGCTCCCGGCTCATAACCGGGCGAGCATTGGTTCGAATCCGATAGGGTCCACCATACTTAAATACTCGGAGGCTTACCCAAGTCCGGTTGAAGGGAACAGTCTTGAAAACTGTCAGTGCGCAAGTGCTCGAGGGTTCGAATCCCTCAGCCTCCTCCATTATTATTAAATTTTATACATCGCGGAGTGGGGAAGTGGTATCCCGTCGGGCTCATAATCCGAAGATCATTGGTTCAAATCCAGTCTCCGCAACCACGGTCTTGTGGTAAAGTGGTTAATACGCCTCCCTGTCACGGAGGAGATCACGGGTTCGATCCCCGTCAAGACCGCCATTTAGAAAATAAAACATAAGCATTATTAATTTAGAGAGTAAGTAAAAGGTCTTACTCTTTTTTTATTGTTGTAATTAATAATTATTTTATTCATTATGGAAGAAAGTTTTTGATTGATTAAGTAAATTAAAAATATTAAAATACACGTATAATTTAAATAATTAATATAATTTTATTTAAATTTAACTATTACTTTATAATAGTTTTTAATTTTTAAAAAGGAGTAAAAATATGCTAAACAATTTATTAAACTTTAATAACTCATCTTCAAGTATCATAAGTAGCAATAATGTTGAGACATTGATACCAGTGAATAATGCATTAACATTAGAAAATGGTATCAATGAACCAATTTGAAAAAATATATTATCATTATTTTTGGGAGCGTGGCGAAGATGTCGATAACTAAAAAGTTTTAAAAATAGCTCCTTTCTTTTTTAAACCCTTAAATTAAAAATAAATGATAAAAGACGAGAATAAAAATCTTGTCTTTTTTTGTGTAATTGTAAAATTTTAAAATTTTTAATAACCGTCTTTAACGCTATTATCAACACGTGTTAGGGAACTAAAAAAGTGAACTACAACACAGTTGTTAAAAATAGTATCTAGGATGTGGACTTGCATGAATAAATAATAAGTGGATGATGCCTAATAAATTATACTAACCAGTAATGGTAATTATTGGGATGGGAGCGAATTGGAAACTAGTATATATAGACCCGTGGGGGAGAACATACTATTATTCTTCATTTAACCAACCTTGCCACTTTCCAGTGAGCAAGTGTTGGTTTTATTTTTTATTTTTTTCGAAAAAATTTTTGGGCTAGAAAATAAATTTCAAACTTGTAAAAAATATTGAACCGGCACCGCTCAATGTTTTTTAAAATTTCACAATTTATTTTTGAACCCAGAATTTCTGGAATGAATAAAACGAATAGTAGTATTATTAATAATCTAAAAATCAAAATATATGTTCTTTATGCTAGAAGCAAAAGAACATATTAGGAAAGGATTATTATGAAAATAGAATTTAAAAAAGAACAAATTGTTAAAGATAAACCACAATCTATTCTTATTGATTATGTTGAATATAAATTATCGCTTCCAAAATGAATGATTAAAAATAATTCTTTTATTGTTGATAACAGTTACACATATTGAGTTTTTAATTTAGAAAATATTAAAAGAGAATTAAGTGGTAATGAATTAATAAAATGGGAGCATATCGATGTTGTCTATAACATTCATTTATTGTCTTTAAATTATAAGTTATACGAGAATAATTTAGACTTCAATATGCAATTGTATGTTAATCTTAACACTTGCAAAATATTAGTCAATAAAAATGTTTACTTTTATAATTCAAAAATTCTTATTAAAGTAAACTTTAATAAGTTTTATTTTATTGTTAGTTATTTTTAATGAATTTTAATTTTAATTTTATAATAATTGTATTGCTGTATTTATTTTATAGCATTTGAAATTAACCATTTTTGTGTACATATCAATGTTATAGGTTCTATCTTTAATCATATGCTTTAAAATTTGTTTAATATTAGTTTCTGTAAAGCAACCAATATTTTCAACTAATGATTGGTTTAATACACCATCTTTGGCATTAATAAAATAACCAACTTTTAATTTTGAATATTTTAAAGTTAATGTTTGTAAAAAATCAATTAATTCATAATATTGCCCTTTTGCAAATAAATTTTGTCCATATTCATAATGTAATTTAGCAATTTGATTTTTTCTTCTTCCAGCCATTATTCCAAGAAATAAAACATGAAAAGCATGGAATTTATCTAAAATAAATTTAGCATTTAAAATTGTAGCAGTTTTTCTAATTCATTTTGCACTATCTCCACAAACTACTAAATTTGCTTGGTCAAAATTTTCAAAATATAAATTACCATATTTTTCAATTAATTGTGCTGTTTTTTCTGTACCAATTTCTGTTTTTGATACTCTTATTTTACAAACTGTTCTTTTATTAATTAATTTACCATTTTTCTTTTTACCAGTACAAAATATTATTAATCGCATAGAACATTTTTTACAATTTTTAGTATTATGTTTTTCATTAAACTTAAATTTTCGATGTCCATCATCAATATTTATGTATAAAGTTTGATTTGGTTGTAATACTATTTTAGGGATATTAGCTTTTGGTAATTTAAATTTTTGATATGTTCTACAAACAGCACTAGTGCTTATTAAATCTTCAATAAATGTATCACAAACATCACGATATTTTTTACCATCAGCAAAATGTTTTAAAATTTGTTTAATAACATCAGGTGCAAGTTTGCTATATTTTTTAACCCCAAGATAATTATCTAGCATTGAAATAAATTCAATTTTTTGTGTTTTTGGGTTATAATATGTACAAATACGTCGCTTATAAATTAATAGGCCTTTTTTTGTTTTTAATTTTCTTTTTCTAAATCTACATGGTTTATATACAGATTTATCACATTCATTTCATAGTTGCTCATCTATTTTTGCAAATAATTCTTCTGTTTGTTTTAAATTTAATTCATCTTGATTAAAGTAATGTTTGTCTCAATCAAAATGATTAGGAAATGGTAATCTTAACATTTTTAATGTTCCTTTCTAATTTTGGTTGTTAATAATTAAATTGTAATTTATTTTAAAATTTAGGAGATAATATGACTTTTATTAATAGTTATGTACAATTAAATAAAAAATATGACCTTAATTTTAGTGATAATAATTTTGGTTTTACTTGAGAAATTTTTAAAGATTTTGTTGGTGAACAATGAGCAGAATTTTTTACTACCAACTGTTTTTATCGTTTTGTACCAACTGCAAGATTAACGCGTAAAACATGAAACTGTTTAGCGTTTGATTTATTTATTTGTTGTAATTTTAGTGATAGTAGTGTTCAAGAAGTAAGACGTTATGAAAATACTCATAATGAAACTACAGTTGGTTCTTTACTTGATGTTTGTCAATATTTAGCAGATAAATATGATATTCACTTATCCCCAAATAATCCACATGGTATTAAGTGAAAAATAACCAAAGATGGTGGTTGTATTATCTTTCCTAATAACCAGCAAATTGACTTTATTGGTTATGCAAATGGTAATAAAATTTTTGGAAAATCAGTTGGTGGTTCAAGTTATTTATGTTCAAGAACTGATGAAATAATTATGGCTGAAGAAAAAGAAACTTTAAGTGAAAAACAATTAACTCAACGTTATGAACGTTTAAAATTATCAATGTTTCGTAGTAATCGTATTAAAGTTTCAAATAAGCCAATTCAAGAATGAAGTTGAACATTTACAGATAGAAATATATTTAGTCCAACCTATGGTAAACAAATTACTCGTTATTTTTATAAAAATCACTTTATTGCTTTTACTTGCAATTCCTATGATAAATACCACCCATTTTATTTGCTTTATTGTACACCATACTTACCATTAAATAATAAAGTAATAGATACTCTTAAAAAGATTGGTAAAGTTTATTATGAAGATAATGAAGCATTTAGTGGTTTAGGATTATTTATTTTAAGATTTACTTTACTTCCGTTTTGACATAAATTAGAACCAGTAACTCAAAAATTAATTTTAGAATTAAAAAAGAAAAATCCCGATGAATTCAATACTGTTTATTATGGTTTTGAATTTTTAAATAGTGATGCAACAATTTTTCCATTTCAAAAAACATTAAAATATTGACAAACATATGATTTACAAGAATTTTATAATCAAGAAAAAAATATGTATAAATTTGATTTTTATTCAGTTGGTGTTGATTGAGCAACTGGACATAAAGACCATACTGTATTTATGGTAGTTGGATTTAAAGAATATAATAATACTGGATATTATGATGCTTATATTATTTGTGAATTAGTAGTTACTCCAAATGATTTTATTAATGAAAATGAAAAAATTAATGCTTATTCAAATGAAATTTTAGGACTAATGGATAATTTTGAAAATTTTGACCAAGCAATTTATTTTTATGATGATAAAGCAAGAACAGCAATGGATTGATTAAATCAAAAATTAATAGATGAACATAATACTATTTTAATAACACAAACTGCTATTAAACATGCTTCAAATTTAAATCAAGAAGCAGGATTAACTAATAGAGTAGTTTGAATGAGAAATATTATGAGTTATGGAAACTTTTATGCTAATAAAGATGATTTACCAAAAACTACTCAATGCTTAGAAGAATTACGTTATGATGAAACAAAAACTAACATTCCAGACAAAAATATGTATCAAGACCCTTATGATGCGTTGTTTTATGCCCTATATCCATACAAAAACATAATTAGGGGTAAAAATAATGCTATTGTGAAAAAAAGCATCTTCACATTTGCTATATAATAAACAAGTATAATATCATTAATAGTATAGGTATCACAAAATAAACTCCTTTAATTTAGGCGTTATTTTTCATTTAAAAGCATACTTGTAAAAATAATAAAAAATAAGTACAATTTAGAAGAAAAATTAAAGAAAATAAAGGAGTAATTGCAAACATGAGTGAATTTCATACAAAAGAATTGGAAAAATCTATTAAAGATTTTAAGAAAACTATAGAAAATTCCTATGCAGAAGTATCTTTTTTAGAAAAGAAAAAAATTATAAATTTTGATTTTTATGATTTAAATAATAAAGAAATAGATTATAAAATAGAAACACAAAAAGATATAATTGATTGTTTTAGTAAAAAAATAAGAAAAAATAATGAATTATTATTAAAATTTAATTTTAAAAAAGTACCACCTTTTTTAAAAACAGATATAAATAGTAATGATAATAAAATAGAAAAATCTAAACTAATTAATGCTAAAACAGGTAAAAAAATAAAACTATAAATACTTTTATACAAGGAGCAAATTATTATGAAAACATGAATAAAAACAAATTTAAGTAAAATAACATTAGCATTAGCACTAACTGGTGCTACAACCGGAACAATAGGATTAATCATGGGGGGGTGCTTACCCATGAAAGTCAAAAGTTTAATTATTATTTAAAACCAAATCATGAAGTAGTTTTTGGCGATACTATAATTTGAGAGCATAAAAATAATTATGATATATATTTATATTTTGCTAATAAACCCAATAGTGGAAGTAGTGACTTTAAATGAAATGGTACTTATCCAGATGGATATTTTAAAGATTAAATTTCTAAATTTATATAAGAAATATTTTCGTTATATTTATCAAATAAGGTAATATTATTTAAATTTATTTCTTGTTTATCAGTTATTAAAGTTAAATCATAATTTCCAGCACCAAATATCCCACTAATTTCAATTCGATTTAAGTTATTAATTGAATTTTCAATTTGTAATTCAAATTCACTATTATTATCGATTTGTGAAATTTCTTTATAAAACTGCAATTTAGAAAATAATTGAGATTTATTAGTGCCATATAAATTTAAAGCATTTTCAATTTCAGTTTTGCTAATAATTATTTTTGTAAAATATTTTCCATATTCACCATTACCTAATGTTCAATCTGCTGGAATTAATGATGGTATATTATTACTTTCTAATTCATTAGTTATAGATAATCAATTAAATTGATTATCATCTAGTTTAAATAATTCATTTTGACTAATATCATTATTTTTTAGTTTAATGTTATTCATATCTGTAAAATCAAAATATGCAGATTTTAATATTACTTTTGCATCTTTAAATTCTCAAACTTTATCAGGTGTAGAATGTATAGGATTTGATTTTAATTCAAAATAATATGGTAATAATAATTTATAATCATCATTTAAACCATTATTAATTGACATTGTTGAATAAATATTTTTTGATATCATCATAACTATTTGTTTAAGTATTTTAACTTGCGGTAAATTTATATAATTTGGATAATCTAATTCTCATTGTTTAAACAAATTAGTAATAACATCATTTGGTTTTTGACTTTCAAACTTTGCACGCATTCTATCTAAATCATTTAATTGATTTGGATTTAATGTCGCACCATCAAAGTTTCTATTATAGGTATATGTATAAGTTAACATATCTAGTAATACTTTTTGTAAACTATCAATTGGTGGTCTATCTTTTATTTCTATTTCAACATCATGAAATTTATCAGTTGTAGAAATAAATAAATTATAGTTACCTGCTAAAAATCATGATTCTAATTTTTTATCTTTTAATTCTAATTCATCAGATAATGGTCATACGTGTAAATTTTTAGAAACATCATAACCTAATTTTGCATTAGTAACTCTTGCATTATTAATAATTTCTTTTCTTGTTTCTTTACCACCACCAATAGCAATTAAATCTAAAACTGATTTTTCTTTAACAATAAATTGCTTTGCTAACTTTCATGGTAATATTTGTTCACTAAATCACTGTTCTAATATTCTAACTTTTGGTTGAGTTTCAATAGGCATTGATAATAGCGGAAATGCTATCTTATCCTTAACAAATAATTTAGGATATACTTCCCCCGATATTGTCAACTTCACCAAGTGCCTTTATATTGCCAAAAATTATGCTTCTAGGGGCTTTAATTTTTAAACCAGTTACTTTGGTATCTTTGTCTAATGGTTTTTGTAATTTAATAATGATTGGATAACCATCTCTTGTTTTAAAATCTTTAATTTTAATAATAGTTATACTTTTAGTACTTCTAGTTTTTGGATTTTGATAAGGTTGTGAATAATTATTAATGATATATAAATTATCAATATTATTTTCAGTTAATGGTTCATTAATAGATACTGCATATAATTTAAATTGATTTAATAAATTTATTTCTTGAAAAATTAAATTTTTAATATCAGTCATACTATATTCAATTGTATTATCATTAATGTTAGTACTTGCTCTTTGATTTAATTGCATAGTAAAGTCTGATGTTTCAGCAGCAGTAGTTTTTAATACTTTATCAATATCAATAAAACCAATTTTAATAGTATTTGCTGAAAATTTTAAACTATTATTTTCATTATTTTTAAATAAACGTTCAATTTCATAAATATAAATTGTTCTTTTTTTAAATTCATCGTATGCTCTATTAATATCAGGGTCACTAGTAGCACCCATCATATTTGTAAAATCATAAGGAATATTATCAATTAAATAATCATTTTCTATTTCTGCTTGATTAAGTTTAGTTTGCTTCTGTTTCTGTGGAAACTTGGTTTGTGGTTTGTTGTTGTCCATTGTTTTCTCCTATTAATTGGTTATTTTCGGGATTAAATAATTTTAATCTCACTGTTAAATTATTAATTTCTTGTTCATCATTAATATTAAATGTTGTACTATTTAATAAATCTTTATCTAAACGTACTAATATTTGAATAAATTTAAGAATATCAATATTAAATTGTCATAATTTTTGTTCAATATAATTGATAGTTGAAATATTTACTGCTGTACTTTCAGGAACTGATTGTTGTGCAGATTTTTTTTGACTTGGTATATGAATACCACAACGTTTAAATATTTCATTAACATTTCAGTCATATATATCAGTTAAATTTTTACCTTTAAAATTACTACTTGTCATATTAATATTTTCATTTTGTTCGTTACTATCTCCACCACTTTTAAAAATATAATTTTTAGTAACTAATATTCTTATGGCATCTTCTAACGAATCTTTTACATTACCATAAGTTTGACCAAAAATAAACTTGGGTGAGTTTAAAATAGTATCTAAAACAATTTGTTCATAAATAACATCTAATGCTTTAATCTTATCCATTACTTTATTACAATCTGCTAATTCATTTGCTTTATTTCGCATAATTGCTATTGGTATATAGTTAATATTTAGTGTTTGTTCTTGCTCTAAATTTGGATTATTAATATATGATTTAAAATCTAATGGAAATTGTTTTTTACTATCATTAACGCTATAAATTGCACGATTAATAGTTACTTGTTCATTATTTAATGTATAAACTTCAAATAATCTTACAATTTGTGCATTTTTTTCATAACTATCATAAAAAATAGTACATTGAATTAATTTACCAGTAATATCATAAACTCTTTGTTGTATATCAACTACTTGAAAATATAAATCATCATTAGCAATAAAAATTAAATAACCACTAATTCCTAATTTACTTAATTTAAAAATAGAATTTCAATTTTTTCGATAAAATTCTTGTTGAATTAAATATTGTTTAATAGTTTCATTATTAATGTCTAATGGAGCATTATATAAATTAGCATTATTTTCTGCTACAAAATCAGTAAAATATGTTTCATGATTAAAATCATTAAAACCAAAATAACTTAAAATAGAAGCATGTGTACTTTTACCTTTTAAAAAAGTTAATTTAGTTTTTTCTTCATTATTAGTACTCTTATCTCTTCTTAAAAATCTACCTAACATAATATTCACCACCTTTCTAAAATATTTGATTAATTTTTAATATTATTTTTACAATGATAAATATAATTAAACCTGCTGTTGCTGATGATAGAATTACTCCAATTAAACCTAAAATAATTTTTATAATTTTAAAAAAACATAATATTATTCCTGTAATTCTTCTAATTTTCATACATTACCTTTTAAATTACCTTTTACAGTATAAATAGTAATCCATTTTGCATGTTGAACTGATAAAATTACTATATTAGCACTATCATTAAAGGTTTGTATTGGTACACCTGCTATTCTTTTATCAGTTATAATAAATTCTTGAATAGTATAAACTGGATTATATATACTTCAAGAATAATAAACTCTATAATGTTTATTCTCTTGAAAATCATAAGTAATTTGTCAATAATCTCATTTATTTTTTTCTCTTGTTCCTACTTCTTTTCAATTTGAACCACTTGGACTTGGTTGTGGTTGTTTTTCTAATATTTCATTAATTGCTTGTAATAATTTTTTATTTTGAGTTTTTAATAATTTATATTCATTATTTTCTAATAAATCCCTACAAAGTAATGAATTTTCTTCATCATGTAATACAATTTCATTTGCTTCAGTATTATATTTAAAATAATCATTTGAAAATTTTTTATCTTTTATTTTTTCTTTTAATTCATTAATAGCACCGGCAATAGTTTTATCAGTAGTTTCTAAATTAGGAATTTCAGTACCAATAGTATTAATAGAAAAAGCATATTTAAAATGGTCTTTATCCATTTTGTCTTTTAATTTTTTATCTATTTCTTCTTTTTTATAATAATCAGATAAATCTACTTTACCACCAGTAGCACTAATTTTATTATTTTCATCAATAGTTATATTAGTACCAGCAGTTAATTTATTTTGCTTTTTATCTAATAAATTATTAGTTTCTAGTTTTGTATAATAATCACGTTCAGTACCTTCTTCTGCTATAAATTCAGTTGGTCTTCCTTTTCCTATATATTGATATAATACAATAGAACTAGATTGATAATTAATATCATTAGAGACAACAGTAATGTCATTTGATTCCTTAGTAAATAATAATTGGATTTTTACATTATCATTTACAATTAACTCATCTAACTTAATAGTTTTTTGTGTTGTTCTTTGAATTTCACCACCTAAATTAAATATAGTTTTTTTATTACTATATATGTAATTATCAGTAGGAGTACTAGGTGGTTGATAAATGTAACCCCATATTGCTAAATATATTTTTCCAAATTCATTACTTGGAATAAAAGAAGACATTTTTTTTCATAAAGGACTAGTTACAATATTAAATCAATTATTTTTAATATCATCAATATTTTCATTAGTTTTGGTTAATTCATCATTCAATTTAGTTATATTATTTTCATTAGTAGTAATTTGTTTTTGTTGTTTAGCAGAAAAATCACAAGTTGGCGCATGTGTATAATCACCAATTTGTGGATTATTTTGTAATGCTTCTGGTGGTAATGTTCCAATTTCATCAGGTCAATCTAAAATCATTGTTTCAGTTTCTTTATCGTAATCTGTTGCAACATAACCTTTATTAATAAATTTACTAACAGGACCTCTATATATTTCATTTTCATTATCATCAACTAAATCATCATATAATTTAATTTGTTTTGATAATGTAAATTCTTTTTGTTGTTCGATTAATTCATCAACTTGATTTCTAGTATAAAATGCTTTTAAATCAATTTTTTCAACATCTATTTCATCATCATTATAATTTGATAATATTTGTTTTAATTCTGTTAGTCTTGCCCATATTTTCATTCTACTTGGTGCTAAATCTCAAACATTAATTGTAGGAATACTATTTGCACTAAATTGACTACCATTATTAAACTGAATAGTAGCATCAACATTAAATTCAATTGGTGTACGATTAAATACTCAATGTTCAGCGGTTACATAAACCATATCTCTTAATGTTTCTTTAATTAATTCATCTTTAAAACTATCAAAAGGAAATTTAGATAAAATAAAACCAAGATAAGCATTAATATCATTTTGAGCACGAATAGCAAAAGTTTTAAATCAATCATTAACATTTGGTCATGTTTGTATATATTGCTGTGGTGTTTCTGTAATTTTTCCAGTTAATGGATATCAGTTATTATAATTTTCTAGACTGACACCAGTTCAAAGTTTATTAATCATAATTTATCATTCCTTAAAAAATGCTTTTTTATAATGTTTAGTTTTTGTTTTAGTTTTTCTATGTGATATATGAATAATTTCTTTTTGTAACTTTTTCTTACCTTTTTCTGCAACTTGACTATATGCAAATTTTTCTAAATGATGTAATAATCCTGTACCAAATAAAGTATTAACTGAAAATTTTAAACCAATATTTTTAAATGATTTATTAATATTTTCAATAGGATTATTAATAACATTTACTACTTTATGATAAGTTCTTACGATTCTAAATATTTCTCTGTATACTTTAAAACTATCTCTAATTATTTGTTGAACAACCGGTGGTGCAAATGCTATTGCTTTTAATCATTTATTTTGATTAACTCCATAACCAATGTATCAACCACTATATCAACGATATCAATGGAATGGATGTATTTGAGTAACAAAAGTTTCTGCTTTAAGAATACTATCAACAACTGTAATTGGTTTATATTTAGGATTGCGATGATAAATAGTAATTGCACATTTATCTAATGATAAAGGTTGAATTTTACAACCCATAAATACTGGCGAATTTAATGGTATTAATTGTGCATGTTTTATTGCTCTCTTTTCAGCAGTAGTAAATAAATCTGTTGTTTTTTCTTTTAATTTATTAATTTTTTCAAATACTTGTTTTTCTAACTTTTCAAATTTTTCTTGTAATTTATATATACTTTCTCGTAATTTTTCAAAATATGGAGTATCTTTTCAAAATTTATTTAAACCTTTTTTTAAATAAAATCTAATATCAAAATATTTAAAAGTTTGATTTGCTTTTAAAACAAGTTGATGAATAATACTATTTTTAAAATTAAATTTAATAGTATTTGCACGAATTTTTTGTAAATCTAAAATTAAAGTTTTTCCATATCTATTTTCTGTATGTATTGTATGAACTAAATTTAATCATTCATGTTGGTTCATTTTTAATACTTCTTTTAAATCAGTATTATATTTTTTTAAAAAGTTATTTGCTTTTTCGATATCTTTAATTTTAAATTTTGGAGTTAATTGTGGACTTAGTTTTATTAATGTATTTTGCAATAATAAATAATCTTTTAATTCTTGTGCTTCTAATTTTTGAAAATTATTTTTATATTGTCTTTCAGCAACATAACCCAAATTTTGGATTATTGTTTCACGATTAGGAGCAAAACTATAATTAAATAAATAACGTTTATTACCAATAATTTTATCTGTTAAAATTTCTTTTCCACTTACTTGACTAATAATTTCTTGTAAATTTTTTGCTTCTTTAACACCTATTTGTTCTAATGTTTTAGTTTTTTGTACTAAATTAATAAATTTAGTAGTACGATAACCACGACTAATTTTATTTAGTCCAGCAAATGCAGGTAATACATTAAAGAAAGTATTTAATTTTGTTACATTTCCTTTTAAATAATCATAAACTTGATTAATAGTAAAATCAGTTAAAAATTCTACACCAACAGCACTAATACTAGCAACTAAATCACTTGCACCTAATCCAAGTGCTACGCTTTCACTTAAACCACCAGTAAAAGGAGCAAGTGCTACTGCTATAACTTGTACACCAATCATTTCTAAAATTTCTCATCAAAAACTTTTATTTTCTTGTTGGTTACTTGTTCTAGTATGTTTTGGTTTATTTATGTTTAAAAGTATTGCTGTACTAGTTGTACCAATTGGCATGATATTAATTTCCTTTATTTAAGAGTTATTTTAATTAGATTTGTTGTTCCTTTATAATTTAAGTCATTAACATTTGCAGTAATAGTTATATATAAGTCACCTGCTTTTTGTTTTTGATTACTTACATTAGTTTTTCCTTGTGCATCACTAAAATATTTAATAGTTGGATTTGTTAAATTTGGATTTAATGATTTAAGTTCATTAGTACTTTTTATTTCTGTATTTAATTCACTATTATTGTTATTAACATTTGCAGTAATATTTGTTGTTAAAACTGTAATTTTAGTTTTTAAATCAGTTTTTTCTGTTTTAATAACTCCACATAACATTCATCTTGATGTTGTTTCATTATTAGAAATATATGGGTATTGCTTCTCCAACAACTTCACCAGCAACTTTATATGCTCTTCCTGCTTTATCATCTTTAATAAAATCTACATAAATAACTGTATTTTCTATCATGTATCTTTTCATCGCTCTTGGTGTTGCTAAAATAAAGGTCATTAATTGTTGTTCATTTTTATCATTAGTAAAAATCATATAGTCATCAAGAACGATTTCACATAATACACCTTTTACATATAAATTATTTCCATTTAAACGTAATTGTTGTGCCAACTGATTATCGGTAATTAAACCTTTATTATCTGCTAAATAAACTAAACTATCATAAAGACCATTAGTAATAAAAAATTTACTATTTGCAATGTTTCTAAATTGAAACAAAGTATTTCAAGCAGATAACATTGATTTTAAATAGCCTACTGGTGTTGTATCTTCAATATCGATTTTAGTAGCAAATTTTGCAATTGCTTGTGTATCATCAATTGCCAATTTATCTGCTAAATCATTTGCAACTTCATATTGCATACTATCTAATAAATTTTGTCCATTATTTGCTTTTAAATCTACATCTGCAATAATTTCTCCTGCAAGATATTTTTTAGTTATTTTTTTACTAATTTTATCAGTATCAACATATGGTAATTCATATCTTTTACTTTTATCATCCCAAGCAATAATTTTTACTTCCGGTTTTTTTGGTTTTTTAACAATAAACTCAATATTTACTGAGTCAACAATTTCAGTAGGAAAAAAGTTTGCCCATGGACTATTTGAAATTTTAAAAAACTCTATAAATTCTGGTGCTTCTACTAATCTCTCTGTATTGTCTAAATTTTGATTAAATGGTACTGACATTTTATTTCTTCCTTTCGTTTATAAATAATTTTTCTTTTTATAATTAATTAAAAAATTTTCTTTATCATTTGTTTTATTATTATTAATAATTATTTGTTTATTGCCACCTGTATTAATTGTTTGTTTAAATACCGGTTGTTCTTTAATCATTTTTTTAATAGTTTCTTCAATTTTTGAATTTTCTATATTACTTGTTTTAAATTTTAAATAATCATAAAATTCAGTTTTAACTTGATATTTTTTAAATATATTAATCATTTCTTTTTCTTTAATTTCTTGATTAAGTTTATTTAACTTATTTTCTGCTTCATTAACTTTATTTTCTATTTCTTGTGAAGAAGCATTATTTTCAGTTAAAGGTTCAGTTGTTTGTTGAACATTATTTTCATTTTCTAACATTTAACATTCTCCTAATCTTATCCCAATAATCAATCTTTAACTAATTGTGGCATTTCACTTATTAGTTTTTTATAATCATTAACAGCATTTTCTAATATATCAATATCAGAAAATTTAAAACAATTATCAATATGTAAATCAAAATCTCTATCAATACTGATATCTTGTTTTCTATATTTTTCATTAAATTCAATTTTTGTCATATTATTTTTCTCCTTTATTAATTTTTTCGTTTAATTTTGCTAATTTTTTTTGATGTTTTATAATTTTGTTATTTGCTCTAACATGTTTTGGAGTTGTGATAAATCTTTTTAATAAAACAATAATTTCTCTGCAAATTAATGTTCCAACACTTGTTCCAATAATTATTAATTCATGTAAAAATTCTTTCATCTGAATATTTTCCTTTCAATTGTTTATTTTTTAATTATTCATCAAATTGACCACCATTAATTCTTTCAATCATTGATTGTGAATTACTTATAACTTCTACTAATACAGATATTTCTTTATTGAATTCTTCTATTCTTTCTTTATATGTATGAATTTCATTATTATAATATTCAAGTAATTTTTCTTTATTCATAAATTATTCACCTCCTTTATAAACTCATGTGATTATAATCTCAATTTAGTGAAGCATTATCATGATTTAATGGTAATTCGCTCATATTATCACTGCCATATTGACTGGTTGTTTCACTATTAATTGAAAATCTATTATCATTAATTAATCTTGCAGTTTCATTATTAAATGGTGTTTCTTGCATTTCTGCAATATGATTTGTAGTTTCCATAGGTAATAAATTATGAATAATTTCACTTGCACCAGCAATAATAGTAGGTATTGCATAAGCATTATTAAAATCATTATTTATACCCATTGCTACACCACTTGATATTAAACATCCACCAGTAGCCATATTACAAATCTTTCTTATTGCTTCAAATTTATTAGGTATTAATTCAGTTAATCCACTAATAAGATTTGATATACCATAAGCATTTAAACTAATATATGTATCTCAATCCATTAATGACTGATTTTCTTGTTTATTTAATAGTAATCATGGAGGACCCTCAGTTGTAGTTGTAGTAGTTATTGGCATTGGTGTTGTTGGAATAATTGGAGTAATATTATTCTTTGTTCATTTACTATAATTTGCTAATCCAATTGTTCCTAAACCTAATAAGATTTTTTTAGAACTATTAATTAATTTAGTTTTAGTATTTTGTCTTTGATTTAAGTTTCATATATCTAAAGCCAACTTTTTACCAAATAATAAACTATTAATTGAACCTAATACTGGATTACCTATTACTTGACCATAATAAGCACTTGTACCAATCATTGCACAAATTGGACTTATACCAGTTCTAATTAATTTAGTTAATGTATAATTTGATTGATTTTCTATACTCGGCATTTTATTCTCCTTTAATTTTCTAATTTTTTAACTGTTACTTTAATTCAACCTTGATAAACATCATTATCACCAACTATTAATGCAACATTACTTTCGGGGTCAGAAACAATTATGTGTTTTGATTTAACATTTGGGTATTGTCTTAAAATAATTGCTCTAATATCATTACTTGTATGAATTGCTTTTGGAAATGGTGATAATATTTCAATTTCATCTTTATTTTCAAACAAAGTAGGTAATATTATCATTAATTATTTCTCCTTATTTTTAATTTGATTAGCAATTTCACTTAATATTTTTAATACTTTATATTCATTTTTTAATTCTTTAATAATAAATATTAAAAATATTATTAGTGTTATAGATGTTATTAATATTGGTACTATTAATAAAATTTTCATAATATCATTTTTTACTCTTTTCATTTTCTAAATCATTTAACATTAATTGAACAAAATGCACGATTTTTAGGAATATTTAAAGTATTAAAGATTTCACCAGTTACTATAATTTCATCGTTTTTGTTTAATAAAATACATCGTCTATAAAGTTTTGGGTTGTTAAAAATTAAAGTAACATAGTTTAATCCATTTCATTGACCTCGAACACTATAATATAATTCTTTATTACCTTTTTCGTAATATTTTGCTTCAATAGTGTTACTCAGTTTTACTGTTAATTTGACATAATTTTCTTTATTTTTCATTTTTATAATTTCCTTAAATAATTGTCAAAAATTAATATTTTTTTATGATTTTTTAAATAATATTGAATATGCTTATATGCATCTTGTTCATGCTTTGTTAATTTTATATTTCCTTTATAATTTGTTATTTTATTTTTATTTTTTGGTTGGTTTTCTAGATAATCTCAATTCATAACATCTTGTACTAATACCATTAATGCACCAATAATTTTAGGGGTTGCTAATGGATTAGTTAATAATTGTTTTGAACTTAAAAAGAAATTTTCTACAATAACTAATATTTTTTTATCAATAAATTTTTCTTTAATTAATTGCAATTTTTCTTTATACATATTTTTAGTTCATAAAACAGTTAATGTATTAAATGTTTCATTAAAAACAATATTATTAGTTTCACTTGAATATATAACCATTCCATTATTACCAATACCAGCGGGGTCAATCCCAATAATTAAATCATATTGCATTATTAATCAAACTCACCATTATTTATTTTTTGAATTAATGAATAATATATTGAATCATTATTTGTACTTCTATATCCATCATTTTCAATTTTATTTTCTAAATATGTAATTAATTTTTCTTTATATTCATTAATTATTTCTTTTTTAAAATCTCCTCTTAATTTTTCTATATTATTTAAATGTTCTTTTGTTATTTCTTGATTACGTTTTTTATTATATTCATTAATAATTTCTTGGTCTTTATAAGAAAATGGTTTTTGTTTATTCATATTTATACCTCCTACTTAACCTAACATTTAAAATACAGTCATAACAAATTGCTTTATTATTTTTATCTCTTAAAAAATATTTTCTTGTTTTTATATCATTAGTATTAAAGAATAAATAATCTAATTTATTTTGTTTACATGTTCAACAAAAATACTTTTTCATTATGAGTTGAAATTTCCTTATAAGAAGTAACTATATAATTAATTGGTAAATCATTATGATTATATGGATTATTTATTTTAAAACCTTTTCTGTTTTCTTCTCACGTAATGTTATATTTAAAACAAGGATTAGTAATTTTAGTTTTGTTATCAGTTATTTCACCCATAAATCAACTATTATGCTGTTCATAAAATGTTAATGTTTCAAGTTTTATATCATTAAGATAATATTCTTTTGGAACAATTGGTTTATTAACAATTATTTTTTGGTCTTTAATATATGGTTCTAATAATTTTATTAATTCATTACCACTTAACTCTCTTTTAATATTTTCTAAATTAAAAACTCAATATGTATATTTATCATCAGCAATAAAACTATTATTTTTAACCATTCATTTTGGAAGCGATAATTTATATTCAACATAATTAATAAGAATAGATTGTGGTTTATCTTTAACAATTTGTTCTTTTTTAAATTCTATTTGCATAATAATCCTTTCCTAATATGTTCTGTTGCTTATAGCATAAAGAACATATATTTTGATTTTTAGATTATTAATAATACTACTATTCGTTTTATTAATTTCATAAATTCTGGGCTCAAAAATAAATTGTGAAATTTTAAAAAACATTGAGGCATTCGATTCAATATTTATTTAATTTGCGTTTAGCAAATTAATATTTTAATTGAACCGGCACCGCTCAATTTTTTTTTACAAGTTTGAAATTTATTTTCTCACCCAAAAATTTTTCAAAAAAAATAAAAAATAAAACCAACACTTGCTCACTGGGGAGTGGCAAGGTTGGTTAAATAAAGAATAGAATTAATACAATAGGTCCCTACAACAGGTCTATATATACTAGTTTCCAATTCGCTCCCACCCCAAGAATTACCATTAAATGGTTAGTATATTTTATTAGGTATCACTCCACTTTTTATTTATCCATGCAAGTCCACATGCTAGCTACTATTTTTAACAACTGTGTTGTAGTTCACTTTTTTAATTCCTTAACACGTGTTGATAATAGTGCTAAAGAGGTTTATTAAAAATTTTAAAATTTTACAATTACAAAAAAAAGACAAGATTTTTATTCTCGTCTTTTGTCATTTATTTTTAATTTAAGGGTTTAAAAAAGAAAGGAGCTATTTTTAAAACTTTTTAGTTACCGACATCTTCGCCACGCTCCCAATAATTAGAACCATATATTAAAGACCAAAAAATAACTGTTAATAAACCAACTGCTCCAAAAGAATATTATCTTAATGATATAAAACTTGAACCACTAACATTTTATGAACAACATAATAGTTGATTTATAGGTGAAATAACAGATAACAAAACTAAAATTAGTAATCCTTGGTTTAAATATAACATTATGTGAGAAGAAAACAGAAAAGGTTTTAAAATAAATAATCCATATAAACATGATGATTTACCAATTAATTATATAGGTACTTCGTATAAGGAAATTTCAACACATAATGAAAAAGTATTTTTGTTGAACATGTAAACAAAATAAATTAGATTATTTATTCTTTAATATTAATGATATAAAAACAAGAAAATATTTTTTAATAGATAAAAATAATAAAGCAATTTGGGGAGATTGTCAAAAATCCGGAATAAATTAACGGACTTCTCCCCACATGTACTTGTGGAGGAAACAATGAAATTGAATGAGTTCAACAATGCTTTTCAAACAGAACAGGATTGTTTAAAATATATAGCAAGTTTGAAGAAAAAAAATGTATCATGTGTTCTTGAACAAGTTTGAATACTTCTAATTTAAGAAGAATAAGATGTTTGAAATGTCATCAAACATTTAGTATTCTTCATGGCACCATTTTTTACAAGTCACAAACACCTTTGAGATTTTGATTTTATCTCATCTTTAGATGAATAAACACCAAACATGGAATTACATCAACTGATGTTGCAAAAGAATTGGGGGCATTGGTTAGATAAGTTTACTTTCTTGTCTTCAAATCTGTACAAATTGGTTTGGAGACATTTTTAATCGTAAAATCATTCTATCATTATTTCATCAGTTGGCATTGGTTAGATAAGTTTACTTTCTTGTCTTCAAATCTGTACAAATTGGTTTGGAGACATTTTTAATCGTAAAATCATTCTATCATTATTTCATCAGTTAATAAATTTTCTTAATGCTTCTGTGAAATGTTTAATGCTATTAAACTTGTTACCAAACATAATTTTAAAATCTCTTTTGATTCATCGATTTAAACATTCACTTACTTGGTTGCCTTTAAATCCTGATAAACTTTTTGAATGAATTAAATTTTTACTTTTATTAAAACTATTTGTAACTATTTTACTAATATTACCTGAACCTAAATCAGACTGGATAAATGTTGCAAATATTTTATGTTCTTTACGACTTGCCTTTGTTACTTGATTAAGAACATTTAAAATGGTTATTGCATTTTCACTTTTATTAATTTTTCAACCAACTATAGCATTACTATTCATATCTGTAGCAATTTCTAATAATAATTTAGTTTTTTTATTATTAATAATTAATTCTTTAAATCAAGTACCATCGATGCCAACTTTTTCAAGATAAGTATTACTGGTAAAATTACGTTTTAATAAATCTTGGAAATTTGATTTTAAGGAATTAGATTTCGCTCTACGCTGTTTTTTGGGTTTGGTTAATAGTTTGTGTGATATTATTATCTTCTAATAACCTCATAATGCTGTTTTTACTGCATTTAAGATTGGTGTTGTTTTTCTTTAATTCTAATCTCACCTTTTCTAAACTAGTAATTTTAATTATTTTATCTTTGTTGCTAATAACAACAATTTTATTTAATTCTTTTAATAACTCATTATCAATTTTTGTTTGATATTTCTTTTTACCATTTTTTATTCATTTATAATATGCAACTTTACTGATAGGTAACAAACTAATTATGTCATTAATTCCATAATTTTTATTTCTATATTTATCAACTATTAAAAAACATTTACTTTTCAATAATTTACTATTTAAAATATTTTGATTGTTTTTTAATTCTTTATCACAGAATTGTTTTTGTGTTAAAAATTCATTTTTTATTTTTTCTTTTAGTAGTGACTTTTTGAGTTTTTTATTTTCAAGTTTTAAATTTTTATCTTTGATATTCACTTTATCTATTTGATGATTTGTTTGAAAAGTATGAATAGTAATTAATTTATTATTTTTTTGATATTTTTTTACTCAATTATAAATTAATGATCTGGTTGATAATTGATATTTGGTTTTAATATCAATGGTTTTTAATTTTTTAATCACTACATATTCATTTAAAACATCTAGTTTAATTTTTCTTGTATAAACTTTATATTTCATCTTTACTCCTTAACTATTAATTATTTAAACTAATCATACTGTCTAGATTAAAAATTATAGGAGTAAACTTAACTAACTTATGCCCTGTTGTAATGCTATGTTTCATTTAAAAATGTGGGGAGAAGTCCGTAGATAGGCTTTTCTCAGCATTTATGTGATAAAATTTAAAAATAGTACATAAAGGGAGAAAAGCCATAAATAAATCATATACTGAATTAAATTTTGAAATTGTTCGTTTATATTTTGGTTCTACTTTGAAAAATGGATATGAAATGAAATATTACAGTGATGAAAAAAGTCAAAACGAAGTTACAAATAATAATTAATTTCCAGGTATTGTTTATTTTACTATTAAAGCTGATGCTGATGACATCAATTGATATGGAGAAACGAATAAAATAAAATTAGAACTTACTTAATTTTAAAAATATTAGTAAAAATGTAATTAGGGGTAAAAATAATGCTACTGTGAAAAAAAGCATCTTCACATTTGCAATATAACAAACAAATGACATATAATTAATAGTATTATATAGGTATCATAAAATAAACGCCTTTAATTTAGGCGTTATTTTATGTTTAAAAAGCATATTGTAAAAATAACAAAAAATAAGTACAATTTATAAGTAAAATTAAGAAATAAGGAGTAATTTAATATGAAAACATGAATAAAAACAAATTTTTATAAAATGACATCAATACTATCATTATTTTTAGCAGCTACTGGTTTAATAATTGGTTCAATATCTCATCATAAAACAAATGATTTACAATATTATTTAGGACATCAGTACAACGTTTACTGGGGGGGTTGGCACAACTATATGGTCACACAAAACAAAGGACGAACATAAAATAGATTTATATTTTGGAATTAAACCAGATGAAAGTTACGACATAAAATGAGATGGTAAATATCCTGATGGATATTTTGATAATTAAATTTCTAAATTTATATAAGAAATATTTTCATTTGTAAGGTAGTACAGACATTTTGGACTATTTTCCATCTAATAAAAGTGGAATAACGACACTTTTTAGGACTATTTTTTGGTAGACATTTGTGCTTGGTATTTGATGGGGGTTAAGTAGTTTAGAGTGCTGTGAATTCTTATGTTGTTATATCAGTTGATGTAATCAAATAATTCTAATTTTAATTGGATTAATGATGTAAAATTTCTATTATTAATAAATTCTGTCTTAAAAGTTTTGAAAGTTGCTTCAGCAACAGCATTATCATAAGGACAGCCTTTTTTGCTTAAAGAACGATTAATATTGAATGCTAATAAAAGTTTATCAATCATTTTATTGTTAAATTCATTGCCGCGATCACTATGAAATATTTCAATATCTTTTAAACAGTGATTTGATTGCATAAATGCTTGATTTACTGATGATGCATCTTTTTTAACTCCAAACACTATGTCCAATAATTTCGCGGTTGAATAGGTCAATTAATAAGCAAATATAGTTTCATTTACCATTAACTTGAACATAAGTTAAATCACTAACAATAACTTCATTTTTAATTCTATTATTAAAGTTTCTATTAACAAGATTGGTTATTTGACTATCATTAACTTTATTATGATGATTTTTGAATGATAATTTAGTGTATTTTGATATTAAATTATGCTTATTCATAATTTCTTTAATTTTTCTGCGTGATAAATAAATTTCTTGGTTTGCTAGTATGACTTTTAATCTTTTTGTTCCATAAACTTCTTTATTTTCTTTAAAAGCACTAATAACAGCTTGTTCATAAATATTATTTTGATTTTTTTCTTTTTTCTTTAAATTAAAATAATATGTTGATTTAGAGAGTTTTAAAAAACGACATATTGTGCGAATTTTATATTTAGATTTATTTTTAACAATAATTTCTATTTTCTGCCTATTATTAGTGCTGCTTGCTTTAAAATATCATTTACCATTCGTAACTGTTTTAATTCTTTATTTGCTTGAATTAATTGTTTTTCTAAATCAGAAAGATTATCTTTAGTTTTAAAACTACCTGAATTAGTAAATTGTTTAATTCATTTATAAGTAACTGCTCTTGTAACATTATACTCTTTAACAAGGCAAGATATTGATTTACCACTTTGATATAAAGCTACTATTTGCTTTTTAAATTCGTCGGTATATGAGTTAATATTGGTCATAATTATAATTCCTTTCTTTTCACTAATTTGTTCACTTGTCTACGTAATTAGTGTCCAATAAAGTGTAACCCATCCAAAAATGTAGAAAATCTAAATAATGAAGTTGATAAGTGAAAACAAATAAACTCAATAGATTTATCATATTCTCACTCAAAATTAGCAAGTGCAAGTATTTCTGGATACTCCATATAATCAAAAAAATATTTAAACAATACTATATTATTAAAATAAACAATAATTATTGAAAATTATTGTTTATTTTTCATATTACTTGTAATTAAAAATAGATATTATTAAGGCTTTTCTCCCTTTATGTACTATTTTTAAATTTTATCACATAAATGCTGAGAAAAGCCTATCTACGGACTTCTCCCCACATTTTTAAATGAAACATAGCATTACAGTTTCAAAAGTAGGTATCTTGTTGAATTTATATGCAGCTTCTTTGGCATATAAATGAACATGATGTTTTGCAACTTTGATATGTGTTTTAAATGTTCTTCGTATATGTTTTCATACTGATTCAATTTGATTGGTATTTACGCCAATTTTTGAAACATAACCATCTTGATGGTTAACTGTTTTGTGATTAGGGAAAAGTGATTTGAAATCACGATATCCTTTTCAAGAATCAGTATGTACATCACACTTTGAAGAAATATGGTTTCTTGCAAACTGCAAAAGATTTTTACTTTTTGCGTTTTTGATTACTTTCACAATTAAATTATTGGTTGTTTTTTCATAAATCCCAACAATTAATGTTTTATTTATCAAAGATCTTCCTTGTTTTTTAAAACCCATATGTGAAAGATACATTTCATCCATTTGCACTATGCCCTCAACAATAAATTGATGTTCTTGTTTGGCAATACGATTTCTGATTTCATGACCCATTCTTCAAGCAGTTTTCAAAGTCACACCCAATTCTTTTGCAACATCAGTTGATGTAATTCCATGTTTGGTGTTTATTCATCTAAAGATGAGATAAAATCAAAATCTCAAAGGTGTTTGTGACTTGTAAAAAATGGTGCCATGAAGAATACTAAATGTTTGATGACATTTCAAACATCTTATTCTTCTTAAACTTAGAAGTATTCAAACTTGTTCAAGAACACATGATACATTTGTTTTTCTTCAAACTTGCTATATATTTTAAACAATCCTGTTCTGTTTGAAAAGCATTGTTGAACTCATTCAATTTCATTGTTTCCTCCACAAGTACATGTGGGGAGAGAAGTCCGATTATTAATTATGTTTGTATTTATTTTAAATTAATAATTTGATTATTTTATACATTTAAAATTCGGATATAAGTTAATTATATAGTTTTTAAATAAAATGCATTATAATTATTTTATAGGATGGGTGAAAGATATGGATAAATCATTAGATAAACAATTTTTAACTACAAGTAATCTTATTGGTCAAAAAGAGTTAAAGAAATTAAAGGAAACTCCTTTACCTTCATTATTAGATTTAAATTTAACAAGAGTTTATTTTACTAGTCTTGGTGATGGTTTTTCGCGAATATTTATTTTAATTATTCAAATTTTTTGAATTGGTTTGATTTTTTTTAATGGCATTGGTTTTGGTCAATTGGTTGCTAATCTTCCTGGTATACCATCAGCACCAGTTTTTCAAAGTGCAATATTAAAAGTAGTAGCAATGTTAGTTACTGTTTTATTTGCTTTTATAATTTTAATTATGATTTTACCCGTTTTTTTATCTAAAACTATTAGAGGTATTGGTTTAAGTTGTTTATTTTTTTTAATATTTGGTTCTATTGTTAATTTAATAATTATTGGTATTAGTTTTTTTATGTTTTCTTATAGTGACAGTCCTTATCGAATGACAGTATTGATTTTCGCGGTTATAGCACTTTTATTATGATGAATTGCTATTTTGCATTGATGATTAAATACTATTGAAAATAAAAAATATTTAATTAAAAGTATTATTAAAATGTATGAATTAAGTTTTAGATAATGGAAATTTAGGTGAATAATATATGGCTAAAAAGAAAGATAATGATGATTGAAGAAAACTAAATAATATTACTAAATACGTTACTGGTAAAGTAGAACCAGTAAAAGTAAAAAAAAGTTTTCTGACAATAACTATTTCTTTAATTATGATAATTGGTTTAGCAATTAGTACTTTTTTTATTGCTCTTGCTATGCAGAGTGCTTTTAATATTGGTGATTTTAAACAAAATATTACAGAAGAATCAATTATTGTTGATATGAATGATGTTCCAATTGATAGTAGTAATAAAAATTTACGTTTGCCATTTTTTGAAGAAGAATCAAAAAAACAAGTTTTTGATTTATTAATAAAAGAATCTTGATGAGATAGTTTTTTTCCAACTAATATTACTAATTATGATTTCACTTTTTATAAACCTAATAGTAATGATGAATTAGATAAGAGTTTAATTCACACTGATGGTGTTATTAAATTTGATTTAAAATTAAAGTTACAATCTTCATTTATTGAATTTAAAATACCAGTAATTGCATTAATTAAAAATACTGCTAAATTTTATGAAAAATTTATGATGTTTAATCAATTTGAAGGAAAATTTAGTAAACATATTTCAGGAAAACTTCCAAATGGTAGTGATTATTTGCAAGAACAATGAACACATGGTTATTTACCAACTAATTTTTATTATGTGGATAAAATTGATAATACTGTTATTTATAAAACAATCGAAGATGAAATTAATAAATTTATTAATGATTATGAAGAAGAATTTGCTAGTGATACTCATCTTTATCCAATAATATCAACAATTCCTTTAGCAGATATTGATTTTAATGATGTAGCTACTATTAAGCCATATTTTGAATTAGTTCATCATCCCGAATTAAATTATGTTGGTAATGCTGTGAATAGTTCCAAAGAATATGTTAATCTTTATTCATATTCTTCAAATTTTCCATTAAAACCTTTTTATATAACATATGTTTCTAATCCAAATGTTGTTTATGATTTAATTGATTTAAAACCAACAAGTATTGAAGAGGTTATTGATTATCTTAAAGTTAATCTTATTGATTTTGTTCCTTTTAGTATGGTACAAGAAGCAGTAGATAGTGATGAATCATTAATAAAATATAGTCCTCCACATGTATTATTGACTAGGGATAATAGTGGTAATCATTTTAAATATAAGGAATTGACTTATTATTTTGGCTTTTCAAATTCAATAAATAATAGTATTGAAAATATTAATGTTAATGATTATATTAATATTGGTGATCTAGAAACCTTTTTAGAAAATAAATATTGACAAGAAATGTATCAATTTGCAAAAAATAATTCTACTTTTTTCTTATTAGATTATCCTGATTTGACGGTTGATCCAAATATTAATTGAAATCTTGTTATTAAATCACTTGCTACTTTTAAAGGATATTTTGTTAGAGCTTTAAAGGTGCAAATTGATGAGTTAACTGCTTTTACTTTTTTAGATATTGATGGTAATAATTTATCATTAAAGGCAACTGATATTATTAAGACTGATGATATTAAAAAAATTAGATTTCATATTGGAAAAGATTTGACAAGCAGTGACTATGTTCCCAAGCCTCATAGTTTTAATTTTACTTTTAAAGTAAAGTGAATTTAAATACTTAAAAATAAGTGTTGATTTTATGAAAATGGGTTAAATTTTGATAACTATAATTTAATATTCATACTACTTATATAAAATAGTTTTAATTATATAGGTTATGTAAGGTAGTACAGACATTTTGGACTATTTTCCATCTAATAAAAGTTTATCAAAATAATCCATAGGAGTCATTAACCCTAATGATTTATGTGGTTTAGAATTGTTATAATATTCTTGAAAAGAATTAACTAATTTTTGAAATAAACTAAAATCATTATTTAAATATGGTTTTATTTCAAATAAATTACTTCAATTTCTATGAAATCTTTCAATCTTACCATTACTCTGTGGTGATCTAAACGGTGTAGTTTCATGAACTATACCTTTTTTTGGAATGGCAACACTTTTTAGGACTATTTTTTGGTAGACATTTGTGCTTGGTATTTGATGGGGGTTAAGTAGTTTAGAGTGCTGTGAATTCTTATGTTGTTATATCAGTTGATGTAATCAAATAATTCTAATTTTAATTGGATTAATGATGTAAAATTTCTATCATTAATAAATTCTGTCTTAAAAGTTTTGAAAGTTGCTTCAGCAACAGCATTATCATAAGGACAGCCTTTTTTGTGGCATTGGTTAGATAAGTTTACTTTCTTGTCTTTAAATCTGTACAAATTGGTTTGGAGACATTTTTAATCGTAAAATCATTCTATCATTATTTCATCAGTTAATAAATTTTCTTAATGCTTCTGTGAAATGTTTAATGCTATTAAACTTGTTACCAAACATAATTTTAAAATCTCTTTTGATTCAGCGATTTAAACATTCACTTACTTGGTTGCCTTTAAATCCTGATAAACTTTTTGAATGAATTAAAGTTTTACTTTTATTAAAACTATTTGTAACTATTTTACTAGTATTACCTGAACCTAAATCAGACTGGATAAATGTTGCAAATATTTTATGTTCTTTACGACTTGCCTTTGTTACTTGATTAAGAACATTTAAAATGGTTATTGCATTTTCACTTTTATTAATTTTTCAACCAACTATAGCATTACTATTCATATCTGTAGCAATTTCTAATAATAATTTAGTTTTTTTATTATTAATAATTAATTCTTTAAATCAAGTACCATCGATGCCAACTTTTTCAAGATAAGTATTACTGGTAAAATTACGTTTTAATAAATCTTGGAAATTTGATTTTAAGGAATTAGATTTCGCTCTACGCTGTTTTTTGGCTTTGGTTAATAGTTTGATATTATTATCTTCTAATAACCTCATAATGCTGTTTTTACTGCATTTAAGATTGGTGTTGTTTTTCTTTAATTCTAATCTCACCTTTTCTAAACTAGTAATTTTAATTATTTTATCTTTGTTGCTAATAACAACAATTTTATTTAATTCTTTTAATAACTCATTATCAATTTTTGTTTGATATTTATTTTTACCGTTTTTTATTCATTTATAATATGCAACTTTACTGATAGGTAACAAACTAATTATGTCATTAATTCCATAATTTTTATTTCTATATTTATCAACTATTAAAAAACATTTACTTTTCAATAATTTACTATTTAAAATATTTTGATTGTTTTTTAATTTTTTATCACAGAATTGTTTTTGTCTTAAAAATTCATTTTTTATTTTTTCTTTTAGTAGTGACTTTTTGAGTTTTTTATTTTCAAGTTTTAAATTTTTATCTTTGATATTCACTTTATCTATTTGATGATTTGTTTGAAAAGTATGAATAGTAATTAATTTATTATTTTTTTGATATTTTTTTACTCAATTATAAATTAATGATCTGGTTGATAATTGATATTTGGTTTTAATATCAATGGTTTTTAATTTTTTAATCACTACATATTCATTTAAAACATCTAGTTTAATTTTTCTTGTATAAACTTTATATTTCATCTTTACTCCTTAACTATTAATTATTTAAACTAATCATACTGTCTAGATTAAAAATTATAGGAGTAAACTTAACTAACTTATGCCAAGTCTATTAACAAGATTGGTTATTTGACTATCATTGACTTTATTATGATGATTTTTGAATGATAATTTAGTGTATTTTGATATTAAATTATGCTTATTCATAATTTCTTTAATTTTTCTGCGTGATAAATAAATTTCTTGGTTTGCTAGTATGACTTTTAATCTTCTTGTTCCATAAACTTCTTTGTTTTCTTTAAAAGCACTAATAACAGCTTGTTCATAAATATTATTTTGATTTTTTTCTTTTTTCTTTAAATTAAAATAATATGTTGATTTAGAGAGTTTTAAAAAACGACACATTGTGCGAATTTTATATTTAGATTTATTTTTAACAATAATTTCTATTTTCTGCCTATTATTAGTGCTGCTTGCTTTAAAATATCATTTTCCATTCGTAACTGTTTTAATTCTTTATTTGCTTGAATTAATTGTTTTTCTAAATCAGAAAGATTATCTTTAGTTTTAAAACTACCTGAATTAGTAAATTGCTTAATTCATTTATAAGTAACTGCTCTTGTAACATTATACTCTTTAACAAGGCAAGATATTGATTTACCACTTTGATATAAAGCTACTATTTGCTTTTTAAATTCGTCGGTATATGAGTTAATATTGGTCATAATTATAATTCCTTTCTTTTCACTAATTTGTTCACTTGTCTACGTAATTAGTGTCCAATAAAGTGTAACCCATCCAATATTGAATTAAATATGAGGAAAGTGTCATAAGTTCTCTATAAGACTTATTTGTTTCTCTATTAATATTAATCTGCTTTAAAACTCAACTCGAAATATATTTATAATATATATCATTAATTTAAAAACTGTGCATACCACAACTTTTAAACATTTTACTTAAATTTAAACTAAAAATATTACCAAATTTATCAGTTGTTAAAAATTTTTGATACTTATTATTACTAATGAGAGGAATTTCTTTTTCTTCAACAATTAACAGTTTTTTAAAAAAGGTAATAAATATTTTTTTAAATAATCAATATTAAACATCATTTTCACCCTTCTTATCAATTCTCATATAATTACTAATAAAGTTTTAATTTAAAATAACAATACCCTTTCTTTAAACAAATCCATAAATGTTTATTCAAAACAATTTATTTGTCTAAAGAAAGGGGTAAATAACTAATTTAAATATATTTTCAAAAATAAATTTAATTTTATAAATCAATTTTAATATCTTGACGATCGCTACCTGATGCAAGAAAGTAATCTTTTGAAACTAAATTTAATGTTGATGCTACAACATTACTTGGAAAGGTTTTAATTTTACTATTGAACACCTTAACATTAGCATTATAGAATCTTCTAGCAGCAGCAATATTATCTTCACAATCTTTGGCACCTGATTGTAATTGTAAAACAGTAGTATTTGCTTTTAAATCAGGATAATTTTCTAATAAAGCATTAAATTTTCCAAAAGCTGCATTAAGTCCACTATCTACTTTTGAAAGATCACTCATTGTTTCCATTTTTCCACTTCGTAAAGATACAACATCTGTTAATGTACTTTTTTCAAATTTCATATAACCTTTAGTAGCATCTACTAATTTTGTTAATAAATCAAAACGACGCTTTAATTGTACATCAATATCAGAAGCAGTTTCTTCAATTGATTGTTGTAATCTTAGAAAATTATTACGAGAAACAATAAATAAAATTATTGGAAATATTAAAACAAAAGATAAATAAACCATAATTTTTCCAAATAGTGACGGTTGGGCAGTAAATGATTCATTGCTTGGTTTAATTGTTGACATAATTTTCTCCTTTCTTATCAATATCTAATAACAAACTATGTTTAATAACTAGTCCATTCTTGGTAAGTTAAATATTATTTACACACTAAACCATAATAATTTTACTATATTTTTAAATTTAAGTAATGTATTTTTTTAAGTTTTTATTTAAACTTATAATATTTTTATTTAAATTTATACTAAAATAATTACCTTTGCCAATAATAATATGATAAACTAAGGTAATATTAAAAACCTGAAAATTTTTTTTAATTTCTTCGGTGATATATAAATCAGATAGTGAGGGCTCACTATTACCACTAGGATGATTATGAATACAAATTACTTTACTTGATTTATGAATAAGTGCCAGATGTAACATATCTTTAACATCAATTTTTATAGTATCATTAGTACCCTTATATAATAAATTTTGATGAATTAATTTATTTTGATTATTTAATAATAATAAATAAAGGCTTTTCTCCCTTTTTATGTACTATTTTTAAATTTTATCACATAAATGCTGAGAAAAGCCTATCTACGGACTTCTCCCCACATTTTTAAATGAAACATAGCATTACAGTTTCAAAAGTAGGTATCTTGTTGAATTTATATGCAGCTTCTTTGGCATATAAATGAACATGATGTTTTGCAACTTTGATATGTGTTTTAAATGTTCTTCGTATATGTTTTCATACTGATTCAATTTGATTGGTATTTACGCCAATTTTTGAAACATAACCATCTTGATGGTTAACTGTTTTGTGATTAGGGAAAAGTGATTTGAAATCACGATATCCTTTTCAAGAATCGGTATGTACATCACACTTTGAAGAAATATGGTTTCTTGGAAACTGCAAAAGATTTTTACTTTTTGCGTTTTTGATTACTTTTACAATTAAATTATTGGTTGTTTTTTCATAAATCCCAACAATTAATGTTTTATTTATCAAAGATCTTCCTTGTTTTTTAAAACCCATATGTGAAAGATACATTTCATCCATTTGCACTATGCCCTCAACAATAAATTGATGTTCTTGTTTGGCAATACGATTTCTGATTTGATGACCAATTCTTCAAGCAGTTTTCAAAGTCACACCCAATTCTTTTGCAACATCAGTTGATGTAATTCCATTTTTGGTGTTTATTCATCTAAAGATGAGATAAAATCAAAATCTCAAAGGTGTTTGTGACTTGTAAAAAATGGTGCCATGAAGAATACTAAATGTTTGATGACATTTCAAACATCTTATTCTTCTTAAATTAGAAGTATTCAAACTTGTTCAAGAACACATGATACATTTGTTTTTCTTCAAACTTGCTATATATTTTAAACAATCCTGTTCTGTTTGAAAAGCATTGTTGAACTCATTCAATTTCATTGTTTCCTCCACAAGTACATGTGGGGAGAAGTCCGTAAATAAAAATGTTCTTGCGTTAAATTTTGATAATATGCATTAACTAAATTAAAAACATCTTCGGGAATAATAATTTTAAAATATTTTTTTGACTTTCAATAGTTCTTATTCTTTTTACTATTTCTAAACAACTTAAAATTTCTAAAGCCTTACTAACACCAATACCTTTAATACTCATTAAAGATTTAATAGTTACTTTATTTAAATTTTCAAGACCATTAAAATTAGTAATTATTTCTTGCGCTAAAAATAATACATTTTTTTCTTTAGTTCCTGTTCGCAAAATAATTGCTAATAATTCATTATCACTAAGAGCGTCAAAGCCATATTTAATGGCTTTTTCTCTTGGTTTTTTTGTATTATTAAGTTCTTTAAAATTGATAAAAGGTGGTATTAAATGTGTTAATTTTTCTTGAAATTTATTAAATTCATCTTTAATTTTTGCTAAATCTTTACTATCATCTTTAGAACTATCTCATTTACTTTCAATACCACCTGGTAACTTAATACTGCCTGAAACACTATTTCATAAATTTTTAACGGACTTCTCCCCACATGTACTTGTGGAGGAAACAATGAAATTGAATGAGTTCAACAATGCTTTTCAAACAGAACAGGATTGTTTAAAATATATAGCAAGTTTGAAGAAAAACAAATGTATCATGTGTTCTTGAACAAGTTTGAATACTTCTAATTTAAGAAGAATAAGATGTTTGAAATGTCATCAAACATTTAGTATTCTTCATGGCACCATTTTTTACAAGTCACAAACACCTTTGAGATTTTGATTTTATCTCATCTTTAGATGAATAAACACCAAACATGGAATTACATCAACTGATGTTGCAAAAGAATTGGGTGTGACTTTGAAAACTGCTTGAAGAATGGGTCATCAAATCAGAAATCGTATTGCCAAACAAGAACATCAATTTATTGTTGAGGGCATAGTGCAAATGGATGAAATGTATCTTTCACATATGGGTTTTAAAAAACAAGGAAGATCTTTGATAAATAAAACATTAATTGTTGGGATTTATGAAAAAACAACCAATAATTTAATTGTAAAAGTAATCAAAAACGCAAAAAGTAAAAATCTTTTGCAGTTTGCAAGAAACCATATTTCTTCAAAGTGTGATGTACATACCGATTCTTGAAAAGGATATCGTGATTTCAAATCACTTTTCCCTAATCACAAAACAGTTAACCATCAAGATGGTTATGTTTCAAAAATTGGCGTAAATACCAATCAAATTGAATCAGTATGAAAACATATACGAAGAACATTTAAAACACATATCAAAGTTGCAAAACATCATGTTCATTTATATGCCAAAGAAGCTGCATATAAATTCAACAAGATACCTACTTTTGAAACTGTATGCTATGTTTCATTTAAAAATGTGGGGAGAAGTCCATAGATAGGCTTTTCTCAGCATTTATGTGATAAAATTTAAAAATAGTACATAAAGGGAGAAAAGCCATTTTTAATAACAGGAATTGCTATCCCTGCTAACATGGCACCCATTAAAAATTGAGCAAAACCACCACTAACTGCCTGACACTCTTGATTAGTCATTGGTTCTAAATCTTCTAAAATCATATTTATCAACCCCCCTAAAACTTATTTTTATTTAAAAAATAGTTTTTTTCCTTTTTAAATTTTATAAGTTTTAAAAAAAAGTAATAGGATTTTCTAAATTATATTTAAAAACTTTAACTTTTGTTGATAATTTTTCAATAAGTAATTGAAAAAGAAAATCAACAAATTTTTGTTCCATATAATGACCAACCAAAATAACATTAATTTTTCTATCTTTAGCTTCCATAATATAGTTTCATTTCATTTCTCCAGTAATTAATAAATCAATATTTCTAGATAAACTACTAATAATATTACCACCAGCACCAGCAGATAAAGCAACAGTCACTATATTGTTATCACTCAATTTATTATCAACCAATTGTATATTTGCAACATTAAAATATTTTTTTAAGTTATTAATCAATTCTTTTAATGGCATTTGTCTATCAAATTTACCAACTATTGCCAACTTTTCTTCATTAATAAAATGAATATTTTTAATTTTTAATTCTTTAGCCATCAACATATTCATACCTACTAATGATATATCAAAATTAGTATGTAATGAATATACATTAATATCTGCTATTAGTATTTTACTATATAATTCTTTTTTTCAATTTGAAATATTAGATTGATTAATATCTTTGGCAAAAACTAATGGATGATGAGAAATTATTAAATCAATATTATTATTAATGGTCTCAGTTAAAACTTCATTAGTAACATCTAAACAAACTAAAATTTTATTAATATTGGTCTTTGTTTTTGATTTAATTTGTATTCCTGAAAAATCTCATTCACAAACATCTTTTAAAGGAAAATATGTTTCTAAAACATTAATTATATTATTGATAGTTAACATTTTAACTATTATCCTTTATAAAATTCTTTAATATGTTTAGATTTAGACGGATGTTTTAATTTTCTAATTGCCTTTGCTTCTATTTGTCTAATTCTTTCTCTTGTAACAATAAATTCTTTACCAACTTCTTCTAGAGTTTTTGGAGAATCATACTTAGTAATATGACGATGAACAACCTTATCACTTAACAATTCTGTTTTATCTAAACTAGTATCATAGTGTAACTGTAAATTATTAACTACTGTTTTTAATTCAGTAATTTCTTTTTCATCTTCACAAAGTTCTAGTAATCTTCTTAATTTTGTTGGTAAAATTCCAAAACGCATTCTAATAACTTTTTCTTCTCGTTTTGTTAATACTTCAGCAAAAACACGATCCAATTGTTCTCTTAATCAATGTCTTTCAGCATATTCATCGGGGGATAGCATATTTTTATCTTTAATAAAATCACCAAAATGTGTATCATCTTCTTCACCAATTGGTTTTTCTAAAGATACTGGTTCAATAGCAAGTTTTTTAATTTCACGAACACGATCGGCTGTCATGTTTTGTCCCATTTTATTGGCAATTTCCTCATGAGTAGGATCACGACCTAATTCTTGTGTTAAGTTTCTTTCAATTCTTGTTAGCTTATTAATTCTTTCAACCATATGAACAGGTACACGAACCATTTTACCTTGATCAGCTAAACTTCGTGTAATTGATTGTCTAATTCATCAAGTAGCATAAGTTGAAAATTTAAAACCACGGCGATAATCAAATTTATCAACTGCTTTAATAAGACCAATATTACCTTCTTCAATTAAATCAGCAAAATCTAAACCACGATTTAAATGTTTTCTAGCAACAGAAACTACTAATTTTAAATTTGATTTAATTAATTGCTCACGACCATATGTTCTTTCCTCAACATCTTTTGATTCTAACATTTTAGCATATTTAATTTCCTCACCTTGACTCAATATTTGACTTGTTCCCAAAATATTAAAATAAGACTTAATTCCATCTTTTCTTCTTGTATCATTAGAGATCCCCATTGTATTTTTAAAACTCAAATCACTAACTAAAATATCAATATCTAAATCATCAGGTAATTGTTCATCATCAATATCGGGAAAATTAGCATCATCTTCAACTTCATCCATCAAAATATCAGTAAAGACTACTCCTTCTGTTTCTAACCGATCAAAAATTTCCTCAATCGTATCATCATCTAATTTTAAATGTGCAAACTCTTTAATGACATCTTCATGTTTTAATTCTTTTGTTTGACTCTTTTCTAATTTTTTAATTAAATTACTTTCTACTTCATCTAAAGTTAAAAGTTTTTTCAATTTCGTTTTTTGTTGTATAGCAGCCATATTTTCACCTTTTCCTTAATTTATCATCATACTTATTTTTTCTTTATTTTATTTTTTAATACTGATATTTCTTTTAATAACAATATTTGTTTTTCAATATTTTTTTCAGATTTCAATTTATCATTGATCATTTTTATTTCATAGTCAATTAGTTGATTATTGATAATTTTTAAGTAATCATTAATAATTTGAGGTTTTAAATCAAACTTTTTATTTTTATACTTATCAAGAAGTTTTTCTAAAATATTTAAAAGTGAATTACCTTTAAGTTCTTCTAAAATTAAATCAAAATTAATTGCTTCTATTTGATTATTTTGATATTTTTGACTAATTAAAAAGTATAAATTCATAAAATCTTGATTTGGAAAAATAAATTTTTCTTTTTCTAAAATTAAATAAACATTTTTTGATAACATTACTAAAAAAATAAGTTGTTCTTGTGCTTCAAAAAAAATATTTTTTACTTCTATTTTAGATTTATTTTTGATACTAAAAGTTGTAGTTACTAAATTATTATCAATATTTAAAATTTGTATTAAGTCTTTAGTGGATAAATTAGTTATTTTTGCTAACATATTTAAATAAAACTTTTGAGTAATAACATCATTGATTTTTGTTCAAATTGGAACTAATGATTTTAAAAATTCATTAAGTTCATAACTATCTTTTTTAATGCTATATTTAGTTAATGATAAATTAATTGCAAATTCAAAAGGATGAATGGTTTTTTTTATTATTTCATAAAATTTTTGAGGAAATTTATTTATTAATTCATCAGGATCAAATTTAGTATCATTATTGATAATTTGTACTTTAAAATTATTTGATAATAAAACACTAGCTATTTTTAAAGATGCTATTTTTCCTGGTAAATCACCATCTAAAAAAATAATAATATTAGTAGTAATTTTTTTTAAAAGTAAAATATGTTCTTTTGTTAAATTTGTTCCCATTAAAGCAACAACATTTTTAATATTTTGATTATTTAGAGCAATAACATCCATAAAACCTTCAGTCAAATAAATAACTTCATTTTTTTTAATATAATTTTTAACATTATTAAAGTTATATAAAATTTTACTTTTCTTAAAAAAATCTGTTTCTGGACTATTAATATATTTATAACTTTTATCTTTTCTATTATAATTTCTTGCAGAAAAACCAACACAATCTCCATCTTCATCTTTAATAGCAAACATAATTCGATTTGAAAAGGTAGGAAGAAGTTGATCCTTATTATTAATTTTCATAAGTCCTAATTTTACAAATTCAATATTATCTTTATAACCTTGTGCATTAAGATAATCTATTAATTCATTATTAATAGGTGCATAACCAATATTAAAATATTTAATATTTTCAGTAGTAATATTACGATTTTGTAAATATTTCATTGCTTCTTGACCAATATCAGTTAGTAACTGATAACTAAAAAAATTCATTGCAATATTATTTAAAATTTTTAGTGGTTTTTTTTTAGTTTCAACATTAAATTCAGATAAATTAATATCAAACTCTTTTAAATTTAAATTAACATTATCTGCTGCTTCTTTAAGAGCATTAATAAAATTAATATTTTTATATTTTTGTAAAAAAATAAAAACGTTTCCTTGTTCACCACAAGAAAAACATTTATAAATTTGTTTTTCTTGTGAAATTGATAATGAAGGAGTAGAGTCTTCATGGAAAGGACAGATAGCTCAAAAATTATTGCCTTTACGGATCAAATTTAAATATTTGCTCATAACTTCGACAATATTAATTTTTGCTTTAACTTTATTAATTTTTTTATTAAACTCGATATCCATATTTTTTCACACAATTCTAACAAATAATGTCTAATTTGTCATATAAATATTCTTTAAGTTGATCAACTTTAACTATAACTTGATTTGTAGTATCACGTTCTCTAATTGTAACAGTACCTTTAGTTTTTGTCTCATAATCAATTGTTACACAATACATAGTACCAATACCATCTTGATAACGATAAGATTTACCAACACTTGATGATGCTTCATAAATTACTCTTAATTGTGTTTTATTTAACATTTCAAAAATTTCATATGCCTCTTTACCCAATTTTGTTTTATTTAAAGACATAACAGCTACTTGATAAGGGCAAATACTCTTATTTAATTTTAACACTAACCGTTCTTTATTGTCTTTTAAAACTTCTTTTGTAAATGCTTCACAAACTAAAGCTAATAAAAGCCTTTCAACACCAATTGAAGGTTCAATAACTGAAGGAATAACCATTCTTTTTACTGTAACATTAGGATCTTGAATTTCAAAATTTACACCAGAATTCTCACTATGTTTTGTTAAATCATAATTCCCGCGATTAGTTATACCACATAATTCACTCATACCAAAAGGAAAATTATATTCAATATCAGTAGTTGCTAATGCATAATGTGCTAGTTGATTTTGTTCATGATTTTTAAATTTTATATTTTTTGAATTCAATAAACCTACTAGAGAGAGAAATCCTTTACATTGATCAACTCAATAATTAAATCAAGTGTTATCATTTTTATCCTTTGGAATAAAGAAAAATTCTAATTCCATTTGTTCAAATTCTCTAGTACGAAAAATAAAATTACCAGGAGTTATCTCATTTCTAAAACTTTTACCAATTTGACCAATACCAAATGGTACTTTTTTATTACAACTATTTCTTACATTATTAAAATTTATAAATATTCCTTGTGCAGTCTCAGGTCTTAAATAAATTTTATTTTTATCTTCTTTTAAAACACCTTGATATGTTTCAAACATTAATTGAAATTGTCTAACTTTAGTTCAATCTTCATTATTGCATTTAATACATTTAATATGATTTTGATTAATATATGTTTCTAATTTTTCATTACTTCAATTATCACAATTAATACTAGGAAAATAATGATTAATTAAATTATCAACTCGAAAGCGAGACTTACATTTTTTACAATCAATTAATGGATCACTAAAATTACTCAAATGCCCTGAAGCTTCTCAAACTTTAGATTTCATAATAATTGAACTATCTAACCCAACATTGTATGGATTTTTTTCGACAAAAAAAACTCATCAACTTTTCTTAATATTGTTTTTAAGTGCTACACCAAGCGGACCATAATCTCAACTATTAGCAAGACCTGAATAAATTTCTGATCCTTGAAAAATAAAACCATTTTCTTTTAAATGAGTAATTATTTCCTTCATTGACTTATCATTGATAATTTTATTAATCATTGCTCCTCCATTAATCATAAAAATTTTCTTAAATATCTTAAATAATACATAAAATCTCTAAAAAGAATAATCTTGTTAATAATATGTTCATAGATATAGGTTTTGTCAATCTATTATAGGTGTTATATATTATTAAAAACAATATAACAACTACTTATTAATGGCTTTTCTCCCTTTATGTACTATTTTTAAATTTTATCACATAAATGTTGAGAAAAGCCTATCTACGGACTTCTCCCCACATTTTTAAATGAAACATAGCATTACAGTTTCAAAAGTAGGTATCTTGTTGAATTTATATGCAGCTTCTTTGGCATATAAATGAACATGATGTTTTGCAACTTTGATATGTGTTTTAAATGTTCTTCGTATATGTTTTCATACTGATTCAATTTGATTGGTATTTACGCCAATTTTTGAAACATAACCATCTTGATGGTTAACTGTTTTGTGATTAAGGAAAAGTGATTTGAAATCACGATATCCTTTTCAAGAATCAGTATGTACATCACACTTTGAAGAAATATGGTTTCTTGCAAACTGCAAAAGATTTTTACTTTTTGCGTTTTTGATTACTTTCACAATTAAATTATTGGTTGTTTTTTCATAAATCCCAACAATTAATGTTTTATTTATCAAAGATCTTCCTTGTTTTTTAAAACCCATATGTGAAAGATACATTTCATCCATTTTCACTATGCCCTCAACAATAAATTGATGTTCTTGTTTGGCAATACGATTTCTGATTTCATGATCCATTCTTCAAGCATTTTTCAAAGTCACACCCAATTCTTTTGCAACATCAGTTGATGTAATTCCATGTTTGGTGTTTATTCATCTAAAGATGAGATAAAATCAAAATCTCAAAGGTGTTTGTGACTTGTAAAAAATGGTGCCATGAAGAATACTAAATGTTTGATGACATTTCAAACATCTTATTCTTCTTAAATTAGAAGTATTCAAACTTGTTCAAGAACACATGATACATTTGTTTTTCTTCAAACTTGCTATATATTTTAAACAATCCTGTTCTGTTTGAAAAGCATTGTTGAACTCATTCAATTTCATTGTTTCCTCCACAAGTACATGTGGGGAGAAGTCCGTTATTAATTTATTATTATATTTTTTACAGTGGTTTTCTAAAATATTAAGAATTTTATTAAGTTCTTCTTTTTCAACTTTTCATTTATTAATATCTTGATAATTTAATAAATAAAGTTGATATATTTTTTTAAACAAAACAATGTCAAAATTAATTATAGCTAATTTTAAAGAACAATTTTTACAAAAAACACCACCCAAATCATAATTAATTAAATACAAATTAGTTATTTGATTACAATTAATACAATTAGTAAAGTTAAACTGAATTCCTTGAAATATTAAACTATGAAATAAGAAAAAAACATAAACTTTCTTAAAGTTACTATTTATCATTAACTGTTCATATAAATTAAATAAAAAAGAAAAGATATTTTTATTATTAATACCAATTTTTTCTAAATAATTAATAATTATCTTGTTAAAACTTTTAATCAATTGATAAATTTTTTCATTTATAAAACTATTAAAACTTTTTATTTTTTTATATGTTATACATAAGTTTGAACAATCATAATTTTGATTAAAAATAAAAATTCAATAATCTAAAAGACTATATTTATTTAAATTGATTTTTATTTCTGGTAAAGAAACTATTTTAACACCATAATTTGATGTTAAAATAGTAACATTATTTATTAATTTAATGTAGTTAATGTTTAAAATCAAACCAGTATCAATATTAAACATATTTTAACTATAACCTAACTCTTTTAATTTTCTAGGATTATTTCTTCAATCAGGTATTACTTTTACAAAAGTTTTTAATATAATATGAGAATCAAAAATACTTTCTAAATCTGTTCTAGCTCTTATTCCAATTTCTTTAATCATACTACCTTCTTTACCAATAATAATTCCTTTTTGTGAGTCTCGTTCAACAACAATAACAGCATTAATATCAGTAATATTAGTATTTGGATTATAATTAATACTTTCAATTAATACTGCTACACTATAAGGAATTTCTTCTTCTGTTAAATTTAAAATTTTTTCACGAATAATTTCCTTAATTAAAGTATTATCTGAAACATCATCGTTATTTTCGATTAAATAATTCTTTTCACCAATTGGTAAATACTCATATAGTTTTTTCAATAATATATCTAAGTTCATTTCTTTTATAGCAGAAATTGGAATTATTTCTTTAAATGGTAATAAATCTTTTCACTCATTAATTTTATCCATTAATTTTTCTTTTGTTACTAAATCAACCTTAGTTAATAAAAGTAGAATAGTTGTATTTACCCTTTCTGATAATAATTTAATAATATGTTTATCGCTATTTCCAATGTATTCATTACATGGCGCTAACAAACAAATAATGTTAGTTTCTTTAGTGGCACGGTTAGCATCACGATTCATCATTCGTCCAAGTTGGTTATTATGTTTATGAATGCCGGGAGTATCAAAAAATATGATTTGCATATCATTACTATTATAAATACCTTGAATTTGATTTCTGGTTGTTTGTGGTTTATTAGACACAATTGCCTTTTTTTCTTGAAGAATGGTATTTAATAAAGTTGATTTTCCAACATTACTTCTACCAATAAAACTAACAAAACCTGATTTAAAATTATTAGTCATAAATTAATTCCCTTTCAATGAACTTGGTTTAAACGCTAAAGGTAATAAGTCTTTTACTAATATTTTACAAATTGTTTTAGTATCATTATTTTCATTTTTATTACTAATATAAACAGGGCATGTTTCTGGCATAATTTCAATCATAAATTGACGACACATACCACAAGGAGAACCAACCGTTTCACTATCAGTAATTAAAAATAGACTAATAATATCTTCTTTTTTATAACCTTGAGCAATAACTTGTGACAAAGCTGCTCTTTCAGCACAAACCCCTACTGAGTATGCAGCATTTTCAACATTTACTCCTAACACTTCTTTACTATTTTTCAAAATTACTATTGCAGCAACTCTAAATAAAGAATAAGGAGCATAAGCATTTTTTTGTATTGCTTTTGCTTTTTTCAATAATACTAATAAATCTATATCTTGTTCCATTATAACACTCCTTATTTTCTAGTAATACCAAGAATATTTAAAATTTCATCTTGTAAATCCAACATAACCTTTTCTTCTACGCTATTTTGATGATCATATCCTAATGTATGGAGTAATCCATGAATAAAAAGAAATGATAATTCTCTAATTAAACTATGGCCATATTCTTGTGCTTGCGCTACTGCCTTTGAATAACAAATATAAACATCACCTAAATCTCTAATATCAATATTAATATTTGGAAAATCATCATCATTATTTCCAAATGATAAAACATCAGGGACATAATCTTTATGACGATACATTGTATTTAATTCAATACTAGTCTGTTCGTCATTAAAAATAACAGCAATACACCATGTAATTTTCTGTTTTAACTTAATAGCTACTGCATTTAAAATATTTTCTGATAAAATATTAAAATTTTTAATGTCATAGTTATGGTCATTGTAAATATTTACAATATTAATTTTTGCTGGCATTTATCTACCTAACTTCTTTTTGATTAAATTATATCAATATTTACATTTATGTTGTAATATTATTTCAAATAAATGTTAACAAACTTTCTTTACCAATAATTATTAATACCATTTGATTTAAATATGTATTAGAATTAATGTTTTCTTCAATTAAAAGTTGATTATTATCATTTTATTTTGGGGAAAAATTGTTAAATAACATTTATTAGTAGAGAAAAAAATAGTAATTTGATTAAAACTATTAAACTTTAAACATTCTTCTCTTTTAAAATCTAATAAATAAGCAAAGTGTCCCTTATTTTCATATCTTGTCTCACTTATAAAAATAGTTTGACCATTAACAGCATAAACATGATGAATATTAATAATTTTTAAAAATAATAAGAGTCCTAAAAAAGGAAAAATTGAACTACTTCCTAATAAATAAGTACTTTTTCTAAAAAAAATCATTATTCATTACCATCTATACTTTTATAATTATTTAAATCAATTACATTTTTAAATAATTTTACTATTGTTAAATCATGACCTGCATAAATAATAATTATTTTTGGCTTTTCTCCCTTTATGTACTATTTTTAAATTTTATCACATAAATGCTGAGAAAAGCCTATCTACGGACTTCTCCCCACATTTTTAAATGAAACATAGCATTACAGTTTCAAAAGTAGGTATCTTGTTGAATTTATATGCAGCTTCTTTGGCATATAAATGAACATGATGTTTTGCAACTTTGATATGTGTTTTAAATGTTCTTCGTATATGTTTTCATACTGATTCAATTTGATTGGTATTTACGCCAATTTTTGAAACATAACCATCTTGATGGTTAACTGTTTTGTGATTAGGGAAAAGTGATTTGAAATCACGATATCCTTTTCAAGAATCAGTATGTACATCACACTTTGAAGAAATATGGTTTCTTGCAAACTGCAAAAGATTTTTACTTTTTGCGTTTTTGATTACTTTCACAATTAAATTATTGGTTGTTTTTTCATAAATCCCAACAATTAATGTTTTATTTATCAAAGATCTTCCTTGTTTTTTAAAACCCATATGTGAAAGATACATTTCATCCATTTGCACTATGCCCTCAACAATAAATTGATGTTCTTGTTTGGCAATACGATTTCTGATTTCATGACCCATTCTTCAAGCAGTTTTCAAAGTCACACCCAATTCTTTTGCAACATCAGTTGATGTAATTCCATGTTTGGTGTTTATTCATCTAAAGATGAGATAAAATCAAAATCTCAAAGGTGTTTGTGACTTGTAAAAAATGGTGCCATGAAGAATACTAAATGTTTGATGACATTTCAAACATCTTATTCTTCTTAAATTAGAAGTATTCAAACTTGTTCAAGAACACATGATACATTTGTTTTTCTTCAAACTTGCTATATATTTTAAACAATCCTGTTCTGTTTGAAAAGCATTGTTGAACTCATTCAATTTCATTGTTTCCTCCACAAGTACATGTGGGGAGAAGTCCGTTATTTTTTTATAATGATTCAACAATAAAGTTATTAACTTTATTTTTAAATCTGTAAGGTAGTACAGACATTTTGGACTATTTTCCATCTAATAAAAGTTTATCAAAATAATCCATAGTAGTCATTAACCCTAATGATTTATGTGGTTTAGAATTGTTATAATATTCTTGAAAAGAATTAACTAATTTTTGAAATAAACTAAAATCACTATTTAAATATGGTTTTATTTCAAATAAATTACTTCAATTTCTATGAAATCTTTCAATCTTACCATTACTCTGTGGTGATCTAAACGGTGTAGTTTCATGAACTATACCTTTTTTATTATAAAAATTTGTAAATCAACGATTCCTTTGTGGTTTTCCACAAGATGTATTAACATATTGACTACCATTATCAGTTCTAATTCTTTTAATTTTAATTCCCAATTTTTCATAAAAATTTAAAGCATTTTTAGTAGCATTTACAATATCTCTGGTTTGTGCTTGTTCAGATGGATAACAATAAGTAATTCGAGTTTTTTCATCAATAAAATCAATAATATATCATCTTTTACTTCCTGTTATATAATCTGATACTACTTTAATATCAGTCTGCAATAATCCAGTTTCTTTTACTTCATATCTCAAATGTTTTTTCTTAATAGTTTTTTGTGAATAAAAACCAAAACGTTTTAATCAACAATATATAGTTTTAACCGAAGGTTTTGGCAAAAAATTAAACCTAATATCATCAATATGTCTTATTAAATAACAAAATTGAAAAGCGCCTATACCAAACTCTTCTTTATACTGAACAAAATAATTTATAAATTTTTCTGATAATTACAAATTATACAAATATTTAATATTTTTAGGTTTTGTTGATTTAAATAATAATTCTTCAAAAGGTTTATTTTTGTAGAAAATATCATAAAAACGTTTAGCTCAATAATAAAAAGTTTGCTTTGGCATATGTAATTGAGAAATTATTTCTTTACAAGAATTTTTATTTTTAAAAATAAAACAAAATTTTCTAAATTTACGATAATAAATATTAACTTTATTAATATTTTTATCATTTTTATACTTTTCTACAAACTTGTTAAATTTATAATCAAATTTAGTAAAATCAGCACTATTAATTAAATATCGGACTTCTCCCCACATGTACTTGTGGAGGAAACAATGAAATTGAATGAGTTCAACAATGCTTTTCAAACAGAACAGGATTGTTTAAAATATATAGCAAGTTTGAAGAAAAACAAATGTATCATGTGTTCTTGAACAAGTTTGAATACTTCTAATTTAAGAAGAATAAGATGTTTGAAATGTCATCAAACATTTAGTATTCTTCATGGCACCATTTTTTACAAGTCACAAACACCTTTGAGATTTTGATTTTATCTCATCTTTAGATGAATAAACACCAAACATAGAATTACATCAACTGATGTTGCAAAAGAATTGGGTGTGACTTTGAAAACTGCTTGAAGAATGGGTCATGAAATCAGAAATCGTATTGCCAAACAAGAACATCAATTTATTGTTGAGGCATTGGTTAGATAAGTTTACTTTCTTGTCTTCAAATCTGTACAAATTGGTTTGGAGACATTTTTAATCGTAAAATCATTCTATCATTATTTCATCAGTTAATAAATTTTCTTAATGCTTCTGTGAAATGTTTAATGCTATTAAACTTGTTACCAAACATAATTTTAAAATCTCTTTTGATTCAGCGATTTAAACATTCACTTACTTGGTTGCCTTTAAATCCTGATAAACTTTTTGAATGAATTAAAGTTTTACTTTTATTAAAACTATTTGTAACTATTTTACTAGTATTACCTGAACCTAAATCAGACTGGATAAATGTTGCAAATATTTTATGTTCTTTACGACTTGCCTTTGTTACTTGATTAAGAACATTTAAAATGGTTATTGCATTTTCACTTTTATTAATTTTTCAACCAACTATAGCATTACTATTCATATCTGTAGCAATTTCTAATAATAATTTAGTTTTTTTATTATTAATAATTAATTCTTTAAATCAAGTACCATCGATGCCAACTTTTTCAAGATAAGTATTACTGGTAAAATTACGTTTTAATAAATCTTGGAAATTTGATTTTAAGGCATTAGATTTCGCTCTACGCTGTTTTTTGGGTTTGGTTAATAGTTTGTGTGATATTATTATCTTCTAATAACCTCATAATGCTGTTTTTACTGCATTTAAGATTGGTGTTGTTTTTCTTTAATTCTAATCTCACCTTTTCTAAACTAGTAATTTTAATTATTTTATCTTTGTTGCTAATAACAACAATTTTATTTAATTCTTTTAATAACTCATTATCAATTTTTGTTTGATATTTCTTTTTACCGTTTTTTATTCATTTATAATATGCAACTTTACTGATAGGTAACAAACTAATTATGTCATTAATTCCATAATTTTTATTTCTATATTTATCAACTATTAAAAAACATTTACTTTTCAATAATTTACTATTTAAAATATTTTGATTGTTTTTTAATTCTTTATCACAGGATTGTTTTTGTCTTAAAAATTCATTTTTTATTTTTTCTTTTAGTAGTGACTTTTTGAGTTTTTTATTTTCAAGTTTTAAATTTTTATCTTTGATATTCACTTTATCTATTTGATGATTTGTTTGAAAAGTATGAATAGTAATTAATTTATTATTTTTTTGATATTTTTTTACTCAATTATAAATTAATGATCTGGTTGATAATTGATATTTGGTTTTAATATCAATGGTTTTTAATTTTTTAATCACTACATATTCATTTAAAACATCTAGTTTAATTTTTCTTGTATAAACTTTATATTTCATCTTTACTCCTTAACTATTAATTATTTAAACTAATCATACTGTCTAGATTAAAAATTATAGGAGTAAACTTAACTAACTTATGCCGTCCAAAAAGTGTGTCTAATCTACAAATGGTAAATGAAACTATATTTGCTTATTAATTGACCTATTTAACCGCGAAATTATTGGACATAGTGTTTGGAGTTAAAAAAGATGCATCATTAGTAAATCAAGCATTTATGTAATCAAATCGCTGTTTAAAAGATATTGAAATATTTCATAGTGATCGCGGCAATTAATTTAATAATAAAATGATTGATAAACTTTTATTAGGATTCAATATTAATCGTTCTTTAAGCAAAAAAGGCTGTCCTTATGATAATGCTGTTGCTGAAGCAACTTTCAAAACTTTTAAGACAGAATTTATTAATGATAGAAATTTTACATCATTAATCCAATTAAAATTAGAATTATTTGATTACATCAACTGATATAACAACATAAGAATTCACAGCACTCTAAACTACTTAACCCCCATCAAATACCAAGCACAAATGTCTACCAAAAAATAGTCCTAAAAAGTGTTGCCATTCCACTTTCTAAAGAAGATTTAAATTTTATTCCATTTTTAGTATCAAATCGTTCATTTAGATTTATTTTATAAATAAATTTTTTGTTTTATTTATTAAAAACATAAACATTTAAAATATGATAAAAACATTAATTATTATTAAATAATAGTTAGTAAGTGTGAAATTTTAAAAGATAATCTTACTTTTAATTTTTTTTTAAAATAAAAAGTTTAATATTGTATAAAAATATTGATAATTTTTTAATTTACTAATATAATTGTTAAAGTAAAATAAAAAATAGGAGCTGACATGAATGCATTCAGTGAAAAAATCACCATCATCAGACAACAAAGAAAACGAAGAACGAACAAGTAGTGAACAAGAGTTTCAACGTCTTTTAAAAGGATTTAGTAAAAAGGCCCAAGAGACTAAAAGAGCAGAAAAAAGACATAAACATTTTCTTTCTGCGCGTGATGAAAAACGCGAAAAACAAAGCGCTGCTGCTAAAAAGAAAAAACATCGTAAGTAATAAAAAGGAAAAAATGGTAATCACTGTTAATTATTATTGGCGGTGATTTTTTATATGAAATATCCTTTTGTTCAACAAGAAACAGAAAATGATTGTGGTTTGGCATGTCTTGCTATGATATATAGATTTTATTTTAAGAAGAAGTTATTAATTAATGATATAAAAAAAGATATATTTTTAACAAAATTGGGAATTAATCTTTTAGAATTAAAATAATTGGCTAGTAATTATAATTTATTACGGATTTTTCCCCACATGTACTTGTGGAGAAAACAATGAAATTGAATGAGTTCAACAATGCTTTTCAAACAGAACAGGATTGTTTAAAATATATAGCAAGTTTGAAAAAAAACAAATGTATTATGTGTTCTTGAACAAGTTTGAATACTTCTAATTTAAGAAGAATAAGATGTTTGAAATGTCATCAAACATTTAGTATTCTTCATGGCACCATTTTTTACAAGTCACAAACACCTTTGAGATTTTGATTTTATCTCATCTTTAGATGAATAAATACCAAACATGGAATTACATCAACTGATGTTGCAAAAGAATTGGGTGTGACTTTGAAAACTGCTTGAAGAATGGGTCATGAAATCAGAAATCGTATTGCCAAACAAGAACATCAATTTATTGTTGAGGGCATAGTGCAAATGGATGAAATGTATCTTTCACATATGGGTTTTAAAAAACAAGGAAGATCTTTGATAAATAAAACATTAATTGTTGGGATTTATGAAAAAACAACCAATAATTTAATTGTGAAAGTAATCAAAAACGCAAAAAGTAAAAATCTTTTGCAGTTTGCAAGAAACCATATTTCTTCAAAGTGTGATGTACATACTGATTCTTGAAAAGGATATCGTGATTTCAAATCACTTTTCCCTAATCACAAAACAGTTAACCATCAAGATGGTTATGTTTCAAAAATTGGCGTAAATACCAATCGAATTCAATCAGTATGAAAACATATACGAAGAACATTTAAAACACATATCAAAGTTGCAAAACATCATGTTCATTTATATGCCAAAGAAGCTGCATATAAATTCAACAAGATACCTACTTTTGAAACTGTAATGCTATGTTTCATTTAAAAATGTGGGGAGAAGTCCGTAGATAGGCTTTTCTCAGCATTTATGTGATAAAATTTAAAATAGTACATAAAGGGAGAAAAGCCATTTATTATTAAAAGCTTATAATATTAATTTTGATAAATTAAAATCACTAATAATTGTTAAATCATTAATTATTCAAATATATAATGCTAATGTTGGATTTCATTTTGTAGTTATTTACAAAAAGAAAAAAAATAAATGACTGGTGGCAAATCCAGAAGATATTGAATTTAGTTGAAAAAATATTGAAGATTTTACAAAAATTTTTACGAATGTTGTTATTTCAACTAATATAATAAATAAATTTTTTATTAGTAATAAAAAAAAGATGAATAAAATTAAAAATTTTTCACCATTTTTGATTCCAAATTATTTATATTATTCATTAATTATTATAATTAATAATTTATTTTTAGTTACTACCTTTTTTATAGTACAAGTATTTTATAAGCATTTTATTAAGCAAATTATTTTACGGACTTCTCCCCACATGTACTTGTGGAGGAAACAATGAAATTGAATGAGTTCAACAATGCTTTTCAAACAGAACAGGATTGTTTAAAATATATAGCAAGTTTGAAGAAAAACAAATGTATCATGTGTTCTTGAACAAGTTTGAATACTTCTAATTTAAGAAGAATAAGATGTTTGAAATGTCATCAAACATTTAGTATTCTTCATGGCACCATTTTTTACAAGTCACAAACACCTTTGAGATTTTGATTTTATCTCATCTTTAGATGAATAAACACCAAACATGGAATTACATCAACTGATGTTGCAAAAGAATTGGGTGTGACTTTGAAAACTGCTTGAAGAATGGGTCATGAAATCAGAAATCGTATTGCCAAACAAGAACATCAATTTATTGTTGAGGGCATAGTGCAAATGGATGGAATGTATCTTTCACATATGGGTTTTAAAAAACAAGGAAGATCTTTGATAAATAAAACATTAATTGTTGGGATTTATGAAAAAACAACCAATAATTTAATTGTGAAAGTAATCAAAAACGCAAAAAGTAAAAATCTTTTGCAGTTTGCAAGAAACCATATTTCTTCAAAGTGTGATGTACATACTGATTCTTGAAAAGGATATCGTGATTTCAAATCACTTTTCCCTAATCACAAAACAGTTAACCATCAAGATGGTTATGTTTCAAAAATTGGCGTAAATACCAATCAAATTGAATCAGTATGAAAACATATACGAAGAACATTTAAAACACATATCAAAGTTGCAAAACATCATGTTCATTTATATGCCAAAGAAGCTGCATATAAATTCAACAAGATACCTACTTTTGAAACTGTAATGCTATGTTTCATTTAAAAATGTGGGGAGAAGTCCGTAGATAGGCTTTTCTCAACATTTATGTGATAAAATTTAAAAATAGTACATAAAGGGAGAAAATCCTTATTTTAAATAATAATGGAATGGCAACACTTTTTAGGACTATTTTTTGGTAGACATTTGTGCTTGGTATTTGATGGGGGTTAAGTAGTTTAGAGTGCTGTGAATTCTTATGTTGTTATATCAGTTGATGTAATCAAATAGTTCTAATTTTAATTGGATTAATGATGTAAAATTTCTATCATTAATAAATTCTGCCTTAAAAGTTTTGAAAGTTGCTTCAGCAACAGCATTATCATAAGGACAGCCTTTTTTGCTTAAAGAACGATTAATATTGAATCCTAATAAAAGTTTATCAATCATTTTATTGTTAAATTCATTGCCGCGATCACTATGAAATATTTCAATATCTTTTAAACAGCGATTTGATTGCATAAATGCTTGATTTACTAATGATGCATCTTTTTTAACTCCCCAAACACTATGTCCAATAATTTCGCGGTTAAATAGGTCAATTAATAAGCAAATATAGTTTCATTTACCATTAACTTGAACATAAGTTAAATCACTAACAATAACTTCATTTTTAATTCTATTATTAAAGTTTCTATTAACAAGATTGGTTATTTGACTATCATTAACTTTATTATGATGATTTTTGAATGATAATTTAGTGTATTTTGATATTAAATTATGCTTATTCATAATTTCTTTAATTTTTCTGCGTGATAAATAAATTTCTTGGTTTGCTAGTATGACTTTTAATCTTCTTGTTCCATAAACTTCTTTATTTTCTTTAAAAGCACTAATAACAGCTTGTTCATAAATATTATTTTGATTTTTTTCTTTAAATTAAAATAGGCATAAGTTAGTTAAGTTTACTCCTATAATTTTTAATCTAGACAGTATGATTAGTTTAAATAATTAATAGTTAAGGAGTAAAGATGAAATATAAAGTTTATACAAGAAAAATTAAACTAGATGTTTTAAATGAATATGTAGTGATTAAAAAATTAAAAACCATTGATATTAAAACCAAATATCAATTATCAACCAGATCATTAATTTATAATTGAGTAAAAAAATATCAAAAAAATAATAAATTAATTACTATTCATACTTTTCAAACAAATCATCAAATAGATAAAGTGAATATCAAAGATAAAAATTTAAAACTTGAAAATAAAAAACTCAAAAAGTCACTACTAAAAGAAAAAATAAAAAATGAATTTTTAAGACAAAAACAATTCTGTGATAAAGAATTAAAAAACAATCAAAATATTTTAAATAGTAAATTATTGAAAAGTAAATGTTTTTTAATAGTTGATAAATATAGAAATAAAAATTATGGAATTAATGACATAATTAGTTTGTTACCTTTCAGTAAAGTTGCATATTATAAATGAATAAAAAACGGTAAAAAGAAATATCAAACAAAAATTGATAATGAGTTATTAAAAGAATTAAATAAAATTGTTGTTATTAGCAACAAAGATAAAATAATTAAAATTACTAGTTTAGAAAAGGTGAGATTAGAATTAAAGAAAAACAACACCAATCTTAAATGCAGTAAAAACAGCATTATGAGGTTATTAGAAGATAATAATATCACAAACTATTAACCAAACCCAAAAAACAGCGTAGAGCGAAATCTAATTCCTTAAAATCAAATTTCCAAGATTTATTAAAACGTAATTTTACCAGTAATACTTATCTTGAAAAAGTTGGCATCGATGGTACTTGATTTAAAGAATTAATTATTAATAATAAAAAAACTAAATTATTATTAGAAATTGCTACAGATATGAATAGTAATGCTATAGTTGGTTGAAAAATTAATAAAAGTGAAAATGCAATAACCATTTTAAATGTTCTTAATCAAGTAACAAAGGCAAGTCGTAAAGAACATAAAATATTTGCAACATTTATCCAGTCTGATTTAGGTTCAGGTAATACTAGTAAAATAGTTACAAATATTTTTAATAAAAGTAAAACTTTAATTCATTCAAAAAGTTTATCAGGATTTAAAGGCAACCAAGTAAGTGAATGTTTAAATCGCTGAATCAAAAGAGATTTTAAAATTATGTTTGGTAACAAGTTTAATAGCATTAAACATTTCACAGAAGCATTAAGAAAATTTATTAACGGCATAAGTTAGTTAAGTTTACTCCTATAATTTTTAATCTAGACAGTATGATTAGTTTAAATAATTAATAGTTAAGGAGTAAAGATGAAATATAAAGTTTATACAAGAAAAATTAAACTAGATGTTTTAAATGAATATGTAGTCATTAAAAAATTAAAAACCATTGATATTAAAACCAAATATCAATTATCAACCAGATCATTAATTTATAATTGAGTAAAAAAATATCAAAAAAATAATAAATTAATTACTATTCATACTTTTCAAACAAATCATCAAATAGATAAAGTGAATATCAAAGATAAAAATTTAAAACTTGAAAATAAAAAACTCAAAAAGTCACTACTAAAAGAAAAAATAAAAAATGAATTTTTAAGACAAAAACAATTCTGTGATAAAGAATTAAAAAACAATCAAAATATTTTAAATAGTAAATTATTGAAAAGTAAATGTTTTTTAATAGTTGATAAATATAGAAATAAAAATTATGGAATTAATGACATAATTAGTTTGTTACCTATCAGTAAAGTTGCATATTATAAATGAATAAAAAACGGTAAAAAGAAATATCAAACAAAAATTGATAATGAGTTATTAAAAGAATTAAATAAAATTGTTGTTATTAGCAACAAAGATAAAATAATTAAAATTACTAGTTTAGAAAAGGTGAGATTAGAATTAAAGAAAAACAACACCAATCTTAAATGCAGTAAAAACAGCATTATGAGGTTATTAGAAGATAATAATATCAAACTATTAACCAAACCCAAAAAACAGCGTAGAGCGAAATCTAATTCCTTAAAATCAAATTTCCAAGATTTATTAAAACATAATTTTACCAGTAATACTTATCTTGAAAAAGTTGGCATCGATGGTACTTGATTTAAAGAATTAATTATTAATAATAAAAAAACTAAATTATTATTAGAAATTGCTACAGATATGAATAGTAATGCTATAGTTGGTTGAAAAATTAATAAAAGTGAAAATGCAATAACCATTTTAAATGTTCTTAATCAAGTAACAAAGGCAAGTCGTAAAGAACATAAAATATTTGCAACATTTATCCAGTCTGATTTAGGTTCAGGTAATACTAGTAAAATAGTTACAAATAGTTTTAATAAAAGTAAAACTTTAATTCATTCAAAAAGTTTATCAGGATTTAAAGGCAACCAAGTAAGTGAATGTTTAAATCGCTGAATCAAAAGAGATTTTAAAATTATGTTTGGTAACAAGTTTAATAGCATTAAACATTTCACAGAAGCATTAAGAAAATTTATTAACTGATGAAATAATGATAGAATGATTTTACGATTAAAAATGTCTCCAAACCAATTTGTACAGATTTGAAGACAAGAAAGTAAACTTATCTAACCAATGCCAACTGATGAAATAATGATAGAATGATTTTACGATTAAAAATGTCTCCAAACCAATTTGTACAGATTTGAAGACAAGAAAGTAAACTTATCTAACCAATGCCATAATATGTTGATTTAGAGAGTTTTAAAAAACGACACATTGTGCGAATTTTATATTTAGATTTATTTTTAACAATAATTTCTATTTTCTGCCTATTATTAGTGCTGCTTGCTTTAAAATATCATTTTCCATTCGTAACTGTTTTAATTCTTTATTTGCTTGATTTAATTGTTTTTCTAAATCAGAAAGATTATTTTTAATTTTAAAACTACCTGAATTAGTAAATTGCTTAATTCATTTATAAGTAACTGCTCTTGTAAGATTATACTCTTTAACAAGGCAAGATATTGATTTACCACTTTGATATAAAGCTACTATTTGCTTTTTAAATTCGTCGGTATATGAGTTAATATTGGTCATAATTATAATTCCTTTCTTTTCACTAATTTGTTCACTTGTTTACGTAATTAGTGTCCAATAAAGTGTAACCCATCCAAAGTTTACCAACAACGTTACGAATACCATCATTTTTAATTTTATTTGTAATAATATGTAATTCACCACGATAATTTTGTGCTTTATTATTAATAATAACAACATCACCTTTTTCTAATCATTGATTAGTATTGTTAGCAGGGATATCTAATTCTTGATATATAACTCGAGAAATAACACTACGAATTATATCACGTGCTAAATCAGATCTAATTTTATGAATATTTTTGTCAAAAAGAATCTGTTGTTCACTATCAGTAATATTAGAATTTAACTCAATTTTTAATGATAAATTTTTATAATCAATTTCATTTATCATTTTCAAATCATATTCTGTTAAAAACTGGTTAGCAATAATTATCATATCAATGCATAAAGCAATATAATGACGAATTTGTGTTACCAATGGTCAATCACGATGCAGTTCTAATGTTGGTAAATTATCATTATATTTTCAAGGTCCAATTTTATCTTTTCCTAATAATGTAACAAAGCTGGCAAATGGAATTTTATTAACAACGCTTTCAGATTGATTTAAACAAAAAAAGTCAATATCAGCACCGTTATATCTTTGTGGATAAAAATTATAACAACTAATAAGGTTATTAACATTAGCTTTATAAAATAATATTAAGTAGTTGATATCATTAACAACATATGAACAATTAATAAATATTTTAAAATTTAAACGATTTTGACTTAATTTTGCTTGATGCTTAATATCAATTCCTTCGTTGCAACGAATACCCGATAAACCATACATTTTAAAAAACTTTATGAAATCAAGTCGTTTATTAAGATTCAGATTAAATTCATTAATAAATTCAATATTAATATCTGCAAAAAAATGCATATTATACTTTTTAGCAATTTGTGTTAATACTACTAATTTTTTTAAATTTTCATAATCTGTTTTTTAAAACTAATTAAAGTTGTCAAAATAGTTTTAATATTATTCTTGGCTAATAATTCGGTATAATTTTTAATTTCTTCTGAATTTGCTAAATGTAAATAAACTGCAGCACCAATTTTTTCCATTTACTTCCTCCTTTACTTTTTATATATTAATTTTATCATTTTGTAACTTAATAATTTTTAATTTTTACAATAAATAATGTAAAGAATTCCTAGTTTGATAAAATAACTACTTCTACATAAAATAAGAAAATTGACTACGCTAATCTTAATTTTAATAGAACTTATACATTAATAAATCTATTACTTATATTTATTCGTGTTAAATATTAACTTTATAAATATAATTATTTTTTATGCTAATATTTATTTATAATTTAATAAAAGTTAATTCCTAATATAGAAATTTATCTATATTAGGTTTTTTATTAAATTAAAATTAAAGAAAGGAAAAAGATTAAAAGATATGCCTTTAACTTATATAGAAAAAGAAAAACTATTTCAAAATGAATGAGAAAAAAGAAAAAAAAGCAATAAAAAATATTAACAAAAAAATACTAGATGAATATTTATTAAAAATATTTGAAACTATAATATTAGATAATGATACAAAAGTTAATGAGGAAAATCCTCAACAATCTCAATAATTCGAAACATTTGAAGAAAAACCATTACAAGATAATGAAAATAAACAAGAATCAAAAAACTGAACACAATTTAAAACAGAATATCCAAATATTGCACAAATAATAAAAAATAAAAAATATTTGAAAAGAAATCCGAAAATTAAAAAAAGAACTATTTGTAGATGAACCATCATCATTATGATCTTGTTCTTCTGAATTAAAAAGAAGAAAAAAATACTAGAAACATTGAACTTGAACTAATAAGAATAGGGAGGTTCGAAGTATCACAAGCACAAATGGAACAATATTCACCAGAAGTAAAACAAATTATAAACGATTCAAAACAACTTTTAAAAGAATATGATGATGAATTAAATAAATCAATTACATTATAAATAATTTGTGTAATTACTTAATAAAAAGTAAATTTTTAGTGCTTATTAAGCAAAAACAAACATTTATACTTTTTTATCTTATTTAATTATTATTTTTAATATACTATAAGTGTGTATTACTATATAAATTAAAAAAAGAGGATAAAATGAAACAAAAACAGATTCAAAAAACAAAAGATAAAAATGATCAAAAATCAAAAAAACTATCGAAACAAGTGATATTCAAAGTAAAAATAATTTGAATTCAAAAGAAAATGATAAATACGAATTAAAAAAACTTAAATTTTATTTTATAATTAAACTATTAACAATAATATTTACATTTTTATTGTCAGTAGTTTTATATTTAGGTTTTTTATTAACAAATAAATTAGACTTAGATACATTATTAGAGTTTGAATGACCTTTATTACTACTGATGGGAATTACAACCACAACATTACTTCCAAGTAAAATATCTAAAACTACTAAAATTTAAAATAATTTTATAATTATTATTTCTTATTGCTTAAATTATATCCTTTTAACAAAAAATAAATTATCACCAAATAATAACGTCTTATAATAAATTTTGAAATGAAAAACTCTTTTCTACAATATTATGTTCATCTAAATCATTTATTGATTTTCATTTTTTACCATAATTTAAAATACTACTTCCTAATATTTTAGTTTTCTTTTTTAATTTATTAACTTTAGTTTTTAAAATTTCAATATCACTTTCTAACTCATTAATTTTAGTATTTAATCCATTATGTTCGCCAATTAATTTATCAAAACTATCCTTACTATATTTATTATTAATTGCTTTAATTTTATTACTTTCTCACATTCCACAAGTCAAAAATTTAAGTGGTCAATGTCACCATCTTCTTGCTAATTGTTTTTCATTTTTGAAATTCAAATTAAAATTAGGCTTTTCTCCCTTTATGTACTATTTTTAAATTTTATCACATAAATGCTGAGAAAAGCCTATCTACGAACTTTTCCCCACATTTTTAAATGAAACATAGCATTACAGTTTCAAAAGTAGGTATCTTGTTGAATTTATATGCAGCTTCTTTGGCATATAAATGAACATGATGTTTTGCAACTTTGATATGTGTTTTAAATGTTCTTCGTATATGTTTTCATACTGATTCAATTTGATTGGTATTTACGCCAATTTTTGAAACATAACCATCTTGATGGTTAACTGTTTTGTGATTAGGGAAAAGTGATTTGAAATCACGATATTCTTTTCAAGAATCAGTATGTACATCACACTTTGAAGAAATATGGTTTCTTGCAAACTGCAAAAGATTTTTACTTTTTGAGTTTTTGATTACTTTCACAATTAAATTATTGGTTGTTTTTTCATAAATCCCAACAATTAATGTTTTATTTATCAAAGATCTTCCTTGTTTTTTAAAACCCATATGTGAAAGATACATTTCATTCATTTGCACTATGCCTTCAACAATAAATTGATGTTCTTGTTTGGCAATACGATTTCTGATTTCATGACCCATTCTTCAAGCATTTTTCAAAGTCACACCCAATTCTTTTGCAACATCAGTTGATGTAATTCCATGTTTGGTGTTTATTCATTTAAAGATGAGATAAAATCAAAATCTCAAAGGTGTTTGTGACTTGTAAAAAATGGTGCCATGAAGAATACTAAATGTTTGATGACATTTCAAACATCTTATTCTTCTTAAATTAGAAGTATTCAAACTTGTTCAAGAACACATGATACATTTGTTTTTCTTCAAACTTGCTATATATTTTAAACAATCCTGTTCTGTTTGAAAAGCATTGTTGAACTCATTCAATTTCATTGTTTCCTCCACAAGTACATGTGGGAAGAAGTCCGTAAAATTATTAATTTGTCCATATATTTTATTTTTAGCTTCTTTTAGTATTTTTAAATCATGTATTTTTTCTTGCATTTCTTTAAAAATTTCATTAATGTCTGAACTATCATATAGTGTTAAATCATCTAAACTTTTAGAACTATCTCTATGCTTTATTTCAACTTCTAAATCAGTTTGTGAACCTAATACAAATAACTTATCTTCTGAAGTAGTTAAAACATTACTTAAATCATATTTATATATATTTTTAAAATCTATTGCTAATGCCCCCTTATTTACTTGTGCTTCTAAAAAAACTAATAGTTACAGTAAACAAAGATAAAATTGGCATTATTGCTTTATCAGAATATTTTTTGGTACTTTTTCCGCAATTATCTTGAAGATATTTAAGATTTTTAATAACATTAGGAATATCTCTGCAACCAAAGATATACCTTTTAATTCTTCAATAATTCTTTTAAAATAAGGAATTTGAGTATTATGTTGTTTTTGATATCTTAACTTTATACTTTCAAGTTTTTTTATTAACTCTGTTGCAGATAACATTTTTTAATTTCTCCTCTTTTAAAAAATAAAAAACCCATTTATTTTTAATAAAAATAAGGGTTAGAAAACTTATATTAAGTTTATGATTTTTATTATACTATCTTTTTTTTTAAGATTTTATTAATATACTTTTGGCATAAAATAATAATTAGTTTTTCTAAATTTTAAAAATTATTTATGTAAAAAAACTAAACATTTTCCTTTTTTAATAATTAGTTTTGGTCTTTCTTCTTTGTTAAATTCATTACTAATAGTTTGCGTACTATTATTAGTAACAGTAATATCTTGATTTGGATAAAACTTACAACCACTAAAATTATAAATTACTTCTTCATTGTCTAAACTAAAAAAAGAAATATATTTATATGTTAATTGTCAATTGTAAAAAATATATTCTGATTTTGCTTTTAGTAAAAAACAATAATTATTTTCACCTAATAAAATTGGGTTAAAACATTCATATTTTTTTAATATATTAATACTAGCAAATAACATATCCCAACGTATTCCATCACTTACTATCACTATTTGTTGAAAATTAATTTTTTTGGAAATTGCAATAACTATCGCAAGTTCACTATCAATAAAATCTTTTTCTTTATTAAAAGTAATAATTTCAAAATTATGTATTTTACTTTGGTCATTTAAAATCTTTAACTGTTGTTTATTAATGGTATCATTATCACCACATATAAACTTAATTGGTTTTTTATATTTTAATAATGATAAAACACCAGTTTCAACACCAATAAAAATTGGATTAATAAATTGTTCTCAATTTAAATTATAATCACGACAAACAATTACTAATTGTTTAATATCACTATTTTTCATAATTTGTTAACATCGCAACTTGTTTTTTTACTGAATTATCACTATTTAATAAATAACTACCCGCTACTAGGTAATTAGCACCAGCAACAATACAATCATTTGCTGTTAAATTATTAATGCCACCATCAACAGCAATTGTAATATTTGGAAAATTATTATCGATATGTTTTACTAACATTTTAATTTTATTAATAGTTAAATCTAAAAAACGTTGTCCACCCGCACCTGGTTGCACACTCATAATTAAAATTGTATCAAGATCTTTCAAATAATCATAAATTTTTGAAATTGGTGTATCAGGATTAATGGCAATTCCTTTTTTAAAACCAGGGTTTTTTCACTGCAGAAATTCTTTTAATTGTTCTTCTGTTAATGCTTCATAATGCAAAGTAATATTTTTAACTTGCGGTAAAATTATAAATGGTTTTAAATAATCACATACTTTTAATGTTGTTATCTTTACCATCATATGACAATCAATATTGATATTAAAACTAAATTTACATATATCACTTAATATTTTTGCACCAAAACTTAAATTTTCAACAAAATGATGATCCATAACATCAAAATGGATTCAATTAATTCCTGCATTTTGTAAATTTAATAAATCATCTTTTAAAGATAGAAAGTTAGCAGTTAAAATGCTAGCGGCAATTGTTACTTCTTTTTTCATATATTACCATCCTTTATTTTAAATTATTAATTTTATTGAATTCTATTAAAATTTTACAATAATCTTCATAAAAAAAACTAGAAATTATTTTATTTGCAACTTCTTTTTTAATTGCACATTCTGGTTCTTGCTGATGTAAGCAAGTACGAAACTTACAATTTTGTCAAATATTAGTAAAACTAGGAAAATTAGTAGCAATATCAATACTACTTAGACCTTGCAACTGAAAGACCGAAAAACCAGGTGTATCTGCAATAATACCATCATGTAAAAAATAAAGGCGAGTTTTAGTTGTGGTATGTTTACCACGATTTAAACTTGTAGAAATATCCTGTGTTCATAATTCTAAATTATTATCCAAACTATTTAAAATTGAACTCTTTCCCACTCCTGAAGTACCTGTTAATATTGATAACTTGTTTGTAAAAAATTTTTTTAAATCTTCAATACCATTTTTTTTAACATTTGAAATAAAAATTGTTGGTAAATTTAAATTCTGATATGCTTTAACTTTTGTTCAAACTTCATTATCTTTAGTTACCAAATCAATTTTTGTAAATATTAAAATTATTTTTAAATGATAATAATTAAAAATAGTTAATAATTTATTTAATAGAAAACTACTAAGAAAAGGATTAACAAGAGAACTAACAATTAATACTTGATCAACATTAGCAATGCTTGGTCGATATAGTTCATTAAATCGAGGTAAAATTGATTCAACCAAAGGATTTTTATTATCTTTAAAATTAACTTTAACATAATCACCAACTAAAATTTTTGCTGTTTGAAATTTTAAATTTCCTTTGATTAAACAAGAATAAATTTGATTTTCAATTCTTACTTCAACAAAGTTATTTGCAACTCCAACAACTATTCCTTGTTTAAAATTCATAGTGTCCTCCAATTAATATAAAATTAATATGCTTATAATAACACCAATAAGTAATAATATAATTAAAATTAAAGATGATAAAAATCATTTTTTTAAATAAAATGGTTTTTTTAATTTTTGTGAATTTAAGTAATTTTTCTTAAATAACATATGATTTTTATTTTCTTTTTCTAAACAACAATCTAAATCATTACTCAATTCACTAATTGTCCGATAGCGATCATTAATATTCTTAGCAGTTGCCTTCAAAATAATATTCTCTAAACTTTGTGGAATATTCTTATTAATTTCATGAATTAATGGCATTGGTTCTTTAATATGTTTGGCGGCTAATATTTGTGGATTTTTATGAAAAAAAGGTGGTTTACCAACTAATAATTCATATAATATAATACCTAAAGCATAAATATCACTTTGAATTGTTGGTTTTTGAAATTTTACTACTTCTGGAGCAATATATTTCATTGTTCCTACAACTTGATTAGCGTGTTTTTTAACTTCATAATCATCAATAACAGCAATACCAAAGTCTAAAACTTTAATTGCTCCACTACTAGTTAAAATAATATTTTCAGGTTTTAAATCACGATGAATAATATTGACTGTATGACACGCATTAACCCCTTTTAAAATTTCTTTCATAATAACTATAACTTCATTAACTGATAAAACTGAATAATTACTTAAATATTCTTTTAATGTTTTACCTTCTAATAATTCAAAAACTAAGCATCAATCTTTCTTATCAATAAAAACATCATATACCAAAATAACATTGGGATGTCTAACTCTAGATACTGCTCTAATTTCTTGCAAAAATCGTTCTTTTATTAAGTCATCTAGTGGTAAAATTGGATTAATTACTTTTAAAGCAACTTGCCGATTTAAATATTTATCTTGTGCTTCATAAACTTTAGCCATACCACCCGAACCAATAATTTTCAAAATATGATAACGATTATTCAATAATTTATTTATTTCCATTAGTTTCACCATTACTTTTAAATTTATTTTTTAAAAATTACTAACTTATTTATAATTTATATTTTACACAAAAATGTCAAAAGACTAAAATTTTATTTCCATTAATAATGCAGTAACATTATCAGTTGAAACATTAAGTAATGCTTGCTTAATTAATAATTTAATTTTATTATTAATATTTCCATTTTTTTCTAAAATATTAACTATTTCATATTCTTCTAAAAAATCATGAACACCATCACTAGTTAAAAGAAAATATGATGGAATTATTAATGGTAAATGAAAAATATCGGTTTTTAATGGCTTACGTGGACCAAGAGCACTAGTTAATGCCTTTCAATAAGTGTCAGTTAAATCAACACTTGATTCTTTAGTTGTATTTTTTTGTAAATATAAATTTAAAATATTATGATCAACTGTTAACTGTTTTAATCCTTGTTCACTATATTGATAAATACGTGAATCACCAATATTTACTAAATAAGCTTTGTTATTAGTAATTAAAATTATTACCATAGTTGTTCCCATATCAAGCGCTTGTTCATTACTTAAACTAAAATTATTCATTTCAATTTGAATAATATCTATCTTTTCTTGTAATCATGCATGAATTTGTTTATCATGTTTTAATTTAGTAAAATCTGTTGTTTCAAAAAATTTTTTTAACATACTAACAGCCATATTACTGGCCACTTCACCACATTTATGACCACCCAATCCATCACAAACAACGCCAATAACTTGTCCAGTATTATTTGTTAAATATAAAACGGCATCTTGATTATTTGTACGATAATTACCAACATCTGTTTTATAACTAGCATTTATTTTCATAAACTGACCCCCTATATTCCTTTTTTTAATTTACAAATATAAAATCCATCAGTATTGTTATTAAAACCAAAAAATTGTTTTTCTGCAATGATTGTCATATCTGCGTGATTTTTAACAAACTTCTCAATTTGATTTTGATTTTCTTTAATATTGAAAGTACAAGTAACATACACAACTATCGCTTCAGGTTTTAAAAGTTGATAAGCCTTATTTAATAATTTTGCTTGAACAGTAATTAAGTGATTAATTTCTTCTTTACTTCAATTGATAAGTTTAACTTCTGGTTTTCTTTTAATTAAACCTCAAGCAGTACTAGGAGCATCAATTAAAATTTTGTCAAATTTATTATTAAAATCTAATATTGTAGAATCACCATATTTAAGTTCAGTATTTGTTACGCCTAATTTTTTTAAATAAGTAGCACCAATTTTTAATCGTTCTTCATTGATATCACAAGCAACTATCTTACCGTGATTAGACATTAAAGCTGCCATATGGGCTGTTTTACTAGCAATTCCTGCACACATATCTAATACTTCATCATATGGTTGTGGATCTAAAATATGACTAACTAACATACTTGCTTGGTCTTGTTTAATAATTTCACCATTTTCATATAATTTTGTGTTAAAAATTGACTTTGAACTAATAATACCATCAGATACTATCTCGCTTAAACAAAAATTAAAAGATTTATAATTTTCATTGTTTAACACTTTATTAACAGTAGTTTTTAATGTATTAACTCTAAAACTAATTAATGGCATTCTTAAGTTATCTTTTATCAATTGATTTGCAATATTAATACTAAATTGTGATTTTATTAAAGAATATAATCAACTAGGATAACTATATTTAATTAATTTAATATTTTGTTTACTTTCTTTTTGTAAGTTAAATTCTGATCTAAATTCAGTAAAACATAAATCTAATACTTTAGAAATAATAAATGTTAGTTTATTATCAATGGTGCTTACTTTTTTTAAAGTATTTTCAATGAAGATTTCTTTATTAGTAATTTCTAAAAAATAAATTTCATATAAAACTATTCATAATAAAATAGTTATGTGAAAAGGAATAGTAATTACTGATTTCAAAACATTTCATATTTGATTTAATATATAATCTAAATAAATTTGATTTTTTAAAGTTCCTAGTACTATCTTTTCAATTGCTTCTTTTTCTGATAATTTTAGATTTTTATCTCGCATCATTTGTGCTAATAAAACATTACAATGACCTTTTTCTAGGATTACTTGTACTAGAATTTTATAAACATCATTTTGAATTATCATTATTTAACCCCACAAAATTTTTAATTATACATATATTATAACTTAAATTATTTTTTTAATTTTGATAAATATTTTACTACTATAACTATTAAAAAATGCATCATTGCAATGCATTTTTAGTAATAAATTATTATTTTTAATAAAAAAAACTATTAAAAGTTACTCTTTATATTTACTTTACCTTTTCATTTTTTACAATCTTCACCATATTTATACATATTATTAATTTTAATACCAAGAATAATTCCTGATCATATTGCACAAGGTGTATTAGCACAAATTATAACTAAATCTTTCATTAAAATTGTTGATTCAGATCCGCCATGATATGATAAATGAATAATGCCCCATAATACTCATAAACTATTAGCTGTTGTATAAAGAATAAATGTAGGTAAAGAAATACCATCTGTTTTTTTAGCTTTTATTGTTTTTAAAGACTGTGGACAAAATGCTATAACAGCAATAAGTGCTCCAATAATCCCTATTATAGTAATAATTCATCATTCAGTATTTGCCATTATTTTTATTCCTCCAAAGTTCTAGCATTTTCGCCCAACGTTTTCATATTTTTTACTTTAACATAAATAATACAATTAGTTGCAGTCATTGTTACTGTATACGGTATTATTAAGGTAGAACCTCAAATTGCAATTTCAAGAGTATCAGCACCTTCTGGTCACATTACTGGTAATGTTACTGAAAGTATTCCAAATATCAAGAAAAAAAGATTAGCAATATTATAAATAATATAAGTTGATAAAATTATATGTTTAGTTTCCTTAGTTTTTATTGTTTTTATTGCTTGTGGAATAAATGTTATAATAGACAATATTCCGGCTAAATAACCTATAATTCCAATAAAAGTTTGCATTTTCATCCTCCATTAAATTTTAAAAATATTTTAGTAGTTTTTTTAAAACTATTAATATATTTATTTCTTGTTTTATTAACAATAACATTATTTTACTTTTAATCATTTAAAATAGAAACTGTTTAGTTAATATTTTTTCAAATAAATCTAAAAAAATTAAAAATAATTTATAATAAAAAAATAAAAAAACCACTAAAATAGTAAAAGTTTATTTAAAATAAAATAATAAATTTAAAAAATATTAGTTAAAAATTAAATAAAATTTTAATTTTAATTTTACAATAAATATAAAATTATGAAATAAATTCGCCTTTTTATAAAAAAGTGAATTTTTTATTGTATATTCATTTTTTCAATTATAGACTTAAATTAAGATTTACTTAGAATTCAAAAATAAACAATAAATAATAATTTTTCAATTAAAACTATATTCTATAAAAAAATAATTTGTTATTGTAAGGTAGTACAGACATTTTGGACTATTTTCCATCTAATAAAAGTTTATCAAAATAATCCATAGGAGTCATTAACCCTAATGATTTATGTGGTTTAGAATTGTTATAATATTCTTGAAAAGAATTAACTAATTTTTGAAATAAACTAAAATCACTATTTAAATATGGTTTTATTTCAAATAAATTACTTCAATTTCTATGAAATCTTTCAATCTTACCATTACTCTGTGGTGATCTAAACGGTGTAGTTTCATGAACTATACCTTTTTTATTACAAAAATTTGTAAATCAACGATTCCTTTGTGGTTTTCCACAAGATGTATTAACATATTGACTACCATTATCAGTTCTAATTCTTTTAATTTTAATTCCCAATTTTTCATAAAAATTTTAAGCATTTTTAGTAGCATTTACAATATCTCTGGTTTGTGCTTGTTCAGATGGATAACAATAAGTAATTCGAGTTTTTTCATCAATAAAATCAATAATATATCATCTTTTACTTCCTGTTATATAATCTGATACTACTTTAATATCAGTCTGCAATAATCCAGTTTCTTTTACTTCATATCTCAAATGTTTTTTCTTAATAGTTTTTTGTGAATAAAAACCAAAACGTTTTAATCAACGATATATAGTTTTAACCGAAGGTTTTGGCAAAAAATTAAACCTAATATCATCAATATTTCTTATTAAATAACAAAATTGAAAAGCACCTATACCAAACTCTTCTTTATACTGAACAAAGTAATTTATAAATTTTTCTGATAATTCCAAATTATACAAATATTTAATATTTTTAGGTTTTGTTGATTTAAATAATAATTCTTCAAAAGGTTTATTTTTGTAGAAAATATCATAAAAACGTTTAGCTCAATAATAAAAAGTTTGCTTTGGCATATGTAATTGAGAAATTATTTCTTTACAAGAATTTTTATTTTTAAAAATAAAACAAAATTTTCTAAATTTACGATAATAAATATTAACTTTATTAATATTTTTATCATTTTTATACTTTTCTACAAAATTGTTAAATGTATAATCAAATTTAGTAAAATCAGCACTATTAATTAAATATTTCATTTTAAACTACACCTCAACTAATAATATAAAGTTATAAAAACTTTTATTAGTCCAAAAAGTGTGTCTAATCTACAAAAAATAATTTGTTATCAATTTATGTTATTAACAATATTTTTAATATTGTCATAAATTTAACTTATCATTTTATTTTTTATAAATTTACAAACTAATTTAATGTTCTTACACCATTTCATATTTTTTTAAAATCCTAAATATTATAAATATAATCTATGTTCTAAGTAAATCTTAAATTATGGGAATATATAAAAAGTATTGGAGTTAAAAATGAAAAAAAATAATTTTATTTATGCGAGATATGATAAAGAAGATAACTGTTTAGGTGCTTATGACACTATGGAAGAAGCAATATTAAAAGTTTACCACATTGATAAAATAAATAAAAAACGCTATTATCAAGCCTATAATAATATTTGTCGTTCTTATCAAAAATATAAAAATAATTTTGGAAATGTTGTTTGTTATGAAAGTTTTTGATTTAAAATAACACTAAATGAAAATGGCTATTAAAATTAAAAAAATAAAATAGTTATACTATTAAATGGTTAAGGATACTTAATAAAAATATTTTTTAAGGCTTTTCTTCCTTTATGTACTATTTTTAAATTTTATCACATAAATGTTGAGAAAAGCCTATCTACGGACTTCTCCCCACATTTTTAAATGAAACATAGCATTACAGGGCATAAGTTAGTTAAGTTTACTCCTATAATTTTTAATCTAGACAGTATGATTAGTTTAAATAATTAATAGTTAAGGAGTAAAGATGAAATATAAAGTTTATACAAGAAAAATTAAACTAGATGTTTTAAATGAATATGTAGTGATTAAAAAATTAAAAACCATTGATATTAAAACCAAATATCAATTATCAACCAGATCATTAATTTATAATTGAGTAAAAAAATATCAAAAAAATAATAAATTAATTACTATTCATACTTTTCAAACAAATCATCAAATAGATAAAGTGAATATCAAAGATAAAAATTTAAAACTTGAAAATAAAAAACTCAAAAAGTCACTACTAAAAGAAAAAATAAAAAATGAATTTTTAAGACAAAAACAATTCTGTGATAAAGAATTAAAAAACAATCAAAATATTTTAAATAGTAAATTATTGAAAAGTAAATGTTTTTTAATAGTTGATAAATGTAGAAATAAAAATGGCTTTTCTCCCTTTATGTACTATTTTTAAATTTTATCACATAAATGCTGAGAAAAGCCTATCTACGGACTTCTCCCCACATTTTTAAATGAAACATAGCATTACAGTTTCAAAAGTAGGTATCTTGTTGAATTTATATGCAGCTTCTTTGGCATATAAATGAACATGATGTTTTGCAACTTTGATATGTGTTTTAAATGTTCTTCGTATATGTTTTCATACTGATTCAATTTGATTGGTATTTACGCCAATTTTTGAAACATAACCATCTTGATGGTTAACTGTTTTGTGATTAGGGAAAAGTGATTTGAAATCACGATATCCTTTTCAAGAATCAGTATGTACATCACACTTTGAAGAAATATGGTTTCTTGCAAACTGCAAAAGATTTTTACTTTTTGCGTTTTTGATTACTTTCACAATTAAATTATTGGTTGTTTTTTCATAAATCCCAACAATTAATCTTTTATTTATCAAAGATCTTCCTTGTTTTTTAAAACCCATATGTGAAAGATACATTTCATCCATTTGCACTATGCCTCAACAATAAATTGATGTTCTTGTTTGGCAATACGATTTCTGATTTGATGACCCATTCTTCAAGCAGTTTTCAAAGTCACACCCAATTCTTTTGCAACATCAGTTGATGTAATTCCATGTTTGGTGTTTATTCATCTAAAGATGAGATAAAATCAAAATCTCAAAGGTGTTTGTGACTTGTAAAAAATGGTGCCATGAAGAATACTAAATGTTTGATGACATTTCAAACATCTTATTCTTCTTAAATTAGAAGTATTCAAACTTGTTCAAGAACACATGATACATTTGTTTTTCTTCAAACTTGCTATATATTTTAAACAATCCTGTTCTGTTTGAAAAGCATTGTTGAACTCATTCAATTTCATTGTTTCCTCCACAAGTACATGTGGGGAGAAGTCCGATAAAAATTATGGAATTAATGACATAATTAGTTTGTTACCTATCAGTAAAGTTGCATATTATAAATGAATAAAAAACGGTAAAAAGAAATATCAAACAAAAATTGATAATGAGTTATTAAAAGAATTAAATAAAATTGTTGTTATTAGCAACAAAGATAAAATAATTAAAATTACTAGTTTAGAAAAGGTGAGATTAGAATTAAAGAAAAACAACACCAATATTAAATGCAGTAAAAACAGCATTATGAGGTTATTAGAAGATAATAATATCACAAACTATTAACCAAACCCAAAAAACAGCGTAGAGCGAAATCTAATGCCTTAAAATCAAATTTCCAAGATTTATTAAAACGTAATTTTACCAGTAATACTTATCTTGAAAAAGTTGGCATCGATGGTACTTGATTTAAAGAATTAATTATTAATAATAAAAAAACTAAATTATTATTAGAAATTGCTACAGATATGAATAGTAATGCTATAGTTGGTTGAAAAATTAATAAAAGTGAAAATGCAATAACCATTTTAAATGTTCTTAATCAAGTAACAAAGGCAAGTCGTAAAGAACACAAAATATTTGCAACATTTATCCAGTCTGATTTAGGTTCAGGTAATACTAGTAAAATAGTTACAAATAGTTTTAATAAAAGTAAAACTTTAATTCATTCAAAAAGTTTATCAGGATTTAAAGGCAACCAAGTAAGTGAATGTTTAAATCGATGAATCAAAAGAGATTTTAAAATTATGTTTGGTAACAAGTTTAATAGCATTAAACATTTCACAGAAGCATTAAGAAAATTTATTAACTGATGAAATAATGATAGAATGATTTTACGATTAAAAATGTCTCCAAACCAATTTGTACAGATTTGAAGACAAGAAAGTAAACTTATCTAACCAATGCCCAGTTTCAAAAGTAGGTATCTTGTTGAATTTATATGCAGCTTCTTTGGCATATAAATGAACATGATGTTTTGCAACTTTGATATGTGTTTTAAATGTTCTTCGTATATGTTTTCATACTGATTCAATTTGATTGGTATTTACGCCAATTTTTGAAACATAACCATCTTGATGGTTAACTGTTTTGTGATTAGGGAAAAGTGATTTGAAATCACGATATCCTTTTCAAGAATCAGTATGTACATCACACTTTGAAGAAATATGGTTTCTTGCAAACTGCAAAAGATTTTTACTTTTTGCGTTTTTGATTACTTTCACAATTAAATTATTGGTTGTTTTTTCATAAATCCCAACAATTAATGTTTTATTTATCAAAGATCTTCCTTGTTTTTTAAAACCCATATGTGAAAGATACATTTCATCCATTTGTACTATGCCTCAACAATAAATTGATGTTCTTGTTTGGCAATACGATTTCTGATTTCATGACCCATTCTTCAAGCAGTTTTCAAAGTCACACCCAATTCTTTTGCAACATCAGTTGATGTAATTCCATGTTTGGTGTTTATTCATCTAAAGATGAGATAAAATCAAAATCTCAAAGGTGTTTGTGACTTGTAAAAAATGGTGCCATGAAGAATACTAAATGTTTGATGACATTTCAAACATCTTATTCTTCTTAAATTAGAAGTATTCAAACTTGTTCAAGAACACATGATACATTTGTTTTTCTTCAAACTTGCTATATATTTTAAACAATCCTGTTCTGTTTGAAAAGCATTGTTGAACTCATTCAATTTCATTGTTTCCTCCACAAGTACATGTGGGGAGAAGTCCGTTTTTTAATTTTATAGTTAAAACTCAATAAATTAAAAAACCATTACTTTGATTTATAAATATTTATTTTATTAAATTTTTTCAATTATTTCTTTAGTTTAAAACTTTAATTATTAATAAGAATTTAAATCATAATATATATTTAATATTTTATGTAGATTAGACACACTTTTTGGACTAATAAAAGTTTTTATAACTTTATATTATTAGTTGAGGTGTAGTTTAAAATGAAATATTTAATTAATAGTGCTGATTTTACTAAATTTGATTATAAATTTAACAAGTTTGTAGAAAAGTATAAAAATGATAAAAATATTAATAAAGTTAATATTTATTATCATAAATTTAGAAAATTTTGTTTTATTTTTAAAAATAAAAATTCTTGTAAAGAAATAATTTCTCAATTACATATGCCAAAGCAAACTTTTTATTATTGAGCTAAACGTTTTTATGATATTTTCTACAAAAATAAACCTTTTGAAGAATTATTATTTAAATCAACAAAACCTAAAAATATTAAATATTTGTATAATTTGGAATTATCAGAAAAATTTATAAATTATTTTGTTCAGTATAAAGAAGAGTTTGGTATAGGTGCTTTTCAATTTTGTTATTTAATAAGACATATTGATGATATTAGGTTTAATTTTTTGCCAAAACCTTCGGTTAAAACTATATATCGTTGATTAAAACGTTTTGGTTTTTATTCACAAAAAACTATTAAGAAAAAACATTTGAGATATGAAGTAAAAGAAACTGGATTATTGCAGACTGATATTAAAGTAGTATCAGATTATATAACAGGAAGTAAAAGATGATATATTATTGATTTTATTGATGAAAAAACTCGAATTACTTATTGTTATCCATCTGAACAAGCACAAACCAGAGATATTGTAAATGCTACTAAAAATGCTTTAAATTTTTATGAAAAATTGGGAATTAAAATTAAAAGAATTAGAACTGATAATGGTAGTCAATATGTTAATACATCTTGTGGAAAACCACAAAGGAATCGTTGATTTACAAATTTTTGTAATAAAAAAGGTATAGTTCATGAAACTACACCGTTTAGATCACCACAGAGTAATGGTAAGATTGAAAGATTTCATAGAAATTGAAGTAATTTATTTGAAATAAAACCATATTTAAATAGTGATTTTAGTTTATTTCAAAAATTAGTTAATTCTTTTCAAGAATATTATAACAATTCTAAACCACATAAATCATTAGGGTTAATGACTCCTATGGATTATTTTGATAAACTTTTATTAGATGGAAAATAGTTCAAAATGTCTGTACTACCTTACAATATTTAATATTTTATTATTTATAAGTTGAAAAAATCTGAATGTTAGTAAACTAAATTAACCTTTACTAACATTCTTTTTTAGATTTAAAGTTTTTTATATATTTTTCTAAAAAACAGAATACTTAATCAATCTTTTATAAAACTACTTTTTTATTAGACTTCTTTTACTCATTGATTAGGTACTACTGAAAAACCAATAGTATTATTACCAGTATGTGTTTTTAAAATATTACATAATGGTTCAACTTTATATTTGGTAAATCCTCTATTTTTTACTTTTTTAATTGCTTCATCAATAATATCTTTTCTACATCAACCATCAATAATATATATTGTTTCTTTAGTAACATCTTTAATTTTAGTAATAATATCTAACATTTCTTCCATAGCTTTACTTAACGTTCTAACTCTACCAATATTATCAATTGTTTCTTTACATCTTAAAATTGGTTTAAAACGTAAAAAATTACCAATTCTTGCTTTACTCATTGGTAATCTACCACCACGAGCTAAAAATTTTAAATCATTAGGAGCAATATAAGATTCATAAGTTTTGCGGAATTTACTTAAAATTTCTAAAATTTCAGGAATTTTTTTTCCATTTTTAACAAGAGTAAAAGCAATTAAAACCATAAATTTTAAAGGTATTGAAGCAGCACCTGTTTCTAAAATATGGACTTTATTTTTATATTTTTCTTCTTTTTGTAAAACTTGCGAACTTGCATATTGTCCTGAAGCATTATTAGCAATTGGTAAAAATAAAATTTGATCATATTTGCTCAAAGCATTATCTCAATATTGTTCAAGTTTACCACGACTAGTTTGACTAGTTTTTAAAATATAGTGTTCATCAATCATCTTTTTACGAATTGTTTCACTATCAATATCAATGTTATTATCATCATAAGCATTTTCTCCTTCAATAATATTTAAAGGAATAATTATTATTTCAGGATATTTTTTCATATCTTCAAGGGTAAAACCAGTAGCTGAATCACTTACAATTCCAATTTTCATTTTGTTTTTGCTCCTAACCTTTTATACTAATAAATTATAGTAAAATTATAACAAATTTATTTTACTATATATCGTTTTAATTTGAAAAAATATAAAGTGACTATAAACTTATTAGTAGTAAAAATAAAAATGGTATTAATTATTGAGTAATTAAGACCATTTTTTAATTAGTTTTAAGTTAAATAAATAATACGATCAGCAATAATTTCTGTATAGTAAAAATCATTAGCTTTATTAGCAAATGTTTGAATTCTACCTTTAATACCAATAATTGCATTCTTTTTTAATAGTGTTTTTAATTCCTCTGTATTAGCTATTCAAGTTTTAATAGTGATAAAATCAATTTCAAATTGATTTTGACGATTTTTAAAAGGTCTTTCAATTGCCATTATAAACTTGGTCCATTTTGTTGGAATTTGTTCTCTGGTTGGTATTATTTCTGGTTCATTCATTAATTTAGCTACTAATACAACATTTGGATGGGTTACACTTTATTGGACACTAATTACGTAGACAAGTGAACAAATTAGTGAAAAGAAAGGAATTATAATTATGACCAATATTAACTCATATACCGACGAATTTAAAAAGCAAATAGTAGCTTTATATCAAAGTGGTAAATCAATATCTTGCCTTGTTAAAGAGTATAATGTTACAAGAGCAGTTACTTATAAATGAATTAAGCAATTTACTAATTCAGGTAGTTTTAAAACTAAAGATAATCTTTCTGATTTAGAAAAACAATTAATTCAAGCAAATAAAGAATTAAAACAGTTACGAATGGAAAATGATATTTTAAAGCAAGCAGCACTAATAATAGGCAGAAAATAGAAATTATTGTTAAAAAGAAATCTAAATATAAAATTCGCACAATGTGTCGTTTTTTAAAAATCTCTAAATCAACATATTATTTTAATTTAAAGAAAAAAAAATCAAAATAATATTTATGAACAAGCTGTTATTTCGTGATATAAACCTATTAACATTAAACCTATAAGCATGATTAAAATAGTTAAAATAAATAACAATAAAGTTGTTAACTGTAATTTTTTAAATTTGAAAATTTTCATCTTTAAATCTCCTTATATGTTTTATGTGGTAATTATAGCATTTTGTAAAAATTATTATAAATATTTTTAAATATTAATTAACGGACTTCTCCCCACATGTACTTGTGGAGGAAACAATGAAATTGAATGAGTTCAACAATGCTTTTCAAACAGAACAGGATTGTTTAAAATATATAGCAAGTTTGAAGAAAAACAAATGTATCATGTGTTCTTGAACAAGTTTGAATACTTCTAACTTAAGAAGAATAAGATGTTTGAAATGTCATCAAACATTTAGTATTCTTCATGGCACCATTTTTTACAAGTCACAAACACCTTTGAGATTTTGATTTTATCTCATCTTTAGATGAATAAACAGCAAACATGGAATTACATCAACTGATGTTGCAAAAGAATTGGGTGTGACTTTGAAAACTGCTTGAATAATGGGTCATGAAATCAGAAATCGTATTGCCAAACAAGAACATCAATTTATTGTTGAGGGCATAGTGCAAATGGATGAAATGTATCTTTCACATATGGGTTTTAAAAAACAAGGAAGATCTTTGATAAATAAAACATTAATTGTTGGGATTTATGAAAAAACAACCAATAATTTAATTGTGAAAGTAATCAAAAACGCAAAAAGTAAAAATCTTTTGCAGTTTGCAAGAAACCATATTTCTTCAAAGTGTGATGTACATACTGATTCTTGAAAAGGATATCGTGATTTCAAATCACTTTTCCCTAATCACAAAACAGTTAACCATCAAGATGGTTATGTTTCAAAAATTGGCGTAAATACCAATCAAATTGAATCAGTATGAAAACATATACGAAGAACATTTAAAACACATATCAAAGTTGCAAAACATCATGTTCATTTATATGCCAAAGAAGCTGCATATAAATTCAACAAGATACCTACTTTTGAAACTGTAATGCTATGTTTCATTTAAAAATGTGGCGAGAAGTCCGTAGATAGGCTTTTCTCAGCATTTATGTAATAAAATTTAAAAATAGTACATAAAGGGAGAAAAGCCTTAATTAATTTTATTTTATATTTATTCTTTTATTTTTTTTACATAAAATACTTGTATATATAATGGTTAATGAACATTGGTAATTACCGAAATCATTACTGATGTTCGTTTTTTTATTGAATTTTTATTTTTTATGTTATAATAATTTTGTAAGTATAGGTGTACCCTACTATGCTTAACTTATTAAATTTTTAATTTAATTAATTTCGGACGTTAAGTATTTTTTATGTTTAAAGTACAGTTAGTTAATAGTGAAAAAGACCGTGTTATTCCCGATAAAAATAATACAGGTCAAACATTAAAGTTTGATTTTTTGAAGTTTGTAGAAATAAATAAACAAACAACCGTGCCAACTGGTCAAACACGTGATAAATGATATAATCCAGAATTTGCTAGTGATTTTAATAATTGTTTATCTGCTGTTGATTTAAAAGTTGGTAATTTTTATTCACTTGAACTTGATTTAAGCGGTAATATTAAAAAACTTTCTAATTGAAAATAATTATGGCTTTTCTCCCTTTATGTACTATTTTTAAATTTTATCACATAAATGTTGAGAAAAGCCTATCTACGGACTTCTCCCCACATTTTTAAATGAAACATAGCATTACAGTTTCAAAAATAGGTATCTTGTTGAATTTATATGCAGCTTCTTTGGCATATAAATGAACATGATGTTTTGCAACTTTGATATGTGTTTTAAATGTTCTTCGTATATGTTTTCATACTGATTCAATTTGATTGGTATTTACGCCAATTTTTGAAACATAACCATCTTGATGGTTAACTGTTTTGTGATTAGGGAAAAGTGATTTGAAATCACGATATCCTTTTCAAGAATCAGTATGTACATCACACTTTGAAGAAATATGGTTTCTTGCAAACTGCAAAAGATTTTTACTTTTTGCGTTTTTGATTACTTTCACAATTAAATTATTGGTTGTTTTTTCATAAATCCCAACAATTAATGTTTTATTTATCAAAGATCTTCCTTGTTTTTTAAAACCCATATGTGAAAGATACATTTCATCCATTTGCACTATGCCCTCAACAATAAATTGATGTTCTTGTTTGGCAATACGATTTCTGATTTCATGACCCATTCTTCAAGCAGTTTTCAAAGTCACACCCAATTCTTTTGCAACATCAGTTGATGTAATTCCATGTTTGCTGTTTATTCATCTAAAGATGAGATAAAATCAAAATCTCAAAGGTGTTTGTGACTTGTAAAAAATGGTGCAATGAAGAATACTAAATGTTTGATGACATTTCAAACATCTTATTCTTCTTAAATTAGAAGTATTCAAACTTGTTCAAGAACACATGATACATTTGTTTTTCTTCAAACTTGCTATATATTTTAAACAATCCTGTTCTGTTTGAAAAGCATTGTTGAACTCATTCAATTTCATTGTTTCCTCCACAAGTACATGTGGGGAGAAGTCCGATAATTATTTTTAAAAGGGTAATTTTAAATAATTATTAATATGTTAGGAGTGTAAGGTAGTACAGACATTTTGGACTATTTTCCATCTAATAAAAGTTTATCAAAATAATCCATAGGAGTCATTAACCCTAATGATTTATGTGGTTTAGAATTGTTATAATATTCTTGAAAAGAATTAACTAATTTTTGAAATAAACTAAAATCACTATTTAAATATGGTTTTATTTCAAATAAATTACTTCAATTTCTATGAAATCTTTCAATCTTACCATTACTCTGTGGTGATCTAAACGGTGTAGTTTCATGAACTATACCTTTTTTATTACAAAAATTTGTAAATCAACGATTCCTTTGTGGTTTTCCACAAGATGTATTAACATATTGACTACCATTATCAGTTCTAATTCTTTTAATTTTAATTCCCAATTTTTCATAAAAATTTAAAGCATTTTTAGTAGCATTTACAATATCTCTGGTTTGTGCTTGTTCAGATGGATAACAATAAGTAATTCGAGTTTTTTCATCAATAAAATCAATAATATATCATCTTTTACTTCCTGTTATATAATCTGATACTACTTTAATATCAGTCTGCAATAATCCAGTTTCTTTTACTTCATATCTCAAATGTTTTTTCTTAATAGTTTTTTGTGAATAAAAAACAAAACGTTTTAATCAACGATATATAGTTTTAACCGAAGGTTTTGGCAAAAAATTAAACCTAATATCATCAATATGTCTTATTAAATAACAAAATTGAAAAGCACCTATACCAAACTCTTCTTTATACTGAACAAAATAATTTATAAATTTTTCTGATAATTCCAAATTATACAAATATTTAATATTTTTAGGTTTTGTTGATTTAAATAATAATTCTTCAAAAGGTTTATTTTTGTAGAAAATATCATAAAAACGTTTAGCTCAATAATAAAAAGTTTGCTTTGGCATATGTAATTGAGAAATTATTTCTTTACAAGAATTTTTATTTTTAAATAAAAAACAAAATTTTTTAAATTTACGATAATAAATATTAACTTTATTAATATTTTTATCATTTTTATACTTTTCTACAAACTTGTTAAATTTATAATCAAATTTAGTAAAATCAGCACTATTAATTAAATATTTCATTTTAAACTACACCTCAACTAATAATATAAAGTTATAAAAACTTTTATTAGTCCAAAAAGTGTGTCTAATCTACAATAATTACTAAATTTTATATTGCTTTTAATAAAAAATACTTTATAATATTTAAGACTGTTTATGCAGTTTCAACCGCTCTACTTTAGGTTAACAAGTGATTTATTCCACCTATAAGGCGAGTCTAAACTGGAGGTAATAAGAAAAATGTTTGTAGTTATTCAAACAGGAGGAAAACAAATTAATGTTTCCTATGGTCAAGAAATTTTTGTTGAAAAACTTGTTGGCAAAGCTAAAGATAAGATTATTTTTGACAAAATATTGATGATTGATCAACAATTCGGTAAACCTTTCCTAAAAGGTGCTGAAGTTCATGGTGAGATTATTAAACAAGATAAATCAAAAAAGATTCGAGTGTTTAAATATAAACCTAAGAAAAATTCAAAAACAATGTATGGACACCGTCAGCCATATACAAAGGTATTAATTACTGATATTTTACTTGGTGGTAAAAGTCTTGTTGATAAGAAGACTGAACAATCAAAACCAGTAATTAAAGATGAAGTAAAAAAAGAAGTAATTTCTGAAGTAGTAACTCCTATTATTAAAGAGCCAAAATCAGTAGTTAGTAAAGTAAAAAAAGAACTTACAAAAGAAAAAGTTGTTAAAACTAAATCAGTTGTTAAGGATAATATTACAGAACCAGATAACACTAAAACTGTTGTTAGTGAAGGTAATTTAAAAACTATTTTTGATCATAAAAATATGACTGTTAAAGTTATTAAAGAAGATGATGAAAATAATAAAAAATAATTTAAGGTAATATTAAATTATGGTTAAAGTTACTTATAATTACCAAAATAGTAACATTGTAGAAGTTATAATTACTGGTCATGCTAATTTTTCAAAAATTGGAAATGATATTGTTTGTGCAGGGATTTCAGCCATTGTTATTGGTACATTAAATGCACTTCATGAACTTGATAATAATCAAGTTCAAGTAATTAATAATACTGCTGGATTAGTTAAACTTAAAGTTGCTAGCTTCACTAATAATAGTCAAATCATTTTAAAAACAATGCTTTGACAATTAAAAACTATTAAAGAACAATATCCAAAATATATTAACATAAAGGAGGTGTAATTATGTTTTATAAATTAAATTTACAATTATTTGCTTCAAAAAAAGGAGTGGGTTCAACTCGTAATGGTCGTGATTCACATTCTAAACGTTTAGGTGCTAAAATTGGTGATGGACAAAGTTTAAAAGAGGGAACAATTATTTATCGTCAACGTGGAACTAAAATTCACCCTGGTGAAAATGTAGGGCGTGGTGGTGATGATACCTTATTTGCTTTAAAATCAGGAATTGTTAAGTATACTATTTTTAAAAAAAATAAAACACGAGTTTCAGTTATACTTGATAAAAAGTAAAAATAAATTTTTAATAATAAAAACCTATTTTCAATAGGTATCATATTTTGAAGATAGGTTTTGTTTGTTTATTTTATGTTTAATGATATGATAGGAGAAAATAATGAAACATATTACTTTAATAATTACTGGTAGTATTGCAGCAAACAAAGCCTTAATTTTATTAAAACAATTAAAAAAAGAATTTTTAGTTGATATTATTTGTACTAAAAGTTCTTTACATTTTTTAGAAGATAAAACATTTTCTTATTATTCTGAAATGTTTGAACAAGAATCATATGTTAAAGGAGATTTAATTACTCATACTAATTTAGCAATTAAAACAAATTTAATTGTTGTTTATCCTGCTACTATGAGTTTTATTAGTAAAGCAAATTTAGCAATTGCTGATAGTTTAGCATTATCAGTATTTTTAGCTTCCAAAGCAGAAAAGATATTATTTCCAGCAATGAATCATAATATGTATCACAATCAAAGTTTTCAAAAAAATTTATTAGAATTATCTAATTTTGAAAATATTACTATTATTCCTCCAGATTCAGGAATGTTAGCCTGTAAGATGATTGGTGATGGACGGGTTAAAAGTCCAGATAATGCATTAACAATAATTAAAGATTTTTTTAAAAAAAGTATTGATTTATCTGATAAAAAAATTTTAATTAATATTGGTCGTACTAGAACTTATATTGATCCAATTCGTTATATTACTAATAATTCTTCAGGAAAAATGGGTAAAGCATTAGTAGATGCTTTTCTTAAAACTAACGCTAAAGTAGTATTAGTTGCAGGTGATTGTGATTTTGAAATTAAATCGCAAAAAAACCTAACTATTATTAAAGCAAATATTAATGAAAAAATGTTCTTAGCAATGAAAGAAAACTTTGATAATGCTGATATTGTAATATGTGCTGCTGCTTTAAATGATTATAAAGTAAGTAAATATATTCCTAATAAAATAATTAAAAATAAAAATGAAAATTTATCTTTATCACTGATTGCTAATATTGATGTATTGGCATTTTTAGGTAAGCAGAAAACACAACAAGTTTTAATTGGTTTTGCTGCTCAAGAGGTTAATGATAAAAATCTTGGTATCGAAAAAATGAAAATTAAAAATTGTGATGGTATTTGTATTAATAATATTAGTGTTATGGGTAAAAATGAAACAGAAATTAATTTTTATTTTAAAAATAATAATTATAATTTGATTGGTTCAAAAGTGGAAGTTGCTAAACAGATAGTTGATATTATAAGTAAGAATATTTTAAATTATTAATATAATAAAAATAGAATTTATTGCTTTAATATTTTTTCCTAACAATAGATTATTTTTAAAAAAAATTATTTATATAGCTAACTTTATAATAAAATTTGAATATGTAATTAATTTGTATCAATAAATATATAAGAAAAGGTTATATATTTAAGTGTTTTTTAATTTAAAGGTACACATTCAAGTACAAAGTCTCTAATTTTTTTATTAATATCCTTAGTGTTTTTTAATTCTTTTTCTAGTTTTTCTACAGTGTTTTTACAATCTTGTATTATTTTTCGGACTTCTCCCCACATGTACTTGTGGAGGAAACAATGAAATTGAATGAGTTCAACAATGCTTTTCAAACAGAACAGGATTGTTTAAAATATATAGCAAGTTTGAAGAAAAACAAATGTATCATGTGTTCTTGAACAAGTTTGAATACTTCTAATTTAAGAAGAATAAGATGTTTGAAATGTCATCAAACATTTAGTATTCTTCATGGCACCATTTTTTACAAGTCACAAACACCTTTGAGATTTTGATTTTATCTCATCTTTAGATGAATAAACACCAAACATGGAATTACATCAACTGATGTTGCAAAAGAATTGGGTGTGACTTTGAAAACTGCTTGAAGAATGGGTCATGAAATCAGAAATCGTATTGCCAAACAAGAACATCAATTTATTGTTGAGGGCATAGTGCAAATGGATGAAATGTATCTTTCACATATGGGTTTTAAAAAACAAGGAAGATCTTTGATAAATAAAACATTAATTGTTGGGATTTATGAAAAAACAACCAATAATTTAATTGTGAAAGTAATCAAAAACGCAAAAAGTAAAAATCTTTTGCAGTTTGCAAGAAACCATATTTCTTCAAAGTGTGATGTACATACTGATTCTTGAAAAGGATATCGTGATTTCAAATCACTTTTCCCTAATCACAAAACAGTTAACCATCAAGATGGTTATGTTTCAAAAATTGGCGTAAATACCAATCAAATTGAATCAGTATGAAAACATATACGAAGAACATTTAAAACACATATCAAAGTTGCAAAACATCATGTTCATTTATATGCCAAAGAAGCTGCATATAAATTCAACAAGATACCTACTTTTGAAACTGTAATGCTATGTTTCATTTAAAAATGTGGGGAGAAGTCCGTAGATAGGCTTTTCTCAGCATTTATGTGATAAAATTTAAAAATAGTACATAAAGGGAGAAAAGCCTTATTTTTTTTAGTTCTTCAATGTTTTCTTTTGAATGTTTTAATTGTTTTTCTAATTTTTCTTTATCATATTGAGATTGTTTTAGTTCTTTTTCAAATTTTTGGTTTTTATTTATATAATCTTTTAATTCTTTTTCTAATTGTTCAAATTTTTCTTTAATACTTTTAGATTCTCTTAATTCTGCTGCTTGTTTTGCTATAGTATATCTAGATTTTCTTAATTCTTCTTCTAAATTTTCATTATTATTTTTATAATCTTTAAGTTCTGTTTCTAGTTTTTCTTTATTATTTTCTACTTCTTTTAATTTTGTTTCCAGTTTTATATTATTATCTTGAATTTCTTTTAAATCTTCTTCTAGTTTTTCTTTATTATCCATGTAATCTTGGATTATTTCTTGTAAATGTTCAACACTTTCTGTTGCTTCTTTTAAGTTTATTTCTAATTTTGTATTTTTATCTTGAATTTCTTTTAGTTCTTCTTCTAATCTTTCTTTACTATTTTTAGAATTTTTTAGTTCTCTTTCTAGTTTTTCTTTACTGTCTTGAAATTGTTTTAATTGTGCTTCTAATTCTTTTTTATTGTTTTTTTGAATCATTTAATTCTGTTTCTAATTTTGTATTATTATCTTGAATTTTTTTTAATTCTTCTTTTAGTTTTTTAACTTTATATTCGAAATTTTTGTTTTCTTTTACTGATTTTGTATAAAGATTGCTTATTTCGTCTAATTTATTACATGTTTCTTGTAATTTTTTATTTAATTTCTCAATTTTTTTATCACATTTATTACTAGTGGTAATACCTCATCAACTATCAACATCAGATTTTTTTACTATATTTTTATCATTTATCATTTATCATTTTTAAAGTACCCCTTTTTAAATATAAATATTTATTTTTAATAATTGAGATTTATTAAAATATTTTTAATTAAATTTTCATTTATTTTTTCTTATAAATTAAAAAAAATAATAAATATATTTAAACTAATATTATTAATGTTTTAATTTAAATAAAAGTAGGTTACTAATAAGTCAGTAATAAATTTTATTTTTTTAAATTACTTTAAAAAAATCTCAAATAAAGTTTATATGTGAAAAAATCAATATACAATATATTTTTTCATGTAGATTAGACACACTTTTTGGACTAATAAAAGTTTTTATAACTTTATATTATTAGTTGAGGTGTAGTTTAAAATGAAATATTTAATTAATAGTGCTGATTTTACTAAATTTGATTATAAATTTAACAAGTTTGTAGAAAAGTATAAAAATGATAAAAATATTAATAAAGTTAATATTTATTATCGTAAATTTAGAAAATTTTGTTTTATTTTTAAAAATAAAAATTCTTGTAAAGAAATAATTTCTCAATTACATATGCCAAAGCAAACTTTTTATTATTGAGCTAAACGTTTTTATGATATTTTCTACAAAAATAAACCTTTTGAAGAATTATTATTTAAGGCTTTTCTCCCTTTATGTACTATTTTTAAATTTTATCACATAAATGTTGAGAAAAGCCTATCTACGGACTTCTCCCCACATTTTTAAATGAAACATAGCATTACAGTTTCAAAAGTAGGTATCTTGTTGAATTTATATGCAGCTTCTTTGGCATATAAATGAACATGATGTTTTGCAACTTTGATATGTGTTTTAAATGTTCTTCGTATATGTTTTCATACTGATTCAATTTGATTGGTATTTACGCCAATTTTTGAAACATAACCATCTTGATGGTTAACTGTTTTGTGATTAGGGAAAAGGGATTTGAAATCACGATATCCTTTTCAAGAATCAGTATGTACATCACACTTTGAAGAAATATGGTTTCTTGCAAACTGCAAAAGATTTTTACTTTTTGTGTTTTTGATTACTTTCACAATTAAATTATTGGTTGTTTTTTCATAAATCCCAACAATTAATGTTTTATTTATCAAAGATCTTCCTTGTTTTTTAAAACCCATATGTGAAAGATACATTTCATCCATTTGCACTATGCCCTCAACAATAAATTGATGTTCTTGTTTGGCAATACGATTTCTAATTTCATGACCCATTCTTCAAGCAGTTTTCAAAGTCACACCCAATTCCTTTGCAACATCAGTTGATGTAATTCCATGTTTGGTGTTTATTCATCTAAAGATGAGATAAAATCAAAATCTCAAAGGTGTTTGTGACTTGTAAAAAATGGTGCCATGAAGAATACTAAATGTTTGATGACATTTCAAACATCTTATTCTTCTTAAATTAGAAGTATTCAAACTTGTTCAAGAACACATGATACATTTGTTTTTCTTCAAACTTGCTATATATTTTAAACAATCCTGTTCTGTTTGAAAAGCATTGTTGAACTCATTCAATTTCATTGTTTCCTCCACAAGTACATGTGGGGAGAAGTCCGTTATTTAAATCAACAAAACCTAAAAATATTAAATATTTGTATAATTTGGAATTATCAGAAAAATTTATAAATTATTTTGTTCAGTATAAAGAAGAGTTTGGTATAGGTGCTTTTCAATTTTGTTATTTAATAAGACATATTGATGATATTAGGTTTAATTTTTTGCCAAAACCTTCGGTTAAAACTATATATCGTTGATTAAAACGTTTTGGTTTTTATTCACAAAAAACTATTAAGAAAAAACATTTGAGATATGAAGTAAAAGAAACTGGATTATTGCAGACTGATATTAAAGTAGTATCAGATTATATAACAGGAAGTAAAAGATGATATATTATTGATTTTATTGATGAAAAAACTCGAATTACTTATTGTTATCCATCTGAACAAGCACAAACCAGAGATATTGTAAATGCTACTAAAAATGCTTTAAATTTTTATGAAAAATTGGGAATTAAAATTAAAAGAATTAGAACTGATAATGGTAGTCAATATGTTAATACATCTTGTGGAAAACCACAAAGGAATCGTTGATTTACAAATTTTTGTAATAAAAAAGGTATAGTTCATGAAACTACACCGTTTAGATCACCACAGAGTAATGGTAAGATTGAAAGATTTAATAGAAATTGAAGTAATTTATTTGAAATAAAACCATATTTAAATAGTGATTTTAGTTTATTTCAAAAATTAGTTAATTCTTTTCAAGAATATTATAACAATTCTAAACCACATAAATCATTAGGGTTAATGACTCCTATGGATTATTTTGATAAACTTTTATTAGATGGAAAATAGTCCAAAATGTCTGTACTACCTTACACAATATATTTTTTCAAAGATAAAATTAAATAAAAACACCTATAAGTTTTATTTTAATATATAATTTTTCATATATGAAAATAACTTAAATGATATTTTAACATTAAAAAATGTTTTTTTAATTTTCATAAAGCAAAAATAGTTTACAAAAAATATTAACTAGATATAGTAAATTATTATTTTTTTAACAATAATATCTGTATACTAAAATTATATGAAAAATAAAATAGTATTTTACACAAAAATGTTAACACTATATAATAAGAGTTTTTATTAATATAAAAAAGGAGTAAGAAATGCGTTTTATAGATGTAACAAAATTAAAAGTTACTGCCGGCAAAGGCGGTGATGGTGTTGTTGCTTTTCGTCGTGAACTTTATGTAGCCAAAGGTGGTCCATCTGGTGGAGATGGAGGAAGAGGCGGTAATATTATCTTTATTGGTGATTCAGGTATGAATACTCTATTAGACTTACGTAAAAATAAAGAGATAACTGCTGAAGATGGTAAAAATGGTGCACCCAAAAATATGCATGGACGTAAAGGAACCAATACATATGTAAAAGTTCCATTGGGTACTATTATTAGAGATAACAAAACTCAAAATATTCTTGGTGATATTATTAAAGATAAACAAGAAATAATAATTGCTGCCGGTGGTCTTGGTGGACGAGGAAATGCTCGTTTTGCTTCGGCAATAAATCGAGTACCTAAAATATGTGAAAAAGGAATGCCTGGACAACATTTTGAAATAATTTGTGAGTTGAAATTATTGGCCAATGCCGGATTAGTTGGGTTGCCTAACGCCGGTAAATCAACATTATTAGGAGCTATTTCTGCTTCAACTCCAACAGTTGCTGATTATCCTTTTACTACTCTTAATCCACATTTAGGTGTTGTTAGAGTTGATAAAAATAATAATTTTGTTATGGCGGATTTGCCTGGATTAATAGCAGGAGCTAGTTTAGGAAAAGGACTGGGTTTACAATTTTTGCGTCATATTGAACGTTGTCAAGTTTTAGTACATATGATTGATATTAGTGATAAGACTCAAGATCATTTTTTAAATTATCAATTAATTATGAGTGAATTAGAAAGTTATAATAAAGATTTGACAAAAAAACCGCATTTAATTGTTGCAAATAAAATTGATTTACCAGATGCACAAACTAATTTAGAGAAATTAAAAGAACAAATTAAATTACCAATAATTGCAATTTCTGCTATGAAACATATTAGTTTGGATATATTAATTAAAGTTATTGCTAAAGCTGTTGAAAAAGAACAACTGCATCAAGTTAATAATGATGAAAATAATGAAGAACATATTCTTTATGAATATATTAATAAAGAAGAAGTTCCACAAGTTATTATTACTAAAATTGCAAGTAATCAATGAACTATTTCTGGTAAAACCGTTGAAGTAATATATCAAAAAAATCCTTTAAATAATTATCATAATATTTTATTATTTAAAATTAAATTACAAGATTTAGGAATTTATGATGAATTAAGAAAGCAAGGAATAAAAAAAGGTGATCATGTTAAGATTTTTAATTATGATATGATTTGAGAAAAAGAATAAAAAAGGGCAAAGGAAAATAGGAAATGGAAATAGTAATTAGTTTATTGGTAGTTATTTTAATTATTAGTAGTATTGGTGGCTTAATAATTTATATGCAAATTAAAAAAAGTCAGAAGGTTACTAGCGACCCAATTGCACAAGATTTTTTAAAAATGCAAGTAGAAACTTTTAAAGAACAATTAAATGATTTTAAAACATCATGAAATGGTTCGGATCGTGATAAAACCGAAAAATTAATTAATTTAATGAGTAATATTGATAATTTTCAAAAAAATTTAGATAAAAAAGAAGATGATTATAAACGCAATGCTGATGTCATTCAAAGACAAGTAGTAGATGTTATTAAAGATTTAGCAAAGTTACAAGAATCATCAACTGTTTTAGGAAAAATTAATGATAATATTCAAAGTTTACAAGAAGTTTTTATTAATACTAAAAAACGTGGTAATGTTGGTGAATTTGTTTTAGAAAAAATTTTAACTAATATGTTAGGTTCAAATCAAAAATTATGAGAACGACAATATAAAACAATTGATGGCAAAGTTGTTGATGCCTATGTAAAAACAGATTCTGAAAAAGAAGGAATTGCTATTGATTCAAAGTTTTCAATTGATAACTATCAAAGGTATTTAGTAAGTGAAGATATTAAAGTTAAAGAAAATTATTTAAAAGATTTTCGTAATGATATTCGTAAACGAATTGATGAAGTTGGAAAATATATTAATATTAAAAATAAGATTTCTAGCGCAGTAATGTTTATTCCTTCTGAAGAAATATTTGCTTTTATTTACGCACAATTTGCTGATGATATTGTTGAATATGCTTTTAAGAAACGTGTTTGAATTACCTCTCCTACTACTTTATCTGCTGTTTTATTTACAGTTGATAAAAATCGTAAAGACATTGATTTTAATAAAAATTTAGAAAAAATGGCAAAAAAATTACGTTTATTCAAAGATGATTTTGATCGTTGGGTTGATAGATGAGAAAAAGTTAAGGCTGGTTTTGATACAACTAATAAAGCCATTGAAACTTTAGATAAAACCCATAATAAAATTGCTGGACATTATAACAATATTTTTGAAATGTCTGAAGAAATAAAAGAGAGTGAATAATTATGAATTTAGAACAATATTTAGATGAAATTATTAAATTTTTACAAAGTGAAGTAAAAAAAGCAAATGCCAAAGGTTTAATTGTTGGTTTAAGTGGTGGTGTTGACTCAGCAGTAGTAGCATTATTGATTAAAAAAGCTTTTCCTAATGATCATTTAGCATTAATTATGCCTTGTTTTTCACCAGATATTGATTTAGAATATGCAAATAATTTAGTTAATATTCATAAATTAAATGCCAAAGTAGTTAATTTAAATAATGTTTTTTTAAGTTTTAAAAAAACATTAGAAACTGAAATTAATATAGAAAAATCAAAATTAATTTTAGGTAATTTAAAAGCTAGATTAAGAATGAATACTCTTTATGCATATGCACAAAATCATAATTATTTAGTTGTAGGGACAGATAATAGTGATGAATGACACATTGGTTATTTTACTAAATATGGTGATGGTGGTGTTGATTTATTACCAATTATTCATTTGTTAAAAAAAGATGTTTTTGCTGCAGCAAAGATATTAAAAGTTAGCGAAGAGATCATTATTCGTAAGCCAACTGCTGGTTTATGAGATGGACAAACTGATGAAATGGAAATGCAATTTAAGTATGAACAATTAGATCAATATTTACTAGGAAATAAATCATTAATACCATCATCAGTAATTACTAAAATTGAATTTATGCATCAGAATAGTGCACACAAAAGAATACCTGTACCGCAAGCTCCGAAATGAACAAGAAAAAAATAAAGGAATGAGAATATGGCTGGACATTCACAATATGCAAATATTAAACATCGTAAAGATGCCCAAGATAACAAACGTGGTAAAATTTTTCAAAAATTATCAAGAGAAATTTATGTTGCTGTTAAATTAGGTGGTGCAAATGTTGAAAATAATCCGCGATTGAAATTAATGTTAGAAAAAGCACGACGTATAAATATGCCAAAGGATAATATTAATCGTGCTATTAATAAAGCTAGTAATAAAAATGAAACAACTAATTACGAAGCAGTCACTTATGAAGGATATGGACCAAGTAATATTGCCATAATTATTCATTGTTTAACTGATAATAAAAATCGAACTGCAAGTAATATTCGAAGTTATTTTAATAAATTGGGTGGTCATTTAGCTGCTACTAATTCTGTTCAATATTTATTTCAAACAACGGGGGTAATTCAATTTTCAAGTTTATTATCAGTTGAAGAAATATTGGAGTTAATAATTGATTTTGAAATTTTTAATATTGAAAAAAATGAAGATATCATTGATATTGAAGTTAATCCTAAACAGTTAAATGCTGTAACTAATTTATTAGAAAAAAATAATATTAATGATTTTATTACTAATGAAATTGTTAATATTCCCCATGAATTGATTATCATTACTGATCAACAACAAATTAAATTAATTGATATATTGTTAGAAACAATTGAAAATGATGATGATGTGCTTTCAGTTGAACATAATTTTAAAAAATAAAAAGGTTTATTTTTCTTTTTCATCTAATTAATAGTAAGAATAGAAAAGGAGGAATAAGTCATTGATGAATATTTTTAGGTATTATTAAAGAATTTTATGAAAATAAAATTATTTTTGAATGTAATGATCATGGATATATTATTGAAGGTGTTAATTTACAAACATTACCATTAAATATTAAAGTGAAAATTTATGTTTATTTTCATCAAAAACCAACTTATGAACAATTTTTTGGGTTTGTATCAAAACCAATAAAAACCTTTTTATTCATTTACTTAAATTAGTAATATTGGACCAAAAACTGCTTTAAGATTATTAAATCAACTATCACTTGATAGTATTAAGTTGGCTATAAGCAAACAAGATTATAAGATATTGCAACAGTGTAAAGGTATAACTCATAAAATTGCTAATAATATTATTAATTATTTTAGTAATCATATTAAAGTAGTAAGTAATTTAACAACTAGTCAAAATGAAAAATCAGATTTAGTATTTGATACATTATTAAAATTAGGTTTTAGTTCAATAGTAATTAATAATTTTTTATTAAGAAATATTAATTGAGATTTGGAAGTTGAAGAAATTATTGCATTAGCTATTAAGGAAATAAAATATGGGTATTAGTAGTTTTAATAATTTTGTTGGACAAAATAATGTTATTGAACGTATTCTAATTTTAATCAAAGGTAGTAAAATTCAAAATATTGCTTTAAGTCATATTTTATTGATTGGTCCTCCTGGTATTGGAAAAACAACTATTGCACGATTAATAGCAGAAGAATTGTAAGTAAATTTTCATAGTTTAGAAGGAACAAGCATTAATAAAACTAGCGATATTATTAGTATTTTAGCAAATATCAAACAATCTGATATAGTTTTTATTGATGAAATTCATGTTGTTAACTATGAAATATTAGAAGTATTATAGGCTTTTCTCCCTTTATGTACTATTTTTAAATTTTATCACATAAATGTTGAGAAAAGCCTATCTACGGACTTCTCCCCACATTTTTAAATGAAACATAGCATTACAGTTTCAAAAGTAGGTATCTTGTTGAATTTATATGCAGCTTCTTTGGCATATAAATGAACATGATGTTTTGCAACTTTGATATGTGTTTTAAATGTTCTTCGTATATGTTTTCATACTGATTCAATTTGATTGGTATTTACGCCAATTTTTGAAACATAACCATCTTGATGGTTAACTGTTTTGTGATTAGGGAAAAGTGATTTGAAATCACGATATCCTTTTCAAGAATCAGTATGTACATCACACTTTGAAGAAATATGGTTTCTTGCAAACTGCAAAAGATTTTTACTTTTTGCGTTTTTGATTACTTTCACAATTAAATTATTGGTTGTTTTTTCATAAATCCCAACAATTAATGTTTTATTTATCAAAGATTTTCCTTGTTTTTTAAAACCCATATGTGAAAGATACATTTCATCCATTTGCACTATGCCCTCAACAATAAATTGATGTTCTTGTTTGGCAATACGATTTCTGATTTCATGACCCATTCTTCAAGCAGTTTTCAAAGTCACACCCAATTCTTTTGCAACATCAGTTGATGTAATTCCATGTTTGGTGTTTATTCATCTAAAGATGAGATAAAATCAAAATCTCAAAGGTGTTTGTGACTTGTAAAAAATGGTGCCATGAAGAATACTAAATGTTTGATGACATTTCAAACATCTTATTCTTCTTAAACTTAGAAGTATTCAAACTTGTTCAAGAACACATGATACATTTGTTTTTATTCAAACTTGCTATATATTTTAAAAAATCTTGTTCTGTTTGAAAAGCATTGTTGAACTCATTCAATTTCATTGTTTCCTCCACAAGTACATGTGGGGAGAAGTCCGGTATTATATTCTACATTAGAAGGTAATTTTATTAATATTATGATTGGTAAAGATTATAATAATAAAATTGTTAAAATTAATTTACCCTCTTTTACATTTATTGGTGCTACTAATAAAGTAGGAATCTTAACTAAAGCGTTGATAAGTCGTATTCCTAATATTTTACAATTATCTGATTATAATTATCAGAATATTAAAAGTATTATTTCACAAGTTTCTTTAAGTTTAAATTGAAAATTAGAAAATAATATAATAAATATTATTGCTAATCATTGTCGTAATATTCCGCGACTCATTATCAACATCATTAAACAATTGTATAATTATTGCGTTGTTATGAATGTAGATTTAAATGAAACTAATATTTTGCAAATTTTATTTTTTTTTGCAAATTTATCCTTTAGGTTTAAATAGTTTACAATTGGCATATTTAGTATTGTTTAATAATGTAAATTTAGATAAAATTTTGAGTATTGAAACTATTTGTCAACTTTTGAATGGAGAAAGAAAAAATCTTGAAATTCATTATGAACCTTGACTTATTCATTGTGGTTTAATTACTAAGACAACTAAGGGTCGTAAAATAACAATTATTGGTAAAGAGTATATTAATAATAATATAATTTTATTTAGAAAATAATTATTTTTGATATTACTGTAAAACAATTGTTATTTATAACGAATGTTGGTATTCTTATATAGTGCTTAAATAATATACAATCTATGTTTATACAAATAAAATGATTTAGGAGTGAAGAAATATGAACACTTCTTCTAGGACAAGAAAAACTAAAAATCTTGGATTTTTTTTAAGAATTTTTAGTTTAATAATTATTGTTTCTGCAATAATAATTTCAGTAGTGTTTAGTGCTAAATATGTTGAAAATAATAGTAAATTAAGTATTGAGTTTGCTGGTGGTTATCAAACACAAGTTCAATATGAAGGTAAAGGTAAACAAAAAGATGTTATTAATTTATTAAAAGACAGAGTTGACCCTTTAGGTACTAGTAACGTTTATATTGAAAGCATTACTAGCAGTAATCATAATAAGTATAATTTAGCGTTGAGTAAAGATGCGGGAGTTGATATTTCTACTTTTGTTCACAGTGTATCACGACGTGGTTATTCTTATATTGTTGATAAAGATGGTAATGACTTATTAGCAACCGAAAAGAAAGATGACAAAGCTACTACTTGAACAAAAAGAGATAAAAGATTATTAACTAGTGATGTTTTTTCTGCTATTAAAACTGTTAATAATTCTGTTACTCATCGCCCAGAACTTGTTTTTGATGTTAAAAATGATTCAGTTTTAAAAGAACTTACTTCTGCCAAAGAAAATACATTTTATATTTATTCAGATATTGGTCAGTTATTAGATTATATTCGAAGTAGTATGGAGGGTATTCGCTCCCTTGCTTTTATAGTTGATAATCTTAAAAATGATACTGATGGTAAGATTAAAGCATCATTAACATCATTATTAGATAATAATACACCAGGTCTTGGTAAAGGTACTGATATTTTAGCTAGAGCTAAAGCACAAGACCCTACTTTAGCACGACTATTAAATCCTAATCAAAATGGTCAATTTGGTATTAATTGAATTTATTCTGATAATTTAGGTTCAGTTCATAGTCTTTCTGTTGATACTAATGATGAAAAAAATACATATGATCCTGCTAATCGTTTTGATCCTTTTGCTTCTCCTATTGTTGGTTCACCTATGAATGCATGATTGCCTTATATTAAAGATTTACTACGTTTACCAGATGTTTCAGATATTTTACATGAAGATGTTATTGATTATCGTTATATTCCATATTGAGTTGGTGAAGTTAAAGTAACTAGCAATAGTATTTCAATTAATTCAGATACTTTTAATCTTGAAACAGTTGAACAAATGAAAAGTGTTTTAACATCAGGATTGTCAAAAAATAATTTTACTATGTTATCTTATGCTAATGTTAGTCCAACGCTAGGTGCAACATCTTTAAAAATTGCAGTTGTTATTACTATATTAGTTACCTTTGTTCTTATGACTATTGTTCTCTTTTATTATCGTATGTTAGGAGTTATTGTTCTAATTATAATATCATTATTTTTATTATTTACTATTGTTAGTTTTGTTTTCATTAATGGTATAATTGCTCCTGAAAGCGTAATTGCTTTAATTATTGGTTTTGCATTATTATTAGATACGATTATTAATTTGTTGGAACGTTTTAAAAATGAATATATGCAAGGTAAAACTTTGATTAGTGCTTTTAAATCAGCAAATAAGAAAACATTATCCTCTTCATTAGATTGTAGCGCTATTATTTTAATTGTTAATTTAACTATTTTCTGATTTGGGATTCGTGCTATCAAAGGTTTTATTATTATGACTTCTATTGCTACTTTTGGTGTAATTATTTTTGGAATTATCTTATTAAGATTAATGTTATGAACATTATTACGAAATAACTGGTTAGAAAATAAACCTCAACTTTTAGAAACTAATAATATTAGTAGAAAAAGCACTATAGTTTTAAATAATTCAATAGATACAAATAATATTAAAACTGATGATAAAAAAATAAAAAAACAATTAATTTCAGAAAAATGTCAGCTTCAAATTAATTATAAAAATAAAGTTAAAGAATTAATTAAAAAATTTAAAGTTGATAAGCAGCAATTAAAAAAAGAACATATTAAATCAAGATCAGTTTATAAGTCAAAAGTAAAAGATTTAAAATTAAATCTTTCACAAGAAATTAATAAACTGAAACAAGAATTAATTAATGCATTAAAACCGTTAAAAATTCAAATAGTTAAAGCAAAAGACAAAAAAATATTAGTTAATTTTAAAAATGTTTTTTCAAAACTTAAAATAAGTAACTGAAATTATTTTCATAAATTAACAAAATGAATTCTTTCGGGATCTGCTGTTATTGTTCTTGCTTCAGGTATTACTTATGGTGTAATTGGTTCTAATTTTGGTTCTGGTTTTGATCAACGAACTGATTTTGTTGGAATGGGTATAATTACTCAAGATCCAAGTGATCCTAGTTACAATATTATTAAAGAAGCAGAATTAGCAAAAGATTTTATTAGTAAAGAAATTCAAAATAATAGTCAATTTAGTAAATATTTTAAAAATATTAATTTTTCCTTAATTGCTGGTGGTGAAGGAAAACAATATCAGTTTAAAATTATTGTTCAAACAACAGTAAATTCTCAAAGTATGCAGCAAAGGTTTAAGAATTTTTTAGGGGAGATTACTAGAAATTGAAAACAAGAATCTATTTTACAATGAGGAGAAATTGATCTAGTTGTTGCTAAGTCAGGTGTAGATTTATTAGTTAATATGATTATTTCAATTGCTTTATCTTTTATTGTTATTTTAATTTATATTATTATTAGATTTCAATTAACTTATGTTATTCCTTTAATTTTAGCCATTATTTTTAGTTTACTAATGACACTTGCTATTATTAGTATTTTCCAAATTGTAATTTCTACTTCAATTGTTGGAATATTATTGGGAGTAATGATTTTAACAATAATTAGTATTATGTCAATTTTTGATAATATTCGTGAAATTAAGATTAATAATAATCAAACACAAGTTATTAGCACAGAAGAAATAATTGAAATTTCAAATAAAAGTGTTCAAAAGGCTTTACCAAGAACATTAGTTATTAATGGTGTAGTATTAATAACATCAGTAATTGTTATGTTTATTATTCCTAGTTTCTGAATAGTTAGTTTATCATTATTAATAGGTTGTATAGTAAGTTTAGTATCATCTTACTTTATTGCTCCTTTTATTTGAACTTATTTTGAAAAATGAAGAGTTTATAGATATAAAAAACGTATTAATAAAATTAAAAAACATTTCATTGGTGCAGATGAATATGTTATTAAAGGTATTAATGAATAGGTGGTTGTAATGACAAAAGAATCAGTAAAAAAAATTATTATTAATATTCCTGATTTTCCAATTAAAGGTATCCAATTTAAAGATATTAACCCAATATTAAGTAATCCAGAAGCATTTCAAAGTGTTGTTAATATTTTTGTAGATTTTATTAAAAAATGTGGAGCAACAGCAATTTTAGCACCTGAAGCAAGAGGATTTATTTTTGGTGCTGCTATAGCATATAAGTTGGGTATTAAATTAGTTCTTGCACGTAAAAAAGGTAAATTACCAGGTAAAACCTATAAAGTAACTTATGATTTAGAGTATGGTACTGCTATATTAGAAATGCAGCAAAATGTACTTTCAACAAAAGATAAAGTAGTAATAATTGATGATTTGATTGCAACTTCAGGAACAATTAATGCTTGTCTTAATTTAATAAAACAAAGTAATGCTCAATCAGTTGGCATTGCTACTTTAATTTCGCTTTCTGAATTTGCTAATAAACATCATTTTGATAATATTCCGCTGTTAGAAATAATTCAGTTTTAATAAGTAGTAAATAATGAATAATTTAACTTGTAAAGATTTTAACCAATTATTAGCGGAAGCAAAAACATTTATCAAAGATCCTAAGCAAATTACAAAAATTAAAGTAGCTTATGAATATGCATTATTAAAACATAAAGATCAATATCGAAAGAATGGTGATCCTTATGTTTATCATGTTTTATCAACAGCATATAATTTAGTATTATGACATTTAGATGTCTCTTCAATACAAGCAGGATTTTTACATGATATTTTAGAAGATACACCAACAACTTTTGATGAGTTAGTAGCAGAATTTGGTTTGGAAGTTGCTAATTTAGTTTTAGCTGTAACTAAAGTTAGTCATTTTGCAAAAGAAAAAAGAAATGAAATTAAAGCTAATTATTTACGTAAATTATATTTAAGTTTAGCTCATGATATTCGTGTCATTATTATTAAAATGGCAGATCGTTTACATAATATTAGAACTATTAATTTTTTAAATCCCGAAAAACAAATAATTATTGCTAAAGAAACTTTAGAAGTTTATGCTTCTATTGCTCATCGTCTAGGTATGCGTAAATTACAATCAGAACTAGAAGATCGTTCTTTTGCAGTATTACATCCTAAAGAGTATAAAATAATTGATAATCTTATTAATTTGGATCGTGAAAAACGTGAAAAATTAGTTAATGAAATTATTAAAGAATTAAGTAAAACATTATCACAACATAAAAATTTAATTTTTAAAATTTATGGTCGTAGTAAACACTTATATTCTATTTATCGTAAAATGTATTATTTTGGAAAAGATTTTGATGATATACATGATATTTTAGCAATTAGAGTTGTTACTAATTCTATTGATAGTTGTTATGCCATTTTGGGGTATATTCATCAAAGTTTTACTCCTGTTCCGGGTAGATTTAAAGATTATATTGCAACACCAAAAAATAATATGTATCAATCATTACATACATCTGTTGTTTTTGATAATGAAATTTATGAATTACAAATTAGAACTGAAGAAATGGAAGATTTTGCTGAAGCAGGTGCAGCTTCGCATTGAAGATATAAAGAAGGGGAAAATAAAAATCCTAAGAAACGTCAAGCAGAAATTGATGAAAAATTAAATATTTTTCAAGAAATATTAAATTTAAATGACTTAAATCCAAATGTTGATGAAAACATATTAGCAGATAATATTGCCAAAGATAATAATTTAGAAAAAGAAATTCGACAAGATATTTTTAGTGATTTAATTTATGTATTAACTCCAAATGGTAATGTTATAACATTACCATTTGGTTCAACTGTTTTAGATTTTGCTTTTAAAGTTCATACTGAAATTGGTGAAACAACAGTAGGTGCAAGAATAAATGGCATTTATTCTCCTATTAATACTGTTTTAAAATCAGGTGATATTGTTGAAATTAAAACTGCAAAAACCGCACGTCCTTCTCGTGATTGATTAAATATTGTTAAGACCAATTTTGCTCAACATAAAATAAAAAAATATTTAAATAATCAGCAAGAAACATTTACTCAAGAAAATAAAATTAAAGATACAGAAAACAAAGAGAAAATAAAAAAAACAAAGGAAAAAATAGAAGAATATATTATTAAAAATCACATTCGTTGAAAAATTGCAAAACGTAATGTTATTATGTCAAGAATTAGATCATTAAAATATAAAACGTATGAAGATTTTTGCTTAGATGTTGCTAATGGAACTTATACAATTGAACAGGCGGTTACTACTATTTTATATAGTGATTCAGCAACATTTCAAGAGTTAAAAACTAAACAACAAACAACAATGAATTTAAGTAGTAATAATGAAATTATTATTGAAAATGTTCCCAATACTAAAACATCATTAGCTCATTGTTGCTTACCTATCCCTGATGAACCAATTGCGGGTTATATTACTAAAGGGCAAGGTATTAAAGTTCATCGTTTAATTTGTCCTAATGTTAGTTTGCCAGAGCGTAAAGAACGTATTATTGATACTAAGTGAAATTTATTAGCAACCAGTCATCATCTTTATAATTCAAAAATTCAAATTCAATATTTAGATCGACCAGCATTGATGACTGATGTTTTAAATATTTTGGGCTATTTAAAGGCACAAATTCAAAGTATTGATGCTAATAATAAGCTTAAGGAAAATCATGGAAGTTTAAAAATTTTAATTAAAGTTTCTAATATTGAACGTTTACATCAAATTATTTCATCAATTAAAAAAATTCCTGATATTATTGCAATAAACAGAATAATTATGTAATATTTTAGTATAATATTTTCAGCATTTAAAAGTAAATTTAGGGTAAACATTAAGAGACAGTGTGGTTGGTGCAAACATTGGTTAACTAATTTTATGACATTAAATAGCTTGTATTATTAATTAATTAACGGACTTCTCCCCACATGTACTTGTGGAGGAAACAATGAAATTGAATGAGTTCAACAATGCTTTTCAAACAGAACAGGATTGTTTAAAATATATAGCAAGTTTGAAGAAAAACAAATGTATCATGTGTTCTTGAACAAGTTTGAATACTTCTAATTTAAGAAGAATAAGATGTTTGAAATGTCATCAAACATTTAGTATTCTTCATGGCACCATTTTTTACAAGTCACAAACACCTTTGAGATTTTGATTTTATCTCATCTTTAGATGAATAAACACCAAACATGGAATTACATCAACTGATGTTGCAAAAGAATTGGGTGTGACTTTGAAAACTGCTTGAAGAATGGGTCATGAAATCAGAAATCGTATTGCCAAACAAGAACATCAATTTATTGTTGAGGGCATAGTGCAAATGGATGAAATGTATCTTTCACATATGGGTTTTAAAAAACAAGGAAGATCTTTGATAAATAAAACATTAATTGTTGGGATTTATGAAAAAACAACCAATAATTTAATTGTGAAAGTAATCAAAAACGCAAAAAGTAAAAATCTTTTGCAGTTTGCAAGAAACCATATTTCTTCAAAGTGTGATGTACATACTGATTCTTGAAAAGGATATCGTGATTTCAAATCACTTTTCCCTAATCACAAAACAGTTAACCATCAAGATGGTTATGTTTCAAAAATTGGCGTAAATACCAATCAAATTGAATCAGTATGAAAACATATACGAAGAACATTTAAAATACATATCAAAGTTGCAAAACATCATGTTCATTTATATGCCAAAGAAGCTGCATATAAATTCAACAAGATACCTACTTTTGAAACTGTAATGCTATGTTTCATTTAAAAACGTGGGGAGAAGTCTGTAGATAGGCTTTTCTCAGCATTTATGTGATAAAATTTAAAAATAGTACATAAAGGGAGAAAAGCCTTAATTAAATATGATAAATTATAATTAAGTGCATTTACTTTGTAAATGAATATTAGGATGGTACCGCGTTAAGAAACGTTCCTAAAATAAAGGAACGTTTTTTAGAAGATTTATTTTTTATTAAAAGGAGTAAAAAATTATGCAATTTCAAAAAGCAAGAGGAACACGTGATATGTATAATGAAGAGGTTATTATATATCGTAATATTATTAAATCTTTAACACAGTGTGCAATTAAATATAATTATCAAGAATTTATTACTCCTATTTTTGAAAATGCTCAACTATTTTTACGAGCTGTGGGAGATACAACTGATATTATTCAGAAAGAAATTTATCAATTTAATGATAAAAATGATAGATTATTAGCTCTTCGTCCTGAAGGAACAGCAGGCATTGTTCGTGCTATAATTGAAAATAAATTATATAAATCTAAGCAAACGTTAAAGTATTTTTATTATGGTTCAATGTTTCGATATGAAAGACCTCAAAAAGGGCGTCAACGTCAATTTAATCAATTTGGTATCGAAACTGTTGGTGTTAAACATCCTTTAGTTGATGTTGAAGTAATGATGATGGCCCTAGAAATGATAAAAAATTTTTCAATACCAAATTTAACTTTAAATATTAATTATTTTGGATCTAATGAAACAAAAAATAAATATCAAATAGCACTTAAAGAACAATTATTAAATCAAAGTAAGCAATTGTGTGAAAATTGTCAAATTAGAGTTAATATATCGCCACTAAGAGTTCTTGATTGTAAAATTTGTACTAAATTAAATTTAGAAATACCATATTTAAATGATTTTTTAACTAATGAAGAAAAAACATATTTTACAACCATTATTAATAGTTTAAAAAATAATAAAGTTAATTTTATTATTGATGAGCATTTAGTTCGTGGTTTAGATTATTATAATGGTATTATTTTTGAAATAACTACTATTGATTCACGAATTGGTGAAAGTCAAAATACTTTACTTGGTGGTGGTAGATATGATAATTTATTTAATGAATTGGGCTCACCATTAAAAATACCTGCTATTGGTTTTGCAATTGGTATTGAAAGATTAATGTTATTATTGGTAGAAAATAAAAATATTAATAAACCACCAATTATTGATTTACAAATTATTGCTTTAAGCGAATTAGGATTAATAATGGCTTCCGATTTATTATTACAATTACGTAAAGAAAATTATCATATTGATATGGAATATAATTTATATCAAGATAAAAATAAGTCACAGATTATTGATCGTAGTTTAGCCAAAAATATACTATTTTTAAAAGAAAAAAATCAGGTTAGTTTTTATTCTTTTGTTAAAAAAGAAATGATAAAATTAATTTTTGATACTGAACAGCAATTGCTTAGTAAGGTTAAAAATCTATTATTAGAGGAGAATGAAGAATATGGAAAAATTCTTTAGAACTCATACATGTGGTAATTTAACGCAGGGTGATATTACAAAAGAAATTATTATTAGTGGTTGAGTTAAAGATATTCGTATTAATAAATTTGGTATTTTTATTGATTTACGTGATATCTATGGAACAACACAAGTCATTGTTAAACCAGATAACGGATATTATCAAGAAATAAAAAATGTTAAAGTTGAATCTGTTTTAAAAGTAATTGGAACAGTTGTCTTACGAAAAAATAAAGATGCAAAAACTGCTAATGATATGATTGAAGTAGTAGCAAAAGATATTGAAATATTAAGCAATTCTATTAATTTACCATTTGTTATTAAAAATGATAATACGCTTGCTAGTGAAGAATTACGTTTACAATATCGCTATTTAGATTTAAGAAGACCAGCAATGAATTATAATATTAAATTTAAACACCAAGTTCTTAGTTGCTTACGAACATTTTTGAATCAAAATAATTTTTTAGAAATTGATACTCCTTGCTTAACAAAATCAACACCAGAAGGTGCTCGTGATTTTTTAGTTCCTGCTCGTATTCAAAAAAAACATTTTTATGCTTTACCACAATCACCACAAATTTATAAGCAATTATTAATGATATCAGGTATTGACAAATATTATCAAATTGCTAAATGTTTTCGTGATGAAGATTTTCGTGCTGATAGACAACCCGAATTTCAACAATTAGACTTAGAAATGGCATTTACTACTAGTAAAGAAATTAAATTAATAGTAGAAAATATGCTAATAAGTCTTTTTAATAGTTTAAAAATTGGTAATATTCCCTCAACATTTTCATCGATTACCTATGATCAAGCAATGGATTTATATGGTAGTGATAAACCTGATTTGCGTTGTACATGTAAGTTAGTAAATATTAATATTAACAATAATAGTGATGGATTTATTTATAAGGGTTTTATAGTTAATGATAAAATGAATGAAACAACTATAAAAAAATTAACAGAAATTAGCAATCAGCATGGAGGAAAAACATTAATAATTTATGACTTAATTAAGAAAAAAATTATTCATAATAATTCTAAAGTAAAGTTTGATGATTTAGTTTTAGCAGAAGAAATATCAAAAATAAAATATAATAATAATTTTTTAATTTTCGTATATGAACAACAAGATGTTGCTAATAAAGTTATGGGTGCTATTAGAAGTTTTTATATTAATGATTTGTCAAAACGAATTAATCATAAAGATTTTATGAATAATATTGAAAACTTTGAATTTATTTGAATTATTGATTGACCAATGTTTGAACAGGAAGAAAATAAATGACAAGCTTGTCATCATCCTTTTACAAGTCCAAAAAATCCTGAAAAATTATTAGATATAAAAAATAAAGATTTAGGAACTTTAACTGCAGATGCTTATGACTTGGTTTTAAATGGTTTTGAAATTGCTGGTGGGAGCATTAGAATTCATGATTATAAATTACAGAAAAAGATTTTTGAATTATTAGATTTAAGTAAAACAGAAATTGAAAATAAATTTGGTTTTTTCTTATCAGCTTTTAATTACGGAGTTCCTCCACATGGTGGTATTGCTTTTGGCATTGATCGTTTATTAATGATTTTAATTAAGAATGAATCAATTCGTGATACTATTGCTTTTCCTAAAAATAATCGTGGTATTTGTTTATTAACAAATAGTCCTAGTGAAATTTCATCTGATCAGTTATCAATATTAAATTTGGAATTTAAGGAGTAAAATATTAATTTTAAAGTGATTAGAAGTTTAATAAAATTAGAAAATATAAATATTAAAAATCTCTAATGAAAAATAATTGTAAGGTAGTACAGACATTTTGGACTATTTTCCATCTAATAAAAGTTTATCAAAATAATCCATAGGAGTCATTAACCCTAATGATTTATGTGGTTTAGAATTGTTATAATATTCTTGAAAAGAATTAACTAATTTTTGAAATAAACTAAAATCACTATTTAAATATGGTTTTATTTCAAATAAATTACTTCAATTTCTATGAAATCTTTCAATCTTACCATTACTCTGTGGTGATCTAAACGGTGTAGTTTCATGAACTATACCTTTTTTATTACAAAAATTTGTAAATCAACGATTCCTTTGTGGTTTTCCACAAGATGTATTAACATATTGACTACCATTATCAGTTCTAATTCTTTTAATTTTAATTCCCAATTTTTCATAAAAATTTAAAGCATTTTTAGTAGCATTTACAATATCTCTGGTTTGTGCTTGTTCAGATGGATAACAATAAGTAATTCGAGTTTTTTCATCAATAAAATCAATAATATATCATCTTTTACTTCCTGTTATATAATCTGATACTACTTTAATATCAGTCTGCAATAATCCAGTTTCTTTTACTTCATATCTCAAATGTTTTTTCTTAATAGTTTTTTGTGAATAAAAACCAAAACGTTTTAATCAACGATATATAGTTTTAACCGAAGGTTTTGGCAAAAAATTAAACCTAATATCATCAATATTTCTTATTAAATAACAAAATTGAAAAGCACCTATACCAAACTCTTCTTTATACTGAACAAAATAATTTATAAATTTTTCTGATAATTCCAAATTATACAAATATTTAATATTTTTAGGTTTTGTTGATTTAAATAATAATTCTTCAAAAGGTTTATTTTTGTAGAAAATATCATAAAAACGTTTAGCTCAATAATAAAAAGTTTGCTTTGGCATATGTAATTGAGAAATTATTTCTTTACAAGAATTTTTATTTTTAAATAAAAAACAAAATTTTTTAAATTTACGATAATAAATATTAACTTTATTAATATTTTTATCATTTTTATACTTTTCTACAAACTTGTTAAATTTATAATCAAATTTAGTAAAATCAGCACTATTAATTAAATATTTCATTTTAAACTACACCTCAACTAATAATATAAAGTTATAAAAACTTTTATTAGTCCAAAAAGTGTGTCTAATCTACACTAATGAAAAATAATTAAATTGTTTTTCATTAGAGATTAATTATGTAATTTAATTAAAATCAATTTTTCAATAATGTTAAATTAATAATTATTAATTTCAATTATATTTTTTTGATATTTGTTAATATTCAAGTTCAATAAATGGTTCACTATCTTTGGTTTTTAGATGTCATATAGCTGGTAAATTTTTTTGAACTAAAGTAAAGACATTATTTGGTGGTCAGCATTTATAAAGTGAACCATCATTAGTTTTAGTTTTTCCATCTCCGTTTCATTTAGTAACATATAAAAAATTTGTATTTTTATTAAAAACTAATGATAGTACTCCCCCTTTTATTCCAGACATTGATTTAAAGTTTGTTTCTACTGCTAAACATTTGTAAACTTCACCATTACTAGGAGATTGATATGAACCAGTTCAAACTCCTGAATAAATATTATCATCATTGTCAAAAGTTAAAGAAGAAACAGATTTATTTATACCATCCATTTTTTTAAAATTATTTTGATTTTTTTGATATTTATAAACGTTACCTTTAAAACTACTTTCTCTAGTACCTATATAAACATTTTCATTTTTATCAATAGCTATTGTTCATATTTCACCATATATTCCTAATATTGGTTTAAAGTTTGTTTCTCCTGCTAAACATTTATAAATAGCACCATGTCAAATTAAGCAATTTACTAATTCAGGTAGTTTTAAAACTAAAAATAATCTTTCTGATTTAGAAAAACAATTAATTCAAGCAAATAAATAATTAAAACAGTTACGAATGGAAAATGATATTTTAAAGCAAGCAGCACTAATAATAGGCAGAAAATAGAAATTATTGTTAAAAATAAATCTAAATATAAAATTCGCACAATGTGTCGTTTTTTAAAAATCTCTAAATCAACATATTATTTTAATTTAAAGAAAAAAGAAAAAAATCAAAATAATATTTATGAACAAGCTGTTATTAGTGCTTTTAAAGAAAATAAAGAAGTTTATGGAACAAGAAGATTAAAAGTCATACTAGCAAACCAAGAAATTTATTTATCACGCAGAAAAATTAAAGAAATTATGAATAAGCATAATTTAATATCAAAATACACTAAATTATCATTCAAAAATCATCATAATAAAGTTAATGATAGTCAAATAACCAATCTTGTTAATAGAAACTTTAATAATAGAATTAAAAATGAAGTTATTGTTAGTGATTTAACTTATGTTCAAGTTAATGGTAAATGAAACTATATTTGCTTATTAATTGACCTATTTAACCGCAAAATTATTGGACATAGTGTGTTGGAGTTAAAAAAGATGCATCATTAGTAAATCAAGCATTTATGCAATCAAATCGCTGTTTAAAAGATATTGAAATATTTCATAGTGATCGCGGCAATGAATTTAACAATAAAATGATTGATAAACTTTTATTAGCATTCAATATTAATTGTTCTTTAAGCAAAAAAAGGCTGTCCTTATGATAATGCTGTTGCTGAAGCAACTTTCAAAACTTTTAAGACACAATTTATTAATGATAGAAATTTTACATCATTAATCCAATTAAAATTAGAATTATTTGATTACATCAACTGATATAACAACATAAGAATTCACAGCACTCTAAACTACTTAACCCCCATCAAATACCAAGCACAAATGTCTACCAAAAAATAGTCCTAAAAAGTGTTGCCATTCCAAAACATATATTTAAAAAAGTGCGTAACATATATTACGCGCCTTCTTTTCGTTTTATTTTTTTAGATTTATATCACTTATTATATCTTAATTTATATCTTAATATATGATTTTTTTTGTTTTTTTCTTAATACTAATAATAACATAATACTCGTTAAAAAAATACCAATAACAGCACCAGCGATTGAAATAATAAAACGTATTAAAATTTGTTGAGGAATTAAAAAGTATCCTGACAAATAAAATAGTGATAAAACAAAAGCAAATGGAATACTATATGTAAATTGATCTAATTGATGTAATTTTAACTTATATGTAATAAAGGTTATAATAAAAGTAAATATGATTAAACTTAAACTAGAAAGTACCATTATTCAAAAAGGTAATTTAAAAGTAAAAGTAAAATCAGTACTAGTAGTAAAAAAAAGAATAATTCCTGGAATTAATACTTGTATTATTAAATAGCCAACACTTATCAAAAACTTAGTTCTTGGAAATGTATTTTCACTATTATTTTCAAAATTAACTTCTTGGTTTTTATTTTCCATACTTATCCTCTTCTATAATATAATTCTTTACAATTTTAACATGCTTTTATCAATAATTAAATAAGATTTATATTTATTAAATAACACTTATTTTAATACAAAAATTTAAAATAAAAATAATAATAGTTTTCCACAATTTAATGAAATTAAAAAATACCTATCCTATAAATTAATTGATTTTTTTTGATTTAATTTTTGTTTTATTTTGTAAATCTGTATTAGAATTTATTGCGTGTTTTTGTGCTTCTTCTAAATCTTGTTTTTGTACTTTTTTTCTTTTCATCAAATTTTTTGCTGCTGCTTTTCCTTTTATAATAGCTACATGACTACCTTTAACAACTGCATAAGTGGAATGGCAACCTTTTTTAGGACTATTTTTTGGTAGACATTTGTGCTTGGTATTTGATGGGGGTTAAGTAGTTTAGAGTGCTGTGAATTCTTATGTTGTTATATCAGTTGATGTAATCAAATAATTCTAATTTTAATTGGATTAATGATGTAAAATTTCTATCATTAATAAACTCTGTCTTAAAAGTTTTGAAAGTTGCTTCAGCAACAGCATTATCATAAGGACAGCCTTTTTTGCTTAAAGAACAATTAATATTGAATGCTAATAAAAGTTTATCAATCATTTTATTGTTAAATTCATTGCCGCGATCACTATGAAATATTTCAATATCTTTTAAACAGCGATTTGATTGCATAAATGCTTGATTTACTAATGATGCATCTTTTTTAACTCCAACACACTATGTCCAATAATTTTGTGGTTAAATAGGTCAATTAATAAGCAAATATAGTTTCATTTACCATTAACTTGAACATAAGTTAAATCACTAACAATAACTTCATTTTTAATTCTATTATTAAAGTTTCTATTAACAAGATTGGTTATTTGACTATCATTAACTTTATTATGATGATTTTTGAATGATAATTTAGTGTATTTTGATATTAAATTATGCTTATTCATAATTTCTTTAATTTTTCTGCGTGATAAATAAATTTCTTGGTTTGCTAGTATGACTTTTAATCTTCTTGTTCCATAAACTTCTTTATTTTCTTTAAAAGCACTAATAACAGCTTGTTCATAAATATTATTTTGATTTTTTTCTTTTTTCTTTAAATTAAAATAATATGTTGATTTAGAGATTTTTAAAAAACGACACATTGTGCGAATTTTATATTTAGATTTATTTTTAACAATAATTTCTATTTTCTGCCTATTATTAGTGCTGCTTGCTTTAAAATATCATTTTCCATTTGTAACTGTTTTAATTCTTTATTTGCTTGAATTAATTGTTTTTCTAAATCAGAAAGATTATCTTTAGTTTTAAAACTACCTGAATTAGTAAATTGCTTAATTCATTTATAAGCAACTGCTCTTTTAACATTATACTCTTTAACAAGGCAAGATATTGATTTACCACTTTGATATAAAGCTACTATTTGCTTTTTAAATTCGTCGGTATATGAGTTAATATTGGTCATAATTATAATTCCTTTCTTTTCACTAATTTGTTCACTTGTCTACGTAATTAGTGTCCAATAAAGTGTAAACGGCATAAGTTAGTTAAGTTTACTCCTATAATTTTTAATCTAGACAGTATGATTAGTTTAAATAATTAATAGTTAAGGAGTAAAGATGAAATATAAAGTTTATACAAGAAAAATTAAACTAGATGTTTTAAATGAATATGTAGTGATTAAAAAATTAAAAACCATTGATATTAAAACCAAATATCAATTATCAACCAGATCATTAATTTATAATTGAGTAAAAAAATATCAAAAAAATAATAAATTAATTACTATTCATACTTTTCAAACAAATCATCAAATAGATAAAGTGAATATCAAAGATAAAAATTTAAAACTTGAAAATAAAAAACTCAAAAAGTCACTACTAAAAGAAAAAATAAAAAATGAATTTTTAAGACAAAAACAATTCTGTGATAAAGAATTAAAAAACAATCAAAATATTTTAAATAGTAAATTATTGAAAAGTAAATGTTTTTTAATAGTTGATAAATATAGAAATAAAAATTATGGAATTAATGACATAATTAGTTTGTTACCTATCAGTAAAGTTGCATATTATAAATGAATAAAAAATGGTAAAAAGAAATATCAAACAAAAATTGATAATGAGTTATTAAAAGAATTAAATAAAATTGTTGTTATTAGCAACAAAGATAAAATAATTAAAATTACTAGTTTAGAAAAGGTGAGATTAGAATTAAAGAAAAACAACACCAATCTTAAATGCAGTAAAAACAGCATTATGGGGTTATTAGAAGATAATAATATCACAAACTATTAACCAAACCCAAAAAACAGCGTAGAGCGAAATCTAATTCCTTAAAATCAAATTTCCAAGATTTATTAAAACGTAATTTTACCAGTAATACTTATCTTGAAAAAGTTGGCATCGATGGTACTTGATTTAAAGAATTAATTATTAATAATAAAAAAACTAAATTATTATTAGAAATTGCTACAGATATGAATAGTAATGCTATAGTTGGTTGAAAAATTAATAAAAGTGAAAATGCAATAACCATTTTAAATGTTCTTAATCAAGTAACAAAGGCAAGTCGTAAAGAACATAAAATATTTGCAACATTTATCCAGTCTGATTTAGGTTCAGGTAATACTAGTAAAATAGTTACAAATAGTTTTAATAAAAGTAAAACTTTAATTCATTCAAAAAGTTTATCAGGATTTAAAGGCAACCAAGTAAGTGAATGTTTAAATCGCTGAATCAAAAGAGATTTTAAAATTATGTTTGGTAACAAGTTTAATAGCATTAAACATTTCACAGAAGCATTAAGAAAATTTATTAACTGATGAAATAATGATAGAATGATTTTACGATTAAAAATGTCTCCAAACCAATTTGTACAGATTTGAAGACAAGAAAGTAAACTTATCTAACCAATGCCCTGCAAAAGATTTTTACTTTTTGCGTTTTTCATTACTTTCACAATTAAATTATTGGTTGTTTTTTCATAAATCCCAACAATTAATGTTTTATTTATCAAAGATCTTCCTTGTTTTTTAAAACCCATATGTGAAAGGTACATTTCATCCATTTGCACTATGCCCTCAACAAGAAATTGATGTTCTTGTTTGGCAATACGATTTCTGATTTCATGACCCATTCTTCAAGCAGTTTTCAAAGTCACACCCAATTCTTTTGCAACATCAGTTGATGTAATTCCATGTTTGGTGTTTATTCATCTAAAGATGAGATAAAATCAAAATCTCAAAGGTGTTTGTGACTTGTAAAAAATGGTGCCATGAAGAATACTAAATGTTTGATGACATTTCAAACATCTTATTCTTCTTAAATTAGAAGTATTCAAACTTGTTCAAGAACACATGATACATTTGTTTTTCTTCAAACTTGCTATATATTTTAAACAATCCTGTTCTGTTTGAAAAGCATTGTTGAACTCATTCAATTTCATTGTTTCCTCCACAAGTAAATGTGGGGAGAAGTCCGATTAATAATTTGATCATAACTATCAAAATTAACATTTAATGGTGTATTTTTAACATTATTATATAAATATTGTGAATCATTATTTCAAGATTTAATACTATTAACTAAGTTACGATTTGATGACTTAACAGTAATATGAAAGCCGCTAACTTTACTATTACTAGTTTGATGATTTTTATTATTATAACTAATACTTAATACTGAGGTTACTAATAAACTGCTAGCACTAAGTAATAAAATTAATTTTTGTTTAAATTGTTTCATAATATTTCCTTATAAATTTAATATTTAAAAGTTATTAAATTACTATTATTTATTTTAATCTAGCAATTATGTAACGGACTTCTCCCCACATGTACTTGTGGAGGAAACAATGAAAGTGAATGAGTTCAACAATGCTTTTCAAACAGAACAGGATTGTTTAAAATATATAGCAAGTTTGAAGAAAAACAAATGTATCATGTGTTCTTGAACAAGTTTGAATACTTCTAATTTAAGAAGAATAAGATGTTTGAAATGTCATCAAACATTTAGTATTCTTCATGGCACCATTTTTTACAAGTCACAAACACCTTTGAGATTTTGATTTTATCTCATCTTTAGATGAATAAACACCAAACATGGAATTACATCAACTGATGTTGCAAAAGAATTGGGTGTGACTTTGAAAAATGCTTGAAGAATGGGTCATGAAATCAGAAATCGTATTGCCAAACAAGAACATCAATTTATTGTTGAGGGCATAGTGAAAATGGATGAAATGTATCTTTCACATATGGGTTTTAAAAAACAAGGAAGATCTTTGATAAATAAAACATTAATTGTTGGGATTTATGAAAAAACAACCAATAATTTAATTGTGAAAGTAATGAAAAACGCAAAAAGTAAAAATCTTTTGCAGTTTGCAAGAAACCATATTTCTTCAAAGTGTGATGTACATACTGATTCTTGAAAAGGATATCGTGATTTCAAATCACTTTTCCCTAATCACAAAACAGTTAACCATCAAGATGGTTATGTTTCAAAAATTGGTGTAAATACCAATCAAATTGAATCAGTATGAAAACATATACGAAGAACATTTAAAACACATATCAAAGTTGCAAAACATCATGTTCATTTATATGCCAAAGAAGCTGCATATAAATTCAACAAGATACCTACTTTTGAAACTGTAATGCTATGTTTCATTTAAAAATGTGGGGAGAAGTCCGTAGATAGGCTTTTCTCAGCATTTATGTGATAAAATTTAAAAATAGTACATAAAGGGAGAAAAGCCTTATGTAATTAGTATATCAATTCTTTTAAAAATATGATATATATTATTTACACGAGAAATATATATTTAAGATCTAAAATACCTACAATATCTATCACAAATATTAATATTATATTAAGTTTCTTTAATTGAAAATATTTATCCCTAAGTCAATTAAATATAAAATTAGCAGTTACTACTTGAAACTGCTAATTTTATTTGTTAGTATATTAGTATGATTAGCAATCAAGTAATTATATTGCTAAAAAGAGGAGTGACATTATGCAATTAAATGAAATCCCTAACTATAGTAATGATCCTAAAATTCTTGATAAATTTGCTCGTAATCTAATTATACAAGCTAAAACAGGGAAAATGGATCCTATTATTGGACGTGATGAAGATATTCGTAAAGTAGAAGAAATACTCTCACGAAAAACTAAAAACAACCCCGTCTTAATCGGTTTACCTGGTATTGGTAAAACTGCTATTATTGAAGGTTTAGCCCAACGTATTGTTCGTGGTGATGTTCCTAGTAACTTAAAAGATAAAATTATTTATGAACTAGATATGGGAGCACTAATTGCTGGCGCTAAATTCCAAGGTGAGTTTGAAGAACGATTAAAAGCGGTTATTAACCAAATTAAAAATTCTGATGGAAAAATTATTTTATTTATTGATGAACTACATTTAATTGTTGGTGCTGGTAGAACACAAGGTTCAATGGATGCTTCTAATTTACTAAAACCAATGTTAGCACGTGGTGAACTACGTTGTATTGGTGCCACAACACTTGACGAATATCGTCAATACATTGAAAAAGATGCAGCCCTTGAACGAAGATTTCGTAAGATGATTATTAAAGAACCAACAACAGAAGATACAACTGCTATCTTACGTGGTTTAAAAGAACGTTTTGAAGCTTATCATGGTGTAAAAATTCATGATAGTGCATTACGAGAAGCTGTTTATCTATCTAATAAATATATTAATGATCGTTACTTACCTGATAAAGCAATTGACTTAATTGATGAAGCTTGTGCTAGTATTAAAACTGAAATTGCTTCGGTTCCTAGTGATTTAGATGATATAAGAAGAAAAGTCTTACAATTAAAAATTGAACAAGCAGCCTTAAGCAAAGAAAAAGATGAAAACTCGCAAACAAGACTAATTGAAGTCGATAAACAATTAAAAACTAAAAAAAATACTTTACAACAATTAGAAGATAAATGAATCAAAGAAAAGTCAGCATTAGATCATATTACTAGTTTAAAAAATAAATTAGAAAATGCTAAATCAGAATTAGAATTATATCAATTATCAGGTAATTTTACAAAAGCTGGTGAACTACAATATAGTATTATTCCCAACTTAGAAAAAGAACTTAAAGATAGTGAAAATATAAAAAAAGATAATCCTTTACTACGCGAAGATGTTACTAGTGAAGATATTGCAAAAGTTGTTGCAAAATGAACTGGCATTCCTGTTACTCGTTTATTAGCAACCGAAAAAGAAAAATTATTAAAATTACCCTTAACTTTAAATACGAGAATTAAAGGTCAAAGTAATGCCCTACAGTTGGTAAGTGATGCTTTAATTAGAGCTCGTGCTGGTATTAAAGATCCCAATCGCCCAATTGGTTCATTTATTTTCTTGGGTCCAACCGGTGTTGGAAAAACTGAAGTTGCTAGAACCTTAGCTGATATTTTATTTGATAGCGAAAAAAATATGGTTCGTATTGATATGTCAGAATTTATGGAAAAACACGCAGTTAGCAAATTACTAGGTTCACCTCCTGGCTATGTTGGTTATGAAAACGGTGGACAATTAACCGAAAAAGTAAGAAGAAATCCTTACAGTATCATTCTTTTTGATGAAATCGAAAAAGCCCATCCTGAAGTATTAAATATTTTATTACAAATTCTTGATGACGGTAGAATTACAGACAGTCATGGTCTCTTAATTGACTTTAAAAACACAATAATTATTATGACTTCAAATCTTGGTTCACAAGAACTATTAAGTGGTAAAGATAACAGCAAAGAGCAAGCATTAAATATCTTAAAAAAATCATTTCGACCAGAATTTATTAATCGAATTGATGAAATTGTTATCTTCAATCCATTAAGTAAAAAAGTAATAACAGAAATTATTATTAAAGAATTAGATACTTTATTATTGCGATTAAGACAAGAAAAAAATTTACAATTATCTTATGAATCAGAAGTAGTTAATAAAATACTAAAAGATGCTTATGATGAAGAATATGGTGCACGACCGATTAAACGCTATATTCAACACTATATTGAAACTATTATTGCACAAGCTATTATTAAAGAAGAACTAATACCCCACAAACGAATGGTAATTACTATCAATAAAAACAATATGTTTATTCTCAGTAAAAAAATAAAATTCAATTAAGTCTTGATATTATTACACTCTCAGTTATAATTATATAAGTATTGGCATTCAAGGTTAATGAATGCTAAAAAAGGTGGTGAACAATGTTAAGTAACAGACAATCACAAATTTTAAAAATCATTGTTGAAAAATATATTAAAACAGGATTACCAATTGGTAGCAAAACTATTTTAGAAAATAATAACAATATTAATTTTTCTAGTGCTACTATTCGTAATGAATGTGTTGAATTAGAAACATTAGGATTATTAGAAAAAGCACATAGCTCTAGTGGTCGTATTCCTTCAACAAAAGGTTATCGCTATTATGTTGATAATTTAATGAATATGGGTGAACACCAAGAACTAGAAATCTTGAAGAAAAAAATAGCAGAAGTATTTAATAACCGTAACTTAGTAATTACCGAAGTATTAAATAAAACTAGTAGTATTTTAAGTCAAATGACTAATTTGATTAGTATTGTTACTGGTCCTAATCTTAATGAAGATACTTTAAAAAAAATTGAATTAATACCTATTAGTAATGATAATGCTTTAACAATTTGTATTACTAGTAATGGTCATGTTCAAAACAAAATGTTTAATATTCAAGAAACATCATTAACCGATTTATCAATTGCCATTGATATTTTTAACACCAGATTAATTGGTACTAAAATTAGTGAAATTAGTGAGAAAGTAAATTTATTAAAACCAATTCTTGAACAACAAGTACAAAAATCAGAATATATTATTCAAGGATTTGTTAACACTTTAATTAATTTCTCACGACCACTATCAACAACACACGGTGTTCAATATATGTTAGAAAATCCTGAATTTAATGATATTAATAAGATTAAAACAATTATTAAATTCATTGAATCACAATCACCATGAATGTATTTTGATGAATTAAATAATAATCAACTACAAATTAAAATTGGTGAAGAACTGGGTAATGAAAATAACGATATGGCAATGATTACTACTACTTTTAAAGTTCATGATGGTGAACAAGGACAAATTGCAATTGTTGGACCAAAACGTTTAGAATATGAAAAACTAACTGAAATTCTAAATTGGATTAATCAAACATTGATTAAAAACTTTAAATAGAAATGAGATGATAAAATGACAAAAGCTAAAAAAGATAACATTGATAACGTATCAGCAACAGAAACTAAAGATACAACTATTTCAAATCCTGTTACTGAAACACCAGTAAGTGTCGAAGAAGAAAAAATATCATTAAATAAAGAAATCGAATTAGAAACAAAAATTAAAGAATTAACAACAGAACTTAATAAAATTAATTCACAGCAAAAGCAATTAATGTTAGCTACTAGATTAAATACCATTAAAGAATTAGAAATTCAAAATAAAGAACACATTAAATATGCTAACCAAAAAATTATTAAAGATTTAGTTCATACTTTATTAAATTTCCAACGAGCACTAAACTTTAAAACTGATAATGCAGCTGTTCAAAATTTCCTAGTTGGTTTTAAATTTATCTATGAAGAATTAATTAAAGCACTTGGTAAAGAAGGTTTAAAAGAAATTACTGCTAAAGTTGGAGATCAATTTAATTCTCACCAACATGAGGCAGTAGAAATTATTAATGATAATACAAACAATGCTTATCAAAATGTAAAAAATAATACTATTGTTGAAGTTATAGCTAATGGTTATGAATTGCATAATCGTGTCATTAGCACCACTAAAGTTAAAGTTTTTCAAACTAAAGAAGCAAAAACAGAAACAAAGAAAAATTAAGGAGTGAAAATATTATGTCTACAAATAAAACAACAAATAAAGAAATCATTTTAGGAATCGATCTAGGAACAACTAATTCATGTGTTGCCGTAATGGAAGGTGATAAGCCAAAAGTTATTGAAAATGCCGAAGGTGGAAGAACAACACCATCAGTTGTTGCTTACAAAGATGGTCAAATTATGGTTGGTGAAGTTGCTAAACGTCAAGCTATTACTGATCCAGATAATACTGTTAGTTCAATTAAAAGAATTATGGGAACTAAAGAAACAGTTAAAGCCGCTACTAAAACACGTAAACCAGAAGAAGTGTCTGCAGAAATTTTACGTACTATTAAAACTTTTGCTGAATCAAAATTAGGTAAAAAAATATCAAAAGCAGTTATTACTGTTCCTGCTTACTTTAACAATGAACAACGTGAAGCTACTAAAAATGCAGGAATTATTGCAGGATTAAAAGTAGAAAGAATTATTAACGAACCAACTGCTGCTGCCATTGCTTATGGTTTAGACAAACAAGATAAAGATCACAAAATTTTAGTATTTGACTTAGGTGGTGGAACATTTGACGTTTCAGTTCTAGAATTAGCAGGTGGAACATTTGAAGTATTATCAACTAGTGGTGATAACAAACTTGGTGGTGATGACTTTGATGCCTTAATTGTTCAACATTTAGTTAGTGAATTCAAAAAAAGTAATGGTGTTGACTTATCAAAAGATAAAATGGCAATGCAACGTTTAAAAGATGCTGCTGAAAAAGCAAAAAAAGACTTATCAGGAGTAGTACAAGCTGATATTTCATTACCATTTATTTCAATGAATGCCTCAGGTCCATTACATTTAAATGAAAAATTAACACGTGCCAAATTTAATGAACTAACAAAATCACTAGTTGAAAGAACTATTGCTCCTGTTCGTGATGCCTTAAAAGAAGCTAAATTAAGCAAAAATGAAATTGATGAAGTTATTTTAGTTGGTGGTTCAACAAGAATACCAGCTGTGCAAGAAGTTATTAAAAACGAAATTGGTAAAGAACCACATCGTGGTGTTAACCCTGATGAAGTAGTAGCTTTAGGTGCTGCTATTCAAGGAGGAGTATTATCGGGTGATGTTACAGACGTTTTACTATTAGATGTAACTCCTTTATCATTAGGTATTGAAACTTTAGGAGGAGTAATGACGCCATTAATCTCTCGTAATACTACTGTTCCTACTAAAAAGTCACAAGTTTTTTCAACTGCTGAAGACAATCAACCCGCTGTTGATATTAGTGTTTTACAAGGAGAACGTCCACTAGCTAAAGATAATCATTCACTAGGTCGTTTCCAATTAAGTGGTATCGAACCAGCACCAAGAGGTGTTCCACAAATTGAAGTTACTTTTGATATCGATGTTAATGGTATTGTATCTGTTAGTGCTAAAGATCTAAAAACTAATAAAGAACAAAAAATTACTATTAGCAATAGTGGTACTTTAAGTAAAGACGAAATTGAAAAAATGATACAAGATGCTGAAAAGAATCGTGAAAACGATGAAAAACATAAAGAAGAAATTGAATTATTTAATCAAGCACAAGCCTATATTTATGATATTGATAAAATGACTGCTGAAGTTACTAAATCAGCAAAAGAAGGCGAAGCAGAAAATCCACAAATTGCTGAAATGAAAAAACTACGTGATGACTTACAAAAATCACTAGATGAAAAAAAATATGATGATTTAAAAGAAAAACTAGAACAATTAAAACAAGCATTTGCTGCTGCACAACAATTTATGAACCAACAAAAACAAGAACCGACAGATCATATTAAAAAAGATGATAGTAAAAGTGATGATGTTATTGATGTTGACGCAACAACTAAATAAAATAACTAGAGGTGGACAAAATGGCAAGTAAAAAACGTGATTATTATGAAATTCTAGGAGTTTCACGTAATGCTACTCCAGATGAAATTAAGAAAGCGTTTCGTACGCTTGCAAAAAAATATCATCCTGATTCACCAAGTGGTGGTGATGAAGCTCGATTTAAAGAAATAAGCGAAGCTTATCAAGTTTTATCTGATACTAATGAAAGAGCAAAATATGATCAATTTGGTCATGATATGCCTGGAGTTGGCAGTTCTTCTGGTTTTGGTGGTTTTGGTGGTTTCGGTGACTTTAGTTCGGCATTTGGTGATTTATTTGGTGACTTATTTGGTGGTAATAGAAGACAACAACAACGCTATAATGGTAAAACACCAGGTGATAATATCCTAACAAAAGTTGAAATTAGTTATCGCGATGTATTCTTTGGAAAAAAAATGACCATTAGTATTAACATTGATGTTGCTTGTAAGGATTGTAAAGAAACTGGTGCTAGAACTCCTAATGATATTAGTATATGTGATAAATGTAAAGGTAAAGGAGTTATTGAATATGTTCAACAATCACCATTAGGTATGTTTAGACATCAAGGTGTTTGCAACCAATGTCAAGGACTTGGTAAAATTATTCGTCAAAAATGTTTAAAATGCAAAGGACATCGCTATTATATTGAAAATCAAAAATTAGAATTTGATATTCCTCGCAGTATTTTTGATGGTCAACAAATTAGAATTAAAGGTAAAGGTAAAATTGGTCATAATGGTGGCACCCAAGGCGATTTATTTGTTGGTATTAATATTAAACGACACGCTTTCTTAGATCGTCAAGGTAGTGATATGTATATTAAATTACCAGTATCTTACTTAGATATTATTTTGGGAAATATTATTATGATTCCTACCTTTGAAGGAATAATTAAACATAAATTACCATTAGGACTACAATATGGTGACAAAATTACTTTAAAAAATCAGGGATTCTATTACCCTAATAGTAGTAAACGTGGTGATTTACATGTTATTCTTGATATACAAATGCCTAATAAAGTTACTAAAACAGAGCAAGAAAAATTATGAAATATTAATAACGAAACTAAATTTGATCCAAATGAAGATTTTGTTAATAGTGCAATAAAAAGAATTTAATAAATTAATATATAAAAATAAGAACATATGTTCTTATTTTTTATATATTAATTTATTCACTTTATTAATTGGACCTTTTTACCGATATAACAAATTACACAACTAGTTTCATTTAAATATTTGTAATAATCTTCATTAGAGTGGAACCTTTGTCATTGTTTTACTTTTCATATTGGTATGTCGGTAATATTAATTACTACAACATTAAAATACAACGGACTTAAGAATCATAATAAATGAAATAAATAATTTATATCACTATTAATATTTTTAAATAATAAATCACAAATAAACAATGCTGTCATCATATATCAAAACCCAATTTCTGCTAAATAATTAGGGTGACGACAATTTTTTCATAAACCATAATTAATAAAGGCTTTTCTCCCTTTATGTACTATTTTAAATTTTATCGCATAAATGCTGAGAAAAGCCTATCTAGGGACTTCTCCCCACATTTTTAAATGAAACATAGCATTACAGTTTCAAAAGTAGGTATCTTGTTGAATTTATATGCAGCTTCTTTGGCATATAAATGAACATGATGTTTTGCAACTTTGATATGTGTTTTAAATGTTCTTCGTATATGTTTTCATACTGATTCAATTTGATTGGTATTTACGCCAATTTTTGAAACATAACCATCTTGATGGTTAACTGTTTTGTGATTAGGGAAAAGTGATTTGAAATCACGATATCCTTTTCAAGAATCAGTATGTACATCACACTTTGAAGAAATATGGTTTCTTGCAAACTGCAAAAGATTTTTACTTTTTGCGTTTTTGATTACTTTCACAATTAAATTATTGGTTGTTTTTTCATAAATCCCAACAATTAATGTTTTATTTATCAAAGATCTGCCTTGTTTTTTAAAACCCATATGTGAAAGATACATTTCATCCATTTGCACTATGCCCTCAACAATAAATTGATGTTCTTGTTTGGCAATACGATTTCTGATTTCATGACCCATTCTTCAAGCAGTTTTCAAAGTCACACCCAATTCTTTTGCAACATCAGTTGATGTAATTCCATGTTTGGTGTTTATTCATCTAAAGATGAGATAAAATCAAAATCTCAAAGGTGTTTGTGACTTGTAAAAAATGGTGCCATGAAGAATACTAAATGTTTGATGACATTTCAAACATCTTATTCTTCTTAAATTAGAAGTATTCAAACTTGTTCAAGAACACATGATACATTTGTTTTTCTTCAAACTTGCTATATATTTTAAACAATCCTGTTCTGTTTGAAAAGCATTGTTGAACTCATTCAATTTCATTGTTTCCTCCACAAGTACATGTGGGGAGAAGTCCGTTAATTATTTAAACTAATTATACTGTCTAGATTAAAAATTATAGGAGTAAACTTAACTAACTTATGCCTTAAATACCCATAGCAACACCACTACTAATCAAGCAACCACCAGTACCCATATTTGCTATCTTTCTTATATTTTGAAATCTATTAGGTATTAATTCAGTTAAACCACTAATAACATTTGCTATACCAAAACTATTTAAAGATATATAAGTATCTCAGTCTACAAAAGGAACATCAATCATCGGTTTAACAGTTGTAAATGGTGGATAAGTTGGTTTAGGTGGTTCAGTAGGACATGGTGGTCAAAAACACGGTTCATCTCTTAATAAAGACACAGACTTATCTATATACTGAACAAACTTAGCATAATTAATTAAATCAATTGTTCCTAAACCTAAAAATATCTTTTTATAACTATTAATAACTTTATTTCTAGTAGTTGGTCTTTGATTAATATTCCACATATCAATTCCTATTTTTTACTAAATAATAAAGAATTTGGATGGGTTACACTTTATTGGACACACAAGTGAACAAATTAGTGAAAAGAAAGGAATTATAATTATGACCAATATTAACTCATATACCGACGAATTTAAAAAGTAAATAGTAGCTTTATATCAAAGTGGTAAATCAATATCTTGCCTTGTTAAAGAGTATAATGTTACAAGAGCAGTTACTTATAAATGAATTAAGCAATTTACTAACGGATTTCTCCCCACATGTACTTGTGGAGGAAACAATGAAATTGAATGAGTTCAACAATGCTTTTCAAACAGAACAGGATTGTTTAAAATATATAGCAAGTTTGAAGAAAAACAAATGTATCATGTGTTCTTGAACAAGTTTGAATACTTCTAATTTAAGAAGAATAAGATGTTTGAAATGTCATCAAACATTTAGTATTCTTCATGGCACCATTTTTTACAAGTCACAAACACCTTTGAGATTTTGATTTTATCTCATCTTTAGATGAATAAACACCAAACATGGAATTACATCAACTGATGTTGCAAAAGAATTGGGTGTGACTTTGAAAACTGCTTGAATAATGGGTCATGAAATCAGAAATCGTATTGCCAAACAAGAACATCAATTTCTTGTTGAGGGCATAGTGCAAATGGATGAAATGTATCTTTCACATATGGGTTTTAAAAAACAAGGAAGATCTTTGATAAATAAAACATTAATTGTTGGGATTTATGAAAAAACAACCAATAATTTAAATGTGAAAGTAATCAAAAACGCAAAAAGTAAAAATCTTTTGCAGTTTGCAAGAAACCATATTTCTTCAAAGTGTGATGTACATACTGATTCTTGAAAAGGATATCGTGATTTCAAATCACTTTTCCCTAATCACAAAACAGTTAACCATCAAGATGGTTATGTTTCAAAAATTGGCGTAAATACCAATCAAATTGAATCAGTGTGAAAACATATACGAAGAACATTTAAAACACATATCAAAGTTGCAAAACATCATGTTCATTTATATGCCAAAGAAGCTGCATATAAATTCAACAAGATACCTACTTTTGAAATTGTAATGCTATGTTTCATTTAAAAATGTGGGGAGGAGTCCGTAGATAGGCTTTTCTCAGCATTTATGTGATAAAATTTAAAAATAGTACATAAAGGGAGAAAAGCCTTTACTAATTCAGGCAGTTTTAAAACTAAAGATAATCTTTCTGATTTAGAAAAACAATTAATTCAAGCAAATAAAGAATTAAAACAGTTACGAATGGTAAATGATATTTTAAAGCAAGCAGCACTAATAATAGGTAGAAAATAGAAATTATTGTTAAAAATAAATCTAAATATAAAATTCGCACAATGTGTCGTTTTTTAAAACTCTCTAAATCAACATATTATTTTAATTTAAAGAAAAAAGAAAAAAAACAAAATAATATTTATGAACAAGCTGTTATTAGTGCTTTTAAAGAAAATAAAGAAGTTTATGGAGCAAGAAGATTAAAAGTCATACTAGCAAACCAAGAAATTTATTTATCACGCAGAAAAATTAAAGAAATTATGAATAAGCATAATTTAATATCAAAATACACTAAATTATCATTCAAAAATCATCATAATAAAGTTAATGATAGTCAAATAACCAATCTTGTTAATAGAAACTTTAATAATAGAATTAAAAATGAAGTTATTGTTAGTGATTTAACTTATGTTCAAGTTAATGGTAAATGAAACTATATTTGTTTATTAATTGACCTATTTAACCGCGGAATTATTGGGCATAGAAAAGATGCATCATTAGTAAATCAAGCATTTATGCAATCAAATCGCTGTTTAAAAGATATTGAAATATTTCATAGTGATCGCGGCAATGAATTTAACAATAAAATGATTGATAAACTTTTATTAGGATTCAATATTAATCGTTCTTTAAGCAAAAAAGGCTGTCCTTATGATAATGCTGTTGCTAAAGCAACTTTCTCAAAACTTTTAAGACAGAATTTATTAATGATAGAAATTTTACATCATTAATCCAATTAAAATTAGAATTATTTGATTACATCAACTGATATAACAACATAAGAATTCACAGCACTCTAAACTACTTAACCCCCATCAAATACCAAGCACAAATGTCTACTAAAAAAATAGTCCTAAAAAGTGTTGCCATTCCAAATTTCTATGAAAATTATTAGCATCTATAAAAGTACAAAAAACTTTATATTTTGTTTCATATGTATAATTAACTTTGTATTTTATTAAATAAATGTATGACATTTTTATTTTTCTCCTTTATTTTATTTATTGTGTTATGATATTGCTAACGAGGTATGTATTTATATATAAACCCCCTATTTTTTTAAATAATACAAATGTAATTTGTTAATTAGATTAATGGGGTATTTACTGAGCCATCATAAGGCTATTCAAATTAATCTATAATTACATTAAGCGATATACTGTTACTTTCTAATTTGCTTAACATTAGAATCCTTTTATACTGATAGAAGAAGGTCTATAACCAACAGTAATTTATTTTTCTTCCGACAGGGTATTAAGTTTTAATCTTTTAACAAAAAAAGAACGATAGTTATATCGTTCTTTGTTATCCAATTATGAATCCAAGGGTTAAAGTGATGCGCCCAATAAATGTTAGTTTTGTATTTTATTTAATTTTGGGATTATTTAGATTTACAAGACATTAGGATGTGAAATTATGTTTATACGTTTTATTACAACAGTTATGCATTTATTTGCTTCAATTTTTATGAAGTTTTTTAGTTTTCCACTTGGTGATTTAGGTTTTAATTTAGGTGCGTTAATGATATTTTTGATTTTGCTTAGATTTGCATTTAGGGTTATTTTACCTGAATTAATGTTGCCAACATTAGGTTTAGGATATGCTGTTAAGTTTATTGGTAAAAGTTCTGTTTCTTTGGGTGTTGGTACTGGTCAACAAATTGCTAAGAATTATCAAAGACATGTTGAAAAAGTAAAAACAATAAATAAACAACAAAGTAAGTTTAAAGGTGGTGCTGGTGGTAATAAGTTTACTGGTAGTTCAACTCGTGATTTTGGTATTGGTGATTAATTATGTCTAATTTTGTAGTTAGTATATTGCATTTTATTTTTATATTTTCTAGTAAAGATATTCAAATATTTTTAAATCAACCAAATATTACTAATGAAGTTTATATTTTGTTTAATTTAACTTTTTGGTTGGTATTGGGTGTATTTTTTAATTTTATTTATCGTACTATTAAATTTGTTTTTAGGTCATTGTTTGGGTAGGTGTTAAATATGAGTGTTTTAGAAGTTTACAATAAAATACATCAATGTTGTAAGGTAGTACAGACATTTTGGACTATTTTCCATCTAATAAAAGTTTATCAAAATAATCCATAGGAGTCATTAACCCTAATGATTTATGTGGTTTAGAATTGTTATAATATTCTTGAAAAGAATTAACTAATTTTTGAAATAAACTAAAATCACTATTTAAATATGGTTTTATTTCAAATAAATTACTTCAATTTCTATGAAATCTTTCAATCTTACCATTACTCTGTGGTGATCTAAACGGTGTAGTTTCATGAACTATACCTTTTTTATTACAAAAATTTGTAAATCAACGATTCCTTTGTGGTTTTCCACAAGATGTATTAACATATTGACTACCATTATCAGTTCTAATTCTTTTAATTTTAATTCCCAATTTTTCATAAAAATTTAAAGCATTTTTAGTAGCATTTACAATATCTCTGGTTTGTGCTTGTTCAGATGGATAACAATAAGTAATTCGAGTTTTTTCATCAATAAAATCAATAATATATCATCTTTTACTTCCTGTTATATAATCTGATACTACTTTAATATCAGTCTGCAATAATCCAGTTTCTTTTACTTCATATCTCAAATGTTTTTTCTTAATAGTTTTTTGTGAATAAAAACCAAAACGTTTTAATCAACGATATATAGTTTTAACCGAAGGTTTTGGCAAAAAATTAAACCTAATATCATCAATATTTCTTATTAAATAACAAAATTGAAAAGCACCTATACCAAACTCTTCTTTATACTGAACAAAATAATTTATAAATTTTTCTGATAATTCCAAATTATACAAATATTTAATATTTTTAGGTTTTGTTGATTTAAATAATAATTCTTCAAAAGGTTTATTTTTGTAGAAAATATCATAAAAACGTTTAGCTCAATAATAAAAAGTTTGCTTTGGCATATGTAATTGAGAAATTATTTCTTTACAAGAATTTTTATTTTTACATAAAAAACAAAATTTTTTAAATTTACGATAATAAATATTAACTTTATTAATATTTTTATCATTTTTATACTTTTCTACAAACTTGTTAAATTTATAATCAAATTTAGTAAAATCAGCACTATTAATTAAATATTTCATTTTAAACTACACCTCAACTAATAATATAAAGTTATAAAAACTTTTATTAGTCCAAAAAGTGTGTCTAATCTACATAAAATACATCAATGTATAGTTGATTATTGAACTATGTTTATAGGTAATCCAGTTGACGATTTTACTACTATTTTATGAAATTTAGTAATTTATGGAACACAGTTTTTTATTGGATTTGTTTTATTTTATGGTTCATGGTGAATTTTAAAATGTTTATTTGGTAAATAATTATGTGATTTAAGTTTGCTAAATTATTTTTTGTTGTAAATACTTCTGTTCAAGCACCGACTAGTTTAATTGCTTCAAATGACCCTAATGTTGTTAATTATGATATTACAAAAGAAATGGTTAAACATGTTAAATATCATGATTTTGATGATTGAGCAACCATTCCTTGAAATTCTGCTTATTTTGATGTTGACCAACCGGATTTAAAATTAGTTAGTGGTGAATTTATTGGAAATGGTGAGGGTATTTATACATGTTATTATTATAGTGATACAGTTGGTGTTTCATCACAAATGATAGATATGGGAACTGGTGTTTATACTTTTAATAGAAAACAATTAGATGAATTTTCACGTATTATGTTTAATCATAATTATGTTGCAAAGAATAATACTAATAATTTAAATTTTGTTAATACTGGTAAAAGTATTATAAATTTTCAAACACAGTTAAATTTTGAAATTGATAAACCTTTAAGTTTTTATATTCAAGGTTTTATGTTTTATTTTGAATATGAATATTTTAAAACTTTTACTGCTAATTTTGTTTTTAGTTTTTTAGATAATGTTGGTGATACAAAATATGTTTTTAAAGGTAAAGTTGATAATGATATTTATCAACAAGACTTATATAATTTTGTTACTATGCCTATTCGTGTTCCAAATTTAAGACATTTAACAGTATTTTTTGATGTTCATGGTGAATCAACTAGACCAACTTTTTCACCACAGTTAAATTTTGGTCAAATTAATATTTTTTCAAGTGAGAAAGTAACACCAGTCCCACCAAATAGTCCTTTTAATCCTGAGTATGAACGTGTTAGTTGATATGATGTTTTTGGTCATTTGAGTAATGCTTTTAGATGAGTACTTTATGGTGTTGTTGGTAAGGTTTTACCCGTGGAACCATTAAGAGAGTTTTTTACTAAACTTGACGGATTGTTGAGACGTATTTTTGATGATACTATTAGTTCTGTTTTAAATGTTGATTTTACTAGTGGTTTAGAACAAGTTTTAACTTTATGAGTATTTTTAAAAGCAGTAGGATTTTTAGTTGGTTAGGAGTTGAAATAATGCCTTGATATGGTTATTTACTTTTAGGATTTTTATTATTAATAAAGCTGTATCCATTTTTAATAACTAGAAAAAATATAAAAATATTACAACGTGTAGGTAGTTATATTATTTCAGCACCACCACGTACTGGTAAATCTGCTCTTGCTTGTTGTTTAGCACAAAAACATACGGGTAGGGTAGTAGTAAGTCCTATTCCTATTAAAGTTCGTAATGAATATAGTTATTGCTGTTCTTATGATGATGTTTTTAAATTTAATCAATTAAATAGTAATTATGCTTTTAAAGAGTGTGATATGGTTGTTTTAGAGGAGTTAGGTTTGAAAATTAATAGTAATGATTTGTCACCCGAATTTAAAGAAACACAAGAAAGTTTGGGAATGTTTTGTAAATTAATAGGTCATAATTTTAATGGAATTATGTATATGATTGAACAACACCCAGATAGAATACCAAAACAAGCACGTGAAAAAGTAGAGTATATTGTTCAAGTTAAAAGAATGCGTATTTTGTTATTTTTAGTTAAGTTTAAACTAAATATTTATACTAATGCTGATGACTATAATAAAGTTGTCTTATCTAAAAGACAAACTAAGAAAATAATTAAACGTGGTGGATTACCACCTAGTTATAGTGGTGAAACTATGACTTTTAGTTTATGATTTCCTAGGTATTATTTACAAAGATATAATAGTCGTGCTTTAAATTATATTCATTCTTTAAAGAGTGAATTAAGTATTGTTAAAGACTATGAACAATCACAAGCATTAGATTTTACTGTTGATGATATTAGAGCAGTAGGATTAGATAAGTTGGATAATATATTACAAACTGAAAAGAAAGAAACTGAAAATATTGTATGCCGTACTTGTTATTATAGAAATAAATATTCTAAGAAAAATAAGAAAGATGTTAAAATAGAGTAAACCTATATTATTGGTCGAAGCCAACCAGAATCTTGGTTGGTTGGCCGTGGCGTAAACGCCACTGGGGTGAGTCGCGAAGCAACTAGGGGCAAAGCCCCTATATACTTGTCTATAATTTTAAAGAAATGTTTAAAAAGTAATTATATCCTACGTTTTTGTTACCGTCTCTTATTTTAAATTGTTCTAATCGTTCACGTCATATTTTATTTTTATATTCATTTGTATGTTCATTACAAAAAAAGTAATCAGTTAATATTGTTTCATTTAATTTTAATACTACTTGAAGATGATTATCAGATTTATTATTATATTTTTTTCTTTCGCAATTTTCAATTACTTCTTTAGATTTAAAATGATTGTTTTTCATTTGTTCAATTTCTTTATCTGTAAAATAATCTTGAAGTTTTGGTGTTTCCTCATCAAATTTTATTTTATGTTCGTTGCAAAAATATAAATTTCCTAAATTTTGTACTTCTATTATTTCGTTTTCAATTTTTAATACATTTATCTCAATCGCAAAGAATAATATTTTTAATTTGATTTTTAAATTTATTTTCTTTTTTGTCTTTTTTAATTTTTATTTTTGTTTTGCATCTTTTTTTACTCATAAATCCCCCTTTTTCTTTAATTTTACTATTAAATTGTACTTATTTTTATTATTTTTTCAATATACATTTTAAACACAAAATAAAGTCTAAATACAAGGCGTTTATTTTATGATACCTATACTATTAATTATATTGAAATTGTTTTTTATATGGAAAATATGAAATCATTTTTTTAAAATAATTTTTATTTTATTTAAAATTAAACTTATAAATGTATATAATAAACAAGTAAATTAATATTTTAAAAATATTTACAATAAATTTAGATTTTTAAAAAATAGTTAGGAGAATAATATGGATTTTAATTATAAATGAATTTATAAAGAACAATATCCTAAAATTGATAATTTAATTTTAGAACATATAACAAAGAAATGAGAAAAATGAGATTGAAGAATAAAAAATACAAGAGATAAAAAGAAATATAAAATTGTTGATTATCAATATCGAACAAGAAAAACATTATATGGAATGGTAACATATAAAAGAAGAATTTATGAATATTTTAATGAAGAATTACAAAAATGAATTCGTGTTTGTTTAGTTGATGAAATACTACAATTACCTAAATATAAAAGAATTGGTGAAGATATTGAAGATACTATTATTGAAAATTTTGCAGATGGCAAAAGATATTGTGATATTTGTGCTATTTGTAAAAAAGCAGGTATTAGTGTTAGTAGCGTTCATAGAGTTTTTAAAAATTTCGAAATACTTGAAGCAAACCCAGTTAAAGTAAAATTAGAAAAAAATCAACCTATTTTTGTAGCGATTGATGATGGACATCGAAAATTTTGAAATTTTAAACGTAAAGGTATAAAACATTCTATGAGATTAATAGTAACATATACAGATAATATTAATCACAAAGTACAAAATGAAAGAGTAAAAGCAATTATTAGACCAACAAAAACAAAAATTGGAGTTAAAAAAACTGCTGAATTTGTTAAAGAACATTGCCAAAAATTTTATGAAAACATTGAACAAGCAAAAATTATTATTTGTGGTGATAGTGCAGGCTGAATTAAAGATTTGGCAGATTATTTAGGTGCACAGTTTGTTTTAGATAAATTTCATTTAATTAGAACATTATATCTTGGAATAATGGTTGGAAATAAAGAAAAATATTTAGAAGAATATAATCATTGTAAAAATTTAATTAATAATGGTCAATATGAACAATTAATTAACTATTTATATAACCAATTAGATAATCATAAAAAATTAAAGAAACAGTATTTTAAAAATAATAAACAAGGTATTGAAAATCAAGGTGCTAAATGAAATATTGGTTGCTTTACTGAAACAAATATTTGACATGTTTTAAAGGAAATGCTTGGTAATAGAACATATAATATTTTAAGGCTTTTCTCCCTTTATGTACTATTTTTAAATTTTATCACATAAATGCTGAGAAAAGCCTATCTACGGACTTCTCCCCACATTTTTAAAGGAAACATAGCATTACAGTTTCAAAAGTAGGTATCTTGTTGAATTTATATGCAGCTTCTTTGGCATATAAATGAACATGATGTTTTGCAACTTTGATATGTGTTTTAAATGTTCTTCGTATATGTTTTCATACTGATTCAATTTGATTGGTATTTACGCCAATTTTTGAAACATAACCATCTTGATGGTTAACTGTTTTGTGATTAGGGAAAAGTGATTTGAAATCACGATATCCTTTTCAAGAATCAGTATGTACATCACACTTTGAAGAAATATGGTTTCTTGCAAACTGCAAAAGATTTTTACTTTTTGCGTTTTTGATTACTTTCACAATTAAATTATTGGTTGTTTTTTCATAAATCCCAACAATTAATGTTTTATTTATCAAAGATCTTCCTTGTTTTTTAAAACCCATATGTGAAAGATACATTTCATCCATTTGCACTATGCCCTCAACAATAAATTGATGTTCTTGTTTGGCAATACGATTTCTGATTTCATGACCCATTCTTCAAGCAGTTTTCAAAGTCACACCCAATTCTTTTGCAACATCAGTTGATGTAATTCCATGTTTGGTGTTTATTCATCTAAAGATGAGATAAAATCAAAATCTCAAAGGTGTTTGTGACTTGTAAAAAATGGTGCCATGAAGAATACTAAATGTTTGATGACATTTCAAACATCTTATTCTTCTTAGATTAGAAGTATTCAAACTTGTTCAAGAACACATGATACATTTGTTTTTCTTCAAACTTGCTATATATTTTAAACAATCCTGTTCTGTTTGAAAAGCATTGTTGAACTCATTCAATTTCATTGTTTCCTCCACAAGTACATGTGGGGAGAAGTCCGTATTTTAATTTACATTAAAATGGTTATTTTTAAATGTAATAAGATAAACTTTGAAACATAATTTAATGAATGTAATAATTATTTATTATTTCACAATTTGCAATAGCATCTCAAAAATTATTATTTTTTATTTTCCTTTTTAAACCAATAATGAAGAATGTTAATGACAAAATTATAGAAATAAAAATTGGAACTACAATTGTAAAAAAAATAATTGCAATTTTTAACCATAATAAAGAATAATTATAAGAATTATGAATAATATAATAACTTCCAAAATTATTAAGGCAAATATTGTTATTAGTTAATATGTAATATCAACTATATTTACTTCATAAAGTAAAACCATTATATTCATATATTAAAGGTTTTATATTTTTAACTAAATGATTACTTTTAATAGTTACTACTTCTTTTCCATGAAATAAACCTAGTAATAATAATTCTGCAATAATAATTAAAATAGTTAAAATAAACAGTAATACAGTTATTAACTGTAATTTTTTAAGTACTTTAATTTTCATTTTTAAATTCTCCTTAATTTTACTTTAAAATTTTAGCACTTAGTAAACTTAATTATAAGTATTTTAGTTGCAATAAATTTAAAAAAATTATATTATTTAAGGCTTTTCTCCCTTTATGTACTATTTTTAAATTTTATCACATAAATGTTGAGAAAAGCCTAACTACGGACTTCTCCCCACATTTTTAAATGAAACATAGCATTACAGTTTCAAAAGTAGGTATCTTGTTGAATTTATATGCAGCTTCTTTGGCATATAAATGAACATGATGTTTTGCAACTTTGATATGTGTTTTAAATGTTCTTCGTATATGTTTTCATACTGATTCAATTTGATTGGTATTTACGCCAATTTTTGAAACATAACCATCTTGATGGTTAACTGTTTTGTGATTAGGGAAAAGTGATTTGAAATCACGATATCCTTTTCAATAATCAGTATGTACATCACACTTTGAAGAAATATGGTTTCTTGCAAACTGCAAAAGATTTTTACTTTTTGCGTTTTTGATTACTTTCACAATTAAATTATTGGTTGTTTTTTCATAAATCCCAACAATTAATGTTTTATTTATCAAAGATCTTCCTTGTTTTTTAAAACCCATATGTGAAAGATACATTTCATCCATTTGCACTATGCCCTCAACAATAAATTGATGTTCTTGTTTGGCAATACGATTTCTGATTTCATGACCCATTCTTCAAGCAGTTTTCAAAGTCACACCCAATTCTTTTGCAACATCAGTTGATGTAATTCCATGTTTGCTGTTTATTCATCTAAAGATGAGATAAAATCAAAATCTCAAAGGTGTTTGTGACTTGTAAAAAATGGTGCAATGAAGAATACTAAATGTTTGATGACATTTCAAACATCTTATTCTTCTTAAATTAGAAGTATTCAAACTTGTTCAAGAACACATGATACATTTGTTTTTCTTCAAACTTGCTATATATTTTAAACAATCCTGTTCTGTTTGAAAAGCATTGTTGAACTCATTCAATTTCATTGTTTCCTCCACAAGTACATGTGGGGAGAAGTCCGTTATTTAAATACAATTTCATAAAAATCCAAATTATTTCTTGTCTAAACATAATAAGACTGTGTATGAAGTAATTTATTCCGGATTTTTAACAATCTCCCAGAATTTTTGTTGTGTATAAATATTAAATTTATTTTTTAATTTTTTAGTAATTTTTAAAAATAAGTATTTTAGTTGCAATAAATTTAAAAAAATTATATTATTTAAATACAATTTCATAAAAATCCAAATTATTTCTTGTCTAAATTTATAATAAGACTATATGAATTAATTTATTCCGGATTTTTGACAATCTCCCAAATAAATTTATTAAATCAATTTAAATTATATGCAGTATCTATTAATGAACCATTAACTGAAAATAATATTGATAATTTATATATCATTAATAATTATTCACAACCTTATCAAAATCCAAAAACTAGAAGTACTAAAAGTATAACTATTATTAAAATTAAAGATTTTAAAACAAGAGATGGTTATCCAATTATTATTAAATTACAAAAACCATTAGAGAAAGATACCAAAGTAACTGGTTTAAAAATTAAAGCCCCTAGAAGCATGATTTTTGGCAATATAAAGGTACTTGGTGAAGTTGACAATATGGAAGTATATCCTAAATTATTTGTTAAGGATAAGATAGCATTTGCGCTATTATCAATGCCTATTGAAACTCAACCAAAAGTTAGAATATTAGAACAGTGATTTAGTGAACAAATATTACCATGAAAGTTAGCAAAGCAATTTATTGTTAAAGAAAAATCAGTTTTAGATTTAATTGCTATTGGTGGTGGTAAAGAAACAAGAAAAGAAATTATTAATAATGCAAGAGTTACTAATGCAAAATTAGGTTATGATGTTTCTAAAAATTTACACGTATGACCATTATCTGATGAATTAGAATTAAAAGATAAAAAATTAGAATCATGATTTTTAGCAGGTAACTATAATTTATTTATTTCTACAACTGATAAATTTCATGATGTTGAAATAGAAATAAAAGATAGACCACCAATTGATAGTTTACAAAAAGTATTACTAGATATGTTAACTTATACATATAATTATAATCGTAATTTTGACGGTGCAAAATATGAAAATGGTAATCCTAAAAATAAAATAGCAGAATTAAGACAAAAATTTGAAGGTCAAAAACCTGATGATGTTATTACTAATTTATTTAAAAAATGAAAATTAGATTACCCAAATTATATAAATTTAGAACAAGTAAAAATCTTTAAACAATTAATAATCATGATATCAAATAATATTTATTCAAATATGTCTATTAATAAGGGGTTAAATGATGATAATAAAATTTTATTACCATATTATTTTGAATTAAAGTCAAATCCTATACATACTGATGTTGGTGAAGTTTGAGAATTTAAAGATATAAAGGTTATATTAAAATCTGAATATTTTGATTTCACAGATGTTAATAACATTAAATTAAAAAATAATGACATTAGCCAAAATGAATTATTTAAATTAGATGATAATCAATTTAATTGATTATCAATCACAAATGAATTAGAAAGCAATAATATACCGTCATTAATTCCTGCTGATTGAACATTAGGTAATGGTGAATATGGTAAATACTTTACAAAAACAATTATTAGTAATAATAAAATCGAAAATGCCTTAAATTTGTATGGTTCAAATAAATCACAATTATTTTCTAAATTAGAATTTTATAAAGAAATTTCACAAATTGATAATAATAGTGAATTTGAATTACAAATTGAAAATCCAATTAATAATTTAAACCGGATTGAAATTAGTGGTATATTTGGTGCTGGTAATTACAATTTAATCTTAATAACAGATAATCAAGAAATAAATTTAACTAATATTAATTTATTTGATAACTATAATGAAAATATTTCTTATATTAATTTAGAAATTTAGATTATTTGTTAAAATATCCAGAAGTATAAGTGCCATCTCATTTTATGTCTTCTTTATTAGTTGGTTTTCAAGCAAAATATAAATCGGTTTTATTCGGGCTTATTGCTTTATTTCATCATATGATACTAGCCCCATATATAGCTTTTCCATCTTCTGTTAAATAATGATCAAGTTTAGTATTTTCATGGGTAAGCACCCCCCCATGATTAATCCTATTGTTCCGGTTGTAGCACCAGTTAGTGCTAATGCTAATGTTATTTTACTTAAATTTGTTTTTATTCATGTTTTCATAATAATTTGCTCCTTGTATAAAAGTATTTATAGTTTTATTTTTTTACCTGTTTTAGCATTAATTAGTTTAGATTTTTCTATTTTATTATCATTACTATTTATATCTGTTTTTAAAAAAGGTGGTACTTTTTTAAAATTAAATTTTAAATAATAATTCATTATTTTTTCTTATTTTTTTACTAAAACAATCAATTATATCTTTTTGTGTTTCTATTTTATAATCTATTTCTTTATTATTTAAATCATAAAAATCAAAATTTATAATTTTTTTCTTTTCTAAAAAAGATACTTCTGCATAGGAATTTTCTATAGTTTTCTTAAAATCTTTAATAGATTTTTCCAATTCTTTTGTATGAAATTCACTCATGTTTGCAATTACTCCTTTATTTTCTTTAATTTTTCTTCTAAATTGTACTTATTTTTTATTATTTTTACAAGTATGCTTTTAAATGAAAAATAACGCCTAAATTAAAGGAGTTTATTTTGTGATACCTATTACTATTAATGATATTATACTTGTTTATTATATAGCAAATGTGAAGATGCTTTTTTTCACAATAGCATTATTTTTACCCCTAATTATGTTTTTGTATGGATATAGGGCATAAAACAACGCATCATAAGGGTCTTGATACATATTTTTGTCTGGAATGTTAGTTTTTGTTTCATCATAACGTAATTTTTCTAAACATTGAGTAGTTTTTGGTAAATCATCTTTATTAGCATAAAAGTTTCCATAACTCATAATATTTCTCATTCAAAATACTCTATTAGTTAATCCTGCTTCTTGATTTAAATTTGAAGCATGTTTAATAGCAGTTTGTGTTATTAAAATAATACTATGTTCATCTATTAATTTTTGGCTTAATCAATCAATAGCTGTTCTTGCTTTATCATCATAAAAATAAACGGTTTGTTCAAAATTTTCAAAATTATCCATTAAGCCTAAAATTTCATTTACATAAGCATTAATTTTTTCATTTTCATTTATAAAGTCATTTGGAGTAACTACTAATTCACAAATAATATAAGCATCATAATAACCAGTATTATTATATTCTTTAAATCCAACTACCATAAATACAGTATGGTCTTTATGTCCAGTTGCTCAATCAACACCAACTGAATAAAAATCAAATTTATACATATTTTTTTCTTGATTATAAAATTCTTGTAAATCATATGTTTGTCAATATTTTAATGTTTTTTGAAATGGAAAAACTGTTGCATCACTATCTAAAAATTCAAAACCATAATAAACAGTATTAAATTCATCGGGATTTTTCTTTTTTAATTCTAAAATTAATTTTTGAGTTACTGGTTCTAATTTATGTCAAAACGGAAGTAAAGTAAATCTTAAAATAAATAATCCTAAACCACTAAATGCTTCATTATCTTCATAATAAACTTTACCAATCTTTTTAAGAGTATCTATTACTTTATTATTTAATGGTAAGTATGGTGTACAATAAAGCAAATAAAATGGGTGGTATTTATCATAGGGATTGCAAGTAAAAGCAATAAAGTGATTTTTATAAAAATAACGAGTAATTTGTTTACCATAGGTTGGACTAAATATATTTCTATCTGTAAATGTTCAACTTCATTCTTGAATTGGCTTATTTGAAACTTTAATACGATTACTACGAAACATTGATAATTTTAAACGTTCATAACGTTGAGTTAATTGTTTTTCACTTAAAGTTTCTTTTTCTTCAGTCATAATTATTTCATCAGTTCTTGAACATAAATAACTTGAACCACCAACTGATTTTCCAAAAATTTTATTACCATTTGCATAACCAATAAAGTCAATTTGCTGGTTATTAGGAAAGATAATACAACCACCATCTTTGGTTATTTTTCACTTAATACCATGTGGATTATTTGGGGATAAGTGAATATCATATTTATCTGCTAAATATTGACAAACATCAAGTAAAGAACCAACTGTAGTTTCATTATGAGTATTTTCATAACGTCTTACTTCTTGAACACTACTATCACTAAAATTACAACAAATAAATAAATCAAACGCTAAACAGTTTCATGTTTTACGCGTTAATCTTGCAGTTGGTACAAAACGATAAAAACAGTTGGTAGTAAAAAATTCTGCTCATTGTTCACCAACAAAATCTTTAAAAATTTCTCAAGTAAAACCAAAATTATTATCACTAAAATTAAGGTCATATTTTTTATTTAATTGTACGTAACTATTAATAAAAGTCATATTATCTCCTAAATTTTAAAATAAATTACAATTTAATTATTAACAACCAAAATTAGAAAGGAACATTAAAAATGTTAAGATTACCATTTCCTAATCATTTTGATTGAGACAAACATTACTTTAATCAAGATGAATTAAATTTAAAACAAACAGAAGAATTATTTGCAAAAATAGATGAGCAACTATGAAATGAATGTGATAAATCTGTATATAAACCATGTAGATTTAGAAAAAGAAAATTAAAAACAAAAAAGGCCTATTAATTTATAAGCGACGTATTTGTACATATTATAACCCAAAAACACAAAAAATTGAATTTATTTCAATGCTAGATAATTATCTTGGGGTTAAAAAATATAGCAAACTTGCACCTGATGTTATTAAACAAATTTTAAAACATTTTGCTGATGGTAAAAAATATCGTGATGTTTGTGATACATTTATTGAAGATTTAATAAGCACTAGTGCTGTTTGTAGAACATATCAAAAATTTAAATTACCAAAAGCTAATATCCCTAAAATAGTATTACAACCAAATCAAACTTTATACATAAATATTGATGATGGACATCGAAAATTTAAGTTTAATGAAAAACATAATACTAAAAATTGTAAAAAATGTTCTATGCGATTAATAATATTTTGTACTGGTAAAAAGAAAAATGGCAAATTAATTAATAAAAGAGCAGTTTGTAAAATAAGAGTATCAAAAACAGAAATTGGTGCAGAAAAAACAGCACAATTAATTGAAAAATATGGTAATTTATATTTTGAAAATTTTGACCAAGCAAATTTAGTAGTTTGTGGAGATAGTGCAAAATGAATTAGAAAAACTGCTACAATTTTAAATGCTAAATTTATTTTAGATAAATTCCATGCTTTTCATGTTTTATTTCTTGGAATAATGGTTGGAAGAAGAAAAAATCAAATTGCTAAATTACATTATGAATATGGACAAAATTTATTTGCAAAAGGGCAATATTATGAATTAATTGATTTTTTACAAACATTAACTTTAAAATATTCAAAATTAAAAGTTGGTTATTTTATTAATGCCAAAGATGGTGTATTAAACCAATCATTAGTTGAAAATATTGGTTGCTTTACAGAAACTAATATTAAACAAATTTTAAAGCATATGATTAAAGATAGAACCTATAACATTGATATGTACACAAAAATGGTTAATTTCAAATGCTATAAAATAAATATAGCAATACAATTATTATAAAATTAAAATTAAAATTCATTAAAAATAACTAACAATAAAATAAAACTTATTAAAGTTTACTTTAATAAGAATTTTTGAATTATAAAAGTAAGCATTTTTATTGACTAATATTTTGCAAGTGTTAAGATTAACATACAATTGCATATTGAAGTCTAAATTATTCTCGTCTAACTTATAATTTAAAGACAATAAATGAATGTTATAGACAACATCGATATGCTCCGAAATTTTTTAATAATTTCAAATAAATTTATACATTCTTCACTATTAAAAATCTTACTAAATTTAATATACGCTATTCCATAAAGTTTAGAATCTAATGCTGGCTTCTTGTCACATTTAACGTATTTAGTGGACAATACCACTGGAACATTAACTTTACACTTGTCACAAAAATCACATTTATTTTTTTGTTCTTCATAGTCATTAAATAATAAAACAAAATTTTTATTCTCTAATGTTTTAACTTTTGTTTTTTCTAAAATAAAAGCCGCCAAACTATTGGTCACAAACTGATCTTCAAAACTATAACCTAAAAAAATAAATGTATAATTTTTATTTACTGCGTCTTCTATTATTTTTTTAAATGATTCTGTAAAATTTTCAATAATTCAATTCTTAATAAAACTTTCATAAGTATCTATAAATTCTATTTTTTTACCTTTTTTATTCAAATTATCAACTTTATGTTCACTTGTTTCATTTGATTTTTCTTTAATTCCAGTTATTGAACCATGAATTGGATATACTTTATCATTTAATTCTTCAATATTATTAATTCATTTTTTTATATATTGTTTAGGCTTTTCTAATTCATTTCAAGCAAAAATATTGTCATAATTTGTAGTAATTATTTTATCAAAATTATTATTTATTAATTCTAAAATTTCTTTTTTTTGCTATCAATTTCCTTTTTTACTATATCAATATCAAGTTTACTATTATATTCTTCTATAAAAAAGCACTTTCGCCATTTTTTATCTCTTTTGTATGTAATAAATTTTTTAAATTATCCAAAATTCTTGAAAGATCAAAGTTATTTTGAACCATACTCTTCAAATTATTAAGTTCTTTTATACAATAACTATCTAAATTTTGAAATTCATTCTCTATTTTTTCAATAATAGAACTTAATAATTTTTTTCATAAAGGAAAACCAAAATTTGCAGAAAAACCTGCTCCTAAAAATAATATTGCTTTCTTTTCAATTATTTTTGAACTAATAAACTTAATGTTTTCTTCTACATTTTTGTCTAAACAATCTTTTAAATCTGCCATTTAATTTTACATCTTTCTATTATAGATTAATTTAAATTTAACATAAAAAAGTAGTAATAACTACTTTTTTAATTAAACGACATAATTAACATTTTTCGTTAATTTATCACTTTCAATAATTTTCTTAGCATCTGCTAATTTAATTGCTATCATTTTAGTAATTCCCTGATTTTGCATAGTTGTACCATATAATACATCACAATTTTCCATTGTGCCTGGACGATGAGTAACAATAATAAATTGTGTATATTGTGAAAAACTACGAACATATCTAGCAAAACGCTCTAAATTTGCTGGATCCAATGGTGCTTCAACCTCATCTAATATTGTCAATGGCAACGGCTTGACTTTTAAAATAGCAAATAATACCGCTAATGCAACTAATGATTTTTCACCACCTGATAATAAGTTTAAATTAATAATTCTTTTACCAGGAGGATTAGCAAGCACTTCCACACCTGTATTTAAAATATCATCAGGTGATGTATATCGTAAACTACAAGTTCCTCCACCAAATAAAGTTTGAAATGTTTCGGGCAATACCATATTAATAGCTTTGATTGTTTCATCAAATTGCGTTACCATAACATTATCCATTTCATCAATGGCTGTTAACAACGATTGTGATGCTAATTGCAATTCATCATGTTTAGTTTTTAAACGTAAATAACGTTCATTTTCATTTTCAAATTCTTCAATAGCATTAATATTTACAAATCCTAAATCTTCAATCTCACTACGTAATTGTTGTACCAAATTACGTGCTTGTTGCTCATCTGCTAATGGTTCACTATAATGTTCTCTAGCATATTCATAAGTTAAATTATAAGTTTCAACTAAACGTCTTAAATGTTGTTCTACTTTTGACTCTATTTTTACTTGTTCAAGTTTTTGATTATTTAATTTATCACTAGCCATAAAATGTTCTTGATTTAAACTATATAATTCATTTTCTAAACTTTGCATTTGTTCTAATAATTGATGTTTCTGTTTACGAATTAATTGTAGTTGACTTTTTATTGTTGCTTGATCATATTTAGAATTTTCATATTGAATAAAAATATCATTTAATTGGTTTGTAGTATCAATATCTAATTTTTTACCAGTTAATGTTTGATATTGAGTAGTTAATAATTGTGATTGATTAGTGATATCACTAATTTCACTAATCAATTTATTTATTGTTAAAGTAATTGTCAACTTTTGACCTTGATAATTATTTAATTCACTTTCAATACTTGTTCTTTGGACATTTATATTAACTAATTGTTGTTCTAATGATTTAATTTCTTCTTTTAATTCAGAAACTATTAACTTTTCTTTAAAAACATTAATACTATTTTGATGTTGATAACCTCCAACAATAGCACCACCAGCTTTAATTAATTGACCATCTAAAGTTACACATTGGTATTTAGCAGCAATTAATTGTGAAATAACTCTTGCGCTTTCTAAGTCTTCACAAATAATAGTACGACCTAAAAGAAAATTAATAATCGGCTGAATTCTATTATCAACTGCTGTAACTAAATGATGAGCAAAACTTAAATAACCCGATTTACTATTAGCAATAATTTCATCTTCTTTAGTCGCTGTTCGAACTTGAATTGAATTTAAAGGTAAAAAAGTGGCAATTCCCGCTTTATTTTGTTTTAAAAATTCAACAGCCTTGGTTGCATCTTTGTTAGTCGCCGTAACAATGTTTTTTAAAGTATTGCCCAATACTTTAACAATCGCTTCACTATAAAGATCGGGCACCGAAATTAAATCACTCACTACTCCAATGATGCCATATAGTTTATTTTTATTATTTAAAATTGTTTGAACACCCAAATATTTTTGATTTTGTCGTTGTTGATAATTAATTACCGATTCTAATTGTGCTTTTTTTTCGCCTAAACCACGATGAATATTATTTTGTCCTAAAATTAAATCTTGATGTTGAACATTTAGCTCTTCAAATAAATTATTAATTTTATCAAAATTTTCTTGTTCTTTTTTTTGCAAAAAAGTTTTTTGTTCAATAATAGTAAGCAAAGTTTCAATTTCATTTTTTAATTTTTCAACTTCTGTTTGATCTTTTATTTCACTTTGTTTTGTTTTCATTAACGATTTTTGTTGTTCTAAAACTTGCAATAAACTATTAATATTAGATAAATTCATTTCTAAACTATTAATGTTTTTGTCTAAATCATAACTTTTATTTTTTAAAAATTTTAATTGTTGTTCATTCTTACTAATACTTAAATTAAGTTGTTGTTGTAAAATTTCATTATCATTTATACTGACTGTTGTAAGTTTTAATTGATTATGATATGTCTCCAAATCTTTAACAATAATAGTAATTTCATATTTTTTTAAATTATCACGTAATTCAACATAAGTTTTAGCTTTCTGTGCTTGTTTTGCTAATGGTTCAATTTTTCTACTTATTTCACTAATAATATCATTAACTCGAACTAAATTTTCATTAGTACGCTCTAATTTACGTAATGACTCTTCTTTCCTCTTTTTGTATTTTGAAACACCCGCAGCCTCTTCAAATAAAGTTCTTCTTTCTTCTGGTTTAGAATCAGCAAATTGTGAAACATTACCTTGACTAATAATTGCAAGTGAACCTTTAGCTAAACCTGTACCCATAATAATTTCTTGTACATCTTTTAAACGAACACGAGCTTTATTAATGTAATATTCATTTTCTGAACTATTACGAAAAGTTTTTCTAGTAATTTGTACTTCATTAAAATCAACTTTAAATATTTTATTAGTATTATCAAAAACTAAAGTAACTTGAGCACTATTTAATGGTTGTTTACCTTTAGCACCATTAAAAATTATATCTTCACTATTTTCACCACGTAATGATTTAACTGATTGTTCACCTAAAACTCAACGAATAGCATCATTAATATTAGACTTTCCAGAACCATTAGGACCAACAATACCTACAATATTAGTATCAAATTCTATTGTTAAAGGCTCTGCAAATGACTTAAAACCATATGCTTCAATTCTTTTTAAGAATGCCATCTTACCTCACCTATTTTAAAATATATATTTATATTTTACCATGAATCAGCTTAATATTTATTGTTAAGATTTAACAGAAATATTACTTTATTTGCATTATTATTTGTTCTTTAATTGTTTTATAATAAAATTTATTAATTCACAAATAAAATAATGTAGTATTAATAATACTACCAATAATTAACATTATAACTAAGATACTATTAATTCATAATGGAATTCCAATAATTGAATAATTAAAGTTGAAAATATTATAAGGATAAATAAAATTTAACATCATTTGCTTGCAAAATACTGGCTCTAATATAAATATAAGTTAGATAAATAATTGGATAAATAACTACTAATATAAATTGTTTTTTAATATTGATATTAAATTTATTTTTTCTAAACGTTAAAATTAAAAAAGTAATCATCAATATTGGTGATACTAAATGATCTAAAAAGGAACAAAATAAAGATAAATTATTCAATTTTCAAAATCAATTAAGTTCTAAATCTAACTTTGAAACACTATCAATAAATATCCCCACTCAAAAAATAAGGGCAGTAATAGTTATGTATATTGTTAAATTAATTTGACTATAAATATTAGTGAATCTATTTGTTTGCTCTTTTTGATGATAAATTAAAGAAAATAAAAAATCAAATTAACAATAAATATTGTGTAGATTAGACACACTTTTTGGACTAATAAAAGTTTTTATAACTTTATATTATTAGTTGAGGTGTAGTTTAAAATGAAATATTTAACGGACTTCTCCCCACATGTACTTGTGGAGGAAACAATGAAATTGAATGAGTTCAACAATGCTTTTCAAACAGAACAGGATTGTTTAAAATATATAGCAAGTTTGAAGAAAAACAAATGTATCATGTGTTCTTGAACAAGTTTGAATACTTCTAATTTAAGAAGAATAAGATGTTTGAAATGTCATCAAACATTTAGTATTCTTCATGGCACCATTTTTTACAAGTCACAAACACCTTTGAGATTTTGATTTTATCTCATCTTTAGATGAATAAACACCAAACATGGAATTACATCAACTGATGTTGCAAAAGAATTGGGTGTGACTTTGAAAACTGCTTGAAGAATGGGTCATGAAATCAGAAATCGTATTGCCAAACAAGAACATCAATTTATTGTTGAGGGCATAGTGCAAATGGATGAAATGTATCTTTCACATATGGGTTTTAAAAAACAAGGAAGATCTTTGATAAATAAAACATTAATTGTTGGGATTTATGAAAAAACAACCAATAATTTAATTGTGAAAGTAATCAAAAACGCAAAAAGTAAAAATCTTTTGCAGTTTGCAAGAAACCATATTTCTTCAAAGTGTGATGTACATACTGATTCTTGAAAAGGATATCGTGATTTCAAATCACTTTTCCCTAATCACAAAACAGTTAACCATCAAGATGGTTATGTTTCAAAAATTGGCGTAAATACCAATCAAATTGAATCAGTATGAAAACATATACGAAGAACATTTAAAACACATATCAAAGTTGCAAAACATCATGTTCATTTATATGCCAAAGAAGCTGCATATAAATTCAACAAGATACCTATTTTTGAAACTGTAATGCTATGTTTCATTTAAAAATGTGGGGAGAAGTCCGTAGATAGGCTTTTCTCAACATTTATGTGATAAAATTTAAAAATAGTACATAAAGGGAGAAAAGCCATATTTAATTAATAGTGCTGATTTTACTAAATTTGATTATAAATTTAACAAGTTTGTAGAAAATTATAAAAATGATAAAAATATTAATAAAGTTAATATTTATTATCGTAAATTTAGAAAATTTTGTTTTATTTTTAAAAATAAAAATTCTTGTAAAGAAATAATTTCTCAATTACATATGCCAAAGCAAACTTTTTATTATTGAGCTAAACGTTTTTATGATATTTTCTACAAAAATAAACCTTTTGAAGAATTATTATTTAAATCAACAAAACCTAAAAATATTAAATATTTGTATAATTTGGAATTATCAGAAAAATTTATAAACTATTTTGTTCAGTATAAAGAAGAGTTTGGTATAGGTGCTTTTCAATTTTGTTATTTAATAAGACATATTGATGATATTAGGTTTAATTTTTTGCCAAAACCTTCGGTTAAAACTATATATCGTTGATTAAAACGTTTTGGTTTTTATTCACAAAAAACTATTAAGAAAAAAACATTTGAGATATGAAGTAAAAGAAAGTGGATTATTGCAAACTGATATTAAAGTAGTATCAGATTATATAACAGGAAGTAAAAGATGATATATTATTGATTTTATTGATGAAAAAACTCGAATTACTTATTGTTATCCATCTGAACAAGCACAAACCAGAGATATTGTAAATGCTACTAAAAATGCTTTAAATTTTTATGAAAAATTGGGAATTAAAATTAAAAGAATTAGAACTGATAATGGTAGTCAATATGTTAATACATCTTGTGGAAAACCACAAAGGAATCGTTGATTTACAAATTTTTGTAATAAAAAAGGTATAGTTCATGAAACTACACCGTTTAGATCACCACAGAGTAATGGTAAGATTGAAAGATTTCATAGAAATTGAAGTAATTTATTTGAAATAAAACCATATTTAAATAGTGATTTTAGTTTATTTCAAAAATTAGTTAATTCTTTTCAAGAATATTATAACAATTCTAAACCACATAAATCATTAGGGTTAATGACTCCTATGGATTATTTTGATAACTTTTATTAGATGGAAAATAGTCCAAAATGTCTGTACTACCTTACAAGAAATTTCTTTATTTAATTGTTCCATTCTTTCTTTATGTGTTTTTTATTTCATGATTATAATATTCAATTACTTTTTCTTTATTCATTATTTTTCACCTCCTTTATAAACTGTCATAATATGTAGTTGGTCGATATACTGGTGATATTCTATCTATAACATCATTAATTAATCTTGCATTTTCACTAGTAAATGTTGTTTCTTGCATTTCTTCAACATGATGATTAGTTTCCATTGGTAATAAATTATGAATAATTTCACTTGCACCAGCAATAATAGTTGGAACTGCATAAGCATTACTAAAATCATTATTAATATCCATAGCAACACCACTACTAATCAAACAACTACCAGTAGCCATATTGGCTATTTTTCTAATAGTTTCAAATTTACTTGATATTAATTCTGTAATTCCAGCAATCAAATTTGCAATACCATATGAATTTAAAGATATATAAGTATCTCAATCCATTAAAGATTGTTCATTAACATTATTGTTAGTTACTGATAATGTTAATGCTGGTCATGGTGGAGTTTCTGTGGTTGTTGTAGTTGGGGTGATAGGATTTATTGTTTCAGTAAATTTACTATAATTCGCTAAACCAATTGTTCCTAATCCTAATGCTATTTTTTTACTTGAATTTAATAGTTTACTTTTTAAATTTGGCATTTGATTTAAATTTCAAATGTCAATTCCTAATTTTTAGAAAATAATAAAGCATTTATACTACCTAATATTGGATTACCAATTAATTGACCATAATAAGCCGATGTACCAATCATTGCTAATAATGGACTTATTCCAGTTCTTATTAATTTTGTTAATGTATAATTACTTGATTGTACAGTTATGTCATTTGGCATTTTCTTCTACTCCTTCTACTTTCTGTTTAATAAAAAATTCTATTCAACCTTGATAATTGAAGTTATATATCATATTTTCTTTACTAGTAATAGATAATTATCATTTTTAATTAAAAAATAATTTTAAAATATATAAAAAAGAAAAGAAATTTTTTAAAAAATAACTTAATTTACAAGTATTTTTGCATATTAAAGTTATATTGTAAAATATTTGGTTTTCATATATTATTAATTCAAAATCTTTATTGGTTTTTAAATTAACTTATTATTTTTAAGCGAGGTAAAAAATGAAAAACTTAGTAAAATTATTATCGATCTTAACAATATGAACACCAATACCATTATCAGTTGTTGCTTGTGATAATAACACAACACAAAAAATAGAATTAAAAGATAAAATTACTAAACTAACAACAAATATTACTGTAGATGTTAATAAAAGTAATAAAAAATTAGATACATTAATAAATAATACAACAGAAGTTAAAAACTTAAATCCAAAGTTAGTTAACCCTGTAATTAAATATTTTAGTGATGCACAAGGAAAAAATGATGTAAGTAATCAAAATCAAAAAGCAGGAGATTTATATGTAATTATTACTGCAGATATTAATGATGCAAATTATCAAGGTTCAACAGCACCAATTAAAATAAATATAAAAGAACAATCTGAAAAAACTGATTTAAGTACTATTACTCAATTAACTGGTTTAGATATTATTGCTAATCCAAGTAAAAGTTATAAAGAATTAATTAGTAATATAAATAGTTTTGATGAATTTAAGTCAACACCATTAGCTGTTGGTTATCAACTTCAATTTTATAACGAAAATAATGAAGAAATAACAAACATTAAACAAGAACTTGAAAAAGTATCTAAAATATTTGTCAAAATAAGTAGTAATTCAAATGATCCAAATTATCAAGGTTCAACAATGATTGATATAAGTAAACAAACAATTATTTCAGATATTGATATGCAAAATTATTTTGCAAAGACAACTTTGCCATTCGCTTCATTAGTACCAGAAAATCCTTCAACTCCTGCTACATCAGATAAACAGCAGGCAATTGTAAATGTTACAGATAGTTTAAAAAAAATCCAAAAAAAATTTGAATATATTACTAAGTCAATATTAAAAGGTATGTATAAGGAAAAAATTGATTTTAATAAACTTACAAATAAAAATGAAATTTATGATGTAAATGAAAAGCCGGTTTCTAATAATTGATTTGAAAATAAAGAAACAAAGAAACCAGCATTAATAATAATTTTTTATGGTAGTGTAAAAGAAGAAGATGGTTATTTCTTTCCTATTTGAATAAATATAACTTAGTTTTATACAATTAGAAACTTAACTAAAATTAATTGAAAAGTTATTTTAAAAATACAAATTCCCTTTTTAATTTAAAAGGGAATTTGTATTTTTAAATAGAACTAATTTTTTTCATGATTTAAAATATATTTTAAATCATGAAAAAAATTCAGGTAATATCTTTATTTTTTTTCTTTTAAATTTTGATGTTTATAGAACATTCTATTTTCAATACTTGCAATACGAGCAGTTGATTCACCAACATTAATATTAACCAATGCTTCATCAATTGCATAGATCTTTGCATCTAAGTTATCTAAATGATGTAAAATTTCAGCTTCTATTGTTTTTGGTAAGACAGGTGAGCCATATTCATATTTACCATGACTAGCTAATATTAGATGCTGTAATAAAACTACGATTTCTTCCTCTAAGTTAATATTTAATTCCTTACAAGCAAGTGTAACTTGCATTGCACCTAATGAAATATGACCAATCATTTTACCTGATAGTGTATATGAACTAATAGGATTATTATTTAATTCAACCATTTTTCCATAATCATGCATAATGATTCCTGCATATAATAGTTCACTATTAATATTACGATCATTATAAAGTGCTACTACTTGTTTTGCCATTCTTAGCATTGTTACTGAGTGTCATAATAAACCGCTTTGAACAGCATGATGCATTTTAACTGCTGCTGGTCACTTTTTATAATCATCAATATTTTTTTTATTAAAACATTGGATTAATACTTTTTTTAAAATTGGATTTTTAAATTCCTTTATTGTTTGACTAATTTCAGTTCATGCTTCAATAATATTAATTGGTGCTTGTGTAAGTAATAAATCATAATATTCACTAGGATTAGTAATAATAGTTCAATTATTAATTTTTAGTTGTATTTCATTATTATAATTAATGCTATTTGCTTCAATTTTAATTACTTGTCCTATTGTTAATTGTTCCATAGTTTCTTTGCTTACGTCTCAAATTCTTGCTGAAATTGTCCCAGTTTTATCTTGTAATTGTAAGTTTAAATAATTAGTATTGTTAGAAGCAACACCTTGAATTACTCGATTAATAATTACTACTAAACTTAAAACATTATTAGGTTTAATATCTTTAATTACAGTCATTTTTTAGTTCCTTTCTATCATTTTATATCTTTGATATTTAGATATTTGATAGCTAATTCTTCATACATTTTTCTCATTTTTAATTGTGCATCATTAATGGTTTTATCAACACAAACAAAATAGAATTTAATTTTTGGCTCAGTTCCACTAGGTCTAACAGCAAATCATGAACCATCACTGAAGTAAAATTTTAGTAAATTTTGCGATGGCATTCCATGTAAACCAGTTTGATAATCTTCAACTTTAATTGTTTTAATATTATTAAGTGTTGGTATTTTACTAGTTCTTAATGTTTCTAACATATTATTAATAGTATTTTGTCCTGTTTTTCCTTTTAAAATAAGATTAACAGTATAACAGTAATAATATCCAAATTTTTGATAAATATTTTCTAAAACATCAACTAATGTTTTTTGTGAATTTTGATAATATCAAGCCGCTTCTGCTGCTACAATTGCTGATTGAATACCATCTTTGTCACGAGTAATATCTTTAATAACATAACCATATGCTTCTTCAAAACCAAAAACAAAGTTAATGTTACGTGCTTTTTCTTTTAGCATTTCTGCACCAATTCATTTAAAACCAGTTAACGTTTTAATGACTTGACATCCATAGGATTTAGCAATCATATCAGATAAATTTGAAGTAACAAATGTATTGTACATAACGGGATTTTTTGGCATTGTTTTATTAAGTTGATAATGGCTTAATAAATATTCTAATAAAATTGGTGCTGTTTCATTGCCTGTTAATAATACATAATCATTATTATGTTTTACAGCAATACCAATGCGATCAGCATCAGGATCATTTAAAATAATTAATGGTGCATCATGTTTTTTAGCATGTTTAATTGCTAAATCAAATGTTGGTTTTACTTCGGGATTAGGCGACACTACACCTTTAAAATCAGGATCATAGTTAGCTTGCTCTGTTACTAAAATAATATCATAACCGCATTGTTCTAAAATTGGTTTAACTCATTCACGACTAGTACCGTGTAGATTAGAAAATACAATTTTAAAGTTACGATTTTTAACTTGTGGATAAAACTGTAAATTTTTAATATCATCACGATAATTATCTTCTACTGTTGAAGGCACTTCTTTAATTAGGTTAGTATCATAATCGAATGTTAATTGAAAATCATCAGGTAATTGTTCCATTTTATTGCTAATTATATTGGTAACATTAGGAAGAAATTGACAGCCATATTGATCATAAATTTTATAACCATTATATTCAGGAGGATTATGACTAGCCGTAATAACAATTCCAGCAAGAGCATTAATTTTTCTAATACTATATGAAAGTACTGGTGTTGGTCTTAAATCATTATTTTTAAATAAAAAAACAGGAATTTTATGTTTAGCTAAAGTTTTTGCTGTTAACATTGTAAATTCTGCTGAAAAGTGACGGTTATCATGAGCAATAATAACACCACGAAGTAAGTCTTTTTCAGAAAAGGCAGATTTTAAATATTGAATAAATGCGACAGTTGCTTTCATAATAATAATTTCATTAATTCTGCCGGTACCAACTCCAGTAATACCACGCATGCCAGCTGTACCAAATTCTAAAGTTGTAGTAAAAGCATCTTCAATTTCACTTTTAGACATTGTAGTTAATTGTTTTTTTAAGTGTTGTGGTAAGTTTTGTTTTTTTCAAATCTCATATGTTTTTAGTACATTCATTATTATTTCTCCTTTATAATAAAAAATTAAGTTTATAGGTAAATCATACTATAAAATAAGAAGAAAATAAATTTTAGTAGTTAATCTAAACATAAACTTTTAATTAAATAATAAAAAATAAAAGGCTTTTCTCCCTTTATGTACTATTTAAATTTTATCACATAAATGTTGAGAAAAGCCTATCTACGGACTTCTCCCCACATTTTTAAATGAAACATAGCATTACAGTTTCAAAAGTAGGTATCTTGTTGAATTTATATGCAGCTTCTTTGGCATATAAATGAACATGATGTTTTGCAACTTTGATATGTGTTTTAAATGTTCTTCGTATATGTTTTCATACTGATTCAATTTGATTGGTATTTACGCCAATTTTTGAAACATAACCATCTTGATGGTTAACTGTTTTGTGATTAGGGAAAAGTGATTTGAAATCACGATATCCTTTTCAAGAATCAGTATGTACATCACACTTTGAAGAAATATGGTTTCTTGCAAACTGCAAAAGATTTTTACTTTTTGAGTTTTTGATTACTTTCACAATTAAATTATTGGTTGTTTTTTCATAAATCCCAACAATTAATGTTTTATTTATCAAAGATCTTCCTTGTTTTTTAAAACCCATATGTGAAAGATACATTTCATCCATTTGCACTATGCCCTCAACAATAAATTGATGTTCTTGTTTGGCAATACGATTTGATTGGAAGATCGTCAAAAATCCGGAATAAATTAATTCATATAGTCTTATTATAAATTTAGACAAGAAATAATTTGGATTTTTATGTAATTGTATTTAAATAATATAATTTTTTTAAAAATATTGCAACTAAATACTTATTTTTAAAAATTACTAAAAAATTAAAAAATAAATTTAATATTTATACACAATAAAAATTCTTATTAAAATACATTTAATAAGTTTTATTCTATTTTGATTTTTAAAAAAAAGTTAAATTTTAATTTATAATAATTGTATCTCTGTATTTATTTTATTACATTTAAAAATAACCATTTTAATATAAATTAAAATATTATATGTTCTATTTCCAAGCATTTCTTTTAAAACATGTCAAATATTAGTTTCTGTAAAGCAACCAATATTTCATTTCTTACCTTGATTTTCAATACCTTGTTTATTATTTTTAAAATATTTTTTCTTTAATTTTTTATGATTATCTAATTCTTTATATAAATAATCAATTAATTGTTCATAATTACCATTATTAATTAAATTTTTACAGTGATTATATTCTTTTAAATATTTTCCTTTATTTCCAGTCATTATACCAAGATATAATGTTCTAATTAAATGGAATTTATCTAAAACAAACTGTGCACCTAAATAATAAGCAACTTCTTTAATTCATCCTGCACTATCACCACAAATAATAATTTTTGATTGTTCAACATTTTCATAAAATTTTTGACAATGTTCTTTAACAAATTCAGCAGTTTTTTTAACTCCAATTTTTGTTTTTGTTGGTCTTATAATTGCTTTTACTCTTTTATTTTGTACTTTGTGATTAATATTATCTGTATATGTTACTATTAAACGCATAGAGTGTTTTATACCCTTACGTTTAAAATTTCAAAATTTTCGATGTCCATCATCAATTGCTACAAAAATAGGTTGATTTTTTTCTAATTTTACTTTTACTGGATTTGCTTCAATTAATTCTAAATTTTTAAAAACTCTATGAACAGTACTAACACTAATACCAGCTTTTTTACAAATAGCACAAATATCATGATATCTTTTTCCATCAGCAAAATATTCAATAATAGTTTGTTCAATATCTTCACCAATTCTTTTATATTTAGGTAATTCTAGTCATTCATCAACTAAACAAACACGAACTCATTTTTGTAATTTTTCATCAAAATATTCATAAATTCTTCTTTTATAAGTTACTAATCCATACATTATTTTTCTTGTTCGATATTGATAATCAACAATTTTATATTTCTTTTTGTCTCTTGTATTTTTTATTCTTCAATCTCATTTTTCTCATTTCTTTTTTATATGTTCTAAAATTAATTTATCAATTTTTGCATTTTGTTCTCTAAAATTTCATTTATAATTAAAATTCATATTTAACTCTCCTAATTTGTTTTTTTTTAAAAATTTCTTAATTAATCTCTTAATTTATACAAAAAATAAATTTTTTAATAAATTATTTTTATTATGTACTATAATCAATATAAAAATGTAATTATGATTAAAATAATGCTACTGCAAAAAAAGTATCTTCACATTTTCCGTATAAAAAAGTATTAATATAATTTTTATATTTAAATTGATTACAATATGTAATAGAAAAGTTTATAAGGGGTGTTAAGATGAGAAAAATACTAAGTTTATTAGGAGCAATGATTTTAACTACAACGACAAGTGCTAACATTATTGCTTGTGGTGGTGGAGAAGAACCTAAAGAAAAAAATAAAACTGAAATTATTAATTTAGGTTCAACAATCTATGGTTTAGCATTTAAAAGTGATGATTTATATATTAGTACACAAAATAAAAATATTAATAAAATTAATACAATACAAATAAAACCAACTAAAACTGAAATTATTAATTTAGGTTCAACGGCAAATAGTTTAGTATTTAAAATTAATGACTTATATGTAGCAACATGAGATACTAGAATTTATAAAGTTGATACAACAAAAATAATACCCACTAAAACTGAAATTATTAATTTAGGAACAACAGCTAATAGTATTGCATTTAATGGTAATGATTTATATGTTGGAACGCAAGATAACAAAATTTATAAAATTGATATAACACAAATAATACCCACTAAAACTGAAATTATTAATTTAGGAACAACAGCTAATAGTATTGCATTTAATGGTAATGATTTATATGTTGGAACACAAGATAACAAAATTTATAAAATTGATATTACCAAACCAAATCCCCATAAAATATTTATTAGTAATTTAAATTCACAACCACATAGTTTAGCATTTAACGGTAATAATTTATATGTTGGAACACAAGATAGCAAAATTTATAAAATTAATATAATTCGAACGTCAAATAAAACTGATGTTATTAACTTAGGTTCAATAGCTCATAGTTTAGTATTTAAAGGTAATATTTTATATTTTGGAACACAAGATAGCAAAATTTATAAAATTGATTTTTAATACTATTTATATTTTAATTTTATAAGCTTATTTACTTCATAAAATATAATTAAGGGTAAAATAATGATACTGTGAAAAAACCATCTTCACATTTGTCATATAACAAACAAGTAACATGTAATTAATAGTTATAGGTATCATAAAATAAACGGCTTTGATTTAGGCGTTATTTTGCATTTAAAAGCACACTTGTAAAAATAATCAAAAATAGTACAATTTATAAGTAAAATCAAGGAAAAAAGGAGATTTATAATATGAAAAGAAATAAAAATTATACAAATTTACAAATACTAGAAATAATTGATATTTATAAAAATGATATTTTTGAAAATAATGAATTTGGAAATAAAAAAGTTATTGAATGAATAAATAAACATCAAGATGTATTTGACCGTACAATACAAAAAAGCAAAGAAATAAGTTTAAGAATAAATACTAATAAATCATTAAATTTAAATTCTAATCCTAAACTATTTTATCCCAAAAAAATTGTTAATAATAATTTAGAAAACTTAAAATTATTAGCAGATGTTTCTGAAAAACAAAATTCTTTAGAACCAGTTTCATTGAAAATGGAAATTTAAAATTATAATGAAAGGAAAATAAAATTATGAAAACATGAATAAAAACAAATTTCCAAAAAATAGCATTATCATTTGCTGTAATAACTGCTGGTTCTATTGGTTTAATATTAGGTTCAGTTACATATTATCAAAATAATGGATTGCCAAAATATTTAGACCATTATTATGAAGAACATAGGGGGGGCAACTATTTGCGAACATAAAAGAAATGATGAATATAAAATAGATTTATATTTTGGAGTTAATCCAAAAAATCAAGATGATATAAAATGAAATGGTAATTATCCTGACGGATATTTTTATAAATAATCTAAATTTCTAAATTTATATAAGAAATATTTTCGTTATATTTATCAAATAAATTAATATTATTTAATTCTATTTCTTGTTTATCTGTAATTAAAACTAAATCATAATTTCCAGTACCAAATATGCCACTAATTTCAATCCGATTTAAGTTATTAATCGGATTTTCTATTTGTAATTCAAATTCACTATTGTTATCAATTTGTGAAATTTCTTTATAAAATTCTAATTTTGAAAATAATTGTGATTTATTTGAACCATATAAATTTAATGCATTTTCAATTTTGATTTTTCCAATAATCACTCTTGTAAAATATTTACCATATTCACCATTACCAAGTGTTCAATCAGCAGGAATTAAAGATGGAATATTATTACTTTCTAGTTCATTTGTTATAGATAATCAATTAAATTGATTATCATCTAATTTGAATAATGGATTTTGACTAACATCATTATTTTTTAATTTAATATTATTAATATCTGTAAAATCAAAATAATTAGATTTTAATATTACTTTTGCATCTTTAAATTGTCAAATTCCGTCTTTATTAGGGTGTATTGGATTTGATTTTAGTTCAAAATAATAAGGCAACAATATTTTATTGTCATCATTTAAACCTTTATTAATAGACATATTAGAATAAATATTATTTGATAACATAATTATGTAAGGTAGTACAGACATTTTGGACTATTTTCCATCTAATAAAAGTTTATCAAAATAATCCATAGGAGTCATTAACCCTAATGATTTATGTGGTTTAGAATTGTTATAATATTCTTGAAAAGAATTAACTAATTTTTGAAATAAACTAAAATCACTATTTAAATATGGTTTTATTTCAAATAAATTACTTCAATTTCTATGAAATCTTTCAATCTTACCATTACTCTGTGGTGATCTAAACGGTGTAGTTTCATGAACTATACCTTTTTTATTACAAAAATTTGTAAATCAACGATTCCTTTGTGGTTTTCCACAAGATGTATTAATGTAAGGTAGTACAGACATTTTGGACTATTTTCCATCTAATAAAAGTTTATCAAAATAATCCATAGGAGTCATTAACCCTAATGATTTATGTGGTTTAGAATTGTTATAATATTCTTGAAAAGAATTAACTAATTTTTGAAATAAACTAAAATCACTATTTAAATATGGTTTTATTTCAAATAAATTACTTCAATTTCTATGAAATCTTTCAATCTTACCATTACTCTGTGATGATCTAAACGGTATAGTTTCATGAACTATACCTTTTTTATTACAAAAATTTGTAAATCAACGATTCCTTTGTGGTTTTCCACAAGATGTATTAACATATTGACTACCATTATCAGTTCTAATTCTTTTAATTTTAATTCCCAATTTTTCATAAAAATTTAAAGCATTTTTAGTAGCATTTACAATATCTCTGGTTTGTGCTTGTTTAGATGGATAACAATAAGTAATTCGAGTTTTTTCATCAATAAAATCAATAATATATCATCTTTTACTTACTGTTATATAATCTGATACTACTTTAATATCAGTCTGCAATAATCAAGTTTCTTTTACTTCATATCTCAAATGTTTTTTCTTAATAGTTTTTTGTGAATAAAAACCAAAACGTTTTAATCAAAGATATATAGTTTTAACCGAAGGTTTTGGCAAAAAATTAAACCTAATATCATCAATATGTCTTATTAAATAACAAAATTGAAAAGCACCTATATCAAACTCTTCTTTATACTGAACAAAATAATTTATAAATTTTTCTGATAATTCCAAATTATACAAATATTTAATATTTTTAGGTTTTGTTGATTTAAATAATAATTCTTCAAAAGGTTTATTTTTGTAGAAAATATCATAAAAACGTTTAGCTCAATAATAAAAAGTTTGCTTTGGCATATGTAATTGAGAAATTATTTCTTTACAAGAATTTTTATTTTTAAAAATAAAACAAAATTTTCTAAATTTACGATAATAAATATTAACTTTATTAATATTTTTATCATTTTTATACTTTTCTACAAACTTGTTAAATTTATAATCAAATTTAGTAAAATCAGCACTATTAATTAAATATTTCATTTTAAACTACACCTCAACTAATAATATAAAGTTATAAAAACTTTTATTAGTCCAAAAAGTGTGTCTAATCTACAGTAACGTTTTTGTTTATGTTTGCTTTTATAATTTTTTATGATAAGATTTGTTTGTTATTAAAATATAAAATTTGCTGTCTTAAAGTAGTGTTTCATCGAAGTTTTATATATGGTGGATGGGGGGGGGTTACTTTATTGGACACTAATTACGTAGACAAGTGAACAAATTAGTGAAAAGAAAGGAATTATAATTATGACCAATATTAACTCATATACCGACGAATTTAAAAAGCAAATAGTAGCTTTATATCAAAGTGGTAAATCAATATCTTGCCTTGTTAAAGAGTATAATGTTACAAGTGCAGTTACTTATAAATGAATTAAGCAATTTACTAATTCAGGTAGTTTTAAAACTAAAGATAATCTTTCTGATTTAGAAAAACAATTAATTCAAGCAAATAAAGAATTAAAACAGTTACGAATGGTAAATGATATTTTAAAGCAAGCAGCACTAATAATAGGCAGAAAATAGAAATTATTGTTAAAAATAAATCTAAATATAAAATTCGCACAATGTGTCATTTTTTAAAACTCTCTAAATCAACATATTATTTTAATTTAAAGAAAAAAGAAAAAAATCAAAATAATATTTATGAACAAGCTGTTATTAGTGCTTTTAAAGAAAATAAAGAAGTTTATGGAACAAGAAGGTTAAAAGTCATACTAGCAAACCAAGAAATTTATTTATTACGCAGAAAAATTAAAGAAATTATGAATAAGCATAATTTAATATCAAAATACACTAAATTATCATTCAAAAATCATCATAATAAAGTTAATGATAGTCAAATAACCAATCTTGTTAATAGAAACTTTAATAAATAGGCATTGGTTAGATAAGTTTACTTTCTTGTCTTCAAATCTGTACAAATTGGTTTGGAGACATTTTTAATCGTAAAATCATTCTATCATTATTTCATCAGTTAATAAATTTTCTTAATGCTTCTGTGAAATGTTTAATGCTATTAAACTTGTTACCAAACATAATTTTAAAATCTCTTTTGATTCAGCGATTTAAACATTCACTTACTTGGTTGCCTTTAAATCCTGATAAACTTTTTGAATGAATTAAAGTTTTACTTTTATTAAAACTATTTGTAACTATTTTACTAGTATTACCTGAACCTAAATCAGACTGGATAAATGTTGCAAATATTTTATGTTCTTTACGACTTGCCTTTGTTACTTGATTAAGAACATTTAAAATGGTTATTGCATTTTCACTTTTATTAATTTTTCAACCAACTATAGCATTACTATTCATATCTGTAGCAATTTCTAATAATAATTTAGTTTTTTTATTATTAATAAGGCTTTTCTCCCTTTATGTACTATTTTTAAATTTTATCACATAAATGCTGAGAAAAGCCTATCTACGGACTTCTCCCCACATTTTTAAATGAAACATAACATTACAGTTTCAAAAGTAGGTATCTTGTTGAATTTATATGCAGCTTCTTTGGCATATAAATGAACATGATGTTTTGCAACTTTGATATGTGTTTTAAATGTTCTTCGTATATGTTTTCATACTGATTCAATTTGATTGGTATTTACGCCAATTTTTGAAACATAACCATCTTGATGGTTAACTGTTTTGTGATTAGGGAAAAGTGATTTGAAATCACGATATTCTTTTCAAGAATCAGTATGTACATCACACTTTGAAGAAATATGGTTTCTTGCAAACTGCAAAAGATTTTTACTTTTTGCGTTTTTGATTACTTTCACAATTAAATTATTGGTTGTTTTTTCATAAATCCCAACAATTAATGTTTTATTTATCAAAGATCTTCCTTGTTTTTTAAAACCCATATGTGAAAGATACATTTCATCCATTTGCACTATGCCCTCAACAATAAATTGATGTTCTTGTTTGGCAATACGATTTCTGATTTCATGACCCATTCTTCAAGCAGTTTTCAAAGTCACACCCAATTCTTTTGCAACATCAGTTGATGTAATTCCATGTTTGGTGTTTATTCATCTAAAGATGAGATAAAATCAAAATCTCAAAGGTGTTTGTGACTTGTAAAAAATGGTGCCATGAAGAATACTAAATGTTTGATGACATTTCAAACATCTTATTCTTCTTAAATTAGAAGTATTCAAACTTGTTCAAGAACACATGATACATTTGTTTTTCTTCAAACTTGCTATATATTTTAAACAATCCTGTTCTGTTTGAAAAGCATTGTTGAACTCATTCAATTTCATTGTTTCCTCCACAAGTACATGTGGGGAGAAGTCCGATTAATAATTAATTCTTTAAATCAAGTACCATCGATGCCAACTTTTTCAAGATAAGTATTACTGGTAAAATTACGTTTTAATAAATCTTGGAAATTTGATTTTAAGGAATTAGATTTCGCTCTACGCTGTTTTTTGGGTTTGGTTAATAGTTTGATATTATTATCTTCTAATAACCTCATAATGCTGTTTTTACTGCATTTAAGATTGGTGTTGTTTTTCTTTAATTCTAATCTCACCTTTTCTAAACTAGTAATTTTAATTATTTTATCTTTGTTGCTAATAACAACAATTTTATTTAATTCTTTTAATAACTCATTATCAATTTTTGTTTGATATTTCTTTTTACCGTTTTTTATTCATTTATAATATGCAAATTTACTGATAGGTAACAAACTAATTATGTCATTAATTCCATAATTTTTATTTCTATATTTATCAACTATTAAAAAACATTTACTTTTCAATAATTTACTATTTAAAATATTTTGATTGTTTTTTAATTCTTTATCACAGGATTGTTTTTGTCTTAAAAATTCATTTTTTATTTTTTCTTTTAGTAGTGACTTTTTGAGTTTTTTATTTTCAAGTTTTAAATTTTTATCTTTGATATTCACTTTATTTATTTGATGATTTGTTTGAAAAGTATGAATAGTAATTAATTTATTATTTTTTTGATATTTTTTTACTCAATTATAAATTAATGATCTGGTTGATAATTGATATTTGGTTTTAATATCAATGGTTTTTAATTTTTTAATCACTACATATTCATTTAAAACATCTAGTTTAATTTTTCTTGTATAAACTTTATATTTCATCTTTACTCCTTAACTATTAATTATTTAAACTAATCATACTGTCTAGATTAAAAATTATAGGAGTAAACTTAACTAACTTATGCCATAGAATTAAAAATGAAGTTATTGTTAGTGATTTAACTTATGTTCAAGTTAATGGTAAATGAAACTATATTTGCTTATTAATTGACCTATTTAACCGCGAAATTATTGGCATAGTGTGTTGGAGCTAAAAAAAGATGCATCATTAGTAAATCAAGCATTTATGCAATCAAATCACTGTTTAAAAGATATTGAAATATTTCATAGTGATCGCGGCAATGAATTTAACAATAAAATGATTGATAAACTTTTATTAGCATTCAATATTAATCGTTCTTTAAGCAAAAAAGGCTGTCCTTATGATAATGCTGTTGCTGAAGCAACTTTCAAAACTTTTAAGACAGAATTTATTAATGATAGAAATTTTACATCATTAATCCAATTAAAATTAGAATTATTTGATTACATCAACTGATATAACAACATAAGAATTCACAGCACTCTAAACTACTTAACCCCCATCAAATACCAAGCACAAATGTCTACCAAAAAATAGTTCTAAAAAGTGTTGCCATTCCAGTAAGTTGAAATGTTTTCCCCTAAAATCGAATCACCCAAAAATTCTAATCGCTCATATGAATAATCTAAATTATGTTCGTTTGAAAAAGAACGATGAGTAAACGCTTCAAGATAATTACGATTAGATTTAATTTTTTCTAAAATACTCGATTTTAAAATATGTTCAATATTAATCATATTTTTCTCTTTAATACTTATTTATAAATTATAATTCTTGAATTTGTTTAGCTATTTTATTAGTAACATCTTGCTCAATAGCACGAATTAAAAGTTTTAAAGTACTATAATAAGATTTTTTATCACTAGATCCATGTGCTTTAAAAGCAATGCCATTAATACCTATTAATTGAGCACCACCTGTATTCTTATAATCAAAAGTCTTTTTAATATTTTTAAAAATACCAATTGACATTAAACCTAAAAATTTAGTTCATAAATTTTTTTTATAACCATTTTTAATTAATGTAAATAATAATGATGCCATGCCTTCAACTGATTTTAAAACAATATTACCTGAATAACCATCACAAATAATAATATCAACATTACCACTTAAAACATTTCGTGGTTCAATATTACCGTGAAAATTTAAAAAACTTAACTTTTCATTTTTTTGCGTTAATTGTTTTAGTTTAGCATATGTTGCTTTAGTTACTTCTGGACCTTTGCTTTCTTCAATACCAATATTTAATAAACCAATTTTAGGACGTGAAATATTTTGAATAGTTTGACAATAAATATGACCCATTAATGCAAAATTAATTAATTCATCGACAGTGTTTTCAATATTTGCTCCAACATCCAATAATACTACTTGTCGATCTTTTATTAAAGTAGGCATAATTGGCATGAATGCCGGACGTTTAATGCCTTTGATTTCGCCTAATAAAAAATGACAAGCACCAAGATAGGCAGCAGTTGAACCCGAAGTTAGAATCCCATTTGCTTTTTTATTTTTAACTAACTGAATGGCTTGATTCATAGAAGAATCAGTCATTCTAATACCAGCGAGTGGACCATCATTCATAGTTATTACTTGGGTTGTTGCTAGTATTGTTATTCTTGATGATAATGGCTTATTTTTTAATAAAATCTGCAAGTTTCCATTAATTTGTTTTTCATCACCAACTAAACAAATTTCAACGTTTTTGAATTCTTTAATAACTTCTAACGCTGCAGCAATAGCGGGCAAACTACCATGGTCTGAACCCATTACATCAAAAGCAATTTTCATAGTTCCTCCTAAAAACAAAAAATAATTTAAGAAACCTTAAATAATATTATATTATATTATTGATAGTTTAATTATACGTTATTTTTTTTAATTCCTTAAGATTAACAATCCAACTAATACTGCATTTATTTATTTTTAAATATGAATATTTCATTATTTGCTAGTAAAAAGCTAAAAAACAATTTATCTCTAATTATTTTGATATTGATTTTCTAAATAATTGTTTTTATTTACACCAGTTTTTTTAAAGACCAAAACCCTTTTATTTATTTTATTAATAAAAAAAACTTTAAAAGCAAAAAACTAATATAAATATAAAAACATCTTATCATAATTTTACTAAAATCAAAAATAATCAAAGAATTAAAAAAATATTAAAACATTTAATAGTGTTTATTTTTATAAATAAAAATAAACACTATTAATTTGATTATTATTCATAAAAATAAAATAAAGTTAATTAAAAATAATTTTTATTGTATTTTATTTTAAAAACTTTAGAATTTAATTACTTCTTATTATATATCTAAGAAGTTATTGGGGAAAAATTAATAACACAACTAAAAACTTTACTTATAAACAGTAATTTTTTGGATATGATTTTAAAATACTTATAAATTGTTATAGTAAAACTAATTCAAAAAAATTAATACTACTGCTTTTGAGGATCTTGTAATATGATCCTTTTTAAAATATATAACTACTGTTGTTAATAACAAATTAATATATTAAATAAAACTTTTAAAATTAAAAAGGAGTAAAATTGATAAATTTAAAAAAATAAAATTAACAGAAAATAATAATCGCTTTGGTGGAAAAACAAAGAAATGAAAAAATAAAAAAGGAGAATTAGAATATAAAACTGAAATTAGAAATAAATCTAATGAACTTGATTCACTTATTTATGAATCGTATATGACAATTTATGACAAAAACAAAAATTATTTTAAATGTTGAACTAAAAGAACTGCCTTTTCAAATAGTCAAATTATTTTTGAAATATTTTTAATTAAAAATAATAAATTATATAAACACGTTAAAAAATATGAAACTCTTTATCAATTAACATATAATCATATTTAAACTGTTTCCTTTTTTCCATAAATAAAACTCCTTACTTTATATAATAATAAGGAGCATACTTATACTAATTAGAGTAAGGGGCAAAAATACACTAAAAAGTATATATATGCCTCTTATTTAATTTTTATTTTTTTTTATTCTCTTTTCTTATTCTTTCCATTTCATTAGCAACTCTGTAAAACATTTCACAACCAAATACTCTTTCATAAGTTCAATCACTACACTTATGTCTCATAATTTGATTTACTTTCTTGTCGTCTCATTGATTTATTTAAAGCAATATCTAATATACAATTTGGACAATAATATTTTCTAGTATATAAGTTTTGCAAAACTCTTTTAGGACAAATAACTTGGTTACAAAGTTTATATATATAAATTGCTAAATGAAATGCTTGTTCACATGAACAATTATCATTTTTAGCCATAATTTAAAATTAACTCCTAACATATTAATAATTATTTAAAATTACCCTTTTAAAAATAATTATTTTCAATTAGAAAGTTTTTTAATATTACCGCTTAAATCAAGTTCAAGTGAATAAAAATTACCAACTTTTAAATCAGCAGCAGATAAACAATTATTAAAATCACTAGCAAATTCTGGATTATATCATTTATCACGTGTTTGACCAGTTGGCATGTTTGTTTGTTTGTTTATTTCTACAAACTTTAAAACATCAAACTTTAATGTTTGACCTTTATTATTTTTGTTGGGAATAACACGCCCTTTTTCAATATTAACTAACTGTACTTTAAACATAAAAAATACTTAACCTCCGAAATCAATTAAATTAAAAATTTAATAAGTTAAGCATAGTAGGGTAAACCTATACTTACAAAATTATTATAACATAAAAAATAAAAATTCAACAAAAAAACGAACATCAGTAATGATTTCGGTAATTACCAATGTTCATTAACCATTATATATATATATATATATATATACAAGTATTTTATGTAAAAAAAATAAAAGAATGTAAGGTAGTACAGACATTTTGGACTATTTTCCATCTAATAAAAGTTTATCAAAATAATCCATAGGAGTCATTAACCCTAATGATTTATGTGGTTTAGAATTGTTATAATATTCTTGAAAAGAATTAACTAATTTTTGAAATAAATCGATGGGTTACATTTTATTTGACACACAAGTGAACAAATTAGTGTCCAATAAAGTGTAACCCATCCACTATATTTGCTTATTAATTGACCTATTTAATTTAACCGCGAATTTATTGGACATAGTTGTTTGGAGTTAAAAAAGATGCATCATTAGTAAATCAAGCATTTATGCAATCAAATCGCTGTTTAAAAGATATTGAAATATTTCATAGTGATCGCGGCAATGAATTTAAGGGTTCCCAAAAACATAGGATAATAAATTACTAGATAAATAACTTATTTCCAAATCAATTATTTAAAAAATGATGAAAATTAGACAAAATTACTCTCTTTAACCCTTAAATTTATATTCGACGTATTTTAAAAAATATACATTTAAAAAATAAAAATTATTTTCAAAGTTATTATTAAGGAAAAAGACAAGAAATAATCTTGTCTTTTTTTGTAATTGTAAAATTTTAAAATTTTTATAACCGTCTTTAATACTATTATCAACACGTGTTAAGGAATTAAAAAAGTGAACCACAACACAGTTGTTAAAAATAGTGGCTAGCATGTGGACTTGCATGAATAAATAATAAGTGGATGATGCCTAATAAAATATACTAACCAGTAATGGTAATTCTTGGGGTGGGAGCGAATTGGAAACTAGTATATATAGACCCCCTTGGGGCAACATACTATTATTCTTTATTTAACCAACCTTGCCACTATCAAGTGAGCAAGTGTTGGTTTTATTTTTTATTTTTTTTGAAAAATTTTTTGGGCGAGAAAATAAATTTCAAACTTGTAAAAAAATTGAGCGGTGCCGGTTCAATTAAAATATTAATTTGTTTAACACAAATTAAATAAATATTGAATCGAATGCCTCAATGTTTTTTAAAATTTCACAATTTATTTTTGAGCCCAGAATCGCTGGAATTAATAAAACTAATAATAGTATTATTAATAATCTAAAAATAAAAATATATGTTCTTTATGCTAGAAGCAACAGAACATATTAGGAAAGGATTATTATGCAAATAGAATTTAAAAAAGAACAAATTGTTAAAAATAAACCACAATCTATTCTTATTGATTATGTTGAATATAAATTATCACTTCCAAAATGAATGATTAAAAATAATTCTTTTATTGTTGATAACAGTTACACATATTGAGTTTTTAATTTAGACAATGTTAAAAGAAAATTAAGTGGTAATTAGTAAAACTATTAGAACCATATATTTCTGAGCAAAAAATAACTATTAATAAACCAACCGCTCCAAAAGAATATTATCTTAATGATATAAAACTTGAACCATTAACATTTTATGAACAGCATAATAGTTGATTTATGGGTGAAATAACAGATAACAAAACAAAAATTACTAATCCTTGTTTTAAATATAACATTACGTGAGAAGAAAAAAGAAAAGGTTTTAAAATAAATAATCCATATAAACATGATGATTTACCAATTAATTATATAGTTACTTTTTATAAGGAAATTTCAACTCATAATGAAAAAGTATTTTTGTTGAACATGTAAACAAAATAAATTAGATTATTTATTCTTTAATAATAATGATATAAAAACAAGAAAATATTTTTTAAGAGACAAAAATAATAAAGCAATTTGTTATGACTGTATTTTAAATATTAGGTTAAGTAGGAGATATAAATATGAATAAAGAAAAACTATTTTCTTATAAAAACCAAGAAATTATTAATGAATATAATAAAAAACGTAGTAAAGAGATAACAGAAGAACATTTAAATAATATAAAAAAATTAAGGGAAGATTTTAAAAAAGAAGTAATTAATAACTATAAAGAAAAATTAATTACATATTTAGAAAATAAAATTGAAAATGATGGATATAGAAGTGCAAATAATGATGCCATATATTATTCATTAATTAAAAAAATCAATAATTGTGAGTTTGATTAATAATGCAATATGATTTAATTATTGGAATTGACCCTGCTGGTATTGGTAATAATGGAATTGTTATATATTCAAATGAAACAAATAGGATTATTTATAAGGAAACATTCAACACAACACATGTTTTTAAAAGTAAAAATCGTTTTAAAAGAATACTATCGATAATTAAAGAACAATTTTTTGATAAAAAAATATTAGTTATTGTAGAAAATTTCTTTTTAAGTTCAAAACAATTATTAACTAATCCATTAGCAACACCTAAAATTATTGGTGCATTAATGGTATTAGTAGAAGATGTTATGAATTGAGATTTTTAAGAAAGCGAACCCAAAAATAAAAACAAAATAGAAAATTATAAAGGAAATATAAAATTAACAAAACATGAACAAGATGCATATAAGCATATTCAATATTATTTAAGGAATTATAAAAATGAAAGAAAAAGCAAATTATGTCAAATTAACAGTAAAACTGAGTAATACTATTGAAGCAAAGCATTATGAAAAAGGTGACAAAGAACTATATTATAGTGTTCGTGGTCAATGAAATGGATTAAACTATGTTACTTTAATTTTTAACAAACCAAAACTTTATAACCGATGTATTTTATTAAACAAAAACGATGAAATTATAGTAACTGGTGAAATTTTAATAATTGAAATAGGCATAAGTTAGTTAAGTTTACTCCTATAATTTTTAATCTAGACAGTATGATTAGTTTAAATAATTAATAGTTAAGGAGTAAAGATGAAATATAAAGTTTATACAAGAAAAATTAAACTAGATGTTTTAAATGAATATGTAGTGATTAAAAAATTAAAAACCATTGATATTAAAACCAAATATCAATTATCAACCAGATCATTAATTTATAATTGAGTAAAAAAATATCAAAAAAATAATAAATTAATTACTATTCATACTTTTCAAACAAATCATCAAATAGATAAAGTGAATATCAAAGATAAAAATTTAAAACTTGAAAATAAAAAACTCAAAAAGTCACACTAAAAGAAAAAATAAAAAATGAATTTTTAAGACAAAAACAATTCTGTGATAAAGAATTAAAAAACAATCAAAATATTTTAAATAGTAAATTATTGAAAAGTAAATGTTTTTTAATAGTTGATAAATATAGAAATAAAAATTATGGAATTAATGACATAATTAGTTTGTTACCTATCAGTAAAGTTGCATATTATAAATGAATAAAAAACGGTAAAAAGAAATATCAAACAAAAATTGATAATGAGTTATTAAAAGAATTAAATAAAATTGTTTTTATTAGCAACAAAGATAAAATAATTAAAATTACTAGTTTAGAAAAGGTGAGATTAGAATTAAAGAAAAACAACACCAATCTTAAATGCAGTAAAAACAGCATTATGAGGTTATTATAAGATAATAATATCACAAACTATTAACCAAACCCAAAAAACAGCGTAGAGCGAAATCTAATTCCTTAAAATCAAATTTCCAAGATTTATTAAAACGTAATTTTACCAGTAATACTTATCTTGAAAAAGTTGGCATAGATGGTACTTGATTTAAAGAATTAATTATTAATGGCTTTTCTCCCTTTATGTACTATTTTTAAATTTTATCACATAAATGTTGAGAAAAGCCTATCTACGGACTTCTCCCCACATTTTTAAATGAAACATAGCATTACAGTTTCAAAAGTAGGTATCTTGTTGAATTTATATGCAGCTTCTTTGGCATATAAATGAACATGATGTTTTGCAACTTTGATATGTGTTTTAAATGTTCTTCGTATATGTTTTCATACTGATTCAATTTGATTGGTATTTACGCCAATTTTTGAAACATAACCATCTTGATGGTTAACTGTTTTGTGATTAGGGAAAAGTGATTTGAAATCACGATATCCTTTTCAAGAATCAGTATGTACATCACACTTTGAAGAAATATGGTTTCTTGCAAACTGCAAAAGATTTTTACTTTTTGCGTTTTTGATTACTTTCACAATTAAATTATTGGTTGTTTTTTCATAAATCCCAACAATTAATGTTTTATTTATCAAAGATCTTCCTTGTTTTTTAAAACCCATATGTGAAAGATACATTCCATCCATTTGCACTATGCCCTCAACAATAAATTGATGTTCTTGTTTGGCAATACGATTTCTGATTTCATGACCCATTCTTCAAGCAGTTTTCAAAGTCACACCCAATTCTTTTGCAAAATCAGTTGATGTAATTCCATGTTTGGTGTTTATTCATCTAAAGATGAGATAAAATCAAAATCTCAAAGGTGTTTGTGACTTGTAAAAAATGGTGCCATGAAGAATACTAAATGTTTGATGACATTTCAAACATCTTATTCTTCTTAAATTAGAAGTATTCAAACTTGTTCAAGAACACATGATACATTTGTTTTTCTTCAAACTTGCTATATATTTTAAACAATCCTGTTCTGTTTGAAAAGCATTGTTGAACTCATTCAATTTCATTGTTTCCTCCACAAGTACATGTGGGGAGAAGTCCGTTATTAATAATAAAAAAACTAAATTATTATTAGAAATTGCTACAGTGTAAGGTAGTACAGACATTTTGGACTATTTTCCATCTAATAAAAGTTTATCAAAATAATCCATAGGAGTCATTAACCCTAATGATTTATGTGGTTTAGAATTGTTATAATATTCTTGAAAAGAATTAACTAATTTTTGAAATAAACTAAAATCACTATTTAAATATGGTTTTATTTCAAATAAATTACTTCAATTTCTATGAAATCTTTCAATCTTACCATTACTCTGTGGTGATCTAAACGGTGTAGTTTCATGAACTATACCTTTTTTATTACAAAAATTTGTAAATCAACGGTTCCTTTGTGGTTTTCCACAAGATGTATTAACATATTGACTACCATTATCAGTTCTAATTCTTTTAATTTTAATTCCCAATTTTTCATAAAAATTTAAAGCATTTTTAGTAGCATTTACAATATCTCTGGTTTGTGCTTGTTCAGATGGATAACAATAAGTAATTCGAGTTTTTTCATCAATAAAATCAATAATATATCATCTTTTACTTCCTGTTATATAATCTGATACTACTTTAATATCAGTCTGCAATAATCCAGTTTCTTTTACTTCATATCTCAAATGTTTTTTCTTAATAGTTTTTTGTGAATAAAAACCAAAACGTTTTAATCAACGATATATAGTTTTAACCGAAGGTTTTGGCAAAAAATTAAACCTAATATCATCAATATTTCTTATTAAATAACAAAATTGAAAAGCACCCATACCAAACTCTTCTTTATACTGAACAAAATAATTTATAAATTTTTCTGATAATTCCAAATTATACAAATATTTAATATTTTTAGGTTTTGTTGATTTAAATAATAATTCTTCAAAAGGTTTATTTTTGTAGAAAATATCATAAAAACGTTTAGCTCAATAATAAAAAGTTTGCTTTGGCATATGTAATTGAGAAATTATTTCTTTACAAGAATTTTTATTTTTAAATAAAAAACAAAATTTTTTAAATTTACGATAATAAATATTAACTTTATTAATATTTTTATCATTTTTATACTTTTCTACAAACTTGTTAAATTTATAATCAAATTTAGTAAAATCAGCACTATTAATTAAATATTTCATTTTAAACTACACCTCAACTAATAATATAAAGTTATAAAAACTTTTATTAGTCCAAAAAGTGTGTCTAATCTACATTAGAAATTGCTACAGATATGAATAGTAATGCTATAGTTGGTTGAAAAATTAATAAAAGTGAAAATGCAATAACCATTTTAAATGTTCTTAATCAAGTAACAAAGGCAAGTCGTAAAGAACATAAAATATTTGCAACATTTATCCAGTCTGATTTAGGTTCAGGTAATACTAGTAAAATAGTTACAAATAGTTTTAATAAAAGTAAAACTTTAATTCATTCAAAAAGTTTATCAGGATTTAAAGGCAACCAAGTAAGTGAATGTTTAAATCGCTGAATCAAAAGAGATTTTAAAATTATGTTTGGTAACAAGTTTAATAGCATTAAACATTTCACAGAAGCATTAAGAAAATTTATTAACTGATGAAATAATGATAGAATGATTTTACGATTAAAAATGTCTCCAAACCAATTTGTACAGATTTGAAGACAAGAAAGTAAACTTATCTAACCAATGCCTTCTTTGTTCAGGCAAATAATTGAAAAATATTTTTACCATATTCCACTAACCTCAGTTGATACTTCAAATTAATTTTATCAATTTAAAAATATTTTTTAAAATTAAAACATTTTAATGTGTAATTTTTTATTTTAAGCAACAAACCAGATTATATATTATTTAGTTAATGTCATTAATTGTTTATTATTAACGTTTAACTTTCAAGTAATAATGTATGAGACTAAATAAATTAAAATATTTATACTAATCATCAATGCAAAATATCATCAACGAAAAACAATAGGAAATGCGATTTTTGCAAAAGTTGCTAATAAATTAGAAAGTACCATTACTAAAGAAGGAACAATAAAAACAGCAACCAAACTACTCATTACCAATGCCGGTATTATTACCAGAAAGAAATTATAAGAAACTTCTAATGCAGTATAACCTAAACTTCGTAAAATATTAATTAATATTAAATTATCACGAACACTAATATTAGTAACAATAACAATAATCATTAATGATAATATAACACTAAAAATACCAAAAAATGAAATGATTATTTGTAAACTATATTGATTATTCTTCATAATAGTACGTAAATTACTAATATCATACACCGATGATAATGAAGTACTAATACCTTTACTTTCCAAATATCATGAGTGTGAAATTTGTGCTAAATCAATATTATAATCATTTTTATTACTAATAATTGGTAAGTAATGTTTAAACTCATTATCAGTAAATTTGCTTAATTTACTATTAGCAAAATTATTTTCTAATAAATCACTTTTACTACCAAACAAAATCTCATTAAGTCAAAGTTTGGGCATTACTATTATTTTTGGATCTAATTTATTAATATAATCATAAACAATACCAATTATATATTTTATTTGATTATCTAATCCTTTATACCTATAAATAACACTATTATTAAGTTGTTCTCCACCATTATAAACATTGACAACCGAAGGTAAAGCAGAAGTAGCCATTGGAATAAATTGAACAGCACTACTATCTGGATTTTTAATTCCTAATTTTTGAATTAAATGATTACGAATATTAATAAATTGTTTATCTTGCCAATTATTAGAAACTTCCATATCAGCTAAATTTAATTTACTAAAAGTATAGAAATCACTTATACTAAAATTTAGAGATAAAAAATCACTTAAACTATCATCAATACCATAAGCAGTTCTTGGTGCACTTCAATTTTTAAAAGATTCTTTTGATAAGGTTTGTGTATTATTATCAAAAACAGTACCAGGCTGATTAGGAAGTAACAGATTAGCCTTATCAAGTTCTAATTGTGTGTATGGTACTTCATACTGTTCATCATAAGGAATTAAACCAAAACTTATCAATAAATCAGTATTGTTTTTACCATTATTATTGGTTAAATAATTAAATAATATTTTATTTTTTTCTAAGAAATCCTTAATTATTGCTGGAATCTTTGATGGATTAGCAGCAATTCACTGTTTTATTTTTAATAATTCACTACCCATAATATAACGATTTTGAACATTAATCATAATTGATTTATTAGGATTAAGAGGATCAAATCGTTTAATTGCCGCTAATAATTCTGGATATAATGAAATTTTACTTTTAATATTATCAACACTATTAAATTGATACATTAATTTATTTTCGTTATTAATAAAGTTAGTTTTAATATTATCATCAAATTGATAACCATTTTGATAATTAAAATTAGTTCCCACAAATTGTGAACCTAACATATTATTAACTAAACCACTAGCAGCAAGCGCAAAGAATACTAATGTTGCAGCAAAAATACTAGTAAAACACATAATTAATGTTTTACCAAAACTACGTAGTGAAGTAGTAACGGCCAACTTATTACGATAACTAAATCTACCAATCACATATCTTGCAATAAAAGTAAAAGTTGAACTAATATTTATTTTATATTTTTGTTTTGAAATATTATTAGTAATTAAATCTAAGGGTTTATTTCTTAATAAGAATAATACCATTAAAAAACTAATGAAAGTTAAACTAATGATTGGAATAAAAAGTAATAAAATAGCGGTAACAATATTAAAGTACCAACCATAACTAATTAAGGCAACAGTACTAATATTAGTAATATAAATTAAATAATGCGCAACTGGAATCGAAATTAAAACACCAATAATAGCAAAAATAATTAAAGGAGCAATAATTGAAATTACTAATAATATACTTAACTGTCAACTTTTATATCCTGTTGCTTTTAAAATTCCAATTAATTTTTTATTACGATCAATCATTTTAAAAGTAATAATAAAAATAATAATAGTAGTCACAATAAAAATCAAAATTAAAAATAAACTAGAAATCTTTTCAATAACATTAATTCTATTATTAATGGAACTAAAAGGTCATTCTTGCATACTAGTATAAAATCTAGGATTATTGATATTTAAAGGCGAAACTATTTTATTATAATCAATACCATTATTATAATATTTTGTACTTGCTATATCAGTAGGTCTTTTATAAGTTGCATGAAGATAATTATAAATTCATTCATTATTTATTTCTGAATCAATATTTTTAGCCAAGTCAGGATTAATACCTAAAAAAAAATCATCAATATTACTACTAAATGCCTTTAAATCAGATTCAACTTTGCGCATTGTATTACCATTAGTAAAAGCGACAGTATTATTTTTTAAATCAAGTGAATTACCAAAATAACGACCGACAAATGCTACTAATGAGCTTGTAGCATAACCACGAATAATAAACGTTTGTCCAGCAATTACATAATTTTGACCAATATGTAAATTATTTAGTTCAGCAAAATGTTTGTAAATTAAAATTTCATTATCTTGTAATGGTTTTTCTGTTAAACTTGGGCCACCATCTTTGACAATAATTGCTTTATTAACAATATATTCGGGTCCTGTTTCAATAAAAGAAAAATTTTTACTAGTAATTAATAAATCACGGACCATAACAGCATGTTGTCATTCAATATCTTTATATAACATTCCCATTGACATTATTTCATATAACTTAGCTTCATTTTTAATATCTATTTCACTATAGTTTCGATTAGCATATGACAATTGTCCCTTAAAATTATCATTATAAAAGTGTAAAGCAGCTTCACTAGTAATCATAAAATTTGTTGCATTTTCTGGATGTAATGGATCATATAGATATTGATTTAGAATATTAGTATATTGTTCTATCGTTGCTTTATGAGTATCATAAGATGGATAATTAATAGGAATATTAATTTTAAAATCAATATAATTATGACTAGTGTCATTAAAAAGACTATTACCAATAGCAAAATATTCTTTACTCTTAGCGTCCCCACCATAAAAAGTAAAACGATATATATCAGGTCTAGTAGCATCTGGTATTGTTAACTGAAAAGTAGCTTTTGCCATTTTTTCTTTATCAATAATATTATTTTTTTGATAATAATTAATATTATTTAAATAAGAACCAGCTTTATCTTTTTCATTATATTTTCCATCAAAATTAACATATTCCATTGGTGAAAAAAATGTATATTGGTTAAATTCATTATGAGCAATATCGTTAACATATTGTTCAAATAAATAATTATTAGAAAAATTTAATGATAAAAAGGCAATAATCATAATCATTACTAAAAAACCTAAACCAAACATTTGTAATAAATTGTTTTTTTGTTCACGAATATAATTACGTAATAATTTAAACATGTTTATCCCTTCTTATGATCACTTATTAATAAATTAGATTTTGACAGTTTTGCTAAAGCTGACTTTGCTGCTTCTTGCTCAGCTTTCTTTTTATTTGTTCCTACTCCTTTCCCCATTAGTATTTTATTATCTAAATACACATGAACAATAAAATAAGTAATATTATCTTTTTTAATTTGTTCCATAGTTTTATAATTAATAGGATCTCTTTTTTCTGCCTGTACTAATTCTTGTAATTTAGTTTTATAATCAATAATTGTTTCTAACTGATTAGTTTTAATTAATTCAAATAAGGTTAAGTCTAAGATTTTTTTCACTGCACTATTTCCTAAATCAAGATATACTGCAGCAAGAAATGATTCAAAAACATCTGATAAAATACTTTCGCGTTGTTGTCCACCTGTATTTTTTTCACCATTTCCCAAAAATAAATAATCTTGTAACCCTAAAGCAATTGCCACTGCTGCCAATGTTTCTTGTCTAACTGCTTTACTACGTAAACTTGTTAATTGTCCCTCATCTTTATTTGGAAATAAGTGTCAAATGTAAGTTGAAATATTTTCCCCTAAAATCGAATCACCCAAAAATTCTAATCGCTCATATGAATAATCTAAATTATGTTCGTTTGAAAAAGAACGATGAGTAAACGCTTCACGATAATTACGATTAGATTTAATTTTTTCTAAAATACTCGATTTTAAAATATGTTCAATATTAATCATATTTTTCTCCTTAATACTTATTTATAAATTATAATTCTTGAATTTGTTTAGCTATTTTATTAGTAACATCTTGCTCAATAGCACGAATTAAAAGTTTTAAAGTACTATAATAAAATTTTTTATCACTAGATCCATGTGCTTTAAAAGCAATGCCATTAATACCTATTAATTGAGCACCACCTGTATTCTTATAATCAAAAGTCTTTTTAATATTTTTAAAAATACCAATTGACATTAAACCTAAAAATTTAGTTCATAAATTTTTTTTATAACCATTTTTAATTAATGTAAATAATAATGATGCCATGCCTTCAACTGATTTTAAAACAATATTACCTGAATAACCATCACAAATAATAATATCAACATCACCACTTAAAACATTTCGTGGTTCAATATTACCGTGAAAATTTAAAAAACTTAACTTTTCATTTTTTTGCGTTAATTGTTTTAGTTTAGCATATGTTGCTTTAGTTACTTCTGGACCTTTGCTTTCTTCAATACCAATATTTAATAAACCAATTTTAGGACGTGAAATATTTTGAATAGTTTGACAATAAATATGACCCATTAATGCAAAATTAATTAATTCATCAACAGTGTTTTCAATATTTGCTCCAACATCCAATAATACTACTTGTCGATCTTTTATTAAAGTAGGCATAATTGGCATGAATGCCGGACGTTTAATGCCTTTGATTTCGCCTAATAAAAAATGACAAGCACCAATATAGGCAGCAGTTGAACCCGAAGTTAGAATCCCATCTGCTTTTTTATTTTTAACTAACTGAATGGCTTGATTCATAGAATAATCAGTCATTCTAATACCAGCGAGTGGGCCATCATTCATAGTTATTACTTGGGTTGTTGCTAGTATTGTTATTCTTGATGATAATGGCTTATTTTTTAATAAAATCTGCAAGTTTCCATTAATTTGTTTTTCATCACCAACTAAACAAATTTCAACGCTTTTGAATTCTTTAATAACTTCTAACGCTGCAGCAATAGCGGGCAAACTACCATGGTCTGAAACCATTACATCAAAAGCAATTTTCATAGTTCCTCCTAAAAACAAAAAATAATTTAAGAAACCTTAAATAATATTATATTATATTATTGATAGTTTAATTATACGTTAATTTTTTTAATTCCTTAAGATTAACAATCCAACTAATACTGCATTTATTTATTTTTAAATATGAATATTTCATTATTTGCTAGTAAAAAGTTAAAAAACAATTTATCTCTAATTATTTTGATATTGATTTTCTAAATAATTGTTTTTATTTACACCAGTTTTTTTTAAAGACCAAAACCCTTTTATTTATTTTATTAATAAAAAAAACTTTAAAAGCAAAAAACTAATATAAATATAAAAATATCTTATCATAATTTTACTAAAATCAAAAATAATCAAAGAATTAAAAAAATATTAAAACATTTAATAGTGTTTATTATTCATAAAAATAAAAGGCTTTTCTCCCTTTATGTACTATTTTTAAATTTTATCACATAAATGTTGAGAAAAGCCTATCTACGGACTTCTCCCCACATTTTTAAATGAAACATAGCATTACAATTTCAAAAGTAGGTATCTTGTTGAATTTATATGCAGCTTCTTTGGCATATAAATGAACATGATGTTTTGCAACTTTGATATGTGTTTTAAATGTTCTTCGTATATGTTTTCATACTGATTCAATTTGATTGGTATTTACGCCAATTTTTGAAACATAACCATCTTGATGGTTAACTGTTTTGTGATTAGGGAAAAGTGATTTGAAATCACGATATCCTTTTCAAGAATCAGTATGTACATCACACTTTGAAGAAATATGGTTTCTTGCAAACTGCAAAAGATTTTTACTTTTTGCGTTTTTGATTACTTTCACAATTAAATTATTGGTTGTTTTTTCATAAATCCCAACAATTAATGTTTTATTTATCAAAGGTCTTCCTTGTTTTTTAAAACCCATATGTGAAAGATACATTTCATCCATTTGCACTATGCCCTCAACAATAAATTGATGTTCTTGTTTGGCAATACGATTTCTGATTTCATGACCCATTTTTCAAGCAGTTTTCAAAGTCACACCCAATTCTTTTGCAACATCAGTTGATGTAATTCCATGTTTGGTGTTTATTCATCTAAAGATGAGATAAAATCAAAATCTCAAAGGTGTTTGTGACTTGTAAAAAATGGTGCCATGAAGAATACTAAATGTTTGATGACATTTCAAACATCTTATTCTTCTTAAATTAGAAGTATTCAAACTTGTTCAAGAACACATGATACATTTGTTTTTCTTCAAACTTGCTATATATTTTAAACAATCCTGTTCTGTTTGAAAAGCATTGTTGAACTCATTCAATTTCATTGTTTCCTCCACAAGTACATGTGGGGAGAAGTCCGAAATAAAATAAAGTTAATTAAAAATAATTTTGTAAGGTAGTACAGACATTTTGGACTATTTTCCATCTAATAAAAGTTTATCAAAATAATCCATAGGAGTCATTAACCCTAATGATTTATGTGGTTTAGAATTGTTATAATATTCTTGAAAAGAATTAACTAATTTTTGAAATAAACTAAAATCACTATTTAAATATGGTTTTATTTCAAATAAATTACTTCAATTTCTATGAAATCTTTCAATCTTACCATTACTCTGTGGTGATCTAAACGGTGTAGTTTCATGAACTATACCTTTTTTATTACAAAAATTTGTAAATCAACGATTCCTTTGTGGTTTTCCACAAGATGTATTAACATATTGACTACCATTATCAGTTCTAATTCTTTTAATTTTAATTCCCAATTTTTCATAAAAATTTAAAGCATTTTTAGTAGCATTTACAATATCTCTGGTTTGTGCTTGTTCAGATTGATAACAATAAGTAATTCGAGTTTTTTCATCAATAAAATCAATAATATATCATCTTTTACTTCCTGTTATATAATCTGATACTACTTTAATATCAGTCAGCAATAATCCAGTTTCTTTTACTTCATATCTCAAATGTTTTTTCTTAATAGTTTTTTGTGAATAAAAACCAAAACGTTTTAATCAACGATATATAGTTTTAACCTAGGGTTTTGGCAAAAAATTAAACCTAATATCATCAATATGTCTTATTAAATAACAAAATTGAAAAGCACCTATACCAAACTCTTTTTTATACTGAACAAAATAATTTATAAATTTTTCTGATAATTCCAAATTATACAAATATTTAATATTTTTAGGTTTTGTTGATTTAAATAATAATTCTTCAAAAGGTTTTATTTTTGTAGAAAATATCATAAAAACGTTTAGCTCAATAATAAAAAGTTTGCTTTGGCATATGTAATTGAGAAATTATTTCTTTACAATAATTTTTATTTTTAAAAATAAAACAAAATTTTCTAAATTTACAATAATAAATATTAACTTTATTAATATTTTTATCATTTTTATACTTTTCTACAAACTTGTTAAATTTATAATCAAATTTAGTAAAATCAGCACTATTAATTAAATATTTCATTTTAAACTACACCTCAACTAATAATATAAAGTTATAAAAATTTTATTAGTCCAAAAAGTATGTCTAATCTACAAATTAAAAATAATTTTTATTGTATTTTATTTTAAAAACTTTAGAATTTAATTACTTCTTATTATATATCTAAGAAGTTATTGGGGAAAAATTAATAACACAACTAAAAACTTTATTTATAAACAGTAATTTTTTGGATATGATTTTAAAATACTTATAAATTGTTATAGTAAAACTAATTCAAAAAAATTAATACTACTGCTTTTGAGGAACTTGTAATATGATCCTTTTTAAAATATATAATCACTGTTGTTATTAATAACAAATTAATATTCGGACTTCTCCCCACATGTACTTGTGGAGGAAACAATGAAATTGAATGAGTTCAACAATGCTTTTCAAACAGAACAGGATTGTTTAAAATATATAGCAAGGCATAAGTTAGTTAAGTTTACTCCTATAATTTTTAATCTAGACAGTATGATTAGTTTAAATAATTAATAGTTAAGGAGTAAAGATGAAATATAAAGTTTATACAAGAAAAATTAAACTAGATGTTTTAAATGAATATGTAGTGATTAAAAAATTAAAAACCATTGATATTAAAACCAAATATCAATTATCAACCAGATCATTAATTTATAATTGAGTAAAAAAATATCAAAAAAATAATAAATTAATTACTATTCATACTTTTCAAACAAATCATCAAATAGATAAAGTGAATATCAAAGATAAAAATTTAAAACTTGAAAATAAAAAACTCAAAAAGTCACTACTAAAAGAAAAAATAAAAAATGAATTTTTAAGACAAAAACAATTCTGTGATAAAGAATTAAAAAACAATCAAAATATTTTAAATAGTAAATTATTGAAAAGTAAATGTTTTTTAATAGTTGATAAATATAGAAATAAAAATTATGGAATTAATGACATAATTAGTTTGTTACCTTTCAGTAAAGTTGCATATTATAAATGAATAAAAAACGGTAAAAAGAAATATCAAACAAAAATTGATAATGAGTTATTAAAAGAATTAAATAAAATTGTTGTTATTAGCAACAAAGATAAAATAATTAAAATTACTAGTTTAGAAAAGGTGAGATTAGAATTAAAGAAAAACAACACCAATCTTAAATGCAGTAAAAACAGCATTATGAGGTTATTAGAAGATAATAATATCAAACTATTAACCAAACCCAAAAAACAGCGTAGAGCGAAATCTAATTCCTTAAAATCAAATTTCCAAGATTTATTAAAACGTAATTTTACCAGTAATACTTATCTTGAAAAAGTTGGCATCGATGGTACTTGATTTAAAGAATTAATTATTAATAATAAAAAAACTAAATTATTATTAGAAATTGCTACAGATATGAATAGTAATGCTATAGTTGGTTGAAAAATTAATAAAAGTGAAAATGCAATAACCATTTTAAATGTTCTTAATCAAGTAACAAAGGCAAGTCGTAAAGAACATAAAATATTTGCAACATTTATCCAGTCTGATTTAGGTTCAGGTAATACTAGTAAAATAGTTACAAATAGTTTTAATAAAAGTAAAACTTTAATTCATTCAAAAAGTTTATCAGGATTTAAAGGCAACCAAGTAAGTGAATGTTTAAATCGCTGAATCAAAAGAGATTTTAAAATTATGTTTGGTAACAAGTTTAATAGCATTAAACATTTCACAGAAGCATTAAGAAAATTTATTAACTGATGAAATAATGATAGAATGATTTTACGATTAAAAATGTCTCCAAACCAATTTGTACAGATTTGAAGACAAGAAAGTAAACTTATCTAACCAATGCCAACTTATCTAACCAATGCCAGAATAAGATGTTTGAAATGTCATCAAACATTTAGTATTCTTCATGGCATCATTTTTTACAAGTCACAAACACCTTTGAGATTTTGATTTTATCTCATCTTTAGATGAATAAACACCAAACATGGAATTACATCAACTGATGTTGCAAAAAAATTGGGTGTGACTTTGAAAACTGCTTGAAGAATGGGTCATGAAATCAGAAATCGTATTGCCAAACAAGAACATCAATTTATTGTTGAGGGCATAGTGCAAATGGATGGAATGTATCTTTCACATATGGGTTTTAAAAAACAAGGAAGATCTTTGATAAATAAAACATTAATTGTTGGGATTTATGAAAAAACAACCAATAATTTAATTGTGAAAGTAATCAAAAACGCAAAAAGTAAAAATCTTTTGCAGTTTGCAAGAAACCATATTTCTTCAAAGTGTGATGTACATACTGATTATTGAAAAGGATATCGTGATTTCAAATCACTTTTCCCTAATCACAAAACAGTTAACCATCAAGATGGTTATGTTTCAAAAATTGGCGTAAATACCAATTAAATTGAATCAGTATGAAAACATATACGAAGAACATTTAAAACACATATCAAAGTTGCAAAACATCATGTTCATTTATATGCCAAAGAAGCTGCATATAAATTCAACAAGATACCTACTTTTGAAACTGTAATGCTATGTTTCATTTAAAAATGTGGGGAGAAGTCCGTAGATAGGCTTTTCTCAACATTTATGTGATAAAATTTAAAAATAGTACATAAAGGGAGAAAAGCCTTAAATATTTTACTAAACCAAATATTATATTAGCAAATACAATCACTTATTTTTTTATACGACCAGTTAATTCTATATTTAAATGAGGATTAGAAACATTAAAAATTAAAACTAATATTTGCCCTCAAATAATTTCAAACTGAATTACAAAACAATCAAATTATGGAAAATTTTCAATGGCAATTTTTTTTATTTTTTTCAATGCTGTTTTTACTAATATTACTAAAATAACAACAACACTGCTTACTAAATATGAAGTTACAAAATCTCATGATCTACTTGAATTAAAATTAAAAAAATTAGAAACATGATTATTTTTTTTCTTAGCAACAGGTTCTCAAATGATTTCTCTTTTTATTTCAAATTTTTATAAAATCTTTAATTTTGAAACTTTAATAAAAAAAATTAGATATTTTCATAAACCAAACATAAGTTTACTAGAAGAAAAATTAATAGAATTAGAAAACAATAGTAATATTCCAATTTTTAATAAATCAGAAGTAATAAAAATACAAGACAGCATAAATGAAGTAAATAAGACTTATAAAGTAATATATTCAAATACAAAAAAATTGATCCAAAGTTAATAAATATCACTAATTATGATTCAGATCAATTTCCATTATTAAACAAAAAAATGATTTTATTTGTTTAATTCATAATATAACTTAAAAATATATTTTTTTTAAAAAATATTTATACTAATTTATGGATATTTTTAAAAAAAAGAAAAAAAATAATCCAAAGTTTAACATTAGAAAAGAGGAACTTTTTATTATGGATAAAGATAAGGAAATTGAAAAGTTAAGAAAACAAGATGCAGAAAATAAAAAACAATTTGAAGAAGAAAGATTAAAAAAAGAATTGAAGAAGCTGAAAAAGAAAGAAAAAAAACAATATAAAAAAAGATAAAAATTTATAGACATAATACATTTTTTATTATAATTACAATATAAAAAATATTTTTTTATAAAATTAATATATTATTAAAATTAAAAAAAATATTAAGTATAATAAATTTATGAAGTATTTAGGCATTGATTTAGGTAGTAAAACTTTAGGACTTGCTCGTGGTGAAGGAAAAATTGCTTTTTCTTGAAAAACTATTCGTTTCCCAGAGCATGATTTTAATAATGCTATTATACAACTCCAAAATGCTATTAAAGAATATGATGCTGATATTCTTGTTTTTGGTTACCCTTTAAACATGGATAGCACAGTCGGCCCCAGCGCAAAAATTGTTTTAAATTTTATTGATAAATTTAAATTAACACAAAATAATGATAAACTAAATATTGTTTTACAAGATGAAAGAAGAACTACCTATTCTTCGCAGCAAATATTAATTAAATCTAATGTTTCTTTAAATAAAAGAAAACAAGTTAAAGATCAATTGGCTGCTGCTATTATTTTACAATCATACTTTGATAAAATAACTCAATCTTAAATTTTAGGAGATAAATGTGAAATATAAAAAAATTAATTTAATCGCTATCGCTGGCGGCAGTGCTTCAGGAAAAACAACAGTAGCAGAAAAAATTGCTGAAACTTGTAATAAAAAAAATGTCATTTTTGTACAAATGGATAATTATTATCATGACCTTAGTAACTTAAAAGTTGAAGAAAGAAAAAAAACTAATTTTGATCATCCTAATGCTATTGATATGAAATTATTAATTCATGATTTAGAACAATTATTACTTGGCAATGCTATTGAAGAGCCTATTTATGATTTTAAAATTAATAGTCGCAGTAAAAAAACTGAGATTATTGGTCCGGGTGATGTTATCATTCTGGATGGTATTTTTGCTTTAGAAAATCCTATTATTCGTGAATTATCTACTATCAAAATTTTTGTTGATACTGATAGTGATACTAGACTACTAAGAAGAATTAAACGAGATGTTAGTTTTAGAAATCGTACTCTTGACAGTGTTTTACAACAATATGCATTAACTGTTAAACCTATGCATGATGCTTTTGTTGAACCAACTAAACGTTATGCTGATATTATTATTCCTTTTGATTTTCATAATACTGTAGCTATTGATATTATTGCTACTAAAATTAAAGCAATTATTAAATAATTGCTTTAAGCTTTAATTTTTAAAATAACAATAAAATGAATCTTAAAGATGTATTTTTAAATTGTTTTTTATAAGTTAACAAAGAAGATTATCAACTTAAATAATCAATTTTATTTTCATTTAAAAGAGATAAAATATTAAATTTCTGTATTTGCATTATTTGCTCATAAACACTATTTTTTATTTCATATTTTTTTTCTATACTATCAATATTTAAAACTTCAATTACTGTATTTCCATTTTCATGTGTTACTAAACCAAGTTCATTATTTAAATTAAATAATGTTTGAACATTAATTGATAAATCTAATACATAATTTACTTTATTACTATCTAAATCACTATAATATAATTTTGCTTTTTCACATGCTAAATTTAAACTATAAAAATATATTTTACTATTTATTTCTGTTATTAACATTGTATCGTTAATGTTAAAAAAATCATCTCCAATTATTGGTTTGGCTTCAGATTGACCTTTTTTTATAATTAATATACTATAACTTATAAGTTTATTTATAGATTTATAAATAGCAAGATAAATGTTTTCATTTTTATCAATAAATATAGAATTAACTATTAGATTGTTTGGTAAATTTATTTTTTCAGTAATTTCAGTATTAATATTATATTTATAAAAACTACCAAAAGTTGTTACATAAATATTATTTTTCAAATAAATAATATCAGTTACCATACCCGAAACTAATGGCATAGTTTTAAATTGATTTTTATTATTAAGAATTATTACTCCACCAGCAGAAGTTAAATAAATATTACCTTTAATATCAATTATCATGTGAAAAGAACCTGGGCGGGTAACAAAAATGCGGAATAATTTTATCAATAATGTCTTTATTATCATTTAGACGAGAACAAATTAAGACTTTTGTTATGTAATTTTAAATATAATAATACTACTTAGTAAAAATAATTACAATTAAAGTACTTATAATAAATTTTGGGAGCATACCGATGTTGTCTATAACATTCATTTATTGTCTATAAATTATAAGATTAGACGAGAATAATTTAGAATTCAATATGCAATTGTATGTTAATCTTAACACTTGAAAAATATTAGTCAATCAAAATACTTACTTTTATAACTCAAAAATTCTTATTAAAGTAAACTTTAATAAGTTTTATTTTATTTTTAGTTTTTTTAAATTTAAGTTTTTATTTTATAATAACTGTATTGTTGTATTTATTTGATAGCATTTAAAATTAACCATTTTTGTATACATATCAATATTATAAGTTCTATCTTTAATCATATGCTTTAAAATTTGTTTAATATTAGTTTCAGTAAAGCAACCAATATTTTCAACTAATGCTTGGTTTAATACACCATCTTTGGCATTAATAAAATAACCAACTTTTAATTTTGAATATTTTAAAGTTAATGTTTGTAAAAAATCAATTAATTCATAATATTGATCTTTTGCAAACAAATTTTGTGAATATTCATAATGTAATTTAGCAATTTGATTTTTTCTTCTTCCTGCCATTATACCAAGAAATAAAACATGAAAAGCATGGAATTTATCTAAAATAAATTTAGCATTTAAAATTGTAGCAGTTTTTCTAATTCATTTTGCACTATCGCCACAAACTATTAAATTTGCTTGGTCAAAGTTTTCAAAATATAAATTGCCATATGTTTGAATTAATTTAGCTGTTTTTTCTGCACCAATTTCTGTTTTTGATACTCTTATTTTACATACAGCTCTTTTATTAATTAATTTTCCATTTTTCTTTTTACCAGTACAAAATATTATTAATCTCATAGAACATTTTTTACAATTTTTAGTATTATGTTTTTCATTAAACTTAAATTTTCTATGCCCATCATCAATATTTATATATAAAATTTGATTTGGTTGTAATACTATTTTAGGGATATTAACTTTTGGTAATTTATATTTTTGATATGTTCTACAAACTGCACTAGTACTTATTAAATCGTCAATAAAAGTGTCACAAACATCACGATATTTTTTACCATCAGCAAAATGTTTTAAAATTTGTTTAATAACATCAGGTGCAAGTTTACTATACTTTTTAACACCAAGATAATTATCTAGCAATGAAAAAAATTCAATTTTTTGTGTTTTTGGGTTATAATATGTGCAAATACGTCGCTTATAAATTAATAGACCTTTTTTTGTTTTTAATTTTCTTTTTCTAAATCTACATGGTTTATATACAGATTTATTACATTCATTTCATAATTGCTCATCCATTTTTGCAAATAATTCTTGTGTTTGTTTTAAATTTAATTCATCTTGAATAAAATAATGTTTGTCTCAATCAAAATGATTAGATAATGGTAATATTAACATTTTTAATGTTCCTTTCTAAATTTTGGTTTGTTAATAATTTAATTTTATTATTTATAAAAAATAAGGAGTAAATATGGCTTTTATTAGTAGTTATGTACAATTAAATAAAAAATATAATCTTAATTTTAGTGATAATAATTATGGTTTTACGTGAGAAATTTTTAAAGATTTTGTTGGTGAACAATGGGCAGAATTTTTTTACTACCAACTGTTTTTATCGTTTTGTACCAACTGCAAGATTAACGCGTAAAACATGAAATTGTTTAGCATTTGATTTATTTGTTTGTTGTAATTTTAGTGATAGTAGTGTTCAAGAAGTAAGACGTTATGAAAATACTCATAGTGAAACTACAATTGGTGCTTTAATGAATGTTTGTCAAGTTTTATTAGAAAAATATGATATTAATTTAGGCTTTTCTCCCTTTATGTACTATTTTTAATTTTATCACATAAATGCTGAGAAAAGCCTATCTACGGACTTCTCCCCACATTTTTAAATGAAACATAGCATTACAGTTTCAAAAGTAGGTATCTTGTTGAATTTATATGCAGCTTCTTTGGCATATAAATGAACATGATGTTTTGCAACTTTGATATGTGTTTTAAATGTTCTTCGTATATGTTTTCATACTGATTCAATTTGATTGGTATTTACGCCAATTTTTGAAACATAACCATCTTGATGGTTAACTGTTTTGTGATTAGGGAAAAGTGATTTGAAATCACGATATCCTTTTCAAGAATCAGTATGTACATCACACTTTGAAGAAATATGGTTTCTTGCAAACTGCAAAAGATTTTTACTTTTTGCGTTTTTGATTACTTTCACAATTAAATTATTGGTTGTTTTTTCATAAATCCCAACAATTAATGTTTTATTTATCAAAGATCTTCCTTGTTTTTTAAAACCCATATGTGAAAGATACATTTCATCCATTTGCACTATGCCCTCAACAATAAATTGATGTTCTTGTTTGGCAATACGATTTCTGATTTCATGACCCATTCTTCAAGCAGTTTTCAAAGTCACACCCAATTCTTTTGCAACATCAGTTGATGTAATTCCATGTTTGGTGTTTATTCATCTAAAGATGAGATAAAATCAAAATCTCAAAGGTGTTTGTGACTTGTAAAAAATGGTGCCATGAAGAATACTAAATGTTTGATGACATTTCAAACATCTTATTCTTCTTAAATTAGAAGTATTCAAACTTGTTCAAGAACACATGATACATTTGTTTTTCTTCAAACTTGCTATATATTTTAAACAATCCTGTTCTGTTTGAAAAGCATTGTTGAACTCATTCAATTTCATTGTTTCCTCCACAAGTACATGTGGGGAGAAGTCCGTTAATTTATTACCTAATAATCCACATGGTATTAAATGAAAAATAACTAAGGATGGAGGATGTATCATTTTTCCTAATAATCAGCAAATTGATTTTATTGGTTATGCTAATGGTAATAAAATTTTTGGGAAAGAAGCAGGTGGTTCAAGTTTTTTGGGTTCAAGAACAGATGAAATAATAATGGCAGAAGAAAAAGAAACTTTAAGTGAAAAACAATTAACTCAACGTTATGAGCGTTTAAAATTATCAATGTTTCGTAGTAATCGTATTAAAGTTTCAAATAAGCCAATTCAAGAATGAAGTTGATCATTTACTGATAGAAATATATTTAGTCCAACTTATGGTAAAAAAATTACTCGTTATTTTTATAAAAATCACTTTATTGCTTTTACTTGTAACCCATATGATAATACCACCCATTTTATTTGCTTTATTGTACACCATACTTACCATTAAATAATAAAGTAATAGATACTCTTAAAAAGACTGGTAAAGTTTATTATGAAGATAATGAAGCATTTAGTGGTTTATGATTATTTATTTTAAGATTTACTTTATTTCCATTTTGACATAAATTAGAACCAGTAACTCAAAAATTAATTTTAGAATTAAAAAAGAAAAATCCCGATGAATTTAATACTGTTTATTATGGTTTTGAGTTTTTAGATAGTGATGCAACTATTTTTCCGTTTCAAAAAACATTAAAATATTGACAAACATATGATTTACAAGAATTTTATAATCAAGAAAAAGATATGTATAAGTTTGATTTTTATTCAGTTGGTGTGGATTGAGCAACTGGACATAAAGACCATACTGTATTTATGGTAGTGGGTTTTAAAGAATATAATAATACTGGTTATTATGATACTTATATTATTTGTGAATTAGTAGTGACACCAAATGATTTTATAAATGAAAATGAAAAAATTAATGCTTATGTAAATGAAATTTTAGGATTAATCGATAATTTTGAAAATTTTGCACAAACTGTTTATTTTTATGATGATAAAGCAAGAACGGCAATGGATTGATTAAATCAAAAATTAATTGATGAACATAATACTATTCTTATAACACAAAGTGCGATTAAACATGCTTCAAATCTAAATCAAGAAGCGGGATTAACTAATAGAGTAGTTTGAATGAGAAATATTATGAGTTATGGAAACTTTTATGCAAATAAAGATGATTTACCAAAAACTACTCAATGTTTAGAAGAATTACGTTATGATGAAACGAAAACTAACATTCCTGACAAAAATATGTATCAAGACCCATATGATGCTTTGTTTTATTCACTGTATCCATATAAAAATGTAATTAGGGGTAAAAATAATGCTACTGTGAAAAAAAGTATCTTCACTTTATGGGAGCGTGGCGAAGATGTCGATAACTAGTAATTTTCAAAAATAACTTCCTAATTTTTTTAACCCTTGAATTAAAAATAAATGACAAAAGACGAGAATAAAATCTTGTCTTTTTTTTGTAATTGTAAAATTTTAAAATTTTTAATAACCCTCTTTAATACTATTATCAACACGTGTTAAGGAACTAAAACAGTGAACTACAACACAGTTGTTAAAAATAGTAGCTAGCATGTGGACTTGCATGATTAAATAAAAAGTGGATGATGCCTAATAAAATATACTAACCAGTAATGGTAATTCTTGGGGTGGGAGCGAATTGGAAACTAGTATATATAGACCCGTGGGGGAACATACTATTATTCTTTATTTAACCAACCTTGCCACTTTCCAGTGAGCAAGTGTTGGTTTTATTTTTTATTTTTTTTGAAAAAATTTTTGGGCGAGAAAATAAATTTCAAACTTGTAAAAAAAATTGAGCGGTGCCGGTTCAATTAAAATATTAATTTGCTAAACGCAAATTAAATAAATATTGAATCGAATGCCTCGATGTTTTTTAAAATTTCACAATTTATTTTCGAGCCCAGAATTGCTGGAATGAATAAAACTAATAATAGTATATTAATAATCTAAAAATCAAAATATATGTCCTTTATGCTAGAAGCAACAGGACATATTAGGAAAGGATTATTATGAAAATAGAATTTAAAAAAGAACAAATTGTTAAAGATAAACCACAATCTATTCTTATTGATTATGTTGAATATAAATTATCACTTCCGAAATGAATGATTAAAAATAATTCTTTTATTGTTGATAACAATTACACATATTGGGTTTTTAATTCTGAAAATATTAAAAAAGAATTAAATGGTAATGAATTAATAAAATTATTAGAACCATATCTTTCTGAACAAAAAATAACTCTTAATAAACCAGAAACACCAAAAGAATATTATCTTAATGATATAAAACTTGAACCATTAACATTTTATGAACAACATAATAGTTGATTTATTGGTGAAATAACTGATAACAAAACAAACATTGCTAATCCATGTTTTAAATACAACATTAGATGAGAAGAAAATAAAAAAAGTTTCAAAATAAATTATCCATATAATCATAATGATTTATCAAGTAATTATATTGTTACTTCTTACAAACATATTTCAACTCATAATGAAAAAGTATTTTTAATATAATGCAATATGACTTAATTATTGGAATTGACCCTGCTGGGATTGGCAGTAATGGAATTGTTATATATTCAAATGAAACTAATAATATTATCTTTAATGAAACATTTAAAACAAAAACTATTTTAGAAAGTAAAAAAATGTATAAAGAATATTTTGAATTAATTAAAAAAAATGAGAATAAAAAAATATTAGTTATTGTAGAAAATTTCTTTTTAAATTCAAAACAATTATTAACTAATCCATTAGCAACCCCTAAAATTATTGGTGCATTAATGGTATTAGTAGTAGATATTATGAATTGAGATTATTTAGAAAGTGAACCAAAAAATAAAAACAAAATAGCAAATTATAAAGGAAATATAAAATTTACAAAACATGAACAAGATGCATATAAACATATTCAATATTATTTAAGGAATTATAAAAATGAAAGATAAAGCAAATTATGTCAAATTAACAGTAAAACTTAGTAATACTATTGAAGCAAAATATTACGAAAAAGGTAATAAAGAATTATATTATAGTGTTCGAGGTCAGTGAAATGGATTAAACTACGTTACTTTAATTTTTAATAAACCAAAACTTTATAGACGCTGTATTTTACTAAATAAAAATGATGAAATTATAGTAACTGGTGAAATCTTTAATACTTTAAACATTCCTAAAAATCGTGCATTTTGTTCAATCAATGTTAAATGATTTAAAAAATGAAAAGAGTAAAAAATGATTAAAAATACACCATTAGAATATATTAATGACAGAATTAATCAACATAAAGAAAATATTAATAAATATACAAAAGAAATTGAAAGATTGCAAAATTTTATTAAAGCAAATGAAATTAGGATGACTGAATTAGAAATAATAAAAGATATTTTACAAAAAGGAGAAAAAATATAATGAATTTTAATCAAAATCCAAAACAAATGACTGATTTAGTAATGAAAAAAGATATGGAAAAAATATTAGAAAATTTAAAAATTAAAATAGGAACTATTGCATTTAATAATATTGATGAAGAATTACACTATATAAATTTAATAATAAATAAAATGTCAGAACATATTTATTCATTAGAACAAGAAATAATTAGAAAAAATCAAATAATAAAAGACAAATTGGAATAAAAAATGATATGATGAGAAATTTTATTAATAATACCAATATTAATAACATTTATAACACTGATAATATTTTTAATATTTATGATTAAAGATTTAAAAACAGATTATAAAGTATTAACAAAATTAAAAGATATTGCCAAAGCAATTGAAAAAGGAAAAATAACCAATGATTAAATTAATAGATTTATTTGGTCAAGATAAAATAGAAATATTTTCGCCAAATCCCAAAGATTTAACAGACAGTAATGATATAAAAGCATTGATTTTATGAAAATATCCTAATGTCATTGCTAAATATTTAATTGTTTCTCAACCACATGCTAATACTGCAATTTTAGTTGGAGATAACTTCAATTATCAAGGTTGAATAGAAGTATTTATTAAACAAAAAGTAGAAGGAGTAGAAGGAAATGCCAAATGACATAACTGTACAATCAAGTAATTACACTTTATTAAAATTAATAAGAACTGGGGCAAGCCCATTATTTGGTATGATAGGAACTTCTGCATACTATGGTCAACTTATTGGTAATCCAATATTAGGTAGTATAAATGCTTTATTATTTTCCAAAAAATTAGGAATTGATATATGAAATTTAAATCAAATGCCAAATTTAAAAAGTAAACTATTAAATTCAAGTAAAAAAATAGCATTAGGATTAGGAACAATTGGTTTAGCAAATTATAGTAAATTTACTGAAACAATCAATCCTATCACCCCAACTACAACAACTACAGAAACACCACCATGACCAGCATTAACATTATCAGTAAATAACAATAATGTTAATGAACAATCTTTAATGGACTGAGATACTTATATATCTTTAAATTCATATGGTATTGCAAATTTGGTTGCTGGAATTACTGAATTAATACCAAGTAAATTTGAAACTATACGTAAAATAGCCAATATGGCTACTGGCGGTTGTTTGATTAGTAGTGGAGTTGCAATGGGTATTAATAATGATTTTAGTAATGCTTATGCAGTTCCAACAATAGTTGCTGGTGCATCTGAAATTATCCATAATTTACTACCTATCGAAACTAATCATAATAGTGAAGAAATGCAAGAAACAACATTTACTAGTGAGAATGCAAGATTAATTAATGATGTTGTAGATAGAATATCACCAGTATATAGACCAACTACATATTATGACAGTTTATAAAGGAGGTGAGTAATTTATGAATAAAGAAAAATTAATTGAATATTATAATCACGAAATAAAAACGCATAAAGAAAGAATGGAACAATTAAATAAAGAAATTTCTTTATTAGTAACATTATCAATCAATGATTGAAAGAATTAATGGTGGTCAATTTGACGAATAATTAAAAAATAAATAATTGAAAGGAAGATATTTAAATGAAAGAATTATTGCATGAATTAATAATTATCGGAACAAGTGTAGGAACATTAATTTGTAGAGAGTTAATTGTTTGATTTAAACGATTTATTACAACTCCAAAACACGTTCGAGCAAATAATAAAGTAATAAAACATCAAAAAAAATTAGCAAAATTAAATGAAAAAATTAATAAAGAAAGTAAATAATAAAGGTGTGATGTAAATGTTAGAAAATGAAACTAATGTTCAAGAAACAACGGAACCTTTAACTGAGAATAATAATTTACAACAAGAGCAAGAAACTAAGATTGTTGAATTAGAAAATAAGTTAAATAAACTTAATCAAGAAATTAAAGAAAAAGAAATAATTAATATATTTAAAAAATATCAAGTTAAAAGTGAATTTTATGATTATTTAAAGTTTAAAACTAGTAATATAGAAAATTCAAAAATAGAAGACACTATTAAAAAAATGATTAAAGAACAACCACTATTTAAAGAACCAATTAATACAGGTGGTAAACCAGAAACAATATTAACAAATCAACCGAATTCAATAAAAAGTAGTTTATTGGATTATAAAAAGAAAAATAATTTATAACAGAAAGGAAAAATAAAAATGGCAATTAATATTCAAACAAACTTAAACAATACAGAAAAACTAGTTGAAGCACCAGAATTTATTGAGTTTTTCAAACAATCAAATAGTCCATGAGCAAACTTTTTTCCAATTGAAATAGTTAATTCTACTAAAATTGAATTTATTATTAAAGTTCCAAAAGACCCATCAATTAAAGTTATTGCATGAAATGATAAAAGTCAAAGAATAGATGTAACTTATGCACAAACTGATACTATTCCGAAAATAATTGAAAAATTATATGTTGCAGGTGAAACTATTGCAGCAGTTGATTTAAATGCTGAAAATGGCCAAAATTTACTAGAAAGTATGCAATATGAAGTTGCTAATGATTTATCAGATAAATTAGCAACTGATGATATACAAGTAATTAGTGATAATGCAACTAAAGTAATAATTAGCGACACATCACCAACAGGACATATACAAGCAATGTTATCTGCTTGAAATACTTTATTTCAATTAAGAAATAGTGCAAATTGTCGGTTCTTTATTACAAATAATCTTTATGATACTATTGTTTATTTGGCTAATAATAAAGGTTTAATTACAGATAACCAAATTGCCCAACAACTAAGATTAAATGGTAATGATTTATATATAAAAGGTGTATTATGTCAAATCGTTATGGATGATTATATGACATTTACTGATAGTGAAAATAAAAAACAAATTATACCTTTTATTTTAGCAACACCAAGAGCAATGAAAAGATATATGTTACAACAAACAATTGTATATGTTCAAGAAATTGCTGATGGTAAACTTGGTAGAGCATATAAAGTTGGTGGTGAAGTACTAGGTCAATCAATTCCTTATATGTCAAAAAAAGAAACAACATCACGTTGAATGCTATGTGGGATTATTACTAAAACGGATTTAAGTAGTAAACTTACAACTTTAACAACTGATATTACTGCTAATACGAGCAGAAAAAATCAATTACTAGACACAACAATAAAAAATGTAAGAGAAATTACTGGTTTGAACCCAGCATTAGATTTAGTACATGCAAATATTAAATATCGGACTTCTCCCCACATGTACTTGTGGAGGAAACAATGAAATTGAATGAGTTCAACAATGCTTTTCAAACAGAACAGGATTGTTTAAAATATATAGCAAGTTTGAAGAAAAACAAATGTATCATGTGTTCTTGAACAAGTTTGAATACTTCTAATCTAAGAAGAATAAGATGTTTGAAATGTCATCAAACATTTAGTATTCTTCATGGCACCATTTTTTACAAGTCACAAACACCTTTGAGATTTTGATTTTATCTCATCTTTAGATGAATAAACACCAAACATGGAATTACATCAACTGATGTTGCAAAAGAATTGGGTGTGACTTTGAAAACTGCTTGAAGAATGGGTCATGAAATCAGAAATCGTATTGCCAAACAAGAACATCAATTTATTGTTGAGGGCATAGTGCAAATGGATGGAATGTATCTTTCACATATGGGTTTTAAAAAACAAGGAAGATCTTTGATAAATAAAACATTAATTGTTGGGATTTATGAAAAAACAACCAATAATTTAATTGTGAAAGTAATCAAAAACGCAAAAAGTAAAAATCTTTTGCAGTTTGCAAGAAACCATATTTCTTCAAAGTGTGATGTACATACTGATTCTTGAAAAGGATATCGTGATTTCAAATCACTTTTCCCTAATCACAAAACAGTTAACCATCAAGATGGTTATGTTTCAAAAATTGGCGTAAATACCAATCAAATTGAATCAGTATGAAAACATATACGAAGAACATTTAAAACACATATCAAAGTTGCAAAACATCATGTTCATTTATATGCCAAAGAAGCTGCATATAAATTCAACAAGATACCTACTTTTGAAACTGTAATGCTATGTTTCATTTAAAAATGTGGGGAGAAGTCCGTAGATAGGCTTTTCTCAACATTTATGTGATAAAATTTAAAAATAGTACATAAAGGGAGAAAAGCCTTAAATATTTTAGTGATGCACAAGGCAAAACTGATGTAAGTAATCAAAATCAAAAAGTAGGAGATTTATATGTAATTATTACTGCAGATATTAATGATGCTAATTATCAAGGTTCAACAAATCCTATAAAAATAACTCTTAAATAGATAATAAGGATATTAATCATGCCTATTGGTACAGCAAATACAGCAACACTTTTACAAATAAATAAACCAAAACATACTAGAACTAGCCAACAACAAGAACATAAAAGTTTATGATGAGAAATTTTAGAAATGATTGGTGTACAAGTTATAGCAGTAGCACTTGCTCCTTTTACTGGTGGTTTAAGTGAAGATTTAGCACTTGGATTAGGTGCAAATGATTTAATTGCTAGTATTAGTGCGACTGGTGTTGAATTTGCAACTGATTTTACTATTAATGAATTTTATGATTATTTAAAAGGAAATGTAACGTCATTAAATACTTTCTTTAATTTATTACCAGTATTTGCAGGACTTAATAGAATTAATCGTGGTTATCGTACTACAAAATTCATTAAATTAGCACAAAAAACTAAAACTTTAGAACAAATTGGTGTTAAAGAAGTTAAAAATTTACAAGAAATAATTAATCAAGTAACTGGAAAAGAGTTTTTGACAGATAAGATTATTGGTAATAAACGTTATTTATTTAATTATAGTTCTGCTCCTAATCGTGAAACAATAATTCAAAATTTAGGTTTTGTTGCAGAAAGACAATTTAAAAATAATTTTCAAAAATTAGAAGAACAAGAGTTAAAAGATTATTTATTATTACAAAATACATTGATAAAATTAAGTCCACAATTAACTCCAAAATTTAAAATCAAAGATATTGAAAAAGCAAATAACTTTTTAAAAAAATATAATAGTGATTTAAAAGAAGTATTAAAAATGAATCAACACGATTGATTAAATTTAGTTCATACAATATATGCAAATAATAGATATGGTAAATCTTTAATTTTAGATTTACAAAAAATTCGTGCTAATGCTATTAAATTTAATTTTAAAAATAGTTCTATTCATAAATTAGTATTGAAAACAAATCAAATTTTTAAATATTTTGATATTAGATTTTATTTAAAAAAGAGTTTTAATAAATTTTGAAAAGATACACCATATTTTGAAAAATTACGAGAAAGTATATATAAATTACAAGAAAAATTTGAACAATTAGAAAAAAAATCAATCGAAAAAATTAATAAATTAAAAGAAAAAGTAACTGATTTATTTAGTAGTGCTGAGAAAAAAGCAATTAGACATGCACAATTAATTCCATTAAATTCTCCGGTATTTATTGGTTGTAAAATTCAACCTTTGTCACTAGATAAATGTGCGATTAGTATTTATCATCGTAATCCTAAATATAAACCAATTGTAGTAGTTGATAGTATTATTAAAGCAGAAACTTTTGTTACTCAAATTCATCCATTTCATTGATATAGATGGTATAGTGGCTGATACATTGGTTATGGAGTAACTCATAATAAATGATTAAAATCAATAGCATTTGCTCCACCAGTTGTTCAACAAGTTATTAGAGATAGTTTTAAAGTATATAGAGAAATATTTAGAACTATTAGAACGTATCATAAAGTAGTAAATGTTATTAGTAATCCTATTGAAAATATTAATAAATCATTTAAAAGTGCTGGTTTAAAATTTTCAGTTAATACTTTATTTGGTACAGGACTACTACATCATTTAGAAAAATTTGCATATAGTCAAGTTGTAGAAAAAGGTAAAAAGAAATTACAAAAAGAAATTATCCATATATCGCATAGAAAAACCAAAACAAAAACTAAGCATTATAAAAAAGCATTTTTTAAGGAATGATAAATATGATTAATAAACTTTGAACTGGTGTCAGTTTAGAAAACTATAATAAATGATATCCATTAACTGGAAAAATTATAGAAACTCCACAGCAATATATAAAAACATGACCAAATGTTAATGATTGATTTAAAACTTTTGCTATTCGTGCTCAAAATGATATTAATGCTTATCTTGATTTTATTTTATCTAAATTTCCTTTTGATAGTTTTAAAGATGAATTAATTAAAGAAACATTAAGAGATATGGTTTATGTAATGGTTGAGCATTGAGTATTTAATCGTACACCAATTGAATTTAATGTTGATGCTACTATTCAATTTAATAATGGTAGTCAATTTAGTGCCAGTAGTATTCCTACAATTAATGTTTGAGATTTAGCACCAAGTAGAATGAAAATATGAGCAAGATTAACAGAACTAAAACAAATATTTTCAAGTTATAATGACGATGAAATTGATGTTGAAAAAATCGACTTAAAAGCATTTTATACTAGAAATCAAGTTGATGAATTAATTGAACAACAAAAAGAATTTACATTATCAAAACAAATTAAACTATATGATGATGTTGTTAATGATAATGAACATGAAGTTTTTCGTGGTGCTGTAACTAAGTTTGTTAATAAAGGATATGTAGCAACAGAATATAATAAAGAAACTGAAACTATGATTTTAAATTGACCTAATGAAATTGGTACATTACCACCCGAAGCATTACAAAATAATCCTCAAATTGGTGATTTTACTCATGCACCAACTTGTGATTTTTCTGCTAAACAACAAAAAAGAATTACTACAAATGAAAACAATATAACAAAATTGAATAATGAACTAATTAAAACTAATGAAAATATTAATGATATTAAAAATAATTGATTTAATATTGAAACTAGTCCTTTATGAAAGAAAGTTGATAATAAAGATTTATATGCAAATGAATGATATATTATTTATTGAGCATACGAATTTATTGATAGTACCCATGGGTATAATGATGCTAAAAAATTAACAAAAATTAATTTAGGTTACGCTGGTAATCCACCACAAAAGATTATAGTAATTGAAAATATTGATGTTGATGTTGATAAAATAACATTATTAATTTTGAATTACAACAATTTATTGTTACTAGCGCTAAACAAAAGTATAAACCAATAATTTTTGATATATATAAATATACCGGAAAGGGTACACCAACTGAATTTATAGCAGAAGAAAGTACTGAACGTGATTATTATACAAAAATAGAAACAAATAAATTATTAGATAAAAAACAAGATAAATTAATTGCTGGTGAAAATATTAAAATTGATGAAAATAGTAAAATTAGTGCTACTGGTGGTAGTGGTGAATCATTATGAGAAGTAGACCCTAATTCACCTAATATTATTCAACCGAAAGAAAAAAGAATTATTACTTCAAATAATACTAGAATTGTTGATATAGCAGACCCAACACAACCACAAGATGGAGTTAATTTACGAACTTTAGATAAAAAATTAGAAGATAAAATGGATAAAGACCAATTTCAATATGCTTTTTCTATCAATACTATTGGTACTGAAATTCCTAATTTAGAAACTACTAATAAAACTGTTGCTGGTGCTATTAATGAAATAAAAGATAAACAATTAAGCAGTTCAAGTTGAAAAGATGTAGCATTTTCACAAGATAGAGAAACAATTATTTATGAATTAAAAACCAATACACATTATAGAATATTTTATGATGTTAATAATAAAAGAAGTACTGGTTTAATTGGTAAATATCCTTGTTTAATAAGTGAATTTTATTGAATTTATACTGATGGAAGTAGTTTTAATGATTTATGAATTAATTTACCACATTGAAAGGATACAAATCTTTCACATTTAGTAATAGTAATTAATCAACATAAAATATCATGAAAAAATAATTCAAATGATGGTAATTTTTGAAAATTACAAGAATTGCAGGAATAATATTATGTTTTTTAAAATAATAAAAATTATTTTAGGTTTAATAGGAGTTTTATTATCTTCTGCAGTTGCTGGTTTAATTATATTTATTATTGTAAAAATTTTATTAAAAATTAATCAAATATTTTAAAAAAAGGTGGTGAATATTATGTTAGGTAGGTTTTTAAGAAAAGATAAAGGTATTAATAATCAAGAAAAACCTAAATTAACTTTTTTAAAAGATAAGAGTACACATGCTTCTATTTTAAGTTATTTTGGCTTTAATGATTTTAACCATGAAACTTATTTTACTGATTTTGTTGCAGAAAATAATGCTAATTTATATAATGCTCCATTAGAAATTAATAATGAAACTATTAAACAGTATTTAATTAAACAAGAGTTTTACAGAAAAAATTGAAATTCGATTTTTAAATTAAGTAAGTTAGGAATTAGTGGTTATTTAATTTTTATTGCTAATGATGATTTATATTTTCAAGTAGTTGATATACAACAAAGAGTTTATGATATCACTGGTAAATTAATTCAATGCACTATTTTTTATGATAGTTATGAACAAAATGCACAAATGGTAAGATTATTTGAAATTTATAAACTAAATAATCAACAAGTAACTATTAATCGTGCAATTTATAGTATTAGTGATAATAAAAAACAATTTCCATTAGATTTCAGAACATATAGTAATAATCCTAATTTAGAACAAAAACAAACATTAAATATTAATTATATACCAATAGCAATTATGAGAAATAAAGCAAATGAATTAGCAGATTGTAATAAAGTAATGGATAAAATTAAAGCATTAGATGTTATTTATGAACAAATTGTTTTAGATACTATTTTAAACTCACCCAAGTTTATTTTTAACTCAACTTATGGTAATGTCAAAGATTTATTAGAAGATGCCGTAAGAATATTAGTTACTAAAAATTATATTTTTAAAAGTGGTGGAGATAATAACGAACAGAATGAAAATATCAATATGACTAGTAGTAATTTTAAAGGTAAAAATTTAACTGATATATACGATTGAAATGTTAATGAAATATTTAAACGTTGTGGAATACATATTCCAAGTCAAAAGAAATCTGCACAACAATCAGTTCCTGAAAGTACAGCAGTAAATATTTCAACTATCAATTATATTGAACAAAAATTATGACAATTTAATATTGATATTCTTAAATTTATTCAAATATTAGTACGTTTAGATAAAGACTTATTAAATAGTAAAACATTTAATATTAATGATGAACAAGAAATTAATAATTTAATAGTTAAATTAAAATTATTTAATCCCGAAAATAACCAATTAATAGGAGAGAACAATGGAAAACAACAACAAACCACAAACGAAGTTTCCACAGAAACAAACCCAACTTAATCAAGCAGAAGTAGAAAATGATTATTTAATTGATAATATTCCTTATGACTTTACTAATATGATGCGTGCTACTAGTGACCCAGATATTAATAGAGCATATGATGAATTTAAAAAAAGAACAATTTATATTTATGAAATTGAACGTTTATTTAAAAATAATGAAAATAATAGTTTAAGATTTTCAGCAAATACTATTAAAATAGGTTTTATTGATATTGATAAAGTATTAAAAACTATTGCTGTTGAAACATCTGATTTTACTATGCAGTTAAATCAAAGAGCAAGTACTAATATTAATGATAATACAATTGAATATAGTATGACTGATATTAAAAATTTAATATTTCAAGAAATAAATTTATTAAATCAATTTAAGTTATATGCAGTTAGTATTAATGAACCATTAACTGAAAATAATATTGATAATTTATATATCATTAATAATTATTCGCAACCTTATCAAAATCCAAAAACAAGAAGTACTAAAAGTATAACTATTATTAAAATTAAAGATTTTAAAACAAGAGATGGTTACCCAATAATTATTAAATTACAAAAACCATTAGACAAAGATACAAAAGTAACTGGTTTAAAAATTAAAGCACCTAGAAGCATGATTTTTGGTAATATCAAGGTACTTGGTGAAATTGATAATATGGAAGTATACCCAAAGTTATTTGTTAAAGATAAAATAGCATTTCCACTATTATCAATGCCTATTGAAACTCAACCAAAAGTTAGAATATTACAACAATGATTTAGTGAACAAATCTTACCTTGAAATTTAGCAAAACAATTTATAGGACAAGAAAAATCAGTTTTAGATTTAATTGCTATTGGTGGCGGTAGAGAAACAAGAAAAGAAATTATTAATAATGCAAGAGTAACTAATGCTTGATTAGGCTATTTTTTAAGTACTCTCGATTATCATGAATGACCATTACCGCAAGAAAAAGAACTTAAAGATAAAGAAGTATGAAAAATTCATGATGTTTTAGGAAAAGAATATGTAAGTATTGCTACAAACGATAAATTTAAAGATGTAGAATTAGAAATAAAAGATAAACCACCAGTTGATAGTTTACAAAAAGTATTATTAGATATGTTAACTTATACATATACTTATAATAGAAACTTTGATGGCTTTGACCCTACTAATTTGTCACAAGATATTGCAAAATTACGTGCTAAATTTGAAAATCAAAAACCAAGTGATGTTATTACTAATTTATTTAAGCAATGAGAACTAGATTATCCAAATTATATTAATTTATCACAAATTCAAATATTTAAACAAATAGTAATTATGTTATCAAAAAATATTTATTCAACAATGTCAATTAATAATGGCTTAAATGATGATTATAAATTATTATTACCATATTATTTTGAATTAAAATCAAATCCTATACATTCTACACCTGAAAAAGTTTGAGAGTTTAAAGATGCAAAAGTAGTATTAAAATCTGCTTATTTTGATTTTACAGATATTAATAAAATTAAAATAAAAAATAATGATATTAGTCAAAATCAATTATTTAAACTTGATGATAATCAATTTAATTGATTATCTATTACAAACGAATTAGAAAGCAATAATATTCCATCATTAATTCCCGCTGATTGAACACTAGGTAATGGCGAATATGGAAAATATTTTACAAGAGCAATTATTGATAAAAATAAAATTGAAAATGGTTTAAATTTATATGGTTCAAACAAATCACATTTATTTTCAAAGTTAGAATTTTATAAAGAAATTTTACAAATTGACAATAATAGTGATTTTGAATTCCAAATTGAAAATCCAATTGATAACTTAAATCGGATTGAAATTAGTGGGATATTTGGCGCTGGTAATTATGATTTAATTTTAATAACAGATAAACAAGAAATACTTTTAACTAATATTAATTTATTTGATAAATATAACGAAAATATTTCTTATATAAATATTGAAACTTAATGATTAAAGTATCCTTCTGGATATTTTCCATCTCATACTATATCATCAGCATTTTGTTTTATTGTATCAAAATACAAATGTATTTTTTGTTTACCACTTATTTTTTCTGACCATATAGTTGCCCCCCCAAGTCACTGTATAATTAGGATTTAAAAAATAACTTATGTTATTAGTTTTGTTTTGTGCTACTGAACCAACTATTAAACCTATTGTTCCAGTTGTTGCACCAGTTAATGCTAATGCTAATGTTATTTTACTTAAATTTGTTTTTATTCATTTTTTCATAATAAATTTCTCCTTTTTTATTTTGTTATTTGTTCTTAACTCTTCACAAGTTTTTAATCATTTTGGTAATAATTCATGTTCTAAATTAATTGCATGATTTTCACAAAGAAAAAGACTAAATGTTGTTGATTTTAATTCTAGTAAAACAATATTACTTCATTTTTTATTACAATTTTTACTTTGACAAACAACATTCATTTTGCAAAATCTTTTTTAAAGATTTCAAATTATTTACAACTTTTAATAATTTTTCTTTATTCATCACAACTTACTCCCATTTTTTTAACTTTTTTATTGCTTAATTGTAACCATTTTTTGATATTTTTGCAAGTATCCTTTAACTACAAAATAACTCCTAAATTAAAGGTTTTTATTTTGCGAGACCTATACTATTAATTATATGTAAATTGTCTATTATATGGCAAATGTGAAGATGCTTTTTTTCACAGTAGCATTATTTTTACCCCTAATTACATTTTTGTATGGATATATTGCATAAAACAAAGCATCATATGGGTCTTGATACATATTTTTATCAGGAATATTAGTTTTTATTTGGTCATAACGTAATTCTTCTAAACATTGAATAGTCTTTGGTAAATCATCTTTATTTGCGTAAAAGTTTCCATAACTCATAATATTTCTCATTCAAACTACTCTATTAGTTAATCCTGCTTCTTGATTTAAATTTGAAGCATGTTTAATAGCAGTTTGTGTTATTAAAATAGTATTATGTTCATCTATTAATTTTTGACTTAATCAATCAATTGCTGTTCTTGCTTTATCATCATAAAAATAAATTGCTTGTTCAAAATTATCAAAATTATCCATTAATCCTAAAATTTCATTAACATAAGCATTAATTTTTTCATTTTCATTAATAAAGTCATTTGGTGTAACTACTAATTCACAAATAATATATGGGTCATAATAACCAGTATTATTATATTCTTTAAAACCAATGACCATAAATACAGTATGGTCTTTATGACCAGTTGCTCAATCAACACCAACACTATAAAAATCAAATTTATAGATATCTTTTTCTTGATTATAAAACTGTTTTAAATCATATGATTGTCAATATTTTACTACTTTTTGAAATGGAAAAATTGTTGCATCACTATCTAAAAATTCAAAACCATAAAAAACAGTATTAAATTCATCAGGATTACTTTTTTTCATTTCTAATAATGTTCTTTTTTGAATGTCAGGTAATTTATTTCAAAAAGGTTGAATAGTAAATCTTAAAACAAATAATCCTAAACCACTAAATATGTCTTTATTTTCATAATAAACTTTACCAACTTTTTTAAGATTATCCATGACTTTATCATTTAAAGGTAAAAATGGTGTACAGTATTTTAAATAAAATGGGTGGTATTTATCATATGGATTACATGTAAAAGTAATGAAAAAACTTTTATAAAAATAACGAGTATTTTTTTGTCCAAAGGTACTACTATATATATTTTTATCAATAAATGTTCAACTTCATTCTTTAATAGGTTCATTTGATACTTTAATACGATTACTTCTAAACATAGAATTTTGTAATCTTTCATATCTATATGTTAATTGCTTTTCTGTTAGTGTTTCTTTTTCTTCTGCCATTATTATTTCATCTGTTCTTGAACCCAAAAAACTTGAACCACCTGCTTCTTTTCCAAAAATTTTATTACCATTAGCATAACCAATAAAATCAATTTGCTGATTATTAGGAAAAATAATACATCCTCCGTCCTTAGTTATTTTTCACTTAATACCATGTGGATTATTAGGTAATAAATTAATATTATATGTATCTAATAAAACTTGACAAACATTCATTAAAGCACCAATTGTAGTTTCACTATGAGTATTTTCATATCTTCTTACTTCTTGAACGCTACTATCATTAAAATTACAGCATATAAATAAATCAAATGCTAAACAATTTCAAGTTTTTCTTGTTCCACGTGCAGTTGGAACAAAACGATAAAAACAATTGGTAGTGAAAAATTCTGCTCATTCATCACCAACAAATTTTTTAAAAATATCTCAACTAAAACCATAATTATTATCACTAAAATTAAGATTATATTTTTTATTTAATTGCACATAACTACTAATAAAAGCCATATTTACTCCTTATTTTAAAAAAAAATTAAACTTAAATTATTAACAAACAAAAATTTAGAAAGGAACATTAAAAATGTTTATATTACCATTTCCTAATCATTTTGATTGAGACAAACACGATTTTAATCAAGATGAATTAAGTTTAAAACAAACAGAAAAATTATTTGCAAAAATAGATGATTATTTATGAAGTACATGTAATAAATCTGAATATAAATCATATAGATTTAGAAAACGAAAATTAAAAACAAAAAAAGGTTTATTAAATTATAAACGACGTATTTGTATATATTATAACCCAAAAACACAAAAAAAGGAATTTATTTCATTGCTAGATAACTATCTTGGTGTTAAAAAATATAGCAAACTTGCACCAAATGTTATTAAGCAAATTTTAAAATATTTTGCTGATGGTAAAAAGTATCGTGATGTTTGTGACACTTTTATTGAAGATTTAATAGGTACTAGTACAGTTTGTAGAACATATCAAAAATTTCAATTACCAAAAGTTAATATTCCTAAAATATCATTGCAACCAAATCAAACTTTATATATAAATATTGATGATGGACATCGAAAATTTAAGTTTAATGAAAAACACAATACTAAAAATTGTAAAAAATGTTCAATGAGATTATTAGTATTTTGTACTGGTAAAAAGAAGAATGGGAAATTAATTAACAAAAGAGCTGTATGTAAAATAAGAGTTTCAAAAACAGAAATTGGTTCAGAAAAAACAGCTAAATTAATTCAAACATATGGCAATTTATATTTTGAAAACTTTGAGCAAGCAAATTTAATAGTTTGTGGAGATAGTGCAAAATGAATTAGAAAAACTGCTACAATTTTAAATGCTAAATTTATTTTAGATAAATTTCATGCTTTTCATGTTTTATTTCTTGGTATAATGGCCGGAAGAAGAAAAAATAAAATTGCTAAATTACACTATGAAAACGCAATAAATTTATTTTCCAAAGGTCAATATTATGAATTAATTGATTTTTTACAATCATTAACTTTACAATATAAAAAATTAAAAGTTGGTTATTTTATTAATGCCAAAGATGGTGTATTAAACCAAGCATTAGTTGAAAATATTGGTTGCTTTATTGAAACTAATATTAAACAAATTTTAAAGCATATGATTGGTGATAGAACCTATAACATTGATATGTATACAAAAATGGTTAATTTTAAATGCTATCAAATAAATACAGCAGTACAGTTATTATAAAATAATAACTTAAATTTTAAAAAAAACTAAAAATTAAATAAAACTTATTAAACTAACTATTAATAAGAATTTTTGAATTATAAAAGTAAGTATTATTGTTGACTAATATTTTTCAAGTGTTAAGATTAACATACAATTGCATATTGAAGTCTAAATTATTCTCGTCTAACTTTATAATTTAAAGACAATAAATGAATATTATTGACAACATCGATATGCTCCCTCATACTGATTCAATTTGATTGGTATTTACGCCAATTTTTGAAACATAACCATCTTGATGGTTAACTGTTTTGTGATTAGGGAAAAGTGATTTGAAATCACGATATCCTTTTCAAGAATCAGTATGTACATCACACTTTGAAGAAATATGGTTTCTTGCAAACTGCAAAAGATTTTTACTTTTTGCGTTTTTGATTACTTTCACAATTAAATTATTGGTTGTTTTTTCATAAATCCCAACAATTAATGTTTTATTTATCAAAGATCTTCCTTGTTTTTTAAAACCCATATGTGAAAGATACATTTCATCCATTTGCACTATGCCCTCAACAATAAATTGATGTTCTTGTTTGGCAATACGATTTCTGATTTCATGACCCATTCTTCAAGCAGTTTTCAAAGTCACACCCAATTCTTTTGCAACATCAGTTGATGTAATTCCATGTTTGGTGTTTATTCATCTAAAGATGAGATAAAATCAAAATCTCAAAGGTGTTTGTGACTTGTAAAAAATGGTGCCATGAAGAATACTAAATGTTTGATGACATTTCAAACATCTTATTCTTCTTAAATTAGAAGTATTCAAACTTGTTCAAGAACACATGATACATTTGTTTTTCTTCAAACTTGCTATATATTTTAAACAATCCTGCTCTTTTTGAAAAGCATTGTTGAACTCATTCAATTTCATTGTTTCCTCCACAAGTACATGTGGGGAGAAGTCCGTTTTTCTTTTAATTTTAAAACTGTTTTTTATAGTTTTTCAAAATTTAAAATTTGGATTTTCTTTTTTAAATATTTTATTTGCTCAGAATAAACCAATAATATTTAATGAAATAAACATAAAAAATATACCCATTTTTTTCTCTATGGCATAAATCATGTCCTTTACATGTAATTAACACTAAAAATACTATTCCAAACATACTGAAAGTACTATTACATCTGCTAATCATTGTTCTATCATTTTTATTTTCCTTTTCTATTTACATTTTTCTTTTATTGTACATTATTTTATTAAAAAAGAAAAGATAACTAATAAAAGTTATCTTTTAAACGTAAATAGAATTTGCAGTTTATTTTATCGTTTTTTAATATTATACTCTAAAACCAAACATTTTTCAACAATAATTTAATAAATTTGTTACAATACTTAGGCTAAAAAAATAAATAGAAGGGTGTTAAAAAATGTTTAGTTTTAAAGAATTTCTAAAATCTGAAATCACTAATATTTTAGCAAAATATTTTCAAAAAATCCATGAGTTTGATGAATATTTTTTTCTAAATAGAGATAAAAATCAATATAAAGTTGCTTGAACATGTAATAGAACAGTAAATACTCCAATTGGAATGGCTACTTTTAGGCAAAGAGTTTATTGAGATGAAATTAATAAAAAACATCAGTATCCAATTTATGAAGAATTTGGTATTAAAAAAAGAGCAAGAATTACTAATGATTTATATTTTTCAATATTAGATAATTTAATTGAAAATTTAATAAGTAAAAAAGGTTATTTTAATATTCAATCAGAATTTAAATATACTTCTTTTTCTAAAAATCTTATTTCAAGAATTTTTAAAAATGTAAAAATTGAAAAATTAATACCAGAACAAAAACATAAAGTATTAGATAATCAAAAATTAAATATATGTGCAGTTGATGCTTTTGTTACTTGTTGAGATGAAAATGGTTTAAAACAGCAATATTGTTGTAGAATTTTAACTTTTAATCTTGGCAAAAAAGAAATTTATAGTTATAGAAATAAATTACAAAAGAAAATCACTGCATTTTTATTATTTAAAAGTGGGAATGGCTTAAATCAAGAACAATTATATAATTTTACAACACAAACTATTTTTAATCATTATGATATTAATTTAAATATATTAGGTGTTCAATGAGATTATCATAATTATAATTTAGTAGTTGCTGGTGATGGTGCATTATGAATTAAAGCAATGGCTACTTGATTGGGATGTTATTATATTTTAGATAAATATCATGCTTATAGTTATTTATGAAAATCTTTTGTTGGAGTTAAAGGTAAGAAAAAAGAATCTCATGACTGAACTAAATATATTGATGGTACTACTACTTTTGCAAGCGGTGATTGTAATCAATTACTTAGTTTTTTAAAACCAAATGTTAATGAAAAAGTATATAATTATTTTAAAAATAATGCTCATGGTATTGTAAATCAAAATGCTGATTGAAATATATGCTGTTGTGCTGAAAGTGATGTATATCATTTTTTAAAATCTTTAACTAATGGAGCAAAAATATATAATTATCAAACATTAAATAATATGTTAATAGTAAAAGCAAATTATTTAAATACTAGAAGTTATCTTAATAGTACTTAATAAGTTAAAACTTAATATTTTTTATTTCTAATTTTAAGATTAGGATTTTTGTGTTATTTAAATGTAATTTTACAACTATATTTTTTAATATTTTTAAATTTTATGATATAATTTAAGGCTTTTCTCCCTTTATGTACTATTTTTAAATTTTATCACATAAATGTTGAGAAAAGCCTATCTACGGACTTCTCCCCACATTTTTAAATGAAACATAGCATTACAGTTTCAAAAGTAGGTATCTTGTTGAATTTATATGCAGCTTCTTTGGCATATAAATGAACATGATATTTTGTAACTTTGATATGTGTTTTAAATGTTCTTCGTATATGTTTTCATACTGATTCAATTTGATTGGTATTTACGCCAATTTTTGAAACATAACCATCTTGATGGTTAACTGTTTTGTGATTAGGGAAAAGTGATTTGAAATCACGATATCCTTTTCAAGAATCAGTATGTACATCACACTTTGAAGAAATATGGTTTCTTGCAAACTGCAAAAGATTTTTACTTTTTGCGTTTTTGATTAGTTTCACAATTAAATTATTGGTTGTTTTTTCATAAATCCCAACAATTAATGTTTTATTTATCAAAGATCTTCCTTGTTTTTTAAAACCCATATGTGAAAGATACATTTCATCCATTTGCACTATGCCCTCAACAATAAATTGATGTTCTTGTTTGGCAATACGATTTCTGATTTCATGACCCATTCTTCAAGCAGTTTTCAAAGTTACACCCAATTCTTTTGCAACATCAGTTGATGTAATTCCATGTTTGGTGTTTATTCATCTAAAGATGAGATAAAATCAAAATCTCAAAGGTGTTTGTGACTTGTAAAAAATGGTGCCATGAAGAATACTAAATGTTTGATGACATTTCAAACATCTTATTCTTCTTAAATTAGAAGTATTCAAACTTGTTCAAGAACACATGATACATTTGTTTTTCTTCAAACTTGCTATATATTTTAAACAATCCTGTTCTGTTTGAAAAGCATTGTTGAACTCATTCAATTTCATTGTTTTCTCCACAAGTACATGTGGGGAGAAGTCCGTAATTTAATTAACAAATCATAGAATTTGCAGTTGTATTGTTAATGTTACTCATAATTCTAAGGGTTAAACTCATACGTCCAATATCAATAAATACAAAAGTGATAATACTAATAATACTTATTAAATAATTTTTAATACTAATTAATTAGTATTTGTATTAGTACTTTCTTTTAATAATTGTTGATCTCCTGTTTTTGAACCATTAATTATTGGTTTAATAAATGATTCAAAAACAAGATTAGGATTTGTAAATAATTGATCTTGATTATTTAATTCAAAAATAGATTTTTCTAATATTTCATTTTTTTGATATGCTGGTACTTTAATTATATCTTCAATAAAAATATCAATTATAGCATTTTGTGTTTCTTCATTAATTTCTTTATCAGACAACTTATTTTTAAGTTTCAATCTAGCATTAATTAAAAAATCAGCACTTTCCTCTCTTGGAAATGAAATACTTTCCTGAAAACTATTATTACTTGAATTAGCTTCAAATGAATGTGTTATTACTTTTGTATTTTCTTCTTCATTCCTTTTTGCTGGTATTTGATTAGTAACATTTGAAAAATATTGATAATGGCCAGCTTGATAGTATAACTTCACTTCATTATTAGCAATTACACTATCTGGTTCAAATCTTTCCCTATTTGCAATATCAAACTCTTCATTAATTCTAATAATATCACAATTTAAAATATTACAAATTGCTTCAATTTCAACAGAACCTGTTATTTCACCATTTTTTCTCATTTGTTCTAAAGTTTTTCTTATTTGTGTATCTTCACTATTATTAGGATATATTTTTTTATTTTTTTTATTAATTTCACTATCTAATAACATTGATCTAAAATTAGCTTTATTATTTGGACGTTTTGTATCTAAATTTTTTTCAATATAATCACAAATACGATTACGAAAGACTTTAACTAATTTTTCATTTTCTTTATCAGCAAAACTAAAATCAGCAAAACTAAAAATTCGTTCTCAACCGATTTCTATACCAAAAAGTGATTTATATCTTTTTTTAAATTGGTTTTTATTAGTTTTAACTTGTTCTAAATATGAAACGATTACTGCTCATAATAAACAATTACCATCTCTTTGTACATCTTTAATTGCCATGGTGATGTGTGCTCCTTTAAAAGAAAAACAGTTACTTTAAAATAAAATAATAAACTAAAATTTTAAATAAATATATTGGGGTTTTAATCCTCGTTATTTTGCAATTCATCGTAAATTGGTAATAAATATTACTACTTATAATATAACAAAAAAAACAAAAAAATAATAGCAAATCATTAAAATATTATATATAAATATTTCATAATTTAATTTTATTTAATAAAAAATGGCTTTTCTCCCTTTATGTACTATTTTTAAATTTTATCACATAAATGTTGAGAAAAGCCTATCTACGGACTTCTCCCCACATTTTTAAATGAAACATAGCATTACAGTTTCAAAAGTAGGTATCTTGTTGAATTTATATGCAGCTTCTTTGGCATATAAATGAACATGATGTTTTGCAACTTTGATATGTGTTTTAAATGTTCTTCGTATATGTTTTCATACTGATTCAATTTGATTGGTATTTACGCCAATTTTTGAAACATAACCATCTTGATGGTTAACTGTTTTGTGATTAGGGAAAAGTGATTTGAAATCACGATATCCTTTTCAAGAATCAGTATGTACATCACACTTTGAAGAAATATGGTTTCTTGCAAACTGCAAAAGATTTTTACTTTTTGCGTTTTTGATTACTTTCACAATTAAATTATTGGTTGTTTTTTCATAAATCCCAACAATTAATGTTTTATTTATCAAAGATCTTCCTTGTTTTTTAAAACCCATATGTGAAAGATACATTTCATCCATTTGCACTATGCCCTCAACAATAAATTGATGTTCTTGTTTGGCAATACGATTTCTGATTTCATGACCCATTCTTCAAGCAGTTTTCAAAGTCACACCCAATTCTTTTGCAACATCAGTTGATGTAATTCCATGTTTGGTGTTTATTCATCTAAAGATGAGATAAAATCAAAATCTCAAAGGTGTTTGTGACTTGTAAAAAATGGTGCCATGAAGAATACTAAATGTTTGATGACATTTCAAACATCTTATTCTTCTTAAATTAGAAGTATTCAAACTTGTTCAAGAACACATGATACATTTGTTTTTCTTCAAACTTGCTATATATTTTAAACAATCCTGTTTTGTTTGAAAAGCATTGTTGAACTCATTCAATTTCATTGTTTCCTCCACAAGTACATGTGGGGAGAAGTCCGTAAAAAATATATTATAATACTTTCCTAACAAATAAAATTAACCTATAAATAAAATATAAGGAGATTTTTAGAAATGAAAATTCAGAAACTTAAAAAAATAAATTTAATAACACTATCACTATTTATTTTAACTATTTTGGTTATATTTACATCTTTAACCTTAATAGATTTTTTTAACATAAAAAATGATATAAAATATATTCCTTCTTTCTATAATCATTATCGAAAACAAGAAATAATAACAAAAGAAAATGGTTTAATTTATATATTAACTAATAATAAATTATATTTTTGTAAACATTACCTCTTCCAAAATATTGTTGAAAACTATATTCTTAAATCATTAGTACAACTAAAAATTGGAATTGTTTTTGCTATAATTTTAAGTCCAATTTTATTATTTATAACTATATTACTAATCTTTTTAAATATTTATTTAAAAATAAAAAAAGAAAATAATAACTTTTGAGATGCTATTGAAAATTGTGAAATTATTAATAATTACTATGTTCATTAATTTTTTATTTATTATTATAAGTTAAACTAAGAAACTTAAAAACCATTCATTATATTTATTATTTAATATAGTAAGCATAAAATTTTATTTATGCTTAGGCATAAGTTAGTTAAGTTTACTCCTATAATTTTTAATCTAGACAGTATGATTAGTTTAAATAATTAACGGACTTCTCCCCACATGTACTTGTGGAGGAAACAATGAAATTGAATGAGTTCAACAATGCTTTTCAAACAGAACAGGATTGTTTAAAATATATAGTAAGTTTGAAGAAAAACAAATGTATCATGTGTTCTTGAACAAGTTTGAATACTTCTAATTTAAGAAGAATAAGATGTTTGAAATGTCATCAAACATTTAGTATTCTTCATGGCACCATTTTTTACAAGTCACAAACACCTTTGAGATTTTGATTTTATCTCATCTTTAGATGAATAAACACCAAACATGGAATTACATCAACTGATGTTGCAAAAGAATTGGGTGTGACTTTGAAAACTGCTTGAAGAATGGGTCATGAAATCAGAAATCGTATTGCCAAACAAGAACATCAATTTATTGTTGAGGGCATAGTGCAAATGGATGAAATGTATCTTTCACATATGGGTTTTAAAAAACAAGGAAGATCTTTGATAAATAAAACATTAATTGTTGGGATTTATGAAAAAACAACCAATAATTTAATTGTGAAAGTAATCAAAAACGCAAAAAGTAAAAATCTTTTGCAGTTTGCAAGAAACCATATTTCTTCAAAGTGTGATGTACATACTGATTCTTGAAAAGGATATCGTGATTTCAAATCACTTTTCCCTAATCACAAAACAGTTAACCATCAAGATGGTTATGTTTCAAAAATTGGCGTAAATACCAATCAAATTGAATCAGTATGAAAACATATACGAAGAACATTTAAAACACATATCAAAGTTGCAAAACATCATGTTCATTTATATGCCAAAGAAGCTGCATATAAATTCAACAAGATACCTACTTTTGAAACTGTAATGCTATGTTTCATTTAAAAATGTGGGGAGAAGTCCGTAGATAGGCTTTTCTCAGCATTTATGCGATAAAATTTAAAAATAGTACATAAAGGGAGAAAAGCCATAATTAATAGTTAAGGAGTAAAGATGAAATATAAAGTTTATACAAGAAAAATTAAACTAGATGTTTTAAATGAATATGTAGTGATTAAAAAATTAAAAACCATTGATATTAAAACCAAATATCAATTATCAACCAGATCATTAATTTATAATTGAGTAAAAAAATATCAAAAAAATAATAAATTAATTACTATTCATACTTTTCAAACAAATCATCAAATAGATAAAGTGAATATCAAAGATAAAAATTTAAAACTTGAAAATAAAAAACTCAAAAAGTAACTACTAAAAGAAAAAATAAAAAATGAATTTTTAAGACAAAAACAATCCTGTGATAAAGAATTAAAAAACAATCAAAATATTTTAAATAGTAAATTATTGAAAAGTAAATGTTTTTTAATAGTTGATAAATATAGAAATAAAAATTATGGAATTAATGACATAATTAGTTTGTTACCTATCAGTAAAGTTGCATATTATAAATGAATAAAAAACGGTAAAAAGAAATATCAAACAAAAATTGATAATGAGTTATTAAAAGAATTAAATAAAATTGTTGTTATTAGCAACAAAGATAAAATAATTAAAATTACTAGTTTAGAAAAGGTGAGATTAGAATTAAAGAAAAACAACACCAATCTTAAATGCAGTAAAAACAGCATTATGAGGTTATTAGAAGATAATAATATCAAACTATTAACCAAACCCAAAAAACAGCGTAGAGCGAAATCTAATTCCTTAAAATCAAATTTCCAAGATTTATTAAAACGTAATTTTACCAGTAATACTTATCTTGAAAAAGTTGGCATCGATGGTACTTGATTTAAAGAATTAATTATTAATAATAAAAAAACTAAATTATTATTAGAAATTGCTACAGATATGAATAGTAATGCTATAGTTGGTTGAAAAATTAATAAAAGTGAAAATGCAATAACCATTTTAAATGTTCTTAATCAAGTAACAAAGGCAAGTCGTAAAGAACATAAAATATTTGCAACATTTATCCAGTCTGATTTAGGTTCAGGTAATACTAGTAAAATAGTTACAAATAGTTTTAATAAAAGTAAAACTTTAATTCATTCAAAAAGTTTATCAGGATTTAAAGGCAACCAAGTAAGTGAATGTTTAAATCGCTGAATCAAAAGAGATTTTAAAATTATGTTTGGTAACAAGTTTAATAGCATTAAACATTTCACAGAAGCATTAAGAAAATTTATTAACTGATGAAATAATGATAGAATGATTTTACGATTAAAAATGTCTCCAAACCAATTTGTACAGATTTGAAGACAAGAAAGTAAACTTATCTAACCAATGCCTTACTATAAATTTTTAATTATTCTTGATAAAATTAACTGAATATTATCATTATAAATTTCTACCTTTCCTTCCATTAAAATTACTTTATTAACTTGTAAATATTCTTGGTATATTTGATATAACTTTTCAAAAACCGTTACTTCAATAACATTACTATCATTTTGCATTTCAAAAAAAGCCATTAATTTTTTAGTTTTAGTTTTAATTACTCTAATATTATTTATAACTCCATATACTCTAACATGTTGATCAACATAATTATTAATATATGCTAAATCAATAGCTTTATTATGAGGATCTAATTGTTCTTTTCATAGTAATTTAGGATTATATTTTAAGTAAAGTCCTAATGCACGATGTTCATTAATACTATTATTATTTCAATCATCTTCTCTTTGTAACATAATTGGTTTAGCAATTAAATTAAAATTTAATGATAATTCTCCACTACTTTCATCTTTTACTTGTACCATATTGGCATATTCTAATGCAGCATCCAAGTTTAATAATAACATTGTTCGATTTGATTGAATATCATCTAAAGCACCAGCAGCAATTAAATGTTCAATGTTTTTACGATTCAAACCAATAAATATTGCTCGAGCACAAAAGTTAAAAAAATCTTGAAAAAATCCATTACTAGTACGTTCTTTAATAAGATTACTACAACTACCTTGACTCATTTGCTTAATTGCTTGTAAACTATAACGAATAGCTTTTTTAGCATCATCAATTAAAAAATCAATGCCAGAAAATTGAACTGATGGTGGTAAAACTTTAATTTGATATTTTTGACATTCATTCAAATATTGTAACATTTTTTGATCATTACCAATAACACTACTTAATAACGATACCATAAATGCCAATGGATAATTTGCTTTTAAATAAACTAAATAATAACTAATTAATGAATAAGCAACAGCATGAGATCGATTAAATCCATAACCAGCAAATTTTTCAATGTCTTCTCATATTTTCTTAACAACTCTTGGTGAATAACCTCTATTAACAGCACTTTTAATAAATGAGTTTGCTTGTTCTTTCATAACTGTAGTATCTTTTTTACTAATTGCACGACGAATTAAATCAGCTTTTCCTAATGAATAACTAGCAACTTTCTGTAAAATTAATAATATTTGTTCTTGATAAATAATAATGCCATAAGTTGATGCTAAATAAGGTTTTAAATCTTCATGAATATATGTAACTTTTTGTTTTCCTAATTTACGATTAATATAATCTTGAATGTACTCTTGTGGTCCAGGACGAAATAAAGAAGAACTAGCAATAATATCTTCTAAATTATCAACTTTTATTTTAATTAAAATTTGACGCATTCCTGAAGATTCCAATTGAAAAATACCGGTTGTATCACCATTTTTAATAATGCTAAAACTTTTTTCATCATTTAAAGGAATTTGAGATAATTTTAAATTTAAAAAATAATGTTTACTTACTTGTTGTAAAATATTTTGCAAAATAGTTAAATTACGTAATCCTAAAATATCCATTTTTATCAAACCAAGAGCTTCTAGGGTTTGCATTGGAAATTGCGTTTGATAAATACCTTGAAATCCTAATTGTAATGGAATAGTGGTAACTAACGGTGCTCTTGTAATAACGATTCCTGCTGCATGAGTACTAGTTTGTCGTGGAAAACCAAGAATTTCTTTGGTTAAAGTAAACAATAAAGGATACTTATTTGCATATCATGCTAATTTTGGTGATTGTTTAATAGCCATATCTATTTCAAAATTATATTGAATTGGTATCAATTTTGTCATTTCATTAATATCTTCAATATTAACTTGAAAAACTCTTCCTAAATCACGAATTGCCATTTTACTAGCAATTGTTTGAAAAGTAACAATATATGCAACATGTTCTTTGCCATATTTTTGATGAATATAATTAATAACTTCATCTCTTCTTGTATCTTCAAAATCGATATCAATGTCTGGTAATGATATTCGTTCTGGATTTAAAAATCTTTCAAAAATTAAATTATAAGCAATAGGATCAACACCAGTAATTCCTAAAACATATGCCACTAAACTACCAGCAACACTTCCTCTACCTGGTCCAACCATTATATTCTTGCTTTTTGCAAATTTAACATAATCATTAACAATTAAAAAATAATCAGCAAAACCGATTTCATTAATTACTTGTAATTCATATAAAACTCTTTTAACGTATGTTTTAGGAATTTCACGACTTTGAAAATGCGCTTCTAATCCCTGCTTACATAATTCTTGCAAATATAAATTACTAGTAAGATTATTAGGGCAAGTAAATTTTGGTAAACTTAATTCTGCACTATTTGGCTTATTTTTAGGAAATTTTAAATTACATAATCAAATAACCTTTTCAATGTTTTCAATAATTTCATTTGGATAATGTTGCATTAAATCTTGTTTAGTTTTATATAAAAACTCATTACTTTTTGATAAATCTTCTGATTTTAATGTTTTTTGTTCTTTAATAGCTTGTAAAATTTGATAAGTACGATGTTGTTTTTCATCTAAATATAAAACCAAATCAATTGGAATAATATTAGATGTAATCGATTTTAATAAAGTAATATTATCCATATCACTAGTTACTAAACCAAAATAAACTAATTCATGACCTGTTGAATTTAAAATATCATAATTATTTTTAATATATCTAATATTTTTGTTATTAGCATGAATAATAACTAAAACTTCACGTGTTTGATTAAGATATTTATTTACATCATTAGTAGTAACAATATTATTATTAGTACTAATAATAGTAGAAAGCTCTATTAATCTTTGATAACCAGCATATGAAGTTGCCATAATAGTTAATTCAACTTTATCAGTAGCACTTTCTCAAACGCAATTTAAACCAATTAATGGTTTAATATCATTCTCTATACATAAATTACAAAATTCATAAGCACCATACATTATATTTTTATCTACTAAAGATAGAACTTTTAAATTATTTTTTTTAGCAAATTCAATATAATCACTTATTTTAATAGTTGATGAAAGAAATGAATAATTAGAACGAACATTTAAATTAACTATATATTTCATACTATCTCCTACAATTCTTGAATGACTTATATTACAAGTTAATTTTAACATCATTTTATCTTGCTAGGTTATTCTTAAGTTATTGTTTTTAATACAAAACTATTTAAAACACTTAAAATAAACTTTTTTAGAAATAAAATAAAAATATAAATTTTATTTCTAAAATTTATATTAAAAAAGAAAAAATAAACATTATTTTTTTCAATAATTAATAATAAATAATTTGGAAAAATTATAATATATTTTTTACATATTAAAACCAATAATATGTTAAAATCTGCATAAACTTAATACAAGTGGATGGGTTACACTTTATTGGACACTAATTACGTAGACAAGTGAACAAATTAGTGAAAAGAAAAGAATTATAATTATGACCAATATTAACTCATATACCGACGAGTTTAAAAAGCAAATAGTAGCTTTATATCAAAGTGGTAAATCAATATCTTGCCTTGTTAAAGAGTATAATTTTACAAGAGCAGTTACTTATAAATGAATTAAGCAATTTACTAATTCAGGTAGTTTTAAAACTAAAGATAATCTTTCTGATTTAGAAAAACAATTAATTCAAGCAAATAAAGAATTAAAACAGTTACGAATGGAAAATGATATTTTAAAGCAAGCAGCACTAATAATAGGCAGAAAATAGAAATTATTGTTAAAAATAAATCTAAATATAAAATTCGCACAATGTGTCGTTTTTTAAAACTCTCTAAATCAACATATTATTTTAATTTAAAGAAAAAAGAAAAAAATCAAAATAATATTTATGAACAAGCTGTTATTAGTGCTTTTAAAGAAAATAAAGAAGTTTATGGAACAAGAAGATTAAAAGTCATACTAGCAAACCAAGAAATTTATTTATCACGCAGAAAAATTAAAGACATTATGAATAAGCATAATTTAATATCAAAATACACTAAATTATCATTCAAAAATCATCATAATAAAGTTAATGATAGTCAAATAACCAATCTTGTTAATAGAAACTTTAATAATAGAATTAAAAATGAAGTTATTGTTAGTGATTTAACTTATGTTCAAGTTAATGGTAAATGAAACTATATTTGCTTATTAATTGACCTATTTAACCGCGAAATTATTGGACATAGTGTTGGAGTTAAAAAAGATGCATCATTAGTAAATCAAGCATTTATGCAATCAAATCGCTGTTTAAAAGATATTGAAATATTTCATAGTGATCGCGGCAATGAATTTAACAATAAAATGATTGATAAACTTTTATTAGCATTCAATATTAATCGTTCTTTAAGCAAAAAAGGCTGTCCTTATGATAATGATGTTGCTGAAGCAACTTTCAAAACTTTTAAGACAGAATTTATTAATGATAGAAATTTTACATCATTAATCCAATTAAAATTAGAATTATTTGATTACATCAACTGATATAACAACATAAGAATTCACAGCACTCTAAACTACTTAACCCCCATCAAATATCAAGCACAAATGTCTACCAAAAAATAGTCCTAAAAAGTGTTGCCATTCCATATTAATAAATTTATTTATATTTTTTCAATATTTTTAAAACTATTTATTAAAATTTGTTCTCAATCAATTATTTGTTTTAAATCATTTTCTAAAAGTTCACATTCTTTAATCTTTGGTTGTGTAACAGGGTTTTTGGGAACAAATAATGAACAACAATCAGCGAATGGTAAAATTGATGTTTCATAAGTACCAATTTTTTTAGCAAGATTAATAATATCAACTTTATCTTCGGGAATCAAACTACGCAAAATTGGTAAATTGCTAACAATATTAATAGCGTTAATACTTGCTAATGTTTGCGAAGCAACTTGACCAATTCCTTCACCGGTTGCTAATGCTTGAATTTTATATTTTTCTGCAAATAAACTAGCAATTCTAATAAACATTCTATGCATTAAAGTAATACGATAACTTTCTTTCTTAAGATGACTTAATTCATTTTGCAAGTTAGTAAAATTGCAAATATATAAATTTTTACTACCAGCATTATAAGGTGCTAAAATTTGAACTAAAGTTTCTACTTTTTTTAATGCTGTTGGTAAAGTAAAAGGTGGAGTAGCAAAATGTAAATATTGAACTTGTAATCCTCGTTTCATTAATTTATGTGCTGCTACAGGTGAATCAATACCACCACTCAATAATAATACTTTCCCTGAACTACCTACTGGAAATCCATCAGCACCAATAATTTTATTTGCAAATAAATAAATATCATCCTTATTAACTTTGATATTTATTTTGGCTTTTCTCCCTTTATGTACTATTTTTAAATTTTATCGCATAAATGCTGAGAAAATCCTATCTACGGACTTCTCCCAACATTTTTAAATGAAACATAGCATTACAGTTTCAAAAGTAGGTATCTTGTTGAATTTATATGCAGCTTCTTTGGCATATAAATGAACATGATGTTTTGCAACTTTGATATGTGTTTTAAATGTTCTTCGTATATGTTTTCATACTGATTCAATTTGATTGGTATTTACGCCAATTTTTGAAACATAACCATCTTGATGGTTAACTGTTTTGTGATTAGGGAAAAGTGATTTGAAATCACGATATCCTTTTCAAGAATCAGTATGTACATCACACTTTGAAGAAATATGGTTTCTTGCAAACTGCAAAAGATTTTTACTTTTTGCGTTTTTGATTACTTTCACAATTAAATTATTGGTTGTTTTTTCATAAATCCCAACAATTAATGTTTTATTTATCAAAGATCTTTCTTGTTTTTTAAAACCCATATGTGAAAGATACATTTCATCCATTTGCACTATGCCCTCAACAATAAATTGATGTTCTTGTTTGGCAATACGATTTTTGATTTCATGACCCATTCTTCAAGCAGTTTTCAAAGTCACACCCAATTCTTTTGCAACATCAGTTGATGTAATTCCATGTTTGGTGTTTATTCATCTAAAGATGAGATAAAATCAAAATCTTAAAGGTGTTTGTGACTTGTAAAAAATGGTGCCATGAAGAATACTAAATGTTTGATGACATTTCAAACATCTTATTCTTCTTAAATTAGAAGTATTCAAACTTGTTCAAGAACACATGATACATTTGTTTTTCTTCAAACTTGCTATATATTTTAAACAATCCTGTTCTGTTTGAAAAGCATTGTTGAACTCATTCAATTTCATTGTTTCCTCCACAAGTACATGTGGGGAGAAGTCCGTTTATTTTTAAATCAGGTTTAGTAACATTAACTTTTAAATCTGTTTTTTTTAAAATTATAGAAGCTATAATTTTAACTATTTGTTCTGAATTTAATGAAAAACTCTTATCACTACGACTAACAAAAAGTTTAAATGTTTTAAAATTTGTTAGATCTTGACTTAAAATTAATGATATTACTTTTTCTGATAATATTTCCATATTTTTAGCAATTCTAAAAGCAGGTGATAATGAACTAATACCAAATATTTTCACCAAAATATTAATAACATCATTCATTGCATCAAGAGATAAATTGGTTAGTTCCATCGGATCATGAAAATCAATAATATTTATTTGTTTATAATCACTAAGAGCATACTTAATATTTATTTTTAATTGTTTAATAAAATCAATCCGATTTTTACTTTTAGTTGTTAATTCATCATAACGAATAATAATAATTGGTACCATTTAATTTTCCTCTTTTTTAAAATTTATTCCATTAATTCCAATAATAATGTTAATGCTTTTTGATTATGATTATTAGTGATATTATTTTCAATTTCATTAAATTTACTATTAAGTTGCTGATTAATTGAACGATGACGATTAACATAAACAAGAGTTAAATGTGATAATTTATGAATAGTAATTTCCATTTTTAATTCAGTATAAAGATGAAAAATTTTATTTTGTAAATCATTAAATTTACTAAAAGAAGAATTATCATAATTTCCATTTTTAAAATTTAAAATAGTATCATTTATTAAATATTGTAAATCACTAAACTTTTCTTTATAAATTTCATTTAAATAATAAAAATTAATATTATTTAAAATATTATCAATTTGTAACATCATTGAATTGATTTTATCAACATAAGTTTTAAATTTAATTTTTACTTTATTTTGCTCATTCAACAATTTATTATACTCTTTTAAACTATTAAAAACAACAATACTATTTTCAAATAACGCCGCTAATAACATCACTAATGTTTCATAACTAGTATTTTTTATTGATTTTTGATGTTCTATGATTAATAAATTATCAAAATGATTAACAGTAGCAAGTTGTTTATTAATAATAGTTTCTAAGTTAGTTATTTTGCTATTTTCTATCATTTTAGAATTAATTTTATTTGAAAGAACAATTTCATTTTTAATAGTTTCAAATATTTCATTAAAATTAAAACTCATAACTAAAAATTTTTCATAATTTTGTTTAAAAATATTATAAAATATTTGTTCTTTATCAATTTTATTACTAAAAGTAGCAATTAATTTTAATATTTCTTGAGTGTTAACCTTAGCTTTTTTGTATTGTAAATTATTAATTTGTTTATTAATAAAACTTAACTTTTCATCAACGTTTGCTACTAATTGTTCGTATTGTAAAAGTAAAGTATTATTTATTTTTATCATTTGATATTTATTTTTTAAGGCAGCCATTTTCTGTTTAATTTCATATGTTATAATATAACGAAGTGTTGGTAAATTATCTAAAATTTCTGCCAATGTTACAACAGCAATCGCAATCTCACTTAAAATAGTAATAATTTGACTAACATTAATAGCATTAATGTTTGTTTCTAATTCTTTAAACATATCATTAATTATTTTAATAACTTCATCTAATTGTTCTCGATTAAGATCGTTTTGTAAATTAATCTTGATCATTTGATCTTGTAAATAATTAAAATTTTGTTTAAAAAATAATTGATATTCTCGTAATAATTGATCAATACTAATAAAATAATCTATTTCAATTGTTAATAACTGCAACTGATTTTTTAAATTATTACTCTTATTATGCATTCTATACATTAATTTATATCTTTTTCATAATTCTTTATTATTTTGTAATTTTAAAATTTGAATATAATTTTTAAAAACCTTATTTAAATCTTTTTTTAAAAAAAGATTATAACGACTAATTCAAATTCCTAAAATAGAACTATATTGTTCATTTGCTTGTACCATTTGATTAATACGATTTAATCTTTCTTTAATATTAATATTTTGAATATATTGCAAATTTTTATAAACCATAAATTGTTTATTTTTATATGAACTAAAAATTACTAATAAACTTGTTAAAACGATAATAGTAAAAATTAATAAACTAATAATAGTTATTATAATAATTTGTGCACTAGTTAATTTATAAATTTTTATTAACATCAACATATTTTTGTTCTCCTTTCCTTATATTTTAAATATATTAAAAAATATTAATCTTTTATTTTATTATTACTTCTAAAATATTTAATAATATCAAATAAACCTAAAAATAACATTTGTGGTTCATAAATATAAGAAAAATCAAAATAAGATTTTAAAATTGGTACACTACCTCCTGTTAAAATTACAGGTAAAATAATATTTATTTCATTTTGAATTCTAGCAACTATACTATTAATCATTGCACTAAAACCATAACCATAACCAATTGATAAAGCATGATTAGTATTTTTACCTAACATTGATTGATAATGTTGCATTTCAAAATCGACAAGTAAAGCAGCATTATCAATCAATGCATCTTTACTTGTACTAAATCCAGGTCCAATAATAACGCCAACCAAAACATCATTAACAACAACACTATAGGTAGTAGCAGTTCCCAAACTAACAACTATCGCATTGTGATACTTAGTATAAGCAGCATATGATAATGCTATCAAATCACTACCTAATTGACGATTTTCTAAATTAAGTTTTAAAGGTAAAGAACTTAGTAAATTAAAATCAACAATTAACGGTTTTAAATTATATGTAAAAACAATTAATTTTTCTATTATTATTAAAAAATTTGGAACAACACAACTAATAACAGCTTCTTCAAAATGTAATTTTTTATTTAATTTAAATGCTTTTTTCAATTGATCAATTGCAGTTTTACTTTTGGTTTCTATTACTGCTCATTGTTCAATAATTTCACTATCATTAATCATAGCAATCTTAATTAATGTATTACCAATATCTACTAATAACAAACTTTTCATTATTATACTTGTTGAACCATTTCTTTAGTTGAAGCTAATTCATCATATAGTGTACGAACAAGATTATTTAAGTTTTCAACTTGTAAAAACTTACCACTACGAGCTATTGAAACAGAACCATTAGTTTCACTAACAATAACTGATACTGCATCGGTTTGCTCTGATATTCCAATAGCAGCACGATGACGTGAACCAAATTGACTAGATATTTTTTTATTAGTTAGTGGAAAATAAGTAGAGGCACATTCAATACGACCTAAACGAATAATAACTGCACCATCATGCAATGGTGAACTTTTAATAAAAATAGATTGTAATAGTTGTGAAGTAACTTCACCATCAATTTTTACTCCCAAATCCGTATATTCATTTAATGAAACATTCCTTTCAATAGTAATTAGTGCTCCAATTTTTTCTTCTGCTAATTTAATCACTGCTTCTGCTAAAACACTTGCTAACATTCTTTTTTCTGAAGTTGCTAGTAGTTTCATATGAGATTTATTTCTTGTTGTTCATCAAACTTTTTTACCACGAATAAAGGTATTCATAACTATTAAAATAAGAATTGTCATTAATAAAGAAATGGTTACTCCAAATAAAACCGCTATTTCAGCAATAACTGTTCCAATATCTGCTGAAATTATAGTCGAAATAATATTTAACGGTAATACACTCATATTAAATACCACCATTCCTTTATTTTTTGATTCCAATACTTTAATTATAAAGTAAAAAAATTATTTTTGATATTATTAGTATAACAACTTATCATAATTTACAAAATACTCCTTTTAAAAATAAATTTAAAAGGAGTACTAATATTTTTGATAATTTTAGATTTTATCTTATATAAGTTTATAAAATTATTATTTGTTAATTATCTTTATTAACTATAAATTTGGTACAGTGTTATGCACATAATTTTTATTTACTACAGATAATGTTGATAAATTCTTATTTACTTCTGCTTTTATTAAAAAATCATTATCACTATCTTTACTATTTTCTCTTGAAGATAATTTTTGTTTTAATTGTATTATCATTTTTAATGCATTTGATAGTTTTGCTAATTCCTTTAAAGATAAAGATACTTCTTACAATATTTTTTAAGAAATGAAATTTATTAATCTTTATGAATAAAAATACTATACATTCATTGTCTTTAATCATTTCTTTTCTATATTTTTTTATTTAGTTTTTATCTAATATTTTTTAAATTCTCTTTTCACAACGTAAAATACTTTACGTTATAATCTACTTCTTAATTATAAATAGTACTTTTAGCAAATTATTTTGTTATATTCTTTGATTTAATTTTATTATTTTTATTTAAATTTATGACTAACTCAATTATGCCTGTTTTGTTTTTAAAAATGAATACACACTTCAAGATTATTCTAAACCTACCTTAATTGTTAACATTTATTATAAATTAATAATATTATTATATTAGATTTGGTGCAAAACCTTTAATTTTAACAATTTAACGATTATTATTATTATTAATATTAAAGGTGATAGTTATTATGTTGGAAAAATATAAAGATGATAAGGAATTTTATAGTTTAGTGGGCATAAAACCACAAACATTTCATAAAATGGTTGAAATTTTAAAAATTGCTGAGTCTAGACAAAAATATTATGGTGGTAGAAAAAATAAACTTGTAATTGAAGATCGTTTATTAATGACTTTAGAATATTGAAAAGATTATAGTAGTTATAGAGTTATTGCAAAAAGATATAATATTAGTCATACTGGTTGCATTCGTAATATTTTTTGAATTGAAAATACTTTAATAAAAAGTAGAAATTTTAATTTATCTGGAAAAAAAGATTTAACCAAAAATAAAGGAACTAATAATAGTTTATTAGCTATTGATGCTACTGAAACTCCAATTGAAAGAATTAAAAAAAAGTAAAATTACTTTTTTCAGGTAAAAAGAAACATCATTCTCTCAAATCTCAAATAATTATTGATATTTCCAATGGAAAAATTATTTCAACTGCTTTTTGCTTTGGAAGCATTCATGATTTTAAATTATTTTTAAAATCTAAAACTTTTATTCATTCTGAAAAAGAAGTTTTTGTTGATTTAGGATATCAAGGAATACAAAATATTCATAAAAATACATTTTTGCCATTTAAAAAAAGTAAATACAATCCATTAATACCCATTCAAAAAGAATACAATAAAACTTTAAGTAAAATTAGAATTAAAATTGAACACGTATTTGCTAAACTAAAACGTTTTAAAATTTTAACTTTAAAATATTGCAATAAAATTCGAAGATTTACTTTAAGATTCAATTTAATAGTAGGAATATATAATTTTAAATTAAGTTAGTTTTGCACCAAGTCTATTAAAGTATTCTATAATTAAAATTAACAAATATAATAATTGTAATCTCTTTTCATAAAACTATAAACCAAACGAAACACGATCATAGCAAGATTTGTTTTTTATTTGTCGTATTATTTAAATAATATGATATTTTTGTTTTAATTGTTTTAAATTAATTAACGGACTTTTCCCCACATGTACTTGTGGAGTAAACAATGAAATTGAATGAGTTCAACAATGCTTTTCAAACAGAACAGGATTGTTTAAAATATATAGCAAGTTTGAAGAAAAACAAATGTATCATGTGTTCTTGAACAAGTTTGAATACTTCTAATTTAAGAAGAATAAGATGTTTGAAATGTCATCAAACATTTAGTATTCTTCATGGCACCATTTTTTACAAGTCACAAACACCTTTGAGATTTTGATTTTATCTCATCTTTAGATGAATAAACACCAAACATGGAATTACATCAACTGATGTTGCAAAAGAATTGGGTGTGACTTTGAAAACTGCTTGAAGAATGGGTCATGAAATCAGAAATCGTATTGCCAAACAAGAACATCAATTTATTGTTGAGGGCATAGTGCAAATGGATGAAATGTATCTTTCACATATGGGTTTTAAAAAACAAGGAAGATCTTTGATAAATAAAACATTAATTGTTGGGATTTATGAAAAAACAACCAATAATTTAATTGTGAAAGTAATCAAAAACGCAAAAAGTAAAAATCTTTTGCAGTTTGCAAGAAACCATATTTCTTCAAAGTGTGATGTACATACTGATTCTTGAAAAGGATATCGTGATTTCAAATCACTTTTCCCTAATCACAAAACAGTTAACCATCAAGATGGTTATGTTTCAAAAATTGGCGTAAATACCAATCAAATTGAATCAGTATGAAAACATATACGAAGAACATTTAAAACACATATCAAAGTTGCAAAACATCATGTTCATTTATATGCCAAAGAAGCTGCATATAAATTCAACAAGATACCTACTTTTGAAACTGTAATGCTATGTTTCATTTAAAAATTTGGGGAGAAGTCCGTAGATAGGCTTTTCTCAACATTTATGTGATAAAATTTAAAAATAGTACATAAAGGGAGAAAAGCCTTAATTAAATTAAATAAAGTTGAAATACTAAAAATAATCAAAATAATTAATAATGCAGTTATTAATAATCATATAGCCCCTGGAATACCATAAAAAGATTTGTGAATGTTTAAAAAGAAATATTGATAAGCTCAAACCTTTCCTGCTTGTCAACGAAATTCACCACGAATTAACATTATAACTGCTCAAATAACTGGATAAATATAGTACATTCACATACGCTTTTTTCAAAATTCTTTAGTTGTGAAAACACTACCTTGTTCTCTTGGCATAGCAAAAAAGTAAATAATCATTATAATTGGAACTACCATATGTTGGACAATATTAGTGGCATAAGTTAGTTAAGTTTACTCCTATAATTTTTAATCTAGACAGTATGATTAGTTTAAATAATTAATAGTTAAGGAGTAAAGATGAAATATAAAGTTTATACAAGAAAAATTAAACTAGATGTTTTAAATGAATATGTAGTGATTAAAAAATTAAAAACCATTGATATTAAAACCAAATATCAATTATCAACCAGATCATTAATTTATAATTGAGTAAAAAAATATCAAAAAAATAATAAATTAATTACTATTCATACTTTTCAAACAAATCATCAAATAGATAAAGTGAATATCAAAGATAAAAATTTAAAACTTGAAAATAAAAAACTCAAAAAGTCACTACTAAAAGAAAAAATAAAAAATGAATTTTTAAGACAAAAACAATTCTGTGATAAAGAATTAAAAAACAATCAAAATATTTTAAATAGTAAATTATTGAAAAGTAAATGTTTTTTAATAGTTGATAAATATAGAAATAAAAATTATGGAATTAATGACATAATTAGTTTGTTACCTATCAGTAAAGTTGCATATTATAAATGAATAAAAAACGGTAAAAAGAAATATCAAACAAAAATTGATAATGAGTTATTAAAAGAATTAAATAAAATTGTTGTTATTAGCAACAAAGATAAAATAATTAAAATTACTAGTTTAGAAAAGGTAAGATTAGAATTAAAGAAAAACAACACCAATCTTAAATGCAGTAAAAACAGCATTATGAGGTTATTAGAAGATAATAATATCACAAACTATTAACCAAACCCAAAAAACAGCGTAGAGCGAAATCTAATTCCTTAAAATCAAATTTCCAAGATTTATTAAAACGTAATTTTACCAGTAATACTTATCTTGAAAAAGTTGGCATCGATGGCACTTGATTTAAAGAATTAATTATTAATAATAAAAAAACTAAATTATTATTAGAAATTGCTACAGATATGAATAGTAATGCTATAGTTGGTTGAAAAATTAATAAAAGTGAAAATGCAATAACCATTTTAAATGTTCTTAATCAAGTAACAAAGGCAAGTCGTAAAGAACATAAAATATTTGCAACATTTATCCAGTCTGATTTAGGTTCAGGTAATACTAGTAAAATAGTTACAAATAGTTTTAATAAAAGTAAAACTTTAATTCATTCAAAAAGTTTATCAGGATTTAAAGGCAACCAAGTAAGTGAATGTTTAAATCGCTGAATCAAAAGAGATTTTAAAATTATGTTTGGTAACAAGTTTAATAGCATTAAACATTTCACAGAAGCATTAAGAAAATTTATTAACTGATGAAATAATGATAGAATGATTTTACGATTAAAAATGTCTCCAAACCAATTTGTACAGATTTGAAGACAAGAAAGTAAACTTATCTAACCAATGCCGTAAATCATGCATAAAAGGTTTGTAGTTGATTTACTAAAGTTGGTAATAACATAACATTAAAAACAATACCTGTAATAGTAATAAAAGTTGTTACTGCTAAAGTCATATATTGGCCAAATCATTTACTATTAATTCTACCTTCTTTTTCTCAAAAAATAGCAGATGATATTAATCAAATAATAACAAAAACATTAGTTTGAATTGTAAAAAAAAGAAAAATAATTTAAAATAAAATCTCCTTTATCTTCAGTAAATCACATTCAGTTTCTAGTATCTTTTTTTGTTGATCAGTTACAGTAATTTCATTAATTAAAGGTGATAATAATCCATATAATAAAACTGCTAGAAAAAATAAACCAAAACCTAATTTAAAATAAAATTTTCAATCCTTAATACAATCATATCAACTTAAATCCATAATATGCTCCCCCCTTTGTTTAATTGTAACACTTATTAGTTTTTAATAATTTTTAATACAGAAACTTATTTCAACACTTTTTTTCTTTTAGCACTACTTATAATTTTTAAATTCTAATACTTTTATTAATCAAAAAATACAAATTTTGGCTGATTCTGGTTACCAAAAATTACAAAAAATTCATAAAAAACATTTTTAATATTTAAAAAAGCGTATAAAAAAATCTATTACTTTAAAATTAAAGAAATAGGATTTAAAATAAACTTGATATTAAGTTTATAAAATTATTGTAATATAGTTTTCTATACCATTATATTTTTATACAAATTAACATCGTTAAATGTTTTTAATATTTAATTCTAAACTATCAAATCAAAAACTAATTAATATTATTTTTAATAATATCTGTTATTTCTTTAACAGCAATATCTAAGTCATCATTAATAACAATATAATCATATTCATGTTGAACTTTAAATTCTTCTTTTGCTTTATTTAACCTTTTCTCAATAATTGCTTCTGACTCACTAGCACGCATACGAATTCTTTGTTCTAATTCTTGATAAGAAGGAGGCATAATAAAAATACTCATAATATCATTGCGATGTTCATAATTTTTTAAAACTTGACTAGCACCATCAACCTCAATTTCCAAAATAACGTTATAACCTTGATTTTGCAAATTTAAAACATAACTCTTACTAGTACCATAGTAATTACCAATAAAATTTGTATATTCTAAAAAATCATTACCTTTAACATGATTTAAAAAAGTTGATACATCAACAAAAAAATAATTAATGCCATCTTGTTCTTTATTACGTGGTTTTCTTGTTGTCATCGAAACTGAATAGGCTAAATTTAATGATTTATCAGCAAATAATTTAGTAATAATTGCACCTTTACCAACACCACTTGGTCCAGAAAGAATAATTAATTTTCCTTTTTTTTGTGCCATTTACATTCTACTTTCTACTTTTCATAAAATTGAATTATTTTAATATATATTTTACCGTATTTTTTATTAGATACTACTTTAAAATGGAAATTTAATTGTAAATTTTCAAGTGGTACATTTGTTTCTAAAACAATTAAAGCATTATTAGCAAGTAAATTATTTTTATAAAAGAAATCAATAATTCACTGTTGACAAGTAATATTTGCAAACGGTGGATCAATAAAAACAATATCACACTGTTGTACTAGTGTTTTACTAAAAATTTGATAATCCAAATTACTTAATTTAACTTGTTCTTGTAAATTACAAGCAAAACAATTTTGATTAATAATATTACAAGCAGCTTTGTTAATATCATTTGCAAAAGCAAATTTTGCCCCTCGTGATAAACTTTCAAGAATTAAATTACCACTTCCAGCAAATAAATCAACAACAATTTTATCTTCAAAACTACAATAATTTAAAATAATATTAAAAATATTTTCTTTAATTCGATTTAATGTTGGCCGTGTTGATAAACCATCTAAAGTAATTATTTTTTTTCCTTTTAATTTTCCAGCAATAATTTTCATGTTTTCTCCAAAATTTAGTTTATAATAACTTTATCATTAAATTTGATAAAAGCAAATTAGTTTAATTTATTATTTGTAGATTAGACACACTTTTTGGACTAATAAAAGTTTTTATAACTTTATATTATTAGTTGAGGTGTAGTTTAAAATGAAATATTTAACGGACTTCTCCCCACATGTACTTGTGGAGGAAACAATGAAATTGAATGAGTTCAACAATGCTTTTCAAACAGAACAGGATTGTTTAAAATATATAGCAAGTTTGAAGAAAAACAAATGTATCATGTGTTCTTGAACAAGTTTGAATACTTCTAATTTAAGAAGAATAAGATGTTTGAAATGTCATCAAACATTTAGTATTCTTCATGGCACCATTTTTACAAGTCACAAACACCTTTGAGATTTTGATTTTATCTCATCTTTAGATGAATAAACACCAAACATGGAATTACATCAACTGATGTTGCAAAAGAATTGGGTGTGACTTTGAAAACTGCTTGAAGAATGGGTCATGAAATCAGAAATCGTATTGCCAAACAAGAACATCAATTTATTGTTGAGGGCATAGTGCAAATGGATGAAATGTATCTTTCACATATGGGTTTTAAAAAACAAGGAAGATCTTTGATAAATAAAACATTAATTGTTGGGATTTATGAAAAAACAACCAATAATTTAATTGTGAAAGTAATCAAAAACGTAAAAAGTAAAAATCTTTTGCAGTTTGCAAGAAACCATATTTCTTCAAAGTGTGATGTACATACTGATTCTTGAAAAGGATATCGTGATTTCAAATCACTTTTCCCTAATCACAAAACAGTTAACCATCAAGATGGTTATGTTTCAAAAATTGGCGTAAATACCAATCAAATTGAATCAGTATGAAAACATATACGAAGAACATTTAAAACACATATCAAAGTTGCAAAACATCATGTTCATTTATATGCCAAAGAAGCTGCATATAAATTCAACAAGATGCCTACTTTTGAAACTGTAATGCTATGTTTCATTTAAAAATGTGGGGAGAAGTCCGTATATAGGCTTTTCTCAGCATTTATGTGATAAAATTTAAAAATAGTACATAAAGGGAGAAAAGCCATATTTAATTAATAGTGCTGATTTTACTAAATTTGATTATAAATTTAACAAGTTTGTAGAAAAGTATAAAAATGATAAAAATATTAATAAAGTTAATATTTATTATCGTAAATTTAAAAAATTTTGTTTTATTTTTAAAAATAAAAATTCTTGTAAAGAAATAATTTCTCAATTACATATGCCAAAGCAAACTTTTTATTATTGAGCTAAACGTTTTTATGATATTTTCTACAAAAATAAACCTTTTGAAGAATTATTATTTAAATCAACAAAACCTAAAAATATTAAATATTTGTATAATTTGGAATTATCAGAAAAATTTATAAATTATTTTGTTCAGTATAAAGAAGAGTTTGGTATAGGTGCTTTTCAATTTTGTTGTTTAATAAGACATATTGATGATATTAGGTTTAATTTTTTGCCAAAACCTTCGGTTAAAACTATATATCGTTGATTAAAACGTTTTGGTTTTTATTCACAAAAAACTATTAAGAAAAAACATTTGAGATATGAAGTAAAAGAAACTGGATTATTGCAGACTGATATTAAAGTAGTATCAGATTATATAACAGGAAGTAAAAGATGATATATTATTGATTTTATTGATGAAAAAACTCGAATTACTTATTGTTATCCATCTGAACAAGCACAAACCAGAGATATTGTAAATGCTACTAAAAATGCTTTAAATTTTTATGAAAAATTGGGAATTAAAATTAAAAGAATTAGAACTGATAATGGTAGTCAATATGTTAATACATCTTGTGGAAAACCACAAAGGAATCGTTGATTTACAAATTTTTGTAATAAAAAAGGTATAGTTCATGAAACTACACCGTTTAGATCACCACAGAGTAATGGTAAGATTGAAAGATTTCATAGAAATTGAAGTAATTTATTTGAAATAAAACCATATTTAAATAGTGATTTTAGTTTATTTCAAAAATTAGTTAATTATTTTCAAGAATATTATAACAATTCTAAACCACATAAATCATTAGGGTTAATGACTCCTATGGATTATTTTGATAAACTTTTATTAGATGGAAAATAATCCAAAATGTCTGTACTACCTTACAGTTTAATTTATTATTTATTACAAACTGATGAAAGGATCTGCAATGTTAAAAAAATTACAAAACGAAGTACCATCAGCGTCTTGAATTACTGAAGATACAAAACCTAGTTTATTAAAACCTTGTGCTGATGTTATTTTACCCTTAACACCTAAAGATGAAAATATTATGAAACGTATGATTGATTGAGTAAAAGCATCACAAGATAAAGAATTTAATGCTAACAACATTTTAACCGAAGCTATTGGTATTGCTGCACCACAAATTGGAGAAAATATAAAAATGTATTATATTTTATTACCAATTCCTAATAAAAATGAAAAGATTATTTACTATGAACATGCATTAATAAATCCAAAAATCATTGGTAAAAGCGAACAAATAGCTTATTTAAAAAAAGGTGAAGGTTGTTTAAGTGTAACTAATCACCCTCATGAAGGTTTAGTTCCACGTAGTTATAAAATCAACGTTACAGGTTATGACTATTTAAAAAAGAAGAAAGTAACTTTAACTGTTAGAGGTTATGAAGCAATTGTTTTTCAACATGAGCAAGACCATTTAGAAGGAAAACTCTTTTATCATCACATTAATAAAGATAATCCTTGACTTAATGATGATAAATGGATTATGATATAAAGTAGAATGATAAACTTAAGCTTTTAAATTGTTTTATTATAGTTAAATATAATATACTAAATAAGTAATAAGTAAAAACATGATTAAATTCATTACATTTTTTTATGTTATGTTTTATGTTATTTCCTTATAATTTTAAAATGAATGAAGGAGAAAAAATATGAGTGATACACCCACAAAAAATACTGTGCCAGTTAAAAAGTTCGTTACGAAAATCTTTGCGCTTGGTGGGCTAGAAGAAGTTGGAAAAAATACTTATGTAATTGAACAAGATAATGAAATTATTATTATTGATGCTGGAGTAAAATTTGCTGATGCTTCTATGCCAGGAATTGAAGCAGTAATTCCTGATTATAGTTACCTAAAAGAAAATAAACATAAAATTAAAGGAATATTTATTACTCATGGTCATGAAGATCATATTGGTGGTATACCATACTTATTAAAAGAAATTAGTGATATTCCAGCTATTTATGCTCATAATTTAGCAGCAGCTTTAATTCGTCATAAAATTAAGGACAAAGGAATAAAATCAAAAATAAAAATAAATATTGTTGATGGTAATAGTAAAATTAAAACTAACAGATTTATTATTAGTTTTTTTGCTGTCAATCATTCAATTCCTGATGCATATGGAATTTGTGTAGAAAATTCAAATGGAACTGTTGTAACAACAGGTGATTATAAATTTGATTGAACACCTTTAGGTCATAAAGCAGATATTGATAAAATGGCACAAATGGGTCAAAAAGGAGTAACATTATTTTTAGCAGATTCAACGAATTCTGAAGTACCCGGTTATACAATGACAGAAATGCTTGTTGTTAAAAGAATTAGTGAAATATTTGCTAAAGCTAAGGGCAGAATTTTAATTTCTACTTTTGCTTCTAATGTACACCGTTTACAACAAATTATTGAAGTTGCAACAAAACATAATAGAAAAGTTGTTGTTGTTGGAAGAAGTTTAGAAAGAATAGTTAATGTTATTCGTCAAATGCGACATTTAAAAGTTCGTGATAGTTTATTTATTAAAGCAGAAGAAGCTAAAAAATATGATAATAATCAAATTGTTATTATTTGTACGGGTTCTCAAGGTGAACCAATGGCAGCATTATCAAGAATTGCTAATCGCGAACATCGTCAAATAAAAATTATACCCGGTGATACAGTAATATTCTCTTCATCGGCAATTCCTGGTAACCATGCTGACGTTGAAAGAGTAGTTAATAAACTAACACGACTTAGTGCGATTGTTGAAGAAAATTCACCCTTAAATTGATTGCATACTTCTGGTCATGCTTCACAAGAAGAACAAAAACTAATGTTAAATTTAATTAAACCATCATACTTTATGCCAATGCATGGTGATTATCGAATGTTAAAAGTTCATAAAGAAACAGCTGTATCAATCGGAATCCCTGAAGAAAATATATTTATTTGTGCTAACGGTGATCCAATTATTATGGATAATGGTAAATGTTCCTTAAGCGATAAACGCATTGCTGCTGATCCTATTTATGTTGATGGTGGTAAAGATATGTCAGGAGTAACAACTGCTGCAGTAATCCGTGATAGACAAATTCTTTCTAAAGATGGTTTAATTGCAATTGTTGTTTCTATTGATTCACAAAATAATAAATTATTAGCACCACCAACGTTTATTTCTCGCGGTTCTTTCTATGTTCGCGATGCAGCACCTTTAGTATCTGAAGCAATATCATTACTAACAAAAGCTATTAATGAAGTATTAAAAAGCGAAAAACCTACTTTTGCCACAATAAAAAATGCTATCAAATCAACATTAGCACCTTATATATTTAAAAAGAAAAGAAGAAACCCTTTAATTATTCCTGTTATATTAAATAAAAAATAGTTTTAAAAACTATTTTTTATTTTTTTGATATATTTTATTAAAATAATTAGCATTGAGTATGATGTTATTATTAAGTGTTAACTATTAATTCTTCTCCTACAATAATTATAACTTCACCGATTTTAAATCTAACTGTAATTTTATCAGTGGCTATAAAATTACCTGTTGATTTATCATTTTTTTGTTACTAACAATTTTAATGATCCTTTATTTAATAATTTTTGGATTCCAAAGATTGTTTTAACATTATCTTTAGAATTATCTAACATTGAAGTCAAATCACTCTTAATTTGAAATTTACTTGTAGATTAGACACACTTTTTGGACTAATAAAAGTTTTTATAACTTTATATTATTAGTTGAGGTGTAGTTTAAAATGAAATATTTAATTAATTATGTCTTATTAAATAACAAAATTGAAAAGCACCTATACCAAACTCTTCTTTATACTGAGCAAAATAATTTATAAATTTTTCTGATAATTCCAAATTATACAAATATTTAATATTTTTAGGTTTTGTTGATTTAAATAATAATTCTTCAAAAGGTTTATTTTTGTAGAAAATATCATAAAAACGTTTAGCTCAATAATAAAAAGTTTGTTTTGGCATATGTAATTGAGAAATTATTTCTTTACAAGAATTTTTATTTTTAAAAATAAAACAAAATTTTCTAAATTTACGATAATAAATATTAACTTTATTAATATTTTTATCATTTTTATACTTTTCTACAAACTTGTTAAATTTATAATCAAATTTAGTAAAATCAGCACTATTAATTAAATATCGGACTTCTCCCCACATGTACTTGTGGAGGAAACAATGAAATTGAATGAGTTCAACAATGCTTTTCAAACAGAACAGGATTGTTTAAAATATATAGCAAGTTTGAAGAAAAACAAATGTATCATGTGTTCTTGAACAAGTTTGGATACTTCTAATTTAAGAAGAATAAGATGTTTGAAATGTCATCAAACATTTAGTATTCTTCATGGCACCATTTTTTACAAGTTACAAACACCTTTGAGATTTTGATTTTATCTCATCTTTAGATGAATAAACACCAAACATGGAATTACATCAACTGATGTTGCAAAAGAATTGGGTGTGACTTTGAAAACTGCTTGAAGAATGGGTCATGAAATCAGAAATCGTATTGCCAAACAAGAACATCAATTTATTGTTGAGGGCATAGTGCAAATGGATGGAATGTATCTTTCACATATGGGTTTTAAAAAACAAGGAAGATCTTTGATAAATAAAACATTAATTGTTGGGATTTATGAAAAAACAACCAATAATTTAATTGTGAAAGTAATCAAAAACGCAAAAAGTAAAAATCTTTTGCAGTTTGCAAGAAACCATATTTCTTCAAAGTGTGATGTACATACTGATTCTTGAAAAGGATATCGTGATTTCAAATCACTTTTCCCTAATCACAAAACAGTTAACCATCAAGATGGTTATGTTTCAAAAATTGGCGTAAATACCAATCAAATTGAATCAGTATGAAAACATATACGAAAAACATTTAAAACACATATCAAAGTTGCAAAACATCATGTTCATTTATATGCCAAAGAAGCTGCATATAAATTCAGCAAGATACCTACTTTTGAAACTGTAATGCTATGTTTCATTTAAAAATGTGGGGAGAAGTCCGTAGATAGCTTTTCTCAACATTTATGTGATAAAATTTAAAAATAGTACATAAAGGGAGAAAAGCCTTAAATATTTCATTGGACTTCTCCCCACATGTACTTGTGGAGGAAACAATGAAATTGAATGAGTTCAACAATGCTTTTCAAACAGAACAGGATTGTTTAAAATATATAGCAAGTTTGAAGAAAAACAAATGTATCATGTGTTCTTGAACAAGTTTGAATACTTCTAATTTAAGAAGAATAAGATGTTTGAAATGTCATCAAACATTTAGTATTCTTCATGGCACCATTTTTTACAAGTCACAAACACGTTTGAGATTTTGATTTTATCTCATCTTTAGATGAATAAACACCAAACATGGAATTACATCAATTGATGTTGCAAAAGAATTGGGTGTGACTTTGAAAACTGCTTGAAGAATGGGTCATGAAATCAGAAATCGTATTGCCAAACAAGAACATCAATTTATTGTTGAGGGCATAGTGCAAATGGATGAAATGTGTCTTTCACATATGGGTTTTAAAAAACAAGGAAGATCTTTGATAAATAAAACATTAATTGTTGGGATTTATGAAAAAACAACCAATAATTTAATTGTGAAAGTAATCAAAAACGCAAAAAGTAAAAATCTTTTGCAGTTTGCAAGAAACCATATTTCTTCAAAGTGTGATGTACATACTGATTCTTGAAAAGGATATCGTGATTTCAAATCACTTTTCCCTAATCACAAAACAGTTAACCATCAAGATGGTTATGTTTCAAAAATTGGCGTAAATACCAATCAAATTGAATCAGTATGAAAACATATACGAAGAACATTTAAAACACATATCAAAGTTGCAAAACATCATGTTCATTTATATGCCAAAGAAGCTGCATATAAATTCAACAAGATACCTACTTTTGAAACTGTAATGCTATGTTTCATTTAAAAATGTGGGGAGAAAAGTCCGTAGATAGGTTTTTCTCAACATTTATGTGATAAAATTTAAAAATAGTACATAAAGGGAGAAAAGCCTATTTCATTTTAAACTACACCTCAACTAATAATATAAAGTTATAAAAACTTTTATTAGTTCAAAAAGTGTGTCTAATCTACAAATGAAAATTACCTTTATATTTGTAAAGTTTGTTTATTATTAATTGTTAAAAAAGTATTATCATCTTCAATTAAATTTATGTTATTTTTAAAATAATCAAAAGCATCAATAGCAACTTCATCAATATCATAATAATAATTTATAATGTTAAGTCTATTTTTATTAGCATTTTTATCTTTTTTATTTAAAGGTTTAATAAAACAAGATTCTTTTCTTGATAATAAATCAATATTTTTTTCTAAAAATATTCTATCTTCTTCATTTATTTGAACTTTTGATTTAATTGCTAAAGCATTTTCTTTTTTTAGTAACATACAAGCATGATTTCATGCTGAATTCCCCGAACTATCTTTATAATCAATATCAACTGGTCATTTTGTTACTAAATAAATTACTAATTTTTGTCAATCATTTAATACTGCTATATGCAATAATGAATAATTTTCCTCTTCAAATTTTAGACTATTAATAAATTCTTTTTTAAAAAAAAGATTTAGTTGTCCATCAATATTTTTGGTTTTTTTATTAATATAATCTTCATAATTTTGCAATATTTTAATAAATTTTCTTTCTATTTTTTTTGAATAAATTCTTTCTTTATTTTTAATAAAAATAATATTCATTTTATTTATCATTTTTTTAACATTTAATAAATTTTCTCTTTTTAAACTATTTACTTCAATAATTATCTTTTTTATCTGTCAATGATTATATTTGGTTGCAAATAATATAGCAGTATTGCCATTTACATCTACATCATCAATATTAGCATTATGTGCTAATAAAGTTTTAACTATATCCAAATGTCCATTTTTAGCAGCAACAATTAAAGCGGTTTCTTCAATTATATTTTTATGATTAACATTAGCACCATTTTTGATTAAAGTTTTAACTATTTCTAAATGACCTTTTTCAGCGGCTAACATTAAGGAACTCAAACCATTGATAGTTACATGATTAACATTATTTCCATTTTTTATTAAAGTATTAACTATTTCTAAATGACCTTTACCAGCAGCAGCAATTAAAGCAGTATTACCACAAATTTTTGTTATAGAATAAACATTTGCACCTTTATTTAATAACAAATTAACTATTTCTAAATGACCATTTCTCGCAGCTCACATTAAAGGCGTATCACCATTTTCATTTATACAATTAACATTAGCTCCCAATTCTAATAAAGTTCTGACTATTTCTAAATGACCATTTCTCGCAGCTCACATTAAAGGCGTATAACCATTTTCATTTATACAATTAACATTAGCTCCCAATTCTAATAAAGTTCTGACTATTTCTAAATGACCATTTCTCGCAGCTCACATTAAAGGCGTATAACCAAACATATTTTTTCTATTAACATTAGAATAATTTGTTAATAAGACATTAGCTATTTCTAAATAATTAGATTTAATTGCTAATATTAAAGCAGTATTACCATTTATAGAGACATGATTAATATTAGCCCCATTTGCTAGTAAATCATTAACTATTTCTGTATATCCATTTTTAGCAGCCACTAACAAAGCAGTTTCGCCATATCGATTTTCATGATTAACATTAACATTAAGTGTTAATAAAGTTTTAACTATTTCCAAATTTCCATTTTCAGCACTTAAAATTAAAGCAGTATTACCAAATTGTTCCTCACAACTAAAATTAGCATTATGTTCTAATAACAGATTAACTATTTTTGTATATTTTTTTTTAGCAGCTAAGATTAAAGCAGTATTACCATTTACAGATATGTAATTAATATTAGCATTATGTGCTAATAAAACATTAACTATTTCTAGATAACCTTTTTCAGCAGCTCACATTAAAGGCGTATAACCAGTTCTATCAATATAATCAATATTAATATCATATTTTAATATTTTATTAACTACATCTAACTTTTTATTTTTAATAGCATCTATCATTTTTGTTTCTTTGTTATTAATATTTATATTTATTCCAAATATTTCTCTAACTCATTCAAACATATTCTTTTCCTTTCATTGTTTTTAAAAAAAAATGTATTTAAAATATTATTCTTTAAAATTTACCTTCATTATATATTTTTTTCTCCATTTTACAATGTTTAATTCCAGCATCCAAAAATATTTCAGAACAAACTTTATAACCCAAATTTTTATAAAAATTTAGTGCTTGAATTTGGGCATGAAGAGATATAACTTTAAATTGATTTTTAATTGCAACTTTTTCCATAAATTCCATTAATTTTTTACCAATACCTAATTTACGATATTCTTGCAATATACACACTCTTTCAATCTTTACAATATCTTCAACTTTTCGCATTCTACTAGTAGCTATTGGTTTATTATTATCATCAAAAACTAAAAAGTGAATCGATACATCTTCAAATTGATCAATTTCTTCTTCAAAAGGAACCTTTTGCTCATTAACAAAAACTTTTTTTCTAATCAAAAATGCTTGTTCTAACATTTCAATATTATTAACTATTTCAATTTTCATGTTTTCTCCTTAAATATAAATAATATTTTAAATTAATTATATAATTAATTTTTAAATTTAATTTAACAATTAGTAAATTTTACCAATTAATAAGTGAATTTTTAATTAGTGCTATAATTTAAGCAAGCGATTTTAAAAAATATTTTTTTTGGGGGAAAATAAATTTTGGAAGGACAAAAAATTCAATTTAAAAAATTACGACCGCATAATTTTTTGGGAGGGCAATATTTTGTTTTATTATTTTTTTGAATAATATTTATTACATTACTAATTACTGCATTAGTCTTATTTTTAAATGAAAGAACAAGAATTGATAAAGAAAATAATGTTAAAGAATTACTAGATACAATCGCTAATACAACAGATGAAAGTAAGAAAATTTTTTCGTATAAAAAATTAATGGCTATTTATTATCCATTAATTGATTTTTCATTAATGTCATTTATTTTTACTAAACATGATGATGCACCAATAAGTGACTGAGGAAGTGCATGAACACAACGTTTAAATAACATTAATACTGCTTATTCATATATCTTTATTACAATTTTAATCGCTTTAATTGCTTTACTTTTTTATCTTATTATCATTATTAAACTTTATCGTCGTCGAGCATTTCAAAGAAAATATGGTTTAACAACTCAATTTGCAAATGATTATCCAATTTATGATATTAAAATGTATCTAGGTTTTACAGTTAATTTAGCTATTGTTTTTAGTTTTTTCAATTTTCTAACAACTATCATTGTATTAATTTATGGTATTATCTTGATATTAACTTCTTATTTCTTTTGATATATTTTAAAAATTAAAACAGAAATATTAATTATGCATAAATGATGAAAAACACCAAACTTTGCTTTATTTTTATCTGTTATTTTATTCCAAAATGGTTATACTTTATTAAAATCAATATTTGCTCAAAAGTTTAATGTTAACTTAGACTTAATTTTATGAATTATTTTACCAATTGGAACAATCACCATCTTCATTACCTTATTAATCAAAAATATGCTTAATTCACAAGTTACAGCAGTAAAAAATGCTATTAAAACAATTGCTACTAAAATTAGTGATTTTCAAATTTTCTATTATACACAAAAAGAAAAATCTTTAGAAGACTACATGTTTGTTAGTCAATTGCCAACACTTGTTCGTATACCATTACAAAATAATAGCATTAACACCAAACAAGCAGTAACGCTAATGGCAACTATTGATGAAACAATAATATTTTTTAAAAAACACTTTCATAAACCAAAAGAATTAAACTATATGCTTTTTCACTTATTTAATAGAATAACTGATATTGAAGAAATTAAAGAAATCAAAAATAATATTCTTAAAATAGAAAAAAATAACGGGCTTCTCCCCACATGTACTTGTGGAGGAAACAATGAAATTGAATGAGTTCAACAATGCTTTTCAAACAGAACAGGATTGTTTAAAATATATAGCAAGTTTGAAGAAAAACAAATGTATCATGTGTTCTTGAACAAGTTTGAATACTTCTAATTTAAGAAGAATAAGATGTTTGAAATGTCATCAAACATTTAGTATTCTTCATGGCACCATTTTTTACAAGTCACAAACACCTTTGAGATTTTGATTTTATCTCATCTTTAGATGAATAAACACCAAACATGGAATTACATCAACTGATGTTGCAAAAGAATTGGGTGTGACTTTGAAAACTGCTTGAAGAATGGGTCATGAAATCAGAAATCGTATTGCCAAACAAGAACATCAATTTATTGTTGAGGGCATAGTGCAAATGGATGAAATGTATCTTTCACATATGGGTTTTAAAAAACAAGGAAGATCTTTGATAAATAAAACATTAATTGTTGGGATTTATGAAAAAAAACCAATAATTTAATTGTGAAAGTAATCAAAAACGCAAAAAGTAAAAATCTTTTGCAGTTTGCAAGAAACCATATTTTTTCAAAGTGTGATGTACATACTGATTCTTGAAAAGGATATCGTGATTTCAAATCACTTTTCCCTAATCACAAAACAGTTAACCATCAAGATGGTTATGTTTCAAAAATTGGCGTAAATACCAATCAAATTGAATCAGTATGAAAACATATACGAAGAACATTTAAAACACATATCAAAGTTGCAAAACATCATGTTCATTTATATGCCAAAGAAGCTGCATATAAATTCAACAAGATACCTACTTTTGAAACTGTAATGCTATGTTTCATTTAAAAATGTGGGGAGAAGTCCGTAGATAGGCTTTTCTCAGCATTTATGTGATAAAATTTAAAAATAGTACATAAAGGGAGAAAAGCCATAAATATATTAAATAAGTGTGTCATTAACACACTTATTTAATATATTTAGAAAGGAAGGATATAATGAAATGATTCAATAAAAAAAACAAAAAAAACTGATGATGAATCTTTAACAAAAACTGTAAAATGTTTTGATTGCGGAATGATGTTTGAACCTTTTGACATTCTTGATACAAAAGAAGGAAAATCTTTATGTAAACAATGTTTCATTAAAGAAGAAGAAAAATAAATTAATGATGTGTTTAGCAAAATACATTTTTTATTATTTAAAATAAAATAAATAACTATTTTCACAATATTTTATTATAATTATTATTATAAATTAAATTAATTAAAAGGAGAAAAAATGAATATTTTTATAGAAATATTGGGGTATCTTGTAGCCGTTTGTATTCCTTTGGCATTCTTACCACAAACTATTAAACTAATTAAAACAAGAAATACTTCAGGTCTTTCTATTTTTTCATATAGTATCTATCAACTGGGGGGTCTTACTTTTTTAATATTTGGCATACTTCGTAATGATATTCCCATGATTACTTGTCAAACTATTACTGCTACACTAAATTTCATAATAATTGGGATTATTGTTAACAATTTAATTAAACAAAAAAATAAAAAGGAAAAAAATGTCTAATATTGTAATTGATATTATTGGATATATAGGTGCCTTTTTACCACAAACTATTAAACTAATTAAAACTAAAAACACAAAAGGTTTATCGTTAATTTCTTATAGCATATATCAAATAGGATTAACTTCATTCATAATTTATGCTAGTTTAATTAAAAACATTCCCTTACTAGCAGCAAATGCCTTTGGTACAGTTATTAATATCATATTATTAACATTAATAATTTATAATTTATATTATAATAATAAAGATAAAAAGAACAATTTAACTTCCAAAAAATAAAATTTTTATTAACATAATACTTGCACAAGAATGGAGAAAAAAATGGCACATATTAATCTATTAGGAACTTTTATTTTTATTATCATTGGTTATTTAATTGGCTCAATCTCACCTTCAATTATTATTAGTAAATTAAAATTTAAAACCGATGTTAGAGATTATTACTCTAAAAATGCTGGTGCTACTAATTCAACACGAGTTATGGGTGGTAAATGGGGAGCTATTATTTTAATTATTGATGGTTTTAAGCCCGCTATTCCTATTTTAATTGCATACGGTTTAACCTTTATTGATATTACTAATCCTAATTATGAAACAATGTTTAAACAAGCATACATTTATCCAACTGGTCTTGCTGCAATTATTGGTCACTGTTGACCACTATTTTATGGTTTTCGTGGTGGTAAAGGAGCTGCATCTTCATTAGGAGTACTATTAATGATTAATCCTATTTATTGCGTTATCACAATTGCTAGTTGATGATTTATTTTATATTTAAGTAGAATGTCATCTTTATCTTCAATGTTAATGATGATACTTGCTTTTATCTTATCATGAATACCGAATATGCCACTGCATGCTTTTCTTTCCCAACAAGACACTCAATACTATATTGTTAATATAAGTATGGCTCTAATTTGAATATTAATTATTATTCGTCATTGAGATAATTGTAAAAGAATTCTTAATCATACTGAACGTAAAGTGACTATTTTTGATAAAAAAAAATAAAAAAGCAAATGAAGAAAAAAAATAAAAAATCATCTGTTTATACAAAATTAATAAAAATATTTGGCTTTTCTCCCTTTATGTACTATTTTTAAATTTTATCACATAAATGCTGAGAAAAGCCTATCTACGGACTTCTCCCCACATTTTTAAATGAAACATAGCATTACAGTTTCAAAAGTAGGTATCTTGTTGAATTTATATGCAGCTTCTTTGGCATATAAATGAACATGATGTTTTGCAGCTTTGATATGTGTTTTAAATGTTCTTCGTATATGTTTTCATACTGATTCAATTTGATTGGTATTTACGCCAATTTTTGAAACATAACCATCTTGATGGTTAACTGTTTTGTGATTAGGGAAAAGTGATTTGAAATCACGATATCCTTTTCAAGAATCAGTATGTACATCACACTTTGAAGAAATATGGTTTCTTGCAAACTGCAAAAGATTTTTACTTTTTGCGTTTTTGATTACTTTCACAATTAAATTATTGGTTGTTTTTTCATAAATCCCAACAATTAATGTTTTATTTATCAAAGATCTTCCTTGTTTTTTAAAACCCATATGTGAAAGATACATTTCATCCATTTGCACTATGCCCTCAACAATAAATTGATGTTCTTGTTTGGCAATACGATTTCTGATTTCATGACCCATTCTTCAAGCAGTTTTCAAAGTCACACCCAATTCTTTTGCAACATCAGTTGATGTAATTCCATGTTTGGTGTTTATTCATCTAAAGATGAGATAAAATCAAAATCTCAAAGGTGTTTGTGACTTGTAAAAAATGGTGCCATGAAGAATACTAAATGGTTGATGACATTTCAAACATCTTATTCTTCTTAAATTAGAAGTATTCAAACTTGTTCAAGAACACATGATACATTTGTTTTTCTTCAAACTTGCTATATATTTTAAACAATCCTGTTCTGTTTGAAAAGCATTGTTGAACTCATTCAATTTCATTGTTTCCTCCACAAGTACATGTGGGGAGAAGTTCGAAATATTTTTAAAAAAATGCTTGTTTTATGTTTAAAATTAATGTACGATTATAATCGTGTTGACTTAACATTGTTAATATTCTCTCCGATATTAGCTTTGCTTAAGCCGAATTATATTTAAAGGAGAGTTGTCAAATATGGAACAAATTAAACAAGATGAATTGATTAAAAAATTTCGCTTAAATGCCAAGGATACTGGTTCTTCTGCAGTTCAAATTATTAATTTAACAAAAAGAATTTTAGAATTAACAGCCCATCTACAAGTACAAAAAAAAGATATTACTGCAAAACGAAGTTTATTAAAAATGGTAGCAAGCAGAAAACGTTTCTTAAAATACTTTAAAAAACAAGATGTTGCTACATACAATAAATTATTAACAGCCCTATCACTAAAAGATAACTAATATTAAATTAGTATTTACTTATTAATACTGATTTTTTTATATACATCTAAATAATATTAAACATATAAATAGATTTACAAATGATTTAAACAATAATAAAGTTAATACTAAAAGTGTTATAATATAATTATTAAGGCTTTTCTCCCTTTATGTACTATTTTTAAATTTTATCACATAAATGTTGAGAAAAGCCTATCTACGGACTTCTCCCCACATTTTTAAATGAAACATAGCATTACAGTTTCAAAAGTAGGTATCTTGTTGAATTTATATGCAGCTTCTTTGGCATATAAATGAACATGATGTTTTGCAACTTTGATATGTGTTTTAAATGTTCTTCGTATATGTTTTCATATTGATTCAATTGGATTGGTATTTACGCCAATTTTTGAAACATAACCATCTTGATGGTTAACTGTTTTGTGATTAGGGAAAAGTGATTTGAAATCACGATATCCTTTTCAAGAATCAGTATGTACATCACACTTTGAAGAAATATGGTTTCTTGCAAACTGCAAAAGATTTTTACTTTTTGCGTTTTTGATTACTTTCACAATTAAATTATTGGTTGTTTTTTCATAAATCCCAACAATTAATGTTTTACGGACTTTTCCCCACATGTACTTGTGGAGGAAACAATGAAATTGAATGAGTTCAACAATGCTTTTCAAACAGAACAGGATTGTTTAAAATATATAGCAAGTTTGAAGAAAAACAAATGTATCATGTGTTCTTGAACAAGTTTGAATACTTCTAATTTAAGAAGAATAAGATGTTTGAAATGTCATCAAACATTTAGTATTCTTCATGGCACCATTTTTTACAAGTCACAAACACCTTTGAGATTTTGATTTTATCTCATCTTTAGATGAATAAACACCAAACATGGAATTACATCAACTGATGTTGCAAAAGAATTGGGTGTGACTTTGAAAACTGCTTGAAGAATGGGTCATGAAATCAGAAATCGTATTGCCAAACAAGAACATCAATTTATTGTTGAGGGCATAGTGCAAATGGATGAAATGTATCTTGGCATTGGTTAGATAAGTTTATTTTCTTGTCTTCAAATCTGTACAAATTGGTTTGGAGACATTTTTAATTGTAAAATCATTCTATCATTATTTCATCAGTTAATAAATTTTCTTAATGCTTCTGTGAAATGTTTAATGCTATTAAACTTGTTACCAAACATAATTTTAAAATCTCTTTTGATTCAGCGATTTAAACATTCACTTACTTGGTTGCCTTTAAATCCTGATAAACTTTTTGAATGAATTAAAGTTTTACTTTTATTAAAACTATTTGTAACTATTTTACTAGTATTACCTGAACCTAAATCAGACTGGATAAATGTTGCAAATATTTTATGTTCTTTACGACTTGCCTTTGTTACTTGATTAAGAACATTTAAAATGGTTATTGCATTTTCACTTTTATTAATTTTTCAACCAACTATAGCATTACTATTCATATCTGTAGCAATTTCTAATAATAATTTAGTTTTTTTATTATTAATAAGGCTTTTCTCCCTTTATGTACTATTTTTAATTTTATCACATAAATGCTGAGAAAAGCCTATCTACGGACTTCTCCCCACATTTTTAAATGAAACATAGCATTACAGTTTCAAAAGTAGGTATCTTGTTGAATTTATATGCAGCTTCTTTGGCATATAAATGAACATGATGTTTTGCAACTTTGATATGTGTTTTAAATGTTCTTCGTATATGTTTTCATACTGATTCAATTTGATTGGTATTTACGCCAATTTTTGAAACATAACCATCTTGATGGTTAACTGTTTTGTGATTAGGGAAAAGTGATTTGAAATCACGATATTCTTTTCAAGAATCAGTATGTACATCACACTTTGAAGAAATATGGTTTCTTGCAAACTGCAAAAGATTTTTACTTTTTGCGTTTTTGATTACTTTCACAATTAAATTATTGGTTGTTTTTTCATAAATCCCAACAATTAATGTTTTATTTATCAAAGATCTTCCTTGTTTTTTAAAACCCATATGTGAAAGATACATTTCATCCATTTGCACTATGCCCTCAACAATAAATTGATGTTCTTGTTTGGCAATACGATTTCTGATTTCATGACCCATTCTTCAAGCAGTTTTCAAAGTCACACCCAATTCTTTTGCAACATCAGTTGATGTAATTCCATGTTTGGTGTTTATTCATCTAAAGATGAGATAAAATCAAAATCTCAAAGGTGTTTGTGACTTGTAAAAAATGGTGCCATGAAGAATACTAAATGTTTGATGACATTTCAAACATCTTATTCTTCTTAAATTAGAAGTATTCAAACTTGTTCAAGAACACATGATACATTTGTTTTTCTTCAAACTTGCTATATATTTTAAACAATCCTGTTCTGTTTGAAAAGCATTGTTGAACTCATTCAATTTCATTGTTTCCTCCACAAGTACATGTGGGGAGAAGTCCGATTAATAATTAATTCTTTAAATCAAGTACCATCGATGCCAACTTTTTCAAGATAAGTATTACTGGTAAAATTACGTTTTAATAAATCTTGGAAATTTGATTTTAAGGAATTAGATTTCGCTCTACGCTGTTTTTTGGGTTTGGTTAATAGTTTGTGATATTATTATCTTCTAATAACCTCATAATGCTGTTTTTACTGCATTTAAGATTGGTGTTGTTTTTCTTTAATTCTAATCTCACCTTTTCTAAACTAGTAATTTTAATTATTTTATCTTTGTTGCTAATAACAACAATTTTATTTAATTCTTTTAATAACTCATTATCAATTTTTGTTTGATATTTCTTTTTACCATTTTTTATTCATTTATAATATGCAACTTTACTGATAGGTAACAAACTAATTATGTCATTAATTCCATAATTTTTATTTCTATATTTATCAACTATTAAAAAACATTTATTTTTCAATAATTTACTATTTAAAATATTTTGATTGTTTTTTAATTCTTTATCACAGAATTGTTTTTGTCTTAAAAATTCATTTTTTATTTTTTCTTTTAGTAGTGACTTTTTGAGTTTTTTATTTTCAAGTTTTAAATTTTTATCTTTGATATTCACTTTATCTATTTGATGATTTGTTTGAAAAGTATGAATAGTAATTAATTTATTATTTTTTTGATATTTTTTTACTCAATTATAAATTAATGATCTGGTTGATAATTGATATTTGGTTTTAATATCAATGGTTTTTAATTTTTTAATCACTACATATTCATTTAAAACATCTAGTTTAATTTTTCTTGTATAAACTTTATATTTCATCTTTACTCCTTAACTATTAATTATTTAAACTAATCATACTGTCTAGATTAAAAATTATAGGAGTAAACTTAACTAACTTATGCCAAAAATTGCAAAAATGAGTTCGAGTATGTTTAGTTGATGAAATACTAGAATTTCCAAAATATAAAAGAATTGGTGAAGATATTGAAGAAACTATTATTGAAAATTTTGCTGATGGAAAAAGATACAGAGATATTCGGGTTATTTGTAAAAAAGCAGGTATTAGTCTTAGTACTATTCATAGAGTTTTTAAAAATTTTGAAATAGTTGAAGCAAATCCAGAAAAAGTAAAATTAGAAAAAAATCAACCTATTTTTGTAGCAATTGATGATGGACATCGAAAATTTTGAGATTTTCAACGTAAAGGTACAAAATATTCAATGAGATTAATAGTAACATATACAGATAATATTAATCACAAAGTACAAAATAAAAGAGTAAAAGTTATTATAAGACCAACAAAAACAGCAATTGGAGTTAAAAAAACTGCTGAATTTGTTAAAGAACATTGTCAAAAATTGGGTGGGTAACAAAAATGCGGAATAATTTTATCAATAGTGTCTTTATTATCATTTAGACGAGAATAAATTAAGACTTTTGTTATGTAATTGTAAATATACATTACTACTTACTAAAATTAATTGCAACTAAAGTACTTATATTAAATTTTACTATATGCTAAAATAATGCACATAAAAGGAGATTTTTAAGATGAAAACTAAAAAATTACAGTTAATAACTGTATTACTATTTATTTTAACTATTATAATTATTACTATTGGTTTAATTTTAATAGGTATTTCAAATTACTATAATTATGTACAAATTGATAAAAATTCAAAATTAATTTTAATACAAATAAATGGATTTAAATTGTTAAATATTTTAAGTATGAATTATATTTTAATTCATTCTCCAAGTTTTATATGTTATTTTACTGAAAATAATAACAATTATAATAATTGAATTCAATTACAAATTGGAGTGTTTTTTTGTTATATTTTAGTTCCAATTTTAACAATTATTACTATTTCGTTAACTTTTTTGATTATTGGTTTTAAAATAAAATTAAAAAATAATAATTTTTGAGATGCAATCCAAAATTGTGAAATAATCAATAATTACTATATTCATTAATACTACGTTTTTAAATTTATTTGATTACATTTAAAGATAGCCATTTTTATATAAATATTAATGTTATATGTTCTATTTCCAAGCATTTCTTTTAAAATATGCCAAATATTACTTTCAGCAAAAGTACCAATATTTCACTTTGCAGATTGATTAATAATTCCCTGTTTATTATTTTTAAAATATTGTTTTTTTAATTTTTTATGATTGTCTAATTCTTGATATAAGTAATTAATTAACTTATCATATTGACCATTTTCAATAAAGTTTTTACAAGTATTATATTCTTTAAAATATTTACCTTTATTTCCAGCAAGTATACTAAGATATAATGTTCTAATTAAATGAAATTTATCTAAAACAAATTGTGCATCTAAATAATTGGCAACTTCTTTAATTCATCCTGCACTATCTCCACAGATAATGATTTTAGCTTGTTCAAAATTTTCAAAAAATCTTTTTCCTTGTTCTAAAATAAATTCAGCAGTTTTCTTAACTCCAATTGCTGTTTTATTTGCTCTGATAATAACATTCACTCTTTTATTAACTAATTTGTGATTAATATTATCTGTATAAAATGCTACTAAACGCATTGAATATTTATTAATTTTACGTTTAAATTCTCAAAACTTTCGATGTCCATCATCAATACTTATATAAATAGGTTCATTTTTTTCTAATTTAATTTTTGCTACATTTTCATTAAAAACTTTATGTTTTTCAAAAATTCTATGAATATCCATTGTAGTTAAACCAGCATCTTTCAAAATATCGCAAATATCTTTGTATCTTTTTCCATCAGCAAAATATTCAATAACAATTTGTTCTATGTCTTCTCCAATTCTTTTATATTTTGGTAATTCTAATTCTTCATCAACTAAACAAATACGTACTCATTTTTGTAATTCCATGTTATAATATTCATAAATACCTCGTTTATAAATTACTATTCCATATTTTGTTTTTCTTTTTCTTTCTTTATAATCAACAATTTTATATTTATTTTTATCTCTTGTTTTAAAAAATTTTCTATCTAATTTTTCTCATTTTTGCTTTATATGTACTAATACTAATTGATTGATATTAGCGTATTCTTTTTGATAAATTCATTTGTATTTTGTACTCATGTTTAATCTTCCTTTCTAAATTTGGTTTTGTTAATAGTTTAAGTTTAATTTTTTTAAAAAATAAGGAGAAAATATGGCTTTTATTAGTAGTTATGGACAATTAAATAAAAAATATAATCTTAATTTTAGTGATAATAATTATGGTTTTAGTTGAGATATTTTTAAACAATTTGTTGGTGATGAATGAGCAGAATTTTTCACAACTAATTGTTTTTATCGTTTTGTTCCAACTGCACGTGGAACAAGAAAAACCTGAAATTGTTTAGCATTTGATTTATTTATATGTTGTAATTTTAGTGATAGTAGTGTCCAAGAAGTAAGAAGATATGAAAATACTCATAGTGAAACTACAATTGGTGCATTAATGAATGTTTGTCAAGTCTTGTTAGATGAATATGATATTAATTTATTACCAAGTAATCCACATGGCATTAAATGAAAAATTACTAAGGATGGGGGATGTATTATTTTTCCTAATAATCAGCAAATTGATTTTATTGGTTATGCTAATGGTAATAAGATTTTTGGAAAAGAAGCAGGTGGGTCTAGTTTTTTATGTTCAAGAACAGATGAAATTATTATGGCAGAAGAAAAAGAAACACTAACAGAAAAACAATTAACATATCGATATGAAAGATTACAAAATTCTATGTTTAGAAGTAATCGTATTAAAGTCTCAAATGAACCAATTAAAGAATGAAGTTGAACATTTATTGATAAAAATATATATAGTAATACCTTCGGACAAAAAATTACTCGTTATTTTTATAAAAGTTTTTTCATTACTTTTACATGTAATCCATATGATAAATACCACCCATTTTATTTAAAATACTGTACACCATTTTTACCTTTAAATGATAAAGTGATGGAAAATCTTAAAAAAGTTGGTAAAGTTTACTATGAAAATAAAGACATATTTAGTGGTTTAGGTTTATTTGTTTTAAGATTTACTATTCAACCATTTTGAAAAAAATTACCAGAAATTCAACAAAAAACATTATTAGAAATGAAAAAAAGTAATCCTGATGAATTTAATACTGTTTTTTATGGTTTTGAATTTTTAGATAGTGATGCAACAATTTTCCCATTTCAAAAAACATTAAAATATTGACAAACATATGATTTAAAACAATTTTATAATCAAGAAAAAGATATGTATAAATTTGATTTTTATAGTGTTGGTATTGATTGAGCTACGGGACCAAAAGACCATACTGTATTTATGGTAGTTGGGTTTAAAGAATATAATAATACTGGATATTATGATTATTATATTATTTGTGAATTAGTAGTTACACCTAATGACTTTATTAATGAAAATGAAAAAATTAATGCTTATGTAAATGAAATTTTAGGATTAATGGATAATTTTGAAAATTTTGACCAAGTAATTTATTTTTATGATGATAAAGCAAGAACAGCAATGGATTGATTAAATCAAAAATTAATAGATGAGCATAATACTATTTTAATAACACAAACTGCTATTAAACATGCTTCAAATCTAAATCAAGAAGCCGGATTAACTAATATAGTAGTATGAATGAGAAATATTATGAGTTATGGAAACTTTTATGCTAATAAAAATGATTTACCAAAAACTATTCAATGTTTAGAAGAATTACGTTATGATGAAACAAAAACTAACATTCCCGACAGAAATATGTATCAAGACCCTTATGATGCATTATTTTATGCCTTTTATCCATATAAAAATGTAATTAGGGGTAAAAATAATGCTAGTGTGAAAAAAAGTATCTTCACATTTGGTATATAATAAACAAGTTGAATATCATTAATAGTTATAGGCCTCACAAAATAAACGCCTTTAATTTATGTGTTATTTTTAGTTTAAAAGCATACTTGTAAAAATATCAAAAAATAAGTACAATTTAAAAGTAAAATTAAGAAATAAGGAGTAATTTAATATGAGAACATGAATAAAAACAAATTTTTATAAAATAACATCAATTTTAGCATTATTTCTTGCTACAACTGGTTTAATAGTTGGTGCAATAGCACATCATAAAACAAATGGTTATCAATCATATTTAGGACATGACTATACAGTCTACTGGGGGGGCTGGAACAACTATATGGTCTCATAAAATAAATAATGGAACAAATATAAATTTATATTTTGATATTAAATCACATTATGATGAAGATGCAAAATGAGATGGAATTTATCCTGATGGGTATTTTAACAAATAAAATTTCTAATGATGTATAATTTATTTATAAAACTTAATATAAGTTTTTATTTAACTAATTATTTTATTTTTAAAGTAATTGGTTTTTTTATGTTAAAGGAGCAGTTTATGAAAAAAATAAAAAACATCGAAGAATTAATAAAAGAAATTAAGAACATTAATATTAGAAATGAAAAAAATGAAAATATTCCTAATCCTTATTTTGATAAAATTATTACTATACTTAAAATGTTTAAAATAACTGAATTAAATTATCAAGAACTTAAAAATGAATTAATTGAATTAAGCCAACAATTAAGAGATGACAAAACAATTTATACAAATAAAGAATTTATGCCTATTTTTGAAAAAATTAATATAGTGATTAAATTTTTAGAAAAACAAGAAAATAATAAAAATTTATGTAATGATTGACATTTAATTTTAAATATTGATAATGAACAAAGCACTATTGAACAAAGTAACTCATTCCAAGAGCAAATTTTAGAAACAACTCCTTTATTACAACAAGACCAAATAAATTCTATAAATAATGAACAAAATATTACTGAACAAAGTAAATGCTTTAAATGTTGTTTAATTATGTAATAATTATATTGATTCAAAAATATTTAAATTTCTAGATTAATATAAGAAATATTTTCATTATATTTATCAAGTAAATTAATATTAGTTAAATTTGTTTCTTGTTTATCTGTTATTAAAGTTAAATCATAATTTCCAGCACCAAATATACCACTAATTTCAATCCGATTTAAATTATTAATCGGATTTTCAATTTGTAATTCAAATTCATTATCATTATCAATATGTGTAATTTTTTTATAAAATTCTAATTTAGAAAATAATTCAGATTTATTTGAACCATATAAATTTAAAGCATTTTCAATTTTATTTTTATTAATAATTATTCTTGTAAAATATTTTCCATATTCACTATTACTTAATGTTCAATCAGCTGGAATTAATGAAGGAATATTATTACTTTCTAGTTCATTAGTTATAGATAGTCAGTTAAATTGGTTATCATCTAGTTTAAATAATTCGTTTTGACTAATATCATTATTTTTTAATTTAATGTTATTAATATCTGTAAAATCAAAATATTCAGATTTTAATATTGCTTTTATATCTTTGAATTTTCAAATTTCTTTATCACTTGGTTTTATCGGACTTGATTTTAATTCAAAATAATAAGGTAATAATATTTTATTATCATCATTTAAACCTTTGTTTATTGATAAAAATGAATAAATATATTTTGATAACATCACAAATAATTGTTTAAATATTTTCATTTGTGGTAAATTTATATAATTTGGATATTCAAACTCTCATTGTTTAAATAAATTAGTAATTATTTCGTCAGGTTTTTGTCCTGAAAATTTATCACGTAATTCTGCCATTTTATTATTTGGTTTACCTTTTTCATCATATTCTGCACCATCAAAATTTCTATTGTAATTATATTTATAACTTAACATATCTAATAATAGTTGTTGTAAACTATCAATTGATGGTGCATCTTGTATTTCAATTTCAACATCTTTAAAATTTTTAGATAATTCAATTACAATATTTCTACTTAGAAATGGTGGGTTTGGGTCTCGGTGACTATACAATACATATGGTATATTTTTTTTCATTAAAAAATCAGGTAAATTACTTGGTATTGGGTCTCCACCATCATAATTACCAATATTAGTAGTTGTTACTCTTGCATTATTAAAAACTATTTTTCTAGTTTCAGTACCACTACCAATTTTAATCAAATCTAAAACAGATTTTTCTTCTCCAATAAATTGTTTTGCAAGATTTCATGGTAAAATTTGTTCACTAAATCATTGCTCTAATATTCTAACTTTTGGTTGAGTTTCAATAGGCATTGATAACAGCGGAAATGCTATCTTATCTTTAACAAATAACTTTGGGTATACACTTCCCCCATATTGTCAACTTCACCAAGTACCTTTATATTGCCGAAAATCATCTTCTAGGTGCTTTAATTTTTAAACCAATTACTTTGGTATCTTTATCTAATGGTTTTTGTAATTTAATAATAATTGGATAACCATCACGAGTTTTAAAATCTTTAATTTTAATAATAGTTATACTTTTAGTACTTCTTGATTTTGGATTTTGATAAGGCTGTGAATAATTATTAATGATATATAAATTATCAATATTATTTTCAGTTAATGGTTCATTTATACTAACAGCATATAACTTAAATTGATTTAATAATTATTGGGAGCGTGGCGAAGATGTCGGTAACTAAAAAGTTTTAAAAATAGCTCCTTTCTTTTTTAAACCCTTAAATTAAAAATAAATGACAAAAGACGAGAATAAAAATCTTGTCTTTTTTTGTAATTGTAAAATTTTAAAATTTTTAATAAACCTCTTTAGCACTATTATCAACACGTGTTAAGGAATTAAAAAAGTGAACTACAACACAGTTGTTAAAAATAGTAGCTAGCATGTGGACTTGCATGGATAAATAAAAAGTGGAGTGATACCTAATAAAATATACTAACCATTTAATGGTAATTCTTGGGGTGGGAGCGAATTGGAAACTAGTATATATAGACCTGTTGTAGGGACCTATTGTATTAATTCTATTCTTTATTTAACCAACCTTGCCACTCCCCAGTGAGCAAGTGTTGGTTTTATTTTTTATTTTTTTTGAAAAAATTTTTGGGCGAGAAAATAAATTTCAAACTTGTAAAAAAAATTGAGCGGTGCCGGTTCAATTAAAATATTAATTTGCTAAACGCAAATTAAATAAATATTGAATCGAATGCCTCAATGTTTTTTAAAATTTCATAATTTATTTTTGAGCCCAGAATTTCTGGAATTAATAAAACGAATAGTAGTATTATTAATAATCTAAAAATCAAAATATATGTTCTTTATGCTAGAAGCAACAGAACATATTAGGAAAGGATTATTATGCAAATAGAATTTAAAAAAGAACAAATTATTAAAGATAAACCACAATCTATTCTTATTGATTATGGTGAATATAAATTACAATGTCCAAAATGAATGGTTAAAAATAATAGTTTGATTGCTGATGATAAATATACATATTGAGTTTTTAATTTAGAAAATATTAAAAGAGAGTTAAGTGGTAATGAATTAATAAAATTATTAGAACCATATATTAAAGACCAAAAAATAACTGTTAATAAACCAATTGTTCCAAAAGAATATTATCTTAATGATATAAAACTTGAAACATTAACATTTTATGAACAGCATAATAGTTGATTTATGGGTGAAATAACTGATAACAAAACTAAAATTACTAATCCTTGTTTTAAATATAACATTACGTGAGAAGAAAACAGAAAAGGTTTGAAAATAAATAATCCATATAAACATGATGATTTACCAATTAATTATATAATTACTTCTTATAAGGAAATTTCAACTCATAATGAAAAAGTATTTTTAATATAATGCAATATGAATTAATTATTGGAATTGACCCTGCTGGAATTGGTAGTAATGGAATTGTTATTTATTCAAATGAAACTAATAATATTATCTTTAATGAAACATTTAAAACAAAAACTATTTTAGAAAGTAAAAAAATGTATAAAGAATATTTTGAATTAATTAAAAAAAATGAGACTAAAAAAATATTAGTTATTGTAGAAAATTTCTTTTTAAATTCAAAACAATTATTAACTAATCCGCTAGCAACCCCTAAAATTATTGGTGCTTTAATGATATTAGCAGAAGATGTTATGAACTGAGATTATTTAGAAAGCGAAGCAAAAAATAAAATTAAAATAGAAAATTATAAAGGAAATATAAAATTAACAAAACATGAACAAGATGCATATAAGCATATTCAATATTATTTAAGGAATTATAAAAATGAAAGAGAAAGCAAATTATGTCAAATTAACAGTAAAACTGAGTAACACTATTGAAGCAAAAAATTATGAAAAAGGTGACAAAGAATTATATTATAGTGTTCGTGGTCAATGAAATGGATTAAACTATGTTACTTTAATTTTTAACAACCCAAAACTTTATAATCGATGTATTTTATTAAACAAAAATGATGAAATTTTAGTAACTGGTGAAATCTTTAATAATTGAAATATGAATATAAATCGTGCATTTTGTTCAATTAATGTTAAATGATTTAAAAAATGAAAAGAGTAAAAAAAATGATAGTATGAAAAATTTTATTAATAGTACTAATATTAATAACAAGTATAACATTAATAATATTTTTAATTTATATATTTAAAGATTTAAAAAATGAATATAAAGTTTTAAAACTATTAAATTCAATTGTAAAAGATATAAAAAAGAAAGGAGAATAAATAATGAATAAAGAAAAATTACTTGAACATTTAAAAAATATATATTATGGATATAAATTAACAGATTATTCAATTGATATTATTAAAATTTTAATTAATAAAATTGAAAATGGTGAATTTGATAATGAATAAAGAAAAATTACTTGAATATCTTAAATATGAATGAGAATGAACGAAAAAAACAAGATATGATGTTAAGTTAAATAATGAAGTTATAAGAACTCATTTTAATGGAAGATTAAATTTTATATCTGAATTAAATGAAAAAATTAGAAATGGAGAATTTGACTAATGATAATATTACCTAGTTTGTTTGAAAATAAAGATGAAATTGAAATATTATCACCATTTCCAAAAGCAATTCATACAAGTAATGATATTAGAGCAATTATTTTAAGACAATACCCAAATGTTAAATCAAAACACATAATTGTTTCTGACCCCGAAAGTAATGTTGCATTAATAGTTGGTGATAATGATGTTTATCAAGGTTGAATTAAATTAACAATTAAAAAATTAGAAAATTAAAGGAGATTAAAATGCCAAATATAGAAAATCAATCAAATTATACTTTAACTAAATTAATTAGAACTGGAATAAGCCCAATTTGTGCAATGATTGGTACAAGTGCTTATTATGGTCAAGTAATAGGTAATCCATTATTAGGTTCAATTAATAGTTTATTATTTGGTAAAAAATTAGGTTTAGATATATGAAATTTAAATCAAAGACCAAATACTAAAACTAAATTAATTAATAGTAGTAAAAAAATATTACTAGGTTTAGGAACAATTGGATTAGCAAATTATAGTAAATGAATAGAAAATAATATTACTCCAATTATTCCAATAACACCAACTCCAATAACTATTACAACTACAACAGAAGGTCATCCATGATTATTATTAAATAAACAAGAACAGCAGGAATTAATGGATTGAGATACTTATATTTCATTAAATGCTTATGGTATATCAAATCTTATTAGTGGATTAACTGAATTAATACCTAATAGATTTGAAAATATAAGAAAGATTTGTAATATGGCTACTGGTGGATGTTTAATATCAAGTGGTGTAGCAATGGGTATTAATAATGATTTTAATAATGCTTATGCAGTGCCAACAATAGTTGCTGGTGCAAGTGAAATTATTCATAATTTATTACCTATTGAAACTATACATAATAATGAAGAATTACAAGAAACTTCATTTACAAATGAACATGCTAGATTAGTTAATAATAGTGAAATAAACAATTATGGTAGTAATTTTCATGAAGTATCATTACATGATGATAATGATACATTAAATTGAGATTATAACCATATGAGTTTATAAAATAAAATAATTGAAAGGAAAATATTGAAATGAAAGAACTTATACATGAATTAATAATTATTGGAACAAGTGTTGGAACATTAATTTGTAGAGAATTAATTGTTTTATTAAAACGATTTATCACAACTCCAAAACATGTTAGAGCAAATAACAAAATTATAAAACATCAAAAAAAATTAGCAAAATTAAACGAAAAAATTAATAAAGAAAATAAATAAAAAAGTGGTGATGTAAATGTTAGAAAATGAAAATAATGTTCAACAAACAACTGAACCTTTAACTGAAAATAATGCTTCTTCACAAGAAATAGAAAATAAAGTTAATGAAGCAGAAAATAAGTTAAATAAACTTAATCAAGAAATTAAAGAAAAAGAAATGATTAATATATTTAAAAAATATCAAGTTAAAACTGAATTTTATGATTATTTAAAATTTAAAACAAGTAATATAGAAAATTCAAAAATTGAAGAAACTATTAAAAAAATGATTAAAGAACAACCGGTATTTAAACAAACAATTAATACAGGTGGCAATAAACAAATAATTATTAATAATAATAAAACAAATGATAAAGAAAATTTTTTAATTAATTATAAAAAGAAAAATTATTTATAAACGAAAGGAAGAAATAAAATGTCAGTACCATTTAATCAAAATTTAGACAATACAGAGAGATTAGTAGAAGCACCAGAATTTATAGAGTTTTTTAAAATTTCAAATAGTCCATGGGCAAACTTTTTTCCTACTGAAATTGTTGACTCAGTAAATATTGAGTTTATTGTTAAAAAACCAAAAAAACCGGAAGTAAAAATTATTGCTTGGGATGATAAAAGTAAAAGATATGAATTACCATATGTTGATACTGATAAAATTAGTAAAAAAATAACTAAAAAATATCTTGCAGGAGAAATTATTGCAGATGTAGATTTAAAAGCAAATAATGGACAAAATTTATTAGATAGTATGCAATATGAAGTTGCAAATGATTTAGCAGATAAATTGGCAATTGATGATACACAAGCAATTGCAAAATTTGCTACTAAAATCGATATTGAAGATACAACACCAGTAGGCTATTTAAAATCAATGTTATCTGCTTGAAATACTTTATTTCAATTTAGAAACATTGCAAATAGTAAATTTTTTATTACTAATGGTCTTTATGATAGTTTAGTTTATTTAGCAGATAATAAAGGTTTAATTACCGATAATCAGTTGGCACAACAATTACGTTTAAATGGAAATAATTTATATGTAAAAGGTGTATTATGTGAAATCGTTCTTGATGACTATATGATTTTTACTAATGATAAAAATGAACAACAATTAATGACCTTTATTTTAGCAACACCAAGAGCGATGAAAAGATACATGATAGAAAATACAGTTATTTATGTAGATTTTATTAAAGATGATAAAGCAGGAAGAGCATATAAAGTTGCTGGTGAAGTTGTTGGAGAAGCAATACCATATATTTCTAATAATGAAACAACATCAAGATGAATGTTATGTGGAGTTATTAAAACAGAAAAAACTGGTTTAAAAACTAAAATTACAGTTTTAACAACAAATATTACTGCAAATGTTAATAACAATAATAGTGAATTAAATACAGAAATAAAAAGTACTAATGAACTTAAATCATTAAATCCAAATTTAACAAATCCAACTATTAAATATTTTAGTGATGCACAAGGAAAAACTAATGTAAGTAATCAAAAACAAAAAGCAGGTGACTTATATATAACTATTACTGCAAATGTTAATGACTTAAATTATAAAGGAACAACAAATTTAATTAAAATAACTCTTAAATAAAGGAAATTAATATCATGCCAATTGGTACAACTAGTACAGCAATACTTTTAAACATAAATAAACCAAAACATACTAGAACAAGTAACCAACAAGAAAATAAAAGTTTTTGATGAGAAATTTTAGAAATGATTGGTGTACAAGTTATAGCAGTAGCACTTGCTCCTTTTACTGGTGGTTTAAGTGAAAGCGTAGCACTTGGATTAGGTGCAAGTGATTTAGTTGCTAGTATTAGTGCTGTTGGTGTAGAATTTTTAACTGATTTTACTATTAATCAAGTTTATGATTATTTAAAAGGAAATGTAACAAAATTAAATACTTTCTTTAATGTATTACCTGCATTTGCTGGACTAAATAAAATTAGTCGTGGTTATCGTACTACTAAATTTATTAATTTAGCACAAAAAACTAAAACATTAGAACAAATAGGTGTTAAAGAAGCAAAAAATTTACAAGAAATTATTAGTCAAGTAAGTAGAAAAGAAATTTTAACAGATAAAATTATTGGTAATAAACGTTATTTATTTAACGGACTTCTCCCCACATGTACTTGTGGAGGAAACAATGAAATTGAATGAGTTCAACAATGCTTTTCAAACAGAACAGGATTGTTTAAAATATATAGCAAGTTTGAAGAAAAACAAATGTATCATGTGTTCTTGAACAAGTTTGAATACTTCTAATTTAAGAAGAATAAGATGTTTGAAATGTCATCAAACATTTAGTATTCTTCATGGCACCATTTTTTACAAGTCACAAACACCTTTGAGATTTTGATTTTATCTCATCTTTAGATGAATAAACACCAAACATGGAATTACATCAACTGATGTTGCAAAAGAATTGGGTGTGACTTTGAAAACTGCTTGAAGAATGGGTCATGAAATCAGAAATCGTATTGCCAAACAAGAACATCAATTTATTGTTGAGGGCATAGTGCAAATGGATGAAATGTATCTTTCACATATGGGTTTTAAAAAACAAGGAAGATCTTTGATAAATAAAACATTAATTGTTGGGATTTATGAAAAAACAACCAATAATTTAATTGTGAAAGTAATCAAAAACGCAAAAAGTAAAAATCTTTTGCAGTTTGCAAGAAACCATATTTCTTCAAAGTGTGATGTACATACTGATTCTTGAAAAGGATATCGTGATTTCAAATCACTTTTCCCTAATCACAAAACAGTTAACCATCAAGATGGTTATGTTTCAAAAATTGGCGTAAATACCAATCAAATTGAATCAGTATGAAAACATATACGAAGAACATTTAAAACACATATCAAAGTTGCAAAACATCATGTTCATTTATATGCCAAAGAAGCTGCATATAAATTCAACAAGATACCTACTTTTGAAACTGTAATGCTATGTTTCATTTAAAAATGTGGGGAGAAGTCCGTAGATAGGCTTTTCTCAGCATTTATGTGATAAAATTTAAAAATAGTACATAAAGGGAGAAAAGCCTTATTTAATTATAGTTTTGCTCCTAATCGTGAAACAATAATCCAAAATTTGGGTTATGTTGCTGAAAGACAATATAAAAATAATTTTCAAAAATTAGAAGCACAAGAATTAAAAGATTATTTAATATTACAAAATACATTAATAAAACTAAGTCCACAATTAACTCCAAAATTTAAAATTAAAGATATCGAAAAAGCAAATAACTTTTTAAAAAAATATAATACTGATTTAAAAGAAGTATTAAAAATGAACCAATATGAATGATTAAATTTAGTTCATACAATACATACAGAAAATAGATATGGAAAAACTTTAATTTTAGATTTACAAAAAATTCGTGCAAATACTATTAAATTTAATTTTAAAAATAGTATTATTCATCAACTTGTTTTAAAAGCAAATCAAACTTTTAAATATTTTGATATTAGATTTTATTTAAAAAAAGGTTTAAATAAATTTTGAAAAGATACTCCATATTTTGAAAAATTACGAGAAAGTATATATAAATTACAAGAAAAATTTGAAAAGTTAGAAAAACAAGTATTTGAAAAAATTAATAAATTAAAAGAAAAAACAACAGATTTATTTACTACTGCTGAAAAGAGAGCAATAAAACATGCACAATTAATACCATTAAATTCGCCAGTATTTATGGGTTGTAAAATTCAACCTTTATCATTAGATAAATGTGCAATTACTATTTATCATCGCAATCCTAAATATAAACCAATTACAGTTGTTGATAGTATTCTTAAAGCAGAAGCTTTTGTTACTCAAATACATCCATTCCATTGATATCGTTGATATAGTGGTTGATACATTGGTTATGGAGTTAATCAAAATAAATGATTAAAAGCAATAGCATTTGCACCACCGGTTGTTCAACAAATAATTAGAGATAGTTTTAAAGTATACAGAGAAATATTTAGAATCGTAAGAACTTATCATAAAGTAGTAAATGTTATTAATAATCCTATTGAAAATATTAATAAATCATTTAAAAATATTGGTTTAAAATTTTCAGTTAATACTTTATTTGGTGCAGGATTATTACATCATTTAGAAAAATTTGCATATAGTCAAGTTGCAGAAAAAGGTAAGAAAAAGTTACAAAAAGAAATTATTCATATATCACATAGAAAAACTAAAACAAAAACTAAACATTATAAAAAAGCATTTTTTAAGGAATGATAAATTATGATTAATAAACTTTGAACTGGTGTCAGTCTTGAAAATTATAATAACTGATATCCATTAACTGGAAAAATTACAGAAACACCACAGCAATATATACAAACATGACCAAATGTTAATGATTGATTTAAAACTTTTGCTATTCGTGCTCAAAATGATATTAATGCTTATCTTGGTTTTATTTTATCTAAATTTCCTTTTGATAGTTTTAAAGATGAATTAATTAAAGAAACATTAAGAGATATGGTTTATGTAACCGCTGAACATTGAGTATTTAATCGTACACCAATTGAATTTAATGTTGATGCTACTATTCAGTTTAATAATGGTAGTCAATTTAGTGCAAATAGTATTCCTACAATTAATGTTTGAGATTTAGCACCAAGTAGAATGAAAATATGGGCAAGACTAACAGAATTAAAACAAATATTATCAAATTATAATGATGATGAAATAGATGTTGAAAAAATTGATTTAAAAGCATTTTATACTAGAAATCAAGTTGATGAATTAATCGAACAACAAAAAGAATTTACATTATCAAAACAAATTAAATTATATGATGATTTAGTTGATGATAATGAAAATGAAATATATAGAGGTCCTGTTAGTAAATTTATTAATAAAGGTTATGTTGCAACTGATTATGATAAAGAAACTGAAACAATGATTTTAGATTGACCTGATGAAATTGGAACATTACCACCAGAAGCATTACAAAATAATCCACAAATTGGTGATTATACACATGCGCCAACTTGTGATTTTTCTGCTAAACAACAAAAACGAATTACTACTAATGAAAATAATATAACTAAATTGAATGATGAATTAACCAAAACTAATGAAAATATTGATGATATTAAAAATAATTGATTTAATATTGTAACTAGTCCTTTATGAAAAAAATGTCTTCTTTTATTCCAAGTAATGAATTTGGAAAAATATATTTAGCAATATGGGGTTACATTTATCAACCACCTAGTACTCCTACTGATAATTACATATATAGTAATAAAAAAACTATATTTAATTTAGGTGGTGAAATTCAAAGAACAACACAAAAAACTATTAAGTTAGATGAGTTAATTGTAAATGATAATGTAAAAATCCAATTATTATTTACTAAGGAATCAAATGACATTACTGTTGTCTCTAATGATATTAATTATCAATCTAGTTCTATTGTATTATATCAATATATAGGAAAAGGAAGACCTGTAGATTAGACACACTTTTTGGACTAATAAAAGTTTTTATAACTTTATATTATTAGTTGAGGTGTAGTTTAAAATGAAATATTTAATTAATAGTGCTGATTTTACTAAATTTGATTATAAATTTAACAAGTTTGTAGAAAAGTATAAAAATGATAAAAATATTAATAAAGTTAATATTTATTATCGTAAATTTAAAAAATTTTGTTTTTTATTTAAAAATAAAAATTCTTGTAAAGAAATAATTTCTCAATTACATATGCCAAAGCAAACTTTTTATTATTGAGCTAAACGTTTTTATGATATTTTCTACAAAAATAAACCTTTTGAAGAATTATTATTTAAATCAACAAAACCTAAAAATATTAAATATTTGTATAATTTGGAATTATCAGAAAAATTTATAAATTATTTTGTTCAGTATAAAGAAGAGTTTGGTATAGGTGCTTTTCAATTTTGTTATTTAATAAGAAATATTGATGATATTAGGTTTAATTTTTTGCCAAAACCTTCGGTTAAAACTATATATCGTTGATTAAAACGTTTTGGTTTTTATTCACAAAAAACTATTAAGAAAAAACATTTGAGATATGAAGTAAAAGAAACTGGATTATTGCAGACTGATATTAAAGTAGTATCAGATTATATAACAGGAAGTAAAAGATGATATATTATTGATTTTATTGATGAAAAAACTCGAATTACTTATTGTTATCCATCTGAACAAGCACAAACCAGAGATATTGTAAATGCTACTAAAAATGCTTTAAATTTTTATGAAAAATTGGGAATTAAAATTAAAAGAATTAGAACTGATAATGGTAGTCAATATGTTAATACATCTTGTGGAAAACCACAAAGGAATCGTTGATTTACAAATTTTTGTAATAAAAAAGGTATAGTTCATGAAACTACACCGTTTAGATCACCACAGAGTAATGGTAAGATTGAAAGATTTCATAGAAATTGAAGTAATTTATTTGAAATAAAACCATATTTAAATAGTGATTTTAGTTTATTTCAAAAATTAGTTAATTCTTTTCAAGAATATTATAACAATTCTAAACCACATAAATCATTAGGGTTAATGACTCCTATGGATTATTTTGATAAACTTTTATTAGATGGAAAATAGTCCAAAATGTCTGTACTACCTTACAGAATAAACACCAAACATGGAATTACATCAACTGATGTTGCAAAAGAATTGGGTGTGACTTTGAAAACTGCTTGAAGAATGGGTCATGAAATCAGAAATCGTATTGCCAAACAAGAACATCAATTTATTGTTGAGGGCATAGTGCAAATGGATGAAATGTATCTTTCACATATGGGTTTTAAAAAACCAGGAAGATCTTTGATAAATAAAACATTAATTGTTGGGATTTATGAAAAAACAACCAATAATTTAATTGTGAAAGTAATCAAAAACGTAAAAAGTAAAAATCTTTTGCAGTTTGCAAGAAACCATATTTCTTCAAAGTGTGATGTACATACTGATTCTTGAAAAGGATATCGTGATTTCAAATCACTTTTCCCTAATCACAAAACAGTTAACCATCAAGATGGTTATGTTTCAAAAATTGGCGTAAATACCAATCAAATTGAATCAGTATGAAAACATATACGAAGAACATTTATAAAACACATATCAAAGTTGCAAAACATCATCATGTTCATTTATATGCCAAAGAAGCTGCATATAAATTCAACAAGATACCTACTTTTGAAACTGTAATGCTATGTTTCATTTAAAAATGTGGGGAGAAGTCCGTAGATAGGCTTTTCTCAACATTTATGTGATAAAATTTAAAAATAGTACATAAAGGGAGAAAAGCCATTTTTTATTTTGAGTTTTTAATAATTTATATTCATTATTTTCTAATAAATCCCTACAAAGTAATGAATTTTCTTCATCATGTAATGCAATTTCATTTGTTTCAGTACTATATTTAAAATAATCATTTGAAAATTTTTTATCTTTTATTTTTTCTTTTAATTCATTAATAGCACCGGAAATAGTTTTATCAGTAGTTTCTAAATTAGGAATTTCAGTACCAATAGTATTAATAGAAAAAGCATATTTAAAATGGTCTTTATCCATTTTGTCTTCTAATTTTTTATCTATTTCTTCTTTTTTTATAATAATCAGATAGATCTATTTTACCACCAGTAGCACTAATTTTATTATTTTCATCAATAGTTATATTAGTACCAGCAGTTAATTTATTTTGCTTTTTATCTAATAAATTATTAGTTTCTAGTTTTGTATAATAATCACGTTCAGTACCTTCTTCTGCTATAAATTCAGTTGGTATTCCTTTTCCTATATATTGATATAATGCAATAGAACTAGATTGATAATTAATATCATTAGAAACAACAGTAATGTCATTTGATTCCTTAGTAAATAATAATTGGATTTTTACATTATCATTTACAATTAACTCATCTAACTTAATAGTTTTTTGTGTTGTTCTTTGAATTTCACCACCTAAATTAAATATAGTTTTTTTATTACTATATATGTAATTATCAGTAGGAGTAGTAGGTGGTTGATAAATGTAACCCCATATTGCTAAATATATTTTTCCAAATTCATTACTTGGAATAAAGGAAGACATTTTTTTCATAAAGGACTAGTTTCAATATTAAATCAATTATTTTTAACATCATTAATATTTTCGTTTGTTTTAATTAATTCACTATTTAATTTGGTAATTTCATTTTCATTTGTAGTAATTCGTTTTTGTTGTTTAGCAGAAAAATCACAATTTGGTGCATGAGTAAAATCACCAATTTGTGGATTATTTTGTAATGCTTCTGGTGGTAATGTTCCAATTTCATCTGGTCAATCTAAAATCATTGTTTCAGTTTCTTTATCATAATCAGTTGCAACATAACCTTTATTAACAAATTTACTAACAGGACCTCTATATATTTCATTTTCATTATCATCAACTAAATCATCATATAATTTAATTTGTTTTAATAATGTAAATTCTTTTTGTTCTTTAATTAATTCATCAACTTCATTTCTAGTATAAAATGCTTTTAAATCAATTTTTTCAACATCTATTTCATCATCATTATAACTTGAAAATATTTGTTTTAATTCTGTTAGTCTTGCTCATATTTTCATTCTACTAGGTGATAAATCTCAAACATTAATTGTAGGAGTACTATTTGCACTAAATTGATTACCATTATTAAATTGAATAGTTGCATCAACATTAAATTCAATTGGTGTACGATTAAATACTCAATGTTCAACCATAACATAAACCATATCTCTTAATGTTTCTTTAATTAATTCATCTTTAAAACTATCAAAAGGAAATTTAGATAAAATAAAATCAAGATAAGCATTAATATCATTTTGAGCGCGAATAGCAAAAGTTATAAATCAATCATTAACATTAGGTCATGTATTTATATATTGTTGTGGTGTTTCTGTAATTTTTCCAGTTAATGGATATCAGTTATTATAATTTTCAAGACTGACATCAGTTCAAAGTTTATTAATCATAATTTATCATTCCTTAAAAAATCCTTTTTATAATGTTTAGTTTTAGTTTTAGTTTTTCTATGTGCAATATGAATAACTTCTTTTTGTAATTTCTTTTTACCTTTTTCTACAACTTGACTGTATGCAAATTTTTCTAAATGATGTAATAGTCCAGTACCAAATAAAGTATTAACTGAAAATTTTAAACCAACACTTTTAAATGATTTATTAATATTTTCAATATGATTATTAATAACATTTACTACTTTATGATAAGTTCTTATTATTCTAAATATTTCTCTATATACTTTAAAACTATCCCTAATTACTTGTTGCACCACTGGTGGAGCAAATGCTATTGCTTTTAATCATTTATTTTGATTAACTCCATAACCAATGTATCAACCACTATATCAACGATATCAATGGAATGGATGTATTTGAGTAACAAAAGTTTCTGCTTTAAGAATACTATCAAAAACTGTAATTGGCTTATATTTAGGATTGCGATGATAAATAGTAATTGCACATTTATCTAATGATAAAGGTTGAATTTTACAACCCATAAATACTGGGGAATTTAATAGAATTAATTGTGCATGTTTAATTGCTTTTTTCTCTGCACTAGTAAATAAATTAGTTGCTTTTTCTTTTAATTTATTAATTTTTTCAAATGCTTGTTTTTCTAACTTTTCAAATTTTTCTTGTAATTTATATATACTTTCTCGTAATTTTTCAAAATATGGAGTATCTTTTCAAAATTTATTTAAACCTTTTTTTAAATAAAATCTAATATCAAAATACTTAAAAATTTTATTTGCATTTAAAACTATCTTATGAATTGAACTATTTTTAAAATTAAATTTAATAGCATTTGCACGAATTTTTTGTAAATCTAAAATTAAAGTTTTTCCATATCTATTATTTGCATGGATTGTATGTACTAAATTTAATCAATCATGTTGGTTCATAGATAGTACTTTTTTTAAATCAGTATTATATTTTTTTAAAAAATTATTTGCTTTTTCAATATCTTTAATTTTAAACTTTGGAGTTAATTGGGGACTTAGTTTTATTAATGTATTTTGTAATAATAAATAATCTTTTAACTCTTGTGTTTCTAATTTTTGAAAATTATTTTTATATTGTCTTTCAGCAACATAACCTAAATCTCGTAATACTGTTTCACGATTAGGAGCAGAACTATAATTAAATAAATAACGTTTATTACCAATAATTTTATCTGTTAAAATTTCTTTTCCACTTACTTGACTAATAATTTCTTGTAAGTTTTTTGCTTCTTTAACACCAATTTGTTCTAATGTTTTAGTTTTTTGTGCTAACTTAATAAATTTAGTAGTACGATAACCACGACTAATTTTATTAAGTCCAGCAAATGCAGGTAATATATTAAAAAAAGTATTTAATGGTGTTACATTTCCTTTTAAATAATCATAAACTTGATTAATAGTAAAATCAGTTAAAAACTCTACACCAACAGCATTAATACTAGCAATTAAATCACTTGCACCTAATCCAAGTGCAAAACTTTCACTTAATCCACCAGTAAAAGGAGCAAGTGCTACTGCTATAACTTGTACACCAATCATTTCTAAAATTTCTCATCAAAAACTTTTATTTTCTTGTTGGTTACTTGTTCTAGTATGTTTTGGTTTATTTATGTTTAAAAGTATTGCTGTACTAGTTGTACCAATTGGCATGATATTAATTTCCTTTATTTAAGAGTTATTTTAATTGGATTTGTTGTTCCTTTATAATTTAAGTCATTAACATTTGCAGTAATAGTTATATATAAGTCACCTGCTTTTTGTTTTTGATTACTTACATTAGTTTTTCCTTGTGCATCACTAAAATATTTAATAGTTGGATTTGTTAAATTTGGATTTAATGATTTAAGTTCATTAGTACTTTTTATTTCTGTATTTAATTCACTATTATTGTTATTAACATTTGCAGTAATATTTGTTGTTAAAACTGTAATTTTAGTTTTTAAATCAGTTTTTTCTGTTTTAATAACTCCACATAACATTCATCTTGATGTTGTTTCATTATTAGAAATATATGGTATTGCTTCTCCAACAACTTCACCAGCAACTTTATATGCTCTTCCTGCTTTATCATCTTTAATAAAATCTACATAAATAATTGTATTTTCTATCATGTATCTTTTCATCGCTCTTGGTGTTGCTAAAATAAAGGTCATTAATTGTTGTTCATTTTTATCATTAGTAAAAATCATATAGTCATCAAGAACGATTTCACATAATACACCTTTTACATATAAATTATTTCCATTTAAACGTAATTGTTGTGCCAACTGATTATCGGTAATTAAACCTTTATTATCTGCTAAATAAACTAAACTATCATAAAGACCATTAGTAATAAAAAATTTACTATTTGCAATGTTTCTAAATTGAAACAAAGTATTTCAAGCAGATAACATTGATTTTAAATAGCCTACTGGTGTTGTATCTTCAATATCGATTTTAGTAGCAAATTTTGCAATTGCTTGTGTATCATCAATTGCCAATTTATCTGCTAAATCATTTGCAACTTCATATTGCATACTATCTAATAAATTTTGTCCATTATTTGCTTTTAAATCTACATCTGCAATAATTTCTCCTGCAAGATATTTTTTAGTTATTTTTTTACTAATTTTATCTGTATCAACATATGGTAATTCATATCTTTTACTTTTATCATCCCAAGCAATAATTTTTACTTCCGGTTTTTTTGGTTTTTTAACAATAAACTCAATATTTACTGAGTCAACAATTTCAGTAGGAAAAAAGTTTGCCCATGGACTATTTGAAATTTTAAAAAACTCTATAAATTCTGGTGCTTCTACTAATCTCTCTGTATTGTCTAAATTTTGATTAAATGGTACTGACATTTTATTTTTTCCTTTCGTTTATAAATAATTTTTCTTTTTATAATTAATTAAAAAATTTTCTTTATCATTTGTTTTATTATTAATAATTATTTGTTTATTGCCGCCTGTATTAATTGTTTGTTTAAATACCGGTTGTTCTTTAATAATTTTTTTAATAGTTTCTTCAATTTTTGAATTTTCTAAATTATTAGTTTTAAATTTTAAATAATCATAAAATTCAGTTTTAACTTGATATTTTTTAAATATATTAATAATTTCTTTTTCTTTAATTTCTTTATTAAGTTTATTTAACTTGTTTTCTGCTTCATTAACTTTATTTTCTATTTCTTGTGAAGAAGCATTGTTTTCAGTTAAAGGTTCAGTTGTTTGTTGAACATTATTTTCATTTTCTAACATTTACATCACCACTTTATTATTTATTTTCTTTATTAATCTTTTCATTTAACTTTGCTAATTTTTTTTGATGTTTGATAATTTTGTTATTTGCTCTAACATGTTTTGGAGTTGTGATAAATCTTTTTAATAAAACAATAATTTCTCTGCAAATTAATGTTCCAACACTTGTTCCAATAATTATTAATTCATGTAAAAATTCTTTCATTTGAATATTTTCCTTTCAACTATTTATTTTTAATTATTCATCAAATTGACCACCATTAATTCTTTCAATCATTGACTGTGAATTACTTATAATTTTTATTAATACAGATATTTCTTTATTTAATTGTTCCAATCTTTCTTTATATGTCTGAATTTCATTATTATAATATTCAATAATTTTTTCTTTATTCATTGCTTTTCACCTCCCTTATAAACTCATATGATTGTAATCTCAATTTAATGAAGCATTATCATTATTTAATGGTACTTCGCTCATATTATTACTACCGTATTGACTGGTTGTTTCACTATTAATAGTAAATCTATTATCATTAATTAATCTTGCAGTTTCATTATTAAATGGTGTTTCTTGCATTTCTTAAATATGATTTGTAGTTTCCATAGGCAATAAATTATGAATAATTTCACTTGCACCAGCAACTATTGTTGGCACTGCATAAGCATTATTAAAATTATTTTTTATACCCATTGCTACACCACTTGAAATTAAACATCCACCAGTTGCCATATTACAAATCTTTCTTATTGCTTCAAATTTATTAGGTATTAACTCAGTTAATCCACTAATAAGATTTTGAAATACCATAAGCATTTAATGAAATATAAGTATCTCAATCCATTAATTCCTGCTGTTCTTGTTTATTTAATAATAATCATGGAGGACCTTCTGTTGTAGTTGTAGTAGTTATTGGAGTTGGTGTTGTTGGAATAATAGGATTAATATTATTTTCTGTTCATTTACTATAATTTGCTAATCCAATTGTTCCTAAACCTAATAGTATTTTTTTACTACTATTAATTAATTTAGTTTTTGTATTTGGTCTTTGATTTAAATTTCAAATATCTAAACCTAATTTTTTACCAAATAATAAACTATTAATTGAACCTAATACTGGATTTGAAATTACTTGACCATAATAAGCACTTGTATCAATCATTGCACAAATAGGACTTATACCAGTTCTAATTAATTTGGTTAAAGTATAATTTGATTGTGTATTTTCGTTTGGCATTTTATTCTCCTTTATTTGTTTTTATCAGTTCTCTTATAACATCTAATAAGGAATCTACTACATAAGAATTTAATTCAAATTCATAATTTCTAATTTTAATTTTTTCCTTTTGCATTTATTTGTTCTCCTTTAATTTTCTAATTTTTTAATTGTTACTTTAATTCAGCCTTGATAAACATCATTATCACCAACTATTAATGCAACATTACTTTCGGGGTCAGAAACAATTATGTGTTTTGATTTAACATTTGGATATTGTCTTAAAATTATTGCTCTAATATCATTACTTGTATGAATTGCTTTTGGAAATGGTGATAATATTTCAATTTCATCTTTATTTTCAAATAAAGTAGGCAATATTATCATTAATCAATTTCTCCATTTTCTATTTTTTCAATTAATAAACCGAAAATTCCTTTAAAATTTATATTTTTAATATGTTCAAGTAATTTTTCTTTATATTCATTAATATATTTTTGAGCCATTTTTCTTCTTATATTTTCAACTTTAATCATATGTTCTTCACAAAAATATCTTATTTGAACATTATCTTTATCTAATTTTGTTGATAAATTAGTACAATTTGTTATATGTTTACCAAATTCATTAACTTCACTAAAACAACATTGGATATTTTCTTTATTCATTATTTACTTTCCTTTCTATATCTTTTGCAATTGAATTTAATAGTTTTAAAACTTTATATTCATTTTTTAAATCTTTAATTATATAAATTAAAAATATTATTAATGTTATACTTGTTATTAATATCGGTACTATTAATAAAATTTTTCATAATATCATTTTTTACTCTTTTCATTTTTTAAATCATTTAACATTAATTGAACAAAATGCACGATTTTTTGGAATATTTAAAGTATTAAAGATTTTACCAGTTACTATAATGTCATCGTTTTTGTTTAATAAAATACAGCGTCTATAAAGTTTTGGTTTATTAAAAATTAAAGTAACATAGTTTAATCCATTTCATTGACCGCGAACACTATAATATAATTCTTTATTACCTTTTTCGTAATATTTTGCTTCAATAGTGTTACTCAGTTTTACTGTTAATTTGACATAATTTGCTTTTTCTTTCATTTTTATAATTCCTTAAATAATATTGAATATGCTTATATGCATCTTGTTCATGTTTTGTAAATTTTATATTTCCTTTATAATTTTCTATTTTATTTTTATTTTTTGGTTCACTTTCTTGATAATCTCAATTCATAATATCTTCTACTAATACCATTAATGCACCAATAATTTTAGGTGTTGCTAATGGATTAGTTAATAATTGTTTTGAAGTTAAAAAGAAATTTTCTACAATAACTAATATTTCTTTATCAAAAAATTGTTCTTTAATTATTGATAGTATTCTTTTATAACAATTTTTACTTTCAAAAACATGTGTTGTGTTGAATGTTTCCATATAAATAATCATATTTGTTTCATTTGAATATATAACAATTCCATTATTGCCAATACCAGCGGGGTCAATTCCAATAATTAAGTCATATTGCATTATTAATCAAAGTCACCATTTTCAATTTTTTCAATTCAATTTTTTAGTTCAAAAAGTTTAATAGTAAAATCTCTTATTCAATCATTATTATTTTATAATTTAATTTTTTGATTTAAACTATTACATCGTTTGTTCATTTCTGTAAGTAATTTTTCTTTATTCATATTTATACCTCCTACTTAACCTAATATTTAAAATACAGTCATAACAAATTGCTTTACTATTTTTATCTCTTAAAAAATATTTTCTTGTTTTTATATCATTAGTATTAAAGAATAAATAATCTAATTTATTTTGTTTACATGTTCAACAAAAATACTTTTTCATTATGAGTTGAAATTTCCTTATAAGAAGTAACTATATAATTAATTGGTAAATCATGATGTTTATATGGATTATTTATTTTAAAACCTTTTCTGTTTTCTTCTCACGTAATGTTATATTTAAAACAAGGATTAGTAATTTTAGTTTTGTTATCTGTTATTTCACCTATAAATCAACTATTATGTTGTTCATAAAATGTTAGTGGTTCAAGTTTTATATCATTAAGATAATATTCTTTTGGAGCAGTTGGTTTATTAACAGTTATTTTTTGGTCTTTAATATATGGTTCTAATAGTTTTATTAATTCATTACCACTTAATTCTCTTTTAATATTTTCTAAATTAAAAACTCAATATGTGTAACTGTTATCAACAATAAAAGAATTATTTTTAATCATTCATTTTGGAAGTGATAATTTATATTCAACATAATCAATAAGAATAGATTGTGGTTTATCTTTAACAATTTGTTCTTTTTTAAATTCTATTTGCATAATAATCCTTTCCTAATATGTTCTGTTGCTTCTAGCATAAAGAACATATATTTTGATTTTTAGATTATTAATAATACTACTATTCGTTTTATTCATTCCAGCAATTCTGGGCTCAAAAATAAATTGTGAAATTTTAAAAAAACATTGAGGCATTCGATTCAATATTTATTTAATTTGCGTTTAGCAAATTAATATTTTAATTGAACGGGCACCGCTCAATTTTTTTTACAAGTTTGAAATTTATTTTCTCGCCCAAAAATTTTTCAAAAAAAATAAAAAATAAAACCAACACTTGCTCACTGGAGAGTGGCAAGGTTGGTTAAATAAAGAATAATAGTATGTCCCCCCACTTCGGGTCTATATATACTAGTTTCCAATTCGCTCCCACCCCAAGAATTACCATTAAATGGTTAGTATATTTTATTAGGCATCATCCACTTATTATTTATTCATGCAAGTCCACATGCTAGCTACTATTTTTAACAACTGTGTTGTAGTTCACTGTTTTAGTTCCCTAACACGTGTTGATAATAGTGTTAAAGAGGTTTATTAAAAATTTTAAAATTTTACAATTACAAAAAAAGACAAGATTTTTATTCTCGTCTTTGTTAATTTTTATAAATAAGGAAAGGAGTATTTCTATAATATATTATATTGAAAATTATTATGTAAAAAATTTGTTAAATTTGTTAGCCGTCCTCAAAATTTTATGAAAACATTCAAAAAGCCAAAATTATTATTTGTGGTGATAGTGCAGGATGAATTAAAGAAGTTGCTGATTATTTAGGTGCTCAGTTTGTTTTAGATAAATTTCATTTAATTAGAACATTATATCTTGGAATAATGGCTGGCAATAAAGAAAAATATTTAAACGAATATAATCATTGTAAATATTTAATTAATAATGGTCAATATCAACAATTAATTGATTATTTATCTAATCAATTAGATAATCATAAAAAATTAAAAAAACAATACTTTAAAAATAATAAAGAAGGTATTGAAAATCAAGGTGCAAAGTGAAATATTGGTTGTTTTACAGAAACTAATATTTGACATGTTTTAAAAGAAATGCTTGGTAATAGAACATATAATATTAGTATTTACATTAAAATTGTTATTTTCAAATGTAATAAAATAAATTTAGAAACATAATTTAATGAATGTAATAATTATTTATTATTTCACAATTTGCAATAGCATCTCAAAAATTATTATTTTTTATTTTTATTTTTAAGCCAATAATTAAGAAAATAAATGACATAGTTATAGACATTAAAATTGGAATTAAAATTATGCAAAAAATAACTCCAATTTGTAACTGAATTCAATTATAATAATTTTCATTATTTTTTATAAGTCAACAAATATAATTTGCAGAATGACTTAAAATATAGTCTATATTGCAATGATTTAAAAATTCAAATCCATTTACATTTATACATACATATTCTTCTTTTACTGGATTAAAAACATGATAATCAGAATAATTAGAATAATTGATTAAAAATAATCCTATGACAGTAATTAAAATAGTTAAAATAAATAATAATACAGTTATTAACTGTAATTTTTTAAGTGTTTTAAGTTTCATTTTTAAATTCTCCTTAATTTTACTTTAAAATTTTAGCACTTACTAAATTTAATTATAAGTATTTTAGTTGCATTTAAGTTAAAAAAATTATATTATTTAAATACAATTTCATAAAAATCCAAATTATTTCTTGTCTAAAATATAATAAGACTGTGTATGAAGTAATTTATTCCGGATTTTTGACAACCGACCTATTTTAATTATTGGAATTATATAATTAAGGAAGAAAAAATTAGTTCTGAAATAAAAAAAAGAGATCAATAATTTTATAGAAAAAAATGCTAATATAAATTATACAAACGAAAATGGTGGTAGTCCTTTAATAGTAGCAAGTCACTATTATCAACTTATAGATTCCATAAAATTTTAATAGAAAATGGCGCTAATATCAACCACGCAAACCAAAATGGTGATACAGCACTAATAATATCTACTAAAAAAGAGGTTATTTAAGTATAATTAATGTTTTAATAGAAAATGGCGCTAATATCAACCACGCAAACCAAAATGGTGATACAGCCTTGCATTTAGCTACTAAAAATGGACTAGCACAAATAGTTAATACTTTACTAATAAATAATGCACATATTCATTTCATAAATCAAAATGGTGATACGGCTTTGACAATCATTATTAATAATAGTTTATTTTATGATAAAAACATAAAAAATACATTAGAAAACATATTTTATCAAGAATATGAAGAATATATTACAAATAAGGCAAAAGTAGAAATTATTAAATACAGGCCAGAATTTTCAAATAACTCATTATTTCATGATATTAAAGATAATATATTAATACATTTAAATACAAATAATTCAGTAAAAAATATAAAAGAAAATTTAATATTAATTGGATTAAAAATTGATAAGAAAAGAATTTTAAAAATTGAACAAAAAATAAAGAAAATATTTAAATGTAACATTAATAAATTAACGGGCTTCTCCCCACATGTACTTGTGGAGGAAACAATGAAATTGAATGAGTTCAACAATGCTTTTCAAACAGAACAGGATTGTTTAAAATATATAGCAAGTTTGAAGAAAAACAAATGTATCATGTGTTCTTGAACAAGTTTGAATACTTCTAATTTAAGAAGAATAAGATGTTTGAAATGTCATCAAACATTTAGTATTCTTCATGGCACCATTTTTTACAAGTCACAAACACCTTTGAGATTTTGATTTTATCTCATCTTTAGATGAATAAACACCAAACATGGAATTACATCAACTGATGTTGCAAAAGAATTGGGTGTGACTTTGAAAACTGCTTGAAAAATGGGTCATGAAATCAGAAATCGTATTGCCAAACAAGAACATCAATTTATTGTTGAGGGCATAGTGCAAATGGATGTAATGTATCTTTCACATATGGGTTTTAAAAAACAAGGAAGATCTTTGATAAATAAAACATTAATTGTTGGGATTTATGAAAAAACAACCAATAATTTAATTGTGAAAGTAATCAAAAACGCAAAAAGTAAAAATCTTTTGCAGTTTGCAAGAAACCATATTTCTTCAAAGTGTGATGTACATACTGATTCTTGAAAAGGATATCGTGATTTCAAATCACTTTTCCCTAATCACAAAACAGTTAACCATCAAAATGGTTATGTTTCAAAAATTGGCGTAAATACCAATCAAATTGAATCAGTATGAAAACATATACGAAGAACATTTAAAACACATATCAAAGTTGCAAAACATCATGTTCATTTATATGCCAAAGAAGCTGCATATAAATTCAACAAGATGCCTACTTTTGAAACTGTAATGCTATGTTTCATTTAAAAATGTGGGGAGAAGTCCGTAGATAGGCTTTTCTCAGCATTTATGTGATAAAATTTAAAAATAGTACATAAAGGGAGAAAAGCCTAAATTAAATACTAATCAAGAAAAAGAAAAAAAATGACAGAAAAAAATTAAACAAGAATTAAAAGAAGAAAATTATCCACAAAATAAGCCATCAACAAGTGGATATATAAAACATTAAATTTATCACAAATATAATGAATAAAAATAGTTACCATTATGGTAACTATTTTACAATTTATATTTAATAAAAATTATCGTTTTTTAGTACTACTTTGTTGACGTTTCATTGCTTGCATTACTGATTTAATTTGAGATTCAGTAGGTTTACGCCCCATTTGTAAATACATTGCACGAATCATATTTTCATTAATAGGAGGATTTTTCTGTAATTGTTTTTCGAAAATCTTCTTAGTAACAATAAAACCAACTAATCCACCAATTAACGCACTAGCAATGCCAATGATTAATACTGCTCACCAAACCATCATTATTAATTTCTCCTTACTTACTGTTTAAAAAGTTATTAACTTTATCACACACTTGATTTGATGTAAAGCCATATTTTTCTAGTACTACCTTATCAGGAGCAGAAATACCAAAAGTACTTACGCCAATAACAAAGCCATTACCTGCAACATATTTATATCAACTATCTTTAGAACCCATTTCAATAGCAACTTTTATAATATCATTAGGTAAAATTTTATTTTGATATGTTTTATCTTGTTTATCAAAAATAAAAGTAGAAGGCATTGAAACTACACGAACATTAAGTTTTTGATCGTTTCATAGTTGTTCTTGACTAGCAATAGCTAATGAAACTTCACTACCGGTAGCAATAATAATTAAATCTAAAGCTTTACTACTATTCTCTTTACTAATAATATAAGCACCTTTTTGAACTGCCTCAATATTACTATTTGCAAGTTGTGGTAAATTTTGTCTAGTAATAATAATAGCACTAGGGTTAGTTTTACTAGATAATGCCATTAAATATGCACCAATTGTTTCTTTTGTATCAGCAGGGCGAATTACATTAAAATTAGGAATAGTTCTTAACATTGTTAGTTGTTCAACTGGTTCATGGGTAGGACCATCTTCGCCAACTGCGATACTATCATGACTAAAAATAAACAAAGATGGAATTGACATTAAAGCTGCTAATCGTAATGCAGGCTTTAGATAATCACTAAACACAAGAAAAGTAGAGCCAAAAGGAATTGTGCCTTGATGTAACGTGATACCGTTAACAATAGCACCCATTGCAAATTCTCTTACTCCATAATGAATATGTCTTCCTGAATGATCAAGAGGTAGAAAGTCTTTGTCTGTTACTAATGCTTTAGTTGAGCCAGCTAAATCAGCACTACCACCAATTAATGTTGGACAATGAGCTGATAAAAGTTTTAAAATATTACCAGAGTCTACTCTTGTTGCTTGTGGATTTACCCCAATAATTGAAGTTCAATCAATTTTATTTAATTGATAATCTTCATTAAAAATTTCATTTTTCAATGCTGATTTAATTTCTTTATACAATTTTGGATATAATTTTGCATATTTTTCAACTTTTTGATTTCAAACTAATTCTATTTTAGAACCATGATTAAGTGCTGTTTGTGTGAAGTAAGTACTTACTTCTTTTGGAACAGTAAATTCAGGATATTCTCAGTTTAAATTTTTAGCAACTGTTTTAATATCTTCCATTAAAGGAGACCCATGAACACTCGGTGTTCCTTGTTTACTAGCCCCATAACCAATTATAGTTTTAATTTCAATTAAAGTTGGTTTATCACTAACTTTTGCTTTTTTAATAGCTTCAGAAATAAGTTTATCATCTTCACCATCTTCAATTTTTAAATAATTTCACTCTAATGCTTGAAGACGCATTTTTAAATTTTCTGAATATACTAATTTAACAGATGAATCTAATTGAACATCATTTGAATCATATAAAATAATTAGTTTATTTAACTTAAAATGTCCAGCAAAACTAAGTGCTTCTTGCGCAATACCTTCTTGTAAATCACCATCACCACAAATTGCATATGTATAATGATCAATAATATTAAGATCTTTTTGATTATATTTAGCACTAAGAAAACTCTCAGTAAGCGCCATTCCAACAGCATTAGCGATACCCTGACCTAATGGTCCAGTAGCCGTCTCTACTCCATAGTCTAAATGATATTCGGGATGACCAGGTGTATTACTATTTAATTGACGGAATTGTTTTATATCATTGATTGTATATTTATAACCAGCATGATGTAATATTGAATATAATAAAGCACTACCATGACCTGCTGATAAAACAAATCGATCACGATTAAATCATTTTGGATTTTTTGGATTAAAAGATAAATGATTTTTGAATAAAGAAAAAGTCATTGGTGAAGCACCTAAAACAATACCAGGATGGCCACTTTTAGCAGCATTAACTGCTTGTACTCCTAACATACGAATTGAATTAATAGTTAATTTATCTAAATTAATTTTATTTTCCATAATTTCTCCTTAAATTTTTAATAGTTATTATTTAATATAATATTAACAATATTCTTAATAAAATAGGTAATTTTTTAAAAATAATTAAAAAAGTATAAATAGTAATGACAAAAAATATAATTTTATTTTAACTAAATTGAATCTTTGAACAAATTAAAAAAGAAAAGGTCACCCCAAGATAAAAAAATAATATTTCATCTTAAATAAGATAACTCTTTTCTTAATATTTTACATTTGTGATGTTCTTGGTTTATTTAAGTTTGTTAATGGTAGGTTTGCTGATTCATTGTTTACTTGTTGTTTATTAAATGATTTTGAAAATAATGTTGGATTTGTTTTTGGCTTTTTACTACATGATTCTGATATTTTTTTTCATTTTTTACTAATTTCTATTTCAATTTTCTTATTTTTATTAATTTTTCCAAAAGTTACTAATTTAATTAAGAAATTTAAAAATTTATTTATTTTTTGTTGTTCTAAAACTTTAATTTCTTCTATTTCAGATTTTTTGATTACTTGCATTAAATTTGTGGAATCGCAACACTTTTTAGGACTATTTTTTGGTAGACATTTGTGCTTGGTATTTGATGGGGGTTAAGTAGTTTAGAGTGCTGTGAATTCTTATGTTGTTATATCAGTTGATGTAATCAAATAATTCTAATTTTAATTGGATTAATGATGTAAAATTTCTATCATTAATAAATTCTGTCTTAAAAGTTTTGAAAGTTGCTTCAGTAATAGCATTATCATAAGGACAGCCTTTTTTGCTTAAAGAACGATTAATATTGAATGCTAATAAAAGTTTATCAATCATTTTATTGTTAAATTCATTGCCGCGATCACTATGAAATATTTCAATATCTTTTAAACAGTGATTTGATTGCATAAATGCTTGATTTACTAATGATGCATTTTTTTTAACTCCAACACTATGTCCAATAATTTCGCGGTTAAATAGGTCAATTAATAAGCAAATATAGTTTCATTTACCATTAACTTGAACATAAGTTAAATCACTAACAATACCATCTTTTTTACTTCTATTGTTAAAGTTTCTATTAACAAGATTGGTTATTTGACTATCATTGACTTTATTATGATGATTTTTGAATGATAATTTAGTGTATTTTGATATTAAATTATGCTTATTCATAATTTCTTTAATTTTTCTGCGTGATAAATAAATTTCTTGGTTTGCTAGTATGACTTTTAATCTTCTTGTTCCATAAACTTCTTTATTTTCTTTAAAAGCACTAATAACAGCTTGTTCATAAATATTATTTTGATTTTTTTCTTTTTTCTTTAAATTAAAATAATATGTTGATTTAGAGAGTTTTAAAAAACGACACATTGTGCGAATTTTATATTTAGATTTATTTTTAACAATAATTTCTATTTTCTGCCTATTATTAGTGCTGCTTGCTTTAAAATATCATTTTCCATTTGTAACTGTTTTAATTCTTTATTTGCTTGAATTAATTGTTTTTCTAAATCAGAAAGATTATCTTTAGTTTTAAAACTACCTGAATTAGTAAATTGCTTAATTCATTTATAAGTAACTGTTCTTGTGGCCGAATAAAAAATTGGTATATTTTATAAAAATGACATGAGAGATAAAACTCTCATTTTTAATTGTTAAAAAATTATAATTAATTATTTGGGCGGTTAACAAAAATGCGGAATAAATTATTCAATAGTGTCTTTATTATCATTTAGACGAGAATAAATTAAGACTTTTGTTATGTAATTGTAAATAAATAGTACTACTTACTAAAATTAATTGCAACTAAAGTACTTATATTAAATTTTATTAAGTGATAAAATAATGCATATAAAAGGAGATTTTTAAGATGAAAACTAAAAAATTACAGTTAATAACTGTATCACTATTTACTTTAACTATTTTAATTATGATTATAGGATTAATGGTAATAGGTTTTTGTGATTATAATTATCATACTTTTAATCAATCAACAAAAATGTGAGAAGATGAAAAACATAATGGATTTTATTTCTTAAAAGTAACTAGTATATATCGCATTTTAAGTTGTTCTGCGATTCATGCATGTAATATTAGTCATAATAATGGGAATTTTTATAGTTGGATACAATTACAAATTGGAATTGTTTTTTTAGTAATTTTAGTTCCGATTTTAACTTTTATAATTACTTCTTTAATCTTTTTAAATATTGGTTTGAAAATAAAAATAAAAAATAATAATTTTTGAGATGCTATTCAAAATTGTGAAATAATAAGCAATGATTATATTCATTAAATTATATTCATTAAAAATACGTTTTTAAATTTATTTGATTACACCTAAATGTAGCCATTTTGATATAAATATTAATGTTATATGTTCTATTGCCAAGCATTTCTTTTAAAATATGTCAAATATTACTTTCAGCAAAAGTACCAATATTTCATTTTGCAGATTGATTAATAATTCCCTTTTTATTATTTTTAAAATATTGTTTTTTTAATTTTTTATGATTATCTAATTCTTTGTATAAATAATTAAGGCTTTTCTCCCTTTATGTACTATTTTTAAATTTTATCACATAAATGTTGAGAAAAGCCTATCTACGGACTTCTCCCCACATTTTTAAATGAAACATAGCATTACAGTTTCAAAAGTAGGTATCTTGTTGAATTTATATGCAGCTTCTTTGGCATATAAATGAACATGATGTTTTGCAACTTTGATATGTGTTTTAAATGTTCTTCGTATATGTTTTCATACTGATTCAATTTGATTGGTATTTACGCCAATTTTTGAAACATAACCATCTTGATGGTTAACTGTTTTGTGATTAGGGAAAAGTGATTTGAAATCACGATATCCTTTTCAAGAATCAGTATGTACATCACACTTTGAAGAAATATGGTTTCTTGCAAACTGCAAAAGATTTTTACTTTTTGCGTTTTTGATTACTTTCACAATTAAATTATTGGTTGTTTTTTCATAAATCCCAACAATTAATGTTTTATTTATCAAAGATCTTCGTTGTTTTTTAAAACCCATATGTGAAAGATACATTTCATCCATTTGCACTATGCCCTCAACAATAAATTGATGTTCTTGTTTGGCAATACGATTTCTGATTTCATGACCCATTCTTTAAGCAGTTTTCAAAGTCACACCCAATTCTTTTGCAACATCAGTTGATGTAATTCCATGTTTGGTGTTTATTCATCTAAAGATGAGATAAAATCAAAATCTCAAAGGTGTTTGTGACTTGTAAAAAATGGTGCCATGAAGAATACTAAATGTTTGATGACATTTCAAACATCTTATTCTTCTTAAATTAGAAGTATTCAAACTTGTTCAAGAACACATGATACATTTGTTTTTCTTCAAACTTGCTATATATTTTAAACAATCCTGTTCTGTTTGAAAAGCATTGTTGAACTCATTCAATTTCATTGTTTCCTCCACAAGTACATGTGGGGAGAAGTCCGATAATTAATTAACTTATCATATTGACCATTTTCAATTAAATTTTTACAAGTATCATATTCTTGTCAATATTTACCTTTATTTCCAGCCATTATCCCAATATATAATGTTCTAATTAAATGGAATTTATCTAAAACAAACTGTGCACCTAAATAATAAGCAACTTCTTTAATTCATCCTGCACTATCACCACAAATAATAATTTTTGATTGTTCAACATTTTCATAAAATTTTTGACAATGTTCTTTAACAAATTCAGCAGTTTTTTTAACTCCAATTTTTGTTTTTGTTGGTCTTATAATTGCTTTTACTCTTTTATTTTGTACTTTGTGATTAATATTATCTGTATATGTTACTATTAAACGCATAGAGTGTTTTATACCCTTACGTTTAAAATTTCAAAATTTTCGATGTCCATCATCAATTGCTACAAAAATAGGTTGATTTTTTTCTAATTTTACTTTTACTGGATTTGCTTCAATTAATTATAAATTTTTAAAAACTCTATGAACAGTACTAACACTAATACCAGCTTTTTTACAAATAGCACAAATATCATGATATCTTTTTCCATCAGCAAAATATTCAATAATAGTTTGTTCAACATCTTTACCAATTCTTTTATATTTAGGTAATTCTAGTCATTCATCAACTAAACAAACACGAGCTCATTTTTGTAATTTTTCATCAAAATATTCATAAATTATTCTTTTATAAGTTACTAATCCATACATTATTTTTCTTGTTCGATATTGATAATCAACAATTTTATATTTCTTTTTGTCTCTTGTATTTTTTATTCTTCAATCTCATTTTTCTCATTTCTTTTTTATATGTTCTAAAATTAATTTATCAATTTTTGCATTTTGTTCTCTAAAATTTCATTTATAATTAAAATTCATATTTAACTCTCCTATTTGTTTTTTTTAAAAATTTCTTAATTAATCTCTTAATTTATATAAAAAATAAATTTTTTAATAAATTATTTTTATTATGTACTATAATCAATATAAAAATGTAATTATGATTAAAATAATGCTACTGTAAAAAAAGTATCTTCACATTTTCCGTATAAAAAAGTATTAATATAATTTTTATATTTAAATTGATTACAATATGTAATAGAAAAGTTTATAAGGGGTGTTAAGATGAGAAAAATACTAAGTTTATTAGGAGCAATGATTTTAACTACAACGACAAGTGCTAGTGTTATTGCATGTGGGGGAGAAAATGAAAAGTCAATGGTAAGCCATAAAAATAATTTAAATAAATTTGAATTACCAGTTCTTTATTTGAGAGCTGAAATAAATAATAAATATAATGAATTAAATGGTGAAATTATTCATCAAAATTTTGGCGTTTCTTTGAAAGATGGTTATGAAATAAAATATTATAGTGATGAACAAGGGAAGGGACAGTGGAAGTTACAAATGATAATCAAAGTCCAGGTATTGTCTATTTTACTATTACAGCGGCTAACGATGACCCTTTTTGAGAAGGAACAACTAATATATCTTATTGAAAACTTGCTTAATATTTCAAAAATACTAGTAAAAATGTAATTTGGAATAAAATAATGCTACTGTGAAAAAAAGCATCTTCACATTTGCAATATAACAAATAAATGACATCGAATTAATAGTATAAGTCTCACAAAATAAACGTCTTTAATTTAGGCGTTATTTTTTTGTTTAAAAGGTATATTGTAAAAATAATAAAAAATAAGTACAATTAAGTAATAAAATTTGTAGAAAAAGGGAATAAATCATGAAAATAAAAGAAAAATCATTAATAGTTGTAAATAATTTAAAATCTTTTTTAAAGATTTTGCAAAATGAATGTTGTTTGTCAAAGTAAAAATTGTAATAAAAAAGGCATAAGTTAGTTAAGTTTACTCCTATAATTTTTAATCTAGACAGTATGATTAGTTTAAATAATTAATAGTTAAGGAGTAAAGATGAAATATAAAGTTTATACAAGAAAAATTAAACTAGATGTTTTAAATGAATATGTAGTGATTAAAAAATTAAAAACCATTGATATTAAAACCAAATATCAATTATCAACCAGATCATTAATTTATAATTGAGTAAAAAAATATCAAAAAAATAATAAATTAAGGCTTTTCTCCCTTTATGTACTATTTTTAAATTTTATCACATAAATGCTGAGAAAAGCCTATCTACGGACTTCTCCCCACATTTTTAAATGAAACATAGCATTACAGTTTCAAAAGTAGGTATCTTGTTGAATTTATATGCAGCTTCTTTGGCATATAAATGAACATGATGTTTTGCAACTTTGATATGTGTTTTAAATGTTCTTCGTATATGTTTTCATACTGATTCAATTTGATTGGTATTTACGCCAATTTTTGAAACATAACCATTTTGATGGTTAACTGTTTTGTGATTAGGGAAAAGTGATTTGAAATCACGATATCCTTTTCAAGAATCAGTATGTACATCACACTTTGAAGAAATATGGTTTCTTGCAAACTGCAAAAGATTTTTACTTTTTGCGTTTTTGATTACTTTCACAATTAAATTATTGGTTGTTTTTTCATAAATCCCAACAATTAATGTTTTATTTATCAAAGATCTTCCTTGTTTTTTAAAACCCATATGTGAAAGATACATTTCATCCATTTGCACTATGCCCTCAACAATAAATTGATGTTCTTGTTTGGCAATACGATTTCTGATTTCATGACCCATTTTTCAAGCAGTTTTCAAAGTCACACCCAATTCTTTTGCAACATCAGTTTATGTAATTCCATGTTTGGTGTTTATTCATCTAAAGATGAGATAAAATCAAAATCTCAAAGGTGTTTGTGACTTGTAAAAAAATGGTGCCATGAAGAATACTAAATGTTTGATGACATTTCAAACATCTTATTCTTCTTAAATTAGAAGTATTCAAACTTGTTCAAGAACACATGATACATTTGTTTTTCTTAAAACTTGCTATATATTTTAAACAATCCTGTTCTGTTTGAAAAGCATTGTTGAACTCATTCAATTTCATTGTTTCCTCCACAAGTACATGTGGGGAGAAGTCCGTAAATTAATTACTATTCATACTTTTCAAACAAATCATCAAATAGATAAAGTGAATATCAAAGATAAAAATTTAAAACTTGAAAATAAAAAACTCAAAAAGTCACTACTAAAAGAAAAAATAAAAAATGAATTTTTAAGACAAAAACAATCCTGTGATAAAGAATTAAAAAACAATCAAAATATTTTAAATAGTAAATTATTGAAAAGTAAATGTTTTTTAATAGTTGATAAATATAGAAATAAAAATTATGGAATTAATGACATAATTAGTTTGTTACCTATCAGTAAATTTGCATATTATAAATGAATAAAAAACGGTAAAAAGAAATATCAAACAAAAATTGATAATGAGTTATTAAAAGAATTAAATAAAATTGTTGTTATTAGCAACAAAGATAAAATAATTAAAATTACTAGTTTAGAAAAGGTGAGATTAGAATTAAAGAAAAACAACACCAATCTTAAATGCAGTAAAAACAGCATTATGAGGTTATTAGAAGATAATAATATCACAAACTATTAACCAAACCCAAAAAACAGCGTAGAGCGAAATCTAATTCCTTAAAATCAAATTTCCAAGATTTATTAAAACGTAATTTTACCAGTAATACTTATCTTGAAAAAGTTGGCATCGATGGTACTTGATTTAAAGAATTAATTATTAATAATAAAAAAACTAAATTATTATTAGAAATTGCTACAGATATGAATAGTAATGCTATAGTTGGTTGAAAAATTAATAAAAGTGAAAATGCAATAACCATTTTAAATGTTCTTAATCAAGTAACAAAGGCAAGTCGTAAAGAACATAAAATATTTGCAACATTTATCCAGTCTGATTTAGGTTCAGGTAATACTAGTAAAATAGTTACAAATAGTTTTAATAAAAGTAAAACTTTAATTCATTCAAAAAGTTTATCAGGATTTAAAGGCAACCAAGTAAGTGAATGTTTAAATCGCTGAATTAAAAGAGATTTTAAAATTATGTTTGGTAACAAGTTTAATAGCATTAAACATTTCACAGAAGCATTAAGAAAATTTATTAACTGATGAAATAATGATAGAATGATTTTACGATTAAAAATGTCTCCAAACCAATTTGTACAGATTTGAAGACAAGAAAGTAAACTTATCTAACCAATGCCCCTAACACGTGTTGATAATAGCGTTAAAGAGGTTTATTAAAAATTTTAAAATTTTACAATTACAAAAAAAAGACAAGATTATTTCTTGTCTTTTTCCTTAATAACTTTGAGAATAATTTTTATTTTTTTTAAATGTATATTTTTTAAAATACGTCGAATATAAATTTAAATTTAAAGGTTAAAAAGAGAGTAATTTTGTCTAATTTTCATTATTTTTCAAATAATTCATTTTTTTTGGAAATAAGTTACTAATGTAATAATTAATTATTTCGTAAATTTGACAAGGACGTATGAGTTTAACCCATAGAATTCAATAACATTTACAATATAACTTGAAAATTCTATGATTTGTTAATTTAATTATATCATAAAATACCTAAATGTTAAAAAATATAATTTCAAAATTACATTTAAATAACACAAAAATCCTAATCTTAAAATTAGAATAAAAAATATTAAGTTTTAACTTATTAAGTACTATTAAGATAACTTCTACTATTTAAATAATTTGCTTTTGCTATTAACATATTATTTAATGTTTGATAATGATATATTTTTGCTCCATTAGTTAAAGATTTTAAAAAATGATATACATCACTTTCAGCACTACAACCTATATTTCATGAAGCATTTTGATTAATAATTCCTTGTTCATTATTTTTAAAATAATTAAAATTTTTTTTAGTAACTTTATTATGATTATTTTCTAAAATAGTAATTAATTCCTTATAACTACCATTTGAAAAAGTAGTTGTTACATCTAAATATTTTGTTCAATCAAGTGCTTTCTTTTGATGTTTACCACGAACATTAACAAAAGATTTTCATAAATAACTATAAGCATGATATTTATCTAAAATATAATAACAACCCAATCAACTAGCCATTGCTCTAATTCATAATGCACCATCACCAGCAATTACTAAATTATAATTATTATATTCTCAATTAATAGCAAATATATTTAATTTAATATCATAATGATTATTAATAGTTTGCATTGTAAAATTATGCAATTCTTCTTGTTTTGGAGCATTATTAGTTTTAAATAACATAAATGAAGTTATTTTCTTTTCTAATTTATTTCTATATGAATAAATTTCTTTTCTTCCTAAATTATAAGTTAAAAGTCTACAACAATATTGTTGTTTTAAACCATTTTCATCTCAACAAGTTATATAAGCATCATCTGCACATATATTTAATTTCTCATTATCTAATACTTTAAATTTTTGTTCTGGTATTCATTTTTCAATTTTTGCTTCTTTAAAAATTCTTGAAATAAGATTTTTAGAAAAAGAAGTATATTTAAATTCTGATTGAATATTAAAATAACCTTTTTTACTTATTAAATTTTGAATTAAATTATCTAATATTTCAAAATATAAATCATTAGTAATTCTTGCTCTTTTTTTAATACCAAACTCTTCATAAATTGGATAATAATATTGTTTATTAATTGTATCTCAATAAACTCTTTGTCTAAAAGTTCCTATTCCATTGGGAGTATTTACTGTTCTATTAACTCTTGAATCAATTTTATATTGATTTTTATTTCTATTTTTAAAAAAATATTCATCATAATCCTCGATTATTTTAATATATTTTGTTAAAATATTATAGATTTCATATTTTTGAAATTCTTTAAAACTAAACATTTTACAACACCTTTCTGTTTATATATTTCGCGCTTAATTTTAGCAAATTTACTAAAATATTGTTGAAAAATGTTTGGTTTTAGAGTATAATATTAACAAACGTTTAATAACTTGAAAATTCTATTTACGTTTAAAAGATAACTTTTATTAGTTATCTTTTCTTTTTTAATAAAATAATGTACAATAAAGAAAAATGTAAATAGAAAAGGAAAATAAAAAATGCAAATATTATGATTATGAATATCTTTAGGAATAATAGGTTTAATAACAATAATTTTAATTACTATTAAAGGATTAATATTATGTTATGAAAATAATGCGCTGGGTTTATTATTATTATTTATTTCATTAAATTTATTTGGTTTAATTACAGGTGTGGGTATTTTATGAAATAATAAAAAAATTGAAGAAGGAACATATAATAAAAAATATTGAAAAATAAAAAAAGATATTGATAAAAAAAATAAAGATGAAAAATTTAAAAATAAATGAGATAGTAATAAAATAGTAAAAAAATAGCAGTATAATGCTATTTTTTGTTATAATTATATTATAAAAATTAAATAAAAGAATATATGAAGTAATATGAAGTAATTAATAAAGTTCATAAGTTATTACGACCAAGTTCTAACTTAAATATTATATTAATTATATCATAATTTTTCGTTTTTTAAAGCATATGAAAGGAGATTTTTATGTGCAAGAAGAAAAAATAAAAATAAGAACAATTTTTAATGATGCAAAAGCATTAAGAGAAAAATTAGAAGAATATTTTAATCATTGTAAACAAACTGAAGAAGTACCTACTAAAATTGGTATGTTAGTTTATTTAGATATTACAGAAAATACTCTTTATAGTTGAAAACAAAAAAAGAGAAATACTTTTTTACAACAAATTAATTGAGCATATTTACAAATACGCCATATTAATACACAAAGATATTTAAAAGCAAATGCAAATAATACTGCATGATATTTAGAAAGAGCATTTGTTAAAGAATATCATTTATCTACAAAAATTGATATAAAAAGTAGTGATAATACAGCCCCTATAGCAATTAGTTTAGAAAATAAAGGTAAGAATAAATGTTAAGTAATTTTGGTTATTTATTAGATATTGCTAAAAGAATGTATTTAAAACAACCTTTAAATATTACTAAAATTAAACAATTAGGTAGTCGTAAATCTGGTAAAACATTTAGTGATATTGAATTTTTTGGAATTTTATTAATGTTAGATAATATTAATATTCATGCTTATTTAATTCGTAATATGTCAAAACAATTAAATGATAGTTGACAAGAATTAAAACAAATTATTAGAGCAACTTATCCTAGTATTAATTTTATTATTAGTGAAACTAAAAAAACTATTGAATTTAATGGTAGTAAAATAACTTGTAAATATTTACATTCACAAGATAATAGTAATGTTAAATTAACTGGATTAGCAAGTAATTATTTATATGATTATGTAATTATATGAAGTGATGAAAGATATGAAATTACTGAAAATGATTATCAAGATTTAAAAGATGCTATTCGTGGAGCAAATCAATTATTAGAAATTGAAAGTTGTAATCCTTGAAGTATTTTAAATGAATTTATTAAAAAAACTATAAATGCTTGTCCACAAAATGAAAAACAAATTATTAATGAATATGAACAATTTACTATTATTGATAATACTATTTATCATTATCAAAATTGAAAATTAAATACTTATTTAAAAGATAGTGATAAACAACAATTATTAGAAATAGAAGTTCTAGACCCAATATCTGCAAGAGTAAGAAGTCATGGTTTAGTAGGTTATGAATCTGGTGGTATATATTCACATCTTATTCATAAGATATCGCGTTTATTACAACCAAGTTATAGATTTAGTGCTGGATTAGATTATGGGTTTAAAGATGATGCTTTAGCATGTGTATTAATAGGTTTTGATTATAATTTTAAATTTGTTAATGTTATTGATTGTTTAAAAATAGAAAATAAATTAATTCGTTATGATAATAAACAATTAGCAAGATTAGTAGTAGAGTTTTATATTAAATTAGCAAAAGAAAATAATTTGCTATATGAATATGGTTTAACTGTATATTGTGATTTTAGTAATTATACCTTTATTGAAATGTTAAATGATACAGCAATTAAATATCAAGTTAATTCATGACTATATTTTAAAGATTGTGTAAAGTTAAGACTTGAGTTTAGAATAGGTAAGAATGTGGCTTTAATGGCATCAGAACGCTTAAATATAAGTATGAAAGCACAATTATTATTAGATGAATTTAGATTGGTTGTATGAGACCCTAAAAGTATTAAACAAATACCATTAGCAGGTAATGACCATTTAAGAGATGCTTTTGATTATGCTATAGAACCATATATTAGAAATTTAAGTGCAAATATAAATCCTTATTTTGAAAGGAAGTAACATATGAATAATCATAATACTGAAATATTAACTCCTAATTGATGTATGATAAATCTTCAAGAAATTATAGCAAATCATGCAAGTAAATTATTATGAGGTAATGGTTATACTTTAACAAGTGAACATCCAGAATATAAAAATGCTATTGAAAAATTAAAAGAATGAAATAATTTAGATTCATTATTTTATCAAGATTGTCATATTAAATCTGGTTATGGTTATAGTATTGTTCAAATTGATAGAAGTAAAACTTGAAGAATATCTTTAAATTTTGCTCAACCATATGCTCAATCAAGAGTTGCAAGAGTATTAGATACTGAACAAGGTGCTAGTACATGGTCAAGATTACAATATGATGACCAAAGTATTTATGTTAAAACAACCTATACTCCAAATCAAATTATTAGATATTTTACTAGTGATTTAATTACACTTGATGGTTTACAAGAAAAAATAAGTAAAGATTTACAATTACCATTAATTGAAAATCATAATTTAGGTATTATTCCAGTTAAATTTATGCAAAATTTACCTAAAAAGAATTTCTTTGGTGGAGTTATTGGTGATTATTATCCAGATATGACTCCAATTAAAAAATTACAGCAATTATTAAATAAAACATTTGAATCAATTGAACATGAATTGGAATGTAATATAACTCGTGTATTTTTAGATATTACTGAACAAGAAATAAATCAATCTAAAACTGCTTTTGATTTAAAAAAATTAATAGGTAAATTTATTTTACAAGCAAATTTAAGAAGTATGGGAAGTACTAGTGGAACGCCACCAATTGCAATATTACAAGGTAATCCAATATTAGATAAATATGGTGAATTTATACAATTTATTATTGATAAAGCATTTGAAGGTAGTGGATATAGTCCAGTAAATGATACTACAAGTCAAAAAACTGAAGCAGAAGTATTAATTACTAATTCAAGAGATATGGAAACTACAAGAATTAAAAGAACTTTAAATCAAAGTGATTGAAATGAAATATTTCAAAGATGTTTTATATTAATGGGATTAGATGGTGATAAATCTAAATGAACATTTGAAATTAAAGAAAATACTATTACTGATAGATTAAAATCACTTGAAATTGATGAAGCAGAATTAAGATTAGGAATTACTAATATTAAAAGAATTATTGTTAAAAGATATGGTGTGAGCGAAGAAGAAGCACAACAAATTATTGAAGAAAATAGAAAATATCAAAAAGAAGAAATTGAATTTAATAATACTTTTTTAGGAGAAACTAAAAATGATACCGAAAATAAATCATCAATTAATTAAAACTGTATGAAAAAGTACAGGTGAAATTGAAAAAGATTTTACACAAAATAAAGATTTACAATTTCGTGTATGTCCTTTTACTATTATTTTAGGTGCTATAAATTCAACAGAAACAGGTTATAAACCACCAACTAGTATTCCTAATGATTATACTTCATTTAGTAAAATATTCACTGGTAGAGAAGCAATATTATCTGTATGAGATAATAGTTTTGATTTAATAGAACCAGATTTAAAAACAATCGATTCTACTGGTAAAAAGGTTTTAAAAGTTGGCGATGTATTTTATGGGAATATATTATCAGACCAATTAGGTATTACTTATTCAGCAACTCCAGCCAATAATGCTTTTATTCAAGAACAAGCAATTAAAAATGTAGTTATTAATATTCCAAATGAAAAAAAGAATTTTAATTTTATTAATAATATTGTTTCAAATTTATATAAATTATATATGATTCCAGAAATTAATAAAGTTATAAATACTGATAAATCAATTAAAGTTGATAGACAATGATATATTCTTGAAGTTGCAAGTAAAACTTATAATAATGAAAATAAAGAACTTGCTTATATTCAATGTACTTTTAGTAGTTTAAATGATAAATTAGCAACAAGTGGTTTAGCAATTAATCAATATGTGCAATTAGGTGCTGTTGGTGAACCAGTTGCAATACCTGCACTTGATTTAAGTAACAATATTATATTAGACCAAGATTACTTACCACCAAGACCAGTTACACATGCACAAATAACTTTTTATGGAACAGTTGGGAAAATAGGAATTGGATTATGGGGTAGAAATATTAATAAAAATGATAATAAGGAAATTACTATGAATCCAACACATTTAATTTTTCCTTTAAATTATCAAGCATCTACATATGACCCAGTTAGTTTTAGTGCTTTACCAGAAACTAATTATGTTTTAACCGTAGGAGCAAAATCAACGGTTGATACTTATCAACAATGACAAGAAGTAATAGCACCAATGTATGATGATGGTGCAAAAAAGACTTTTGAAGGTCATATATTAACTGATGTTGAAAAAACAACAGCAACTAACAAAATTGATACTGAAACTGGTAAATATATTCCTTATTGAGATAGTAATTTTTTAAATGGAGCAAATTTAGAAACTGATAAATTTTATACTATTGGTAATCCTTATTTTGTATATTTTAATAAAAATAATAAAAAATTAAGAGGTCAAGTTAATGGTTATATTATCAATAATTTAAAATTTAAAAATTTAAGAAATTTAAACGCTTTAATGTATTTTATTTATAATTCTATGAATGAAATACCCTTATCAATAAGAGAAACAGTTAAAATTCAATTAAATACTATACCAGTATTTGGTAGTTTCTTTAATGGATTTACTGGTGGAATGAATATAGGATTTAAAAAAGTTTCAAATTTATTAATACCAAGGTTTGATATTGTTAATTTTTTTATAAGTGCTGAATTATATAAATTTTATACTAATGTTATTTATTCAAGTGCAAAAGAAAAAAATATTATGCCTTATGATGTTTTTAGAAATGGTACACCTGATGAATTACCAGCAATTTTAGGAACATCAAGTCATATGACATCATTTACATTTAATTTGACTGATAACATTAAACTTTCAACTTATGATATTGATAATAATAATATTGTTGATACTAAATATATGAATCTAGTTAATATATCACAAATTAATTCAAGTAATACTCAACAAATATATTTATTACCACCAGTAGAAGATTTTGATTTACAATCACCAATTTTTGGTAATGATAATTATAGTGGTTTTTATATAGATATGATTGATATTTTAGTTCAAGGAAAATGTAATTTTAAATTAACATTTTATAGCATGCCAAATGATTATGAAGGTGCTGTAAGTGATGATTTTAGTATTTGAGCAGGAACATATCAAACAGTAGGTAAAGCAAGTGGTAATATAATATAAGATTAATTAAAAATAACTTTTTACTAGCAAATAATACTTATAGTTTTAAGAATAAATATAACTATCCAAAAGCAGTTAATCCACCACCACCAACAGAAATACCTCATTCATTATTTATAGATTTAAGTAAATTTTCATTTAAAAATATTGATGATAGTAAAAATTTATATCTAGGTTATGTAATTCAACCTATTAATGAAGAAGATTTATTAAAAAATGGCTTTTATATGTTTTATGAAATTAAAGTTAATGATTATGGTTATCAACTAATGAAAGATTTTTTAAATGACTATAAAAATCTTGAAATAAGTTGAAATTATACTTTAACTGCAAACTCAGGCGATACTTTTAATAAAAGAAGTAGTTCTAATCCTATTATCATTGATGATATTAAAAATTTACCAATTTATGAAGAAAATATTGATTTTATATATGGAGATAATGGCATTTATCATAGTGTTGATGGAAAGAATGTTAATGGTCATAATTGTACTTTTAATTTATACAGTCAAAATAATACTGATAAATTAAATAATTATAGTATTGAAATCAATGGAATAATGCCAAAAAATATTATTACAAAAATTGATGATACTAATATTAATCCAAATTCAGGTTTTCCAACTGCAAGTTTTACAACATTATGAAAATCAATATATATTAATAATAAAAATAATTCAATTTGTATTTATATATTTTCATTAAGAGCAAAATATGATAATGATGAAATCATTAAATATCCGGTTAGCGCTGAAGTTAACTTTAATAATATACAAATTTCACCAAGAGTGACATAACAGAAAGGCAGTGGTAATTATGGTAAATGAAACAATTAATGAAATTTATGCTGTTATAGAAAGTTTAAAAGTAATTAATGATAATAATCTAAAAAAATTAGAAGTAGAAGATTTATTAATTACCCTAGTAATGAAATTAAAATATTAATGAAAGAAGGTAATACTATGGAAGAAAAAGAAAAAACTGAAGAACAAGAAAGTGTAGAAAAAAAGGAAGAAAGTGTGCCAAAAGATGAAGAAAATGTCAATAAATCAGAAGAAAGTGTAGAAAAAGAACCAGAAACTGAAGAATCTAAAGAACCAACTTTAGAAGATAAATATAAAGAATTAGAAGAAAAATATAATGCTTTATATAAAGAAAAAACTGATAAAGATAGAGAAATTAGCCATTCAGAAAGTTATAAAAAATATGATTTATCACAAGAAAATATTAATTTATTAAAAAGATATCTTGGAGATAAAGATGATATTGATGAAGAATTATCATTATTAAATAAAGATTTTCCACATTTATTTAATAATAAAAAAGATACAAATATTAGTAATTATTTAGATGTAAAAGATAAATTTAAAGAAGAAAAAAATGATGAAGTAGATACTAGAAAAATAGGAATGGTAGGTTAAAAATATGGCAATTATTACAACACAATCAACAACAATTAATGACCCTAGTACACCTAGTGGTAAAGCAGATTTATCAGTTAAATATATTAAAAATTTAAAAGTTTTATTATCAAAAAGAGTGGCATTAATTAATGCTACAATAGAAAATAGAGAGCAATTAGATGCTGGTACTGCTATTTATAATATTACTAAAAGAAATATTACTGAAGATTATACTGCAGGTGCGGGTACAAATAATCCAACAGCCATGAATACAATTCAAATTTTATTAGATAAAAAGAAAGAAATTAATTTTGAAGAAGAAACATTAGATTTAAAAAGATTAGGTGCAAGATATGAAGATGGGAATGTAGTTGTATCAGATAGTTTAGCATCAAGTTGAATTGATGCAAAAGCAAAATCAGTAGAAATATATTTAGTTGCTAAATTATTATCATTAGCAGTTAAAACAGCAAAAGATAATGGAATTATTAATACAGTGATTATATTCTTTTAAATATTTTCCTTTATTTCCAGCCATTATACCAAGATATAATGTTCTAATTAAATGGAATTTATCTAAAACAAATTCTACACCTAAATAATCTGCTACATCTTTAATCCATTCTGCACTATCACCACAAATAATTATTTTTGCTTGTTCAATGTTTTCATAAAAATTTTGACAATGTTCTTTAACAAATTCAGCAGTTTTTTTAACTCCAATTTTTGTTTTTGTTGGTCTAATAATTGCTTTTACTCTTTTATTTTGTAATTGGTAATTAATATTATCTATATATGTTACTATTAAACGCATAGAGTGTTTTATACCTTTACGTTTAAAATTTCAAAATTTCCGATGTCCATCATCAATTGCTACAAAAATAGCTTGATTTTTTTCTAATTTTACTTTTACTGGATTTGCTTCAAATACTTGTAAATTTTTAAAAACTCTATGAACAGTACTAATACTAATACCTGCTTTTTTACAAATAGCACAAATATCACGATATCTTTTTCCATCTGCAAAATTTTCAATAATAGTATCTTCAATATCTCCACCAATTCTTTTATATTTAGGTAATTGTAATATTTCATCAACTAAACAAATACGAATTCATTTTTGTAATTCTTCATCAAAATATTCATAAATTCTTCTTTTATAAGTTACAATTCCATATAATGTTTTTCTTGTTCGATATTGATAATCAACAATTTTATATTTCTTTTTATCTCTTGTATTTTTTATTCTTCAATCTCACTTTTCTCATTTCTTTTTTAAATGTTCTAAAACTAATTTATCAATTTTAGGATATTGTTCTTTATAAGTTCATCGATATTTAAATTCCATTTTTAATTCTCCTATCTGTTTTTTAAAATTTATTAATTAATTCTTTAATTAATATAAAAAAATAATTTTTTTAATAAATTATTTTTATTATTCACTATTATCGACATGAAAATGTAATTTTAACTAAAATAATGCACTGTAAAAAAGTATTTTCACATTTGCTGTATAATAAACAGTATCAATATATTTTTTTATATTTAAATTGATTATAATATGTAATAGAAAAAATTATAAGGGGTGTTAAGATGAGAAAAATACTAAGTTTATTAGGAGCAATACTTTTTTCAACAACAACAAGTGCAAGTATTATTGCATGTGATTCAAAAGAAAAACCAAATGAACCACCACAACCTATTGAAATAAGATTAAATGAACAGGTATCAAAAGATTTAAAGTTAACTGATAGCAATAATAAAAGTTTAGTTGGAGTTAAAATTAATGCTTTATTATCACCTGATCATGTAGAATGAGATTTTGAACCAGATAGTTCTGAACCATCAACTAATAAAATTAAAAAACTTAAAGCATCAATTCTATTAAAACCTGATAATGAAGCAGTTTCACAAGAGAGTGAATATTTTTTAATAAATACTTTAAAACTAATTAAAGATTCTCAAAATAAATTTAATAGGACTGATGCTGATTCAATTACAGTTTCAGCTTCTGAAATTTCTCCAATTTTATCTAAAAAACAAGATAATAGTGATTATATAGTTACTGATGGAAATTTTAAATTACAATTTATGAAAGGAATTGAAAAGTTAGGAGATAATTATACAATTGATTTAAAAAAAGATAGTATTGATATAATAAAACCTGTGTTGGACTTTTGAAGTGTAGATATAGAAAGTAATCCTTTTAATGAAGAATTAAACTCTAAGTTTAAAGTAGGAGAAAATAATGATAGGCCTGTTGATGGAAGTGATATATTTAATTATTTAAAAAATGATGGTATGGGTGGTCATATACGAAAAAAAATACAGTCGCTAAAAAATTTAATTAATAAAGGAGATAATGTTAATATAAAAGTTAGTGGTCGAGAGGTAACTGCAAGTTCAACAAATTGGGAAATAGGTAATAAATTAATTGTAAAAATTTATTTTGATACAATTTATTCAGAAGAAATGAAGTTAACTTTAAGGTAATTTTTTTATTTAACTACAAATAAAAAATAGTAGTAATTAATTAAATAATGATACTGTAAAAAAAAGTATCTTCACATTTGCAATATAATAAACAAGTGCAACGTAATTAATAGTATAAGGGTAACACAAACTAAACGCCTTTAATTTAGGCGTTATTTTGTATTTAAAAGCATACTTGTAAAAATATCAAAAAACAGTACAATTTAAAAATAAAATTAAGAAAAAGGAGAAAATTAATATGAAAATATGAATAAAAACAAATTTAAGTAAAATAACATTAGTATTAGCACTAACTGGTGCAATAAGTGGAGTAACTGGTTTAATAATTGGTTCAATAGCACAAAACAAAACTAATAATTTAACTTATTTTTTAAACCATGACCATATAGCAGTATGAGGAAATACAACTATATGAAAACATTAATTTGAGGGGGGCATTAATTTATATTTTTCTGTTAATAAAGCAGGGGATAATGATATAAAATGAGATTGTATTTATCCAAAAGGATATTTTAATAATTAAATTTCTAAATTTATATAAGAAATATTTTCATTATATTTATCAAATAAAGTAATATTATTTAAGTTTATTTCTTTTTCATTAGTTATTAAAATTAAATCATAATTACCAGCACCAAATATTCCGCTGATTTCAATCCGATTTAAGTTATTAATCGGATTTTCTATTTGTAAATCAAATTCACTAATATTATCAATTTGTGAAATTTCTTTATAAAATTCTAATTTGGAAAATAATTGAAATTTTTTTGAACCATATAAATTTAAAGCATTTTCAATTTTATTTCTATTAATAATTGCTCTTGTAAAATATTTACCATATTCACCATTTCCTAATGTTCAATCAGCAGGAATTAATGAAGGAATATTATTGTTTTCTAATTCATTTGTAATAGATAGTCAGTTAAATTGGTTATCATCTAGTTTAAATAATTCATTTTGACTAATATCATTATCTTTTAATTTAATATTATTTATATCTATAAAATCAAAATATGCAGATTTTAGTATTACTTTTGCATCTTTAAACTCTCAAACTTTATCTGGGGTAGAATGTATAGGATTTGATTTTAATTCAAAATAATAAGGTAATAACAATTTAATTTATAATCATCATTTAATCCTTTATTGATTGACATACTTGAATAAATATTACTAGATAACATAATGACTAATTGTTTAAAAATTTGAACTTGTGGTAAATTTGTATAGTTTGGATAATCTAATTTTCACTGTTTAAATAAGTTAGTAATAACATCATCAGGTTTTTGATTTTCAAATTTAAGTCTTAATTTAGTAATATCGGTTGTATTTTGTTCATCTTTTTTAGGGTCAAAACCATCGAAGTTTCTATTATAAGTATATGTATAAGTTAGCATATCTAATAATAATTTTTGTAAACTATCAACTGGTGGTCTATCTTTTATTTCTAATTCTACATCTTTAAATTTATCCTTTGTAGCAATACTTACATATTCTTTTCCTAGGACATCATGAATTTTTCATACTTCTTTATCTTTAAGCTCTTTTTCATTTGGTAATGGTCATTCATGAAAATCAATAGAACTTAAAAAATAACCTAATCAAGCATTAGTTACTCTTGCATTATTAATAATTTCTTTTCTTGTTTCTCTACCACCACCAATAGCAATTAAATCTAGAACTGATTTTTCTTGTCCTATAAATTGTTTTGCTAGATTTCATGGTAATATTTGTTCACTAAATCATTGTTGTAATATTCTAACTTTTGGTTGTGTTTCAATAGGCATTGATAATAAAGAAAATGCTATCTTATCTTTAACAAATAACTTAGGGTATACTTCCATATTATCAATTTCACCAAGTACCTTTATAATATTGCCAAAAATCATGCTTCTAGGGGCTTTAATTTTTAAGCCAGTTACTTTTGTATCTTTATCTAATGGTTTTTGTAATTTAATAATTATTGGATAACCATCTCTTGTTTTAAAATCTTTAATTTTGATAATAGTAATACTTTTAGTACTTCTTGATTTTGGATTTTGATAAGGTTGAGAATAATTATTAATGATATATAGATTATCAATATTATTTTCTGTTAAAGGTTCATTAATAGATACAGCATATAGCTTAAATTGATTTAATAAATTTATTTCTTGGAATATTAAATTTTTAATATCAGTCATACTATATTCAATTGTATTATCATTAATATTTGTACTTGCTCTTTGATTTAACTGCATAGTAAAGTCAGATGTTTCAACAGCAGTAGTTTTTAATACTTTTTCAATATCAATAAAACCTATTTTAATAGTATTTGCTGAAAATCTTAAACTATTATTTTCATTATTTTTAAATAAACGTTCAATTTCATAAATATATAATGTTCTTTGTTTAAATTCATCATATGCTCTATTAATATCTGGGTCACTAGTTGCTTTCATCATATTAGTAAAATCATAAGGAATATTATCTATTAAATAATCATTTTCAACTTCTGCTTGATTTAATTTAGTTTGTTTCTGTGGAAACTTCGTTTGTGGTTTGTTGTTGTTTTCCATTGTTCTCTCCTATTAATTGGTTATTTTCGGGATTAAATAATCGGACTTCTCCCCACATGTACTTGTGGAGAAAACAATGAAATTGAATGAGTTCAACAATGCTTTTCAAACAGAACAGGATTGTTTAAAATATATAGCAAGTTTGAAGAAAAACAAATGTATCATGTGTTCTTGAACAAGTTTGAATACTTCTAATTTAAGAAGAATAAGATGTTTGAAATGTCATCAAACATTTAGTATTCTTCATGGCACCATTTTTTACAAGTCACAAACACCTTTGAGATTTTGATTTTATTTCATCTTTAGATGAATAAACACCAAACATGGAATTACATCAACTGATGTTGCAAAAGAATTGGGTGTGACTTTGAAAACTGCTTGAAGAATGGGTCATGAAATCAGAAATCGTATTGCCAAACAAGAACATCAATTTATTGTTGAGGGCATAGTGCAAATGGATGAAATGTATCTTTCACATATGGGTTTTAAAAAACAAGGAAGATCTTTGATAAATAAAACATTAATTGTTGGGATTTATGAAAAAACAACCAATAATTTAATTGTGAAAGTAATCAAAAACGCAAAAAGTAAAAATCTTTTGCAGTTTGCAAGAAACCATATTTCTTCAAAGTGTGATGTACATACTGATTCTTGAAAAGGATATCGTGATTTCAAATCACTTTTCCCTAATCACAAAACAGTTAACCATCAAGATGGTTATGTTTCAAAAATTGGCGTAAATACCAATCAAATTGAATCAGTATGAAAACATATACGAAGAACATTTAAAACACATATCAAAGTTGCAAAACATCATGTTCATTTATATGCCAAAGAAGCTGCATATAAATTCAACAAGATACCTACTTTTGAAAATGTAATGCTATGTTTCATTTAAAAATGTGGGGAGAAGTCCGTAGATAGGCTTTTCTCAACATTTATGTGATAAAATTTAAAAATAGTACATAAAGGGAGAAAAGCCTAAATAATTTTAATTTAACTATTAAATTATTAATTTCTTGTTCATCATTAATATTAAATGTTTTACTATTTAATAAATCTTTATCTACGCTTACTAATATTTGAATAAATTTAAGAATATCAATATTAAATTGTCATAATTTTTGTTCAATATAGTTAATAGTTGAAATATTTACAGCTGTACTTTCGGGAACTGATTGTTGTGCAGATTTCTTTTGACTTGGTATATGAATACCACAACGTTTAAATATTTCATTAACATTTCAATCGTATATATCAGTTAAATTTTTACCTTTAAAATTACTACTTGTCATATTAATATTTTCATTTTATTCGTTACTATCTCCACCACTTTTAAAAATATAATTTTTAGTAACTAATATTCTTATAGCATCTTCTAACGAATCTTTTACATTACCATAAGTTTGACCAAAAATAAATTTTGGAGAATTTAAAATTGTATCTAAAACAATTTGTTCATAAATAACATCTAATGCTTTAATTTTATCCATTACTTTATTACAATCTGCTAATTCATTTGCTTTATTTCGCATAATTGCTATTGGTATATAGTTAATATTTAGTGTTTGTTCTTGTGCTAAATTAGGGTTATTAATGAATGATTTAAAATCTAGTGGAAATTGTTTTTTACTATCATTAATACTATAAATTGCACGATTAATAGTTACTTGTTCATTATTTAATGTATAAACTTCAAATAATCTTACAATTTGTGCATTTTGTTCATAACTATCATAAAAAATAGTACATTGAATTAATTTATCAGTAATATCATAAACTCTTTGTTGTATATCAACTACTTGAAAATATAAATCATCATTAGCAATAAAAATTAAATAACCACTAATTCCTAATTTACTTAATTTAAAAATAGAATTTCAATTTTTTCTATAAAACTCTTGTTGAATTAAATATTGTTTAATAGTTTCATTATTAATGTCTAATGGAGCATTATATAAATTAGCATTATTTTCTGCTACAAAATCAGTAAAATATGTTTCATGATTAAAATCATTAAAACCAAAATAACTTAAAATAGAAGCATGTGTACTTTTCCCTTTTAAAAAAGTTAATTTATTTTTTTCTTCATTATTACTACCTTTATCTCTTCTTAAAAATTTACCTAGCATAATATTCACCACCTTTTTTAAAATATTTGATTAATTTTTAATATGATTTTTACAATGATAAATATAATTAAACCCGCTGTTGCTGATGATAGAATTACTCCAATTAAACCTAAAATAATTTTTATAATTTTAAAAAACATAATTTTATTCCTGTAATTCTTCTAATTTTCATACATTACCTTTTAAATTACCTTTTCCAGTATAAATAGTAATCCATTTTGCATGTTGAACTGATAAAATTACTATATTAGCACTATCATTAAAAGTTTGTATTTGTACACCAGCAATTTTTTTATCAGTTATAATAAATTCTTGAATAGTATAAACTGGATTATATATGCTTCAAGAATAATAAACTCTATAATGTTTATTCTCTTGAAAATCATAAGTAATTTGTCAATTATCTCATTTATTTTTTTCTCTTGTTCCTACTTCTTTTCAATTTGAACCACTTGGACTTGGTTGTGGTTGTTTTTCTAATATTTCATTAATTGCTTGTAATAATTTTTTATTTTGAGTTTTTAATATCTTATATTCATTATTTTCTAATAAATCCTTACAAAGTAATGAATTTTCTTCATCATTTAATAAAATTTCATTTGTTTCAATATTATATTTAAAATAATCATTTGAAAATTTTTTATCTTTTATTTTTTCTTTTAATTCATTAATAGCCCCAACAATAGTTTTATTAGTAGTTTCTAAATTAGCAATTTCAGTACCAATAGTATTAATAGAAAAAGCATATTTAAATTGGTTTTTATCCATTTTATCTTCTAATTTTTTATCTACTTCTTCTTTTTTATAATAATCAGATAAATCAGTAGAACCACCAATAGCACTAATTTTATTATTTTCATCAATAGTTATATTAGTACCAGCAGTTAATTTATCTTGTTTTTTATCTAATAAATTATTATTTTCTTGTTTTGTATAATAATCATGTTCAGTACTTTCTTCTGTTATAAATTCAGTTGGTGTACCCTTTCCGGTATATTTATATATCAAAAATTATTGGTTTATACTTTTGTTTAGCGCTAGTAACAATAAATTGTTGTAATTCAAAATTAAATAATAATGTTATTTTATCAACATCAACATCAATATTTTCAATTACTATAATTTTTTGTAGTGGGTTACCAGCGTATCCTAAATTAATTTTTGTTAATTTTTTAGCATCATTATACCCATGGGTACTATCAATAAATTCATATGCTCAATAAATAATATATCATTCATTTGCATATAAATCTTTATTATCAACTTTCTTTCATAAAGGACTAGTTTCAATATTAAATCAATTATTTTTAATATCATTAATATTTTCATTAGTCTTAATTAGTTCATTATTCAATTTTGTTATATTGTTTTCATGTGTAGTAATTCTTTTTTGTTGTTTAGCAGAAAAATCAGCAGTTGGCGCATGAGTAAAATCACCAATTTGTGGATTATTTTGCAATGCTTCGGGTATATGTTAACATTGCATTAAACAACATTAATTTTCATAACATAATGAACAATTAATAACTTTATTTACAATTTTTAATTAATAAACAAAATTAATAATAAGGACAAAGTTTATTTTGTCCTTATTATGATTATAAATATTATATTTTTTGTTATTATAATAATTTAAGTAAATCTATTCGAAAAAATTTATCTAATTTTTCTTATCCAAGATCACGATTTTGTTCAGGAGTCATTATTCAACGACCAAAAGCTTCTGGAAATAAATCAATATATGATGTTCTTCCATATCAACTTCTAACAATACCATAACTTAAAAGTTTTTGATAAGATTTATTATTAATCTTAGTTCCGTTTGCTAATGATGAAATCATATATTTTCTTGCATCAAAATTATTATTTTGTTTATTACGAATTAAAGAATCCAAAATATGACCATATTCATGTACCATAACTTCCATTCCATACTTTATATTCTAAAATATTGTATCAAGTATTATTTTAGTATTACACATATTATCATTACAAGAACCAAAATATGCTTCTCCTGACATATTTATTTTTAGACTATTCTCACAATTTTTGATCTAATTTAATTTTTTCTAACATTTTAAAAACATTATTTTTTCCATATAATTGAGCTAAAATATTATAAAAACGACATATTCCTGTTTTTAATTCATCAATGTTTGCATTTATATGATAATTACTAATTGTTTTAATAAATGATTCAAAATCAATTTTGACATCAAATAAAAGATGATGATCATTAAATTGTTTTTTTAAATCTTCAAAATCTTTAAAATTATCATTATTATTTTCTAACTTTTTAAAAGCATTATTTGATTCTTCACTTGCTTTAAATTTAACTTGTTCATTTAAAATATTAATAAAATTATTTACAGCAGGTAAATTTTTAAATTCATTATCATTTAAAATATCATTTTTTCCAAATAAAATTTCTTGATGATGTTGATAAGAGTAAGTAGGAACTTGTTTATCTCTTATACTCAAATCAGGAACAATATAATCTAACGTTACAAAAGATTTATTAGGACTATACTTAAGCTTTACTGTTCCAATATAGATATCTTCATTTATTGAAGTAATTATCGCTTCATTTTGATTATTAACAATTTTAATTTCCAAACTAGTTACATCTATATTATATTTATTACTAAAAATATCTATAATTTCTTTTTTTTACTTTTTCATCATCATTTATAGCGGTTATGTTTTGTCCAATATAAATTTTACCTAAATTTCTTTTTCCTTTAGGAAAAATTATTTCTAAGTTTTTTTCTTTTCAATTTCAATTTCTTCTTCAATATTTTCTTCCATTTCAGAATTATATAAAATACCAGTAGTTGCACCACTAATTAAAACCGCAGAACTAATTATTCCAGCAATAATTTTTGAATTTTTATTTTTTTTTAGACATATAATACTCCTCCATATTTTGATTTCAGAAATAAGTTCTTTATATTCTTGCCTTTGATATCAATAGATATAGACTAGTATTGTTTTTATTTATAATTTGTTTTATTAACAATTAAGATGAAAATTGTTTTAGAAATCTAAAACAATCAGTAAAAATTTTTAAAATTAGTTGATAAGGGCTATTAATAATAGTATAAATTTTATTAATAATCAAAAAATTATTGATTAGCACACTCTGGGCATTTCATAATTTTTCTTGCTGTTTTTGAGTTTGAAGCTAAATCATTACCATTAATTTCTTTATTACAACTTGAACAATGTAACACTTTTCTTTTTTTCATATCTCAATCTCCTTTATCTTTTTTTTTATTAATACTTAAAATTATAGCATCATTAACAAAAAATGCTTTTTTGATGAAAACAAAAAGGTAGTTATGCCACTCATCAATTAATAATTTTTATAAAATTTGATAATAATAACTATTATAATATTTTTTTCTTATTATTTATATTGAAAATAAACTCTAAAAATATTATTAATTATTTATTAAAAATTGGTTTAATACTATTTTTAACCAAAATTATAAAAAAATATTGGACAATATATTGTCCAATATTTTAAGTTATTAATAATTATTTTATGACTTATTTACTATTAAATATTCATAAAATAGAGCCAAACATCATGATAATATGTGGTAAAGCATTAATATAAGTTCATGTTGACTTATAATCTACATCTTTGCCAACAAATAAACCAATAACTATTATAACTGAAAGAAATGATATAAATAGTGCTCATAGTCTTGATCATAATCCAGGTTTAACTGAAAATGGTATTAGAATATAAATAATACCTATTATAACTAATGTAGCTCCATTTTCATTTCAGCCATAGAAACTATAAGTTATAACTCCCGCTGCATACAATAAACTAAAAACAATAATTCATACAGCACCAATTAGCATTAATATTTTAGGTAAAGTTAACAACTTAAGACTTTTCATTTTTTCCTCCTTAAATATTTTTTACATTAACTGTGATTTTAGTATTTTTTTAAGATTATTAATATCATCAATTGTAACATTTTCTTTTGTCCTATTAATTAAAAACCCTTTTTCACGAATATATTTTGGAATAATATGAACATGATAATGAAATACTTCTTGAAATGCTTCGCTACCATTATTAGTTAAAATATTAAATCCTTTAATTTCGGGAATAGTTTTTATTAGCAAATTAGCAATTTTATGAGTTGTGATACTAACATCGCTCACTATTTTAGGTGTAGTATCAATAAAAGTTTCAAAATGTTGCTTTGGAATTACTAGAATGTGTCCTTTAGTTACAGGGTTGATATCCATGAATGCTGCTGTATTTGTATCTTCAAAAATTAAGTTATTTGTATCTTTAATAATTGTACAAAAAATGCATGCTTTATTTGTCATATATTTCACCTCAACTTACTTTATAAGTATAACTTAAATTATTCTAATATTTTAAAAAACATATACTTAGTATATGTTTTTTAAAATATTAAGTATTATTATGGATAAAACTCTTTTACCTTATTTCAAAATCCTTCTTCATATATATTATTTTTTGGAATATATGTTGGAAATAAATTTTGAGCAGCGATTTTAAAGTTTTCAGCTGCTGGTGAATCTTTAGTTGCAGAATCACTAGCAGATATAGAATATAACATTTGTCAAAATATATTTCACTTTGTTTCTTGGGTAATAGTGCTTTCCTTAGCATCACCCCTTATATACTTAGAGAAATCTGTCTTAAGACTAGCATTACCACTATTGTTTCATGAATGAATTAAATTACTAATTTCTGGAACTCAGCCTTTGTTTTTATTATTTAAAAAACTAAAATCTAAATTTTGTAGAAGGTTTAGGAAATAAATAGGAGCAGAGTAAGTAAATGTAGCAATATTATTATTCGTAGTGTAATGTAATCCACCATTAGGTACTCAACCTGCAGCTAATTGATTATTAGTTGCAGTACTTAAGAAACCATTAGCACCAAAATTAGGATCAATTTCACTAATAGTTGAGGCATTACCGCTTGTTAATTGAGTAAAAAAATCAGAATTTAAAGTTTTTACTTTTCCTGAATCATCATCTTTAACAATTGACTCTCACTTTGGAGGTTCAGAAGGTTTACTATTTCATTTTTTATCAATGCTTTGCGCATTTGCTAAATCAGTAGTAAAGTTTCAATTTACATTATAGTTACTCTTTTGTCAACCAGTAGTATCTTGTAATTGACTTATGTAAAGGTTATTTGTTTGGGTTGAAATTATAGGTTTACCTGCTTCATTATCTTTAATATCAACAATATTGTCTAAAATATAAGACATTGTAAATAAAGTTTGATTTAATGCTGGTAAAATTTCATATTGATAATATTGTTGATAACGAAAACGTAATCATCATTGGAAACGTTTTAAATATTTTGAATAAGTTGGAATATCAGTACCAGAAAGACCTTTTTGTGTTTTATTAATACCAGCACTACTATTTCATTTTTTAGCATCATTTGGTAATAATTTACCAATTTCGTTACTATAATTGTCATCTGGATGTTTAGCAATGGCAGCTAATTGTTCATCAAAAGCAACATCTTTATCACCATAATCTTTATATAAACTATCAGGAGTAAATATTTGATCAGGATCATTAACTTTACCAGTAGCGTCATTTTTTTCTTTATAAAAATCTACATTTTGATAATTAAATTTACTTGTACCATCCTGATGTCAACTTTGATTTTGAAATAATAACTCATTGTTATCTGCTGCTGATACTTTATCTAGTGAATTAGCTGTATTAATACCACTTAAGTACTTTTGAGTTAATAAACTTAATCCTAAATCATCTTTAAGTTTTATAAAAGCTTTATTGGCTTCTCCCATTGTAGTAGTACCATCTGCATTTTTTATGTCTTCACTATAATGAAGTTTCTTATAAAAAAATTCATAAAATTTTTGATGAGCAATTGTTCCTTCAACATCTTTTAAAATAAAATCAAGACCTTGTGAATAAGTATTCTTAAACTGAGCAGAAATCGTTTCATTAAAATTTACTCCTAAAAAATTAAATAATACACGATTTTTATAATCATCAGGAATTTTACCACTAGGTAAATTACTCATATCACGTTCATTATCACAAGCAACTAATAATAATACAGGGCCAGATAAAAGAGTAACTGAAGTTAATAATGGTAAAACCTTTTTTATCTTTTTCATTTTTTATACCTCCCGTCTAAGAACTAATGATACTTGGATCATATCATCATAATGTTCGTTTCCCAACAACATCTAGATAATTAGCAATATTAGTATCCATACGAGCAACTGGTGCATCTTGTGTAAAGCCATCTCATGTATTATTAGTTTTTATAATATTATCCTTAAATGTTGCATTAATATTAATACCTTGTCTATTGTTTCAACGATTTTCTTTAGTTTTATCAAATCAACTTTTCATTTTTTCAACAAAACCATTAATTTTCGTATCAGTTGGATCAAGAGGACTTGAACCAAATATATCCTGTAAATTTCAATGAATTAAACTCGAATTATCATTAAAGTATAAATTATAATCTCATCAAGTTGCATCACCAAGGCTACCAGTACCTCCAGTACCTCCAGTAAAGGCTGTTAATGCATCATTTAAATTAAAAGTAGGAGTTGTATTTGGAGTATATTTTTGTAGTAAAAAACCAGTTTGTAAATAATCAAGATAAGGAGAATCAGATAATCCACCTGGACGCTCAGATAACGGTGCTAAATCTTTTCACTGATAAGTATCTTTTCTATGATTTTTAAATGTTTTAATTATATTATAAGTTGATTCATCGCTTTTAGGTTTGTCTTGCTGTTGATATGTGATACCTGGCGTTTGAATAAAATGAATACCACCAGTATCAATAAAAATGCCAACTCCAGGTCCATTATTAACTGCAGCATCAGGAAGTTGTGGTCCTTTTTTATCTTTCATATAAATTAAATCATTATATTGACTAGTACCATCTTTACCTTTATCTTTAATACTATCACGGTCTATATAAGGAATTAAGTCATCTAAACCCTTTTCCTTGTCAGTTGGTGAAGTAAATTGTGTTAATTTATATGGTTGAATACCATCGACATTTTTACCAACACCTTCAGCACTAGTTACATAACGATATAAGTAATAATAAAAAGGACTATTCTCTTGTGAAGATTTAGTAATATCCATTAATCCTAAATCACCAGTTTTACTAACATCAGTAGTAGCGCCCCCTTTTTCTTCAGTGAATGTTTGATCAAAACCATTAATACTAATATTCTTTAAAATTTCATTAATTTTAGTTTTATTTTGAGAAAACTGAGAAGCACTAATCTTTTCTTGTAAAGGTTTAGCAGTAGAATCAAAAGGAATAACAATTTGACGAGTTCAAATTAATTCTTGATTTCTTAACATTACTTTAGCTATTTTAGATTGATTATCACTTAATAAGCCATCAATAGTATTGTATGAATCTGTTTCATAATTACTATCATTCTTATCATCACTAGTTTTTACAACAGGAAGACTAATATTAACACCAGTTCATGTTTTAGCAATTTTGACATTATCGTTTAATTTTGTAATAGCATCTGATTCTGAATTATTAGCATTAGCAACAATTCAAATTTTGCTAGAATATTTACCAGCAGCGATACTACCTGTTTTACCATTAATGTATTCTTGTACACTATCATAAGTACCATTTGGATTGTTTTTACTCTTTACTTGTTCTCATAAATCCTTTAATCAAATATTAATTTCATTTTGATTGTAGTATTTATAATCCTTATAATTACTAGTAACATAACTACGTTGAATAATACCTAAAGCACTCTTTTTTAAAATATTATCAATGTAAGTATTAACATCATCATCGCCCAATACTTTTTTTCATTGTTTTTCTCATGAACGACCATATTTTGCTTGCAATGATTTTATTTTATTTTCCATTTCAGATTGAGCTGCTGTCAAAGCAGCAAGATAATCATCTTTATATTTTGGAGTATTTTTTAAAATTGAAAGATTAATATATTGATTAATATCAGTATATAATGTTTTACCTCATCCACTATTGGGATTATTTAATAAGTAATTAAAAAAGGTGTCAGTCGTAGTACTTGTATCTATAAAAGCACTATTTCAGTCGAAAACATTAGTTGTGCCTCTTTCATTTGAATTATTACAAGCTATAATAGACATAGTTGATGTTGATGATAACGTTAAAGCTGCAACTAAGGCAAGAATATTGCGCACTTTATTCACTCCTTTTAATTAAATCTATAGCAAAAAAAGATTTTTTAATTTATTTTACTAAGATATCTTAACATAAAATTCATATTTAAGGGATAGTTTTTTCTAATTAATTTTAAAATGAAATAACTAATTACCAATTATTTATTTTAAAAAATTTAAAATATTAATTTTTTTAAATATTATTACTTTATAGTGCATAAATAATATTTTATTCATTTTTTAATTTTAAGAAAATTAGCACAAAATTAAGTGTATAATCATTAGTATAAGTATATTATATTTGGTGTAATGACATAGGAGTAAATATGAATAAAAAAATAAACATTAATGATAATAACTTTAAAACTGATTTTCCCTTTTTTAAAAATAATCCTGATTTAGTTTATTTAGATACAGCCGCTTCTTCACTAAAACCACAAATAGTTATTGATGCTGTTAGGGATTATTATGAAAAATATTGTATTAATCCACATAGTCAAGATTATCAACTTGCTGTTAAGGGAAATGATATATTTGAAGATACTAGAAAAACAATTAGTAAATTTATTAATAGTAACGAAAACGAAATAGTTTTTTGTCCTTCAGCAACTTTTGCTTATAATCAAATTGCTTTTGGCTTAGAAAAATATTTACAAGAAAATGATGAAATTTTATTAACCACTTTAGAACATAGCTCATTACTCTTACCATTTTATCGTTTGATACAAACTAAAAAAATTAAAATAAAATTTATTGAAACAAATAAACAAGGAGTCATTACTGTTGAAAATTTAAAAAAAGTTTTAACACCCAAAACTAGAATAGTTGCTTTTGCAAATATTAATAATTCTTTAGCAATAGAAAATGATACTGAAACATTAACTAATTTTATTAAAAAATATGGTAAAAAAAATGTTAAAAGTGATAATTGAATTTTTAAAAATATTTTAGTAATAATAGATGGTGCACAATCAATAGGACATATAAAAACCGATGTTAAAAATTGAAATATTGATTTTTTTGGATTTTCTGGTCATAAAGTTTTTGGTCCAACTGGAATCGGTGTCTTTTGAGGAAAAAACGAATGATTAAATATGCTAGATCCACTAATATTGGGTGGAGGCATGAATGGTGATATTTATGAAAATGGTAAATTTAACTTATTAGATAGTCCTTATCGTTTTGAAGGTGGAACACAAAATATTGCGGGTGTATTTGGGCTAGGTGCAGCTATTAAGTATTTATTAAACATTGGTATTGAAAATATTAGAAATCATGAAATTTTACTAAAAAAATACGCAATTGAACAATTAACAGCGCATTTAGGAAATAATATTGAAATTTACAATATTGATGGCAATAGTAGTAACATAATATTTAATATTAAAAAAGTATTTGCACAAGATGTTGCTAATTTTTTAGGAACACAAAATATATGCGTACGCAATGGAACTTATTGTGCTAAATTATTACCTAATATAATTAACGCTGAAGTAACAATTCGTCTTAGTTTTTATATATATAATTGTAAAAAAGATATTGACTTATTAGTAATAGCTTTAAAAAAAGGGATTAATGAAGGAGGAGATTTTTTAAATGAATTCTTTTAATAACAATCAAGACTATTATCGCAAACTAATTGTTGAACACTATAGTAATCCAAAAAATAAAGGTTTTAAAAATTTACCAAATAGTTTGACATATCTTCAAAACAATGAATCATGTGTTGATAATTTTCATGTTGAAATTTCTATTAAAAATAAAGTTATTAATAGCGCACGCTTTACTGGAATTGGGTGTGCTATTTCAACTGCAGCAACCGATCTTTTTTGTATTTTAATTGAAGGTAAAACAATATCACAAATAAAAGAAATTATTATTAATTATCAAGCAATGTTATCAGAAAAGCAATTTAATGATAAAATAATTGAAAATATGATTGCTTTTAAAAATGTACCAAGACAGCGTAATCGAATTAAATGTGCCCTTATTGGTATTAATGGTATTAATAAAATAATTGAGAAAGAATGTGAAAAAATGGAAATGGAAATTAAGGATAAAATTAGTTTAAGAACCATTTATTTAAAAAAATTAAAAAATGTTTCTAAAAATAATTATCAAAAGTGAAATAAAATTATTTTCAATAAATTTAATGAATCACATTATTTTAAACAAAATAATGTATTTGCTCTTTATAATTCCTTACCATATGAAGTAGAAACTAAAGAAATTATTGAATTATTATGAAAAAATCTAAAACAAGTTTGTTTACCAAGAATGAATGGTGAGCATTTGGAATTTTACTTTATTAATAGTTGAAACGATATCGTATTTGATAATGATTTTAAAATTGGACAACCAAGTTTAAATTGCCAAAAAGTTATAGGCAGTCAAATTGATTGTATGTTAGTACCATTGATTGCCTTTGATAAAGATTATTACCGTATTGGTTATGGTAAAGGTTTTTACGATCGTTATTTATCTAAAAATAAATTTAACTTTAGTAAAATAGGACTTGGTTTTGCTATTCAAAAAATTCCTTATATAATTAATCACGATAATTGAGATATACCATTAGACTATATTTTTACTAATTAATATTTTAATCTAAAAATTAAATACACTAATCAATAAATAAAAGATAGTTTAATTAGTCAAATTATTTTTTTTATTTTTATTGTATATTCATTTTTTCAATTATAGACTTAAATTAAGATTTACTTAGAATAATTGTTTTAAAAAGACTAAAACTACTCATTAGTTTAGTTTATACACACTTGAATTTTATAAAAACTGAATTAATTAAGGCTTTTCTCCCTTTATGTACTATTTTTAAATTTTATCACATAAATGCTGAGAAAATTCTATCTACGGACTTCTCCCCACATTTTTAAATGAAACATAGCATTACAGTTTCAAAAGTAGGTATCTTGTTGAATTTATATGCAGCTTCTTTGGCATATAAATGAACATTATGTTTTGCAACTTTGATATGTGTTTTAAATGTTCTTCGTATATGTTTTCATACTGATTCAATTTGATTGGTATTTACGCCAATTTTTGAAACATAACCATCTTGATGGTTAACTGTTTTGTGATTAGGGAAAAGTGATTTGAAATCACGATATCCTTTTCAAGAATCAGTATGTACATCACACTTTGAAGAAATATGGTTTCTTGCAAACTGCAAAAGATTTTTACTTTTTGCGTTTTTGATTACTTTCACAATTAAATTATTGGTTGTTTTTTCATAAATCCCAACAATTAATGTTTTATTTATCAAAGATCTTCCTTGTTTTTTAAAACCCATATGTGAAAGATACATTTCATCCATTTGCACTATGCCCTCAACAATAAATTGATGTTCTTGTTTGACAATACGATTTCTGATTTCATGACCCATTCTTCAAGCAGTTTTCAAAGTCACACCCAATTCTTTTGCAACATCAGTTGATGTAATTCCATGTTTGGTGTTTATTCATCTAAAGATGAGATAAAATCAAAATCTTAAAGGTGTTTGTGACTTGTAAAAAATGGTGCCATGAAGAATACTAAATGTTTGATGACATTTCAAACATCTTATTCTTCTTAAATTAGAAGTATTCAAACTTGTTCAAGAACACATGATACATTTGTTTTTCTTCAAACTTGCTATATATTTTAAACAATCCTGTTCTGTTTGAAAAGCATTGTTGAACTCATTCAATTTCATTGTTTCCTCCACAAGTACATGTGGGGAGAAGTCCGTTAATTAAAATTATTTTATATTTTTTATCAAAATGAATCCAAAATTAAATAATAAAAAATGATATTTTTAGTAAATCTTAATACTAAAAAATAAATATTTCTAAAAAAATAATGAAAAATACATAGGAGGCAAATAAACATGCGTTGATATAACTTAACATGTGCTACACTTTTAAGATCATTATCCTTATTAACTATTAATTCAAAGCATTGTTATTTAAATAAAGAAGAACAAGTTGTAGATTAGACACACTTTTTGGACTAATAAAAGTTTTTATAACTTTATATTATTAGTTGAGGTGTAGTTTAAAATGAAATATTTAATTAATAGTGCTGATTTTACTAAATTTGATTATAGGGCGGTTGTCAAAGGACATATGAGATTAACCCATAGAATTCAATAACATTTACAATATAACTTGAAAATTCTATGATTTGTTAATTTAATTATATCATAAAATACCTAAATGTTAAAAAATATAATTTCAAAATTACATTTAAATAACACAAAAATCCTAATCTTAAAATTAGAATAAAAAATATCAAGTTTTAACTTATTAAGTACTATTAAGATAACTTCTACTATTTAAATAATTTGCTTTTGCTATTAACATATTATTTAATGTTTGATAATGATATATTTTTGCTCCATTAGTTAAAGATTTTAAAAAATGATATACATCACTTTCAGCACTACAACCTATATTTCATGAAGCATTTTGATTAATAATTCCTTGTTCATTATTTTTAAAATAATTAAAAGTTTTTTTAGTAACTTTATTATGATTATTTTCTAAAATAGTAATTAATTCATTATAACTACCATTTGAAAAAGTAGTTGTTACATCTAAATATTTTGTTCAATCAAGTGCTTTCTTTTGATGTTTACCACGAACATTAACAAAAGATTTTCATAAATAACTATAAGCATGATATTTATCTAAAATATAATAACAACCCAATCAACTAGCCATTGCTCTAATTCATAATGCACCATCACCAGCAATTACTAAATTATAATTATTATATTCTCAATTAATAGCAAATATATTTATTTTAATATCTGTAGATTAGACACACTTTTTGGACTAATAAAATTTTTTATAACTTTATATTATTAGTTGAGGTGTAGTTTAAAATGAAATATTTAATTAATAGTGCTGATTTTACTAAATTTGATTATAAATTTAACAAGTTTGTAGAAAAGTATAAAAATGATAAAAATATTAATAAAGTTAATATTTATTATCGTAAATTTAGAAAATTTTGTTTTATTTTTAAAAATAAAAATTATTGTAAAGAAATAATTTCTCAATTACATATGCCAAAGCAAACTTTTTATTATTGAGCTAAACGTTTTTATGATATTTTTTACAAAAATAAACCTTTTGAAGAATTATTATTTAAATCCACAAAACCTAAAAATATTAAATATTTGTATAATTTGGAATTATCAGAAAAATTTATAAATTATTTTGTTCAGTATAAAGAAGAGTTTGGTATAGGTGCTTTTCAATTTTGTTATTTAATAAGACATATTGATGATATTAGGTTTAATTTTTTGCCAAAACCTTCGGTTAAAACTATATATCGTTGATTAAAACGTTTTGGTTTTTATTCACAAAAAACTATTAAGAAAAAACATTTGAGATATGAAGTAAAAGAAACGGGATTATTGCAGACTGATATTAAAGTAGTATCAGATTATATAACAGGAAGTAAAAGATGATATATTATTGATTTTATTGATGAAAAAACTCGAATTACTTATTGTTATCCATCTGAACAAGCACAAACCAGAGATATTGTAAATGCTACTAAAAATGCTTTAAATTTTTATGAAAAATTGGCAATTAAAATTAAAAGAATTAGAACTGATAATGGTAGTCAATATGTTAATACATCTTGTGGAAAACCACAAAGGAATCGTTGATTTACAAATTTTTGTAATAAAAAAGGTATAGTTCATGAAACTACACCGTTTAGATCACCACAGAGTAATGGTAAGATTGAAAGATTTCATAGAAATTGAAGTAATTTTTTTGAAATAAAACCATATTTAAATAGTGATTTTAGTTTATTTCAAAAATTAGTTAATTCTTTTCAAGAATATTATAACAATTCTAAACCACATAAATCATTAGGGTTAATGACTCCTATGGATTATTTTGATAAACTTTTATTAGATGGAAAATAGTCCAAAATGTCTGTACTACCTTACAATTTATTTTAATATCATAATAATTATTAATAGTTTGCATTGTAAAATTATGTAATTCTTCTTGTTTTGGTGCATTATTAGTTTTAAATAACATAAATGAAGTTATTTTCTTTTGTAATTGATTTCTATATGAATAAATTTCTTTTTTTCCTAAATTATAAGTTAAAAGTCTACAACAATATTGTTGTTTTAAACCATTTTCATCTCAACAAGTTATATAAGCATCATCTGCAGATATATTTAATTTTTGATTATCTAATACTTTAAATTTTTCTTCTGGTATTCATTTTGGAATTTTTACATTTTTAAATATTCTTGAAATAAGATTTTTAGAAAAAGAAGTATATTTAAATTCTGCTTGAATATTAAAATAACCTTTTTTACTTATTAAATTTTGAATTAAATTATCTAATATTTCAAAATATAAATCATCAGTAATTCTTGCTCTTTTTTTAATACCAAATTCTTCATAAATTGGATAATAATATTTTTTATTAATTGTATCTCAATAAACTCTTTGTCTAAAAGTTCCTATTCCAATTGGAGTATTTACTGTTCTATTAACTCTTGAATCAATTTTATATTGATTTTTATTTCTATTTTTAAAAAAATATTCATCATAATTCTCGATTATTTTAATATATTTTGTTAAAATATTATTGATTTCATATTTTTGAAATTCTTTAAAACTAAACATTTTTTAACACCTTTCTATTTATTTTTTTGTGCTAACTATTCTAACAAATTTGTTAAAATATTGTTGAAAAATGTTTGGTTTTAGAATATAATATTAACAAACGTTTAATAACTTGAAAATTCTATTTACGTTTAAAAGATAACTTTTATTAGTTATCTTTTCTTTTTTAATAAAATAATGTACAATAAAAGAAAATGTAAATAGAAAAGGAATTAAAAATATATGCCACTTTGAGCAATTATATTAATAGCAGTTTTAGTATTTGGTAGTATTTTTTTGTTTGTACCAATTATGCAAGGAATAGTTTTATGTAAGAAAAATAAAGTTTTTGGTATTTTTTTATTAACTATTTCATTGCCTATAATAGGTACTTTTATAGGATGTATGATTATATATAAAACTCAAAATCCAGAATTTAAATTTTGAAAAAGTTTAGGAAATAAATTTAAAATTAAAAGAAAAAATAAAAAAGTTAAATTCAAAAAAATTAAATTAAAATTATTAATTGATAAAAATTCTTATTGTCAATTAAAAAAATATTGTTCTGATAATAATATTAATATGTCACAGTTGGGGCAAAAAAGTTTAGATAATTTTATTGAAAAATTAAATAAAATAAAAAAATAGCAGTATAATGCTGTTTTTTGTTATAATTATATTATAAAAATTAAATAAAAGAATATATGAAGTAATTAATAAAGTTCATAAGTTATTTTGTCAAGTTTAACTTAAAGATTATATTAATTATATCATAAATTTTTGTGTTTTAAAAGCATATGAAAGGAGATTTTTATGTGCAAGAAGAAAAAAATAAAAATAAGAACAATTTTTAATGATGCAAAAGCATTAAGAGAAAAATTAGAAGAATATTTTAATCATTGTAAACAAACTGAAGAAGTACCTACTAAAATTGGTATGTTAGTTTATTTAGATATTACAGAAAATACTCTTTATAGTTGAAAACAAAAAAAGAGAAATACTTTTTTACAACAAATTAATTGAGCATATTTACAAATACGCCATATTAATCACAAAGATATTTAAAAGCAAATGCAAATAATACTGCATGATATTTAGAAAGAGCATTTGTGAAAGAATATCATTTATCTACAAAAATTGATATAAAAAGTAGTGATAATACAGCCCCTATAGCAATTAGTTTAGAAAATAAAGGTAAGAATAAATGTTAAGTAATTTTGGTTATTTATTAGATATTGCTAAAAGAATGTATTTAAAACAACCTTTAAATATTACTAAAATTAAACAATTAGGTAGTCGTAAATCTGGTAAAACATTTAGTGATATTGAATTCTTAGGTGTTTTATTAATGTTAGATAATATTAATATTCATGCTTATTTAATTCGTAATATGTCAAAACAATTAAATGATAGTTGACAAGAATTAAAACAAATTATTAGAGCAACTTATCCATCAATTAATTTTATTATTAGTGAAACTAAAAAAACTATTGAATTTAATGATAGTAAAATAACTTGTAAATATTTACATTCACAAGATAATAGTAATGTTAAATTAACTGGATTAGCAAGTAATTATTTATATGATTATGTAATTATATGAAGTGATGAAAGATATGAAATTACTGAAAATGATTATCAAGATTTAAAAGATGCTATTCGTGGTGCAAATCAATCATTAGAAATTGAAAGTTGTAATCCTTGGTCAATTCTTAATGAATTTATTAAAAAAACTATAAATGCTTGTCCACAAAATGAAAAGCAAATTATTAATGAGGCATAAGTTAGTTAAGTTTACTCCTATAATTTTTAATCTAGACAGTATGATTAGTTTAAATAATTAATAGTTAAGGAGTAAAGATGAAATATAAAGTTTATACAAGAAAAATTAAACTAGATGTTTTAAATGAATATGTAGTGATTAAAAAATTAAAAACCATTGATATTAAAACCAAATATCAATTATCAACCAGATCATTAATTTATAATTGAGTAAAAAAATATCAAAAAAATAATAAATTAATTACTATTCATACTTTTCAAACAAATCATCAAATAGATAAAGTGAATATCAAAGATAAAAATTTAAAACTTGAAAATAAAAAACTCAAAAAGTCACTACTAAAAGAAAAAATAAAAAATGAATTTTTAAGACAAAAACAATTCTGTGATAAAGAATTAAAAAACAATCAAAATATTTTAAATAGTAAATTATTGAAAAGTAAATGTTTTTTAATAGTTGATAAATATAGAAATAAAAATTATGGAATTAATGACATAATTAGTTTGTTACCTATCAGTAAAGTTGCATATTATAAATGAATAAAAAACGGTAAAAAGAAATATCAAACAAAAATTGATAATGAGTTATTAAAAGAATTAAATAAAATTGTTGTTATTAGCAACAAAGATAAAATAATTAAAATTACTAGTTTAGAAAAGGTGAGATTAGAATTAAAGAAAAACAACACCAATCTTAAATGCAGTAAAAACAGCATTATGAGGTTATTAGAAGATAATAATATCACAAACTATTAACCAAACCCAAAAAACAGCGTAGAGCGAAATCTAATGCCTTAAAATCAAATTTCCAAGATTTATTAAAACGTAATTTTACCAGTAATACTTATCTTGAAAAAGTTGGCATCGATGGTACTTGATTTAAAGAATTAATTATTAATAATAAAAAAACTAAATTATTATTAGAAATTGCTACAGATATGAATAGTAATGCTATTTTAAAAGATAGTGATAAACAACAATTATTAGAAATAGAAGTTCTAGACCCAATATCAGCAAGAGTAAGAAGTCATGGTTTAGTAGGTTATGAGTCTGGTGGGATATATTCACATCTTATTCATAAGATATCACGTTTATTACAACCAAGTTATAGATTTTTAGTGCTGGATTAGATTATGGGTTTAAAGATGATGCTATGGCATGTGTATTAATAGGTTTTGATTATGATTTTAAATTTGTTAATGTTATTGATTGTTTAAAAATAGAAAATAAGTTAGTGCGTTATGATAATAAACAATTAGCAAGATTAGTAGTTGAGTTTTATATTAAATTAGCAAAAAATAATAATCTTTTATATGAATATGGTTTAACTGTATATTGTGATTTTAGTAATTATACATTTATTGAAATGCTTAATGATACAGCCATTAAATATAAGGTTAATCAATGACTATATTTTAAAGATTGTGTGAAGTTAAGACTTGAGAGTTTAGAATAGGTAAGAATGTGGCTTTAATGGCTTCAGAACGCTTAAATATAAGTATGAAAGCACAATTATTATTAGATGAATTTAGATTGGCTGTATGAGACCCTAAGAGTATTAAACAAATACCATTAGCGGGTAATGACCATTTACGTGATGCTTTTGATTATGCTATAGAACCATATATTAGAAATTTAAGTGCAAATATAAATCCTTATTTTGAAAGGAAGTAACATATGAATAATCATAATACAGAAATATTAATGCCACTTTGATGTATGATAAATCTTCAAGAAATTATAGCAAATCATGCTTCAAAGTTACTGTGAGGTAATGGTTATACTTTAACAAGTGAACATGAAGAATATAAACAAGCAATTGAAAAATTAAAAGAATGAAATAATTTAGATTCATTATTTTATCAAGATTGTCATATTAAATCCGGTTATGGTTATAGTATTGTTCAAATTGATAAAAGTAAAATTGGTAGAATAGCATTAAATTTTGCTCAACCATATGCTCAATCAAGAGTAGCAAGAGTATTAGATACTGAACTTGGAGCAAGTACATGGTCAAGATTACAATATGATGACCAAAGTATTTATGTTAAAACAACATATACTCCAAATCAAATAATTAGATATTTTACTAGTGATTTAATTACACTTGATGGTTTACAAGAAAAGATAAGTAAAGAATTACAATTACCATTAATAGAAAATCATAATTTAGGTATTATTCCAGTTAAATTTATGCAAAATTTACCTAAAAAGAATTTCTTTGGTGGAGTTATTGGTGATTATTATCCAGATATGACACCTATTAAAGGATTACAAAAATTATTAAATCATACCTTTGAAATAATTTGAAAAGAACTTGAATATAATCGTACAAGAGTATTTGCAGATATTACTGAACAAGAAGTAAATCAATCTAAAACTGTTTTTGATATGAAAAAATTATTTGGTGATTTTGTATTACAAGCAAATTTAAGAAGTGTTGGTAGTACTAGTGGTACACCACCAATTGCAATAATACAAGGTAATCCAGTATTAGATAAATATGCTGATTTTATTCAATTTATTTTTAATAAAGCATTTGAAGGTAGTGGATATAGTCCAGTCAATGATACTACAAGTCAAAAAACAGAAGCAGAAGTATTAATTACTAATTCAAGAGATATGGAAACTACAAGAATTAAAAGAACACTTAATCAAAGTGATTGACATGAAATTTTTCAAAGATGTTTTAGGCTTATGGGATTAGATGGTGATAAATCTAAATGAACATTTGAAATTAAAGAAAATACTATTACAGATAGATTAAAATCACTTGAAATAGATGAAGCAGAGTTAAGATTAGGAATTACTAATATTAAACGTATTATTGTTAAAAGATATGGTGTTAGTGAAGAAGAAGCACAACAAATTATTAAAAAGAAAATAGAAAATATCAAAAAGAAGAAATTGAATTTAATAATACTTTTTTAGGAGAAACTAAAAATGATACCGAAAATAAATCATCAATTAATTAAAACAGTTTGAAAATCAACTGGTGAAATTGAAAAAGATTTTACACAAAATAAAGATTTACAATTTCGTGTATGTCCTTTTACTATTATTTTAGGTGCTATAAATTCAACAGAAACCGGCTATAAACCACCAACTTCAATACCTAATGATTATATATACTTCATTTAGTAAGATATTCACTGGTAGAGAAGCAATACAAGCAGTTTGAGACCATTCTTATTATCCTATTCAAGATAAAGATAATCCAGATTTAGCATATAAACAATTACAAATTGGTGATGTATTTTATGGAAATATATTAAGTGACCAATTAGGTATTACTTATAGTGCTACACCAGCAAATAATGCTTTTATTCAAGAACAAGCAATTAAAAATGTAGTTATTAATATTCCAAATGAAAAAAAGAATTTTGATTTTATTAATAATATTGTTTCAAATTTATATAAGTTATATATGATTCCAGAAATTAATAAAGTTATAAATATTGATAAATCAATTAAAGTTGATAGACAATGATATATTCTTGAAGTTGCAAGTAAAACTTATAATAATGAAAATAAAGAATTAGCATATATTCAATGTACTTTTAGTAGTTTAAATGACAAATTAGCACATAGTGGATTAGCAATTAATCAATATGTACAATTAGGTGCGCCCGGAGACCCAGTAGCATTACCAGCATTAGATGAAAATAATAATATTGTTTTAGATTCAAATTATTTAACTCCATTACCAGTTACTCATTGGTTGTATGCAGTTAGTATTAATGAACCATTAACTGAAAATAATATTGATAATTTATATATTATTAATAATTATTCACAACCTTATCAAAATCCAAAAACTAGAAGCACTAAAAGTATAACTATTATTAAAATTAAAGATTTTAAAACAAGAGATGGTTATCCAATTATTATTAAATTACAAAAACCATTAGAGAAAGATACGAAAGTAGCTGGTTTAAAAATTAAAGCCCCTAGAAGCATGATTTTCGGCAATATAAAGGTACTTGGTGAAGTCGACAATATGTGGAAGTATACCCAAAGTTATTCGTTAAAGATAAGATAGCATTTCCACTGTTATCAATGCCTATTGAAACTCAACCAAAAGTTAGAATATTACAACAATGATTTAGTGAACAAATATTACCTTGAAATTTAGCAAAACAATTTATTAGAGAAGAAAAATCTGTTTTAGATTTAATTGCTATTGGTGGTGGAACTGAAACAAGAAAAGAAATTATTAATAATGCAATAATAACATATGCTAAAATTGGTAAATATGATGGTGGAAGTCCAATACCAAGCAATTTACCTGATTTTGAAATGAAAAAAAATGAAGAATATATTTTATATAGTAATCAAGGCCCAAACCCACCATACACAAGTAAAAATATTGTAATTGAATTATCAAAAAACTTTAATTCTATTGAAATAGAAATAAATGATAAACCACCAATTGATAGTTTACAAAAAGTATTATTAGATATGTTAACTTATACATATAATTATAATCGTAATTTTGATGGCGCATCTTTAGTAACTCCACCAAATAAAATGGATATATTACGAGCAAAATTTGAAAATCAAAAACCAGATGAAGTAATTAGTAATTTGTTTAAACAGTGAAAACTAGATTATCCAAACTATATTAGTTTACCACAAGTGCAAATATTAAAACAAATAGTAATTATGTTATCAAATAATATTTATTCTAATATGTCTATTAATAAAGGTTTAAATGATGACAATAAAATATTGTTGCCTTATTATTTTGAACTAAAATCAAATCCAATACACCCTAATAAAGACGGAATTTGACAATTTAAAGATGCAAAAGTAATATTAAAATCTAATTATTTTGATTTTACAGATATTAATAATATTAAATTAAAAAATAATGATGTTAGTCAAAATCCATTATTCAAATTAGATGATAATCAATTTAATTGATTATCTATAACAAATGAACTAGAAAGTAATAATATTCCATCTTTAATTCCTGCTGATTGAACACTTGGTAATGGTGAATATGGTAAATATTTTACAAGAGTGATTATTGGAAAAATCAAAATTGAAAATGCATTAAATTTATATGGTTCAAATAAATCACAATTATTTTCAAAATTAGAATTTTATAAAGAAATTTCACAAATTGATAACAATAGTGAATTTGAATTACAAATAGAAAATCCAATTAATAACTTAAATCGGATTGAAATTAGTGGCATATTTGGTACTGGAAATTATGATTTAGTTTTAATTACAGATAAACAAGAAATAGAATTAAATAATATTAATTTATTTGATAAATATAACGAAAATATTTCTTATATAAATTTAGAAATTTAGATTATTTATAAAAATATCCGTCAGGATAATTACCATTTCATTTTATATCATCTTGATTTTTTGGATTAACTCCAAAATATAAATCTATTTTATATTTATCATTTCTTTTATGTTCCCAAATAGTTGCCCCCCCTATGTTCTTCATAATAATGGTCTAAATATTTTGGCAATCCATTATTTTGATAATATGTAACTGAACCTAATATTAAACCAATAGAACCAGTTATTACAGCAAATGATAATGCTATTTTTTGGAAATTTGTTTTTATTCATGTTTTCATAATTTTATTTTCCTTTCATTATAATTTTAAATTTCCATTTTTAATGAAACTGGTTCTAAAGAATTTTGTTTTTCAGAAACATCTGCTAATAATTTTAAGTTTTCTAAATTATTATTAACAATTTTTTTGGGATAAAATAGTTTAGCATTAGGATTTAAATTTAATGATTTATTAGTATTTATTCTTAAACTTATTTCTTTGCTTTTTTGTATTGTACGGTCAAATACATCTTGATGTTTATTTATTCATTCAATAACTTTTTTATTTCCAAATTCATTATTTTCAAAAATATCATTTTTATAAATATCAATTATTTCTAGTATTTGTAAATTTGTATAATTTTTATTTCTTTTCATATTATAAATCTCCTTTTTTCCTTGATTTTACTTATAAATTGTACTATTTTTGATTATTTTTACAAGTGTGCTTTTAAATGCAAAATAACGCCTAAATCAAAGCCGTTTATTTTATGATACCTATAACTATTAATTACATGTTACTTGTTTGTTATATGAAAAATGTGAAGATGGTTTTTTTCACAGTATCATTATTTTACCCTTAATTATATTTTATGAAGTAAATAAGCTTATAAAATTAAAATATAAATAGTATTAAAAATCAATTTTATAAATTTTGCTATCTTGTGTTCCAAAATATAAAATATTACCTTTAAATACTAAACTATGAGCTATTGAACCTAAGTTAATAACATCAGTTTTATTTGACGTTCGAATTATATTAATTTTATAAATTTTGCTATCTTGTGTTCCAACATATAAATTATTACCGTTAAATGCTAAACTATGTGGTTGTGAATTTAAATTACTAATAAATATTTTATGGGGATTTGGTTTGGTAATATCAATTTTATAAATTTTGTTATCTTGTGTTCCAACATATAAATCATTACCATTAAATGCAATACTATTAGCTGTTGTTCCTAAATTAATAATTTCAGTTTTAGTGGGTATTATTTGTGTTATATCAATTTTATAAATTTTGTTATCTTGCGTTCCAACATATAAATCATTACCATTAAATGCAATACTATTAGCTGTTGTTCCTAAATTAATAATTTCAGTTTTAGTGGGTATTATTTTTGTTGTATCAACTTTATAAATTCTAGTATCTCATGTTGCTACATATAAGTCATTAATTTTAAATACTAAACTATTTGCCGTTGAACCTAAATTAATAATTTCAGTTTTAGTTGGTTTTATTTGTATTGTATTAATTTTATTAATATTTTTATTTTGTGTACTAATATATAAATCATCACTTTTAAATGCTAAACCATAGATTGTTGAACCTAAATTAATAATTTCAGTTTTATTTTTTTCTTTAGGTTCTTCTCCACCACCACAAGCAATAATGTTAGCACTTGTCGTTGTAGTTAAAATCATTGCTCCTAATAAACTTAGTATTTTTCTCATCTTAACACCCCTTATAAACTTTTCTATTACATATTGTAATCAATTTAAATATAAAAATTATATTAATACTTTTTTATACGGAAAATGTGAAGATACTTTTTTTGCAGTAGCATTATTTTAATCATAATTACATTTTTATATTGATTATAGTACATAATAAAAATAATTTATTAAAAAATTTATTTTTTGTATAAATTAAGAGATTAATTAAGAAATTTTTAAAAAAAACAAATTAGGAGAGTTAAATATGAATTTTAATTATAAATGAAATTTTAGAGAACAAAATGCAAAAATTGATAAATTAATTTTAGAACATATAAAAAAGAAATGAGAAAAATGAGATTGAAGAATAAAAAATACAAGAGACAAAAAGAAATATAAAATTGTTGATTATCAATATCGAACAAGAAAAATAATGTATGGATTAGTAACTTATAAAAGAAGAATTTATGAATATTTTGATGAAAAATTACAAAAATGAGTTCGTGTTTGTTTAGTTGATGAATGACTAGAATTACCTAAATATAAAAGAATTGGTGAAGATGTTGAACAAACTATTATTGAATATTTTGCTGATGGAAAAAGATATCATGATATTTGTGCTATTTGTAAAAAAGCTGGTATTAGTGTTAGTACTGTTCATAGAGTTTTTAAAAATTTAGAATTAATTGAAGCAAATCCAGTAAAAGTAAAATTAGAAAAAAATCAACCTATTTTTGTAGCAATTGATGATGGACATCGAAAATTTTGAAATTTTAAACGTAAGGGTATAAAGCACTCTGTGCGTTTAATAGTAACATATACAGATAATATTAATCACAAAGTACAAAATAAAAGAGTAAAAGCAATTATAAGACCAACAAAAACAAAAATTGGAGTTAAAAAAACTGCTGAATTTGTTAAAGAACATTGTCAAAAATTTTATGAAAATGTTGAACAATCAAAAATTATTATTTGTGGTGATAGTGCAGGATGAATTAAAGAAGTTGCTTATTATTTAGGTGCACAGTTTGTTTTAGATAAATTCCATTTAATTAGAACATTATATCTTGGTATAATGACTGGAAATAAAGGAAAATATTTAAAAGAATATAATCACTGTAAAAATTTAATTAATAATGGTAATTATGAACAATTAATTGATTATTTATATAAAGAATTAGATAATCATAAAAAATTAAAGAAAAAATATTTTAAAAATAATAAACAAGGTATTGAAAATCAAGGTAAGAAATGAAATATTGGTTGCTTTACAGAAACTAATATTTGACATGTTTTAAAAGAAATGCTTGGAAATAGAACATATAATATTTTAATTTATATTAAAATGGTTATTTTTAAATGTAATAAAATAAATACAGAGATACAATTATTATAAATTAAAATTTAACTTTTTTTTAAAAATCAAAATAGAATAAAACTTATTAAATGTATTTTAATAAGAATTTTTATTGTGTATAAATATTAAATTTATTTTTTAATTTTTTAGTAATTTTTAAAAATAAGTATTTTAGTTGCAATATTTTTAAAAAAATTATATTATTTAAACACAATTACATAAAAATCCAAATTATTTCTTGTCTAAATTTATAATAAGACTATATGAATTAATTTATTCCGAATTTTTGACAATCTTCCTTTTTATTAGTTAAAAATGAAATAGGTAATACTATATTTTTTACATAACAAGCATAAAAAACCTTTTTAATATAAAAATCTTGTTGAATATCCATATAAAATTCTGCAATTCTAGGTTTTCAAAAACCAATTTTATACATTTTAATAACAAACAAATCTTAACATAAAAAAATATAAAAACAAACAATAAAAGAAAAACGTTACTTAATTTAATTTAATCAAGAGTGATTATATCGTATTGGCGTTCCTGAAGAAGAAATCTTTAAACTTGCTAAAAACTCATGTAATGTGGTATCAGTTTATATGCCATTTATTACTTCATACTTTATGCCAAGAGAAATTGGTGATCGTCCTTTAGTAGTTCCGGAAGGTTCAAAAAATTTAGCATTTATTGGTAATTTTAGTGAAACTGAAGATGATACAGTTTTTACAACCGAATATTCAGTGAGAACTGCTATGGAAGCTGTCTATAAATTATTAAAGGTTGATAGAGGAATACCAGAAGTTTTTGCTTCAGCATATGATATTAGCGTGCTATTGAATTCAACTCATATTTTATAAGATAAGAAAAAAATTAATGATATACAAGTTCCTCTTATCTTAAAAATTTTCCGTAGAGGTGCATTAAAAAAAATCAAGGGAACTTTTCTAGAAGAATTACTTGAAAAATCAGGATTATTATAATAAATCCTAATATTTTTAATAATATTTATAAAATAAAATATCTATATTAACTTACCATTTTAAGTAACATTTTAGATAAATATAAATTAAATCATCAATTAATAATTTCTCATTCGGCATAAGTTAGTTAAGTTTACTCCTATAATTTTTAATCTAGACAGTATGATTAGTTTAAATAATTAATAGTTAAGGAGTAAAGATGAAATATAAAGTTTATACAAGAAAAATTAAACTAGATGTTTTAAATGAATATGTAGTGATTAAAAAATTAAAAACCATTGATATTAAAACCAAATATCAATTATCAACCAGATCATTAATTTATAATTGAGTAAAAAAATATCAAAAAAATAATAAATTAATTACTATTCATACTTTTCAAACAAATCATCAAATAGATAAAGTGAATATCAAAGATAAAAATTTAAAACTTGAAAATAAAAAACTCAAAAAGTCACTACTAAAAGAAAAAATAAAAAATGAATTTTTAAGACAAAAACAATCCTGTGATAAAGAATTAAAAAACAATCAAAATATTTTAAATAGTAAATTATTGAAAAGTAAATGTTTTTTAATAGTTGATAAATATAGAAATAAAAATTATGGAATTAATGACATAATTAGTTTGTTACCTATCAGTAAAGTTGCATATTATAAATGAATAAAAAACGGTAAAAAGAAATATCAAACAAAAATTGATAATGAGTTATTAAAAGAATTAAATAAAATTGTTGTTATTAGCAACAAAGATAAAATAATTAAAATTACTAGTTTAGAAAAGGTGAGATTAGAATTAAAGAAAAACAACACCAATCTTAAATGCAGTAAAAACAGCATTATGAGGTTATTGGAAGATAATAATATCACAAACTATTAACCAAACCCAAAAAACAGCGTAGAGCGAAATCTAATGCCTTAAAATCAAATTTCCAATATTTATTAAAACGTAATTTTACCAGTAATACTTATCTTGAAAAAGTTGACATCGATGGTACTTGATTTAAAGAATTAATTATTAATAATAAAAAAACTAAATTATTATTTGAAATTGCTACAGATATGAATAGTAATGCTATAGTTGGTTGAAAAATTAATAAAAGTGAAAATGCAATAACCATTTTAAATGTTCTTAATCAAGTAACAAATGCAAGTCGTAAAGAACATAAAATATTTGCAACATTTATCCAATCTGATTTAGGTTCAGGTAATACTAGTAAAATAGTTACAAATAGTTTTAATAAAAGTAAAACTTTAATTCATTCAAAAAGTTTATCAGGATTTAAAGGCAACCAAGTAAGTGAATGTTTAAATCGCTGAATCAAAAGAGATTTTAAAATTATGTTTGGTAACAAGTTTAATAGCATTAAACATTTCACAGAAGCATTAAGAAAATTTATTAACTGATGAAATAATGATAGAATGATTTTACGATTAAAAATGTCTCCAAACCAATTTGTACAGATTTGAAGACAAGAAAGTAAACTTATCTAACCAATGCCTTCTAATGTTTAAAAATTCATAAAATTAATATTATTAATTTTAACTTCAAGATTAAATATAATGTTATAATATTCTTATGTATTATTAAATTATACAAAAGAAAGAGGAATTAACTTATTATGAGTACAATTATTAAAAATGAAGAAAATGAATCAAATGTTCAACAATTTCAGGTTGGTGACATTATTACCGTAACTCCAACTGGAATAAAGGAATTTGGAGTTTTTTGTAAGTGTCCAAATGGATTTTCTGGTTTAATTCACATTAGTCGTATTACCCCTAAATTTGTTAAAAATGTTAGTGATTATTTTACAATTGGTACATCAGTTAAAGCAGAAATAACAGGTATTGATCATACTAAACAACAATTAAGTTTAAGTACAAAAGAACAAGGATTAGTTGCAAAGAATAATTCTTCAATTGAAGAAAATGGTAAAGGATTTGCACCAATAAGAGAAACTGTTGATAATTGATTTAAAAAAGAAGAAAATAATTAAAATACTATTTTTCTTCCAAATAATAAAAAATATTGCCATTAAATAGCAATATTTTTTATTTTTTTCTTGCAATCTAAAATTTTTACAACTATATTTTTATTATAAATATTAAATAGTATTATTACGAATTAATATTTTAATTTTAAATACTATAAGGAGGTTATAGAATAGTGATAAAAACTAATTTAAAGTTTACTAATTTAGATATGAAAGAATTATCAACTTTATATCAAGAAAAAGTAACGGCGATTAACGCTGAACTGGAAAGTAATTCTAAAAATGAAGATGGTTGATTAGGATGAATTGATTTTCCATTTGCATACCAAAAAGACATTACTTTTCAAGAGTCTTGAAAGCGGATGAAAACTCTAGCATTGAAACTACAAAAAGAAATACAAGTTTTAGTAGTAATTGGTATTGGTGGATCATACTTAGGTGCTAGAGCAGGAATTGATATGGTACAAGGTTTATTTAATAATACGGCTCCTGTTAAAGTAATTTATATGGGTAATACTATGAGTTCAACTTATGTTCACCAAGTTTTATCATATTTAAAAGATAAAGAATTTGCCATTAATGTTATTTCTAAATCAGGAACTACTACTGAACCAGCAATTGCCTTTCGTTTGTTAAAAGAACTATTAATTAAACAAAAGAAAAATAAGAATATTGTTAATAACAGAATTATCGCTACTACTGATAAAACAAGAGGAGTACTCCATGATTTGACAAAAGAAGAAGGATATGAAAGCTTTGTTATCCCCAATAATATCGGTGGTAGATACTCTGTTTTAACTCCTATTGGTATTTTTCCGATGATGGTAGCAGGAATTAACTGTGAAGAAATTATTGCTGGTGCGCAATTAGCAGCAAAAGAATGTAAAAGTGATAAAATTGATGTTAATGATGCCTATTTATATGCAGTTTCTCGCTATCATTTACATAAAACTAATAATAAAGCAGTTGAAATTTTAGTAAGCTATGAATTACAAATGCAAATGTTATGTGAATGATGAAAACAATTATTTGGTGAATCAGAAGGTAAGGATGGCAAAGGATTATTACCAGCTAGTGTTGTTTTTTCAACTGATTTACATTCAATGGGCCAATTTATTCAAGAAGGTTCAAAAATGTTTTTTGAAACAGTAATAAAAATCAAAAAACCTAATGAAGATATCAAAATTCCACTTGATAAAGAAAACAATGATCAATTAAACTATTTAACAAAACATTCTTTACATGAAATTAATAATATTGCCTTACAAGGAACTATTGAAGCTCATAGTGATGAAATAGTAGGAAAAACTCCAAATATTTTATTAGAATGGGATACAATGGATGGCAAAATGTTTGGTTATGCTAGTTATTTCTTTATGAAGGCTTGTGCTGTTAGTGCAAAATTATTAGATGTTGACCCATTTAACCAACCTGGTGTTGAAGTATACAAAAAGAAAATGTTTACATTATTAGGTAAAAAATAATTTCCTAATAATAAATTTAATAAAACATTAAAATATAGTTATATAAAAACCATTCTTTTCAGAATGGTTTTTATATAACTTACTTAGTTGTTCTTCACTTATTAATTTACAATATTATATTATGACATTTTTTTGCAAATAATAATCTAAATAAATGTAATTATAAGTTAAGTTGTATTTTAAATGATGGTAAATGATATATACCAGTGCTAGTTGATGGTGCATTTATAAAATCAAATTGATTTATTTCATTTACCATTTTTTGTTCTTGTTCTTTAATTAAAAAACTTTCTACTATATGCTTAGTTATTTGTTCTTGAATAGAATATTGTGCTTTTTCTTCAGAAAAACCTTGATTAATACATTCAATAAAAATGAAAGATAATTTTTCATTTATTTCATTATTCTTAATAATCTCTTGATAAACATCATTAAATTCATTATTTAATAATTTTATATTTTGTAGATTAGACACACTTTTTGGACTAATAAAAGTTTTTATAACTTTATATTATTAGTTGAGGTGTAGTTTAAAATGAAATATTTAATTAATAGTGCTGATTTTACTAAATTTGATTATAAATTTAACAAGTTTGTAGAAAAGTATAAAAATGATAAAAATATTAATAAAGTTAATATTTATTATCGTAAATTTAGAAAATTTTGTTTTATTTTTAAAAATAAAAATTCTTGTAAAGAAATAATTTCTCAATTACATATGCCAAAGCAAACTTTTTATTATTGAGCTAAACGTTTTTATGATATTTTCTACAAAAATAAACCTTTTGAAGAATTATTATTTAAATCCACAAAACCTAAAAATATTAAATATTTGTATAATTTGGAATTATCAGAAAAATTTATAAATTATTTTGTTCAGTATAAAGAAGAGTTTGGTATAGGTGCTTTTCAATTTTGTTATTTAATAAGACATATTGATGATATTAGGTTTAATTTTTTGCCAAAACCTTCGGTTAAAACTATATATCGTTGATTAAAACGTTTTGGTTTTTATTCACAAAAAACTATTAAGAAAAAACATTTGAGATATGAAGTAAAAGAAACGGGATTATTGCAGACTGATATTAAAGTAGTATCAGATTATATAACAGGAAGTAAAAGATGATATATTATTGATTTTATTGATGAAAAAACTCGAATTACTTATTGTTATCCATCTGAACAAGCACAAACCAGAGATATTGTAAATGCTACTAAAAATGCTTTAAATTTTTATGAAAAATTGGGAATTAAAATTAAAAGGATTAGAACTGATAATGGTAGTCAATATGTTAATACATCTTGTGGAAAACCACAAAGGAATCGTTGATTTACAAATTTTTGTAATAAAAAGGTATAGTTAATGAAACTACACCGTTTAGATCACCACAGAGTAATGGTAAGATTGAAAGATTTCATAGAAATTGAAGTACTTTATTTGAAATAAAACCATATTTAAATAGTGATTTTAGTTTATTTCAAAAATTAGTTAATTCTTTTCAAGAATATTATAACAATTCTAAACAACATAAATCATTAGGGTTAATGACTCCTATGGATTATTTTGATAAACTTTTATTAGATGGAAAATAGTCCAAAATGTCTGTACTACCTTACAAATAATTTTATATTTAATATTGATAAATCTTCATAACTCATATTTCTAAAATTTAAATTAAATTAAAATTTTTCAAAAATATTTATTATTAATTGTTGATTTTCAAGTTCTTGATACTCGCTTTCTGATTGGATTACTTTACTAGCCATCTTTTAATCTTCCTTTTCTAATATTTTAATTTAATAAAACCTAATATAGAATAATTTCTATATTAGGTATAAACAGTTATTAAATTATTTTATCATTTTATCATAATTTCTATTCTAAATATAAAAATTATTAATAATATGCATAAAATTTATTATCTATATAAATTTATTTTATTTAAAACTCTACTTTAATTAAATAACATCCTTAACAATAGTAATGCCATTTTTAAGCATTGAATATCATGCATATTGATTTAAAATATGAGCTGGATGCTCTGGTTCATCATAAGTATTTGTCATTGTCATTGGAACAATAACATTTACTTTTTTATTGTGCTGATTAAATCAAGTTTTACAACTAATAGCAAATTGATAAATACAAATATCAGTACAACAACCAACAATAATAATGTTATCCCATTGTAAATTTGGCTTAAAATCAAAAGCAAAAAAACCATTAGTACTATTTTTTTTTATAATCTTAATATTGTCAAATTTTAATTCTTCTACTAATTCTGATTCAATAGTATTTTCCAAACAATGACTAGGAAAAGTATGAAATTCGGGACTATGTTCATTATGAGCATCATTAAAAGCAATAACTTTAGTTTCATTAGTATTTACTTTTGCTAATAAATTTTTAATTGGTTTAATAATTGAATTAATATTAGGTGAAAATAAATTTCCTTTTTTAGCAAAGCCATTAACCATATCAACAATAAATATAATATTATGACCTTTTAAAGTTTTAAAATCTAAATTAACTGTTTTATCCAAAGTTTTATTTATCATTTCAATAAATGAATCATTATTTTTCATTATTCACCTCTATTTTTTAAAAATTAATCGTTTAATAATAAATCAAATTATACTACAGCCAGAACAAATTGGCATTAAGAAAATAGTAAAAATAATTCCTACTTTTAAAAAGAAAATATCTACTGTTATTCCCTGACTACTTTGATAGGTTAAACTATCAATTACACCATTTATATAAATAAAATTAAATCCATTAAAAATGTTATCTATTTTAATACTTAATAACATAATTAACCCTAATAATAAAAATATAAAACCGGCAAAAAACAAAATAGTAATTATTTTTTCATCAAGAGGTAATTTTTTTCATCAATTTTTAGTTATCATTATTATCACCTATTTTTTTTAATTATATCATTGTTATATTACTGCTATAAAATAAATAAAAAAATTCTTACTTTAATGTGAAAAATAAGAATTTTTTAAAATTAATAAATTGCTATTTTTATTTTTTTACTACTTTTAAATAACAACTGTGTCCAAAAATAATAATAGTTGTAAATAATAAGACTGGAGTAGCAATAACCGCTAAGATTAATCCTATTTGTAACTGTGCTGCTGTAACCGGCATAAGTTAGTTAAGTTTACTCCTATAATTTTTAATCTAGACAGTATGATTAGTTTAAATAATTAATAGTTAAGGAGTAAAGATGAAATATAAAGTTTATACAAGAAAAATTAAACTAGATGTTTTAAATGAATATGTAGTGATTAAAAAATTAAAAACCATTGATATTAAAACCAAATATCAATTATCAACCAGATCATTAATTTATAATTGAGTAAAAAAATATCAAAAAAATAATAAATTAATTACTATTCATACTTTTCAAACAAATCATCAAATAGATAAAGTGAATATCAAAGATAAAAATTTAAAACTTGAAAATAAAAAACTCAAAAAGTCACTACTAAAAGAAAAAATAAAAAATGAATTTTTAAGACAAAAACAATCCTGTGATAAAGAATTAAAAAACAATCAAAATATTTTAAATAGTAAATTATTGAAAAGTAAATGTTTTTTAATAGTTGATAAATATAGAAATAAAAATTATGGAATTAATGACATAATTAGTTTGCTACCTATCAGTAAAGTTGCATATTATAAATGAATAAAAAACGGTAAAAAGAAATATCAAACAAAAATTGATAATGAGTTATTAAAAGAATTAAATAAAATTGTTGTTATTAGCAACAAAGATAAAATAATTAAAATTACTAGTTTAGAAAAGGTGAGATTAGAATTAAAGAAAAACAACACCAATCTTAAATGCAGTAAAAACAGCATTATGAGGTTATTAGAAGATAATAATATCAAACTATTAACCAAACCCAAAAAACAGCGTAGAGCGAAATCTAATTCCTTAAAATCAAATTTCCAAGATTTATTAAAACGTAATTTTACCAGTAATACTTATCTTGAAAAAGTTGGCATCGATGGTACTTGATTTAAAGAATTAATTATTAATAATAAAAAAAACTAAATTATTATTAGAAATTGCTACAGATATGAATAGTAATGCTATAGTTGGTTGAAAAATTAATAAAAGTGAAAATGCAATAACCATTTTAAATGTTCTTAATCAAGTAACAAAGGCAAGTCGTAAAGAACATAAAATATTTGCAACATTTATCCAGTCTGATTTAGGTTCAGGTAATACTAGTAAAATAGTTACAAATAGTTTTAATAAAAGTAAAACTTTAATTCATTCAAAAAGTTTATTAGGATTTAAAGGCAACCAAGTAAGTGAATGTTTAAATCGCTGAATCAAAAGAGATTTTAAAATTATGTTTGGTAACAAGTTTAATAGCATTAAACATTTCACAGAAGCATTAAGAAAATTTATTAACTGATGAAATAATGATAGAATGATTTTACGATTAAAAATGTCTCCAAACCAATTTGTACAGATTTGAAGACAAGAAAGTAAACTTATCTAACCAATGCCCCTGTAAAGTTGCAGTTCCACCTAATGCAGCAACTGCAATTTTTAATTTATCAAAAAAATCAGTTAATGACATAGTAACACCAAAATTAGTTATACTACCCTTAATAAAATCTCCAATAGTTCAAGGATGAGAATTTCTTAAAATTCAAAACTCATCATGACTTTCAACCGCTTTAGCTCCTATAGGTTTAACTGTTTCAAGATACTGTTCCAATTAAAAGTAATCCTAAAATCATTACTATTAACATAGTTATAAATACGTAAATGCTAATTTTATCTAACTTTGATAATTTTTTTCAAATTTTTTGCATAAATTTTCCCTTTCTTTTAATATAAATATGGTTCAAAAAAATTTTAGCAAACTTTAAAAAAATAATTAAAAATAAAATAATTTTACATTATCTTTAAAAAATAATTGTAAATGTGAAAAATATCTATTATAATGATTAAGGTTTTTTAAGAATAAATAATTCTAATAAAACAATAAATAAGGAGTATTAGCTCAGTTGGGAGAGCAATTGCCTTACAAGCAATAGGTCGGCGGTTCAAGTCCGTCATATTCCACCATTTACCTGCTGGTGTAGCTCAATCCGGCAGAGCAACGGTTTTGTAAACCGTAGGTTGCAGGTTCGATTCCTGTCATCAGCACCATTATTATTTATGGAGGGGTAGCAAAGTGGCCAACTGCACCTGGCTGTAAACCAGATCTCTTCGAGTTCGGGGGTTCGAATCCCTCCCCCTCCACCATATTACTTATTGGGGTGTAGCCAAGCGGTAAGGCAACGGCCTTTGACGCCGTCATGCGTTGGTTCAAATCCAACCACCTCAGCCATATATTTTATTAATTTGTCCTCGTAGCTCAGCGGTAGAGCACTCGGCTTTTAACCGAGGTGTCGCAAGTTCGATCCTTGCCGGGGACACCATTTGTTGCCCAGGTGGTGAAATGGCAGACACGTCGGGCTTAAGATCCGATGACTTTTACAGGTTGTGCGAGTTCGAGTCTCGCTCTGGGCACCATTTTATATATTTATTAATGACGAGGAAGTATTCCTCATTTTTTATAAGTAAGTAAGCTATATTTTGCCCAGATGGCGAAATGGCAGACGCAGTAGACTCAAAATCTACCGAGAAATCATGCGGGTTCGAGTCCCGCTCTGGGCACCACTAATATTAAATTATTAGTATAAAAAGGTATTCTTTTAAGAATACCTTTTTATTTTTATAATATTAAAGGCTTTTCTCCCTTTATGTACTATTTTTAAATTTTATCACATAAATGTTGAGAAAAGCCTATCTACGGACTTCTCTCCCCACATTTTTAAATGAAACATAGCATTACAGTTTCAAAAGTAGGTATCTTGTTGAATTTATATGCAGCTTCTTTGGCATATAAATGAACATGATGTTTTGCAACTTTGATATGTGTTTTAAATGTTCTTCGTATATGTTTTCATACTGATTCAATTTGATTGGTATTTACGCCAATTTTTGAAACATAATCATCTTGATGGTTAACTGTTTTGTGATTAGGGAAAAGTGATTTGAAATCACGATATCCTTTTCAAGAATCAGTATGTACATCACACTTTGAAGAAATATGGTTTCTTGCAAACTGCAAAAGATTTTTACTTTTTGCGTTTTTGATTACTTTCACAATTAAATTATTGGTTGTTTTTTCATAAATCCCAACAATTAATGTTTTATTTATCAAAGATCTTCCTTGTTTTTTAAAACCCATATGTGAAAGATACATTTCATCCATTTGCACTATGCCCTCAACAATAAATTGATGATCTTGTTTGGCAATACGATTTCTGATTTCATGACCCATTCTTTAAGCAGTTTTCAAAGTCACACCCAATTCTTTTGCAACATCAGTTGATGTAATTCCATGTTTGGTGTTTATTCATCTAAAGATGAGATAAAATCAAAATCTCAAAGGTGTTTGTGACTTGTAAAAAATGGTGCCATGAAGAATACTAAATGTTTGATGACATTTCAAACATCTTATTCTTCTTAAATTAGAAGTATTCAAACTTGTTCAATAACACATGATACATTTGTTTTTCTTCAAACTTGCTATATATTTTAAACAATCCTGTTCTGTTTGAAAAGCATTGTTGAACTCATTCAATTTCATTGTTTCCTCCACAAGTACATGTGGGGAGAAGTCCGATATTAAATATTATTAAACTGATAATCAACGTTCTGAAGATTGTTGTTTAACAGGCAAACGTTCTTCAGAATTTAATGTTGCTGTATTAAGTGGTTTAGGATCAGGTATTTCAATAACATGAGAAGTTGGCATGATTGATTGTGTTTCCTCTCCATTATTAATTTTTTCTGGATTAAAAGATTTATTTAATAATGGATTATTATCATCACTATCTTCAGAACTTGATGATGATGGTGAAGATGTACTGCTAGAAATATTTTCATAATTATCTTCTTCATCAGAATCATTAACATCCGCACATCAATTTTCATATAATTCCATTCCAGTATTTACTAATAAACCAGTACCAACTGTTGCAAGACCAGCTATTGTGCCTCAAAAAGCCGTTGATCTTTTTTTATAAAATGGTTGGTCATCATCATTATTATTTGGATTACTTAATTCATAATATGCAAAAAGACTAACACCAGTAATTGCACTAGCAATAGTTATTGGTGCTAATAAACTTGCTGCTGTATTACCTATTTTTTGTCATATATTACGTTGTTGATTTATTGCATTTTCTTCATTATTAGGTGCACAACATTCTGATATTTTTTTACTAATTGTCACTATATGATTTAAACTTGAAGCTGCTGCTGCTGTAATAAAAGCATATGTAACAGGTAATGTTTCTGGATTGGGTGTTGGTCAGTTAAGTCAAGCTACTGCTAGTGGTAATAATGGTGCTGTTGCAAAACTTACTCCTGTTAATAAATTATTAATCCTTGCATTATTAATATTTCAATATCTTAATATTAAATTAGTTAACGAAATTTTTGAATTAACTGCTCCTTCCACCATAAAACATAATGCTGGTACTAGTGATAATACTCCATCTTGATATAATAAATAGTTACCCCCAGTTACCATTGAATTACCAAGAGTAAGTAACACATCTCTTATAGTAGGTACTACCCTATTTCTATTATTAGTTGATATTAAATCATTTGGTAATAATTGTTCTGTAGAAGAATAACTTCTTGCTGGTGATGAATCCATATTTTTCATCCTTTCTAAAAAATAATTTAAAGTAATAAAATTAATATAAAAACACCCATATTAAGAATTACAATCCTTAAATATGAGCTAAACTCTAGTCTTTATTTATTACTTCTTGTATTATAACCCTATATTAAATAAATGAAAGTAATATAATCATTAATATTGAAATTATGAAAAATAATTTTAATAACTTAAATAATTAAAGGCTTTTCTCCCTTTATGTACTATTTTTAAATTTTATCACATAAATGTTGAGAAAAGCCTATCTACGGACTTCTCCCCACATTTTTAAATGAAACATAGCATTACAGTTTCAAAAGTAGGTATCTTGTTGAATTTATATGCAGCTTCTTTGGCATATAAATGAACATGATGATGTTTTGCAACTTTGATATGTGTTTTAAATGTTCTTCGTATATGTTTTCATACTGATTCAATTTGATTGGTATTTACGCCAATTTTTGAAACATAACCATCTTGATGGTTAACTGTTTTGTGATTAGGGAAAAGTGATTTGAAATCACGATATTCTTTTCAAGAATCAGTATGTACATCACACTTTGAAGAAATATGGTTTCTTGCAAACTGCAAAAGATTTTTACTTTTTGCGTTTTTGATTACTTTCACAATTAAATTATTGGTTGTTTTTTCATAAATCCCAACAATTAATGTTTTATTTATCAAAGATCTTCCTTGTTTTTTAAAACCCATATGTGAAAGATACATTTCATCCATTTGCACTATGCCCTCAACAATAAATTGATGTTCTTGTTTGGCAATACGATTTCTGATTTCATGACCCATTTTTCAAGGAGTTTTCAAAGTCACACCCAATTCTTTTGCAACATCAGTTGATGTAATTCCATGTTTGGTGTTTATTTATCTAAAGATGAGATAAAATCAAAATCTCAAAGGTGTTTGTGACTTGTAAAAAATGGTGCCATGAAGAATACTAAATGTTTGATGACATTTCAAACATCTTATTCTTCTTAAATTAGAAGTATTCAAACTTGTTCAAGAACACATGATACATTTGTTTTTTTTCAAACTTGCTATATATTTTAAACAATCCTGTTCTGTTTGAAAAGCATTGTTGAACTCATTCAATTTCATTGTTTCCTCCACAAGTACATGTGGGGATAAGTCCGTAATTAAATTAATAATATTAAAAATAAATTTTTATTATTTCCTTATATAAGGAGGAGTTTTATTTTTTAATATTACTTTTTTAAAATTTACTTAAAAACCTTGTTTTTTCTTATTATTTATTTTTAATAATATCATTTTATTAAATAAAATAGAATTTTGATTTTCTATATATTTTCCAATACACATTATTAATAAATAACATCGCAAAATTTTATTTACTGAAATTGGTTTTAATAAAATATTTTTTTTGTATAATTAACTGTTATAAAGGAGGTCATTTATTAATATGAAAAAACAACGCTTAAATATCTCAAAATTAGGATTCTTACTTTCAGTAATGGGTTCGGCAGTAGGATTAGGTGGTATTTGAGGATTTCCAACTCAAATGTATAACCATCATGGTGCTTTTCTAATCCCTTTTTTAATATGTATGGTAATTTGTGCAATACCAGTTTTATTTATTGAAATGACAATTGGTAATAAATATCGCAAAAATCATATTGAATTTTTTAGTGAGATTGGAGGCAAAAAGGGTGCTTTTTTCTCTTGATTACATTCAACAACCGTTATTTTACTAAGTACTTATTATAGTGTTTTAGTAGGATGAACTTTAATTAATATTATTATTAGTTTTACTTCTAATTTAAATAAAGGTCCTTATTTTTATCATAATATTTTACAACAAACAAATGATCAAGATATTAGCAATTTAAATAGCCTAGGTAACTTAAATTGAATGATTTTACTTGCAACAATTGGTGTATGAATTATTTTGGGTATTATTCTACTAGGTGGTGTTGAAAAAGGAATTGAAAAAGCCAATAAAATTATGATTCCATTTTTATTTTTAATGATTATTATTTTAGCAATTTATACTGCTACATTATCAGGTGCTAAACTTGGATTAAATATAATATTTGATTTAGATGCTAAAGAATTATTAAATCCTGGATTATGAAAAGATGCTTTTGGTCAATCATTCTTTATGTTATCAACATGTACAGGAACCATTTATATTTATGCAGCTCATGCTCCTGAAAAACAAGATAGTACTAATCAAGCTTTTGTAGTAGCCTTTGGTACTAGCGTTATTGGTATATTAACAACAATTATTGTTTTTAATTCAATAGGTGCAATTGCTCAAAATCAAGGTAAAACTGATATTAAAGATGTATTTCAAGCAGGTCCTGCTTTGATTTTCCAAGTAATACCACAATTATTTGCTATTATTAATAATCAAGTTCCTATTTTAGGAAATATTTTAGCAATATTATTTTTTGTTACACTTTTCTTTGCGGGTATGTCCTCACTAATTGGTCAAGTTGAATCAATGGTAAATGGTCTAGAATATGAAATTCATTTAAAGCGCAAACAAGCATTAGCAATATCATTATTAGGAGCAATGGCAGTATCAGTATTATTTACCTTTAGTAATTCACCAGCGTTGTTTAATGGGCTAGCAATCTGAGTAGCACAAATTTGATTACTAATAATTGGGTTTATTTTATTAATTGGTATTAGTCCATATGGTTGAAAACTATATGATACATTAAAATTATATAATAATGAAAATTCATGAATGAAATGAACAAAAGGATATAAAATAGTAATTTTAATTATCGCACCAATTTTAATTTTAATTAATATTGCTACTGGTATCTATGATTTTATTATTAATATTATCAATGCTAGTTTTGTCTATGGTACAGTTGGTCTAACACTTGGTGTTGGGTTAGTTTTACTTTTAACTTTTATCTTAACTTATCATAAAAATATTCATAATGGTTTTAATAAATTATTTAAAATAAAAACAAAAACTGAAAGAGGTTAAAAAACATGGATGTTGGAGCAATTATTTTAATGGTAATTTCTTTAGTAAGTATTATTGGTCTTTTTATTTTCTTTGTCATAATGGATTTTAAGAGTCATAAAAAACAAAAAAGAAAAGAAAAAAACAAAGAATAATATTTTTTAAAATATTTTAGTATACTTATGATAAAGTATTATAATTAGGTTTTTTTGTAAACTGGCATCAAAATGCCAGTTTACAACACTTATTATTAAATGGTGAGTGAAATGGAAAAAAATAAATTAAAACAAATTTTATTAATTAGCAAAATAACTTTAACAATTGCTTCTTTATTTTTATTTTTAGTTTGATTAATGTTTATGACTAATAATTTTTTTCCTAAATCTCAAAACTCAATTGTTGCCAAAATTATGAATGCTTCAATTCAAATTATGATTTGACCAATTACTACTATAATTCTATTTATTTTTATTATGCCAATATGAGTTACTAATAAAAAACAAATTTTATTAGTATTTTTAACATTGTCACTAATTATCACAATATTGTGCACAACTTTTCTTTTTAGTTTAAATATTAATAAATTCTGAATTATATGATTAATTGCTCATTTTTTTGCTATAGCTTCAATTATTTTTGTCATTGTTTCTTATTTCTTTAAAGAAAAAATTGTTTTATTTAAAAAGAAAAAAAATAAACATATTGAAAAAAAAGATTAAAAAATAATTTTTTTTAATTTGTTTATCAAAAGTAGTTGACTTTAATTTTAGTAATATGATATAAATATATGGTGGTTAACATAACTGCGGGTGTAGTATAGTGGTATTATTACAGCCTTCCAAGCTGAAGACGTGGGTTCGATTCCCACCATCCGCTCCATTATAAAAAAATAAAAGCCGTAATTAATACGCCTTTTTTTATTTTATAATGGTTTATATTTTAGGACCTTTTTTAGTTTGTAGTACTACTGCTGTTTCTTCATCACTATAATTACTGCAAGCACATTTATTAACTATTTCTGCTCATGAATTTACTGGATACATAACTAAAGACATTCCATTAGTTCTTTCTGGTAATGATTCTAAATATTTTATTTTATTATTTGTGCATTCTTCTAAATTAATTTTCATTAGTTATCCCCTACTTCTTTTAAAATTCGACTATTAAAAGCATCTGCTAAGAACTTATAAACTTTTACTTCAGAAATATTTTTTAAATCATAACAATTAATGATGTCAGTTAATTTTAAAATCACATCATGATATTTTATAAAGTAAGTTTTATTTTCAACATTTGCTCACTTTTCTAAATTCATTGCATAATAAATTATTCCATCTCTATAAAATTGTGATTTCATATTTATCACTCCTTTAAACGATATAATAAAACAAAAAACCTAATTTAAATACAAAAATTTAAACGAGGCCTATAAAAAACCAAAATATTTTGTTCCAAAGTTCCTTTAAAACTTTAATACAATTGTAACTCATTTACAACAAATTCCAAGTAAAATCAATAAAAAAAAATTAATAACTTAAAATTAATATAAAGAGATAAATAAAGATTGCAAATGCAATCTTTATTTATAATTGTCCTGAAATTGTTTTTAAAACAAATTTTTTTATATTCACTGATTGGAACTTCAGTTTTATTTATTAAATCACTCACTTGTTTTTGTCATTTTTTTAACTAAGTTTTTCATCTCTACATAGTCAGGTCTAACAATAGAAACAAAAATAATCATTTGTTTCATAATTTGTAACTCAACCTCACAATGTTTCTTATTGACTAATCTGGGGTTTCAAGCATAAGCAAGAACTGTTCTATTACTTACTGCTACTTTAATTAATTTGTTTTAGTTTTATCTTTAGGAATTTCTTTAATCTTTTTTCCTTTTCTTTAAAACTTTTTTAATAAAAATCCTAACATAGAGATATATCTATATTAGGACTAAGTTATAGGGGCTTTGCCCCTCGTTGCTTCGCAACTCACCCCAGCGGGGCTAAACCCCGCGGCCAACCAACCAAGGTTCTGGTTGGCTTCGGCCAATAATATAGGTTTACTCTATTTTAACATCTTTCTTATTTTTCTTAGAATATTTCTATAATAACAAGTACGGCATACAGTATTTTCAGTTTCTTTCTTTTCAGTTTGTAATATATTATCCAACTTATCTAATCCTACTGCTCTAATATCATCAACAGTAAAATCTAATGCTTGTGATTGTTCATAGTCTTCAACAATACTTAATTCACTCTTTAACGAATGAATATAATTTAAAGCACGACTATTATATAATACAATTGATATTTCTTTGCAATCATAACTATATTTTTTAAGGCTTTTCTCCCTTTATGTACTATTTTTAAATTTTATCACATAAATGCTGAGAAAAGCCTATCTACGAACTTCTCCCCACATTTTTAAATGAAACAACATAGCATTACAGTTTCAAAAGTAGGTATCTTGTTGAATTTATATGCAGCTTCTTTGGCATATAAATGAACATGATGTTTTGCAACTTTGATATGTGTTTTAAATGTTCTTCGTATATGTTTTCATACTGATTCAATTTGATTGGTATTTACGCCAATTTTTGAAACATAACCATCTTGATGGTTAACTGTTTTGTGATTAGGGAAAAGTGATTTGAAATCACGATATCCTTTTCAAGAATCAGTATGTACATCACACTTTGAAGAAATATGGTTTCTTGCAAACTGCAAAAGATTTTTACTTTTTGCGTTTTTGATTACTTTCACAATTAAATTATTGGTTGTTTTTTCATAAATCCCAACAATTAATGTTTTATTTATCAAAGATCTTCCTTGTTTTTTAAAACCCATATGTGAAAGATACATTTCATCCATTTGCACTATGCCCTCAACAATAAATTGATGTTCTTGTTTGGCAATACGATTTCTGATTTCATGACCCATTCTTCAAGCAGTTTTCAAAGTCACACCCAATTCTTTTGCAACATCAGTTGATGTAATTCCATGTTTGGTGTTTATTCATCTAAAGATGAGATAAAATCAAAATCTCAAAGGTGTTTGTGACTTGTAAAAAATGGTGCCATGAAGAATACTAAATGTTTGATGACATTTCAAACATCTTATTCTTCTTAAATTAGAAGTATTCAAACTTGTTCAAGAACACATGATACATTTGTTTTTCTTCAAACTTGCTATATATTTTAAACAATCCTGTTCTGTTTGAAAAGCATTGTTGAACTCATTCAATTTCATTGTTTCCTCCACAAGTACATGTGGGGAGAAGTCCGTTTTTTAATTATTAATGGCATGTTATTTCAAAATATTGAATGAAATCAATATACTTTAGTTAATGATTTATTAATGACCGGTAAATCTTTTCTCTTTACACAAACAGTTCCTAAAAATATTATTGGTCCACCAATTTTAGTAGGTAATTATAAACAAAGTTTGGAAGAGTTACCATTACAAGATAATGAAATTTTAATTTATGAACAATTTGCTAATAATAATTTAAAAATTGGTGATAAGTACAATATTGTTAATCGTACTTTTACTGTTAGAGGATTTGTTACTATTCGAAATAGTGTTTTTATTGCCAATAATATTAGTGGATTGATGGATCCAAAAAATAAAACCGTTGCTTTTGTAATAGTAATACAATGGTTAACATCAATAATGATTTTAAGGGTTTTATTGATAAAAATAAACAAAAAAGTTTTAATCCTGTTTATCCTGAACGTAGTTTAAATCCATGATTATATAATATATTACATAATCAATTAGCATATGGTCATCATTATCAAAATCTTACTAATGGTATAAATTTTGCTAATGTTGCTAGTATTTTAACAAATGATGATTATTTATGAAAACCTTATAATGAAAATGCTATTTTTTTCTTAAATGAACGAATTAATTTAACACAAAATGTTGGTATAATATTTTTAACATTAATTTTTACTGTCACTAGTTTTATTATTTTAATGGTAGTATGAAGGATGATCCATCATAATCATAAATTAATTGGAATTTTAAAAGCATTGGGTTATAAAAATTGACAATTAACAATTTCTTTAGTTTTAGCTATTATTTGACCTTTATTTATTTTTGCTATTATTGGTGTTTTAATATCAGTATTTATTAGTCATATTCTTATTAATAGTCATAACTTATATTTAGCGTTAATTAACTATGGATGATATATAAATGTGCATATGATAATTATTGTGGTAACTGTTCCTTTATTGTTATTAGTAATTATTAGTTTTTTTATAGTTTATTTATTTTTACAAAAAAACCACTTGACTTAATTAGTAGTAAAAATTTTAAAAAATATCATCATTTAAATATTAGCAAAATTTTTAATTTTATTAGTGTTAAAGTTATTGGCGATATTAGTTATCATAATAAATTGACATAACTATTAGCATGCGTAGTTTTGGTAAATTAGTTATCATTAGTATAGTTAGTATTTTTGTTGTCACATTGATGCTATTTTCAATTGCAGCTAGTGGTTTAGTTAATGATATGTTATCATTACAATTTGAAGGAATTAATTTTAATTATTTAAATAGTTATCATTATGAAGACATTGAAAATAATTTTATTAATAATAACAAGCAGTTGCTTTATAACATTGCTCCAGTTTCACAAATAGAATCAGGAGTGTCACTTAAACAAGATTTACAAGATGCTATTGATTCATATTTAATAAATCCTAATAATCCAGAACCCGTTATTCGCGATTTACGTAATAAATATAGGCTTTTTTCCCTTTATGTACTATTTTTAAATTTTATCACATAAATGCTGAGAAAAGCCTATCTACGGACTTCTTCCCACATTTTTAAATGAAACATAGCATTACAGTTTCAAAAGTAGGTATCTTGCTGAATTTATATGCAGCTTCTTTGGCATATAAATGAACATGATGTTTTGCAACTTTGATATGTGTTTTAAATGTTTTTCGTATATGTTTTCATACTGATTCAATTTGATTGGTATTTACGCCAATTTTTGAAACATAACCATCTTGATGGTTAACTGTTTTGTGATTAGGGAAAAGTGATTTGAAATCACGATATCCTTTTCAAGAATCAGTATGTACATCACACTTTGAAGAAATATGGTTTCTTGCAAACTGCAAAAGATTTTTACTTTTTGCGTTTTTGATTACTTTCACAATTAAATTATTGGTTGTTTTTTCATAAATCCCAACAATTAATGTTTTATTTATCAAAGATCTTCCTTGTTTTTTAAAACCCATATGTGAAAGATACATTTCATCCATTTGCACTATGCCCTCAACAATAAATTGATGTTCTTGTTTGGCAATACGTTTTCTGATTTCATGACCCATTCTTCAAGCAGTTTTCAAAGTCACACCCAATTCTTTTGCAACATCAGTTGATGTAATTCCATGTTTGGTGTTTATTATCGGCATAAGTTAGTTAAGTTTACTCCTATAATTTTTAATCTAGACAGTATGATTAGTATAAATAATTAATAGTTAAGGAGTAAAGATGAAATATAAAGTTTATACAAGAAAAATTAAACTAGATGTTTTAAATGAATATGTAGTGATTAAAAAATTAAAAACCATTGATATTAAAACCAAATATCAATTATCAACCAGATCATTAATTTATAATTGAGTAAAAAAATATCAAAAAAATAATAAATTAATTACTATTCATACTTTTCAAACAAATCATCAAATAGATAAAGTGAATATCAAAGATAAAAATTTAAAACTTGAAAATAAAAAACTCAAAAAGTCACTACTAAAAGAAAAAATAAAAAATGAATTTTTAAGACAAAAACAATTCTGTGATAAAGAATTAAAAAACAATCAAAATATTTTAAATAGTAAATTATTGAAAAGTAAATGTTTTTTAATAGTTGATAAATATAGAAATAAAAATTATGGAATTAATGACATAATTAGTTTGTTACCTATCAGTAAAGTTGCATATTATAAATGAATAAAAAATGGTAAAAAGAAATATTAAACAAAAATTGATAATGAGTTATTAAAAGAATTAAATAAAATTATTGTTATTAGCAACAAAGATAAAATAATTAAAATTACTAGTTTAGAAAAGGTGAGATTAGAATTAAAGAAAAACAACACCAATCTTAAATGCAGTAAAAACAGCATTATGAGGTTATTAGAAGATAATAATATCACAAACTATTAACCAAACCCAAAAAACAGCGTAGAGCAAAATCTAATTCCTTAAAATCAAATTTTCAAGATTTATTAAAACGTAATTTTACCAGTAATACTTATCTTGAAAAAGTTGGCATCGATGGTACTTGATTTAAAGAATTAATTATTAATAATAAAAAAACTAAATTATTATTAGAAATTGCTACAGATATGAATAGTAATGCTATAGTTGGTTGAAAAATTAATAAAAGTGAAAATGCAATAACCATTTTAAATGTTCTTAATCAAGTAACAAAGGCAAGTCGTAAAGAACATAAAATATTTGCAACATTTATCCAGTCTGATTTAGGTTCAGGTAATACTAGTAAAATAGTTACAAATAGTTTTAATAAAAGTAAAACTTTAATTCATTCAAAAAGTTTATTAGGATTTAAAGGCAACCAAGTAAGTGAATGTTTAAATCGCTGAATCAAAAGAGATTTTAAAATTATGTTTGGTAACAAGTTTAATAGCATTAAACATTTCACAGAAGCATTAAGAAAATTTATTAACTGATGAAATAATGATAGAATGATTTTACGATTAAAAATGTCTCCAAACCAATTTGTACAGATTTGAAGACAAGAAAGTAAACTTATCTAACCAATGCCGCAACATTTATCCAGTCTGATTTAGGTTCAGGTAATACTAGTAAAATAGTTACAAATAGTTTTAATAAAAGTAAAACTTTAATTCATTCAAAAAGTTTATCAGGATTTAAAGGCAACCAAGTAAGTGAATGTTTAAATCGCTGAATCAAAAGAGATTTTAAAATTATGTTTGGTAACAAGTTTAATAGCATTAAACATTTCACAGAAGCATTAAGAAAATTTATTAACTGATGAAATAATGATAGAATGATTTTACGATTAAAAGTGTCTCCAAACCAATTTGGACAGATTTGAAGACAAGAAAGTAAACTTATCTAACCAATGCCATGTGATAAAATTTAAAAATAGTACATAAAGGGAGAAAAGCCTTAAAATAATTGTTGATTTAGAGAGTTTTAAAAAACGACACATTGTGCGAATTTTATATTTAGATTTATTTTTAACAATAATTTCTATTTTCTGCCTATTATTAGTGCTGCTTGCTTTAAAATATCATTTACCATTCGTAACTGTTTTAATTCTTTATTTGTTTGAATTAATTGTTTTTCTAAATCAGAAAGATTATCTTTAGTTTTAAAACTACCTGAATTAGTAAATTGCTTAATTCATTTATAAGTAACTGCTCTTGTAACATTATACTCTTTAACAAGGCAAGATATTGATTTACCACTTTGATATAAAGCTACTATTTGCTTTTTAAATTCGTCGGTATATGAGTTAATATTGGTCATAATTATAATTATTCCTTTCTTTTCACTAATTTGTTCACTTGTCTACGTAATTAGTGTCCAATAAAGTGTAATCCATCCATTGATCAAAAAATGAAAAAAATATTATATTGAGTTATTACCTAAAATACTTGATTTTAAATAGAATTAAAGAAATTAGAAAAAGAACTTTTAACTTTACAGTCAAAAAGTTCTAAATTAAGAAAATCTATTATTAATTTAAATATAAAGAAAATAAATCCAAGAATTAATTTTTATATTAAATGTATTACTTTAGATTTTTATGATTGAAATAAAATAACAGAAAAAGAACTATGTGAAAATAAAAATGAATTTATAAAAAACAATAGGGAAAAAGAAAATTTAAAAGAAAAATATGATATAGTAAAAACTAATATGCAAATATTAATTAATGAGCAAAACTTATTACAAGAAGAACTTAAAGAATTATTTGCAAAAGAAGATGATTTGAAAAAATATATAAATTCATTTAATTTAGAAGAAAAAGATTCAATAAGAGATTGAAGTAAACACTTTTCATCATCAGTTTAGTATTATAAATATTATATGATAAGTTAATTAATTATCGGACTTCTCCCCACATGTACTTGTGGAGGAAACAATGAAATTGAATGAGTTCAACAATGCTTTTCAAACAGAACAGGATTGTTTAAAATATATAGCAAGTTTGAAGAAAAACAAATGTATCATGTGTTCTTGAACAAGTTTGAATACTTCTAATTTAAGAAGAATAAGATGTTTGAAATGTCATCAAACATTTAGTATTCTTCATGGCACCATTTTTTACAAGTCACAAACACCTTTGAGATTTTGATTTTATCTCATCTTTAGATGAATAAACACCAAACATGGAATTACATCAACTGATGTTGCAAAAGAATTGGGTGTGACTTTGAAAACTGCTTGAAGAATGGGTCATGAAATCAGAAATCGTATTGCCAAACAAGAACATCAATTTATTGTTGAGGGCATAGTGCAAATGGATGAAATGTATCTTTCACATATGGGTTTTAAAAAACAAGGAAGATCTTTGATAAATAAAACATTAATTGTTGGGATTTATGAAAAAACAACCAATAATTTAATTGTGAAAGTAATCAAAAACGCAAAAAGTAAAAATCTTTTGCAGTTTGCAAGAAACCATATTTCTTCAAAGTGTGATGTACATACTGATTCTTGAAAAGGATATCGTGATTTCAAATCACTTTTCCCTAATCACAAAACAGTTAACCATCAAGATGGTTATGTTTCAAAAATTGGCGTAAATACCAATCAAATTGAATCAGTATGAAAACATATACGAAGAACATTTAAAACACATATCAAAGTTGCAAAACATCATGTTCATTTATATGCCAAAGAAGCTGCATATAAATTCAACAAGATACCTACTTTTGAAACTGTAATGCTATGTTTCATTTAAAAATGTGGGGAGAAGTCCGTAGATAGGCTTTTCTCAACATTTATGTGATAAAATTTAAAAATAGTACATAAAGGGAGAAAAGCCTTATTTAAATATAAATTTAGATTTATGGTTCAACTAATAATTCATTATTTGATGTTTGTTCATCATTGCTTTCTTCAATAATATTATTATCAATAATAATATAATATTGTAAATATTTATTTCAAATGCTGATAATTGGTTTATACAGAAAACTACTAAACATAAAGTTACCAATGCCATGAATAGCATCAAAACTTAATCCAGATAATCAGTAAAGATAAAAACTGGATTTACCAAATAATATTAAATGAATTAGAGCATCAAATGTACCAAAAGTAAAACCTCATAAACTTGTAATAATTACAAAAATTCATCAATGCTTTTTAATTAAATGACGAAATATTCAAATTATTATTACCAATATTGGTCATATACTAAAATATAAAAATATTCAACTATTACCACCGTAAAGTAGAATTTCTAATGAAGCAAAAATTAAAGGAATAGTAATTGACATATATAATGGAAAAACTAATGCTGAAAATGCTAATAGAAAAGTTACAACTTCAATATTTGGTAATATTGCTAGTAATTCTTTTAAAGTAAAGACTAGTGCTGCATATGAAGGAATAATCAAGATACGAATTAATTTTTGGACATGGTTACTCATATTTGTTCTTGGCTTTCTTTATTTTTTAAATTTAAAACCACCTCATAAAGGTGGTTTAGTTATACTAATTGGAGATAAAACATCAATTAAAATTATATAACTGTTATCTGCACCCAGAGATTAGTTTAATAGTATTAAATAGATAGGTCTACTGGCTTAACTTCATTTTACTTGTTACCCTTCTCAAAATCTTTGATTTCAATGGATTATTTAACTTTTATCAGTATCACAGTTGCTGGGGCAGCTTAAGATTACTTAATTCCCTTTTATGAACAGTTGTTCATCTATTTAATTTTATTCAGTTGTATTTAAGGATAAATGATTTAATATATTAAAAATATATTATACTTTTTGTTTATTTTTTGTTTAATAATGACACTAATTGTGCTTTTGGTAAATTATTCATTTCATTTTGATATTGTTTAAACATATTTTTACATGTTGCAAGTTCAGTTAATGCTTCTTTTAAGTTACATCAACCTTCAATTATGACTTTCTTTTTTTGTAATTCTTTATATTGTAGAAAGAAATTAACAATTTCATCACGTAAATGCTGTGGTACATCTTTTAGATCTTGATACTCATTAAAGCGTGGATCAGAATTAACAACACCAAATAATTTAGTATCAACTTCACCACCGTCAATCATTTTAATCATTCCTAAAATTCTAACTTCTACTAAGCAACCAGGGAAAGTTGGATAAGTAATTAAACTAATAATATCTAAAGGATCACCATCGTAATCTAAAGTTTCAGGAATATATCCATATTCACCGGGATAAAAATTAGCACCATAAAGAACACGATCTAATATCATAGTTTTAGATTTTCAATCATATTCATATTTATTACTTGATCCTTTGGGAATTTCAACTACCATTTGCACAATGTTATTTTCACTTTTATTCATTAATACTTCATCTCCTTTTAAAAATTAATTTTATTATATAATAAATAAACGTTTTTTTATATATAATTAAAATAATAAATTTATTTTAAGGAGTAAAAGATGAGTTTAAAATATGAGAAAAAGTGACAACAATTTAAAAGTAATATTAATAATTCTTTAAAATTAACTACTCATAAGATAGCATTAATTAGTAGTTTATTGGCAGTTACGACATTAATGGCCTTATTAGAAACACCACCTATTTTTTTACCTTTTTTAAAAATTGATTTTGGTAATACTATTAATTTAATTGCATTGTTAATTATTAAACTTCCTTATAGTTTGTTAATTGCTATTATTGTTCCTTGATTAAGTTTAATATTACCTCATTTTCCTTCTGGTAATGCTGAACCAATTGGTGAATTTGCTTATATGTTAAGTACTATTACTTTATTGTTATTATATAGTAGTTTTAAATTATTATTTAAGCAATTACCATTTTGAAAAGCGCAATCTAATAATTCTTGAAAACGATTAATGATTATTGAAATCCCAACAATTGTTATTACTTGTATTTTAGTATCATTAATTAGTGCTTTTTATAATTGAGCTTTTATTTTAGACATGTATGGTGCTGGTGATCTTAAAGATAAGATTTGAATTGTATTTGTACCATTTAATTTAATTAAATTTACTTCAGTTTTGCTTTTATATTTATTATTAGTTAGGCCAGTACAAATTTTAGTACAACATTTTAATATTTAAATAATATATTTTAATTAATCTTTTTTTTAATTCTGTTACTAAAAATTCTTCTTTATAATTTTGATTTTTATTATTATCACAATTTATTTCTGCAATATTGGTGGCTTCTTCTAATATATCTCTTGGAGCTGAGTTGACTGAATGTTTTGTTTTAAATTCATTCTTTCTTGCTTTTTGTTTTCAAATTCAAATTGTTGTTTTTGAAATGCCAGTTTCTTTTTTGATTTCACCATAAATTTTACCATCTTGTAAATATCTTGTAAATATTGTAATACTTTTTCTTTGTAGATTAGACACACTTTTTGGACTAATAAAAGTTTTTATAACTTTATATTATTAGTTGAGGTGTAGTTTAAAATGAAATATTTAATTAATAGTCCTGATTTTACTAAATTTGATTATAAATTTAACAAGTTTGTAGAAAAGTATAAAAATGATAAAAATATTAATAAAGTTAATATTTATTATCGTAAATTTAGAAAATTTTGTTTTATTTTTAAAAATAAAAATTCTTGTAAAGAAATAATTTCTCAATTACATATGCCAAAGCAAACTTTTTATTATTGAGCTAAACGTTTTTATGATATTTTCTACAAAAATAAACCTTTTGAAGAATTATTATTTAAATCAACAAAACCTAAAAATATTAAATATTTGTATAATTTGGAATTATCAGAAAAATTTATAAATTATTTTGTTCAGTATAAAGAAGAGTTTGGTATAGGTGCTTTTCAATTTTGTTATTTAATAAGAAATATTGATGATATTAGGTTTAATTTTTTGCCAAAACCTTCGGTTAAAACTATATATCGTTGATTAAAACGTTTTGTTTTTTATTCACAAAAAACTATTAAGAAAAAACATTTGAGATATGAAGTAAAAGAAACTGGATTATTGCAGACTGATATTAAAGTAGTATCAGATTATATAACAGGAAGTAAAAGATGATATATTATTGATTTTATTGATGAAAAAACTCGAATTACTTATTGTTATCCATCTGAACAAGCACAAACCAGAGATATTGTAAATGCTACTAAAAATGCTTTAAATTTTTATGAAAAATTGGGAATTAAAATTAAAAGAAGTAGAACTGATAATGGTAGTCAATATGTTAATACATCTTGTGGAAAACCACAAAGGAATCGTTGATTTACAAATTTTTGTAATAAAAAAGGTATAGTTCATGAAACTACACCGTTTAGATCACCACAGAGTAATGGTAAGATTGAAAGATTTCATAGAAATTGAAGTAATTTATTTGAAATAAAACCATATTTAAATAGTGATTTTAGTTTATTTCAAAAATTAGTTAATTCTTTTCAAGAATATTATAACAATTCTAAACCACATAAATCATTAGGGTTAATGACTCCTATGGATTATTTTGATAAACTTTTATTAGATGGAAAATAGTCCAAAATGTCTGTACTACCTTACAGTAATACTTTTTCTTTTATTTCGGGTGTATATTTTTTTGCCATCTTTTAATCTTCCTTTTCTTTTAGCAATTTTATTTAATAAAAATCCTAATACAGAAAAATATCTATATAAGGATTTAACACTATTTAAATTAATGATTAATATTATAATTTATTTTTTTAGTTTTTGTTATTTTTATTTTAGGGAGCGTGGCGAAGATGTCGGTAACTAGTAATTTTCAAAAATAACTTCCTAATTTTTTTAACCCTTAAATAAAAAATAAAACCAACACTTGCACACTTGAAAGTGGCAAGGTTGGTTAAATTAAGAATAATAGTATGTTCCCCCACGGGGGGCTATATATATATATATACTAGTTTCCAATTCGCTCCCACCCCAAGAATTACCATTACTGGTTAGTATATTTTATTAGGCATCATCCACTTATTATTTATTCATGCAAGTCGACATGCTAGCTACTATTTTTAACAACTGTGTTGTAATTCACTGTTTTAGTTCTCTAACACGTGTTGATAATAGTGTTAAAGACGGTTATTAAAAATTTTAAAATTTTACAATTACAAAAAAAGACAAGATTTTTATTCTCGTCTTTTGTCATTTATTTTTTATTTAAGGGTTAAAAAAATTAGGAAGTTATTTTTGAAAATTACTAGTTACCGACATCTTAGCCACGCTCCCTTTATATTATGATATTTTCATTGTTAATTAATTTTCTAAATTAGAGTAGTATTAATAGTTTTTATAAAAATTTAATAAATTTCTTGTTTTTTAATTAAAAATAATTTATAATTTTTATAAATAAGTATTTACTTAATTAAATACCTATTTTAAAAAGGAGAAGTTATAATGATAGTTAAAAGTGTTGACCAAGAAAAAGAAAAAGTAGATATAAAAACAAAGAAAAAAATAAAGATTAATTCAAAACAACAAATTTTTAATATTACTTTGACAGGAATTTTATTGGGATTAGCTGTTGCTTCTTCATTAATTGAAATACCTATTCAGTTTATGGGGGTAATTTTACCATTAAGAATTTTTGATTCATTAATTATTGCTTTTGCTTTACCAATTATTGGTTTATATTATACATTAGCAATTGGTATTATCGAACCTTGATTACATTTATTAGCAGATAGTGATCATCCACCAATTCAAATTTTCTTTGATAATATTGCTAATATTTTATTTATTGTTTCTTTTTATTTTATTTACTACTATCTTTTTAAATTGTGTAATAAAAGTAAAACTTTAAAAGTAGGTATTATCAAAAAAGTAAGTGCTGGTCTAGTAATAGTACCCTTAAATGCGATTATTGCTACTTTAGCTTTTGCTTTAACTTTAGTAGTACTTTATTTTAGTCCTAACCTACCAAGACCTGATGAATATAATAATAATATTTTTAATTTTAATAATCATTCAGTAATTATATTATTTATTTTACTTGGTATTGAAATTTTAAGATTTATTTTTATCTTTATCTTATTTAGTTTAGTTGAAAGAAAGATAGGTTCTGTTAAACGTTATTATTTTTAATAAAAAGTATTTTATTTTATAAAATAAAATGTTAAATTAATACTTATTAATTAAAAATAAAATATTAGGGAGTAACATATGAAGTTAATAGTTATTTTAATTATTATCATGAGTATGTAAGGTAGTACAGACATTTTGGACTATTTTCCATCTAATAAAAGTTTATCAAAATAATCCATAGGAGTCATTAACCCTAATGATTTATGTGGTTTAGAATTGTTATAATATTCTTGAAAAGAATTAACTAATTTTTGAAATAAACTAAAATCACTATTTAAATATGGTTTTATTTCAAATAAATTACTTCAATTTCTATGAAATCTTTCAATCTTACCATTACTCTGTGGTGATCTAAACGGTGTAGTTTCATGAACTATACCTTTTTTATTACAAAAATTTGTAAATCAACGATTCCTTTGTGGTTTTCCACAAGTGTAGGCATTGTTTAGATAAGTTTACTTTCTTGTCTTCAAATCTGTACAAATTGGTTTGGAGACATTTTTAATCGTAAAATCATTCTATCATTATTTCATCAGTTAATAAATTTTCTTAATGCTTCTGTGAAATGTTTAATGCTATTAAACTTGTTACCAAACATAATTTTAAAATCTCTTTTGATTCAGCGATTTAAACATTCACTTACTTGGTTGCCTTTAAATCCTGATAAACTTTTTGAATGAATTAAAGTTTTACTTTTATTAAAACTATTTGTAACTATTTTACTAGTATTACCTGAACCTAAATCAGATTGGATAAATGTTGCAAATATTTTATGTTCTTTACGACTTGCCTTTGTTACTTGATTAAGAACATTTAAAATGGTTATTGCATTTTCAATTTTATTAATTTTTCAACCAACTATAGCATTACTATTCATATCTGTAGCAATTTCTAATAATAATTTAGTTTTTTTTATTATTAATAATTAATTCTTTAAATCAAGTACCATCGATGCCAACTTTTTCAAGATAAGTATTACTGGTAAAATTACGTTTTAATAAATCTTGGAAATTTGATTTTAAGGCATTAGATTTCGCTCTACGCTGTTTTTTGGGTTTTTGGTTAATAGTTTGATATTATTATCTTCTAATAACCTCATAATGCTGTTTTTACTGCATTTAAGATTGGTGTTGTTTTTCTTTAATTCTAATCTCACCTTTTCTAAACTAGTAATTTTAATTATTTTATCTTTGTTGCTAATAACAACAATTTTATTTAATTCTTTTAATAATTTATCGGACTTCTCCCCACATGTACTTGTGGAGAAAACAATGAAATTGAATGAGTTCAACAATGCTTTTCAAACAGAACAGGATTGTTTAAAATATATAGCAAGTTTGAAGAAAAACAAATGTATCATGTGTTCTTGAACAAGTTTGAATACTTCTAATTTAAGAAGAATAAGATGTTTGAAATGTCATCAAACATTTAGTATTCTTCATGGCACCATTTTTTACAAGTCACAAACACCTTTGAGATTTTGATTTTATCTCATCTTTAGATGAATAAACACCAAACATGGAATTACATCAACTGATGTTGCAAAAGAATTGGGTGTGACTTTGAAAACTGCTTGAAGAATGGGTCATGAAATCAGAAATCGTATTGCCAAACAAGAACATCAATTTATTGTTGAGGGCATAGTGCAAATGGATGAAATGTATCTTTCACATATGGGTTTTAAAAAACAAGGAAGATCTTTGATAAATAAAACATTAATTGTTGGGATTTATGAAAAAACAACCAATAATTTAATTGTGAAAGTAATCAAAAACGCAAAAAGTAAAAATCTTTTGCAGTTTGCAAGAAACCATATTTCTTCAAAGTGTGGTGTACATACTGATTCTTGAAAAGGATATCGTGATTTCAAATCACTTTTCCCTAATCACAAAACAGTTAACCATCAAGATGGTTATGTTTCAAAAATTGGCGTAAATACCAATCAAATTGAATCAGTATGAAAACATATACGAAGAACATTTAAAACACATATCAAAGTTGCAAAACATCATGTTCATTTATATTCCAAAGAAGCTGCATATAAATTCAACAAGATACCTACTTTTGAAACTGTAATGCTAGGTTTCATTTAAAAATGTGGGGAGAAGTCCGTAGATAGTCTTTTCTCAGCATTTATGTGATAAAATTTAAAAATAGTACATAAAGAGAGAAAAGCCTAATTTATTATCAATTTTTGTTTGATATTTCTTTTTACCGTTTTTTATTCATTTATAATATGCAACTTTACTGATAGGTAACAAACTAATTATGTCATTAATTCCATAATTTTTATTTCTATATTTATCAACTATTAAAAAACATTTACTTTTCAATAATTTACTATTTAAAATATTTTGATTGTTTTTTAATTCTTTATCACAGGATTGTTTTTGTCTTAAAAATTCATTTTTTATTTTTTCTTTTAGTAGTGACTTTTTGAGTTTTTTATTTTCAAGTTTTAAATTTTTATCTTTGATATTCACTTTATCTATTTGATGATTTGTTTGAAAAGTATGAATAGTAATTAATTTATTATTTTTTTGATATTTTTTTACTCAATTATAAATTAATGATCTGGTTGATAATTGATATTTGGTTTTAATATCAATGGTTTTTAATTTTTTAATCACTACATATTCATTTAAAACATCTAGTTTAATTTTTCTTGTATAAACTTTATATTTCATCTTTACTCCTTAACTATTAATTATTTAAACTAATCATACTGTCTAGATTAAAAATTATAGGAGTAAACTTAACTAACTTATGCCTATTGACTACCATTATCAGTTCTAATTCTTTTAATTTTAATTCCCAATTTTTCATAAAAATTTAAAGCATTTTTAGTAGCATTTACAATATCTCTGGTTTGTGCTTGTTCAGATGGATAACAATAATTAATTCGAGTTTTTTCATCAATAAAATAAATAATATATCATCTTTTACTTCCTGTTATATAATCTGATACTACTTTAATATCAGTCTGCAATAATCCAGTTTCTTTTACTTCATATCTCAAATGTTTTTTCTTAATAGTTTTTTGTGAATAAAAACCAAAACGTTTTAATCAACGATATATAGTTTTAACCGAAGGTTTTGGCAAAAAATTAAACCTAATATCATCAATATGTCTTATTAAATAACAAAATTGAAAAGCACCTATACCAAACTCTTCTTTATACTGAACAAAATAGTTTATAAATTTTTCTGATAATTCCAAATTATACAAATATTTAATATTTTTAGGTTTTGTTGATTTAAATAATAATTCTTCAAAAGGTTTATTTTTGTAGAAAATATCATAAAAACGTTTAGCTCAATAATAAAAAGTTTGCTTTGGCATATGTAATTGAGAAATTATTTCTTTACAAGAATTTTTATTTTTAAAAATAAAACAAAATTTTCTAAATTTACGATAATAAATATTAACTTTATTAATATTTTTATCATTTTTATAATTTTCTACAAACTTGTTAAATTTATAATCAAATTTAGTAAAATCAGCACTATTAATTAAATATGGCTTTTCTCCCTTTATGTACTATTTTTAAATTTTATCACATAAATGCTGAGAAAAGCCTATCTACGGACTTCTCCTCACATTTTTAAATGAAACATAGCATTACAGTTTCAAAAGTAGGTATCTTGTTGAATTTATATGCAGCTTCTTTGGAATATAAATGAACATGATGTTTTGCAACTTTGATATGTGTTTTAAATGTTCTTCGTATATGTTTTCATACTGATTCAATTTGATTGGTATTTACGCCAATTTTTGAAACATAACAATCTTGATGGTTAACTGTTTTGTGATTAGGGAAAAGTGATTTGAAATCACGATATCCTTTTCAAGAATCAGTATGTACATCACACTTTGAAGAAATATGGTTTCTTGCAAACTGCAAAAGATTTTTACTTTTTGCGTTTTTGATTACTTTCACAATTAAATTATTGGTTGTTTTTTCATAAATCCCAACAATTAATGTTTTATTTATCAAAGATCTTCCTTGTTTTTTAAAACGGCATAAGTTAGTTAAGTTTACTCCTATAATTTTTAATCTAGACAGTATGATTAGTTTAAATAATTAATAGTTAAGGAGTAAAGATGAAATATAAAGTTTATACAAGAAAAATTAAACTAGATGTTTTAAATGAATATGTAGTGATTAAAAAATTAAAAACCATTGATATTAAAACCAAATATCAATTATCAACCAGATCATTAATTTATAATTGAGTAAAAAAATATCAAAAAAATAATAAATTAATTACTATTCATACTTTTCAAACAAATCATCAAATAGATAAAGTGAATATCAAAGATAAAAATTTAAAACTTGAAAATAAAAAACTCAAAAAGTCACTACTAAAAGAAAAAATAAAAAATGAATTTTTAAGACAAAAACAATTCTGTGATAAAGAATTAAAAAACAATCAAAATATTTTAAATAGTAAATTATTGAAAAGTAAATGTTTTTTAATAGTTGATAAATATAGAAATAAAAATTATGGAATTAATGACATAATTAGTTTGTTACCTATCAGTAAAGTTGCATATTATAAATGAATAAAAAATGGTAAAAAGAAATATCAAACAAAAATTGATAATGAGTTATTAAAAGAATTAAATAAAATTGTTGTTATTAGCAACAAAGATAAAATAATTAAAATTACTAGTTTAGAAAAGGTGAGATTAGAATTAAAGAAAAACAACACCAATCTTAAATGCAGTAAAAACAGCATTATGAGGTTATTAGAAGATAATAATATCAAACTATTAACCAAACCCAAAAAACAGCGTAGAGCGAAATCTAATGCCTTAAAATCAAATTTCCAAGATTTATTAAAACGTAATTTTACCAGTAATACTTATCTTGAAAAAGTTGGCATCGATGGTACTTGATTTAAAGAATTAATTATTAATAATAAAAAAACTAAATTATTATTAGAAATTGCTACAGATATGAATAGTAATGCTATAGTTGGTTGAAAAATTAATAAAAGTGAAAATGCAATAACCATTTTAAATGTTCTTAATCAAGTAACAAAGGCAAGTCGTAAAGAACATAAAATATTTGCAACATTTATCCAGTCTGATTTAGGTTCAGGTAATACTAGTAAAATAGTTACAAATAGTTTTAATAAAAGTAAAACTTTAATTCATTCAAAAAGTTTATCAGGATTTAAAGGCAACCAAGTAAGTGAATGTTTAAATCGATGAATCAAAAGAGATTTTAAAATTATGTTTGGTAACAAGTTTAATAGCATTAAACATTTCACAGAAGCATTAAGAAAATTTATTAACTGATGAAATAATGATAGAATGATTTTACGATTAAAAATGTCTCCAAACCAATTTGTACAGATTTGAAGACAAGAAAGTAAACTTATCTAACCAATGCCCTAGATGTTTTAAATGAATATGTAGTGATTAAAAAATTAAAAACCATTGATATTAAAACCAAATATCAATTATCAACCAGATCATTAATTTATAATTGAGTAAAAAAATATCAAAAAAATAATAAATTAATTACTATTCATACTTTTCAAACAAATCATCAAATAGATAAAGTGAATATCAAAGATAAAAATTTAAAACTTGAAAATAAAAAACTCAAAAAGTCACTACTAAAAGAAAAAATAAAAAATGAATTTTTAAGACAAAAACAATTCTGTGATAAAGAATTAAAAAACAATCAAAATATTTTAAATAGTAAATTATTGAAAAGTAAATGTTTTTTAATAGTTGATAAATATAGAAATAAAAATTATGGAATTAATGACATAATTAGTTTGTTACCTTTCAGTAAAGTTGCATATTATAAATGAATAAAAAACGGTAAAAAGAAATATCAAACAAAAATTGATAATGAGTTATTAAAAGAATTAAATAAAATTGTTGTTATTAGCAACAAAGATAAAATAATTAAAATTACTAGTTTAGAAAAGGTGAGATTAGAATTAAAGAAAAACAACACCAATCTTAAATGCAGTAAAAACAGCATTATGAGGTTATTAGAAGATAATAATATCAAACTATTAACCAAACCCAAAAAACAGCGTAGAGCGAAATCTAATTCCTTAAAATCAAATTTCCAAGATTTATTAAAACGTAATTTTACCAGTAATACTTATCTTGAAAAAGTTGGCATCGATGGTACTTGATTTAAAGAATTAATTATTAATAATAAAAAAACTAAATTATTATTAGAAATTGCTACAGATATGAATAGTAATGCTATAGTTGGTTGAAAAATTAATAAAAGTGAAAATGCAATAACCATTTTAAATGTTCTTAATCAAGTAACAAAGGCAAGTCGTAAAGAACATAAAATATTTGCAACATTTATCCAGTCTGATTTAGGTTCAGGTAATACTAGTAAAATAGTTACAAATAGTTTTAATAAAAGTAAAACTTTAATTCATTCAAAAAGTTTATCAGGATTTAAAGGCAACCAAGTAAGTGAATGTTTAAATCGCTGAATCAAAAGAGATTTTAAAATTATGTTTGGTAACAAGTTTAATAGCATTAAACATTTTACAGAAGCATTAAGAAAATTTATTAACTGATGAAATAATGATAGAATGATTTTACGATTAAAAATGTCTCCAAACCAATTTGTACAGATTTGAAGACAAGAAAGTAAACTTATCTAACCAATGCCAACCATATGTGAAAGATACATTTCATCCATTTGCACTATGCCCTCAACAATAAATTGATGTTCTTGTTTGGCAATACGATTTCTGATTTGATGACCCATTCTTCAAGCAGTTTTCAAAGTCACACCCAATTCTTTTGCAACATCAGTTGATGTAATTCCATGTTTGGTGTTTATTCATCTAAAGATGAGATAAAATCAAAATCTCAAAGGTGTTTGTGACTTGTAAAAAATGGTGCCATGAAGAATACTAAATGTTTGATGACATTTCAAACATCTTATTCTTCTTAAATTAGAAGTATTTAAACTTGTTCAAGAACACATGATACATTTGTTTTTCTTCAAACTTGCTATATATTTTAAACAATCCTGTTCTGTTTGAAAAGCATTGTTGAACTCATTCAATTTCATTGTTTCCTCCACAAGTACATGTGGGGAGAAGTCCGTTAAATATTTCATTTTAAACTACACCTCAACTAATAATATAAAGTTATAAAAACTTTTATTAGTCCAAAAAGTGTGTCTAATCTACATTATTAGCATGAGTATTATTTTTTTAATTGGTTTTATAATAATATTTGGCTTTTCTCCCTTTATGTACTATTTTTAAATTTTATCACATAAATGCTGAGAAAAGCCTATCTACGGACTTCTCCCCACATTTTTAAATGAAACATAGCATTACAGTTTCAAAAGTAGGTATATTGTTGAATTTATATGCAGCTTCTTTGGCATATAAATGAACATGATGTTTTGCAACTTTGATATGTGTTTTAATGTTCTTCGTATATGTTTTCATACTGATTCAATTTGATTGGTATTTACGCCAATTTTTGAAACATAACCATCTTGATGGTTAACTGTTTTGTGATTAGGGAAAAGTGATTTGAAATCACGATATCCTTTTCAAGAATCAGTATGTACATCACACTTTGAAGAAATATGGTTTCTTGCAAACTGCAAAAGATTTTTACTTTTTGCGTTTTTGATTACTTTCACAATTAAATTATTGGTTGTTTTTTCATAAATCCCAACAATTAATGTTTTATTTATCAAAGATCTTCCTTGTTTTTTAAAACCCATATGTGAAAGGTACATTTCATCCATTTGCACTATGCCCTCAACAATAAATTGATGTTCTTGTTTGGCAATACGATTTCTGATTTCATGACCCATTCTTCAAGCAGTTTTCAAAGTCACACCCAATTCTTTTGCAACATCAGTTGATGTAATTCCATGTTTGGTGTTTATTCATCTAAAGATGAGATAAAATCAAAATCTCAAAGTTGTTTGTGACTTGTAAAAAATGGTGCAATGAAGAATACTAAATGTTTGATGACATTTCAAACATCTTATTCTTCTTAAATTAGAAGTATTCAAACTTGTTCAAGAACACATGATACATTTGTTTTTCTTCAAACTTGCTATATATTTTAAACAATCCTGTTCTGTTTGAAAAGCATTGTTGAACTCATTCAATTTCATTGTTTTCTCCACAAGTACATGTGGGGAGAAGTCCGTAATATTTTTTCTGAAATTAAGAAAAAAGAAAATAAAATCATCAAGGAAAATAAAATATCGTTTATGTGATCCAAATTCTTATCATATTAGCATTATCAAGAATAGAAAGTTTAAAAGTAATAATGATTTAGTAAATAATAAAAAAGTATTGGAAATGTTAACATATTTACAGGCAAGAGATATCGCTAATCATAATAATATTATTCCTACCTTTTATAGCATTTTAGAAAAACCTATCCAACATAATTTGGAAACTAATAAAAATGTTAATTATTTATTAACTAATATTGTTGATATTTTATGTTACCATCATCACTGTATAGTAAATTCCTTACATTTGATTAAACATTTGTTTAATAAATGTAGTAATAAATTACATCAACACAAAAAATATTCTCATTTTAGTCAAGAGAATAATCATTCAGTTAAACCAACACATGTTTTTAATAAAACACAAACTAATGCTTCTACAACAAAAAAACATAATAAACATACTTTCTCATAAATTTATAAATATTCCTTTACTAGTTATTAGTCCTAACTTAACAAAAACGGAATATCTAATTAAATTCATAATTAAAATGTATTAAGTATCTACTAATTTAACTTATTAGTAGATATTTTTTTTAAAAATAAAATTTACTGTACATTATTTTGTAATAGTTTATAATAATAAGAAAATCATTATAAATGGAGTGTAAAATATGAGACGAAAATTAAATTTATTTTTTACTACCAGCCTTTTATTAAGTTCTAGCATGTCGCTTTTAGCATTCACAATTGATACAAACAATATTAGTATTAATAATTTTGCTAACAACAATATTGATACTAAAACAGCAACTAAGTATGCTAATGAAACCTCTATTGTTGGTAAATCGTTATTAATTGGTAAAAATAAAGGTTTTAATACTAATAATTTATTAAATGATATGTATAATCAAACCCCTTCTATTCAAATTGATAATCTTACAGGTAAGAATACTGGAAATGATTTTATTAATGATTGAACTAGTAACTTAGATGGTAATAGTATTAATACTATTCAGTCTTTATTTCAACGTAATGGTATTAATCAATCTAAAGTTGATTCTATCACTAATAATATTAATAGCTATAGTAGTTATCATGACATATTGCCAATGGTTAAAAATTATTTAAATAATTCTATTTTATCTAATGATGATACTGTTAATATGATTGATGGAATGTTAAAAAATATTAAAAATTTAATACCAAATATTAATGATTACTTATCTTATACTAATTATATTCCAATTATAACTAATACTATTGATGAATTATTAGCAGATTGAGATCAAGAAGATAATTTTAGTGGTAATACTACTTTTGAAAAAATGCAAGATTATATGTCAAAGAAAGCGAAATTTGCTCAAGCTTGAAATATTCCAAGTCATGAAAAGTGACACTATGTTAAAGATGAAGCAAAAAATTGAAATTGAAATCAATTTTATGAATATATAGCTGGTGTTAATTTTAATTATATGTTTAAGTCAATATCAGGAAAATATATTGGTGAAATGATTAGCAATAATATTAAATATGCTTTATGAGGTGCTGGACCTATCGGTTTTAATTCTGATAATTTTAATGTTACATTTAGTGAAACTCTTAATAAGATTTTAACAAATCCAGTGGCATGACCTTATTTAATAAAAACAATAATACCAATGGTTAAAAGTGAAGTATTAAAATTAAATAATCCAACTCTTGGTATTGATAGTATTAATTGAGATGATAAAACACGACTTAAAAATAATACAGTTCAACTAAAAAAAGTATTAACTATTTTTCAAGAATTAATATCTTCAAAAGATAATATGCTTAAATTAGTTACCAATTTAATGACCGGACCTTTTGGTGAAGATATTATTGCGAAAGCTACCTTTGCATGAACTGATTCATATTGAACATTACCTGAGATTCAAAAGAAATTTTCTTTTATTTCAGCTATTAGTGATATTCCTCAACAAGTTGTTAATAGTTTAGAATCAGCAATTAAAAATGTTCCAATTAGTGACACAATTAATAAAATATTTGAGTTTACTAATAAATATTTAACAACAAATCCATTAATTGATTTAAAAGATTTAGCAAAATATTTAGATTTAACTTTCGGTAGTAAAGATTTTATTAATGCTTTAAATAATCTTAAATATATTATTAATCATCCAACAACAGATAATATTAGTAAAACTAAAGAAATATTACAATTATTAGGTGTTCAATTTGGTGGTGAAACTAATTTTAAACAAGATAGTGTTCTTGCAAACTTTTCTAATTGATTAAATACTCCTACTAGTAGTTTAAATTCCTTACTAAATATAATAGTTGATAAAGCACATCATAATGGTATTCTTGATAATATGTTAAAGGACCAAGAAAATTTATATAAAGATATGTATAGTAAATATTTTGATATTAACAATAATAGTTATTTTACTTTAAGTGATATTGCAATGAATACATTTAAACATGATGATGGTAGTGTTAGTGCAGTTTTAAGTTATAAAATTAAAAATAATTTAGATAATAAAAGTTATGATATTACATTTAAAAATGATAATTTTCTTACAAGTAAAATCTTTAAAATAAAATTATTTCATATTAGTCAATAATTTTTAATAATTTTCTTCAATAATTAGATATTTTAATTTAAAAAGTATCTTAATATACAAGTCAGTTATTGCATTTCTCTTTAAACAATTTAAAATATAGATAACTTATAGATTTAAGAAAAAAGTTATTGGGGAAAATAAAGGGGACTAATTATGAAATCATTATTAACAACATTAAGTGTTTTAACACTTGCAATAACCACAGGAAATTTAATCAATATTTTAAATACAATTGAAAAAAAACTAATATTACAACTAATTACATTCAAAGTAAAACACAACAAGATACAATTTACATTGACAAAAATGACAAACAAATAACAAATAATGAAATTGATTTGTCGGACATAGAAAGTAAAAAAGTTATTCAAATTGGTTTTTATAAAAATCAACAAGGTGAAATTCAAGTTGTTAGAATGCCAGAAATAATTGAAGAAGTTCCAAAACAATTACCATCAGAAATAACATCTTTGAGTTATATCTTTACTCGTGCGAAATCATTTAATCAGGATTTGTCAACTTGAGATGTATCCAATGTAAGAATTATGACTGGTATGTTTGCTGACTCAGTATTATTTGATCAAGATCTTTCAAAGTGAGATGTATCCAATGTACTAGATCATACTCATTTTGCTGTTGGTTCAGCAATTTCTGATTCTAATAAATTACCTAAATTTAAAAACTTTTTTATTAATAACACTATTTAATTTGATCAAAAGTATTTAATTTCTAAGTAATTAACTATAATAAAACTTAGAATAATATAATAAAATATTATATTTGTTTTTTATAAAAGCATATAATATTGACAAACGGTAAGTTTAAAAAGTTTTAACTCATTTCTTTATTTTTTTAAAGTAAATGAGTTTTTATTTTTATTATTGTATGCTCTTTTATTTTACTGACTAGTCATACATTTAAAGTAATCAATTGCAATTATATGCCAAAGGTTATATAATATGGGTAATAGTGGGAAAGTGTGGGTGATATTATGCTACTAGGACAATCATTGTCAACATTAGATGAAAAGAAACGAATGTTAATTCCTTCTAAGTTTAGAAGTTATTTTCATAACAATGAGATTGTTATTGTTTCTAAAGGTTTTGAAGGCTGTTTAGTTATTCGTAACGAAATTGAATTTATTAAATGACAAAATAAAATCTTATCACAATCCGAAGGTCAGAAAGAAGCCAGAATTTTAGCAAGACAAGTATTTGCTAATTCAGAAGAATTAACTATTGATAGCAAAGGTCGCATTAATATTCCACATTCATTATTGACACTAGCTGATATTAAACAAAAAGTAATTATGATTGGACTATCCAATAAAATTGAGATTTGATCAGAAACTAATTGAAATAGTTTTAATCAAGATACCAAGGATAAATTTGAGTCAGCGGCAGCAGCTCTAGATGAGATATAAAAATTATGAATAATATCAATGCAAGACACATTTCTGTAATGTTAACAGAAGCAATTGATTTCTTAAATATTAAACCTGATGGTATTTATGTCGATTGTACATTAGGACGAGCAGGTCATAGTAAAGTTATACTATCAAAACTTACCTCTGGCAAACTATATGCTTTTGATCAAGATCAAATGGCCATTGATAATAGTAAAATTATTTTAAAAGATTTCAAAGATAAATATGAAATAATTAAAAGTAATTTTGCTAATATTCAATCTGAGCTTTTAAAAAGAAATATTACTAAAGTTGATGGTATATTATATGATTTAGGTATATCATCACCACAAGTTGATGAAGATATTAGAGGATTTAGTTATATGAAAGATGCTAAGTTAGATATGCGTATGGATCAAAGTCAAAAATTAAATGCGTGAGATATTGTTAATAATTATAATTATGAGCAATTAAAAACAATTATTAAAAATTATGGTGAAGAAGTATTTGCTAGTAGTATTGCTAAAAATATTATTAAAACAAGAGCTTTTCAACCAATTGATACCACTTTACAATTGGTTACGATTATTAAAAAATCATTACCAGTAAGAGTATTAAATAAGCATCATCATCCTGCCAAAAAGACTTTTCAAGCATTAAGAATTGCTGTTAATAACGAGTTAGAAACATTAAAATCTTCTTTAAAACAATCTTTGAAATTATTAAATTCTAATGGTAGAATTGTTGTTATTAGTTTTCATTCTTTAGAAGATCGTATTGTTAAACAAACTTTTAATGAAGTTTTAATTGATCCACAAGCACAATTATATGCTAAATTACCAGTTCACAATAATTGAAAAACAAAATATCAGTTAATAATTAAAAAACCAATTACACCAAAGCCTGATGAAATAAATAAAAATCCAAGAGCACGAAGTGCAAAACTAAGAGTTATTACTTATATTGATTCGTAAAAACGTTTGGAGGTGAGCAATATGAATTTTCAAGAACTATATGTTGTATGTCAAATTGAAGATTTTAGTTTAAAAGTTATGGTTAATAATTATGTTAATAATCAAATTCAGGTTTTATATAAAGAAACTGTTGATACTGAACAGTTTTCTGAAAATGGTGTAATTATTAATTCAATTGCTACAGGTAAGTTATTAAGGCAAATTATTAATAAAATTAATAATACTTTAAATATAAAAGTACAACGTATTGCCTTAACTTTACCTTCAAATAATTTAAAAATTTATCAATCACAAGCATCACTTGACTTTAAAGATGCTAATCACATTATTACTGATGAAGATTGTAGTAAAGTGATTGAAATGGCTAAAAACATTACTATTGATAATAGTGAAATTATTTGTTTAACTAAACCATACAATTTTAAAGTTGATCATGCAATTGGTAATGAACAATTACCAATTGCTAAAAAAGGACAAGTTATGCATGTTGATGCTTTAGTTTATTCATTACCTAAAAGTTTATATAATTCTCACCTCGAAGTATTAACTAATGCCGAAACAGAATTGTTAACGGTTACTTTAGATCAATTTGCATTAGTATGTAATATTAAAAATACTGATTTTAATCGTAATACAGTTTTAGTTGATTGAAATATTAATAGTACTAAGATTAGTGTTTTTAGTAATTCAGTATTATTTGCAACAACTAATATTAAAATTGGTTGAAATCAAATAATTCAATCATTAATGAAGCAAATGCATTGTGGTTATGATAAAGCTGAAAGATATTTACAAAAAATTATTAATATAAGTAGTAATTATTTATGCGATGTTGTTGTTGATAAGTATGTTGATGACCAAACAAAATCTATTGTTCGTTTAACAAAAACTGATTTACAAGCAACAGTTAAAAAACAAATTAATGAAATTATTTCTTGTATTGAATATTTTCTTGATGAAGTTAGTGATAATAATAGTTCAGATATGGAAATTATTTTTACGGGAATTACTATTGGTTTATGTGGTTTTGCCAACTATTTTAAAAATAATAGCAAACTAAAAGAAGTAAAATATATGCTCAGCCAAACTCCTGGTGCATATAGTTATCAGTGAACTACTTTAATCGGTAATACTCACTACCAACATTTAGTAAATGTTTTTAGTAATAATTATATTTCATCAATACATAAACCAGAAATTGTATCAAAATTAAATCATTATACGCATTCTAATAATCATGATAATAAGCATTATAATTCCCCCTTTCAACCAAATTATCAGTATAATGATGGTAGTAAATAGAAGAAGACAATTTGATTACTCAGGAGGAAAATAAAATGGAACATAATAATTCACAATTTAAACCAATAGCATCAATTCGGGTAATTGGTATTGGTGGTGCTGGTAATAATGCTGTTAATAGAATGATTGAAGCAGAGGTACAAGGTGTTGATTTTTATGTTGCTAATACTGATGCACAAGTAGTTAATGCATCACCGGCTGAAAATAAAATTATTTTGGGCAAAGAATTATCAAAGGGACTTGGAGCAGGAGCTAATCCCGAAATTGGTAAACAAGCCGCAATTGAAAGTGAAGCAGAGATTAAACGTGCTTTAGATGGTGCAGATATGGTTTTTATTGCTGCTGGTATGGGTGGTGGTACTGGTACTGGTGCTGCATCAATTGTTGCAAGAATTGCTAAAGAATGTGGTGCTTTAACAATTGCTATTGTTACTAAACCATTTAAATTTGAAGGACGTAATCGTAATGCTCATGCCGTAGTTGGAATTGAAAATTTAAAGAAACAAGTTGATGCAATTATTATTATTTCTAATGATAAATTATTACAAGTAATTGGTAATATCCCTCTTAAAGATTCGTTTAAAGAAGCAGATAATATTTTACGTCAAGGTGTACAGACTATTACTGACTTAATTGCTGTTCCTGCTTTAATAAATTTAGATTTTGCTGATGTTCGTACTATTATTGAAAATAAAGGTAATGCCTTATTTGGTATTGGAATGTCAAAGGGTGAACATAAAGCTAAACAAGCCGCAACAAAAGCTATTTCTTCTCCTTTACTTGATGATGTGACAATTAAGGGTGCTAAAAATGCTATTGTTAATGTTACTGGTGGAACAACAATGACATTAACTGATGCTAATATTGCTGTTGATTTAGTTCGTGATGCTGCGGGTAATGATGTTAATATCATTTTTGGTGTTGCTGTTAATGAAAATTTAAATGATGAAATGATTGTAACAGTTATTGCCACTGGTTTTGATGAAGAAGGTGCTAATGCTAATAATTTTGTTTATAGTTCAAAAGTTGATAATCATGAATTTATTACCAATAAGACTCAATATTTAAGTGAAGAAATTAAAGAACAAACAAAGAAAAAAGAAGAAGAAAAACAAAATTTAGTCCAAGAAGCAGCAATGGAAGCAGATGATGATTTACCATCATTTTTACGAAGACGAAAGGGAGTTTAATTAATTATGGGATGAAGAAGTAAAAAATATAAAGACAATGATGAAAATAGTAATTATAAAACCAGTTTTCAAGAACAAATACAAGAATTTGCTCCTAAAAATTATCAAGAAATTGAATCAATTGCTAATGCTATGATTTTACAAAAACCAATTAAAGTTAATTTAACAACAACTGTTGAAAATGATCGAAGAAGAATTATTGATTTTCTTTGTGGTATTTCGTATGTTATTGGTTTTGTTGTTGATAAAACTGATATTCATATTTATGAATTTAAAAATGAATTAAGTTAATCTTGAACAAATGGGTTTTTATTTCTTTCTAATAATAAAGAAATAAAATTACGGACTTCTCCCCACATGTACTTGTGGAGGAAACAATGAAATTGAATGAGTTCAACAATGCTTTTCAAACAGAACAGGATTGTTTAAAATATATAGCAAGTTTGAAGAAAAACAAATGTATCATGTGTTCTTGAACAAGTTTGAATACTTCTAATTTAAGAAGAATAAGATGTTTGAAATGTCATCAAACATTTAGTATTCTTCATGGCACCATTTTTTTACAAGTCACAAACACCTTTGAGATTTTGATTTTATCTCATCTTTAGATGAATAAACACCAAACATGGAATTACATCAACTGATGTTGCAAAAGAATTGGGTGTGACTTTGAAAACTGCTTGAAGAATGGGTCATGAAATCAGAAATCGTATTGCCAAACAAGAACATCAATTTATTGTTGAGGGCATAGTGCAAATGGATGAAATGTATCTTTCACATATGGGTTTTAAAAAACAAGGAAGATCTTTGATAAATAAAACATTAATTGTTGGGATTTATGAAAAAACAACCAATAATTTAATTGTGAAAGTAATCAAAAACGCAAAAAGTAAAAATCTTTTGCAGTTTGCAAGAAACCATATTTCTTCAAAGTGTGATGTACATACTGATTCTTGAAAAGGATATCGTGATTTCAAATCACTTTTCCCTAATCACAAAACAGTTAACCATCAAGATGGTTATGTTTCAAAAATTGGCGTAAATACCAATCAAATTGAATCAGTATGAAAACATATACGAAGAACATTTAAAACACATATCAAAGTTGCAAAACATCATGTTCATTTATATGCCAAAGAAGCTGCATATAAATTCAACAAGATACCTACTTTTGAAACTGTAATGCTATGTTTCATTTAAAAATGTGGGGAGAAGTCCGTAGATAGGCTTTTCTCAACATTTATGTGATAAAATTTAAAAATAGTACATAAAGGGAGAAAAGCCTAAAATTATTTATTTTTTAAATTGTTCTTACATTAATTTTAGAATAAAAATCCCTTTTAAATTAGAAGGGATTTATTGTTTTAATTTGCTTATTTGTTATTTTTATAATTCTTGTTGTGTTATACAGTTAATATTGCCACCACTTAATAGTACTTAACGTGTATAAAATGAATTAATTTTATGATTAAGAAAACAATTTTGTAAAACATTAATTGCGTTTTTATCCCATATTGGGTCATTAAAAATGGGAATAATGATTGTTTTATTTGTAATATAGAAATTAACATAACTAGCTGGCATACGAAATCCTTCGGTACGATTAGCAAAACGAGGACTTTTTTTCACGATTTTCTGCCTCTGACTTAGTTATAAATAATGGTGCTAGTTGGTGTAATTTAGTTACTTTTATTTTTCGTCCTTTTAGCATCTGTACTATTTTTAAGAAACGTTAAAGCTTCTAAACTACGCTCATATTGAGGATCATTTTTATCATCAGTTCATGTTAAAACAACATGACCAGGTGTAATGATATGTAGTAGATTATCAACATGACTACTTATTTCATCATTATAAACACCACGAGGAATTTATATTATTTTTTGTGCATTTAAATATTGTTTTAAATGTTCTTCAATCTCTTCTTTTGTTAAATCAGGATTTCGATTAGGGTTTAATAAACATTCTTCTGTAGTATAAATTGTTCCTTCACCATCTTGATGAATGCTTCTGCCTTCTAATAAAATTGGTGCTTGATAATAATCAATGTTACTATTTTTAGTCATTTCAATTCCAACTTTATTATCAATTTCATAATTTCAATTTCAACTGGGTGGATTAACACTTGGTTCATTTTTCATGCCTCATGCAGTGAAGTGAAAATGAACAGCTCTTCGTTGTCCTTTTTTATTTATTAAATAAATTGGTCCCATATCACGCGCTCAACTATCTTGATATTTGATATTGATTAATTTGATAGTTGGATCTAATAGTTTGCGAGCTTCATTTCAATTACTTTTATTAATAATAATTGGCTTTTCTCCCTTTATGTACTATTTTTAAATTTTATCACATAAATGTTGAGAAAAGCCATATTTTATTTACAAAATAAAATTTATTTAATAATAAAAGTGTTAAAGTTAATTGAATCTGGTTTTATTTATCATTTTAATTAGTAAAATTAATGTAATATAAAGTATGATTTTTGTATATTATTTGCAATACATTTTATACATGCTATTATTTAGCAATAGTTATCTTAAATATTAGAGGTAAACTATATGCATTATTATAGGTAATTAACAAGAGATTTTAGAGATTGTTAATTAACTTTTTCAAATAAATTATAACTAATTTATTTTAGAATTGTTCCTTTGCTTATTTTAATGAAAATTTAAAAAAATATGTTTTTCAAGCTCATTGTTTTATTTTTAATAAAATAAATGGGTTTTTTATTTGAAAGGATGTAAAGAAGTGCCTACAGAAAGTCAATAAATAGGTTCTGATAATAAAAAGCAAAAAAATATTAAGGATTTTAGAAAAGAAATAATTTCTAAGATTACAAGTACAAAAATAGAAAGAAAGTATTGTAAACAATTAATAAAAACAATTAATAGTGATGACCTTACTATATTTTTAATAGTTTAATTAAAGCAGATTCATTATTTTGATTTTTAAATATTGTTCATCATCTTTATCAAGAGTTATTTTCTCTTTATAATAATAAAAAGTTTTTAGTATTTGATGAACTTTTATTAGAAAATTTAAAAAATTCATGACAATGAATTGAAAAAGAACGGCAAATTTTAATGAAGAACATAACTTAATTATTGAATTAAAAAAGGCTTTTCTCCCTTTATGTACTATTTTTAAATTTTATCACATAAATGCTGAGAAAAGCCTATCTACGGACTTCTCCCCACATTTTTAAATGAAACATAGCATTACAATTTCAAAAGTAGGTATTTTGTTGAATTTATATGCAGCTTCTTTGGCATATAAATGAACATGATGTTTTGCAACTTTGATATGTGTTTTAAATGTTCTTCGTATATGTTTTCATACTGATTCAATTTGATTGGTATTTACGCTAATTTTTGAAACATAACCATCTTCTTGATGGTTAACTGTTTTGTGATTAGGGAAAAGTGATTTGAAATCACGATATCCTTTTCAAGAATCAGTATGTACATCACACTTTGAAGAAATATGGTTTCTTGCAAACTGCAAAAGATTTTTACTTTTTACGTTTTTGATTACTTTCACAATTAAATTATTGGTTGTTTTTTCATAAATCCCAACAATTAATGTTTTATTTATCAAAAATCTTCCTTGTTTTTTAAAACCCATATGTGAAAGATACATTTCATCCATTTGCACTATGCCCTCAACAATAAATTGATGTTCTTGTTTGGCAATACGATTTCTGATTTCATGACCCATTCTTCAAGCAGTTTTCAAAGTCACACCCAATTCTTTTGCAACATCAGTTGATGTAATTCCATGTTTGGTGTTTATTCATCTAAAGATGAGATAAAATCAAAATCTCAAAGGTGTTTGTGACTTGTAAAAAATGGTGCCATGAAGAATACTAAATGTTTGATGAAATTTCAAACATCTTATTCTTCTTAAATTAGAAGTATTCAAACTTGTTCAAGAACGGCATTGGTTAGATAAGTTTACTTTCTTGTCTTCAAATCTGTACAAATTGGTTTGGAGACATTTTTAATCGTAAAATCATTCTATCATTATTTCATCAGTTAATAAATTTTCTTAATGCTTCTGTGAAATGTTTAATGCTATTAAACTTGTTACCAAACATAATTTTAAAATCTCTTTTGATTCAGCGATTTAAACATTCACTTACTTGGTTGCCTTTAAATCCTGATAAACTTTTTGAATGAATTAAAGTTTTACTTTTATTAAAACTATTTGTAACTATTTTACTAGTATTACCTGAACCTAAATCAGACTGGATAAATGTTGCAAATATTTTATGTTCTTTACGACTTGCCTTTGTTACTTGATTAAGAACATTTAAAATGGTTATTGCATTTTCACTTTTATTAATTTTTCAACCAACTATAGCATTACTATTCATATCTGTAGCAATTTCTAATAATAATTTAGTTTTTTTATTATTAATAATTAATTCTTTAAATCAAGTACCATCGATGCCAACTTTTTCAAGATAAGTATTACTGGTAAAATTACGTTTTAATAAATCTTGGAAATTTGATTTTAAGGAATTAGATTTCGCTCTACGCTATTTTTTGGGTTTGGTTAATAGTTTGTGTGATATTATTATCTTCTAATAACCTCATAATGCTGTTTTTACTGCATTTAAGATTGGTGTTGTTTTTCTTTAATTCTAATCTCACCTTTTCTAAACTAGTAATTTTAATTATTTTATCTTTGTTGCTAATAACAACAATTTTATTTAATTCTTTTAATAACTCATTATCAATTTTTGTTTGATATTTCTTTTTACCGTTTTTTATTCATTTATAATATGCAACTTTACTGATAGGTAACAAACTAATTATGTCATTAATTCCATAATTTTTATTTCTATATTTATCAACTATTAAAAAACATTTACTTTTCAATAATTTACTATTTAAAATATTTTGATTGTTTTTTAATTCTTTATCACAGGATTGTTTTTGTCTTAAAAATTCATTTTTTATTTTTTCTTTTAGTAGTGACTTTTTGAGTTTTTTATTTTCAAGTTTTAAATTTTTATCTTTGATATTCACTTTATCTATTTGATGATTTGTTTGAAAAGTATGAATAGTAATTAATTTATTATTTTTTTGATATTTTTTTACTCAATTATAAATTAATGATCTGGTTGATAATTGATATTTGGTTTTAATATCAATGGTTTTTAATTTTTTAATCACTACATATTCATTTAAAACATCTAGTTTAATTTTTCTTGTATAAACTTTATATTTCATCTTTACTCCTTAACTATTAATTATTTAAACTAATCATACTGTCTAGATTAAAAATTATAGGAGTAAACTTAACTAACTTATGCCGGTATTAATGCTAATTCTTTTTTAATTGGATTAATAGAAAGATTTAATTTATATAAATTAATTAAGGCATTAATTAAACTTTGTGTATTCATATTTCTTAAATCTTTACTAGAATTTATAATCATTTCATAATAATTTCTAAATTTTACATATTCTTCTTTATTACTTTTAATAAAATTAGTAATTTTTAATTCATTTTTATTATTACTCATTATTTTCTTTTCCTTTTTTATTTAATATTTCTAAAATTTCATCTAATTTTTTATTAATTTTGCCTATATGTTTTAATAAAATTAAAATTGATTTATCCATGATTATCATCCTTACTTACTATTTCATCAACTATTTTTTCTAAACAATTCATACATCAATTTTTACTTAATCAGATTCTTTTATTACATTTTTTACATTTATTCATATTTATTTATCCTTGTTTTTAATAAACTTAATTCAATTCATTTGTTATTTCAATTTCTATTTCTTCTTGACTATTTTTATTAGTTAAATAAACATAAGTTTTATTAGATGGGAATATACCATTAGCAAGTAACATACAATAATAAGCAGTTAATTGTAATTTAATTCTTTTTAATTTATCTTCATCAATACAAGCATAAGTTTTATAATCTACTAAATAATATTTATTTTCTTTTTTATCTAAATAAACTAAATCGGGTGTTCCAGCAATTAAACTATCATTAATAGGTTTTTCTATAATAAATTCATAATTATTTTTATCTTTAAATTTTTCTTTTAAAAATATAAGTGATTTTTTACAATAAGAATAATTAATATTATTAGTTATTGGTTTTAATTTTTTTAATAAATTATTAATAATATTTTCTTGATTAATATTTTGTAAATATAATTCATTAAGTTTATGAACTCATTTATCACGAACTGCAGCATTTTTTAATACTTCTGGGGCTATATGACTATATCCAAAACCTAAATAATTATCAATAATTCTAGAAACTGATATTAATTCTTTATCTTTTAAAAAATATTGATGAGTTTCTTTTTTAAAAATTAATTTACTCATATTTATTTCTACCTATTAATATTCAAAAACATTTATTACATAATCTATTACCAAAAGAAGATTGTTTTCTACATTTATCACAAGAACCAACCATTCTATATTCTCTATATTCCATAAATATTTTTCCTTTAATTAATTAAGTTTTTTATTTAATTCCTTATTATTTAAATTTATGTCTAATTCCATGACTAATATTTCATATTTTTCAATATAAGCATCTTTGATTAAATGATGTTTATAATTTTTATGAAAATTATTAGCATTTTCAATTGTAGAAAATACTTTATATTTTATGTGACAATTATAATTAACTTCGTATTTTAATAAGTAAACATATTTCATTTTTATTTTTCTCCTTTTAATTTTTTATTGTGTTATGATATTGTTAATGAGGTATGTATTTATATATAAAACCCCTTACTTTCTTAAATAATACAAATGTAATTGTTAATTAGATTAATGGGGTATTTACTGAGCCATAATAAGGCTATTCAAATTAATTTATAGTTACATTAAGCGATACAGTGTAACATTTTAACTTGCTTAACATTAAATGCTATTTTATTCTGATATAGAAGTATTTACATAAAGTACTCACTATTAGACTTCTATGACAGTGTTATTAAGTTTTAGTCTTTTAACAAAAAAAGAACGATAGTTATATCGTTCTTTGTTATTTTATTATTTAAATAAATCACTATTACGTCAAAATTTATGATCTTTTGTATCTTTTTTATTATCATTATCTAAACTATCATCAAAAAGTGATGGATCGATTTCATAAGGTTTACCACTTAAAGCATTATTAATAGCATTTTGATATTCCGAATTGGCTCTCATAATTTTATTACGATCAATTTTTGGATTAAGAATAGCAATAACTAGTATAATAGCAATTGGTAAAATTGCTGATGCTGCTGTAATATATGTTAATATTTGAAAAGCTTTAAAGGTTGCTAATCCTTTTAATCAAGGTAAAGCATTAGGATTAATTTTGTCACCTTTATCTAAAAAAGAAGTAAATGTTCTTAATAATGAATCATCTGTTGTCATATAAAATAAATTTGAAATTGTATAAATTATTCAAAAAATTAAAATAACTATTAAAAAATATGATGTTCAATATAAATCACGACCTAATTTTGGTGGTTTTAAAATTGAATATAAAAAGCCTCCATTCAAAACTATTGTTGTAACAATAGTGAAAACTATAGTTTTTGATTGTTGTGCAAAATTATAATAAACAGGTGATGTACTACTATCTTTAATTTGACAAGTACCTGCTATAAAATAAGTTAGTATATAAGTAGCTATTGCTAGCACTGTTGTTAATAAGAAAAAAGCTGATAATATTTTCTTTAAAAGTGGAATATATTTTGGTTTATTCATATACGGGTAAAATTTAGGATTTGTGGCAGGATGTTGCGGTAATACACCTAATTTCGCTAAATTTGCTAAACTATTATTATCAAGATTATTAACATTTAAATTATTACCTAGATTTCCAATACCAACAATATTAGGATTTGTATCAACATTATTATCAACATTCTGATTATTTGGAGTAACACTTGGCTTAACTTCAGTAACATCATCACTAAAATTATTTAATGCAGTAATTTGATCATTTAATTCATTAAAAGTGTTATCATCAAACTGTCTTATTCGTTCAAGACTTTCTTTTTCCACAGTCTTACAAATATTAGTAATTGTAACTATTAATAAGTTGCGCTCTTCAAGAATTTCAATACGATTTTTAGGAGAACTTTTAGTAATACTCAAACTACGATTTACCAAATTAGAAATTAACTGCAAAAATTCTATTGCATATTTTTTATCTTTTAATTCTTTTAGTTCTTTTTCAAGAAAAAATAAATTAGAAATTTGTAGTTCTAAAATTTTTAAAAGTTCTTCATTAGCAAAAATAGATTTTCTAACAATTAAATTATTTAAACTGTTATATATAGTGCTTGATATTTCATAGTATAATGTAACATTTAAATCTTCTTCTGAGTACACTTTTTCAGTTTTTTTCTTTGTAACTCTTTTTACTTTTGGTTTAACCAATGTAACGTCACTATTTTCTTCTACTAACTTTTTTTCTGTAACATCAGTATTTTTATTACTTTTCATTATATGTATCACCTCTTGAGTTTAAAACACCTATAATTATATACTAAATATTCAAAAAAAATAAATCAATTGCAATATTTTTATTAAACTTTCCTTTTTTGATATTGTAATCTAATTCATATAATTTTAACAAAATATTATTAATATTTAAACTAATATTTAAATATTGTTCTAATATTTTTACTTGAAACTTGGAAATATTTAATATATTGGAAATATCTTCATTATTTTTTTTTTGTTTAACTAAAATTTTGATATCTCTAATTAATTCTAATTGATATACAAGAATATTAATCAGTTTAATTTTATCATAATTAATAACACTATAATAATTATATTGTATTCAAAAATTATTATAATCTTTTTTTAATATATATTCAATAGTTTTAAAAATATTTGTTTCAAAATATTTAGGAACCACCTCAATAATAATATCTGAAGTTATTTTTTTTTCAATTAATCTTAATTTTGATAACTCATTTAAAATAATACTGACATCATTTGGCAAGTATTCTAAAAGAAAATTGGTTGTTTCTTGAGTAATGTTAATTTTAAAACTATTGCAAACTTTATTAATTAATAATAATAATTGTGCTTTTGTATAGTTTTTAATTTTTATAATATTAAATTGTTGAAATTCTCTACTAATTTTAAAATCAACATTTAAACTTTTAATAATTATCATTGTTTTTTGATTATGATTAAGCAAAGCATTAACAAATTTTTTTTCTTTAATATATTTTTGTCATAAATTACTACTATCATTAATTACAATTACTTTATTTTCTTCAAATATACTCATAATTTGAATTTCATTAATAATATTAGCAATTGTATCGTCTTGTAATTCATATAGATTATAATCATAATTTTCTTTTTTATGATTTTTTTTAATTAATTGTTCAATATTTTTTCTTACTAAATACTCATCTTGACCATGAACAATATAAACCATGTTTCCAACCTCACAAAATTATTAATATATTTTATGTTAATGTTATAATAACATAATGTTTCATATATATAATCACACTTTTATTTTTTCCTCAATAATAAACTTTTTTTAAGTTTATTCAGTATTTCAATATTCGGAAACTATTTTCATTTCTGATAATATTCCAAATTTGAACTTTTGTCTTATATACTAATTGTATCTCTAATGTTTTAAAATATTATCAATTTTTAACTAAAGTATAAAGATCCTCAACAACTGCTTGATGCACTAATGTTGTTGGATGAACTTCATCAAAAAAGAAATAATTATTTAATGTTTCTTTTGTTGAACCATTAACATATGTTGCTGTAACAGCACCATCTAATGCCATATGAGCATAATCAGATAAAATTGCATTTTGAATAATATTTTTACCTTCTTGTTGAAATATCAGCGCATATTTACTTAATTCTTCTCTTAAACTAAATCTTCTAATAAAATTAGGATAATTAGTTGTATATAAAGATATCTCATGATTTGAAAGTGTTTTATAAGCATCAGATAATTCTTTTGCTAAAACTTGCGATTTAGTTCCATAATATTTTGGAACAAGACTAAAATCTGGAACATCAGTAACAACAATATGTTGGATACCTTTATTAATTAATTCTTGAATTATATCCCCTTCTTTTATAATTGCATTATAAATAATATCAAGTCCTTTATAATAGTTATCACTATCAATAGCAGCCAACATATCATTATTTCCTGATTCAAGAAAGATTAAATCATCACTTTGTAAGTCTTGATATTGAGATAATAAAGCAGCCATTTGATGTTCAAGACTAAAACGATTTGAATAAAATGTTTCTGTTCATGAATCATTCTCAGCTGCAACAGCGCCACCAACCGCATAATTATTACCAAATTGTTCATAAGTTGCTGCATCATTTAAAATCGTATATTTTCATCCTGCTTGTAAGTTTAAATGTAATTTATTAGCTAAAATTTCAGCTGCAACCTTACCATTACTGAAAGAGCGATTTAAATAATATGGATCTCCTAATTCTACTTGAGCGACTCATCAAGGTGCTAATGGTGATTTTTGGACAAAGTCACTCCCAGCTCCAACAAAACTCCCAGTATCAGAAAGACTATCACCAAGAACGTATAATTGATGATAATCAATAACTGTTTTTTCTGCCTTACTATTGGATGTAATAGTAGTTATTAAGATTGAAGGTAACAACAAAATTTTTAATAAATGATTTATTTTTTTAATATTTTTCCCCTTTTGTTTTAATTATATATTTTTTAGTTTTCTTTTCTAAAAAGTAATTTTCTTTTAATTATTCAATACTTTTTACTAAATATTCATATTGAACATGAATAATATAAATACTATTTCTAGTCTCACAATATTATTATATCAGTTTATATTAACGTTATAATATCATAATGTTTCATATATATTCTTATAATCACAGTTTTATTTTTTCCCGAATAATAAACTTGAGAATTAATTTTTTTAAGATTATTCAATGTTTCAATATTCGGAAGCTGTCTTCGTTTTTGATAATGTCCAGAAATTAATGCTAGTTCTGGATTAAGAGTTTTTAAAAAACTAATAATTGATGAAGTTTTTGAACCATGGTGAGGAAGTTGTAAAATATTAATTTTACTTAATACATGGGCGTTAACTAATAAATTTTCGGTTTGTTCTTCAATATCATCAGTAAATAAAATTGGCTTTTCTCCCTTTATGTACTATTTTTAAATTTTATCGCATAAATGCTGAGAAAAGCCTATCTACGGACTTCTCCCCACATTTTTAAATGAAACATAGCATTACAGTTTCAAAAGTAGGTATCTTGTTGAATTTATATGCAGCTTCTTTGGCATATAAATGAACATGATGTTTTGCAACTTTGATATGTGTTTTAAATGTTCTTCGTATATGTTTTCATACTGATTCAATTTGATTGGTATTTACGCCAATTTTTGAAACATAACCATCTTGATGGTTAACTGTTTTGTGATTAGGGAAAAGTGATTTGAAATCACGATATCCTTTTCAAGAATCAGTATGTACATCACACTTTGAAGAAATATGGTTTCTTGCAAACTGCAAAAGATTTTTACTTTTTGCGTTTTTGATTACTTTCATAATTAAATTATTGGTTGTTTTTTCATAAATCCCAACAATTAATGTTTTATTTATCAAAGATCTTCCTTGTTTTTTAAAACCCATATGTAAAAGATACATTTCATCCATTTGCACTATGCCCTCAACAATAAATTGATGTTCTTGTTTGGCAATACGATTTCTGATTTCATGACCCATTCTTCAAGCAGTTTTCAAAGTCACACCCAATTCTTTTGCAACATCAGTTGATGTAATTCCATGTTTGGTGTTTATTCATCTAAAGATGAGATAAAATCAAAATCTCAAAGGTGTTTGTGACTTGTAAAAAATGGTGCCATGAAGAATACTAAATGTTTGATGACATTTCAAATATCTTATTCTTCTTAAATTAGAAGTATTCAAACTTGTTCAAGAACACATGATACATTTTTTTCTTCAAACTTGCTATATATTTTAAACAATCCTGTTCTGTTTGAAAAGCATTGTTGAACTCATTCAATTTCATTGTTTCCTCCACAAGTACATGTGGGGAGAAGTCCGTATTTTGATTTAGATTTAATGCTAAAATGTCAAAATAAACATTAGAAATATTTAAAGTATTAATTAAATTAATAATACTTATTTTTGAATTAAGAAGTTTAACATAATATTTATTTCGTATACATAAATCTTCTCTAATTGGTAAATGTTCTTTAATTTCAACAGTAATAGTAATAATTTTTGTATCATTTTTTTCCTTACTAACTATTTCATTTTCATTAAAATTTTTAATCAACTTTAATACAACTAATCCATTACTTGCAAGAAAAAGAATTGTCAATGTTATAATTAATAATCTCATTTAATTTCACCTCAATAATTATTAAAAATGAGATAAGCAATTTCCTTTTTTTATTTTTTTAATATAATAAAATAAAAAAGATAATGCAAAGGCTGATAATAATGACAAAAATAAAAACTGATGGTAAGAAATGAGAAAATAATTTTATAAAAATAATTAAAAATAAAACATTTATTAAATGATGCAAATATAATTCTATTATATTAATATTAGGAACTTCATTAATACTAAATATTATTTATATTCCAAAATTCTTAAATGGTACTACTAATCAAAATAGCATTACTACTAATATTGAAATTACAGCTATCAACGGCAAGGAAACTATTCTTGAAAAAACTAATTATATTACTACTTTTAATACACTTGGTAATTTACTAAGTGCTTGTTCTAATGATTTTACTGTTGAAAAAAGTCAATTTGGAAGATTTTTGGTTGCTGTAAAAGGTAAAAAAGGTACTCAAGAAGATAAAAAATTTTGATACATTGAGCATTGAAATGGTAAAGAATTTATTGATTTTTCAGTAGGTATAGATGATATTAAATTGGAAAATAATGAAATTTTTCAACTTGAATTAAAATAAAAGTTTTTTATAATTCTTTAATCTTGGCATTGATTAAAATTTTTTGATTTTGATACTTTTCTAATTTCTGCTTTTCTATTTCAACTTTTGTTGGTGGTGCCTTTGCTAAAAATTGTTGGTTACTTAAAATATCTTTACTACGTTTTATTTCATTTTCAATATAAACTAATTCCTCTTTTAATTTTGCTAATTGTTCTTCTTTATTAAATAAATTTGAAACATTAATTTCTATTACTGCTGAATTAATAATTTTAATTATTTTATTATTAAGAGACAACGGACTATCACTAATAGTAACAATTTGACTATTAGTTAATTGTAATAAATAAGGATTTAAAGTATTTTTTTCTACTTCAAAAAAAGAATTAGTTGTATTGATATGAATAGTTAACGGTAATTTTAAAGATAAATTAAGTTCTTTACGAATTTCTCGAATATTACCAATAATTTCAATTAATATTTCAACAAATTGTGTTACATCTTTTGTTTTTTCCATAACTTTAACTTTAGGAAATTTATTTGTTAAAATGCTATTTTTATACCCCATTTCTTCATAAATTGCTTCTGTAATAAAGGGAATAAAGGGATGAACCATAATAATAATTTGTTGTAAAACATAATATAATGTTTGTAATGAGTTACTTTGTTGCTCTTGATTTTGTAAATTAACTTTATTTAATTCAATATATCAAGAACAATATTTATTTCATATAAAATTTGATATTGCTTTAACTACTAAAACAAATTCATATTTTTCCATATATTCCTCTACATAAATAATCAATTGATTAAGTTCTTGTAAAATTCATTGATCAATAAATGATAATGAATTATTATAGACAATATTTTCATCCAATTGAAACTTATCATCAATATTCATTAGTACATAACGTGCAGCATTTCATAACTTATTATTGAAATTTCAAGCTGACTCAACTTTAGTAATACTAAATCTTAAATCTTGACCCAGAGCACAATTGCTAACTAAAAAGTAACGTAAAGCATCCGCACCATACTTTTTAATAACTTCCATTGGATCAATTCCATTATTTAATGATTTTGACATTTTTTTACCTTGTTCATCACGAATTAAACCATGAATTAAAACATTAGTAAATGGTTTTTGATTAGTAAATTTTCAACCCATAAACATCATTCGTGCAACTCAAAAAAATAAAATATCATAAGCAGTAACTACTACTGATATTGGATAATATTTTTGCAAATCAACATTTTTTTGTGGTCAACCCAAGGTTACAAAAGGTCATAAACCGCTAGAAAATCATGTATCTAATACGTCTGATTCTTGAATATAATCGTTAATTGGTGATGGTGGGTTAGTATCAACATAAATTTTCTTAGTTTTTTTATGATATCAAACCGGAAGCGAATGACCCCATCACAATTGACGGGAAATACATCAATCTTGAATATTATTTAATCACTGCAAAAGTTGTTGTTCAAATAATATTGGATGAAAATCAATCTTTGTTTTCTTATTTTTTTGTTTATCAATAATCATTTCAATTAATGGTTTCATTTTTATGAATCATTGTTGTGATAAATATGGTTCAATAATAGCGTTACTTCTTTCTGAATAACCAACTTGATGAAGATGGTCTTCAACCTTTACAACTAAATTTTCTTTTCTTAATTGTTCAACTAATTGTGTACGACACACCATTCGATCTTGATTAATATATGATTGTGCTAATTCATTCATAGTTCCATCAATATTCATACAAATAGGCATTGCTAAATTGTGACGTAATGCAATTTCATAGTCATTAGCATCATGAGCTGGCGTACATTTCATAGCACCTGTTCCAAAATTCATATCAACATAATCATCAGCAATGACTTTAATTAACATTTTATTAGCCGGATTAACAACCATTTTACCAATAAATTGTAAATAACGTTTATCTTTACTATTTACAACTATACACTGATCAGCAAACATTGTTTCTGGTCTGGTAGTAGCAATAGTAATAAATTCACTACTATTTTCTATAAAATATTTTAAATAATACATTTTTCCTTTTGTTTCATGATAATTTACTTCAATATTAGAAATAGCGGTTTTTAATTCTGGATCTCAATTTACTATCTTTTTTCCTCGATAAACTAAACCTTCTTTATATAACTTTACAAATACTTCATTAACTGCTTGCTTAACATTTTCATCTAAAGTAAATACTTCATGCGAATAATCTAATGCTAAACCAAGTTTTGTTCACTGTTTTCTTATGTTTTGTGCATATTCTGTTTTTCATTTTCATGCTTGTTGTAAAAATTTATCTTTACCTAATTCTTGCAAATTAAGTTTTTGTTCTTCTTTAATACGTTGTGCAACTTTAACTTGCGTGGCAATGCCAGCATGATCCATACCTGGTATAAATAAAGTATTAAATCCTTGTAAACGTTTATAACGAATTAATAAATCTTGGATAGTACTATCTCAAGCATGACCTAAATGTAAAAGTCCGGTTACATTAGGTGGTGGTAAGATAATAGAAAATGTAGGATTAATAGAACTAACATTTGCCTTAAATAATCCAGATTTTACTCATTGTTCATAACGATCCTTTTCAATTTCAATATGATTATATTTTTTGTTTAAATTTCTATTCATTTGTTATACTCCTTTTTAAAATAAAAAAACATTCCACAAATAGGAACGTTTCTTAACGCGGTACCATCCTAATTCATTTACAAAGTAAATGCACTTAATTATTATTTAAATTACTAATAATATAAGTTACCTTCAAATTAAACTTGCTTAGTTTACAGCAACCACTAAGTCTCTAAATTACCATTTAATTTTACTCTTTTATATTTTAAATTAATTATGTATTTTATTTTACATTGTTAATTTTAAAAAACAAGACATTTGAGAAAAGAAAAAATCTATATATTAAAACGGACTTCTCCCCACATGTACTTGTGGAGGAAACAATGAAATTGAATGAGTTCAACAATGCTTTTCAAACAGAACAGGATTGTTTAAAATATATAGCAAGTTTGAAGCAAAACAAATGTATCATGTGTTCTTGAACACGTTTGAATACTTCTAATTTAAGAAGAATAAGATGTTTGAAATGTCATCAAACATTTAGTATTCTTCATGGCGCCATTTTTTACAAGTCACAAACACCTTTGAGATTTTGATTTTATCTCATCTTTAGATGAATAAACACCAAACATGGAATTACATCAACTGATGTTGCAAAAGAATTGGGTGTGACTTTGAAAAATGCTTGAAGAATGGGTCATGAAATCAGAAATCGTATTGCCAAACAAGAACATCAATTTATTGTTGAGGGCATAGTGCAAATGGATGGAATGTATCTTTCACATATGGGTTTTAAAAAACAAGGAAGATCTTTGATAAATAAAACATTAATTGTTGGGATTTATGAAAAAACAATCAATAATTTAATTGTGAAAGTAATCAAAAACGCAAAAAGTAAAAATCTTTTGCAGTTTGCAAGAAACCATATTTCTTCAAAGTGTGATGTACATACTGATTCTTGAAAAGGATATCGTGATTTCAAATCACTTTTCCCTAATCACAAAACAGTTAACCATCAAGATGGTTATGTTTCAAAAATTGGCGTAAATACCAATCAAATTGAATCAGTATGAAAACATATACGAAGAACATTTAAAACACATATCAAAGTTGCAAAACATCATGTTCATTTATATGCCAAAGAAGCTGCATATAAATTCAACAAGATACCTACTTTTGAAACTGTAATGCTATGTTTCATTTAAAAATGTGGGGAGAAGTCCGTAGATAGGCTTTTCTCAGCATTTATGTGATAAAATTTAAAAATAGTACATAAAGGGAGAAAAGCCTATTAAAATTATGTTTTTTAACAACAGAACTTGATATTTTCATAGACTGCATGCAGTCTAATTTATTTTTTATATTTTGATCAAAATTACATAATAAAGGAGTATCATCTTTTTTTATTGTCTTTTTTTGATATGCTTGTTTTTCTAATAATTTTATTTTTCTTTGTTCTGGTGTTAAGTTATTTCATCATTTTTTGCCTCATTTTTAACAACCTCTACTTGTTTGGGGGTTAAAGTATTTCATCATTGTTTTGAATTTTTGATTATTTGTTCTCTTTGTTGATTAAATCAATCAATAACTTTTTGATAATCTTCCTTGAAAATTGTGGAATGGCAACACTTTTTAGGACTATTTTTTGGTAGACATTTGTGCTTGGTATTTGATGGGGGTTAAGTAGTTTAGAGTGCTGTGAATTCTTATGTTGTTATATCAGTTGATGTAATCAAATAATTCTAATTTTAATTGGATTAATGATGTAAAATTTCTATCATTAATAAATTCTGTCTTAAAAGTTTTGAAAGTTGCTTCAGCAATAGCATTATCATAAGGACAGCCTTTTTTGCTTAAAGAACGATTAATATTGAATGCTAATAAAAGTTTATCAATCATTTTATTGTTAAATTCATTGCCGCGATCACTATGAAATATTTCAATATCTTTTAAACAGTGATTTGATTGCATAAATGCTTGATTTACTAATGATGCATCTTTTTTAACTCCAACACTATGTCCAATAATTTCGCGGTTAAATAGGTCAATTAATAAGCAAATATAGTTTCATTTACCATTAACTTGAACATAAGTTAAATCACTAACAATACCATCTTTTTTACTTCTATTGTTAAAGTTTCTATTAACAAGATTGGTTATTTGACTATCATTAACTTTATTATGATGATTTTTGAATGATAATTTAGTGTATTTTGATATTAAATTATGCTTATTCATAATTTCTTTAATTTTTCTGCGTGATAAATAAATTTCTTGGTTTGCTAGTATGACTTTTAATCTTCTTGTTCCATAAACTTCTTTATTTTCTTTAAAAGCACTAATAACAGCTTGTTCATAAATATTATTTTGATTTTTTTCTTTTTTCTTTAAATTAAAATAATATGTTGATTTAGAGAGTTTTAAAAAACGACACATTGTGCGAATTTTATATTTAGATTTATTTTTAACAATAATTTCTATTTTCTGCCTATTATTAGTGCTGCTTGCTTTAAAATATCATTTTCCATTCGTAACTGTTTTAATTCTTTATTTGCTTGAATTAATTGTTTTTCTAAATCAGAAAGATTATCTTTAGTTTTAAAACTACCTGAATTAGTAAATTGCTTAATTCATTTATAAGTAACTGCTCTTGTAACATTATACTCTTTAACAAGGCAAGATATTGATTTACCACTTTGATATAAAGCTACTATTTGCTTTTTAAATTCGTCGGTATAAGAGTTAATATTGGTCATAATTATAATTCCTTTCTTTTCACTAATTTGTTCACTTGTCTACGTAATTAGTGTCCAATAAAGTGTAACCCATCCAATTTTTAAAAAATATCAAGTTAAAACTGAATTTTATGATTATTTAAAATTTAAAACAAATAATATAGAAAATTCAAAAATAGAAGAAACTATTAAAAAAATGATTAAAGAACAACTATTATTTAAATCATCAATTAATACAGGTGGTAAACAAGAAACAATATTAACAAATCAACCAACTTCAATAAAAAGTAGTTTATCGAATTATAAAAAGAAAAATAATTTATAACAGAAAGGAAAATTAAAAATGTCAATTAATATTCAAACAAACTTAGATAACACAGAAAAATTAGTGGAAGCACCGGAATTTATTGAATTTTTTAAACAATCAAATAGTCCCTGAGCAAACTTTTTTCCAATTGAAATGGTTAATTCTACTAAAATTGAATTTATTATTAAAGTACCAAAAGACCCATCAATTAAAGTTATTGCTTGAAATGATAAAAGTCAAAGATTAGATGCTAGTTATGCACAAACTGATACTATTCCAAAATTAATTGAAAAATTATATGTGGCTGGTGAAACTATTGCTGCTGTTGACTTAAATGCTGAAAATGGACAAAATTTATTAGAAAGCATGCAATATGAAGTTGCAAATGATTTAGCAGATAAATTAGCAAGTGATGATACACAAGTAATTAGTGATAATGCAACTAAAGTAATAATTAGTGATACAACACCAATAGGGCATATTCAAGCAATGTTATCAGCATGAAATACTTTATTTCAATTAAGAAATAGTGCAAATTGTCGTTTCTTTATTACCAATAATCTTTATGATGCTATTGTTTATTTAGCAAATAATAAAGGATTAATTACTGATAATCAAATTGCTCAACAATTAAGATTAAATGGAAATGATTTATATATAAAAGGTGTATTATGTCAAATTGTAATGGATGATTATATGACTTTTACTGATAGTGCTAATAAAAAACAAATCATGCCTTTTGTTTTAACAACTCCAAGAGCAATGAAAAGATATATGTTACAACAAACAATAGTATATGTACAAGAAATTGCTGATGGTAAACTTGGTAGAGCATATAAAGTTGGCGGTGAAGTATTAGGACAATCAATTCCTTATATGTCAAAAAAAGAAACAACATCACGTTGAATGCTATGTGGAATAATTAATAAAACGGATTTAAGTAGTAAACTTACAACTTTAACAACAGATATTACTGCAAATACTAGTAGAAAAAATCAATTACTAGATACAGCAATTAAAAATACAACTGAACTTAATAGTTTAAATCCAAACTTAATAAATGCAAAAATCAAGTATTTTAATGATGCCCAAGCTAGAACTGATGTAAGTAATCAAAATCAAAAAGCAGGTGACTTGTATGTAGTTATTACTGCTGATATTAATGATGCAAATTATCAAGGTTCAACAAATCCAATTAAAATAACTCTTAAATAATTAAGGAAATTAAATCATGCCAATTGGAACAACTAGGACAGCAATACTTTTAAACATAAATAAACCAAAACATACTAGAAATAGTAAACAAGAAAAAAGCTTTTGATGAGAAATCTTAGAATTTATTGGTGTACAAGTAATTGCAGTAGCTCTTGCTCCATTTACTGGTGGTTTAAGTGAAGAGTTAGCATTTGGATTAGGTGCAAGTGACTTTATTGGTAGTAGTATTGCTTTTGGTGTTGAAGCAACAACTGATTTTACTATTAATCAAGTTTATGATTATTTAAAAGGAAACGTAACAAAATGAAACACGTTCTTTAATTTATTACCAGCATTTGCGGGACTTGGTAGAATTACTCGTGGTTATCGTACTAGTAAATTTATTAAATTAGCATTAAAAAGTAAAACATTAGAACAAATTGGTGTTAAAGAAGCAAATAATTTACAAGAAATTATTAATCAAGTAACTGGCAAAGAAATTTTAACAGATAAAATAATTGGTAATAATCGTTATTTAATGAATTATAGTTTTACTCCTAATCTTGAAACAATCATCCAAAATTTAGGTTTTGTTGCAGAAAGACAATTTAAAAACAATTTTCAAAAATTAGAAGAACAAGAGTTAAAAGATTACTTACTATTACAAAATACATTAATAAAATTAAGTCCACAATTAACTCCAAAGTTTAAAATCAAAGATATTGATAAAGCAAATAACTTTTTAAAAAATATAATACTGATTTAAAAAAAGTATTAGCAATGAACCAACATGATTGATTAAGCTTAGTTTATACAATACATACAGAAAATAGGTATGGTAAGTCTTTAATTTTAGATTTACAAAAAATTCGTGCTAATGCTATTAAGTTTAATTTTAAAAATAGTACAATTCATAAACTAGTTTTAAACGCAAATAAACTTTTTAAATATTTTGATATTAGATTTTATTTAAAAAAAACTTTTAATAAATTTTGAAAAAATACACCATATTTTGAAAAATTACGAGAAAGTATATATAAAATACAAGAAAAATTTGAAGAATTAGAAGAAAAAGTAATTGAAAAAATTAATAAATTAAAAGAAAAAGCAACAGATTTATTTACTAGTGCTGAAAAGAGAGCAATAAAACATGCACAATTAATACCATTAAATTCGCCAGTATTTATGGGTTGTAAAATTCAACCATTATCATTAGATAAATTTGCTATTAGTATTTATCATCGTATTCCTAAATATAAACCAATTGTTGTTATTGATAGTTTTATTAAAGCACAAACTTTTGTTACTCAAATTCATCCATTTCACTGATATCGCTGATATAGTGGTTGATACATTGGTTATGGAGTTAATCGTAATAAGTGATTAAAAGCAATAGCATTTGCTCCGCCAGTCGTACAACAAGTAATTAAAGATAGTTTTAAAGTTTATAGAGACATATTTAGAACAATAAGAACTTATCATAAAGTAGTTAATGTTATTAATAATCCAATTGAAAATATTAATAAATCATTTAAAAATGTTAGTTTAAAATTTTCGGTAAATACTTTATTTGGTACAGGATTATTACACCATTTAGAAAAATTTGCATACAGTCAAGTTGTAGAAAAAGGTAAAAAGAAAATTAGAAAAGAAATTGTCCATATCGCACATCGAAAAACAAAAACAAGAACTAAGCATTATAAAAAAGCATTTTTAAGGAATGATAAATTATGATTAATAAACTTTGAACTGATGTCAGTCTTGAAAATTATAATAACTGATACCCATTAACTGGAAAAATTACAGTAACTCCAGAGCAATACATAAAAACATGACCAATTGTTAATGATTGATTTAAAACTTTTGCTATGCGAGCACAAAATGATATTAATGCTTATCTTGATTTTGTTTTATCTAAATTTCCTTTTGATAGTTTTAAAGATGAATTAATTAAAGAAACATTAAGAGATATGGTTTATGTTTGTGTTGAGCATTGAGTATTTAATCGTACCCCAATTGAGTTTAATGTTGATGCAACTATTCAATTTAATAATGGCAGTCAATTTAGTGCAAATAGTATTCCTACAATTAACGTTTGAGATTTAGCACCTAGCAGAATGAAAATATGAGCAAAATTAACAGAATTAAAACAAGTATTTTCAAGTTATAATAATGATGAAATAGATGTGGAAAAAATTGACTTACAAGCATTTTATACTAGAACACAAGTTAATGAATTAATTGAACAACAAAAAGAATTTACATTATCAAAGCAAATAAAACTATATGATGATGTTATTACTGATAATGAACATGAAGTTTTACCTGGTGCTGTTAGTAAATTAGTTAATAAAAGTTATATTGCAACTGAATATGATAAAGAAACTGAAACAATGATTTTAAATTGACCCAATGAAATTGGTACATTACCACCTGAAGCATTACAAAATAATTCCCAAGTTGGTGATTTTACTCATGCTCCAACTGCTGATTTTTCTGTTAAACAACAAAAAATAATTACTACAAATGAAAATACTATTAAATTATTAGAAAATAAAGTTGAGATTAATAAACAAAATATTGATGATATTAAAAATAACTGATTTAATATTGAAACTAGTCCTTTATGAAAAAAAATGTCTTCTTTTATTCCTAGTAGTGAATTTGGTAAAACATATTTAGCAATATGAGGTTATATTTATCAACCTCCTAGTACTCCTACTGATAATTACATATATAGTAATAAAAAAACTATGTTTAAGTTAAGTGGTGACATTCAAAGAACAACACAGAAAAAAAATAAATTAGATGAATTAATTGTAAATAATGATACTACTATACAATTATTATATGATGATAATGATATTACTGTGGTTTCTAATAATCCTAATTATAAATCTGCTTCTGTTGAATTATATCAGTATCAAGATAATGGAATACCAACTGAATTTATAGCAGAAAAAAATACTGAGCATGATTATTACACAAAACAAGAAACTAATGAGTTATTAGATAGAAAACAAGATAAACTTACTGCTGGCGATAATATAACTATTGATGAAAATAATGTTATTAGTGCTACTGGTGAATTAAACCCAAATAATTTTTATACAAAAGATGAAATTGATAATAATTTAAAGATTAGTTTTGATTTTATTGATAGTATAAAACAAAATAAATTAATTCCTAATGGAAATATTGAAATTACAGAAGATAATAAAATTAGAGCATTTGATGCAAGTTTTGATAATAATAAATTTTTAAAAAATTATTCATTATATGATAGTAATACTGAATTAAATACAAGTGATTTAGTAATTGGAACTTGTGGCTACATTAATAAATGATATCAAAATAAGTTAAAAAATAGTAATGATGTTAATATTAATGATGATGATAATACAATTTCTATTTTTTCTGGAAATAATACACAAATTTCAAATAATGTTGCAATTAATAATCAATATCAAAATTTACAAACAACTGCAAAAACTATTGTTGAAGCAATTAATGAATTAGTAGTAAGATTAAATAATATTCCACAATGAAAAGAAGTAGCAGTTACTACTGATTTATTAACAATTAATTATGTATTAAATGATAAAACCCATTATAGAATTTATTACAATCAGTATAATGTTTCAGGTCATGAAATTGGTAAAAATGCTTCTGTTATATCACACTTTTATTATCAAATTGATGATAAACCATTTCCTATTACTAATTTTGAATATAGTAATAATATATTTAGAGCAAAAGCAGGACACTTGTGAAAATTAGAAGAGTTACAAGATAATTCATCTAATTATGAAATTATAAGTAATACTTTACAAATTATTTCACCAAGTAATGTAATATTGAATGTAATAAACCCTTAATAATAAAATCTAATAGTTTAAATACTAATAATCCAACTGAAAATACTTGACAAATTGACTTAAAAAATAATTCACAATGAAAAGAAGTTGGAATAAAAGAAAAAAAATAAATGAGATAATTGACAAATTACTTATGATTTTATAGAAAATAAAAAATATAGGATTTATTATACTTGAAATATATATAATCAAGTTTATGCAATACAAGAATTTACTATAACTGATGCAAGAATAGCAGGTGTACCAATAGAAGTTTTTAATAATGGAGATAATATATTAGTTTTATCAGTAAATCATGGACAATTTATCACTATTTATTCTTTAAAAGGAAGTTATAAAGGTGATTTATGAAAATTAGAAGAATTACAAGAATAATATTATGATTTTTAAAATTATAAAAATTATTTTAGGTTTAATTGGATTAACTAGGCATAAGTTAGTTAAGTTTACTCCTATAATTTTTAATCTAGACAGTATGATTAGTTTAAATAATTAATAGTTAAGGAGTAAAGATGAAATATAAAGTTTATACAAGAAAAATTAAACTAGATGTTTTAAATGAATATGTAGTGATTAAAAAATTAACGGACTTCTCCCCACATGTACTTGTGGAGGAAACAATGAAATTGAATGAGTTCAACAATGCTTTTCAAACAGAACAGGATTGTTTAAAATATATAGCAAGTTTGAAGAAAAACAAATGTATCATGTGTTCTTGAACAAGTTTGAATACTTCTAATTTAAGAAGAATAAGATGTTTGAAATGTCATCAAACATTTAGTATTCTTCATGGCACCATTTTTTACAAGTCACAAACACCTTTGAGATTTTGATTTTATCTCATCTTTAGATGAATAAACACCAAATATGGAATTACATCAACTGATGTTGCAAAAGAATTGGGTGTGACTTTGAAAACTGCTTGAAGAATGGGTCATGAAATCAGAAATCGTATTGCCAAACAAGAACATCAATTTATTGTTGAGGGCATAGTGCAAATGGATGAAATGTATCTTTCACATATGGGTTTTAAAAAACAAGGAAGATCTTTGATAAATAAAACATTAATTGTTGGGATTTATGAAAAAACAACCAATAATTTAATTGTGAAAGTAATCAAAAACGCAAAAAGTAAAAATCTTTTGCAGTTTGCAAGAAACCATATTTCTTCAAAGTGTGATGTACATACTGATTCTTGAAAAGGATATCGTGATTTCAAATCACTTTTCCCTAATCACAAAACAGTTAACCATCAAGATGGTTATGTTTCAAAAATTGGCGTAAATACCAATCAAATTGAATCAGTATGAAAACATATACGAAGAACATTTAAAACACATATCAAAGTTGCAAAACATCATGTTCATTTATATGCCAAAGAAGCTGCATATAAATTCAACAAGATACCTACTTTTGAAACTGTAATGCTATGTTTCATTTAAAAATGTGGGGAGAAGTCCGTAGATAGGCTTTTCTCAGCATTTATGCGATAAAATTTAAAATAGTACATAAAGGGAGAAAAGCCAAAATTAAAAACCATTGATATTAAAACCAAATATCAATTATCAACCAGATCATTAATTTATAATTGAGTAAAAAAATATCAAAAAAATAATAAATTAATTACTATTCATACTTTTCAAACAAATCATCAAATAGATAAAGTGAATATCAAAGATAAAAATTTAAAACTTGAAAATAAAAAACTCAAAAAGTCACTACTAAAAGAAAAAATAAAAAATGAATTTTTAAGACAAAAACAATTCTGTGATAAAGAATTAAAAAACAATCAAAATATTTTAAATAGTAAATTATTGAAAAGTAAATGTTTTTTAATAGTTGATAAATATAGAAATAAAAATTATGGAATTAATGACATAATTAGTTTGTTACCTATCAGTAAAGTTGCATATTATAAATGAATAAAAAACGGTAAAAAGAAATATCAAACAAAAATTGATAATGAGTTATTAAAAGAATTAAATAAAATTGTTGTTATTAGCAACAAAGATAAAATAATTAAAATTACTAGTTTAGAAAAGGTGAGATTAGAATTAAAGAAAAACAACACCAATCTTAAATGCAGTAAAAACAGCATTATGGGGTTATTAGAAGATAATAATATCAAGCTATTAACCAAACCCAAAAAACAGCGTAGAGCGAAATCTAATTCCTTAAAATCAAATTTCCAAGATTTATTAAAACGTAATTTTACCAGTAATACTTATCTTGAAAAAGTTGGCATCGATGGTACTTGATTTAAAGAATTAATTATTAATAATAAAAAAACTAAATTATTATTAGAAATTGCTACAGATATGAATAGTAATGCTATAGTTGGTTGAAAAATTAATAAAAGTGAAAATGCAATAACCATTTTAAATGTTCTTAATCAAGTAACAAAGGCAAGTCGTAAAGAACATAAAATATTTGCAACATTTATCCAGTCTGATTTAGGTTCAGGTAATACTAGTAAAATAGTTACAAATAGTTTTAATAAAAGTAAAACTTTAATTAATTCAAAAAGTTTATCAGGATTTAAAGGCAACCAAGTAAGTGAATGTTTAAATCGCTGAATCAAAAGAGATTTTAAAATTATGTTTGGTAACAAGTTTAATAGCATTAAACATTTCACAGAAGCATTAAGAAAATTTATTAACTGATGAAATAATGATAGAATGATTTTACGATTAAAAATGTCTCCAAACCAATTTGTACAGATTTGAAGACAAGAAAGTAAACTTATCTAACCAATGCCCTATTATCTTCTGCAACAGCAGGTTTAATTATCTTTATTATTGTCAAAATTATATTAAAAATTAATCAAATATTTTAAAAAGAAAGGTGGTGAATATTATGCTAAGTTTATTTAAAAGAAAAGAAAAAATAAATATTAATGATAATCAAAATGAAAAATTAAAATTTTAAACTAATAAAAATAAAAGTACACATGCTTCTATTTTAAATTATTTTGGTTTTAACGACTTTAACCATGAAACTTATTTTACTGATTTTGTTGCTGAAAATAATGCTAATTTATATAACGCTCCATTAGATATGAATAATGAAACTATTGAACAATATTTAATTAAACAAGAATTTTATCGTAAAAAACTGAAATTCTATTTTTAAATTAAGTAAATTAGGAATTAGTGGTTATTTAATTTATATTGCTAATGATGATTTATATTTTCAAGTAGTTGATATACAACAAAGAGTTTATGATATTACTGGTAAATTAATTCAATGTACTATTTTTATGATAGTTATGAACAAAATGCACAAATGGTAAGACTATTTGAAATCTATACACTAAATAATGAGCAAGTAACAATTAATCGTGCAATTTATAGTATTAATGATAATAAAAAGCAAAATCAATTAGATTTCAAAACATACATTAATAATTCAAAATTACAACAAAAACAAACACTAAATATTAATTATATTCCAATAGCAATTATGCGAAATAAAGCAAATGAGCAAGCAGATTGTAATAAAGTCATGGATAAAATTAAAGCGTTAGATGTTATTTATGAACAAATTGTTTTAGATACCATTTTAAATTCACCTAAATTTATATTTAGTCAAACTTATGGTAATGTTCAATCAACATTAGAAGAAGTAGTAAGAACTTTGGTTACTAAAAACTACATATTTAAAAGTGGCGGAGATAATAATGAACAAAACGAAAATATCAATATGACAAATAGTAATTTTAAAGGTAAGAATTTAACTGATATATACGATTGAAATGTTAATGAAATATTTAAACGCTGTGGTATTCATATACCAAGTCAAAAGAAATCAGCACAACAATCAGTTCCCGAAAGTACAGCAGTAAATATTTCAACTATTAATTATATCGAACAAAAATTATGACAATTTAATATTGATATTCTTAAATTTATTCAAATATTAGTTAGAGTTGATAAAGACTTACTAACTAGTAAAACATTTGAAATTAAATATGAAGAAGCAATTAATAATTTAACAGTTAAATTACAATTATTTAATCCCGAAAATAACCAATTAATAGGAGATAACAATGGAAAACAACAACAAATCACAAACCAAGTTTCCACAGAAACAGAAGCAAACTAAACTTAATCAAGCAGAAGTAGAAAATGATTATTTAATTGATAATATTCCATATGACTTTACTAATATGATGCGTGCTAATAGTGACCCTGATATTAATAGAGCATATGATGAATTTAAAAAAAGAACAATTTATATTTATGAAATTGAACGTTTATTTAAAAATAATGAAAATAATAGTTTAAGATTTTCAGCAAATACTATTAAAATTGGTTTTATTGATATTGATAAGGTATTAAAAACTACTGCTGTTGAAACATCAGATTTTACTATGCAATTAAATCAAAGAGCAAGTACTAATATTAATGATAATACAATTGAATATAGTATGACTGATATTAAAAATTTAATTTTTCAAGAAATAAAATTATTAAATCAATTTAAGTTATATGCAGTTAGTATAAATGAACCAATAACTGAAAATAATATTGATAACTTATATATTATTAATAATTATTATCAACCTTATCAAAATCCAAAAACAAGAAGTACTAAAAGTATAACTATTATTAAAATTAAAGATTTTAAAACAAGAGATAGTTATCCAATTATTATTAAATTACAAAAACCATTAGCTAGTGATACCACAAAGTTACTGGTTTAAAAATTAAAGCCCCTAGAAGCATGATTTTCGGCAATATAAAGGTACTTGGTGAAGTTGACAATATGGAAAAGTATACCCAAAGTTATTTTTTAAGGATAAGATAGCATTTCCCTTACTATCAATGCCGATTGAAAATCAACCAAAAGTTAGAATATTACAACAATGATTTAGTGAACAAATATTACCTTGAAATTTAGCAAAACAATTTATTAGACAAGAAAAATCAGTTTTAGATTTAATTGCTATTGGTGGTGGAACTGAAACAAGAAAAGAAATTATTAATAATGCAAAAATAACATATGCTAAAATTGGTAAATATGATGGTGGAGACGCAGTACCGAAAAAATTACCTGATTTTGAAATGAAAAAAAACGAACAATATTGATTATATAGTCATCAAGAACCAAACCCACCTTATACAAGTAGAAATATTGTAATTGAATTATCTAAAAATTTTAATGATATTGAAATTGAAATAAATGATAAACCACCAATTGATAGTTTACAAAAAGTATTATTAGATATGTTAACTTATACATATACTTATAATAGAAACTTTGATGGGTTTGACCCATCACAACTTGCTCAAGATATTGCAAAATTAAGAGCAAAATTTGAAAGTCAAAAACCCGATGAGATGTTATTACTAATTTATTTAAACAATGAAAATTAGATTATCCAAATTATGTAAAATTAGCACAAGTTAATTTATTTAAACAAATAGTTCTTATGTTATCCAATAATATTTATTCAACTATGTCAATTAATAAAGGCTTAAACGATGATTATAAAATATTATTACCTTATTATTTTGAATTAACATCCAATCCAATTCATTCTAAACCTGATAAAATTTGAGAATTTAAAGATGCAAAAGTAATATTAAAGTCTGAGTATTTTGATTTTACTGATATTAATAATATTAAATTACGGACTTCTCCCCACATGTACTTGTGGAGGAAACAATGAAATTGAATGAGTTCAACAATGCTTTTCAAACAGAACAGGATTGTTTAAAATATATAGCAAGTTTGAAGAAAAACAAATGTATCATGTGTTCTTGAACAAGTTTGAATACTTCTAATTTAAGAAGAATAAGATGTTTGAAATGTCATCAAACATTTAGTATTCTTCATGGCACCATTTTTTACAAGTCACAAACACCTTTGAGATTTTGATTTTATCTCATCTTTAGATGAATAAACACCAAACATGGAATTACATCAACTGATGTTGCAAAAGAATTGGATGTGACTTTGAAAACTGCTTGAAGAATGGGTCATGAAATCAGAAATCGTATTGCCAAACAAGAACATCAATTTATTGTTGAGGGCATAGTGCAAATGGATGAAATGTATCTTTCACATATGGGTTTTAAAAAACAAGGAAGATCTTTGATAAATAAAACATTAATTGTTGGGATTTATGAAAAAACAACCAATAATTTAATTGTGAAAGTAATCAAAAACGCAAAAAGTAAAAATCTTTTGCAGTTTGCAAGAAACCATATTTCTTCAAAGTGTGATGTACATACTGATTCTTGAAAAGGATATCGTGATTTCAAATCACTTTTCCCTAATCACAAAACAGTTAACCATCAAGATGGTTATGTTTCAAAAATTGGCGTAAATACCAATCAAATTGAATCAGTATGAAAACATATACGAAGAACATTTAAAACACATATCAAAGTTGCAAAACATCATGTTCATTTATATGCCAAAGAAGCTGCATATAAATTCAACAAGATACCTACTTTTGAAACTGTAATGCTATGTTTCATTTAAAAATGTGGGGAGAAGTCCGTAGATAGGCTTTTCTCAGCATTTATGTGATAAAATTTAAAAATAGTACATAAAGGGAGAAAAGCCTTAAATTAAAAAACAATGATATTAGCCAAAATGAATTATTTAAACTTGATGATAATCAATTTAATTGATTATCTATTACAAACGAATTAGAAAGTAATAATATTCCATCATTAATTCCTGCCGATTGAACATTAAGTAATGGTGAATATGGAAAATACTTTACAAGAACAGTTATTCAAAATACTAAAATTGAAAATGCTTTAAATTTATATGGTTCAAATAAATCACAATTGTTCTCTAAATTAGATTTTTATAAAGAAATTTCTCAAATTGACAATAATAGTGAATTTGAATTACAAATTGAAAATCCGATTAATAACTTAAATCGGATTGAAATTAGTGGCATATTTGGTGCTGGAAATTATAATTTAACGTTAATAACAGATAAAGAAGAAATAGACTTAAAAAATATTAGGCTTTTCTCTTTTTATGTACTATTAAATTTTATCACATAAATGCTGAGAAAAGCCTATCTACGGACTTCTCCCCACATTTTTAAATGAAACATAGCATTACAGTTTCAAAAGTAGGTATCTTGTTGAATTTATATGCAGCTTCTTTGGCATATAAATGAACATGATGTTTTGCAACTTTGATATGTGTTTTAAATGTTCTTCGTATATGTTTTCATACTGATTCAATTTGATTGGTATTTACGCCAATTTTTGAAACATAACCATCTTGATGGTTAACTGTTTTGTGATTAGGGAAAAGTGATTTGAAATCACGATATCCTTTTCAAGAATCAGTATGTACATCACACTTTGAAGAAATATGGTTTCTTGCAAACTGCAAAAGATTTTTACTTTTTGCGTTTTTGATTACTTTCACAATTAAATTATTGGTTGTTTTTTCATAAATCCCAACAATTAATGTTTTATTTATCAAAAATCTTACTTGTTTTTTAAAACCCATATGTGAAAGATACATTTCATCCATTTGCACTATGCCCTCAACAATAAATTGATGTTCTTGTTTGGCAATACGATTTCTGATTTGATGACCCATTCTTCAAGCAGTTTTCAAAGTCACACCCAATTCTTTTGCAACATCAGTTGATGTAATTCCATGTTTGGTGTTTATTCATCTAAAGATGAGATAAAATCAAAATCTCAAAGGTGTTTGTGACTTGTAAAAAATGGTGCCATGAAGAATACTAAATGTTTGATGACATTTCAAACATCTTATTCTTCTTAAATTAGAAGTATTCAAACTTGTTCAAGAACACATGATACATTTGTTTTTCTTCAAACTTGCTATATATTTTAAACAATCCTGTTCTGTTTGAAAAGCATTGTTGAACTCATTCAATTTCATTGTTTCCTCCACAAGTACATGTGGGGAGAAGTCCGAAATATTAATTTATTTGATAAATATAACGAAAATATTTCTTATATTAATATTGAAATTTAATTATTAAAGTATCCTTTTGGATAAATTCCGTTTCATTTTATATCATCTTCATTTTTAGGTTTTTCCTTAAAATATAATAATATTTTATGTTCATTACTTACTTGGGTTGCTCAAATGGGAGCCCCCCCAGTGCGCTTCATAATCATAATCTAAATAATAAGATAATTCGTTTGTTTTATGATGTGCTACTGAACCAATTATTAAACCAGTAGTAGCGAGAAATAATGCTAAAATTGATGTTATTTTATAAAAATTTGTTTTTATTCATGTTTTCATATTAAATTACTCCTTTTTCCTTAATTTTACTTTTAAATTGTACTATTTTTGATTATTTTTACAAGTATGATTTTAAACGCAAAATAACGCCTAAATTAAAGGCGTTTATTTTATGATACCTATATACTATTAATTGTATTGAAATTGTTTATTATATTACAAATGTGAAGATGCTTTTTTCACAGTAGCATTATTTTAATTAATTTTTAATAAACAGTAAGGTTTACTTTAATATTTTTTGAACCCATAAAACTTTGACTTGTAGTTTTTGTTGTAATTGTAATTTGCAAATCAGATTTATTAACAATATCACTATCTTCTAAAGGAATAGAAGTATTTTTAAAGATATCAACATTGTGCATACCAAAATTACCAAATCCTGGTTGTCTCTCTATTTTTGCGCCTAATTGTGTTTTAAAAGATTTTAAATCATTAATTCTAACATTTTGAATTTCTAAATTATCAGGTAAAAAAGATAAATTAGTTTTTGTAACAGTAAGATTTACTTCAATATCTTTTGAACCCATAAAATTTTTATTATTTGGAAATGTTGATATTTTAATTTCTAATTTAGGATTATTATCAATATCGCTATCTTGCAATGTACTACCATCAACTTTAGTAATATCAATATCTGTTTTTTCTAATTTACTAAATTCCTGCTTTAATTCTTTGATTTTATTAATTAATTTAATACAAAAATCACTTTTAATATTTTTACTAACTCCAGTAAGTTCTACTTTTGATGGTACATCATTTAAATCTATTTTTTGTGTAGATGGTCTATCACCGTTATCACAAGCAGTAATACTTGCACTTGCTGTTGTTGATAAAATGGTTGCTCCTAGTAAACTTAGTATTTTTCTCATCTTAATACCCCCTATAATTGTTTATATAAGATATTATAATTAATTTAAATATAAAAATTATATTAATACTTTTTTATATAGCAAATTTGAAGATAGTTTTTTTAACACTAGCATTATTTTTACCCCTAATTACATTTTTATATGGATATAGTGCATAAAAGAGCGCATCATATGGGTCTTGATACATAGTTTTGTCAGGAATGTTAGTTTTTGTTTCATCATAACGCAATTCTTCTAAACATTGAGTAGTTTTTGGTAAATCATCCTTATTAGCATAAAAGTTTCCATAACTCATAATATTTCTCATTCAAACTACTCTATTAGTTAATCCTGCTTCTTGATTTAAATTTGAAGCATGTTTAATCGCACTTTGTGTTATTAAAATAGCATTATGTTTATCGATTAATTTTTGATTTAATCAATCCATTGCCGTTCTTGCTTTATCATCATAAAAATAAACGGTTTGTTCAAAATTTTCAAAATTATCGATTAATCCTAAAATTTCATTAACATAAGCATTAATTTTTTCATTTTCATTAATAAAATCATTTGGAGTAACTACTAATTCACAAATAATATAAGCATCATAATAACCAGTATTATTATATTCTTTAAAACCAACTATCATAAATACAGTATGGTCTTTATGTCCAGTTGCTCAATCAACACCAACTGAATAAAAATCAAATTTATAAATATCTTTTTCTTGTAGATTAGACACACTTTTTGGACTAATAAAAGTTTTTATAACTTTATATTATTAGTTGAGGTGTAGTTTAAAATGAAATATTTAATTAATAGTGCTGATTTTACTAAATTTGATTATAAATTTAACAAGTTTGTAGAAAAGTATAAAAATGATAAAAATATTAATAAAGTTAATATTTATTATCGTAAATTTAGAAAATTTTGTTTTTTATTTAAAAATAAAAATTCTTGTAAAGAAATAATTTCTCAATTACATATGCCAAAGCAAACTTTTTATTATTGAGCTAAACGTTTTTATGATATTTTCTACAAAAATAAACCTTTTGAAGAATTATTATTTAAATCAACAAAACCTAAAAATATTAAATATTTGTATAATTTGGAATTATCAGAAAAATTTATAACGGACTTCTCCTCACATGTACTTGTGGAGGAAACAATGAAATTGAATGAGTTCAACAATGCTTTTCAAACAGAACAGGATTGTTTAAAATATATAGCAAGTTTGAAGAAAAACAAATGTATCATGTGTTCTTGAACAAGTTTGAATACTTCTAATTTAAGAAGAATAAGATGTTTGAAATGTCATCAAACATTTAGTATTCTTCATGGCACCATTTTTTACAAGTTACAAACACCTTTGAGATTTTGATTTTATCTCATCTTTAGATGAATAAACATCAAACATGGAATTACATCAACTGATGTTGCAAAAGAATTGGGTGTGACTTTGAAAACTGCTTCAAGAATGGGTCATGAAATCAGAAATCGTATTGCCAAACAAGAACATAAATTTATTGTTGAGGGCATAGTGAAAATGGATGAAATGCATCTTTCACATATGGGTTTTAAAAAACCAGGAAGATCTTTGATAAATAAAACATTAATTGTTGGGATTTATGAAAAAACAACCAATAATTTAATTGTGAAAGTAATCAAAAACGCAAAAAGTAAAAATCTTTTGCAGTTTGCAAGAAACCATATTTCTTCAAAGTGTGATGTACATACTGATTCTTGAAAAGGATATCGTGATTTCAAATCACTTTTCCCTAATCACAAAACAGTTAACCATCAAGATGGTTATGTTTCAAAAATTGGCGTAAATACCAATCAAATTGAATCAGTATGAAAACATATACGAAGAACATTTAAAACACATATCAAAGTTGCAAAACATCATGTTCATTTATATGCCAAAGAAGCTGCATATAAATTCAACAAGATACCTACTTTTGAAACTGTAATGCTATGTTTCATTTAAAAATGTGGGGAGAAGTCCGTAGATAGGCTTTTCTCAGCATTTATGTGATAAAATTTAAAAATAGTACATAAAGGGAGAAAAGCCATTTATAAATTATTTTGTTCAGTATAAAGAAGAGTTTGGTATAGGTGCTTTTCAATTTTGTTATTTAATAAGAAATATTGATGATATTAGGTTTAATTTTTTGCCAAAACCTTCGGTTAAAACTATATATCGTTGATTAAAACGTTTTGGTTTTTATTCACAAAAAACTATTAAGAAAAAACATTTGAGATATGAAGTAAAAGAAACTGGATTATTGCAGACTGATATTAAAGTAGTATCAGATTATATAACAGGAAGTAAAAGATGATATATTATTGATTTTATTGATGAAAAAACTCGAATTACTTATTGTTATCCATCTGAACAAGCACAAACCAGAGATATTGTAAATGCTACTAAAAATGCTTTAAATTTTTATGAAAAATTGGGAATTAAAATTAAAAGAATTAGAACTGATAATGGTAGTCAATATGTTAATACATCTTGTGGAAAACCACAAAGGAATCGTTGATTTACAAATTTTTGTAATAAAAAAGGTATAGTTCATGAAACTACACCGTTTAGATCACCACAGAGTAATGGTAAGATTGAAAGATTTCATAGAAATTGAAGTAATTTATTTGAAATAAAACCATATTTAAATAGTGATTTTAGTTTATTTCAAAAATTAGTTAATTCTTTTCAAGAATATTATAACAATTCTAAACCACATAAATCATTATGGTTAATGACTCCTATGGATTATTTTGATAAACTTTTATTAGATGGAAAATAGTCCAAAATGTCTGTACTACCTTACAATACATATTTTTTTCTTGATTATAAAATTGTTTTAAATCATATTTTTGTCAATATTTTAATGTTTTTGAAAAGGAAAAATAGTTGCATCACTATCTAAAAACTCAAAACCATAATAAACAGTATTAAATTCATCGGGATTTTTCTTTTTTAATTCTAAAATTAATTTTTGAGTTACTGGTTCTAATTTGTGTCAAAATGGAAATAAAGTAAATCTTAAAATAAATAATCCTAAACCACTAAATGCTTCATTATCTTCATAATAAACTTTACCAGTCTTTTTAAGAGTATCTATTACTTTATTATTTAATGGTAAGTAATGGTGTACAATAAAGCAAATAAAATGGGTGGTATTTATCATAGGGATTGCAAGTAAAAGCAATATAGTGATTTTTATAAAAATAACGAGTAATTTTTTTACCATAGGTTGGACTAAATATATTTCTATCTGTAAATGTTCAACTTCATTCTTGAATTGGCTTATTTGAAACTTTAATACGATTACTACGAAACATTGATAATTTTAAACGTTCATAACGTTGAGTTAATTGTTTTTCACTTAAAGTTTCTTTTTCTTCTGCCATGATTATTTCATCTGTTCTTGAACATAAATAACTTGAACCACCAACTGATTTTCCAAAAATTTTATTACCATTGGCATAACCAATGAAGTCAATTTGCTGGTTATTAGGAAAGATAATACAACCACCATCTTTGGTTATTTTTAACTTAATACCATGTGGATTATTTGGGGATAAGTGAATATCATATTTATCTGCTAAATATTGACAAACATCAAGTAAAGAACCAATAGTAGTTTCATTATGAGTATTTTCATAGCGTCTTATTTCTTGAACACTACTATCACTAAAATTACAACAAACAAATAAATCAAATGCTAAACAATTTCATGTTTTACGAGTTAATCTTGCTGTTGGTACAAAACGATAAAAACAGTTGGTAGTAAAAAATTCTGCTCATTGTTCACCAACAAAATCTTTAAAAATTTCTCAAGTAAAACCATAATTATTATCACTAAAATTAAGGTCATATTTTTTATTTAATTGTACATAACTATTAATAAAAGTCATATTATCTCCTTAATTTTAAAATAAATTACAATTTAATTATTAACAACCAAAATTAGAAAGGAACATTAAAAATGTTAAGATTACCATTTCCTAATCATTTTGATTAAGACAAATATTATTTTAATCAAGATGAATTAAACTTAAAACAAACACAAGAATTATTTGCAAAAATGGATGAGCAATTATGAAATGAATGGGCATTGGTTAGATAAGTTTACTTTCTTGTCTTCAAATCTGTACAAATTGGTTTGGAGACATTTTTAATCGTAAAATCATTCTATCATTATTTCATCAGTTAATAAATTTTCTTAATGCTTCTGTGAAATGTTTAATGCTATTAAACTTGTTACCAAACATAATTTTAAAATCTCTTTTGATTCAGCGATTTAAACATTCACTTACTTGGTTGCCTTTAAATCCTGATAAAATTTTTGAATGAATTAAAGTTTTACTTTTATTAAAACTATTTGTAACTATTTTACTAGTATTACCTGAACCTAAATCAGATTGGATAAATGTTGCAAATATTTTATGTTCTTTACGACTTGCCTTTGTTACTTGATTAAGAACATTTAAAATGGTTATTGCATTTTCACTTTTATTAATTTTTCAACCAACTATAGATTACTATTCATATCTGTAGCAATTTCTAATAATAATTTAGTTTTTTTATTATTAATAATTAATTCTTTAAATCAAGTACCATCGATGCCAACTTTTTCAAGATAAGTATTACTGGTAAAATTACGTTTTAATAAATCTTGGAAATTTGATTTTAAGGCATTAGATTTCGCTCTACGCTGTTTTTTGGGCTTGGTTAATAGTTTTGATATTATTATCTTCTAATAACCTCATAATGCTGTTTTTACTGCATTTAAGATTGGTGTTGTTTTTCTTTAATTCTAATCTTACCTTTTCTAAACTAGTAATTTTAATTATTTTATCTTTGTTGCTAATAACAACAATTTTATTTAATTCTTTTAATAACTCATTATCAATTTTTGTTTGATATTTCTTTTTACCGTTTTTTATTCATTTATAATATGCAACTTTACTGATAGGTAACAAACTAATTATGTCATTAATTCCATAATTTTTATTTCTATATTTATCAACTATTAAAAAACATTTACTTTTCAATAATTTACTATTTAAAATAGGCTTTTCTCCCTTTATGTACTATTTTTAAATTTTATCACATAAATGCTGAGAAAAGCCTATCTACGGACTTCTCCCCACATTTTTAAATGAAACATAGCATTACAGTTTCAAAAGTAGGTATCTTGTTGAATTTATATGCAGCTTCTTTGGCATATAAATGAACATGATGTTTTGCAACTTTGATATGTGTTTTAAATGTTCTTCGTATATGTTTTCATACTGATTCAATTTGATTGGTATTTACGCCAATTTTTGAAACATAACCATTTTGATGGTTAACTGTTTTGTGATTAGGGAAAAGTGATTTGAAATCACGATATCCTTTTCAAGAATCAGTATGTACATCACACTTTGAAGAAATATGGTTTCTTGCAAACTGCAAAAGATTTTTACTTTTTGCGTTTTTGATTACTTTCACAATTAAATTATTGGTTGTTTTTTCATAAATCCCAACAATTAATGTTTTATTTATCAAAGATCTTCCTTGTTTTTTAAAACCCATATGTGAAAGATACATTTCATCCATTTGCACTATGCCCTCAACAATAAATTGATGTTCTTGTTTGGCAATACGATTTCTGATTTGATGACCCATTCTTCAAGCAGTTTTCAAAGTCACACCCAATTCTTTTGCAACATCAGTTGATGTAATTCCATGTTTGGTGTTTATTCATCTAAAGATGAGATAAAATCAAAATCTCAAAGGTGTTTGTGACTTGTAAAAAATGGTGCCATGAAGAATACTAAATGTTTGATGACATTTCAAACATCTTATTCTTCTTAAATTAGAAGTATTTAAACTTGTTCAAGAACACATGATACATTTGTTTTTCTTCAAACTTGCTATATATTTTAAACAATCCTGTTCTGTTTGAAAAGCATTGTTGAACTCATTCAATTTCATTGTTTCCTCCACAAGTACATGTGAAGAGAAGTCCGTTAAAATATTTTGATTGTTTTTTAATTCTTTATCACAGAATTGTTTTTGTCTTAAAAATTCATTTTTTATTTTTTCTTTTAGTAGTGACTTTTTGAGTTTTTTATTTTCAAGTTTTAAATTTTTATCTTTGATATTCACTTTATCTATTTGATGATTTGTTTGAAAAGTATGAATAGTAATTAATTTATTATTTTTTTGATATTTTTTTACTCAATTATAAATTAATGATCTGGTTGATAATTGATATTTGGTTTTAATATCAATGGTTTTTAATTTTTTAATCACTACATATTCATTTAAAACATCTAGTTTAATTTTTCTTGTATAAACTTTATATTTCATCTTTACTCCTTAACTATTAATTATTTAAACTAATCATACTGTCTAGATTAAAAATTATAGGAGTAAACTTAACTAACTTATGCCCTTTTGATATACAACATGCAAATCAAAAATTAAATGATTATGATAAAGATTTATTAGATTATGATTATTATTGATATAAAAATAAATATGATAAAACTAAATTTAAATTAATACAAAGAAGAATAAAATTATTAATTAATCCTTTTGGAAAATCTTATCTTCCATTAAGAATATATAAAAATTTAGAAACTAATGAAAATATATGTCCTGTAAAACAAGCAATAGGAATTAAAAAACGGACTTCTCCCCACATGTACTTGTGGAGGAAACAATGAAATTGAATGAGTTCAACAATGCTTTTCAAACAGAACAGGATTGTTTAAAATATATAGCAAGTTTGAAGAAAAACAAATGTATCATGTGTTCTTGAACAAGTTTGAATTCTTCTAATTTAAGAAGAATAAGATGTTTGAAATGTCATCAAACATTTAGTATTCTTCCTGACACCATTTTTTACAAGTCACAAACACCTTTGAGATTTTGATTTTATCTCATCTTAAGATGAATAAACACCAAACATGGAATTACATCAACTGATGTTGCAAAAGAATTGGGTGTGACTTTGAAAACTGCTTGAAGAATGGGTCATGAAATCAGAAATCGTATTGCCAAACAAGAACATCAATTTATTGTTGAGGGCATAGTGCAAATGGATGGAATGTATCTTTCACATATGGGTTTTAAAAAACAAGGAAGATCTTTGATAAATAAAACATTAATTGTTGGGATTTATGAAAAAACAACCAATAATTTAATTGTGAAAGTAATCAAAAACGCAAAAAGTAAAAATCTTTTGCAGTTTGCAAGAAACCATATTTCTTCAAAGTGTGATGTACATACTGATTCTTGAAAAGGATATCGTGATTTCAAATCACTTTTCCCTAATCACAAAACAGTTAACCATCAAGATGGTTATGTTTCAAAAATTGGCGTAAATACCAATCAAATTGAATCAGTATGAAAACATATACGAAGAACATTTAAAACACATATCAAAGTTGCAAAACATCATGTTCATTTATATGCCAAAGAAGCTGCATATAAATTCAACAAGATACCTACTTTTGAAACTGTAATGCTATGTTTCATTTAAAAATGTGGGGAGAAGTCCGTAGATAGGCTTTTCTCAGCATTTATGTGATAAAATTTAAAAATAGTACATAAAGGGAGAAAAGCCTTAAAAAATATAAAAATTGTAATAATAATTTAACATTATTTATAATAAAACAAATACATAAAGGTAAAAGACAATGCGATATTAAAGATATGATTCCATATTGTGGAATTTCAAAACAAACTTATAGTAATATAATAAAAAATACAAAAATTGAAATACAATTACCAATAAATAAATATGAAGTTAAAGATTATTTACATATTGATATGGATGATTGCTTTGAATATTTAGCAAATGAACAAGGAATAATAGAAAAATATTGTATTAGAATTTTCAGTCTTTATACTCATAAAATTAATATTTATAAAAATAGAAATCAATTAAAAAATAAAATATGAGCATATATGATATTTAAACCAAGTGATAATATAACTCAAGATAAAGTATATGATTTTATATATACAACTACTATTAATCATTATAATATTCAAATTAATCATTTAACTGATATATTTTGAGAAAATAATAATATTATTATTGGTGGAGATGGTGCATTATGAATTAGAGCACTGGCTAAATGATTTGGTGGAAAATATGTATTAGATTGTTTTCATGGTATTAGTTATTTATGAAAAGCATTTATAAATGTAAAAGGAAAGAAAAAATCTGATACAAATTGACCTAATTATTTTGATACATCATTTAATTTTAAAAGTGGTAATTATAATGAATTAATTAATATTTTAAAACCTAATGTTAATGAAAAAACTTTTAATTATTTTAAAAATAATGAACAAGGAATTATTAATCAAGGTGCAGATTGAAATATTGGTTGTCATGCTGAAAGTACTGTTTTACATTTAGTTAAATCTTTAAAAGGTTATGGTGCAAAATCATATAATTATAAAACATTTGTAAATATGTTAAATACAAGAATCGCTCATATAAGTAATCAAAATATTATTATTTGTTAATGTTATAAAATTAAATAATTCTAAACCTAAATAGTTAGGAATTTTTAGTTTTTAATAATAAAATAAAACACTAAAATACTTTATTTATTAAAAATATTATGCTATAATCATAGCAACAATTAAAGATATTTTTCTCTCAAAAAAATATACTTTATACGCATTTTTTAAACGGCCAAATAATAATAAAGACATTATTGATAAAATTATTCCGCATTTTTGTTTCCCGCCCTAACTCTTACAGTAGATTTAAGTTTGCTAGTTGTTGATTGAAATAAAAATAGTTACCAAAATGATAACTATTTTTATTATTATAGATTAATTTATTTACGTCGATATTTATAAGCCATAATTGCTCCAAATATTAATGCTCCAATTCAAAGTAAACTAACTAAAATCGGTATTCAGTAATTATCAAAAAGTGCTGCATTGATTAAATCATTTGGAGTAGCATAATTATTTCATCCTCTATTCATAATAGAAACAGGATAAGAAAAAGGAATAATTTTAGCAATAATAACTAAAACTGGTTGTCCTTTAATGGCTACATACGGAATATATTGACCCGATAAAAATGATGTTGGCAAATATAATAATAAAGCAAAAGCATTAGCAATTTTAAAATCAGAAGCAAGAATACCAACCATTATTCCTACTGCTGAACACATAATTGATGAAAGCAGAATTGCTAGTAATATATAACCTCAATTAATTAGTTCTCAATTAATCTGATTATGATATAAAGCTGCACCAATTCCTAATATTCAAAAACTACCAATAAAAATTAAAATAACATGAAATATTAAAATACTACTAATAAATTGTCATGGTTTTAATGGTGTTGCACCAATTCTTTTAATAATTATTGATTGTTTAAAATCAGAATATGTCATTGATAAAGTAACAATTCCTAATACTGGTGAAGCTGACATCACTAACCCAGGTAATACTGTTTGTGCAGCATTTGGGTTACCAGGTGTTAATACAGCAACTAAAATTGTTAACATAATAATAGGGAAAATAAAGCCAAAGAAGATACTATGGAAAGATTTCTTAAAATAACCAAATAATAATTGAAACATTGCTAGCATTATTTTTTTTCCTTTCTCGCAGTTATTTCTAATGGTGTTTCTGTTTTTTCTAAATAATATTTTAATAATGAACCATATTTTTTAGTAACTTCAACAACAGTAGTATCATCAATAATTTGACCATCCTTTAAAAAAATAATACGTTTACATAAAGCTTGGATTTCATCTAAGTTATGACTAACTAAAATTAAAGTAATGTTATTCAAACTAATTTGTTCTTGTAAAAAATTAATAATATCAATTCTTGTTTTAACATCTAAACCAGTTGAAACCTCATCACCAATATAAATTTTTGGTTGATGAAATAATGATAAAAATAAATTAACTCTTTGTCTTTGACCACCCGATAAACTATTTACTTTACGTTTGTATAATTCTTTTAATTGAAACTTATCTAACATGCTATTAAAAATTTCGGGTTTTATTTTATCTAAATAAATTTTATGATAAAAATTTATTAATTCTTTAACTCTTATAAAGTTAGGATAAACTTGATCTTGAAAATTTATTCCAACAACATATGGAATATCTTTTTTATTAAAGTTATATTCAATTTCTCCTGTACTTGCATTTTTAGTATTACTAATAATCTCACATAATGTGGTTTTACCAGCACCATTAGCACCAAAAATAGCAACAGAACTACCACTCTCAATTTCTAAATTAATAGGTCCGAGTACGACATTAGCATTATATGACTTAGTAATATTTTTAACCTTAATTACTTTCATAATTACTTCCTTTCATATTATTTTAAACTATATAAATTATTATAGCATTAAAAAAATAAAATTTTATATTATAACACCCAACATTTTTTAATTAAAATCTTTTTTAATATATTTAAGGCTTTTCTCCCTTTATGTACTATTTTTAAATTTTATCACATAAATGCTGAGAAAAGCCTATCTACGGACTTCTCCCCACATTTTTAAATGAAACATAGCATTACAGTTTCAAAAGTAGGTATCTTGTTGAATTTATATGCAGCTTCTTTGGCATATAAATGAACATGATGTTTTGCAACTTTGATATGTGTTTTAAATGTTCTTCGTATATGTTTTCATACTGATTCAATTTGATTGGTATTTACGCCAATTTTTGAAACATAACCATCTTGATGGTTAACTGTTTTGTGATTAGGGAAAAGTGATTTGAAATCACGATATCCTTTTCAAGAATCAGTATGTACATCACACTTTGAAGAAATATGGTTTCTTGCAAACTGCAAAAGATTTTTACTTTTTGCGTTTTTGATTACTTTCACAATTAAATTATTGGTTGTTTTTTCATAAATCCCAACAATTAATGTTTTATTTATCAAAGATCTTCCTTGTTTTTTAAAACCCATATGTGAAAGATACATTCCATCCATTTGCACTATGCCCTCAACAATAAATTGATGTTCTTGTTTGGCAATACGATTTCTGATTTCATGACCCATTCTTCAAGCAGTTTTCAAAGTCACACCCAATTCTTTTGCAACATCAGTTGATGTAATTCCATGTTTGGTGTTTATTCATCTAAAGATGAGATAAAATCAAAATCTCAAAGGTGTTTGTGACTTGTAAAAAATGGTGCCATGAAGAATACTAAATGTTTGATGACATTTCAAACATCTTATTCTTCTTAAATTAGAAGTATTCAAACTTGTTCAAGAACACATGATACATTTGTTTTTCTTCAAACTTGCTATATATTTTAAACAATCCTGTTCTGTTTGAAAAGCATTGTTGAACTCATTCAATTTCATTGTTTCCTCCACAAGTACATGTGGGGAGAAGTCCGATATTTAATTTTAAGTAACATTTAAAATGTTACTTAAAATTTTTATTTGAATACAAAATGCCTTCAGTTCCTGCAGCATATAAAGTATTTTCTGAATTAATTGTTAAGGCAAGAATATGTTCATTATCATTATCTATTCCTATCATATTGCAAAAAATAGATGATTTTTTTACTTTTTTATATATTTGATTTGAATTAACACCAGCAAACAAAACACCATCTTTATCAATAATTAATCGTTTAATTTCATGACCTGTATTTAAAATTTTAGAATACATACTTCCACTATTAATTTGATAAATATTACCATTATCAGAACCAGCAAAAATAGTTCCAATAGTATCTACGACTAAACTTTTTATTGACCCAGCATCATTTTGTTCTTTAATTAATTGAAAATCATTTACACCGTTACTTTTATAAATTTTACCATGATTATTAGCTCCAGCAAAAACAGAACCATCTTCACCCATTGCTAAACTATTAATATAATCATGTGTTCCTAACATATGATTAACGTTACTATTTTTATCAATGCTATACACACCATCATCATTTCCAACATAAACAATGCCGGTTTTTTTATTAACCGCTAAAGCTCATATTCAATTTGTTGAATCTGGCAATAAAATTTTTTCAAATTTATGTATTCCATCACCTTTATAAATAGAACCAGAATCAGTTCCAACATAAACGTTATCTTCATTATCAATTACTATATTTCTGGCAGTTTTACCGGCATCTAATCCTTCTATTAAAGTTTCTACTCCTGTAGTACTAAGTTTATAAATTCTATCTTCTTGTGTTCTAAAAATATTACTTTGTGAATCAACACCCAAAGCATAAATTTTTTCATTTACTATTTTTTTTATTTAATAAAACAGATGAATCAGATAAATTATGAAATGTAATAGAATCTAATTTTATATCATAAGAACTACCACTAGCACAAAACTGAGAAGAATTATGACCTGCATATTGACAATAAATATTATTATCATCGTGCCATATACATAAATATATATGAATTCGATTTTGAGCCATAAAAATTCAAAAATTATTTTCAAACTTAAAATTAAAAGTATCATTATTTAATACTACAGGTTCATTAAATGGAGGAGCAATATACTCAGGAATAGATTTATTAATTTTATTAGTCATTAAACTTAGATTATTGTTAATAACAGGACCATTAGGATTAGTTAATTTAATATAAGAATTATTAAATGAAAGGCTAGGTCATAATAGACAAAATTCTTCTCATCTTTTTGTGTTGTTTGTTCAATTAATTAAAGTGTAGTTTTCTGATTTAAAATCTTCTCAACTATTAGTTCCATCAAATGATTGAGAATTAAATATATTAATATTTTTACTTAAATTCGTATTATTAAATTTATGATAATAAATTTCAATTAAATTATTATCTTTATCAAAAATATAATTAATTGAATAATCTCTTGCATCATTAGAAAAGGGCAATTCATTAATTAGTTTATAAACTTTTTCTTTATCAACAATTAAATTAATAATCGGACTTCTCCCCACATGTACTTGTGGAGGAAACAATGAAATTGAATGAGTTCAACAATGCTTTTCAAACAGAACAGGATTGTTTAAAATATATAGCAAGTTTGAAGAAAAACAAATGTATCATGTGTTCTTGAACAAGTTTGAATACTTCTAATTTAAGAAGAATAAGATGTTTGAAATGTCATCAAACATTTAGTATTCTTCATGGCACCATTTTTTACAAGTCACAAACACCTTTGAGATTTTGATTTTATCTCATCTTTAGATGAATAAACACCAAACATGGAATTACATCAACTGATGTTGCAAAAGAATTGGGTGTGACTTTGAAAACTGCTTGAAGAATGGGTCATGAAATCAGAAATCGTATTGCCAAACAAGAACATCAATTTATTGTTGAGGGCATAGTGCAAATGGATGGAATGTATCTTTCACATATGGGTTTTAAAAAACAAGGAAGATCTTTGATAAATAAAACATTAATTGTTGGGATTTATGAAAAAACAACCAATAATTTAATTGTGAAAGTAATCAAAAACGCAAAAAGTAAAAATCTTTTGCAGTTTGCAAGAAACCATATTTCTTCAAAGTGTGATGTACATACTGATTCTTGAAAAGGATATCGTGATTTCAAATCACTTTTCCCTAATCACAAAACAGTTAACCATCAAGATGGTTATGTTTCAAAAATTGGCGTAAATACCAATCAAATTGAATCAGTATGAAAACATATACGAAGAACATTTAAAACACATATCAAAGTTGCAAAACATCATGTTCATTTATATGCCAAAGAAGCTGCATATAAATTCAACAAGATACCTACTTTTGAAATTGTAATGCTATGTTTCATTTAAAAATGTGGGGAGAAGTCCGTAGATAGGCTTTTCTCAGCATTTATGTGATAAAATTTAAAAATAGTACATAAAGGGAGAAAAGCCTTAATAATCTCATTAGTTAAACTTTTATTAAAACTATTTTTAATACTAATTTTACTAATAAAATCCTTTCCTAAACTATCAGCTACACCTTTAGTAATTTTATTTTCGTGTACTGCTTTAACAATATAATATAAACCTAATGTTTCATTTAGATTATTACTGTGTTCAACTTTATCAGCACCTACTTGATTTGAAATATCAATATGACTATTTAATCCTCCAAATTGAATATATTGTCAATCATTATTATCACCTTCAAAATAATTATTATCATAAATACTTTCATTAGATATATTTTTTTATCTTTAGTTTTTATCACTTTTTTATAGTTAATCATTTCTTGTTTTGTATTTTCAATATTTAACTTATCCTTTTCTAAAATAAGTGTAGAATCATAATTTAAATTACCATCATTATCAACAAAAAAACTTCTCTAGCATTAATATCATTGCTCAACTTATAATTAGCATGATTTATATCATAACTGTAAAATTTTTGATCTAAATCTGATTGATTAGTAATTCAATTACTATTTGTTAAATAATTATATTGATTATTAAATAAATGAGTTAAGGGCTCATTTGTTGATTCTTTTTTTGGTAGTAAGGAATTTTTATTGACAACATTATTATCCGTTTTATTACTATCAATATTAATAATGTTACTTGTGAAAAGTAATGATGCTAAAGTACTTATTGTAAATATACTTAATATTTTTTTCATAATTTTGCCCCCTAAGAAATAGAACGACAAAATGGTTTAACATTTGATTTAACTTCATCATAAATTGGATCGGTATTTATTTTTTCATAAATAGGTTGTTCTTCTACTTTTTTTTGTAATATTTGCTGGTTTAATTTCATTAGTTTCTTCGGTCGTTACTTTCATATTATTTTCGCTTGTTTTATTTCTTGGTGGTAATTGTGGAGGAACATTATTACCAACTGAACTCAATGAATTTGTTTCATCTTTTACATTTTCATAAATAAATTTTTCAAAAATAGCTTTTTCTTTTATTTCTTCATAAATATGATCATCTTGATTAAAATATAAAGGATTATCAATTGAACTATTTTGATAATTTAATAATATTTTAATAGTATTAAATAAAAAAATATTGTCTTCTTTTAGTTTTTTTTCATCTCTTCTTCTATATGAAGAATTTCTTTTCTTAATTTTTGTAATTCTTTATTTTTCTTTTTAAAGTACTTTTTAAGATACTTATTATAAAATTTTCTTATAAACTTTAACATTTTCTTTCTCCTTCTTATAAAAAAATAAAAAAATTTTAAAACAATCATGCTTTTTTTATTTTTTTATTATTTCTTAATTTCTTTTTTAATTCCAAAATGATTTTATTAGTTCTGGTGTTATTACTATTTTTATATATTTACTTAAACTTATTTTTAAAATTCTTTCGAAAAATAAAAATTTTTTATAATAAAGGTATATCAAAATTTTTAATGTCCGTATTTATTTAGTTATTTAAAATTTAATTACGGACTTCTCCCCACATTTACTTGTGGAGGAAACAATGAAATTGAATGAGTTCAACAATGCTTTTCAAACAGAACAGGATTGTTTAAAATATATAGCAAGTTTGAAGAAAAACAAATGTATCATGTGTTCTTGAACAAGTTTGAATACTTCTAATTTAAGAAGAATAAGATGTTTGAAATGTCATCAAACATTTAGTATTCTTCATGGCACCATTTTTTACAAGTCACAAACACCTTTAAGATTTTGATTTTATCTCATCTTTAGATGAATAAACACCAAACATGGAATTACATCAACTGATGTTGCAAAAGAATTGGGTGTGACTTTGAAAACTGCTTGAGGAATGGGTCATGAAATCAGAAATCGTATTGCCAAACAAGAACATCAATTTATTGTTGAGGGCATAGTGCAAATGGATGAAATGTATCTTTCACATATGGGTTTTAAAAAACAAGGAAGATCTTTGATAAATAAAACATTAATTGTTGGGATTTATGAAAAAACAACCAATAATTTAATTGTGAAAGTAATCAAAAACGCAAAAAGTAAAAATCTTTTGCAGTTTGCAAGAAACCATATTTGTTCAAAGTGTGATGTAAATACTGATTCTTGAAAAGGATATCGTGATTTCAAATCACTTTTCCCTAATCACAAAACAGTTAACCATCAAGATGGTTATGTTTCAAAAATTGGCGTAAATACCAATCAAATTGAATCAGTATGAAAACATATACGAAGAACATTTAAAACACATATCAAAGTTGCAAAACATCATGTTCATTTATATGCCAAAGAAGCTGCATATAAATTCAACAAGATACCTACTTTTGAAACTGTAATGCTATGTTTCATTTAAAAATGTGGGGAGAAGTCCGTAGATAGGCTTTTCTCAGCATTTATGTGATAAAATTTAAAAATAGTACATAAAGGGAGAAAAGCCTTTAATTATTATAAAAGTTTAATTATAACTAAAAATAAAAAAATCATTACTTCTACCATCCTCTAAAATCACACCCGTAACTATAATAATTGTATATTAAATACAATAAAAATAAAACGATAAATATGAATTTATTTGCTAAAATATAATAGAATTTTTTTAACATTTTTTAAACAAGATTTATTAAAATAAAATCTATTATTAAAAAGGGATTTTTATATTATCCATGTGGTTCAAATGTCGGATGAGGTGCATTTTCTACTTTAGAATTAATAATATTTTTATTTCAAGGAATTACTTTATAAAATACATAAGCACAAATAAAATCAGCTGATTTACTTAAACACGAAATCATAATTACTATTTTAATACTTAAGTCAGTTCACTGCAATAAAGCAAAAGTAATAAAAATATCAATAAATCAAATTAAAAATAGATCAGCAATACTAATAATTAAAGTATAGCCACCAGCATAAAGAAAACTAAATAATGGTTGCATCATATTAATGAAAAAATAAGTTACTGCTGAAAAAGCCATATATCAAACTGCAAGTTTCATAGCATTATTAGATAAATTTGGAAATAATACTTTTGGAACTCAAAAAGCACTACCCAAAATAATTAAAGCAATAACAGTTGAAATAGCAAAACTCAATTTTAATATCTTCTTAGCATTTTCTTTAGCCAGTACTAGTTCTCCTGAACCTAACTTGCTACCAACAGCATATCCAATTAAAGCATTATATCCCCTAAAAGTAGAATAAAAAATAGCAACAACACTACCAACAATTTGCACAGCGGCAACAACTTCAGTATCACCAAAATGAGAATATAAAGCTGTTAACATTACCACTGAAACACCAAATAATACTTGACTAGCAAATAAAGGAATAAAAGTAATAATATATTTTTTATGTAAATCTTTTGTAAATTTAAAAATATTTCAATTAGGAGCATAAATTGGTTTTTTATAAATTAAATAACCTAACAATATAAAACATTCTACTGCTCTTGAAATAATTAAACTTATTGCTAATCCTTCAATACCTAATTGTGGCCCCCCCCTATATGGTAATGATAAAATACAAACTAAAAATGTATTTAAGAGTAATGAGCAAATAGAAGTTATCAATGGTGTTTTAACATTACCACATGTATTCATAGTAATTGACATAATAAAAGCAAAACCTAACAATAGGTAATTTCAAGCAATTAATTTACTATATTCTTCAGCAATACCAATAGCATTTTGATGAGAATTATCTTCGGCACTAAGAATTACTCCCATAATTTGTTTACTAAATAATTCTAATATTACAACAAAAAATATTGAAAAAATTAAAGTATAAAATAATTTTATATTAGTAGTTTCTTGAATTTTCTTCTTATCTTTAATACCTAAATATTGAGCAGTAAAAATATTACCGGTAGCAACAATAGCAAAAAAGATATATCAAACCATATCATAAATATTACTTGATGATGCAACTCCAGCAATAGCATCATCATTTCCAAATTGACCAACCACAAAATTATTCATTAAGTTTATTAATGTTTCAATTAAAGATTGTGCACAAATTGGAATCATAAATAATAATGCCATTTTATAAAAGTTTAAATTATCTTTGTTTAACGTTTTCATATCATTTCACCCAATTTAAAATTTAACTATAATAAAAAAATATATTAATGTTATTATTTAATATTTTGTTATATTTTTAACGAATAATTGCTTGAAATTTTTTCTTTAATATTTCTTGAATAATACTTATTTGTCCACTTACTTTTGTTTCATCTAATTGTTCTTCTTGACTATTAAATTTCAAATTAAAAGTTAATGAGTGTTGATGTTGTGATTTTAATTTTTCATCATTATAAAAATCTACCAAAGATATTTGTTCTAAAAAATCAATATTTGCAAACATTATAGCATTTTTTACATCAGAAAATTGAATATCGCTATTAACAATAATTGATATATCACGACTTAAAGCATTAAATTTTGATCAAAGCTTAAATTTAGAAACTACTTTTTGCTGTTCTTCTATGATTTTAACTAACTTACTACAATTAATTTCTGCTAAGAATATTTTTTCAACATTCATTATTTTTTCAGTTTGTGGGTGCAGTGCGCCAATAGTAGCAATATGTTCTTGCTCATAAAAAATATCTGCGCTTAAATACGGATGCATTAAAGAATTATTATTTGTTTTATAAACAATAGAGTTAAATAAATTTGGCATAACTTTTGCTAAAAAACCATCTAAAAAACCTTTAATAAAATAATACGTACTATTAGTAATTTTATTAGTATTAATTTTTGGTCAAAAATTATCCATAATCATAAAAGCTAAATGATGATTATCATCAGTTTCATCACCTGTATAAATAGTTTCATCAGTAAAAATTTTTAATTGTGTTTCTTTACGTGCATAATTATATTGACAAATTCTTAATAAACTATCTGTCAAACTAAAACGCATAACTTCTCTTGTTAATGTCAACGGTGCTTCTAATTTTACAGGTATTTTATATTTAAAAAAATTAAAATCATTTAATCTCTGCATACTTGTTAAACTATATGTTTTTACTTGATTAAAACCATAACTTGTTAAATGTTGTCTTCATTTCATCATTAAATTTTCCATTGCCGTTGGTGATTTAAATGATGCATTAAATTGTGGCTTAATAACTGGTAATTTATCATAACCAAATATTCTGGCAACTTCTTCACTAAAATCATTAGCATTATTTAAATCACTACGATGATTAGGAACTGTTACTTTTAAAATTTCTTGATTTTTTGCATCAATTTCAATTTGACAACCAATAATAGTCAAATAATTAATTATTTCATTAACCTCAAATTTTGTACCTAAAATTTTATTAATAAAATTAAAATTAAAGTTAATCACTTTTGTTTTAACTTGATAAGGAACATCATTACTAAAACCAGTAATTTCATATTTAACTTGTAATTGTCCTAAAATAAACAAATAACGTTGTAAAGCAATTAAATAATAATCAGGGACAACTGGTCTTGTTAAACGTTCTAATAATGTATTAATAAGAGCACCATGTCGCTTTGCTTGTTTACTCATTAAGGTAACATCAGGATTAATTGAAAATATAAAAACTTCTTTGGAACTTGGTTTAACTTCATATTCAATATTATGATTAACTCCTAAAACACTAAAAGCCAAATATTTATCGTGTAATAAAATATCGCCCTCTTTAATTTGCAAATTACCTTCTGGGTATGATTTAGGTGAAATATTTAAAGATGGTTTTTTTAAAACATCAGCACTAAAAGTAATTAAGGGTTGACCCAATTCTAACATTACTAAATGAATAATATCTTCTGATAAAGTTTTGGGTACAATATTTGCAAGTTGTAGTGTTCTTCTAATTCAAATTGGTGTTATTACAGATTTATCATCAAATTCAATCTTTAATGTTGCTAAAGCTTGAATTTTACCATTAAGAACACTAACTTGACTTTTATTATCAAATTTTCCTATACTACTAACTTCCATTTTTTTTAAAGGAATTTTAAAATAACCGCTTAATTCTCTAGCAATACTATAAATCCCCAAACAATCACTACGATTTACTGTTAAATCAATAAAAAAAATTGTATCATCTAAATTTAAATATTGTAACGGATTAATATTACCAACCATTGCATCATCTGGTAAATGAATAATACCACTTAATTCTTCTTTATTCTGAACAATACCGCTTAATCCTAATTCTGTTAATGAACAAAGCATTCCTGAAGAAACAACATCTTGAATTGTTCTTTCAACAATAGTAAGACCATTACCTAAAACACTCCCTATCCTTGCTACAACAACTTTAATACCAATAACTACATTTGGTGCCCCACAAACTATAGTTAACATTTCAGTGCCTACTGTTACTTCACAAATATTTAATTTATTCGATTTAGGATGTTTAGTAATTTTAGTCATTTGACCAACAACTAAGTTTGTATTACTGAACATTAAATTTTTTACTTGATCCACCTCAAAACCTAAACTATTTAAAGCATCAACGATTTCATAATCTTTAATGCTATTAATATTCAATCACTGCGAAATGATTTTACGTGAAACTATCATTTTATTTTATACTCCTTTTAATTTTTAAAATTGTTTTAAGAATCGAAAATCATTATTATAAAATAATCTGATATCGTCAATGCCATATTTAATCATAGTAATTCTTTCAATGCCTACACCAAAGGCAAAACCTGCTGTTGTTTCATCTAAAGCAGCAGAAATAAAAACATTTGGATGAATCATACCAGCACCTAAAACTTCAATTCAACCAGTATACTTACATAATGAACAACCTTCTGTATTACATTTTGGGCAACTTACATCTACTTCAACTGAAGGCTCCGTAAATGGGAAATAACTAGGACGTAATCTTGTTTTAGTTTCCATACCAAAAAATTGCTGACAAAAATAATTTAATGTTCATTTTAAATTTGCAAAAGTAATATTAGATCCAACTAAAAACCCATCAACTTGCATAAATTGATGAGAATGAGTAACATCATCATCATCTTTTCGATAAACATTTCCTAAACTAATAATAGCTGTGGTTTCTTTTGAATTTTTATCTTGCTCGCTAAGAATGCGTGCAGTCATATTTGTAGCATGTGTTCTTAATAATCAACGATTAAGTTTGTCATTATTATTTTCAAGATAAAAAGTATCTTGCATATCTCTTGCTGGATGATCAAATGGTAAATTTAAGTGATTAAAATTATATTCTTCATTTTCTACTTCATTACCACTAATGATTTGATAACCCAAATTTTTAAAAATTTCAGATATTTCGGTAACAGTTTTTAATAGAGGATTGATGTGACCAATATTAAAATCAATACCCGGTAGTGTTAAATCAATTTCTGAAGATTTAAGACGCTCATTAATGTTATCTTTCTCAATTTTATTAAATTTTTTTATTATATATTCATTAATTTCTTTTTTTAATTTATTAGCTGCTTGACCAATTTCAATTCTAAAATTATGAGGAAATTTTTCTAAAGATTTTAATATATTATTAATATCCGAATTTTTACCTAAATATTGTGATTTTAAAACTTGCAATTTATGTAAATCAGCAACTTCATCAATATTATTAAATGCTTGCTGTCTAATAATTTCTAATCTTTTTTTTAAATCGTTAACCGCTAGCATTCTATTCCTCCATTAATTTGTTAATATGTATAATTAAATTTTTATAATTCAAAATAAGTATAATTTATTTTAATATATTACTAGTAAATAAGCAATACGTTACTATTGCTACACTTGTTGCTAAATTTAATGATTCAATATTAAAAGAAGTTGGAATAAAAATATTACTATTAATTTTATCTTTATACTTTTTATTAATACCTTGTCCTTCATTGCCAAATAAAAAAGCATTCTTTTGCTTAAAGGTAATTTCAGATAAATTAGTACTATTATCTTCATGTAGAAATGTACCATAAATCATATAATTTGCATTTTTTACTTTTAATAAAAATTGATCAAAATTTTCATAATACACATTAGTATAAAAAATAGCTCCTTGACTTGCACTAATTACTTTGTGATTATATAAATCAACGCTTTCATTTGATAAATATACTTCAGAGATATTAAAAGCAGTAACACTGCGTAAAATATTTCCTAAATTACCTGGATCTTGAATTGTATCAATTAGAATAATATTAGAAGAATAAAAATAATTTAAAGGTTTAACAATATTACAAACGCCAATTATTGGTTGTGGTGTTTTTTGTTGTGAAATTTTTTTAATAATCATACTATTTACAACAATAACTTCAATATTATTACAATCTTTTAATAAATTTGCATATTTGTCTAAATACTTCTCATCAACATATACTGCAAATAATCTTTTTTTTAATAATGCAATACTAATTAAATGTTCTCCTTCAATTAAAAACATTTTTTTAACATTGCGATGTTTTCTTTCATGTAATAAAACTAATTCTTGAATTATTGGATTTTTAAGTGAGGTTATTTGTTTCATCCATAACTCCTTGTTTTAATATTTTTTGACAATCTTGAAAATCTGGACAATATTGAGCAACAAAATTTCAAAATTTTTTTTTATGATGAGCATGAATTATATGCGTTAACTCATGAATTATAACATAATCAATTACAGCATAATCAAAATGAATTAATTTATAATTAAGTGTAATGATTTTAGTATTTGGTTGACAAACACCTCATTTATTTAACATCGAACGAATTTTTAGTACTGAAAACTCAATATTCATAATTTCTGATCAATATTGTAAACGACTCATAAAAATATTTTTTGACTCTTCTTTTAAAAATTTTTCAATTTTAATTAATATTTGCTTATCATCTTGAATATTTGTGCATACTACCAAATTATTAAATTCAAAATAAATAATGGTTTTTTTTGAATGATACTTAGTAATTAAGTTATATTTTTTACTTAAAAAATAAAGATAACTGTCATTATTATTAATAACAATATTAGGTTTTAATATAGTTTTCTTTTTTAAAATTTTAGGTAAACTTTTTAAAATGAAATCTTCAATTAATTTTTCTTGCATAAAAAATGGAGAACTAATAATAATTTGATTGTTGCGCACTTTTAAATACATATGTTTTTGTTGTTTATATGTAATAATGTACTCTCATTTTGTATTATTATAATTGAAAATTTTAACATTAGTCATTTTAATCTCCTAAATAAAACGATCACTTATTTCCATTAATAATTTTGTGATTGTCGTAAATGATTTATTTCATTTTTATAAATATAACAAGAAATAATGTCTTCACTATTAAAATTACATTTTTTACCAATTGTAAAATAAATATTTAATAATTCAAAAAAATCATTACTTGATTTTGATTTAAAAAGAGTTGTAACAAAAGCAAATAAATCAATGAATGCAAGATTAAGATCTTGATAATTTGTTTTTTCTGAAAAACTAAAATTTTGAAAATCAATATTAAGGCTATTACCGATACTAAGAATAAAATGAAAACTATCAATATATTCTTCAAGCATTACTGATTTTTCACTACTTGGTTTTGAACTTCAATATTTAAAACATCTTTGTTCATTTGCAAATTCACCTAATTCGACTAAAAGTGCTAAAAATCTAGAATTTAATGTTTTAATATCGCTAACACCACGATTAATAATTATTTTTTTATCTAACTCATTTTGAAGTTGGATAATTGTTGAAAACTGTTTTAAATTTAACATAATTAACTCACTTTCTTTTTTTAATTATTAATTAAGATTTCATTATTTTTTTATCTTTTAAATTTAATTTTTTATAAAATTTTGTAATTAATGATTTTTTATCTTTGTAAATAGGATTAATTTTTGTTCCTTTTTCTAAATAAAAAGGAGATAAAGTTTTTATAATAAAAATATATGTTAAAACTAGTAATGAAATACCAACAACAGACATAAATGTAAAACGTAAAATTGGTAACCACAATGAAGTGTCTAATATTTTTTTACCAAAACTTGCTGTATAACCATCATTACCAATAAATAAGTAATTAGTACCAAAAGAAGTATTAAAAATAAAAACACCACTACCAAATAAAGTTAAATATAATATACTTTTTTTGATATATATTTTGTCATATTCAATATGACCATATAAATATAAAAGTAAATAAGAAAAAAGAATAATAATATGAATAAAATAATAATTTCAATAAAGAAAATGCTGTGGACCAAAAACTCATTTTGTTTTATCTGGTAATAAAAATGCCAAAATAACAGGACCAATTAAAGGAAAAGTAATATTAAATAAACTTTTATTAGGAATAATTAATAGTATACCACTAGTAATACTTAATACCGAACATAATTGAAAAGGAAAATAATCATACCATTGATAATTATCACCATTCAATCCATGAACAATATAAAAACTAATATATAAAAGTATTTGAAAAATACCTAAACTACATTTAAAACTATAGCACTTACTTAAATTAGCATAAAACCTTTTAAAAATAAATAAACTAATTATCAAGAATAATGATATAGATAAGCCAATTCAATAATACATACCAAATAAAGGATTAATAACTGCTTGTGGATTACCATCAAAAAATCCAAGAAAAACAAATTGCATAATGGCCCGCCTCTTTTTTAAATTTCTTTCTTATTTTTATACTAAGAAGCCAATTTATTTTTTAATTTTACCATTAAATATATTATAAAACAAAGTTTGTGATAAAAAAATATTCTTTGAAATTTATATTAAATACATTTCTAAAACTTATCATAATTTTATAAATTAAAAACACTTGAAATAAATTAACGGACTTCTCCCCACATGTACTTGTGGAGGAAACAATGAAATTGAATGAGTTCAACAATGCTTTTCAAACAGAACAGGATTGTTTAAAATATATAGCAAGTTTGAAGAAAAACAAATGTATCATGTGTTCTTGAACAAGTTTGAATACTTCTAATTTAAGAAGAATAAGATATTTGAAATGTCATCAAACATTTAGTATTCTTCATGGCACCATTTTTTACAAGTCACAAACACCTTTGAGATTTTGATTTTATCTCATCTTTAGATGAATAAAAACCAAACATGGAATTACATCAACTGATGTTGCAAAAGAATTGGGTGTGACTTTGAAAACTGCTTGAAGAATGGGTCATGAAATCAGAAATCGTATTGCCAAACAAGAACATCAATTTATTGTTGAGGGCATAGTGCAAATGGATGAAATGTATCTTTCACATATGGGTTTTAAAAAACAAGGAAGATCTTTGATAAATAAAACATTAATTGTTGGGATTTATGAAAAAACAACCAATAATTTAATTGTGAAAGTAATCAAAAACGCAAAAAGTAAAAATCTTTTGCAGTTTGCAAGAAACCATATTTCTTCAAAGTATGATGTACATACTGATTCTTGAAAAGGATATCGTGATTTCAAATCACTTTTCCCTAATCACAAAACAGTTAACCATCAAGATGGTTATGTTTCAAAAATTGGCGTAAATACCAATCAAATTGAATCAGTATGAAAACATATACGAAGAACATTTAAAACACATATCAAAGTTGCAAAACATCATGTTCATTTATATGCCAAAGAAGCTGCATATAAATTCAACAAGATACCTACTTTTGAAACTGTAATGCTATGTTTCATTTAAAAATGTGGGGAGAAGTCCGTAGATAGGCTTTTCTCAACATTTATGTGATAAAATTTAAAAATAGTACATAAAGGGAGAAAAGTCTTTTGCAATTAATTATTTTGCTAAAGCAGATTTTGATGCCAAAACTAATTTCTCAAATTCTTCTGGTTGATTAATTGATAACTCAGACAATATTTTACGATTAAGATTAATATTAGCTTTATTTAAGCCATCAATAAAACGTGAATATGATAAATCATAATTACGAACAGCTGCATTAATTCTTTGAATTCATAACTTGCGAAACTCACGTTTACAATTTTTACGATCACGATAAGCATATGCTAATGAGTTCATTACTTGTTCATTTGCTGTACGATATAAACTATGTTTTGCTCCATAATATCCTTTTGCTGCTTTTAGTATTTTTTTACGACGATGATTAGTTGTATAACCGCCTTTAACTCTAGCCATTTATTTTGTCACCTTCCTAAATTAAATCTTTTAAACGCTTATAGTCAGAAGCAGATACTTCACTTCACCCACGTAATTGACGTTTTTGTTTTGTTGTTTTATTTTGAGCTAAGTGAGAAACAAAAGCACCACTACGCATTCATTTACCACTTCCTGTTACTTTAATTCTTTTTTTTAAAGCTTTTTTTGTTTTCATTTTTGGCATATTTTACCTCCTATTGTTAATTTTCTTGATTTTTCTTTTTTGGAAAAAGATAAATAGTTTGTATATTTTTTTCTTTTTTATCAAAGTTTTTATCATAAATACAAATATCTTCTAATTCTTTATAAAATTTTGTAATTACTTCAAATCCTGCTTCAGGATTATGTAATTCACGACCACGATATTTTAATGTAACTTTTACTTTGTTACCATTACTTAGAAATTTACGAGCCTTATTTGCCTTTGTTTTAATGTCATTGTTATCAATAACAACACTTAGTCGAATTTCTTTTTCTTCAACAATTGTTAATTTTTGTGCTTTTTTAACTTCTTTTTCCTTTTTTTGTTGTTCAAAACGATATGTATCAAATTTAAACATTTTACAAACAGGTGGTTTAGCATTTGGTGATATACATAATAGGTCATATCCTAAATCTTCTGCTTTTTTTAAAGCATCATTTTTTTTCATTAAACCATAATTAGTACCATCATTACCAATTAATAAAAATTCATAAAAGGGAATATTACTATTTCATAAATTATCATTATTTTTAAAAGCCATACATACCTCCTTTAATTTGCATAAATAAAAGTGTGCTAAAACGCACACTCACCACTACAAAACTTTATTTTAAAAATAAAAATTTAAAGCATTGAACCTATAACAACTTAGCTATCAGGTGAGCGTAAAAACTACTTTCTTTATGTCAAGTATTATTATATTAGATTTTTAATAAATTACAAGATTTTTTAATATGTTAGTACATAAATTTAAATAAAAATAAAAAAACTTACTAGATAATTAGCAAGCAAGTCTTTTATTTTTATTAATTTTAATACTAATTACTTATATATAACCTATCTTTTATTAAAATTTTTAGCTGTATATAAGATTCCTTGCGATCCAGCAGCATAAATTGAATCATCTGGACCAACTGCTAAAGCAAAAATATGATCATCAGTATTTTTTATTCCAGATAATTCAGAACATAAATCTGTACCTTCTATTTTTTATATACTTTATTGGAGTCAATACCAACAAATAAATTATTATCTCTATCAATGACTAAACGTTTAACCTCGTGGTTTGGATTTGTTTCTAAGATTACCGGCATTGGTTAGATAAGTTTACTTTCTTGTCTTCAAATCTGTACAAATTGGTTTGGAGAGATTTTTAATCGTAAAATCATTCTATCATTATTTCATAAGTTAATAAATTTTCTTAATGCTTCTGTGAAATGTTTAATGCTATTAAACTTGTTACCAAACATAATTTTAAAATCTCTTTTGATTCATCGATTTAAACATTCACTTACTTGGTTGCCTTTAAATCCTGATAAACGTTTTGAATGAATTAAAGTTTTACTTTTATTAAAACTATTTGTAACTATTTTTACTAGTATTACCTGAACCTAAATCAGACTGGATAAATGTTGCAAATATTTTATGTTCTTTACGACTTGCCTTTGTTACTTGATTAAGAACATTTAAAATGGTTATTGCATTTTCACTTTTATTAATTTTTCAACCAACTATAGCATTACTATTCATATCTGTAGCAATTTCTAATAATAATTTAGTTTTTTTATTATTAATAATTAATTCTTTAAATCAAGTACCATCGATGCCAACTTTTTCAAGATAAGTATTACTGGTAAAATTACGTTTTAATAAATCTTGGAAATTTGATTTTAAGGAATTAGATTTCGCTCTACGCTGTTTTTTGGGTTTGGTTAATAGTTTGATATTATTATCTTCTAATAACCTCATAATGCTGTTTTTACTGCATTTAAGATTGGTGTTGTTTTTCTTTAATTCTAATCTCACCTTTTCTAAACTAGTAATTTTAATTATTTTATCTTTGTTGCTAATAACAACAATTTTATTTAATTCTTTTAATAACTCATTATCAATTTTTGTTTGATATTTCTTTTTACCGTTTTTTATTCATTTATAATATGCAACTTTACTGATAGGTAACAAACTAATTATGTCATTAATTCCATAATTTTTATTTCTATATTTATCAACTATTAAAAAACATTTACTTTTCAATAATTTACTATTTAAAATATTTTGATTGTTTTTTAATTCTTTATCATAGAATTGTTTTTGTCTTAAAAATTCATTTTTTATTTTTTCTTTTAGTAGTGACTTTTTGAGTTTTTTATTTTCAAGTTTTAAATTTTTATCTTTGATATTCACTTTATCTATTTGATGATTTGTTTGAAAAGTATGAATAGTAATTAATTTATTATTTTTTTGATATTTTTTTACTCAATTATAAATTAATGATCTGGTTGATAATTGATATTTGGTTTTAATATCAATGGTTTTTAATTTTTTAATCACTACATATTCATTTAAAACATCTAGTTTAATTTTTCTTGTATAAACTTTATATTTCATCTTTACTCCTTAACTATTAATTATTTAAACTAATCATACTGTCTAGATTAAAAATTATAGGAGTAAACTTAACTAACTTATGCCCTTACCCGAATTAATGTTACCAACATTAGGTTTAGGTTATGGTGTTAAGAAAATTGCTAAGTCTTCTGTTTCAGTTGGTAAAGTAATTGCTAAGGGTCATAAGCAAACACAAGATGTTAACGGAATAAGTGTAGGTAATTGGTTATGTCTAATTTTGTTCTTAGTATATTGCATTTTATTTTTATATTTTCTAGTAAAGATATTCAAATATTTTTAAATCAACCAAATATTACTAATGAAGTTTATATTTTGTTTAATTTGACTTTTTGATTGGTATTAGGTGTATTTTTTAATTTTATTTATCGTAGTATTAAATTTGTTTTTAGGTCATTGTTTGGGTAGGTGTTAAGTATGAGTGTTTTAGAAATTTACAATAAAATACATCAATGTATCGTTGATTATTGAACTATGTTTATAGGTAATCCAGTTGATGATTTTACTACTATTTTATGAAATTTAGTAGTTTATGGAACACAATTTTTTATTGGATTTGTTTTGTTTTATGGTTCATGGTGAATTTTAAAATGTTTATTTGGTAAATAATTATGTGATTTAAGTTTGCTAAATTATTCTTTGTTGTAAATACTTCTGTTCAAGCGCCCACAAGTTTAATTGCTTCAAATGACCCTAATGTTATTAATTATGATATTACAAAAGAAATGGTTAAACATGTTAAATACCATAGTTTTGATGATTGAGCAACCATTCCATGAAATTCTGCTTATTTTGATGTTGACCAACCGGATTTAAAATTAGTAAGTGGTGAATTTATTGGTAATCAGGGTGCTTATATCTGTTCTTATTATAGTGATACAGTTGGTGTTCAGTCACAAGAGATAAATATGGGGTCTGGTGTTTATACTTTTAATAGAAAATAATTGGATGAATTTTCACGTATTATGTTTAATCATAATTATGTTGCAGAAAAGAATACTAATCGTTTGAATTTTGTTAATCGTGATATGAGAGTTATAGATTTTCAAACACAGTTAAATTTTGAAATTGATAAACCTTTGAGTTTTTATATTCAAGGATTTATGTTTTATTTTGAATATGAACATTTTAAAACTTTTACTGCTAATTTTGTTTTTAGTTTTTTGGATAATGTTGGTGATACAAAATATGTTTTTAAAGGTAAAGTTGATAATGATATTTATCAGCAACATTTATATAATTTTGTTACTATGCCTATTCGTGTTCCAAATTTAAGACATTTAACGGTATTTTTTGATGTTCATGGTGAATGAATTCCTCCTATTTGAGCACAATTAAATTTTGTCCAAATTAATATTTTTTCAAGTGAGAAAGTAACACCAGTACCACCAAATAGTCCTTTTAACCCTGAGTATGAGCGTGTTAGTTGATATGATGTTTTTGGTCATTTACGTAATGCTTTTAGATGAGTACTTTATGGCGTTGTTGGTAAGGTTTTACCAGTAGAACCATTACGAGAATTTTTTACTAAACTTGATGGATTATTGAGACGTATTTTTGATGATACTATTAGTTCTGTTTTAAATGTTGATTTTACTAGTGGTTTAGAACAAGTTTTAACATTATGAGTATTTTTAAAAGCAGTTGGATTTTTAGTTGGTTAGGAGTTGAAATAATGCCTTGATATGGTTATTTCCTTTTAGGAATTTTATTATTAATAATAATATATCCATTTTTAATAACTAGAAAAAATATAAAGATATTACAACGTGTAGGTAGTTATATTATTTCACCACCACCACGTACTGGTAAATCTGCTCTTGCTTGTTGTTTAGCACAAAAACATAAAGGAAGAGTAGATAAGTCCTATTCCTATTAAGATTCGTAATGAATATAGTTATCGTTGTTCTTATGATGATGTTTTTAAATTTAATCAATTAAATAGTAATTATGCTTTTAAAGAAAATGATATGCTTGTTTTTGATGAATTAGGTTTAAAAATTAATAGTAATTATTTGTCACCCGAATTTAAAGAAACACAAGAAAGTTTAGGAATGTTTTGTAAATTGATAGGTCATAATTTTAATGGAATTATGTGTATGATTGAGCAACACCCCGATAGAATACCAAAACAAGCACGTGAAAAAGTAGAATATATTGTTCAAGTTAAAAGAATGCGTATTTTGTTATTTTTAGTTAAGTTTAAACTAAATATTTATAATAATGTTGATGATTATAATAAAGTTGTATTGTCTAAAAGACAAACTAAAAAAATAATTAAACGTGGTGGTTTAGTACCTAATTATAGTGGTGAAACTATGACTTTTAGTTTATGATTTCCTAGGTCTTATTTACAAAGATATAATAGTCGTGCTTTAAATTATATTCATTCGTTAAAGAGTGAATTAAGTAGTGTTAAAGATTATGAACAGTCACAAGGTTTGGAGTTTACTGTTGATGATATTTAGAGCAGTTGGTTTAGATAAATTAGATAATATCTTACAAGATAATAAAAAAAATATTGTTAAGGTTCGTGGTAAACTTGGTTATAATAAAAATAAAAAGTAAAACGTATATGTATTACCGGAACCAACCAAGAACCTTTGGTTTGGTTGGTGGGGCCGTTTACGCTCTTTGTCTCACTTTTAAAAAGTGAGCGGGGTGTGTAAGGTGCGTAGCACCGAAGGGGCAGAACCCCTATATACTTGTTAGTTTAAAGGAGAATAATATGCAAACAAAACGTTTAATTAAAAGTTTAATTAATAATTTTTTATTTATTATTAATGCTATTTTATGAATTTTTAATATTAGATCCGTTGGTGAAATCGTCACCGGAATTAATGTTGGATCAAATCGTAAAGAAAAACTAATCTATGGACTTTGCAGTTTACTACAATATATAAGTTATATATCATTAATTGGATTTATTATTACTATTTATTGATGAATAAAAAATGATTTATCAATAGCAGAGCGTATAAGTGGTTTAAAACAATCATAAATTAAAAATAAAATTATTTACTTATTTTAATGTAAAAATTAAGATTTTTTTAATTTTTACATTAAGATTAACAATAAAAAAAATTTGGCATCGTGCTATTTTCCCATTGCTGGTATTTTCGCCGCTGGAGTGCTTAACTGCTGTGTTCGAGATGGGAAACAGGTGTGACCACTCCGCCATGGACACCAAATAGTTTAGCAATTGCTCCCTAAAAACTAGAAACAGACATCTTTAAATTTGATTACTTTTGATTTGCAATAGAGAATATATTCTTCAATAAATCCTCGATCTATTAGTATCAGTAAGCTGAACATATCACTATGCTTACACACCTGACCTATCAACCTTGTAGTATTCAAGGGATCTTACTTCTTTCGAATGAGAAATTTCATCTTGGAACTGACTTCGCGCTTAGATGCTTTCAGCGTTTATTCATGCCCTACATAGCTACCCAGCTGTGCCACACTGGCGTGACAACTGGTGCACCAGAGATAGGTCCATTCCGGGCCTCTCGTACTAGGAACAGCTTTCCTCAAATTTCTTGCGCCCACGACAGATAGGGACCAAACTGTCTCACGACGTTCTGAACCCAGCTCGCGTACCGCTTTAATGGGCGCACAGCCCAACCCTTGGAAGCGACTACACCTCCAGGATGCGATGAGCCGACATCGAGGTGCCAAACCTCTCCGTCTATATGAACTATTGGGAGAGATTAGCCTTTTATCCCCGGGGTAACTTTTATCCGTTGAGCGACGGCCTTTCCACACAGCACCGCTGCGGATCACTAAGCCCAACTTTCGTTCCTGCTCGACTTGTATGTCTCGCAGTCAAGCACCCTTTTACCTTTGCGCTCTACATATGATTTCCATTCATATTGAGGGTACCTTTGGGCGCCTCCCTTACTTTTTAGGAGGCGACACCCGCCCCCCAGTCAAACTACCCACCAGACACTGTCCTTAGACCAGATTATGGTATCAAGTTAGAATTTCAATATAGCAAGGGTGTGTGTGGTATCCCAATGGTGAATCCATGCCTACTAGCGTCTGCATATCAACGTCTCCCACCTATGCTGTACAAACTACACCAAAATTCAATATCAAGTTGTAGTGTAAAGCTCCACGGGGTCTTTCCGTCTAATCGCGGGTAACCTGCATCTTCACAGGTACTAAGATTTCACCGAGTCTATAGCCGAGACAGCGTCCGGATCGTTACGCCTTTCGTGCGGGCCAGAACTTACCTGACAAGGAATTTCGCTACCTTAGGACCGTTATAGTTACGGCCGCCGTTCACTGGGGGCTTCAGTTCAAAGCTTCGCTTACGCTAACAAATCTCTTTAACCTTTTCCAGCACTGGGCAGGCGGCACACCCCCTATACATCGTCTTACGACTTAGCAGAGAGCTTTGTTTTTGCTAAACAGTCGCCCGGACCTCTTCACTGCGACTCATATTGCTATGAGCTCCCCTTTCTCGCTAACTTACGGGGTTATTTTGCAGAGTTCCTTAGCTATAGTTATCTCGCTTGCCTTAGGATATTCTCCTTGACCACGTGTGTCCGTTCTCGGTACAGGCACCATGGTGATCTCTTTAGAAACTTTTCTTGGAAGTATGACATCAAATGCTTCGTTACTAAGCGAACCGTTCACTCCCCATCGTACTTCAAGGTTAACGGTGTGCGGATTTGCCTACACAACCCCCTCTCTTTGTAATTAGCCCAGCACTACCAACCACTGGGACATTTTAGCCTTCTCCGTCATTCCATCAGTCACCATGGTGGTGCAGGAATATCAACCTGTTATCCATCGACTACGCCTTTCGGCCTCGCCTTAGGTCCTGACACTAACCCTGGGTGGACAAACCTAGCCCAGGAAACCTTGGTCAATCGGCATGAAGGATTCTCACCTTCAATCGTTACTCACGCCGGCATTCTCACTTCTAAACGCTCCACTAGTCCTTCCGGTCTAACTTCGTCGCAGATTAGAACGCTTCCCTACCGCCCACACAATATATGTATATATATATATATATAGACCCATAGCTTCGGTACAATGCTTAGCCCCGGTACATTTTCCGCGCAGAATCATTCGACTAGTGAGCGCTGTTACGCACTCTTTAAAGGATGGCTGCTTCTAAGCCCTAAGCCAACCTCCTAGCTGTCTGAACAATTCCACATCGTCGTTTTCCACTTAGCATTGATTTGGGGACCTTAGCTGATGATCTGGGCTGTTTTCCTCACGTCCGTGGACCTTATCACCCATAGACTGACTGCCAGATATGTAACAATGGCATTCGGAGTTTAATTACATTCAGTACCCCGAGGTGGGGCCATCATACATTCAGAGCTTTACCTCCATTGCACTAATTCTGACGCTAGTCCTAAAACTGTATCGGGGAGAACCAGCTATCTCCAGGTTCGATTGGAATTTCACCGCTAGCCACAAGTCATCCACGGTCTTTTCAACGAACGTTGGTTCGGTCCTCCATTAACTGTTACATTAACTTCAACCTGCTCATGGCTAGATCACCTGGTTTCGGGTCTACGACCACATACTAAACGCCCTATTCAGGCTCGCTTTCACTTCGGCTCCGTTTTTTCAACTTAACCTTGCATATGTAATTGTAACTCGCCGGCTCATTCTACAAAAGGCACGCCGTCACCCATTAACGGGCTCCGACTTGTTGTAAGCATATGGTTTCAGAAACTATTTCACTCCCCTCTCGGGGTACTTTTCACCTTTCCCTCACGGTACTGGTTCACTATCGGTAATTGGTTATAGTATTTAGCCTTACGCAGTAGTCTGCGCAAATTCCGACAAGGTTCCACGTGCCTCGCCGTACTCAGGATACTGTCAAGAGATTTATATATTTCGCATACTGGGCTTTCACCATCTATGGCGTTGCTTCCCAACAACTTCTGCTATATATAAATTTTGTAACTCTTCATAGGTCGAACCTAATAGACAGTCCTATAACCCCAGTCTGACCACTGGTTAGGCTGCTCCCTTTTCGCTTGCCGCTACTAAGGGAATCGCATTCGCTTTCTTTTCCTCTAGGTACTAAGATGTTTCAATTCTCTAGGTATCACTCTGCACAACTATGAATTTATTGTACAGTAACTATCTGATTAAAGATAGTGGGTTTCCCCATTCGGACATCTCCGGATCAAAGCTTATTTCCAGCTCCCCGAAGCTTATCGCAGGTAATCGCGTCCTTCATCGTCTTCCAATTCCAAGGCATCCACCATACTCTCTTAATAATTTATTTTTAGAATATCCTATTGCAAGATAAAAATTATCTTATTTTTTTTAAAGATGTCTATTATCCAGTTTTTAAAGAACAATTGCTCAGAGAAAACAATCCCTGAAAACTAAACAGAACAAAAGAAGTAATCCAATAAATCATCCATCTAATTTTTCTTGTTGTCTTGGTTTCTTATTAGAAACTAAACTCCATAGAAAGGAGGTGATCCATCCCCACCTTCCGGTAGGGATACCTTGTTACGACTTAACCCCAATCATCAACCCTGCCTTTGGCAGCTCCCTCCTTGCGGTTAGGACACCGACTTCTGGCATTGCCAACTCTCGTGGTTTGACGGGCGGTGTGTACAAGACCCGAGAACGTATTCACCGCGACATTGCTGATTTGCGATTACTAGCGATTCCGACTTCATGAAGTCGAGTTGCAGACTTCAATCCGGACTGAGACTGACTTTTTGAGATTTGCTTGACCTTGCGGTTTAGCGACTCTTTGTATCAGCCATTGTAGCACGTGTGTAGCCCAGGTCATAAGGGGCATGATGATTTGACGTCGTCCCCACCTTCCTCTAGCTTACACTAGCAGTCTCCTTAGAGTCCCCAACTTAATGCTGGCAACTAAGGACAAGGGTTGCGTTCGTTGCTGAACTTAACCAAACATCTCACGACACGAACTGACGACAACCATGCACCACCTGTATCCTTGTTAACCTCTACTATATCTCTATAGCTTCGCAAGGTATGTCAAGACCTGGTAAGGTTCTTCGCGTTGCTTCGAATTAAACCACATGCTCCACCGCTTGTGCGGGTCCCCGTCAATTCCTTTGAGTTTCACTCTTGCGAGCATACTACTCAGGCGGAGTACTTAATGCGTTAGCTACAGCACTGCCTCATGGCAACACTTAGTACTCATCGTTTACGGCGTGGACTACTAGGGTATCTAATCCTATTTGCTCCCCACGCTTTCGTGCCACAACGTCAGTAATAGGCCAGTTAGCCGCCTTCGCCACTGATGTTCCTTCATATATCTACGCATTTCACCGCTACACATGAAATTCCACTAACCTCTCCTATACTCTAGTAATGTAGTTTCCAAGGCGGTTAGGGGTTGAGCCCCTAAATTTAACCTCAGACTTGCAAAACCGTCTACGCACGCTTTACGCCCAATAAATCCGGATAACGCTTGCCACCTATGTATTACCGCGGCTGCTGGCACATAGTTAGCCGTGGCTTTCTGGTAAGGTATGGTCGATACTAAAATCATTTCCTATTCTAGCACTTCTTCCCTTACAACAGACTTTTACAATCCGAAGACCTTCATCAGTCACGCGGCATTGCTCCATCAGGCTTTCGCCCATTGTGAAAAATTCCCTACTGCTGCCTTCCGTAGAAGTTTGGGCTGTGTCTCAGTCCCAATGTGGCCGTTCATCCTCTCAGATCGGCTACGCATCGTTACCTTGGTAAGCCATTACCTTACCAACTAGCTAATGCGCCGCATCCCCATCAATTAGCGAAGCAAATGCTCCTTTAATTATTTATCATTGCAAATAAATAACATATGCGGCATTAGCTCTCGTTTCCAACAGTTATTCCCCACTAAATGGTAGGTTAGATACGTGTTACTCACCCGTTCGCCACTAAAATATTGCTACTTTCGTTCGACTTGCATGTATTAGGCATGCCGCCAGCGTTAATCCTGAGCCAGGATCAAACTCTCAATAAAATTGTTTTTGTTAAAAGATGATGTCTGACTTATTTAATTTTTAATAAAAATTGACGGATTAATTCTTGTTCTATTTAGTTTTCAAAGATCGTTTTTTCTAGTTTGTAACCCATTTATTTTCGGGCACAATAAGTATCTTACAGAAAACAAAATCCAATGTCAATGAAAATAATAGTAAAAATTGTAGATTAGACACACTTTTTGGACTAATAAAAGTTTTTATAACTTTATATTATTAGTTGAGGTGTAGTTTAAAATGAAATATTTAATCAATAGTGCTGATTTTACTAAATTTGATTATAAATTTAACAAGTTTGTAGAAAATTATAAAAATGATAAAAATATTAATAAAGTTAATATTTATTATCGTAAATTTAGAAAATTTTGTTTTATTTTTAAAAATAAAAACGGACTTCTCCCCACATGTACTTGTGGAGGAAACAATGAAATTGAATGAGTTCAACAATGCTTTTCAAACAGAACAGGATTGTTTAAAATATATAGCAAGTTTGAAGAAAAACAAATGTATCATGTGTTCTTGAACAAGTTTGAATACTTCTAATTTAAGAAGAATGAGATGTTTGAAATGTCATCAAACATTTAGTATTCTTCATGGCACCATTTTTTACAAGTCACAAACACCTTTGAGATTTTGATTTTATCTCATCTTTAGATGAATAAACACCAAACATGGAATTACATCAACTGATGTTGCAAAAGAATTGGGTGTGACTTTGAAAACTGCTTGAAGAATGGGTCATGAAATCAGAAATCGTATTGCCAAACAAGAACATCAATTTATTGTTGAGGGCATAGTGCAAATGGATGAAATGTATCTTTCATATATGGGTTTTAAAAAACAAGGAAGATCTTTGATAAATAAAACATTAATTGTTGGGATTTATGAAAAAACAACCAATAATTTAATTGTGAAAGTAATCAAAAACGCAAAAAGTAAAAATCTTTTGCAGTTTGCAAGAAACCATATTTCTTCAAAGTGTGATGTACATACTGATTCTTGAAAAGGATATCGTGATTTCAAATCACTTTTCCCTAATCACAAAACAGTTAACCATCAAGATGGTTATGTTTCAAAAATTGGCGTAAATACCAATCAAATTGAATCAGTATGAAAACATATACGAAGAACATTTAAAACACATATCAAAGTTGCAAAACATCATGTTCATTTATATGCCAAAGAAGCTGCATATAAATTCAACAAGATACCTACTTTTGAAACTGTAATGCTATGTTTCATTTAAAAATGTGGGGAGAAGTCCGTAGATAGGCTTTTCTCAACATTTATGTGATAAAATTTAAAAATAGTACATAAAGGGAGAAAAGCCAATAAAAATTCTTGTAAAGAAATAATTTCTCAATTACATATGCCAAAGCAAACTTTTTATTATTGAGCTAAACGTTTTTATGATATTTTCTACAAAAATAAACCTTTTGAAGAATTATTATTTAAATCAACAAAACCTAAAAATATTAAATATTTGTATAATTTGGAATTATCAGAAAAATTTATAAATTATTTTGTTCAGTATAAAGAAGAGTTTGGTATAGGTGCTTTTCAATTTTGTTATTTAATAAGACATATTGATGATATTAGGTTTAATTTTTTGCCAAAACCTTCGGTTAAAACTATATATCGTTGATTAAAACGTTTTGGTTTTTATTCACAAAAAACTATTAAGAAAAAACATTTGAGATATGAAGTAAAAGAAACTGGATTATTGCAGACTGATATTAAAGTAGTATCAGATTATATAACAGGAAGTAAAAGATGATATATTATTGATTTTATTGATGAAAAAACTCGAATTACTTATTGTTATGCATCTGAACAAGCACAAACCAGAGATATTGTAAATGCTACTAAAAATGCTTTAAATTTTTATGAAAAATTGGGAATTAAAATTAAAAGAATTAGAACTGATAATGGTAGTCAATATGTTAATACATCTTGTGGAAAACCACAAAGGAATCGTTGATTTACAAATTTTTGTAATAAAAAAGGTATAGTTCATGAAACTACACCGTTTAGATCACCACAGAGTAATGGTAAGATTGAAAGATTTCATAGAAATTGAAGTAATTTATTTGAAATAAAACCATATTTAAATAGTGATTTTAGTTTATTTCAAAAATTAGTTAATTCTTTTCAAGAATATTATAACAATTCTAAACCACATAAATCATTGGGGTTAATGACTCCTATGGATTATTTTGATAAACTTTTATTAGATGGAAAATAGTCCAAAATGTCTGTACTACCTTACAATTCTAAATATATCACTATTTTTCTATAAAATTAAATGTTATTTTTGTCAGTGACACATATTACTAAACATTATCAAAATTAGATTACTTATTAAAATATCCATCAGGATATATACCATCTCATTTTATATCTTCTTGATGTTTTGGTTTAATACCAAAATATAAATCTATTTTATGATAATCTCCACTTTTATGTGACCATATTGTTGCTCCACCTCCACCAAAAGTTTTTGTATAATCATAATTTAAAAATGAATTTTCCATATTATGGGTAAGTACCCCCCCATGATTAATCCTATTGTTCCGGTCACAGCACCAGTGAGTGCTAACGCTAATGTTATTTTACTTAAATTGGTTTTTATTCATATTTTCATAATAAATTTCTCCTTTTTAATTTATTAAATGTTCTATATTATTAATCGGACTTCTCCCCACATGTACTTGTGGAGGAAACAATGAAATTGAATGAGTTCAACAATGCTTTTCAAACAGAACAGGATTGTTTAAAATATATAGCAAGTTTGAAGAAAAACAAATGTATCATGTGTTCTTGAACAAGTTTGAATACTTCTAATTTAAGAAGAATAAGATGTTTGAAATTTCATCAAACATTTAGTATTCTTCATGGCACCATTTTTTACAAGTCACAAACACCTTTGAGATTTTGATTTTATTTCATCTTTAGATGAATAAACACCAAACATGGAATTACATCAACTGATGTTGCAAAAGAATTGGGTGTGACTTTGAAAACTGCTTGAAGAATGGGTCATGAAATCAGAAATCGTATTGCCAAACAAGAACATCAATTTATTGTTGAGGGCATAGTGCAAATGGATGAAATGTATCTTTCACATATGGGTTTTAAAAAACAAGGAAGATCTTTGATAAATAAAACATTAATTGTTGGGATTTATGAAAAAACAACCAATAATTTAATTGTGAAAGTAATCAAAAACGCAAAAAGTAAAAATCTTTTGCAGTTTGCAAGAAACAATATTTCTTCAAAGTGTGATGTACATACTGATTCTTGAAAAGGATATCGTGATTTCAAATCACTTTTCCCTAATCACAAAACAGTTAACCATCAAGATGGTTATGTTTCAAAAATTGACGTAAATACCAATCAAATTGAATCAGTATGAAAACATATACGAAGAACATTTAAAACACATATCAAAGTTGCAAAACATCATGTTCATTTATATGCCAAAGAAGCTGCATATAAATTCAACAAGATACCTACTTTTGAAACTGTAATGCTATGTTTCATTTAAAAATATGGGGAGAAGTCCGTAGATAGGCTTTTCTCAACATTTATGTGATAAAATTTAAAAATAGTACATAAAGGGAGAAAAGCCTTATTAATTTCATCATCATTTTCTATTTTTTTGATATTTTCTAATAATTCAGGTACAAATTTATCTTCACATTCATCTGCATGTTCTTCACATACAAAAATATTTACTAATTCTTCGTCATCAATTACTAAATGAACAATATTATCTGAAATATCATCGCATCCTTTTCTTTGACAAATTACAATTTCTTCATCAAAATTATTATTTGTTATCTTAAAATGTTTTTGCTTACTTTTTACTTTTTTTCGAACTGGAATGGCAACACTTTTTAGGACTATTTTGATAAACTTTTATTAGATGGAAAATAGTCCAAAATGTCTGTACTACCTTACAAATAATAGTAAAAATATAAATATTTTTTTCGTATAAAAAAATGGTTTAATTTTTACTAATATACTTAGTAAAATTAAATTGCTTAATTAACTAAAAAACCATTTAAGGTTCTAATTCTTAAATGGTTTTTTAGTTTTTATAGTTATATTTTATTCTCAACGTGTTTTGTTAATAATTTTAAAAATTCTGATAAAGTAACAATTTTACTTTCTTTTTGACCATACTGACGATAACTTAAATTATTATTTTCTATTTCCTTATCACCAATAATAATTTGATAAGGAATTTTTTGAGTTTGTGTTTCAACAATACGTTTGCCAATAGTTCCACTGCTAATAATTTCAGTTCGTAAATTATGTTGTTTACAAGTTTGCAATAATTTATTAGCATATTCTAAGGTTTTTTCTTTTTCATTTATTGGTAAAATTGCAATTTGCCTTGGTGCTAATCATAGTGGAAAAACACCTTTATTTTGTTCTAATAATGTGGCAATAAAACGTTCATATGTACCAATTAATCCTCGATGAACAATAACTGGATTTGTTTCCTTATTATTTTCATCAATATAAGTTAAATTAAACTTTTTCGGTAATAAGAAATCGAATTGAATAGTAGATATTGTAATTTCATGACCTAATGCTGTTTTAATTTGAACATCAAATTTTGGTCCATAAAAAGCAGCCTCACCAATCATTGGTTTATACTCTAATTGTAATTCATCTAATACTTCACGTAATGCTGTTTCTGCTTGATTTCACATTTTATCATCATTAAAATATTTTTCTTTATCAGCAGGATCTCGTAAAGATAATGATAAATAATCAATTTTAATATTTAAAGTTTTTAAAACCTCAGCAATTAACTGATAACAACGTTTAAACTCTGTTTTCATTTGATCAAATCTAACAAAAATATGAGAATCAGTTAATTCCATACTTCTTACTCGTTCTAAACCAGTTAAAGCCCCGCTTGCTTCATAACGATATAATAAAGCATGCTCACTTAAACGCAAAGGTAAATCTTTATAACTACGAAGAGCACTTTTATAAATCATACAGTGATGAGGACAAGTCATTGGTCTTAATACCAATTGTTCTTCTTCTTTTTTAATTGGAGCAAACATATTTTCACGATAATGATCTCAATGACCACTTTTTTTATATAATTCAACAGAACCTAAAACTGGTGTCGCTACTTCTTGATAATCTCACATAAATTCTTGTTTTCTCAAATATTCCTGCAAAACTTTTTTAATAATCATACCATTTGGTAAAAATATAGGTAATCCTTTACCACAATCATCATTAAAAGTAAAAATACTTAATTCTTTACCTAGTTTGCGATGATCACGATTTTTTCGTTCTTCAAGTTCATTAAGTTTATCTACTAATTTTACTTTTGAATAATCACAAATTCCAGAAATGCGCTGTAATTGTTCATTTTTATCATTTCCTAATCAATATGCACCAGTAATACTTAATAATTTAAAATCTTTTATTGATGAAGAATTATTAATAGCAACACCAGATGCTACTACTAAAGTCTTATTATCAACTAAATAAGAGCATTTTAATCCATTAACATGATTTAATTTAATATATTCTAAAGCAAAAGGATTGTCTTTATGAGTTTTTAAAGATTCGTCTTTAGTTTGACAAACTCTTTTAATTTCAATATTTTTTATTAAAATTTCACGCATTTTCTCTTCAATTTTAATTAATTCATCATTAGAAAGTCGCTTTTCATAATCAAAATCTAAATAAAAACCATTATCATTAGTATTAGCAATCGTAATTAACGCTTGTGGATACATTAATTTAATAGTATGAGCTAAAATCATAGCACATCCATAATTTAAAATAGTTCATCCTAAAGCATCATCTTTTTTAATAAACTTGATTTCAGCATCTTCTTTAATTTCTCAATATAAATCTTTTAATTGTCCATTCAGAGTAAAAGCAATAATTGAAGAATCTATATTTTCATTTTCCTGTTTTAATAATTGATAACCAGTAATTGGATTTTCAATATTATAAGTCATCGTTTTGCCATTTAATTGAATTACATTAATTTTCATGTTTTACCTAATTCCTTTTCTAATTTACCTCAGTAGTACTAGGTTATTTAACAATAAAAGTTGTAAAAGGATTAGTATTATTATTAATATCTACTACTAATACTTTTGATTTAGTAGGGATTATATAAGTGCTACTAATGCTTTTAACTAGTTGCGAAGAATTACTTAATTCTACTGGAATTCCTTCAGCTGCTAAAAAAGTATAAATTCCAAAGTTTATTGCAAATTTATTATAATCAATAACATTATTAACAATAGGAATTATATAAACTGGCAAATGAGCATTAGCAATAGTTCTAATATAATTACTATCTTGACTATTAGTAATTAAATATTGTGGTTTTTCTTCAATAATTTTTTTAATAGTTTTAGCAACTAATTGATCTTTTGTATGCAATAAATCAGTAGCAATTTTACTCTGTTCTTGATGACTTTCAGCATCAACAAGAATTTTACTCATTGTTGCAATTGATAACACAGGATAGTTACCATTAGCAGATTCACCCGATAACATTGTACATGTTGCTCCCCAATCCATAGCAACCCAAACATCAGTAACTTCAGCGCGTGTTGGATGAGGGTTATCTATCATTGAATCTAGCATTTGCGTAGCAACAATTATCGGTTTGTTAACAGTACGACATTTTTTAATTCATTCACGTTCTAAAAAAGGAACTTTTTCAAAAGGAATTTCAACTCCTAAATCACCACGAGCAATCATAATAGCATCTGATTCTTTTAAAATTTCATCAAAATTATTAACTGCTAATTGTGATTCAATTTTAGCAATGATTTGAATATGTTTACCATCATTATCATCTAAAACTTTGCGGATTTCTTTAATATCAGCTGCTGAACAAACAAATGATGCAGCAACATAATCTACTTTTTGCTGACAACCAAAAATTAAATCTGTTCTATCTTTTTCAGAAATAAAAGGTAAAGACAATTTAACATTTGGAATATTAATAGCACGACGATCTTTAATAGTATGTGTATTTAAAGCTTGACAAATAACAGTATGGTCTTTAGCCGCTGTAACCTTTAATGTTAATTTACCATCATCTACTAGTAAATTATCATTAACTTTAATATCCTTTGCTAAATTACCATAATTTACAGAAAATTTATCCGCAGTACCAATAATCTCTTTATTATCAATTATCGTAATAATTTCATTTTTTTTGATTTCTACACTACCCTTTGTAAAGGTATGTGTTCTAACTTCTGGACCTCTAGTATCTAACATAATAGCAAATGGTACATTTAATTGTTTAGATACTTCTCTAATCATTAAAACCCTTGCTAAATGTTCATCATGAGTACCATGAGAAAAATTTAAACGCCCACAAATTGAGCCATTTTCTATTAGTTGTTTAATAACATCAGCATAATTTGAAGCAGGTCCTAAAGTAGTTACACATTTAGTTCTTTTTATAATTGATATCAAATTATTCACCTCTTTTTATTAAGTATTTTTTTTAAAAATAACTCCTGACAAACGTAAAATTTTATTAGCAACGTTATTTTTATTTATTGAAGGTGTGTTTAATGCATCTTGAATTTCAATAGCTACTAATTTATTATCTTGTAATCCAATACAAATACTAGATTTATTACTATTTGCAAATCTTTCAGCAGCAAAAATACCCATCATTGTTGCTAAATAACGATCAAATGCACTTGGTGTTCCCCCACGTTGAATTTGACCCAATATTACTGCTCTTGTTTCACAATCAGTATCTTTTTCAATGATTTTAGCTATTTTATTAACATCATATTGACGTTCAGTTACTACTATTACTAATGAACGACGTTGTTTTTTAGTGTACAACTGTTTAATAATATCAATCAATGACTGTTCTCCAATTCCTAAATCTTTAGTTGCAACTAAATCACAATTTGCAGCAGCAGCACTATGAAGAGCAAGGTCACCACAATTACGACCCATTACTTCAACAATCATAATTCTTCCATGAGAATTAGCGGTTTGACGAATTTTATCAAGATTTTCAACAATTGTATTAAGAGCGGTATCAAAACCAATAGTAAACTCACTTGAACTAATATCATTATCAATAGTACCTGGAATACCCACACATTGAATAGCTGCTTCATTACTTAATTTTTGCAAACCATTATATGTGCCATCACCACCAATAGCAATTAAACCTTCAATTTTTTTAGATTTTAAAATTTCAATACATTTTTTACGAGTTTCTTCTTGCTCAAATTCTCTAAAACGAGCAGACCCAATGATTGTTCCCCCCATCTCAGTTCCTAGATCAATTAAATTTGCTCAATTGTTATCAATAACGTGAATATCATTTGTCATTATTCCTTTATAACCATTTTTTATTAAAACTAATTCAAATGGTCTTTTATCAGCAGTAGCAATTTTACTATTTTCATGATTTATACCACGAAAAGTCTTATATACTGCATTAATAACATTATTCATACCTGGTGAATCACCACCAGAAGTTAAGATTCCAATTCTTCTTTTATTTAATTCTTGCATATTTAGTCATCCTCTCTTCTAATTACATTATTTTAGTGATAATTATTATAATTTGTTTAAAATTAAAAAGGATATCAGTAAATTTAACCATAAAATATGATTTTAATTAATTAATATTATAAAATACATCGTAACCTAAAAATTTAGCTTGATCTGCTAAATCGGCTTCAATTGTTAATAAACGATTGTATTTTGCAACACGATCAGTTCTTGACATTGAACCTGTTTTAATTTGTCCAGTATTAAAAGCTACTGCTAAGTCAGCAATCGTTGTATCTTCAGTTTCCCCAGAACGATGAGATACTACTGCTGTTCACCCAGCTTTTTGACACATTTCAATAGCCTCCATAGTTTCAGTTAATGTTCCAATTTGATTTAGTTTAATTAATACTGAATTAGCAACGTTTTTAATAATTCCTTCTTTAATAATTTTTGGATTAGTAACGAATAAATCATCACCAACAACTTGGAATTTACCTTCTGATTTTTCTAATAATAATTTAAATCCTTCTCAATCACCTTCAGCCAAACCATCTTCAATTGAAATAATTGGATATTTTTTAGTTAAATTAACTAAATAATCTACTAGTTGCGCTGAAGTTAATAATTTTTCAGTATTTTTACTTTTACCATCTTTATTACCAAAAACATATTTACCATTTTTATAAATCTCTGATGATGCACAGTCCATAGCAATTTTTATATCTTTATTTGGAGTGTAACCCGCTTTTTTAATAGCTTCAACAATTAAATCTAATGCTTCTTCAGTTGATTTTAAATTAGGAGCAAAACCACCTTCATCACCAACTGCAGTAACTAAACCCTTACCTTTTAAAATACTTTTTAAAGCATGAAAAGTTTCAGTAGCCATTTGGATTGCCTTTGAAAATGTTTTAGCACCAACTGGCATTATTAAAAATTCTTGAAAGTCAATATTATTATCAGCATGAGCACCACCATTAATTACATTTAACATTGGCACTGGCAACTGACAAGCATTAGTACCACCTAAGTATGTATATAAGGGCACATATAATTCATCAGCGGCAGCTTTAGCAACTGCTAATGATACCCCTAAAATAGTATTAGCACCTAATTTTGTTTTATTTTCTGTTCCATCTAACTTAATCATTGTTTGATCAATTAATCTTTGATTAGTAACTTCCAAACCAATAATAGCTTCGGCAATATTTTCATTAATATTTTTAATGGCTTTCATAACACCAAGTCCACCATAAACTTTAGTATCTTTGTCTCGTAATTCTAAAGCTTCTCTAGTACCTGTTGAAGCACCTGATGGCACTAAAGCAAGCCCGTATCCACCATCTTCAGTTCAACATTCAACTTGAATAGTTGGATTTCCTCTTGAGTCTATTACTTGTAGTGCTCTAATATCAATAATGCAAGACATATTTGTTAATTCCTTCTTTCTTTAATATTTTACTAATTATTATACAGAAAAAAATATTGTTTAGAATCAAAAAAGCACAAATATTTTTTATTTGTGCTTCTAAAATAATGATGATTTAATTACATTTGTTGTTGTTGTGGATGTTGAGTTGTACTACTTGGTGATGATGTGCTATTAACATTAGCAGCAGTATCACTATTTCATGGTTTTGGAGTTACTCAATCATCCTCTGGATTTAAATTTTCAGAATTTGTTAAAATATTAATTATCGTTTCCATTAATTCATCAGTATTAATATTTTTTTGATTAAAAGTTTTACTATCAGGTAAATCTTTCTTATCAATAGTTACATTACTTTGATTTACGTGATTTTTATAACTTATACTTTTAAAATTATTATTTTTATCAAAAGTTAAAGAAAAATCAACTGCACTTTCAACTAAATATGATAATGCTTGAATTTGTTCAAAAATAAGTGGTACTTCTGCTCTAAATGAAATTTCAAATTCATCATTACATAAAACATAGCATTTTCCATTAATAATAGTTAAATTAAAAGTCTTAGTATTTTTTGAAAATAATCTTGATTTTAAATAAGTTACTGGTATTACTTTTCTTACTTCTGATACTCTTGATTTTGCTTTTTGATTTATGGTACTAAGTTGTTCTTTATCTTCATCACTTAACTTATTAGAGCAATTTACTTTCTTATTATTTTCATCAAAATAGTATGCTCTTAAAAATTTACCATCGCACTTATTAAATAAAATAACAGTATTTGCATTATTATTTTTTTCTATTAATTTTTTCAAAATATCATTTTCATCTTTTTCTAATTTTAATTTTTTATCTAATGTAACTGTAGGAGTTGTTATGTTTAAATCTCATAATTCTCTACTATCATCTCATTTTAAATTAATAACATTATTAACGATAGCTGGAGATAATTTTGTGGCTGATAGTTTTGGTGATATTACCTGTTCAGCAGCAGCTCTTGCCACTTTAACTTGTGCTCCATTTTCTCCACAGTGAATACCCTTTAATCCATTAGGAAATAAATTATTATTTAGAAGTTTTTTTCTTAAATCTGATAAATTAGTTGTGTCAATATATTGTAATTCATTATTAACACTATCAACTACTCATTGTTTTACTAAATCACTATCTGGATTTTTTGTAAAATACATTTTTTGATATCTATTATCATAAATAGAATTTCATTTAATTTTTCACTCTTGTGAAAGGTTTTGTTCAAAAATTAATTCTTCTTGATTCGATTTAATATTTCATATTTTTATTTTGTTATTCTCTATTTCTAAACTATACAAACCTTCTAAACTTTCATCTTTTAATTTAGTTCTAATTTCATCATTAGTATCATTTTGCAAAGGAAGACTAGCACGCGGTGGTTGAACTAATTTAGTTAAATAATTAACACTAGCAAAATCAATCATTATTTTCTCTGCATCAAAATAAGTTTTTAATTTATTATCATTTTCTGTTTCAAAAAGAAAATCTTCATTAAATAAAACAGTATCTATAAATAAATCATAAAAAAGTTTTAATGTCATATCTCTTAATTTTACTCTTTCAGGTATTAATTCAACTTTATCTATTTTTTCACCTTCGGGTGTTAATTGTTCATGAACAGTTTCATTAAATAAAATCTTATATACATTAATCTTATTCTTATCAGTTTCATCCTCAACAAAAACTAATTGATCTTTATTAAATAAATTTTGATCTTCTTGACTTACTGATTCATCACTAATAAACACACCATTAATTAATGCACCATTATCAACAACAAATTTTCCTTCTTGATTTAAACTAACTATTTTTTTTACTTTTAATGGATTAATGTTAAATAGTTTTAAAATATCGAGTGTATTTTTTTTTGAATATAGGTCATCTCCTACTACAATATCAATATCTGTAACATTATCCGATACTTCTTTATATATATTTCTCATAATTTCTGTAAATGACTTAAAATTTATTGATGGCATTTTTATTTTTCTCCTTTAATTATTACATTTATGGTGTTGGTGTAGATAAAACTGACTTAACGTTTTGTTCTACTGGTTTTGATGGTGGTTCAGTACCATTAACTTCCTTTGCAGGAAAAGAATTATTACTTTGTACTTCTTTTTTAGGTGCAACAGAATTATTTTGTGAATGTTGTGAATGTAAAGAAGAGGCTGTACTAATTACTCTTTCAAGAGTATCAATTAATTTTTCATCAATTTTTATATCTTTCCTCTTATGAGTCTGGTTATCAATAATATATGCAAACAAAATCTTTCCATTTTTATCAACTTCAATATTTATACTACCATTACGAGTACATTTTTTGGCTACAAAGTTTTTAAATTCCTTAGCATCATTTACATCTACAGGAACAATTGTTTTGTTTTTATCATCAATAAACAAATAACACATTCCATTTTCAGCAAATGATAATTTCATAGGCTCTTCAGATCTTTTTATAATATTAACATTAAGATCATCTAACTCTTCTTTATATTCTTCATTATTTAAATTATTGGATTCTGATTGAGTTTTTAATAATAATGCTGGTAATTCTTTTTTACCTAAATATTCAAGAATAATCTTATCATTTTCTTTTTTAGTTCGATATAAATGTACTAGAGAACTATCTAATTTTTCTTTTACTATTACTAGTTGTTGTAATTGATCACTATTAATTGCTAAAGGTGGTTGTTGAATAATACTAACGTTTTCATCATTAGTATTTTTTACTAAACGTCCCTTTTCATCTACATATACAAGTTCAATAATATATTCTTTTAAACTACTATCTAATTGTGTTTTTATATCATCAATCTTAACTTCCAAACTATTTAAAGTTATATTGGATGATGATTCATCTTTTTTAGAACTTAATGATTTTTGTAGAAAGTCATTAAGTTCTCGATATTCTACTGTTTCTGATAATGGCATATTTTACCTCCATAATTTTTAATAAATGTATAAATTTCTAAAATAATATAGGAGCTAAATATAATAAACCCCTTATATTTATTTAAAAAAATAAAAGGAGAAACACTATATTTAATTCATATGCCTATATTTTAATACTTTTATATTATTAAAACAAGCACTTATCAATAAAAAGAAAAATCAATATATTTTTATTTAATAATTAAAGACTCACTGATCATAACAGTTGATTTAACTAAACCCAAAACGTCTAATAGCGTTGGAGCAATATTTGCTAAGCAACCACCTGATTTTAATTTTAATCCTGTTTTACAAATAATAAATGGTACTGGTTGCGATGTATGTTTTTTATTAGGATTACCCTCTTTATCAATCATGATTTCAGCATTACCATGATCAGCAGTAATCATTAAAATACCATTCACTTTTTTTATTGCTTGATACAATTTTCCAAGACATTCATCAATAACATCAATCGCATCAATGGCAGCATTTAAAACACCAGTATGACCAACCATATCAGGATTAGCAAAATTTAAAACCATAACATCATATATGTTTTTAGAAATTTCACTTTCTAAACGAGTAGTAATTTCGCGAGCACTCATTTCTGGTTTTAAGTCATAAGTTGCTACTTTTGGTGAAGGAATTAAAATTCTTGTTGATAGTGGATATTCAACATCAACACCACCATCAAAAAAATAAGTTACGTGTGCATATTTTTCAGTTTCAGCAATTCGTAATTGATGATATTGATTTTTACTTAATCATTCTCCTAAAGCATCAAGCATTGATATAGGTGGAAAAATAACACCTTGTGGTTTAACACTTTTAGCATATTCCATCATTGAAATAAAAAAAGTATTTTTTAATGTTGGTATTTTCATACTAATATTAAAATCATATTTATTATTTGTTAATGCTGATGCTAATTGAATTGCACGATCAGGACGGAAATTAGCAAAAATAATGCTATCGTTATTCCTAATATTACCACTATTAATTTCAGAATTATAAGCAGGCATAATAAATTCATCATTACGGCCAGCACTATATTCTGCATTAACATAAGCAATAGGATCAATAAATGAAGCACCTTCATGATTAACTATTACATCATATGCTATTTTTAAACGATCTCAACGTTTATCGCGATCCATAGCATAATATCTTCCTGAAATAGTAGCAAGCATACCAATGCCTAATTGTTTCATAGTTTTTAATAACTGTTCAATATAAATTTTAGAAATATCAGCTTTTGTATCACGACCATCTAAAATAGCATGAACATAAACATTCTTAAAATTTTGTTGTTTAGCAATTTCTAATAATGCTAAAATATGATTAATATGAGCATGTACTCCACCATCACTTAGTAAACCAATAATATGAACATTACTATTATTCTTTTTGGCATGATTAATTGCTGACAATATTGTTTCATTTTTAAAAAATGTTTTATCATTTATTGACTTATTAATTAATGTTAATGACTGATAAATTACTCTACCGGCACCAATTTGTAAATGTCCAACTTCAGAGTTGCCCATTTGTCCTTCTGGCAAACCAACTGCAAGGCCAGAAGCTGAAACTTCAGTATGCGGATAAGTTTTTAATAAATAATCCAAATTAGGTTTTGTTGCAGAACTAATAGCATTAGTTGAACTAGATTTTGCAATACCAAAACCATCTAAAATACATAGTAATATTGGTTGTTTTGTTTTCATAAATTTCACCTCATATTTTATTTAATAACTTGCAACTGATGTTTAAAATTATCAGATTTAAAAATAGTAATCATTTTAGTAATAAAATCAGTAATACATTGATAATGAACAGTACTCAAAATAACAATATCTTTTTTAAAGACTATTTTAATAGATTGCTTTTTAGTAATTTTAGTAATTATTGTTTTTAAATCACAAATTGATTTTAAATCTTCACTTAATAAAATAACCATACTAGGATTATCACTAATATTATTAGAAAGAAATAAAATAGTATTACTACTATTAGCTAATAAATTGTGTCCTTTAATTTCCATTAAATTATAATCTAATAAATCATTATTAAAAGAATAATGAGTAATTTTCAAATTATCAATGACTTCTGAATAATAACCATAAGCAAAAGTCTGTGATAAATTTTCTAATATATCTTGAGATACTATCCGCCATTTTGAAAATGACTTCAATAGTTCTTTATGAATTTTTTGTAATTGTCATAAATCTTGATAATTAGTAATATTAGTTATCGGTGCTATTGGTTGAATATTTTCGGGCTGATTAATTGCTCTAATTTTTTTATTAATAGCATTAATAGCAATAATGATTGGTTTTTTAGCATTAATAAAAAAGTTTTCAATTCGTTGTTTATTACCTGCTATTAATGTTATTTTTCGCTGATCTTTACTAGTTTTAATAGCAACAACTGCTATTTTTTGCAAATTAATAATTTCTTGTAATTCAACTTCATTAATTTTTTTTAAATAACTATATTCTTTTTTATTTTGCAATAAAATTAACTGTTCTAATGATAATTTTTGTTCTAATAAAGAATTAATGATAAATTCACTTTGCAATATTTGTTTTTTATTTATCTTTAAATTATTAAGAGCAACAATAAAATTTTGTTCAGTAATAGAAATAGAACTAAAATTAGAAGTTTTATAATTTAATTGTTTCATCAAACTATTTGTAAATAGTTTAGCACCAATTTTATTATTAACTAATGATTGATGATGATTTTCATTGATGGTTAAATACAATGGAATATCGTTAATAACGATTGGTCCACTATTAACCTTAACTAAATGAATATAAGTATTAGGAATAAGAGTATTATTAACATCAATTACTTCACCAGTAAAATATTCATTAGTAATAATACCTTTGTCACTAACAATACTATCACTACTAGGAGCAAAAATAGTTTTAGTACAAATAATAAAGCCAATTTGTTCTAATTGATTAGTGTCTTCACCATTTTTACTAAACAATGCTAAAATTTCTGACTTATTCCTAAAAGCATTGACAAAAGTGGTTGCCGGAAAGGCACGATGTTTAATTTTTTTTGTTAGTTTTGTTCACATACTTTTAATTTGTATCTTTGATAATTCCATGTTTAGTTAACTCCTTATTTTTATTAGTAATTTAAATAGAGTTAAATTAGTAAATCAAAAAAAGATTGTGGTACTAATGAAGCATCTCCAACTAATGCACCATCAATGTCGGGTTCAGAAAGTATTAATTTAATATTATCGGGTTTTACTGAACCACCATACTGAATACGTACTTGTTCTGAAACATTTTTATTATATAATTCACTAATAAATTCACGAATCATTTTACAAACAGTTTGGGCTTGTTGAGCTGTTGCTGTTTTACCAGTACCAATTGCTCATATTGGCTCATAGGCAATTACTAACTTAGCAATATTTTCTGCTTTAATATTTTTTAATGCTAACTTAATTTGATTTTTAATTACTTCATTAGTTTCTTTATTTTCATATTGGTTTAAAGTTTCACCACAACATAAAATTGGTATAATATTAGCATTAAATAGTGAATGTAATTTTTTATTTATTGTTTCATCTACTTCATTAAAATACATTCTGCGTTCAGAATGACCAATAATAACATGACTAACCATCATATCTTTTAGCATCTTAATTGAAATTTCACCAGTATATGCACCTTCGGTTTCATAATGACAATTTTGAGCTGCAATAATTAAAGCAGAAGTTTTATTCATTTTTAATAAAGGTAAATTAGTAAAACTAGCTGCTATTCCATAATCATATTTAATATTTTTAGTTTTTATTAATTTATTAAATTCATTTAAAAAAAATTGAGTTTCTTCTATATTTTTATACATTTTTCAATTTCCAATAATAATCTTTTTACGTTCCATTTGTTTCTCCTTTAAGTTAATTTTTTTTTGATATAGTTGGTTTTAATAATGTTGCTGCTTCTTCATCAATAATAATTGTAACATCATCATGATTTTGTAAAAAAGTACATGGATAATTTGGAGAAACTTTACCTTCAACTAACTCTCGAATAGCTTGTGCTTTATTAGTTCCTGTAGCAATTAAAACAATCAATTTAGCTTGTAAAATAGTATGAATACCCATCGTAACAGCTTTGGTTGGTACATCTTCAACTTTAAAAAAAAATCTTTTATTAGCTTCAATTGTTTCTTTAGTTAAATTAACAACATGTGTTTTACTACTTGCAAGAGTACCTGGTTCATTAAAAGCAATATGACCATTAGTACCTAAGCCCAATATTTGTAAATCAATTGGTCCTTTTTCTTTTAATAATTTTTCATATTCTTCCACATTTTGGTCTAAATCACCAATACCTTTAGGAACATACGTATTTTTTAAATTAAGACTTTTAATATGATTAAATAATTGATGATTCATAAAATAACGATAACTTTTTACATGATCTGGAGTTAAACCAACATATTCATCTAAATTAAATGTTACAACTTTTGATCAATCTCTTTTGTTATTTTTCGCATCTGCTATTAATAAATCATATGTTTCAATTGGACTACTTCCTGTTGCTAATCCTAAAATAGCATTTGGTTTAACTTTAATAATATCAATAATAATTTTACTTAATAATTGAGCAACCTCAGTTTTATCTTTTAAAATAATTAATTTCATAATTTAAAAACTCCTTACATTACTTAGTTATTCTTGTTGATACGCAATTTTTCCTTCGCATATTGTTAAAAAAATATCATTATTCTTAGTTAATACAATAATATCTGCTAATTTACCAATAACAATATCACCCGTTTTATTTGCAATTCCTACTTGTTTAGCACTATTATAAGAGGCCATTTTGATGCAATCTTGTCAATTATTATTAGTAATTTTTAATAAATTTTTAAAACCAGCAATCATTGTTGCAATGCTGCCTGCTAATTTTCCGGTTGCTTCAACAGTAACCTTATTATTACTTTTAATGACAGGTAATGGTCCCAATAAATACTTACCATCAGGCTGTCCCTTTGCACTCATGGCATCAGTAATCATACAAATTCCATCGGCACCTTTAATTTTATATGTTATTGCTAAAATATCAATATCAACATGAATTCCATCACAAATTAACTCAGTAACTAATTGATCATAATATAATGATGCTGGAACAACACCAGGATCACGATGATTATAGGGACTCATTGCATTATAAAGATGGGTAATATGCGTTAAACCATATTCAACAGTTTTAGTTATTTCTTTAAAAGTAGCATTACTATGACCAACACTAGGAATAATATTATTTTTAATTAATGAAGAAATAAAATTTGAATTTTTATTATTTAAATTAGGATCTATCTCAGGAGCATAAACAATAAATTTTAAATTTTTGTTACTAATTATATTTCAAGATTTTACTAAATTAAGATCAGGAACATGAAGTAATGACGGAGTATGTGCTCCTTTTTGTAATTCTGAGATAAAAGGTCCTTCTAAATATGCACCAATAATTCGTGCCTTGTTACCTTTATTTTCTGTTTTCATATACTTAGCAAATACTGAAAGAATATTATCAATTTCTTTTTTGCTGTCAGTAACTGTTGCATAACAAAACTTTGTTACTCCCTCTTTTGGAACTAATTTTGCAAAATTATTAATTGATTCAATGGTACCATCCATTAAACTATAGCCATAACCTCCATGTACATGTAAATCAATAAAACCAGGTATTATTGTTTGATTATGACAATCAATAACCTGAGCATCTTGAAATTCATAATTATACGTTCCTTCATTAATTTGGAAAATTAAATTATCTTTAATTACTAAAAAACCATTATTTATTATTTTCTTAATGCTAATTATTTTCGCATTATTTAAAACTAAAATTTTAGACACTAATACCCTTCTTTCTAGAATTATTAATTGTTTAAAATTGCTAATGACACTATTATACCTAAAATTTTAACTTAAACCTAAATCTAAGAAAAATAATTAAAAAAAGGCTTAATTGCCTATATTTTAAATAATGGTGGCTCGAAGCGGATTCGAACCACTGACACTTCGCTCTTCAGGCGAATGCTCTACCTACTGAGCTACCGAGCCGTTACCTATACAATAATAGCATATAAAAGTAAAAAATAACAAGGGGTTAAAACTTATTTTTTAATTTATTTAAATATATATTTATTTTCGGACTTCTCCCCACATGTACTTGTGGAGGAAACAATGAAATTGAATGAGTTCAACAATGCTTTTCAAACAGAACAGGATTGTTTAAAATATATAGCAAGTTTGAAGAAAAACAAATGTATCATGTGTTCTTGAACAAGTTTGAATACTTCTAATTTAAGAAGAATAAGATGTTTGAAATGTCATCAAACATTTAGTATTCTTCATGGCACCATTTTTTACAAGTCACAAACACCTTTGAGATTTTGATTTTATCTCATCTTTAGATGAATAAACACCAAACATGGAATTACATCAACTGATGTTGCAAAAGAATTGGGTGTGACTTTGAAAACTGCTTGAAGAATGGGTCATGAAATCAGAAATCGTATTGCCAAACAAGAACATCAATTTATTGTTGAGGGCATAGTGCAAATGGATGAAATGTATCTTTCACATATGGGTTTTAAAAAACAAGGAAGACCTTTGATAAATAAAACATTAATTGTTGGGATTTATGAAAAAACAACCAATAATTTAATTGTGAAAGTAATCAAAAACGCAAAAAGTAAAAATCTTTTGCAGTTTGCAAGAAACCATATTTCTTCAAAGTGTGATGTACATACTGATTCTTGAAAAGGATATCGTGATTTCAAATCACTTTTCCCTAATCACAAAACAGTTAACCATCAAGATGGTTATGTTTCAAAAATTGGCGTAAATACCAATCAAATTGAATCAGTATGAAAACATATACGAAGAACATTTAAAACACATATCAAAGTTGCAAAACATCATGTTCATTTATATGCCAAAGAAGCTGCATATAAATTCAACAAGATACCTACTTTTGAAACTGTAATGCTATGTTTCATTTAAAAATGTGGGGAGAAGTCCGTAGATAGGCTTTTCTCAGCATTTATGTGATAAAATTTAAAAATAGTACATAAAGGGAGAAAAGCCTTTATTTTTTTACTAATTATCTTCTAATTACATATCTTCTTCAACAAGGTTTTTCAGTTTTTGGCATTAAGTGATTTGAGTCTCTTCTAATTTCTTCTTTTCAATTATTATTTGATAAATCAGTAGACCCATTTTCTTTAGCAATATTTGCTTGTAAAAATATATTATTACCAATAATATTTAATGATTCACTTCTTTGAAATTCATGATCACTACATACATCATTTACTAAACTTTTGACAATCTCACATAATTTTTTACAAGTATCTAATATCAATTTATATTTTTCTTTACCTTTTCATTTTTCAATTAATGATTCACAATTTTCAATAAATTTATCCTGTCATTCTTTAAACTCTTCGGAATTAATTGTCTTAGTTAAATCACCATCACAATAATAAGTTAATATTTCTTTTTCAAACATTACGTCATACTTTTCTCATATTATTATGAGGAGTTTTAACTTTCAATTTTTTAATCAAAAAATCAAAATCTTGAATTTTATTTCTTTTTCAACAATTTAATAATGCAGTAATAATTGGAATTACTAATTGTTTATTATTTATTTTTTCTATTATTTCTTGTTTTTTATTTTCAAGATCTTCTAATCTAGTTATACGTTCTTTTTCTAATTCTTGTAAAATATTAAAATACTCTTGATATTCTCTTATTGCTTGTGAATATATTATTAATTTAATTATTACTTCTCATTTGTTTATAAGTTTAATATCCATTTAATCATTCTTTCCATTAGTTCAAATATATCTCTTATAACCCCTTTTTAGTCCGATAATTTATTTATATTTTATAAATAATTCAATATCTATAGTTTTAATAATTTATCGGGCTTCTCCCCACATGTACTTGTGGAGGAAACAATGAAATTGAATGAGTTCAACAATGCTTTTCAAACAGAACAGGATTGTTTAAAATATATAGCAAGTTTGAAGAAAAACAAATGTATCATGTGTTCTTGAACAAGTTTGAATACTTCTAATTTAAGAAGAATAAGATGTTTGAAATGTCATCAAACATTTAGTATTCTTCATGGCACCATTTTTTACAAGTCACAAACACCTTTGAGATTTTGATTTTATCTCATCTTTAGATGAATAAACACCAAACATGGAATTACATCAACTGATGTTGCAAAAGAATTGGGTGTGACTTTGAAAACTGCTTGAAGAATGGGTCATGAAATCAGAAATCGTATTGCCAAACAAGAACATCAATTTATTGTTGAGGGCATAGTGCAAATGGATGGAATGTATCTTTCACATATGGGTTTTAAAAAACAAGGAAGATCTTTGATAAATAAAACATTAATTGTTGGGATTTATGAAAAAACAACCAATAATTTAATTGTGAAAGTAATCAAAAACGCAAAAAGTAAAAATCTTTTGCAGTTTGCAAGAAACCATATTTCTTCAAAGTGTGATGTACATACTGATTCTTGAAAAGGATATCGTGATTTCAAATCACTTTTCCCTAATCACAAAACAGTTAACCATCAAGATGGTTATGTTTCAAAAATTGGCGTAAATACCAATCAAATTGAATCAGTATGAAAACATATACGAAGAACATTTAAAACACATATCAAAGTTGCAAAACATCATGTTCATTTATATGCCAAAGAAGCTGCATATAAATTCAACAAGATACCTACTTTTGAAACTGTAATGCTATGTTTCATTTAAAAATGTGGGGAGAAGTCCGTAGATAGGCTTTTCTCAGCATTTATGTGATAAAATTTAAAAATAGTACATAAAGGGAGAAAAGCCTTTTTTATTTTGAGTTTTTAATATTTTATATTCATTATTTTCTAATAAATCCTTACAAAGTAATGAATTTTCTTCATCATTTAGTAAAATTTCATTTGTTTCAGTATTATATTTAAAATAATCATTTGAAAATTTTTTGTCTTTTATTTTTTCTTTTAACTCATTAATAGCACCAACAACTGTTTTATTAGTAGTTTCTAAACTAGGAATTTCTTGACTAAAAGCATTTAATGTAAAAGCAATAGGAAACTTTTCTTATGTATCTTCTAATTTTTTTTCTACTTCTTCTTTTTTATAATAATCTGATAAATCTGCACTTCCACCAGTAGCACTAATTTTATTATTTTCATCAATAGTTATATTAGTACCAGCAATTAATTTATCTTGTTTTTTATCTAATAAATTATCAACATATACTTTAGTTGTAGCATCACTTAAAAATGTAGGTGTACCAACATTAATAATTCTTTTACCATTAGCATTAATACCTTTATCATCTTTTGCATTAATAAAATTAGGATTATCTTTATTAACTTCTCATAATGAATCAATATTACTATCAACATTTAATTTTAATTTAGGTATAGTATTACTAACATCATCTATTTTTATACCAGTACCAGCAATTATTCCCTTTTTTTGTAAAAATGTTTTATTACCAGAATCTCAAGTAATAACTCTTGTATCACTTTCATCAAAAATACTAGGAGTATTAAAATTATCTGTATTACATGAAATAGGATTATTAATTGCTTTTCTTGGAGTATGTAAATTTGCTTGTTGTAATAAATTATATACTTCCATTAAAACATAATCTGGTTCACTTGAATACTACTTGGTAAACCATTACCACTAATAGATACACTACTTCTAATAAATGACATGTCATCAGTTAAATAATGTAAAGTCATTCTTGCTGTTGCTTTTTTAACTAAAGTTTGTTGAGTTTCATTAAGGTTTTTAAATCCTATTACTTCAATTTGATTACCAGTAATAGTATTTATACGCTCACTTGCAATAGCAATTGCCATTCCAGTTAAATCAGTTTTATTTTCATCAGTTGTAGTTTGGTCTTCGTCAGGAACAAACTTATAAAAAGTTTTTAAATCATCTTTTGTAATATAATTTAAATTTACATTTCAATCAATATTATTTTTGTTTTCCATAATCTTTATACCTTCCATATCCTTGTACTGCTTGTGATTTATTAACTACAAACTTATTAAGTTCTTTATCAGTTGCTCTTTTATTTAAAAAATTAACTGAATATCTGGTTCTTTCTTGTTTTTCTGATTTAGTAACTTTTTTAAGTCCACCATAATAATATTCACCAAGAATACTTCATGCGCCATGACCATCTACTGTTTTAGTTTTTACCATTTCTTCTCATACCCTTAAAGGGGCATAAGTTAGTTAAGTTTACTCCTATAATTTTTAATCTAGACAGTATGATTAGTTTAAATAATTAATAGTTAAGGAGTAAAGATGAAATATAAAGTTTATACAAGAAAAATTAAACTAGATGTTTTAAATGAATATGTAGTGATTAAAAAATTAAAAACCATTGATATTAAAACCAAATATCAATTATCAACCAGATCATTAATTTATAATTGAGTAAAAAAATATCAAAAAAATAATAAATTAATTACTATTCATACTTTTCAAACAAATCATCAAATAGATAAAGTGAATATCAAAGATAAAAATTTAAAACTTGAAAATAAAAAACTCAAAAAGTCATTACTAAAAGAAAAAATAAAAAATGAATTTTTAAGACAAAAACAATTCTGTGATAAAGAATTAAAAAACAATCAAAATATTTTAAATAGTAAATTATTGAAAAGTAAATGTTTTTTAATAGTTGATAAATATAGAAATAAAAATTATGGAATTAATGACATAATTAGTTTGTTACCTATCAGTAAAGTTGCATATTATAAATGAATAAAAAACGGTAAAAAGAAATATCAAACAAAAATTGATAATGAGTTATTAAAAGAATTAAATAAAATTGTTGTTATTAGCAATAAAGATAAAATAATTAAAATTACTAGTTTAGAAAAGGTGAGATTAGAATTAAAGAAAAACAACACCAATCTTAAATGCAGTAAAAACAGCATTATGAGGTTATTAGAAGATAATAATATCACAAACTATTAACCAAACCCAAAAAACAGCGTAGAGCGAAATCTAATTCCTTAAAATCAAATTTCCAAGATTTATTAAAACGTAATTTTACCAGTAATACTTATCTTGAAAAAGTTGGCATCGATGGTACTTGATTTAAAGAATTAATTATTAATAATAAAAAAACTAAATTATTATTAGAAATTGCTACAGATATGAATAGTAATGCTATAGTTGGTTGAAAAATTAATAAAAGTGAAAATGCAATAACCATTTTAAATGTTCTTAATCAAGTAACAAAGGCAAGTCGTAAAGAACATAAAATATTTGCAACATTTATCCAGTCTGATTTAGGTTCAGGTAATACTAGTAAAATAGTTACAAATAGTTTTAATAAAAGTAAAACTTTAATTCATTCAAAAATTTTATCAGGATTTAAAGGCAACCAAGTAAGTGAATGTTTAAATCGCTGAATCAAAAGAGATTTTAAAATTATGTTTGGTAACAAGTTTAATAGCATTAAACATTTCACAGAAGCATTAAGAAAATTTATTAACTGATGAAATAATGATAGAATGATTTTACGATTAAAAATGTCTCCAAACCAATTTGTACAGATTTGAAGACAAGAAAGTAAACTTATCTAACCAATGCCAACTATTAACCAAACCCAAAAAACAGCGTAGAGCGAAATCTAATGCCTTAAAATCAAATTTCCAAGATTTATTAAAACGTAATTTTACCAGTAATACTTATCTTGAAAAAGTTGGCATCGATGGTACTTGATTTAAAGAATTAATTATTAATAATAAAAAAACTAAATTATTATTAGAAGTTGCTACAGATATGAATAGTAATGCTATAGTTGGTTGAAAAATTAATAAAAGTGAAAATGCAATAACCATTTTAAATGTTCTTAATCAAGTAACAAAGGCAAGTCGTAAAGAACATAAAATATTTGCAACATTTATCCAGTCTGATTTAGGTTCAGGTAATACTAGTAAAATAGTTACAAATAGTTTTAATAAAAGTAAAACTTTAATTCATTCAAAAAGTTTATCAGGATTTAAAGGCAACCAAGTAAGTGAATGTTTAAATCGCTGAATCAAAAGAGATTTTAAAATTATGTTTGGTAACAAGTTTAATAGCATTAAACATTTCACAGAAGCATTAAGAAAATTTATTAACTGATGAAATAATGATAGAATGATTTTACGATTAAAAATGTCTCCAAACCAATTTGTACAGATTTGAAGATAAGAAAGTAAACTTATCTAACCAATGCCTATTTTTCTTCTAATTCTTTATATTTATCTTCTAAAGTTGGTTCTTTAGTCTCTTCAGTTTCTGATTCTTTTTCAGTATTTTCTTCTGATTTTACTTCTTTTTCCTTAGTTTCTTCTTGTTCATCTTTTTCTTTTTCTTCCATACTATTACCTTCTTTCATTTCATTTTCATTTAACATAATTATCACCACCTTTCTAACTCCTATGTTAATCTTGGTGAAATTTGAATATTATTAAAGTTAATTTCATCTTGATAATTAATATTTGCACCAGTAAATGCTATTAAAGAACCAATAAAATTAAATGTTATATTAATTTTGTTAGTATTTTCATTTATGTTAATAATTACTCATAATTGTAAAAATGTTATTGTTTTTTTATGTTTATCAACATTTAAATTTGTATCTCCTAAATTTTTATAAAAATATTGATTTTCATTTAAAGTAGGATTAATATAATAATTTGATAATTCTACTGTTTCTCTATAAACTAAATACTTACAATTATTACCTGAATGTTCAATATTATCTTTATAACTAAAATAATCATTTTCATTACTATACATATATGGTAAATCATTATTGTTATATATAGGTATGGTTTTTAAATCATCAATTATTATAGGATTACTACTATTAAATTCATTTATAAATCCTTCGCCTTCTTGAGATTTTAATTTAAAATTTAGATTTAATTGAAAATGTTTATAATCATTTAAAAAATTTTTTACATTTTGATAACCATAGTCAGTTAAATCAATTGTAATATTTTTGATTCATGACTGATAATTACTTGATTTCTGTCCTATATAATACATTCCATTTTTACTTTCTGCATTATAGTACTGATTAGAAAATTTTATATTACTTAAATCAATAAAAATAGAGTGTGGTATTTCATTTGGTGGTGGCGGATTAACTGCTTTTGGGTAATTATATTTGTTTTTAAAACTATAAGTATTATTTGCTAGTAAAAAATTATTCTTAATTAATCTTATATTGCCACTGGCTTTACCAACTGTTTGATAGGTTCCTGCTCAAATACTAAAATCATCACTTACAGCACCTTCATAATCATTTGGAATACTATAAAATGTTAATTTAAAATTACATTTTCCTTGAACTAAAATATCAATCATATCTATATAAAAAACCATTATAATTATCATTATTAAAAATTGGTGATTGTAAATCAAAATCTTCTACTGATGGTAATAAATATATTTGTTGAGTATTATTTGGATTAATTTGTGATATATTAACTAGATTCATATATTTACTATCAACAATATTATTATTATCAATATCATAAGTCGATAGTTTCATGTTATCAGTTAAATTGAATGTAAAACTTGTCATATGACTTGTTGTGCATAAAATTGCTGGTATTTCGTCAGGTGTACCATTTCTAAAAACATCATAAGGAATTATATTTTTTTCAGTTTGTTTTGAATATAATACCGTACTATAAAATTTATATAATTCTGCACTCATTAAAAAATTAATTACATTAAATTTTGGAATTAACAAGTTGGAAACTTTTTTAAATCCTATATTCATTCCACCAGTAAAACCATTAAAGAAACTGCCAAATATTGGTATAGTATTTAATTGAATTTTAACTGTTTCTCTTACTGATAAAGGTATTTCATTTATAGAATTATAAATAAAATACATTAAAGCATTTAAATTTCTTAAATTCTTAAATTTTAAATTATTTATAATATAACCGTTAATTTGACCAATCAATTTTTTATTATTTTTATTATAATATTGAAAATATGGATTACCAAGAGTATCAAATTTATCAGTATCTAAATCTACTCCATTTAAAAAGTTATCATTTCAATAAGGAGTATATTTCCCATTATCTTCTAATTTATTAGTAGCAGTTGTTTTTTCAACTTCTGTTAATATATGACCTTCAAAAGTCTTTTTTGCACCATCATCATAACTTGGTGCAATTATTTCTTGTCATTGTTGATAAGTATCAACTGTTGATTTTGCACCTACTGTTAAAACATAATTTGTTTCTGGTAAAGCACTAAAACTAACTGGGTCATATGTAGATGCTTGATAATTTAAAGGAAAAATTAAATGTGTTGGATTCATAGTAATTTCCTTATTATCAGTTTTATTAATATTTCTTCCTCATAATCCAATAGCAATAGTACCTACAGTTCCATAAAAAGTTATTTGTGCATGTGTGACTGGTCTTGGTGATAAGTAATTATTATCTAAAATAATGTTTTTGTTTAAATCAAGTGCAGGTATTGCAACCGGTTCACCAACAGCACCTAATTGTACATATTGATTAATGGCTAATCCACTAGTTGCTAATTTATCATTTAAACTACTAAAAGTACATTTAATATAAGCCAATTCTTTATTTTCGTTATTATAAGTTTTACTTGCAACTTCTAGAATATATTATTGTCTATCAACTTTAATTGATTTATCATTATTTATAACTTTATTAATTTCTGGAATCATATATAACTTATACAAATTCGAAACAATATTATTAATAAAATCAAAATTCTTTTTTTCATTTGGAATATTAATAACTACATTTTTAATTGCTTGTTCTTGAATAAAATCATTATTTGCTGGAGTTGCTGAATAAGTAATCCCTAATTGGTCACTTAAAATATTTCCATAAAATACATCTCCAATTTTTAAAACCTTTTTACCAGTAGAATTTATGGTTTTTAAGTCTGGTTCTATTAAATCAAAACTATTATCTCATACAGATAATATTGCTTCTCTACCAGTAAAGATTTTACTAAAAGAAGTATAATCATTAGGTATTGAAGTTGGTGGTTTATAACCCGTTTCTGTTGAATTTATAGTACCTAAAATAATAGTAAAAGGACATACACGAAATTGTAAATCTTTATTTTGTGTAAAATCTTTTTCAATTTCACCAGTTGATTTTCAAACTGTTTTAATTAATTGATGATTTATTTTCGATATCATTTTTAGTTTCTCCTAAAAAAGTATTATTAAATTCAATTTCTTTTTTTTGATATTTTCTATTTTCATTTATAATTTGTTCTGCTTCTTCTTCACTAACACCATATCTTTTAACAATAATACGTTTAATATTAGTAATTCCTAATCTTACTTCTACTTCATCAATTTCAAGTGATTTTAATCTATCTGTAATAGTATTTTCTTTAATTTCAAATGTTCATTTAGATTTATCACCATCTAATCCCATTAAAATAAAACATCTTTGAAATATTTCATTTCAATCACTTTAATTTAAAGTTCTTTTAATTCTTGTAGTTTCCATATCTCTTTAATTAGTAATTAATACTTCTGCTTCTGTTTTTTGACTTGTAGTATCATTTACTGGACTATATCCACTACCTTCAAATGCTTTATCAATAATAAATTGTATAAATTCACCATATTTATCTAAAATTGGATTACCTTGTAATATTGCAATTGGTGGTGTTCCACTAGTACTTCCCATACTTCTTAAATTTGCTTGTAAAATAAATTTACCTATTAATTTTTTTAAATCAAAAGCAGTTTTAGATGGATTTATTTCTTGTTCAGTAATATCTAAAAATACACGAGTTATATTACATTCAAGTTCATGTTCAATTGATTCAAATGTTTTATTTAATAACTTTTGTAAATTTTTAATTGGAGTCATATCTGGATAATAGTCACCAATAACTCCACCAAAAAAATTCTTTTTAGGTAAATTTTGCATAAATTTAACTGGAATAATACCTAAATTATGATTTTCTATTAATGGTAACTGTAATTCTTTACTTATTTTTTCTTGTAAACCATCTAATGTAATAAAATCACTAGTAAAATATCTAATTATTTGATTTGGAGTATATGTTGTTTTAACATATATACTATCGTCCTCATATTGTAATCTTGACCATGTTGATGCACTATATTCAGTTTCTAATACTCTTGCAACTCTTGATTGAGCATAAGGTTGAGCAAAATTTAAAGCTATTCTTCCAGTTTTACTTCTATCAATTTGAACAATACTATAACCATAACTAGATTTAATATGACAATCTTGATAAAATAATGAATCTAAATTATTTCATTCTTTTAATTTTTCAATAGCATTTTTATATTCTGGATGTTCACTTGTTAAAGTATAACCATTACCTCATAATAATTTACTTGCATAATTTGCTATAATTTCTTGAAGATTTATTATACATCAATTAGGAGTTAATATTTCAGTATTATGATTATTCATATGTTACTTCCTTTCAAAATAAGGATTTATATTTGCACTTAAATTTCTAATATATGGTTCTATAGCATAATCAAAAGCATCTCGTAAATGGTCATTACCCGCTAATGGTATTTGTTTAATACTTTTAGGGTCTCTCATACAGCCAATCTAAATTCATCTAATAATAATTGTGCTTTCATACTTATATTTAAACGTTCTGATGCCATTAAAGCCACATTCTTACCTATTCTAAACTCAAGTCTTAACTTTACACAATCTTTAAAATATAGTCATAAATTAACTTGATATTTAATTGCTGTATCATTTAACATTTCAATAAAGGTATAATTACTAAAATCACAATATACAGTTAAACCATATTCATATAGCAAATTATTTTCTTTTGCTAATTTAATATAAAACTCTACTACTAATCTTGCTAATTGTTTATTATCATAACGAATTAATTTATTTTCTATTTTTAAACAATCAATAACATTAACAAATTTAAAATTATAATCAAAACCTATTAATACACATGCTAAAGCATCATCTTTAAACCCATAATCTAATCCAGCACTAAATCTATAACTTGGTTGTAATAAACGCGATATCTTATGAATAAGATGTGAATATATACCACCAGATTCATAACCTACTAAACCATGACTTCTTACTCTTGCAGATATTGGGTCTAGAACTTCTATTTCTAATAATTGTTGTTTATCACTATCTTTTAAATAAGTATTTAATTTTCACTTTTGATAATGATAAATAGTATTATCAATAATAGTAAATTGTTCATATTCATTAATAATTTGTTTTTCATTTTGTGGACAAGCATTTATAGTTTTTTTAATAAATTCATTTAAAATACTTCAAGGATTACAACTTTCAATTTCTAATAATTGATTTGCTCCACGAATAGCATCTTTTAAATCTTGATAATCATTTTCAGTAATTTCATATCTTTCATCACTTCATATAATTACATAATCATATAAATAATTACTTGCTAATCCAGTTAATTTAACATTACTATTATCTTGTGAATGTAAATATTTACAAGTTATTTTACTACCATTAAATTCAATAGTTTTCTTAGTTTCACTAATAATAAAATTAATACTAGGATAAGTTGCTCTAATAATTTGTTTTAATTCTTGTCAACTATCATTTAATTGTTTTGACATATTACGAATTAAATAAGCATGAATATTAATATTATCTAACATTAATAAAATTCCAAGAAATTCAATATCACTAAATGTTTTACCAGATTTACAACTACCTAATTGTTTAATTTTAGTAATATTTAAAGGTTGTTTTAAATACATTCTTTTAGCAATATCTAATAAATAACCAAAATTACTTAACATTTATTCTTACCTTTATTTTCTAAACTAATTGCTATAGGGGCTGTATTATCACTACTTTTTATATCAATTTTTGTAGATAAATGATATTCTTTCACAAATGCTCTTTCTAAATATCATGTAGTATTATTTGCATTTGCTTTTAAATATCTTTGTGTATTAATATGGCGTATTTGTAAATATGCTCAATTAATTTGTTGTAAAAAAGTATTTCTCTTTTTTTGTTTTCAACTATAAAGATTATTTTCTGTAATATTTAAATAAACTAACATACCAATTTTAGTAGGTACTTCATCAAAATCTTTACAATGAATAAAATAATTTTCTAATGCTTCTCTTAATTTTGTAGCATCATTAAAAATTGTTCTTATTTTTATTTTTTCTTCTTGCACATAAAAATCTCCGTTCATATGCTTTAAAAACAAAAAAATTTATGTTATAATTAATATAATCTTTAAGTTAGACTGTGGTAGTAATAACTTATTAACTTTATTAATTACTTCATATATTTTTTTATTTAATTTTTATAATATAATTATAACAAAAAATAACAAATTAATTGTTATTTTTTTCTCTTCATTCTCTATATTCTTTAGCAGTAAGTTTATTTTTCTCTTCTTTCATTATTTTTTATATTGTCTTCTTTCTTTTCGTATTTTTGATAGTTTTTCAGCATTTTCTAGAAAATTACCTTCTAAAATTATTCTATTATTTCATAAAATCGCTCATCCAATTACTAAACCTAATATATTTAAAGTAATAAATAAAATGATTATTCCCGTTGCGTTATTTTTCAAACAATATTTAATTCCATAACTTATTAATAAAGACCAAATAACTACTGTTATTATCCCTAACAATATTCATAATGTTATCATTTTTATTTTCCTTTTCTATCTACATTTTTCTTTATTAATTGTACATTATTTTATTAAAAAAGAAAAGATAACTAATAAAAGTTATCTTTTAAGCGTAAATAGAATTTGCAGTTTATTTTATCGTTCTTTAATATTATACTCTAAAACCAAACATTTTTCAACAATAATTTAATAAATTTGTTACAATACTTAGGCTAAAAAAAATAAATAGAAAGGTGTTAAAAAATGTTTAGTTTTAAAGAATTTCTAAAATCTGAAATCACTAGTATTTTAGCACAATATTTTCAAAAAATCCATGAGTTTGATGAATATTTTTTTCTAAATAGAGATAAAAATCAATATAAAGTTGCTTGAACATGTAATAGAACAGTAAATACTCCAATTGGAATGGGTACTTTTAGGCAAAGAGTTTATTGAGATGAAATTAATAAAAAACATCAGTATCCAATTTATGAAGAATTTGGTATTAAAAAAAGAGCAAGAATTACTAATGATTTATATTTTGATATATTAGATAACGGACTTCTCCCCACATGTACTTGTGGAGGAAACAATGAAATTGAATGAGTTCAACAATGCTTTTCAAACAGAACAGGATTGTTTAAAATATATAGCAAGTTTGAAGAAAAACAAATGTATCATGTGTTCTTGAACAAGTTTGAATACTTCTAATTTAAGAAGAATAAGATGTTTGAAATGTCATCAAACATTTATTATTCTTCATGGTACCATTTTTTACAAGTCACAAATACCTTTGAGATTTTGATTTTATCTCATCTTTAGATGAATAAACACCAAACATGGAATTACATCAACTGATGTTGCAAAAGAATTGGGTGTGACTTTGAAAACTGCTTGAAGAATGGGTCATGAAATCAGAAATCGTATTGCCAAACAAGAACATCAATTTATTGTTGAGGGCATAGTGCAAATGGATGAAATGTATCTTTCACATATGGGTTTTAAAAAACAAGGAAGATCTTTGATAAATAAAACATTAATTGTTGGGATTTATGAAAAAACAACCAATAATTTAATTGTGAAAGTAATCAAAAACGCAAAAAGTAAAAATCTTTTGCAGTTTGCAAGAAACCATATTTCTTCAAAGTGTGATGTACATACTGATTCTTGAAAAGGATATCGTGATTTCAAATCACTTTTCCCTAATCACAAAACAGTTAACCATCAAGATGGTTATGTTTCAAAAATTGGCGTAAATACCAATCAAATTGAATCAGTATGAAAACATATACGAAGAACATTTAAAACACATATCAAAGTTGCAAAACATCATGTTCATTTATATGCCAAAGAAGTTGCATATAAATTCAACAAGATACCTACTTTTGAAACTGTAATGCTATGTTTCATTTAAAAATGTGGGGAGAAGTCCGTAGATAGGCTTTTCTCAACATTTATGTGATAAAATTTAAAAATAGTATATAAAGGGAGAAAAGCCTTAAAAATTAGTGTTCCACCAGTAACTACATAATCAGTATTATCTGCCTTCTTAGAAATTGCAGGTGAATATGATTGAACATTGATACTAATTTCATTTGTTTTGTTAACCTCAAATATTCTGTTTTCACCTTCACCAGTTTTTGATTCAATTTTTAAAACATTAACTAAAAAATTCGCAGCATCATTTGACTTAGCTTTTTGCTCACCAGTATTACCTTTTAATAAAGTTGTCGCAGTAATTGCTAATTGTTCAGATTGGATGGGTTACACTTTATTGGACACACAAGTGAACAAATTAGTGAAAAGAAAGGAATTATAATTATGACCAATATTAACTTATATACCGACGAATTTAAAAAGCAAATAGTAGCTTTATATCAAAGTGGTAAATCAATATCTTGCCTTGTTAAAGAGTATAATGTTACAAGAGCAGTTACTTATAAATGAATTAAGCAATTTACTAATTCAGGTAGTTTTAAAACTAAAGATAATCTTTCTGATTTAGAAAAACAATTAATTCAAGCAAATAAAGAATTAAAACAGTTACGAATGGAAAATGATATTTTAAAGCAAGCAGCACTAATAATAGGCAGAAAATAGAAATTATTGTTAAAAATAAATCTAAATATAAAATTCGCACAATGTGTCGTTTTTTAAAACTCTCTAAATCAACATATTATTTTAATTTAAAGAAAAAAGAAAAAAATCAAAATAATATTTATGAACAAGCTGTTATTAGTGCTTTTAAAGAAAATAAAGAAGTTTATGGAACAAGAAGATTAAAAGTCATACTAGCAAACCAAGAAATTTATTTATCACGCAGAAAAATTAAAGAAATTATGAATAAACATAATTTAATATCAAAATACACTAAATTATCATTCAAAAATCATCATAATAAAGTTAATGATAGTCAAATAACCAATCTTGTTAATAGAAACTTTAATAATAGAATTAAAAATGAAGTTATTGTTAGTGATTTAACTTATGTTCAAGTTAATGGTAAATGAAACTATATTTGCTTATTAATTGACCTATTTAACCGCGAAATTATTGGACATAGTGTTTGGAGTTAAAAAAGATGCATTATTAGTAAATCAAGCATTTATGCAATCAAATCACTGTTTAAAAGATATTGAAATATTTCATAGTGATCGCGGCAATGAATTTAACAATAAAATGATTGATAAACTTTTATTAGCATTCAATATTAATCGTTCTTTAAGCAAAAAAGGCTGTCTTTATGATAATGCTGTTGCTGAAGCAACTTTCAAAACTTTTAAGACAGAATTTATTAATGATAGAAATTTTACATCATTAATCCAATTAAAATTAGAATTATTTGATTACATCAACTGATATAACAACATAAGAATTCACAGCACTCTAAACTACTTAACCCCCATCAAATACCAAGCACAAATGTCTACCAAAAAATACTCCTAAAAAGTGTTTCCATTCCAGGATTAGATAAGTTAGATAATATATTACAGACTGAAAAGAAAGAAATTGAAAATACTGTATGTCGTGCATGTTATTATAAAAATAAACATTTTAAAAAAAATAAAAAAAATGTTAAAATAAATACATAAATTTAATATAAGTTTTTAACTCATTATTTTATTTTAAATAAATAAGTATTATATTTAAATTTAAAAAAGGAAAAAAATATGAATCAAGAAAATATAAAAAAAATAAATCAATTAGATAGAGAAATTAGAGAAGATGAAGATAAAATACGTAATCTTGAAAGACAATTACAAGAAATCGATAGACAGATATCAATTATGGAAAGTAATTTAAGATTTTTAGAAAATGAAAAAATGCAAATAGAAAATGATTGTGTTTCCACAAATTCAAAATTATTAAGTGTTAGTGCTACTGATTCTCTTCAATATGGAAGAGAATTAAAGTCATTAGGAGCATTAGTGGGACATAAAAATCGACAAATAAATAAAGAAAAAAATGAACTAACCAAAGGTAAACAAAAAAAAGAATTCTCTTGAAAGACAAATAAATGATATGAAACAAAGATTAAGAATAAATATATCTAGAAGAAGTCAATTTTGCTAAAAATATAAATAAAATAAACCTATATTAATGGTCGGTGCCAACCAGAACCTTGGTTGGTTGGCCGTGGAGTTTACCCTACTGGGGTGAGTTGCGAAGCAACGAGGGGCAAAGCCCCTATTACTTGATAAAAAATATAAATAATATAGTAGTTTTTAACCCATTGTTTGTTGAGATAAGAGCAAATGGGTTTTTATTTTGAAAGGAAAATTATAAATGATATTGCAAAAATATAAAAAATTAAAATTAGCAACCTTATTTTTATTTATTTTAACTATTTTAATTATGGTAATTGGTTTAATGTTAATTGGTTTTTCAAATTTTAATAAAAGTTTTTTTGAACATCTTAAATTATATAAAGAAAAAAGACTTATTATAGAAATAACACTAGAAATAACAAATGGATTTAGTTTATTAAATTATGTGAGTGTAAATTATATTTTAAATCATTCTGCAGAAAATATATGTTTATCAGTAGTTCATAATTATGATGGTTATTATGATTGAGTTCAGTTGCAAATTGGAGTTATTTTTTGTATAATTTTAACTCCAATTTTTGGATTTTTTACTATTGCATTAACTTTTTTAATTATTGGTTTAAAAGTAAAAATAAAAAATAATAATTTTTGAGATGCAATGCAAAAATGTGAAATAATTAACAGTTATTATGTTCATTAGGTATTTTGTTTTTAAAATATATTAAGTATTATTTTTAGTTAATCAACAAAATATTTTACGGACTTCTCCCCACATGTACTTGTGGAGGAAACAATGAAATTGAATGAGTTCAACAATGCTTTTCAAACAGAACAGGATTGTTTAAAATATATAGCAAGTTTGAAGAAAAACAAATGTATCATGTGTTCTTGAACAAGTTTGAATACTTCTAATTTAAGAAGAATAAGATGTTTGAAATGTCATCAAACATTTAGTATTCTTCATGGCACCATTTTTTACAAGTCACAAACACCTTTGAGATTTTGATTTTATCTCATCTTTAGATGAATAAACACCAAACATGGAATTACATCAACTGATGTTGCAAAAGAATTGGGTGTGACTTTGAAAACTGCTTGAAGAATGGGTCATGAAATCAGAAATCGTATTGCCAAACAAGAACATCAATTTATTGTTGAGGGCATAGTGCAAATGGATGAAATGTATCTTTCACATATGGGTTTTAAAAAACAAGGAAGATCTTTGATAAATAGAACATTAATTGTTGGGATTTATGAAAAAACAACCAATAATTTAATTGTGAAAGTAATCAAAAACGTAAAAAGTAAAAATCTTTTGCAGTTTGCAAGAAACCATATTTCTTCAAAGTGTGATGTACATACTGATTCTTGAAAAGGATATCGTGATTTCAAATCACTTTTCCCTAATCACAAAACAGTTAACCATCAAGATGCTTATGTTTCAAAAATTGGCGTAAATACCAATCAAATTGAATCAGTATGAAAACATATACGAAGAACATTTAAAACACATATCAAAGTTGCAAAACATCATGTTCATTTATATGCCAAAGAAGCTGCATATAAATTCAACAAGATACCTACTTTTGAAACTGTAATGCTACGTTTCATTTAAAAATGTGGGGAGAAGTCCGTAGATAGGCTTTTCTCAGCATTTATGCGATAAAATTTAAAAATAGTACATAAAGGGAGAAAAGCCAAAATAAATTTAAATTTAATAATTTTGTAAAATTAAACGCTTATAATTTTGATTTATATCAGATACTATTATTAAGTTTTAATACCTAAAATAAGTTATAATATAAATAAAAAATAAGGGGTGTTAGATATATGGAAGAAAAAAAAGATGACTTAAAAAATACTCCATTGTCAAATGTTGATAATAGTATTATCAAATCAAATAATGATAATCCATCATTTAAAGATATTGAAGAACAACGTTTTACTACTTATAATCCGTTATTAAGTGATAGTATTAAATTTAAAAGAATGTATTGAAGTTCAAAAATGGAAAATATTGCTCGTATTTTGTTACTTACAGTTTCATGTTTTCATTTAATTTTTTCTTATTTTTTAGCTAACAATTTGGTTAATCAAATTTTGAGTAATAAAGGTAGTAACATGAACCCAACTTATATAATTTATATATTTTTAATTATAACTTTGGGATTTAATTTTATATTTTATTTACCAGTAGCGATTGGTCGCACCGCTAGTGCTATGTTTGGATGATCAATTGTTTATATTATTTTAGCAATTGCTTATTTTATAGTTTTAGAAGTATTTTGTACAATTTTGTTAGTGGTTAATGGATTAGTAAATGAAACTGTTTCTGCAGAAGTTCCAATATTTATGATTATTGTTTTACTAATAACTGTTTTATGATTAATTGCTGCTTGTTTATTAATTGTTAAAAGTGATGATGTAAGAAGAGAATTAAGTGTCGAATAAATAATAAGTAAAGGAGAATATAAATGAGTACAGATAGTTTACTTTCTAAGCGAATTGAACAATTAATTAAAGTAATTAGCGCTGATGTTTATGAAAAAGAAACTGTTTTTAAACTTGCTATTTTGGCGTTATTATCAGGAGAATCAATATTTTTATTAGGATTACCAGGAATTGCTAAATCATTAATTTCACGACGAATTAAATATGCGCTCCATGAAGGGCGAAATTTTGAATATTTAATGAATCGTTTTTCTACTCCAGAAGAAATTTTTGGACCAATCTCAATCAAAGATTTATTAAAAGGTAACTATGTAAGAATTATTGATCAATATTTGCCTGCTGTTGATATTGCTTTTTTGGATGAAATTTGAAAAGCAGGCCCTTCAATTCAAAATACATTACTAACTATTATTAATGAAAAAATCTTTCGTAATGGTGGTGTTGATATCAAAGTACCATTAAAACTATTAATTTCAGCTTCCAATGAGTTACCAGAAAGTGGTAAAGGTTTAGAAGCTTTATTTGATCGTTTTATTATTAGAATGATAGTTTATGGTTTAACTAATGAAGAAAATTTTAATGATATGTTAGAAAGTATTACTAGTTTAGAAGTAAAAGTTCCACTTGAATTACAAATTAAAACTTCTGAATATGAAAAGTGATTAAAAGAATTGGAAACTACTGTTACTTTAAGCAAAGAAACATTAAATTTTATTTCTCGTTTTCGTAAAATTTTAACAGAAGCAACTAATGGTAAAGCTTACATTTCTGATCGAAGATGAAAAAAAATTGCTAAATTAATAAAAGCTTCAGCTTATTATAATGGTAGAACAACTACTGATAAGCCTGATTTATTGATTATTCCTTACTGTATTTGAGATAATGAAGATCAAGAAAAAGAATATACAAAACTTTTCAATGAAGCATATTATGAAGATTTAACTTACACATTGAAACAAAATCAGATTGAACTGGAAAGTGAATTGGAAACATTAAGTAATAATGCCGAAAACATTAAAGATAGTCAAAATCAACCATCTATTTACTCCAATCCATTTTCTGAGCAAATTAAAGGCATATATTATCGTTTATTATGACATAGTGATGAATTTCCAATTTGTTTTATTAGTAGAAAGGATTTTCAGTTATTATTACGACGTAATAAAAAGAGTCATAATATTCAATTATTTTATGGTAAAAGTTTAAGTAAAATGGAAGGTAATCAGAAGTTTGAATTGCAATTAAAGAATTCTAGTGAGTTAATAAATATTACAAATAATTCTATAATTCAAGTTGAATTAACTAATACTGATAGTAAATCACAATTTGGAAATATTAAGAGTCAAATCAAAGATTTAAAGCAACAAATTAATGAATTAAAAGTACATTTTGAACAAGAATATCATCGTTTAAGTAAAACCGATTCTATATTTTTTGATGAACAATTTAAATCACTATTAGAAATGGCATTTTTTGATAAAATTTCACAAATACCCGAAGTAGAAACCGAAACGACTCTTTCATCAGAATCACTAACTGAAGATTCACCAATAACTATTCCAAATGTTAATGATACTAATAATAATTCTGATATTAATTAAGATAGGTGATTATTATGGAACAATTAATTGAATCCCATGTTTCACAAATTTTAGAAACTAAATTGAAAAAAATGTCTTTATCAGAAACAAATTTAAGTAGCTTTGCTTGATTTAAAAAAAATTTTGCTTGATTAGCTCCAGAATTTGATCAACAAATTAGTCATTTTTATTTAAATGAAGTTTTAGAAAAAAGTAAAAATATTGTTATTAGTCCCATCATTAAAAGAGAATTACGATTATATTTCTGAGTTATGATTAATGGTATTGATAGATTAAAAAATAATTGACAAGAAATTTACACTAGGGCAAAAATTCTTGATTCACCAATGATTAATTATTTTCATTATTTTCAAGAAAAATTTAAGGATCGTAAACTTAATAGTAAATTAACTTTTGATAATTTTACAAGACATTGAGAAAGTTTAATTGTTCAAAGAATTGTAAATTATAAATTATTTGAAACTATGCAAATGCGTCAAAAGTATTTAACAATGTGAAGTAATAATATTAAAATTATTAATGAAGTAAGACATATTGTTGGTTTTGCTTGAAATTTTTTTGGACGATTTTGAGAAGGAGATTTAAATGATTTTAAAAAAATTAATTTAAATACTATTATACAATATGGTGAAATTTTAAATAAGAATCCAGCTATTATTGAAATTGCTAGACTACTTGGTCGTTGAAAAGGAATTTCAGGTTTAACAGAAAAGCAGGTTCATCAAAAAGTACAAATTGAATATGAATTAAAGCCATTAGGAAAATGACCTGAAGAAATAGTAGGAATTACCGAGGGTAAAGATTTAGAACATTTATTACCATTAGAATTAGTTAATCTTGCTATTCCAGAGTTAAATGCTATTTTTTATAAAAAATTTGTTGAAGAAAAGTTAGCAATTACAGAGTTTGAATCAATGGATTCAGTTGCTACTGAGCATCTTGTTGAAAAAGTTGTAGAAGTACCAATTCCCGAAAGTGAAGGCCCCTTTATCTTATGCATTGATACATCTAAATCGATGAGTCATAGTCCAGAAATTATTGCAAAATCAATTGCGCTTGCTATTAGTAAAATTGCTTTACAAGAAAAAAGACCATGCTATATGATCAATTTTTCTGGTAAATTTGAAACTTATGATTTATCTAATTTAGTTTCATCAATTCCCAATCTAATTCATTTTTTAGGTCATAGTTTTAAAGGACATACTAATATTAATCCAGCTATTAGTCATGCTTTAACAATTATGGAATCTAAAACATATCATAATGCAGACTTATTGGTAGTTTCTGATTTTTTATCTGCTAATATTACTAAAAATAATATTAATTTAATGTTGCAACTAAAAGCAAAAGCTAATCGCTTTCATGCTATTAATATTGCTTCTTCAACATTACCTAATAATTTTAAAAAATATTTTACTAATTATTGACATTATGATCCTCGCGATCCATTTGCTGCGCGAAAAATTGCATTAAATTTAGCTAAAACTAAAAATAAATCTTAATCTTAATTTTGATAGTTATTTTTTTGCTTTAATGATGATAAAATATTATTAGAGTGAAAAAGTAAACTGATAATGAGAGATGGATAATATGAAAAAAAATAATTTAATTTTAAGCAAAACATTAGTTATTATTAGTGTTTTAACAGTAACAATTAGTTTATCAATTTTTTCATTATTTAATTGGGGTGTTCCATTAAAAAACAATATTGCTATTATTATTACTTTAATCGTTAATAAAGAACCAATTATTAGTAGTTTTTATAAACAATTAATGACTAGTGATAGTATAGTTTCTTTATATACTTTTGGAACATTATTGATTTTTAATTTAACTTATTTAATACCATTAATTTTTATTAAAAAACCTTTTTCAAGATCAGTTTTTGCTATACACATGTTATTAATAACCTTAGTATTGATACTTTTTGTATTAGTACTTTTTAATTACTTTAATATTAGAAATTTTCAAACTATTCCTTTTAAAGATTTATGAACAATTCCTTGAACAGGTATTGGTTTAAGTTTACTTACTATTTTTTGATATGGCTTAAAAAATTTATGAGTTAATCCTCCACAATTATTAAAAAAAACTAATGATTATAGTAAAAACAAAAAAGAAGAAATTAAAAGTGATGATTTACCATCATATGAAGATTTACAATTAAAATTAAAAATGTTAAAAAAACAATTAAAAGAAGTTAGAAATATTAAAGCTAAGAAATAATAAAAGTTATTTTAGACTTTTAATTAGATCATTAGCAAACTTTGTTTTTTGATATTTGTTGTTGTTTGATTACTAGAGTTAGGTGAATTTATTTCATTTTTACTTGAGTTTAAAATTCATGATTGCAAATATTCTTTCACTTCTAGATTCACTTTATTTATTGATTCTCAAAAATTATCTATACATTCAATTTTAGCACCATTTTCTATTAGAAACTTAACTCCCTCTATATTATTATTATCAGCAATTAGGATTAAGGCAGTTTTACCATTTTGATTTGTATGATTAATATCAGCGTTATTTTCTACTAAAAATTTAATAACATCTAAGTGATTATTTTGAGCACCTCGTGTTAAAGCACTTTCTTTATTATAATTAATTATATGATTAACATCGGCATCGTTTTCAACTAAAAATTTAACTATATTTAAATATCCTTTTTTTTGGCGGCTTTTGTTAAAGCGCTATTACCACTAGCAATTGATATATTTTTTTGAAAAAAATTTTCTTTTATTCTATAAGTATAAGTAAAAATATTTGAATTTGTATAGTTGACATTAGCATTATTTACTAATAAAAGTTTAATTTTTTCTAAATCATTTTCTTTTACTGCATTCATTAATTGTTTATTTTTTTCTTTTTCTCTTGCTTGTGGTGAACATGATTTCAAAAATTTAATTACATCTAAATGACCATTTTCAATAGCTCGATCTAAAGCAGTTTCACCATGTAAATTTATTTGATTAACATTGGCGCCATTTTCTACCAAAAATTTAACTATATTTAAATACCCTTTTTTGGCGGCTTTCATTAATGGAGTATTACCACTAGTATTTTTATCTGGATAAGAACTTTACCGGTAAGTTTTTTACAAATGGAATATTTAAAGTTTCTATAATTGACATCGGCGCCATTTTTTACTAATTTCATAGTTTTTTTAAATTACCTTCTTCAATAGCAATCATTAATTTCTCATTTTTAGTCATATCTTTTAATGCTCCTTCTTTTAATAATTTAATAAAAATCCTAATATAGAAATATCTATAATAGGAAAAAACAATTATTAAACGGACTTCTCCCCACATGTACTTGTGGAGGAAACAATGAAATTGAATGAGTTCAACAATGCTTTTCAAACAGAACAGGATTGTTTAAAATATATAGCAAGTTTGAAGAAAAACAAATGTATCATGTGTTCTTGAACAAGTTTGGATACTTCTAATTTAAGAAGAATAAGATGTTTGAAATGTCATCAAACATTTAGTATTCTTCATGGCACCATTTTTTACAAGTCACAAACACCTTTGAGATTTTGATTTTATCTCATCTTTAGATGAATAAACACCAAACATGGAATTACATCAACTGATGTTGCAAAAGAATTGGGTGTGACTTTGAAAACTGCTTGAAGAATGGGTCATGAAATCAGAAATCGTATTGCCAAACAAGAACATCAATTTATTGTTGAGGGCATAGTGCAAATGGATGGAATGTTTCTTTCACATATGGGTTTTAAAAAACAAGGAAGATCTTTGATAAATAAAACATTAATTGTTGGGATTTATGAAAAAACAACCAATAATTTAATTGTGAAAGTAATCAAAAACGCAAAAAGTAAAAATCTTTTGCAGTTTGCAAGAAACCATATTTCTTCAAAGTGTGATGTACATACTGATTCTTGAAAAGGATATCGTGATTTCAAATCACTTTTCCCTAATCACAAAACAGTGTTAACCATCAAGATGGTTATGTTTCAAAAATTGGCGTAAATACCAATCAAATTGAATCAGTATGAAAACATATATGAAGAACATTTAAAACACATATCAAAGCTGCAAAACATCATGTTCATTTATATGCCAAAGAAGCTGCATATAAATTCAACAAGATACCTACTTTTGAAACTGTAATGCTATGTTTCATTTAAAAATGTGGGGAGAAGTCCGTAGATAGGCTTTTCTCAGCATTTATGTGATAAAATTTAAAAATAGTACATAAAGGGAGAAAAGCCTTATTAAATTAATAAAATTATAATTTATTTTTTTAATCTATCAATTAATATGCTTTTTTGTATTTTTAAGGTTTTGAATATTTAATTAAAAATAATTTAAAGAATATAAATAAATGATTATAAAATAAGTATTTTGTATAGTTTGATTTTAATTATTATTTTATAGTAGTGTATTATCAATAGTAATTATAATATTTGCAAAATTAGCCTTTTAATAGATTTATTTATTAATAAGGTTTTTTAATATTATAATTTATATTTTAAATTAATATTATTATGAGGAGAAATTTTAATGCCAAGATTAGAACATTTAGAAAAAGAAAGAATAAACAAATTTCTTATTTTACTAAAAAATAGTGATGAAATAAAAATTTTTTTTAATGATTATAAAGAAGTCATATTAAATGGTGAATGTCAATATATGAATTTTTTTTATGATTTAGATGAATTTTTAAAAAATAAAGAAAAAATTAGAGAACAATTAAGAGCAGAAACAGTTCCTGATAATAAAAAAATAAAAAAATTAAATTCTATTTTTTTAAAAAAGGAAAATAATAAAAAAATGTTTTTAATAGAAAACTTAGAAAAGAAAGCAAATATGTTGGAAGAAATACATAATATTTTATTAGAACTACGTGATAATGCACCAAAACGGGAAATGGAACATATTATTTATTTAAAAATATTATTATTATATTTTAATGATACTACTATAGAAGGCAAAACGTTAGATTTTTCTGAATATGAACAATGAGCAAAGATATTTATTAAAAGTTCTAATATAAGAATGAATGAACTTGAAGGAATTGATTTAGAAAATATTAAAATAATAACTGATGCAGTACAAACTTTATTTTTAGATGTATTTCGTGATGAAACTTTTCAAAGAAAATATCATTTAAATATTGAAAAAGAAAAGTCTAAATTAGAAATAGAAGATGTAATATCTTTTAATCTTTTTAATGACGCACTTGAAATTATAAATACTAAAATATTTAAAACATATATGGAACAATTACCTATTTTTACCAAAAAAATACCAAAATATATTAGAGAAATATCAATTATTAAAAAATACGATATACTAGTTGATTATAAATTATTTCTTCTTAAAAGAAATGAAATAAAGGAGACTATTGATATAGTCACAAAGATATCAAAAGAATTATTTGAAAGAAATGAACAATATAAAAATAAAATTAAAAAGAAAGAAAATAAAAATAATACTTTTTCTTTATTAAAAATGGAAGTTGAATTAGTAGCAATAGAAGAAATAATTAATACACTTAAATTAATTGAAGAATATAAACATTCTAAATTTATTTTTGCAATTCGTGGTATATGAAATCTTATTTTAATTTTATATTTAAAAGAAACAAATCATAATAAAGAAATAAAAATTGAAGAATTTCAAAAATGAATAGATAACTTTATTAAAGTATGTAAAAACCAGAGATTTTATATTACAGAACGTGATAAATTTAAAAGTTTAAGTAATTTTATTGAAATTCTTCAAAATTTTAAAAAAAATATTGTTACAAATAAAGAATTTCAAGAAGAAGTAGCAATCACAGTTATTAGTGAAAAAGATTTTCCTGAAAATATAAGTTTGATTAATAATACCTCTAGTGTAGTAACAAATTTAGAAAATAGACCATTTAATATGTAAAGTTTATTTTTTTATTTTAACAAAATATATTGTATAAAATAGAAATAAATTATTATTTTAATAATAATTTTCCCTTTACAAATGATTAGGACGTATGAGATTAACCCTTAGAATTATGAGTAACATTAACAATATAACTGCAAATTCTATGATTTGTTAATTAAATTTCGGACTTCTCCCCACATGTACTTGTGGAGGAAACAATGAAATTGAATGAGTTCAACAATGCTTTTCAAACAGAACAGGATTGTTTAAAATATATAGCAAGTTTGAAGAAAAACAAATGTATCATGTGTTCTTGAACAAGTTTGAATACTTCTAATTTAAGAAGAATAAGATGTTTGAAATGTCATCAAACATTTAGTATTCTTCATGGCACCATTTTTTACAAGTCACAAACACCTTTGAGATTTTGATTTTATCTCATCTTTAGATGAATAAACACCAAACATGGAATTACATCAACTGATGTTGCAAAAGAATTGGGTGTGACTTTGAAAACTGCTTGAAGAATGGGTCATGAAATCAGAAATCGTATTGCCAAACAAGAACATCAATTTATTGTTGAGGGCATAGTGCAAATGGATGAAATGTACCTTTCACATATGGGTTTTAAAAACAAGGGCATTGGTTAGATAAGTTTACTTTCTTGTCTTCAAATCTGTACAAATTGGTTTGGAGACATTTTTAATCGTAAAATCATTCTATCATTATTTCATCAGTTAATAAATTTTCTTAATGCTTCTGTGAAATGTTTAATGCTATTAAACTTGTTACCAAACATAATTTTAAAATCTCTTTTGATTCAGCGATTTAAACATTCACTTACTTGGTTGCCTTTAAATCCTGATAAACTTTTTGAATGAATTAAAGTTTTACTTTTATTAAAACTATTTGTAACTATTTTACTAGTATTACCTGAACCTAAATCAGATTGGATAAATGTTGCAAATATTTTATGTTCTTTATGACTTGCCTTTGTTACTTGATTAAGAACATTTAAAATGGTTATTGCATTTTCACTTTTATTAATTTTTCAACCAACTATAGCATTACTATTCATATCTGTAGCAATTTCTAATAATAATTTAGTTTTTTTATTATTAATAATTAATTCTTTAAATCAAGTACCATCGATGCCAACTTTTTCAAGATAAGTATTACTGGTAAAATTACGTTTTAATAAATCTTGGAAATTTGATTTTAAGGAATTAGATTTCGCTCTACGCTGTTTTTTGGGTTTGGTTAATAGTTTGTGATATTATTATCTTCTAATAACCTCATAATGCTGTTTTTACTGCATTTAAGATTGGTGTTGTTTTTCTTTAATTCTAATCTCACCTTTTCTAAACTAGTAATTTTAATTATTTTATCTTTGTTGCTAATAACAACAATTTTATTTAATTCTTTTAATAACTCATTATCAATTTTTGTTTGATATTTCTTTTTACCGTTTTTTATTCATTTATAATATGCAACTTTACTGATAGGTAACAAACTAATTATGTCATTAATTCCATAATTTTTATTTCTATATTTATCAACTTTTAAAAAACATTTACTTTTCAATAATTTACTATTTAAAATATTTTGATTGTTTTTTAATTTTTTATCACAGAATTGTTTTTGTCTTAAAAATTCATTTTTTATTTTTTCTTTTAGTAGTGACTTTTTGAGTTTTTTATTTTCAAGTTTTAAATTTTTATCTTTGATATTCACTTTATCTATTTGATGATTTGTTTGAAAAGTATGAATAGTAATTAATTTATTATTTTTTTGATATTTTTTTACTCAATTATAAATTAATGATCTGGTTGATAATTGATATTTGATTTTAATATCAATGGTTTTTAATTTTTTAATCACTATATATTCATTTAAAACATCTAGTTTAATTTTTCTTGTATAAACTTTATATTTCATCTTTACTCCTTAACTATTAATTATTTAAACTAATCATACTGTCTAGATTAAAAATTATAGGAGTAAACTTAACAACTAACTTATGCCAAGGAAGATCTTTGATAAATAAAACATTAATTGTTGGGATTTATGAAAAAACAACCAATAATTTAATTGTGAAAGTAATCAAAAACGCAAAAAGTAAAAATCTTTTGCAGTTTGCAAGAAACCATATTTCTTCAAAGTGTGATGTACATACTGATTCTTGAAAAGGATATCGTGATTTCAAATCACTTTTCCCTAATCACAAAACAGTTAACCATCAAGATGGTTATGTTTCAAAAATTGGCGTAAATACCAATCAAATTGAATCAGTATGAAAACATATACGAAGAACATTTAAAACACATATCAAAGTTGCAAAACATCATGTTCATTTATATGCCAAAGAAGCTGCATATAAATTCAACAAGATACCTACTTTTGAAACTGTAATGCTATGTTTCATTTAAAAATGTGGGGAGAAGTCCGTAGATAGGCTTTTCTCAGCATTTATGTGATAAAATTTAAAAATAGTACATAAAGGGAGAAAAGCCATTTTTAATTTTCAAAAAAATGATAAGTCATTAGGTGATAATTTCTCATTAGATATTTTGGGTCAATCAGATCAAGGATTAGTTACATCAATTTTACCAACTGCAATATCAAATGCTAATTTTGAATCTTTTCCTGGATTTGCAGCTGGGGAACCAAAAGCAAAATTTCCAGTTGGTACAGATTTAACACAATATTTTAAAACTACTGAAAGTGAAGGTAAAACAGTAAAAAGTATTGTTGACCTTATTAAACAAGGTGCTTTAAAAATTAAAGTTAGTGAAGCTGCAGAAGGTACAGGAAATTTTGTTAAAGGAAATATCATAAAAGTAACAATATCAATTGGTGATATTCAATTTGCTACTGAAGAGACTTTATATATATCTTAATTATTAAAATTAATAAATATAAAAAGAAGAGTGAAATTTTACTCTTCTTTTTATATAGTTATATTTAAATTTATTTAAATGGAGAATTAAATGGATTACTATTTTGCGTTTTATCTCAATGAGAACAACCAGCATCTTGATTACTTTTATTTTTCATTTATTCATTTCATTGTCTAACTTGTTTTTTAGGGCTTCACATTGAATGTGTAGAAGGTGGAACATAATAAACAGTTCTTATGTTTTGTGTTATTTTATTTTACTTGCTTTTATTTCTTTATCATATAAAACATCACCAGAACAAATGCCAGCATTTGTTGTTCCTTTAGTCTTTGTTTCTATGGCAAATCTATTTCTAAATTAGTTACCTCATTTCTATTAGTATAATTGTGCTTTTTTAATTGTTGTTCAGTAAGTTTCACAAATAATTCTGTAACTCCACATATTGTTTGTTCTTCTAGTACAGTTTCTTTTAATCTATTTTTGTTGATTTTGCAAATGATATTTAAGTTGTTGTCTTTCTTGTGTTTTAGATTTAAACATTTTTCTTCCATCTTCCCTTTTAAATATAAAAAAACTATTTACTTTTAAAATTAAAGTAATTAGTTTAAAAAAACTTAATATTAAGTTTTTAGTATTTTATATCATAAATGAATATTTTATATGTGTAATTTACTTTTTATTTTTATAATATATTGTGTGTTTTTATTGGTATTATTTTTTTAAGAAAACTAAAAAATATTTTTATAATATAGTTTATTAAAATACAATTCTATTTTTATGTTTAAAAATAATTTGTTTAAAATATAAAAAATATGCTACAATATACAGGCTTAATTTAATGAAAATAAGCAACACATTTGTGAATTCATTGCCTAGTGCTTTTTAATTAAAAAGTGGCCAATGTTAGAAATAAATGGAAGAAAAACAAATTAGAAGGAGACAATATGTCAGTTGTAAGACGTGAAGAACTCCTTGAAGCGGGAGTTCAGTTTGGTCACCAAACTAAAAGATGAGATCCAAAGATGCGTAAATATATTTTTGGTCAAAGAAATGGTATTCATATTATTGATTTACAAAAATCAATGCGTAAATTAGATGAAGCTTGTCACTTTGTTAAAGAAACTAGTGAAAATGGTGGTAAAGTTTTATTTGTAGGTACAAAAAAACAAGCCAAAGAAGCTGTGCAAGAACTTGCAATTAGTTGTAATTCACCTTATGTAACAGAACGTTGATTAGGTGGTAATTTAACTAATTTTAAAACTATTAAATCAAGTATTAAAAAGTTAATTGATATTGAAAATAAAGAAAAAAGTGGAGAAATTAAACTTTTAACAAAAAAAGAGCAAATGTTAGTAATTAAAGAAAAGGCACGTTTAGAACGTAACCTTGGTGGTATTAGAAATATGTATAAATTACCAGAAGCTATTTTTGTTACTGATACTATTACTAATAAAATTGCTGTCGAAGAAGCAGTTAAACTTGGTATCAAAATTATTGCGATTTGTGATAGTAATTCAAATCCAGATAATATTGATTATATTATTCCTGGTAATGATGATGCTACAAAATCAATTACTTTAATTACAAAGAAAATTGCTGAAGCTATTAATGAAGGACAAAGTGTAAAACCAGTTATTGATAAAAAAGAAATAGTAGAAGAAGCTACTAGTCTTGATGAAAATAAAACTGAAAATGTAATTGAAAAAAATAAAGGAGAATAGTTTATATGTCAGAAGTTAAAGTAGATGTTAAATTATTGAAAAAGTTAAGAGATACAACTGATTTACCAATTACTGATTGTAGAGAAGCTTTGATAGAAAAAAATAATATTTTTGATGCAGCACTTTCTTTACTAAAAATTAAAGGTTTAGCAAAAGCGGAGAAAAAAAGTATTAATAAAGCTACTGAAGGTATTACTAAAGTTTTTATTGATGGTAATAATGCAATTATTGGTGAATTAAATTGTCAAACTGAACAAGTTGCTGACTTAGAAGAATTTAATAATTTATTTACTAAAATTTTAGTAACAATTTTAAAAAATCAACCTAAAACTATTGAAGAAGCTTTAACATTAAAAGCTACTGGCAGTAGTGGAAGCTTAGATGATGAAATAAAATTTGCTATTGCTAAATTAGGTGAAAATATTGTTTTAAGTCGCTTTCAATGTTTAAGTAAAAATAATGATGAAGTTTTTGGTTGGTATGTCCATGGTGGTGGTAAATATAGTGGTTTAGTTATTATCAAAGGTGTTGATAAGGAAAGTGATATTCCAAATAATATTGCTATGCAATTAGTATCAGCAGATGCTAAATACATTGATATTGATCACATACCTGCAACAGTTCGTGATAAAGAATTATCAATTATTAGTGAAAAAACAAAAGAAGAAGAAAAATTGAAAGCAAAAAAACGTCCTGACAATATTCTTGAAAATATTATAAGAGGTCGTTTTGAAAAAGTATTATCTGAATTAACTATTGTTGATCAACTTTATATTAAAGATAATACAATTAAGGTTAAAGAGTATTTAACTAAAAATCATGCTACAATTATAGCTATGATACGTTATCAATTAGGTGAAAAAATTGATAGTTCTGCCAAATAAACATTTAGGAGGTAAATAAAGTGAATTTTCAAATTATATATTATATTGCATTAGTAATGTTTATATTATTATTAGTTATTCTTGGTTGAGGATGATATAATTTTAATAAACCAAAAACAACTATTAAATTTTTGAATTTAAAATTATTAGTAGCAACATTAATAGTTGGTGTAATTGGTTTAGTTATCTCAATTGTTCCAATTGGAATGCAAGTTTGAACATTTGAACCAGAATATATTAAATCTGATCCTGCTTTTTTAAGTTTATTAATAGTAGAGTATATATTTTTAGTTATCATGTTAGGATTAGCATATATTTTTAGTTTTGATTTTGGTATCGCAGTTGATGAACGTAATATTTATTTCTTTGGACAAAGCGTTAATACTAGTAAAATTGTTGCATTGGAACAAAAGAAAAATGTTTTAAAAATTGTTTATGAACAGGGTATTAAAAAAATTAAAAAACGTTTAACAATTATTACTCCACAAGCACAACTTTTTGTTAAAGATCATTTAGCACAAAAAGTTATTGCTAACGTTGAATTAGAAACTGTTGCTGAAAGCGCAAATAATGATTCATTATCTAGTGATAACAGTAAATAAATAAGAAGCCACAAAGCAATCTGTGGCTTTTTATAATATTAAATTTAAGGAGGATGATCAAAAATGGAACAATTTAAATATAAACGAATATTATTAAAAATTAGTGGTGAAGCTTTAGGTGATGGTAGTAATGAATTATATAATAATGAAAGTATTGATAATGTTTGTCAACAAATTCAAACCCTAGTTAAGGCAAAAGTAGAAGTTGGTTTAGTAATTGGTGGTGGTAATATTTGACGTGGTGCTAAACAAGGAGAAAAGATTGGCTTAAAAAGAATTAATGCTGATTATATGGGAATGTTAGCAACTATTATGAATGCTTTGGTAATTGAATCAAAGTTAAAAGCGCTTAACGTAAAAGTTATTGTGCAAACATCATTAGAGATTAATCAAGTTGCTGAGCCTTTTTATTACAAAAAAGCTATTAGTAGTTTTGAAAAAGGCTATGTTTGTATTTTTGCTGGTGGTACTGGTTCACCATACTTTACAACGGATACTGCAGCAGCACTTCGTGCTACTGAAATTAATGCGGATATATTATTAATGGCAAAAAATGGCATTGATGGTGTTTATGATAAAGATCCAAACATTAACAAAAATGCTATTCGTTATTCACATTTATCATATCAAGATATTACTAATAAACAATTAAAAGTAATGGATTTAACTGCTTCAACAATGTGCATGGAAGCTAACTTGAAAATTATGGTATTTGATATTAAGGTTGAAAACAATATCATTAAAGCAGTACAAAATAAAGCAATTGCAACTATTATTAGTAATCAAAATTAACAAATTAAAGGAGAGAAGATAATATGAAACTATTAGATTTTATTTTATCTATTTTACAAAAAAGCAAAACACCAGTCAGAATTTTATTTCCAGAAGGGGATAATGAAAAAGTGCAGGCAGTAGCTTTAAAAATTATTAATGATAATTCACCTGTTAAAAATTTTATTACACCGGTTTTATTATTTAATAATGATAAAGAAATTCCTAGTAATATTAAAAATTCTAATATTAAAACATTATCTATTGAAGAAAATCAAGTAACAAATTTTACTAATCAATTATATGAATTAAGAAAAACAAAGGGTTTAACTTTAGAAGCAGCTAATAAATTGGTATTAAGTCGTAATTACTATGGAATGATGTTATTAAATAATAAAGAAGTTAATGGTTTTGTTGGTGGTATTACTTTTACTACTGCTGATATTTTACGTCCAGCTTTACAAATTATTGGACCAAAAGCAGGTACTAAAACTGTTTCAAGTACATTTATTATGAATAAAAATGAAGAAATATTTTTATTTAGTGATGGTTCAATTAATTTAAATCCAACAGCTGAAAATTTAGCAGATATTGCAAAATCTACAATTCACTTTGGTGAACTTTTAGAATTTAATCCAATTAAATTAGCAATGTTATCTTATTCTACTAATACTAGTGGTAGTGGTGAAAGTGTTGATAAAGTACGTAATGCTACTAACTTTGTTCAGCAATTAAAATTAAAGAATGTGCAAGTAGCAGGACCAATTCAATTTGATGCTGCTTGAGATCAAGAAGTGCGAAATAAAAAATTCCCAGAATTAACAATTAAAAATCATTGTAATGCATTTATTTTCCCAACTTTAGATGCTGCTAATATTGGTTATAAAATTGCCCAAAGATTAGGTAATTATAAAGCTATTGGTCCTATTGTTTTGGGTTTAAATCAGCCAGTTAATGATCTTTCTCGTGGTGCTACTATTGATGACATTTATTACACAGCATTGATCACTGCTATTCAAACATTAATTAAGAATTAATAAGGAGATAAAACAAATATGTCAGAACAAAATAAAATTTTAGTTATTAATGCCGGAAGTAGTTCTATTAAATTTCAACTTTTTAATGCTATTAATAATGATAAACAACCTCATTTTACTATTCTTTGTAAGGGTTTAGTTGAAAGGATAGCTATTAAAAATAGTAATTTTATTATTGAAATTGCTAATGGTAATAACTTTATTAAACATGAAGTAGCGAAAGATATTGCTGATCATGTTATAGGAGCGCAAACAGTTATTGATGCATTAATTGAGTATAAGGTCATTAATAATTTTGATGATATTAAACGAATTGGTCATCGTATGGTTCACGGTGGTCAAAAATTTAATAACTCAATTGTTATTGATGAGAAAGTCATTGCTGGTATCAAAGCATGTATTCCTTTAGCACCATTACATAATCCGCCAGCTTTAAAAGGAATATCATCTTTTCAAAAATTAGTTCCACATGCTAAACATGTGGCAGTATTTGATACTTCATTTCATAGTACTATTCCTGAAGAAAAATATCTTTACTCAGTTCCATATGATTGATATAAAACATATGAGGTAAGAAGATATGGATTTCATGGTACTAGTTATCGTTATATTTTATATAAATTAACTAATATTTTAAATAAACCAAAAGATAAGATTAATGCTATTATTTGTCATTTAGGTAATGGTGCTAGTATTTGTGCTATTAAAAATGGTAAAAGTTTTAATACTAGTATGGGATTAACACCGTTAGATGGTTTAATTATGGGTTCTAGAAGTGGCATTATTGACCCTTCTATTCATGGTTATATGTGTAATATTAAAGCAGAAGCAACTATTGAAACTATTACTAATGATTTAAATAAAAGTTCGGGTTTATTAGGAATTAGTGGACATTCTTCTGATTTACGTGATGTTCTTGCAAGTAGTAATGATAAAAACCATAAGTATCATTTACAATCACAATTAGCAATAAAAATGTTTGTTCAAAGAATTGCCAATTATATTGTTCAATATGGTAATGATTTAGATAGTAATATTGATGCATTAGTATTTACTGCAGGTATTGGTGAAAATTCTGCAATTATTCGTCAATTAGTTATTGAGGAAATTAAAGTGTTTGCTTTAAAATTAGTAACTAATAAAAATAATGATAAGTATAATGATTACTTAGAAATTAGTGATAAACAATCAGAAGTTCCTATTTTTAAAATTAGAACAAATGAAGAATTAATGATTTGTCAAGATACATATAATTTATTAAAAAATATTTAAAAAATAAAAAAATATATTAAGGTTTTTTTGTTTTGATATATAATGTTTAAATTAAGTGAAAATACTTAATAATTATCAAATTTTAATTAAAAATAACTACTTTAAAGATTTAAGGAGAAAAAAGTATGAGATATAAAGACATTAAAGAAAAAAATAATCATAAAATTAGTGAGGAAAATCAATATAAAAATTTTGATAAATATGATAAATGAAATTAATAAATTAACTAAGAAGTCATCATCAAGTCGTAATAGGGTTACTTGTCGTGATTGAAAAGAAGAAAGTAATAAAGATAATTATCATGATGGAAATTGACCAATTGCAATTTTAGGTTTTTAAAATGAATGGTATATTGTCTACCAAAAGAAAGACTTGTAACTATTAAATAAAAAGTGATAAAATAATATATATATTTGTATTTATTTGTATTTGTAATTACAAAAAAGAAATTGAAAAAAAGTAATAAGTAAGAGAGGAATTTTAGCATGGAAAGAAAACAAAAGATTGTTGTTATAGGTGTTAATCATGCCGGAACAACAGCACTAAAGGCAATTATGAGGTCTAATCCAAATAGTGAAGTAGTAGCATATGATCGTAATGATAATATTTCATTTTTAGGATGTGGAATTGCGCTTTGAGTTGGTAAAGAATTTACTGATCCAAAAGGATTATTTTATGCCACAATTGAAAAGTTAAGAGCATTAGGTGTCAAAATTAAAGAAAAACATGAAATGATTAAATATGATAGTAAAGCTAAAATTGTTACTATTAAAAATTTAGATACTAATGAAGTATTTACTGAAAGTTATGATAAATTAGTATTAGGAATTGGTTCATGACCAATCTTAAATCCAGGTGGTAAAGAAATTCCTGGTTTAATTGCTCATAAAGATGGTGCAGTTGTTAAAGATACTTTAAATGGTGTTAAATTAACAAATGGCATTCATTTATCAAAACTATACCAACATGCTCAAGAAATTATTTCTGATTTGAGTAAACCAGAAGTAAAAAAAGTAGTAGTAATTGGTGCAGGTTATATTGGTATTGAATTAGTAGAAGCTTTTTATAAAGATAAAAAAGAAGTTACTTTAATTGATTTTGAAAATCGTATTATGCCTCGTTATTATGATGAAGAATTTACAAATGATGTTGAAGCAGATATGAAAAAAGTAGGAGTAAAATTACAATTAGGAGAAACTTTACAAGAATTTATTATTAAAGATGATAAAGTGAGTGAAGTAAAAACTAATAAAGGAACATATAAAGCTGATTTAGTAATTATGGCTGTTGGTTTCTTACCAAATACTGCTATCTTGAAAGATGAGAATGGTAAAGTTCAACTTAACTTAGATCCTCGTGGTGCAATTGAAGTTAATGAATATTTTCAAACTTCAGATCCTAATGTTTATGCAATTGGTGATTGTATTAATATTCGTTCAAATGCTTGAAATAAAAATGTTAATATTGCCTTAGCAACTAATGCTGTACGTAGTGGTTTAATTGCTGGATTAAATGTTGCAAAAACAGATCCTAAAACAAGAATTGCCTTTCCTGGTGTTCAAGGAACAAATGCAATTGCTGTTTTTGGTTGAAAACTATGTGCTACTGGTTTATCAGAAGTTTCTGCAAAAGCAATTTTAGGTTCTAATAATGTAGAAGCATATTTTTATCAAGATACAGTGTTTCCACCTTTTATGAGTGAAAATCATGAAGTAAAAATTAAAATTATATGAGAAAAGAGTTCTCGTCGTATTGTTGGAGCTGAAATTGGTTCAACTCATGATCATACAGAAACAATTGCAATGTTTTCATTAGCAATATTGAAAAAGGTTACTATTGATGAAATTCCATTAATTGATATGTATTTCTTACCACACTTTAATAAGCCTTATAACTTTGTTACTGCGGCAGCACTTTTAGCAACAGGAATTTTAACAAAAGAAGATGTTACATATCCAGATCCATATTTAAAAGGTAAGAAAAAATAGATTGCCTTATCAAATTAATTTTGAGAGGAATAAAATATAATGGTTAGTAATGAAAAATATTTAAAACTTAGAGCAAGAATGACTTTGCCAGTTAAAGAAAGTAAATACAAAATTGCTTGATGATTAAAAATTATTTTGATATTTACTTTTCCATTATGGATTATTCCTTTTTTAATTACTAATTTTTTTATTGGTTTAATGATGCGAAATGTTATGGAAAATTTTCAACGAATTGGACGAAGTACTAATCCAAATTTTAATAAAATTGATCTCAATACTTTGAGTTTTTATAATCGAGATATGGAATTACAAAATTCTCTACAACTAATGATTGATGATAGTAATTGAGATATGATGGAAGCACAAGATATGATGATAACTACTTATGATAATCGCTTGTTATCAGCTTTTTTCATTAATAATCATCAATCTAATAAAAATCATAAATGAATAATTGCAACTCATGGTTGACAACAAAATCGCTATAGCATTTTATATTTAGTTAAACATTTTTATGAACAGGGATATAGTATTGTTACTTATGATACAAGAGGTCATGGTAGTAATAATACCCATGATGCAATTACTTTTGGTAATAAAGAAGCAGATGATTTATATGCTGTTATTTTAAGTCTTAATAATTATTTAGCAGAAACAGATTTTAAACAACCTCCTAATATTACTTTAATTGGTAATAGTATGGGTGCCAGTACTGTTTTGGAAACAATATCTCGATTTGATACTGGTAAATTTGGTGTTAAATGTGCAATTTCTGATTGTGGATTTGATAGTTTTAGTCATATTATTAAAATTATGGGTAAACAATACTTTAACCTTCATTGATTTTGATTTTATTATGGTGTTAAATTTTTCTTTAGGTTAAAAGATAAATTTAATATTAATAGTATTGATCCTATTAATAAATTAAAATATTGTTCTTCAATTCCTGTATTATTTATTCATGGTAATGATGATGAAACTGTACCAGCAACAATGGCACAAAAAATGTATGAAGAGAAAATAAATTATGAAGAAGAAACAATAAGTGAATTATTAATTATGCCATTTGCTAAACATATAAGAGCCGTCACTACCGATTATGATACATATTGCAAAACTACTTTAAAATTTGTTAATAAATGAACAAATTTTAAAACCGAAGATAAAGGAGATTAAATTAATAATGATTTATTATATTAATAATAGCAAAGACCCATATTTTAATTTAGCAGCCGAAGAATATTTGATTACTAATCCTTATATAACTGATGAAATCTTATTATTATGACAAAATAATAATACTATTGTTGTTGGTAGAAACCAAAATACAATTGAAGAAATTAATAATGAATATGTAAGAACAAAAAAAGTTAATGTTGTACGAAGATTATCTGGTGGTGGAGCTGTTTATCAAGATTTAGGAAATTTAAATTTTACTTTTATTCTTGATAAAAATAAAGATAATGCTCGTAATTATGCTCTTTTTACAAAACCAATAGTTAATGTTTTACAAAATCTAGGTTTAAATGCTCAATTTAGTGGTAAAAATGATATTTTAGTTGATGATAAAAAAATATCGGGTAATGCCCAATATATATATAAAAATCGAATTTTACATCATGGTACTATTCTTTTTAATGTTGATATGCAAATGTTACCAAAAGTATTAAAACCTGATTTGGATAAATTAAAATCAAAAGGTATTAAATCAGTACAAGCACGAGTAACAAATATTTTACCATTATTAAATCCATCAATAACAATTGAAGAATTTAAAAATTTAATTATTGAACAATTAAAAAGTACAAAAAATACAAAGATTATGGAATTTTCTGAAAAAATGATTGCTGATATTGAATCATTAGCAAATACTAAATATCGAACTTGAGATTGAGTTTATGGTAAATCTCCAGATTTTGATTTAAAACATAAAACACTTTTTCCTAGTAAAGGAACTATTCACGTTTGAATGAATGTTAAGGCAGGAATTATTGAAAATATTAAAATATATGGTGATTTCCTAGGGTCAGCAGGTACTACTAGTTTAGAAAAAAAACTAGAAAAACAAAAATATAATGTAGCGACTATTACTAATATCATTGAAAATGCTAATATTAACGAAATTTTTGGTGAAAATTTTCTTGCTGAAGAAATAATAAAAAGTATAATAAAATAATGAATAAAATTCTTATTTATGATATACTTACTTTTATAACTAATATATAACTAATATTAAAGAGGAAATATGAAGAAATATTTATGGATTTTATTTATAATTTTTATTTTTATAACACCAATTAGCAATGTTATTACATTTTTAGTAAATAATAGTTTTGATCAAACAAATAGTATAAATGATATTCTTTATCCAACACGTGGTTGACCAAAAAAAGATAGAAATCAATTAAATGTTTGACAATTTTTATATCAAGATGCTATTGATAAAGTAGGTAAAACTAATGATAATATTGTTAATGGTTTTAATAATTTTTATCTTGCTGAATTTGATAAATACCGTGATTCAGCAAGTAAAAATGCTGGTAAACCTGGCTATGATGAAATTGGTATACCAACAGCAGATATTAATGATTATATTAATAATAAAATTATTCATTCACAATCAATGCAAATTTACATGGCCTTAACATTGCGAACATATTTTATTGAGTTTACTATTAATAAAATTAATGATCCAAGTAGTAATTATATTAATGCAAATGAATATTTAAACTTATGAGTTATGAAGTATTTTGAAGCTGGTTTTTATTTTCAATGAGTAAAAATTTGAATTCAAGATTTAGGTAGAACAATTGAAAAATCAATTGATATTGATTTTTATACTTTTGATAAATATGTGGAACGAAATAACAAAGGTGAATATATGTGAAATAAACCACCCATTGCCAATACAGTAAAGCCACTATTAATTTTGGATTCTGATATGAAAAAAATGTTTAATCAATTATATGAAGAAATTTTAAATAATAATTTACAAGGAAAATAAAAATGATTATTCTAGAAAATATAAGTAAAAATTATGGTAAAAATCAGGTTTTAAAAAATATTAATTTAGAGATACCTGCTTCACAATCACTTGCTATTTTAGGTGCTAATGGTTCTGGTAAAACTACTTTGGTTGAAATTATTTCACAAGTTTTAAAACCAACATCAGGTAAAGTATTATTTCTTGATGATGTTGGTAAAAAGGTTAGTCGGAAAATTGGTGTTCAATTTCAAGAAGGTTATTGACCAGTTGGTACACGAATTATTGATTTAATTAAATTTTATAAAAATAAAAAATATATTAAAAGTGAAGAAGGCAAAGGATTAATTGATGTTTTTGAGTTAAATGATATTTTGAAAAAAGAAATTTCTTTACTTTCGGGTGGTCAAAGACAAAGATTTAATTGTTTTTTATCAATTTTAAATGATCCTGAAATTTTAATTTTAGATGAGTTAGTTACAGGTTTAGATTTAAAAATGCAAATTAAACTTGTTAATTTTATTAAGTCATGAAAAGAAATTAAAAAAATTAATTTATTAATTGTTTCGCACACACCAGAAGAAGTTGAATTACTTTGTGATCGGGTAGTAATTTTAAAAAATGGTGAAATTTATCAAGACCAAAGTATTGATGCAATTATAAAAAAATATGGTAGTTTACGTAAAATGATGGTGGAGTATTATCAAAATGAAGTTAATGGTAGCTAAAGAATTATTCAAACAAAGTACTGTTTCTAAATTTTCAAGACTTTTTTCTTTAATTTCAAAAGTAATTTTTGGAAATCCTAGAACTTATATTTTTGTATTTTTATTAGGTTTTTTAATTTCTGCATTATCATCGTGATTATGAAATAATTATAGTTATTATCAAATTTTACCCCCCATTTTGTTAAATTTTTTATCAATATCAGTTTTTATTTCATCTTTTTATTTAGGAATATTTATGATTGAGTGGCGAAAGAAAAACTTTTTAAAAAGAATAAAAATAATTGGTATTAATGAATATTATATTATTTTAACAATTTTTTTATCAAATTTAATAATGGTATCATTATCAGTAAGTATTAATATTATTTGTTATAATATTTATTCTTTAATTTCAATATTTAATTTTCATCTAAATTTACTTTCTAATATTAGATGATTTATTTGAATTTTCTATATATTTGCTATAATATTATTAACATTTTTTTTAACAGTTGCTAACATATTTATTACAACATTTTTTCCTAAGTTTAATTTATCATTTGTAATGCTTGCTATTTTTACCATATTTTTCATTATTTTTTCGGATGTTTTAATTCAACCAACAGTAACTAACAATAATTTAATATTTATTGTTATTGGTTATTTGTGTCCAACTAAATATTTTATTTGGTTTAATATGTTGATTACTTCATATCAATTTTTAGATTCACTAGGAATAAGTCAAATTATTCAAAATTATAATGAAATATCATTTGTTGTTTTTACTAGTATTTGGCAAACATTAATTGGAATCTTGATATTTACTATGTTGTTTTCTTATTTATCAAAAAGATTTTTTAATTGAGGAATGAAAGGATAAAAATTGATGAAAAAAATATTATTACTTTTTGGTGTTTTTAGTTTAATTTCTGCTCCTGCTAGTTTAGTAGTTGCTTGTAATATTGGTAGTTTAGATGGTAGTGATTATTTAAATGGTTTACCAAATTTTGACTGAACAAATTCAGATTATGGAGATGGTATTAATTTTGATAATACTAACTCGCAAAATATTATTAATAATATTGGTAATATTAATGATTTGGGAAATGTTAAACCAAGCAATACTGGTCATTATTTAAATTATTCAAAATTTAATACTGGTTTTCAATGAACACAAAACATTAAAAAACAAGCAGTGACTGGCATTCCTTTGAATAAAGGTTTTATGCCTAATGGTAATTATGCTTCTGATTTTGGAATAACTTCTTCAGCTCGAAAATATTTAAGAATGAATTCAATTTTAGATTGGAATCCACAAAAAGACTATGATGCAAAGTATAATCGAGCAACAGTACCTTTACAGAAACGTCAATTTGTAGCAACATACAACTCAAGTAACCAAGATGAAAATATTAATTATAATCAACTAGGATTTTCAACACGAAAACATCGTACTTTTGATAATACAATAGTGGGTACAAAAAATCCATTTGAAAATACACCATTAAATTGACAATATACTAATTATTTTATTAATTGATCAGGTTCTTGATTTGAAGGGCCAATTGTTCCACCACCAGCTGATGTTATTGATAGTGCACACATTAATGGAACACCAATATTTGGTAATCTTTTTCTTGATGGATATCATGGTTTAACAAAAGAAATGTTAAAAGATTTTCTTAGTAAAAATAGTGATGGTACTTATAAAATAGTTGATATTTTAATTAATATTGCTAATTATAATGGCTTTGATGGTTGATTTATTAATAATGAACCAAACGGTGCTGCTCCCAATGGTACAGTTTTAGATTATAATGTTATGGCCGAAATTATTAAAGAATTTAATTATAAAGTAGCTACTGCTAGTGATCCAAATATTCAATCATTAAAAATAATTTTTTATCGTAATGGTGCTACAGTTTCAAAAAGTGTTAGTGGATATAATGATATAGAAACATTAAAAATGGTAGATAGTGGTTATCGTAAAACTAGTGGTGAAGTTACACCAACTGATATTCAATTAACTTTTGGTGAAACACCAGATAAAACAACATCATTTTTAACAGATTATCCAAATTATAGTGGTAAAAATTTAAATACTATTCTTGATGCTGGAGCTAATGCCCAATTTTTTGGAAGTTATGATTTTCGACAATTAGGTTATGCAGAAACAATGATTGCTGGTAAACCTCAATATAATAAAAATGTGTATACTGGAATTTCTGATTTTTTAGATAATGGTGTTGGAACATTTGGATCGTATGCTTATAATTGAGCTAAAAATCATAATGTTAATGGTACTAGAGCTTATTTATTTGCGACACAAACAACAAATTTATTTAATAATATTCAATTTTCAGGAACAAATACTTTTATTAGAAATAATAATATTGGTATGCAAGCAAATAATAATGCAAATGATTATCAAGGTTGAAATGCAAGTGATAATTATCAAGAGGCAGCATTTATATCGGATCCTAGAATAAAAACTGCAGTTACTAAAGGAAAACCAAATCCATTTGTTAAAGATACTATTTATAATTATTTAACTAATAATGGTTATAACTCATCAAGTTATGGCATTGGTGATTTAGTTAAAGAACGAACTACTTTATTTGATGATAATCAAATTTTAAATAAAAAAACTAATTTTTCAATGGGTAGTGGTATTAAATTTGTTAATCATGATCAAAATGGTAATAGTATTGTTGCTAATGATTATCCATGAACAAATCGTAGATTAACTGATATTTTACCAACTTATCAATGAAAAATTTATGATGATGCTCATCCAGAACAACCATTAGATATCTCTAAAATTTCTGGTTTTTATGATTATGATCAAGTGTATGAAAAAGGAAATTCAATTGCTATTGGTTCGGGTTTTAATGAAGAAGGTAGTATACTTAATGGCGATTGAAATACAAATAAAGTTTATGATTGAGATATTATGGGAACTAATTTAATTAAAAATGACCATCAAATTAGTTTTATTTATAATACTAATGGTGATAATAATGCTAAAGTTAATTTTTTAGTTACTACTACTGATCAAAAATCGTTAATAGCAAAACGTCAAACTTTTTCACCAAATAATGAAGAAAAGTTACAAGGTGGTTGAGTTAAAATTACTTTAGATTTAAAGAAAATTGGTGGTATTAATACTTTTAATCGTATTTCTAAATTAGGATTACAAATTAAAGCAACTAATAATAATTTTAAGTTTAATGTTGGTGAATTTGAAATAAATAGTCCAACTACTAATAATCAAATCAAAGAAAATACAGTAATTTCAAATCCAAAATCAGAATACGTAATTAATCGAACAGTTAATAATCAAATATTATACAATTCTCGTTTTCAATGAGATGCTGTTAATATTGAAAATTTAAGTTATTATGCTATTTATTATTTTGATGAAAAAAAATGATATCGTGTTGGCGAAACTAGTCAAAACTATTATTTTTTAAAAAATTTAAAATCTATTCATAATCAGTTAAAATTAATGATTAAACCAGTTTATAACAATAATGTTATTGCTCAACAATCATTTGTGTTTAATATAGAAATTTAAAGGTGAAATATGAAAAATAAAAATAGTATACTAATTTTTAGTCATTGTATAAGTTATATGTTTAAAACGATTTTAAAAACATTTAGAACTTATATTTACTTTTTAATAATGCCTGTTATTTTACTTAGTTTAGTTTATTTTTTAACATCACAGTCAATTATTAAATATAATCGTTATATTATAGTTTCTAGTTATATTTTATTACCAATATTATTTAATATTTTTTTAATTGGTCATCTTATTTGTCAATGACGCGAATCAGTTTTTTTAAAACAATTACACAATTTTGGTATCAATAAGATTGCATTTATTTTAAGTTTATTAATTGTTATTTTTGTTATTTCTTTTTGTACAGTATTTATATTACTTGGATATTTATTTTTTCTTGATCAGTTACAAGGAACTAATATCATGACAGTATGAATATTAGCAATGAAAACTTTTTCACAATGATTTGGTCTTATATTTAGTATTAGTCTAAATATTATTGTTATTTTTTTCTTGGCTTTATTAATTTCTGGTTCTATAAAAAATCCTTATATAATTCAAACAATTAATATAATTATTTTTTTAACTTCTATTTTATTTGGTGACTTTTTTATTGATATGACATATACAATTTCAACACCAACCATTATTATTGGATATTTTGTACCACAAAAATATATAACTTGAATTAATTTTATTTTTTATAGTCAAAGTGATAAAAATTATTATAATTTTTTTCAAATTGTTCCTTCAGTTGATTATGAACTATCATTCACCAATATTTATCAACCAGTATTTTCTTGCCTAACATTTATTGGTTTGTTTGCTGTTGGATTATATTTTTCTTTTTTACATGGTACTAGAAAATAAGTAATTAAACAAAATATATTCTTATTTTTTAATTTTTAAAAATACAATAAGTGTATTTAAATATTGAATAATATATTATTTTTTTAATTAAAAAAAGAAAAATTATGAAATTTAAAAATAGATCTTGAAAAAAAATATTTTTTAAGGAAAATTAGATTGTAACAAAAAAAAGGACACGGTACATAAGAAATAAAACTAGTTATTTTTTTAATCAAATATGGGTTTGATACAAATTTGTTAGATAGGAGAGACTGGGAAATGAAGGTAATAAATGATTCTGTTAGTGACGAAATTTTAATGAATGGTTATCAAAAATTTTGTTATTCTTTTAGCAAAATTTTATTAGTTATTTTATTATTTCCTTTTGTTTATTTTTATTCAAAAAAATATCAAAAACAATTTTTTAAATTTTGTTTTACTTATCAAAAAGAAGGAAATGTTAAAATTAATGATGATCAATTAGTTGATATTAATAGTTTTGATTATCATTATTATGATTGTAAGATTAAAGAACTTAATAAATATGATTATCCAATTGATTGAAAAAAAGAAAATTATCAAGAATTTGTTATTAAAAATAATAATAATGAAGATATTAGTTGTTTAGCTGTTATTCAAAAAAATAAAAGCAAGAAATGAGTTATTGGTTTTCATGGTTGAACTGAAAATAAATATTTAGCTTTAAGGTTAGTGTCTTGATTTTATCAAGAAGGATATAATATTTTAACATTTGATAGTGTTGCTCATGGTAAAACTTATGGTCAATATAGTGATACCGGTCTTACTTGTGCGCAAGATGTTAATTGTTTAATTAATTGATTAAAGACTAATTATCAAGTTGAAACAATTGGTTTAATTGGTAATAGTATGGGCGCATCAACAATTAATTATTATTTGTTGAATTATGCACCAATCAGTTCAATTAATTGAGCAATTACTGATTGTGGATTCTCTAATCTACTTGTTCAATTTCGTTACGTCATGCAATATCGTTATAAAAAACCTTGATGATTAATTAGTAATGGTATATCTAAAAGATATCAAAAATTTACAAATACAAATATTTTAGAATATGATTTATTAAAAAAACTAAAAACAGGATTTAAAGTTCCTACCTTATTAATTCATGGTAAAAAAGATGATTTTGTCCCATTTTTCATGGCTAATGTTATTCATAATTTTCAAATTAAAGGTAATAATAAAAATTATAATTATTTATTTTTAGAAAATATTGGTCATGTTGAAACTTTGCCAAATGCTTATCAAACTTATATTAATGAGATAAAAAATTTTATCAATAAATATGAAATGAATAATAATTAGATAGAGTTAAGAAAAGTTACTATAGTCTTAATTTATTCATTGAACATTTCTTATTTTATTTTAGGGGGTAAAAAATGAAAAAAAATGCAAATTGTTTAATAATAGAAAAAAGAGATAATATATACATAATTAGTCCTACACCCAAATTACAAGATGATATGGGTATGGCATGTTACGTTAAATATAACACCGAAAATAATATAGTTAATAAGAATGATTTAGTGTTAACAGTAGAGGCTTCAAAAGCTATTTTGCATGCGCGTACTCCGTTAGCAGGAAAGGTTGTAGAATATAATCAAAAAGCAATTGAAAATCCAACTCTTTTCAATTCAAAAAAGTCTAAAGATAATTGAATTTTGAAATTAACAGATGTCGTTGAAAAAGATTTTTTAGAACTTGAAGACAATTAAAATTAATTTGGAAATTTAATGAAATTGGAGGAATATTATGATTTTAATTGAACCTATAAGAAATGGTAAATATGTCAAAGATGGAGCTTATGCTTTAGCGATTCAAGTATGAGCACTACATAATTTAAAAGTAAAAAACAAAACGATAATATTTCCTTTTATTTGTGATCCTCATATTCAATTGGGATATTTTCAAAATCCAGAGGTTGAAGTTAATAAAGAATATTTGGATAAAAATAATATTCCAGTTGTGCGTCGTGATACTGGAGGAGGGGCTATTTTTATTGATTCAAATTCAGTAAATTTTTGTTTTTTAATTCCATTAAATTCTAATACTAATTCGATTTATGCTAATTACCAAGAATTCTATAAGCCAATTATAAAAGTGCTTAAAGATATGGGGATTAAAAATATCATGCAAAGTGGAAAAAATGATTTGACAATTAATGGTAAAAAAGTTTCTGGAGCAGCTATGTTAAAAGAAAATAATATTATTTATGGTGGTTATTCATTACTTTATGATATTGATTTGGATGCTATGATCTTGGCACTTAAACCAAGTCGTAAAAAAATTGAATCAAAAGGAATTAAATCAATTAATCAAAGAGTAGATAAATTAAAAAATCACCTTAATGAACAATTCAAAAAATTAACTATTTTTGAGTTTAAAGATGAAATTATTAAACGATTGATGAATGTAGAAAAAATAGCAGATGTTGAACGATACGTTTTATCAAATGAACAGTGATTAGAAATTGACAAGTTAGTTGATCAAAAATATAAAAATTGAGATTGGGTTTATGGCTTAAGTCCCCGCTATCAATATAATCGTGAGGCCCGTTTAGAAATTGGAACAATCAATATTTCATTAGTAATTGATAATGGTAAAATTAAAAGTTGCAAAATTAGTGGTGATTTTTTTGCTACAAAAGATTTAACTATTTTTGAGAAAGGTCTTGAAGGTACTAAAATGATTAAACAAGATTTAAAAATAAAATTACAAGAATTGGATATTTCTTCATATTTTTTAAAGAAAATAGATAATGACCAATTTTTAGAATTAATTTTGAGTTAACATGAATAAAAAATATTCTAAGTTATTTTCACCAATCAAAATTAAAAATTTTGTTTTTGATAATCGGTTTGTGCTTTCACCAATTACCTTAAATGTTTCTAGTTATGATGGTTTTGTTAGTAAAGAAGATATTGATTATGCTCTTAAAAGAGCTCATAGTGCATACTTAGCGATATCTAGTGCTGCTTATATTAATTTAGAGGGACAAATTTTTGAATTTGGTTTTTCTGTTGCTAATGATGAACATATTGATTCATTAAAACAACTTGCTAATGCTATGAAATCAAAAGGTGCAAAAGCTATTTTACAATTAGCACATTCAGGTCGTTTTTCTATAATTAGTTTAAATCGTTTAGGTTATGTAGTTGGACCTTCTAAGCAATCTTTTATGTATCCTTTTCCACATGAAGTTCAAGAACTGAGTATTAAGCAAATCAAAGAATTAATTAAAGATTATCAAAAAGCTACCTTAAGGGCTATTGAAGCTGGTTTTGATGGTGTCGAAATTTCTTCAGCACAAAAACTTTTAATTCAAGCTTTTTTTTCAGTAATTAGTAATCAAAGAAATGACATTTATGGTAATCAAAATTTAGAAAATCGTTCACGTTTGGGATTAGAAATTTTACAAGCAGTAAGAAAAACAATTGATAAGTATGCTACTGAAAATTTTATTTTAGGATATCGAGCTACAGCTGAAGAAACTAGAGGTCAAGAAATAGGTTATCCAATTGAAGATTTTTTACAATTCATGGACCAAGTATTAATAAACATTAAAATTGATTATTTAGCACTAGCTAGTTGGGGAAGAAATATATATAAATATAAAGTTCAATCTCAGGGGAAATATTTTAATCAATTAGTGAATAAAGTTGTTTATCAACACATTAATCAACGTATTCCTGTTATTGTGAGTGGCGGTATAAATAGTCCTGATAAATGTTTAGAAGCCTTAGAATATGGGGATATGATAGGATTATCTTCTGTTTTTGTAGCCGAACCTGATTTTGTTAGAAAAATAAAAACTATGCAAATTGATAAAATTAATTTACATATTACTGAAAAAGATATTGAAAAATTAGCTATTCCTAAAGCTGCTTTTAAGGAAATGGTTAAACTTATGGATTATGGTGAAAGTTTACCTAAAGATACTAGGGATGAGTTAAGAAAGTTAGAAAATAATTATTCAACTAAAAATTAATATTTTGTTTAGAAAAAGGTAATAAAAATATGAAACAAAAATGAAAAATTAAAACTATTAATGAGTTAACTACTTTACAATATGAAGTCATTATAAATTCAGTAACGGAACTTCCTTTTAAAAATAAATATTGAGATAATAAGGAAAAGGGAATTTATGTCGATATTTTATCAGGTGAACCATTATTTGCATCATCAGATAAATGTAATTTTGGTCATGGCTGACCAAGTTTTACAAGACCAATTAGTGAAATAGTTATCCTTAAAAAGGAAGATAATACTAACCTAATGTTGCAGCGTACTGAAGTACGTTGTAAAAAAACTGATATTCATTTAGGACATGTTTTTAAGGATGGTCCACAAAAAGAAGGTGGTTTACGCTATTGTATTAATTCAGCAGCTTTACGTTTTATTCCATTATCAGAAATGATTAAAGAAGGATATGAAGAATATTTATTTTACATTAAATAAAAATATTTTTATTGTATATTTATTATCTTGATAATGTTTTATGATTATAAATTTTAGGCTTTTCTCCCTTTATGTACTATTTTTAAATTTTATCACATAAATGCTGAGAAAAGCCTATCTACGGACTTCTCCCCACATTTTTAAATGAAACATAGCACATTACAGTTTCAAAAGTAGGTATCTTGTTGAATTTATATGCAGCTTCTTTGGCATATAAATGAACATGATGTTTTGCAACTTTGATATGTGTTTTAAATGTTCTTCGTATATGTTTTCATACTGATTCAATTTGATTGGTATTTACGCCAATTTTTGAAACATAACCATTTTGATGGTTAACTGTTTTGTGATTAGGGAAAAGTGATTTGAAATCACGATATCCTTTTCAAGAATCAGTATGTACATCACACTTTGAAGAAATATGGTTTCTTGCAAACTGCAAAAGATTTTTACTTTTTGCGTTTTTGATTACTTTCACAATTAAATTATTGGTTGTTTTTTCATAAATCCCAACAATTAATGTTTTATTTATCAAAGATCTTCCTTGTTTTTTAAAAACCATATGTGAAAGATACATTTCATCCATTTGCACTATGCCCTCAACAATAAATTGATGTTCTTGTTTGGCAATACGATTTCTGATTTCATGACCCATTCTTCAAGCAGTTTTCAAAGTCACACCCAATTCTTTTGCAACATCAGTTGATGTAATTCCATGTTTGGTGTTTATTCATCTAAAGATTAGATAAAATCAAAATCTCAAAGGTGTTTGTGACTTGTAAAAAATGGTGCCATGAAGAATACTAAATGTTTGATGACATTTCAAACATCTTATTCTTCTTAAATTAGAAGTATTCAAACTTGTTCAAGAACACATGATACATTTGTTTTTCTTCAAACTTGCTATATATTTTAAACAATCCTGTTCTGTTTGAAAAGCATTGTTGAACTCATTCAATTTCATTGTTTCCTCCACAAGTACATGTGGGGAGAAGTCCGAAATTTTATTATAAAGTCCTAATTTTATTAGGACTTTATGTTGTAAAAAATAAATAAACAATGATATTATGATTTGATTTATTTTTTCTGTTTTGTTTATTGTTAGAATATATTTTTCATTTTTACATGATAATAGGAAATAAAAAAATTAGGATATTAATAAAACCTGAGATAAATTAATATTTTAGTACAAATTATCTTGAACCAACAATTATTAGTAGTATAATGAAAAGGTATGTTCATTCATTATTTTAAAAATTAGTATAATTAAAAGTGTAACTGCAATTAGCTAAAATATTTAGGAGGAAAATTTAAATGTGAGTTGAGAAATTTGATAATCCCCAAAAAGAAATTTTTCAAATATTAAATGAAAAAGGAGTAATTAATCCTAATTTTGTTGATTATTTAAAAAAATTTGATAGTAAGGTTTTATTAAAAGCATATGAAAACATGTGTTTTTCACGAATACAAGAACAAATGCAAATGGAATTAAACTATGAAAAAGATGAAAAAGGACAAGTTAAATTAGTAAATGGAATTCCAAAAGTAATCGGAAAAGTTATTAACTTTTTATCTTCAAAAGGTCAAGAAGGTGTTGAAGTTGCTTATGCTAGTTGCTTACGACCAGGTATTGATTGATTAGTACCAGCCTATCGTAATAATGCAGCATGAATTACTGCTGGATATCCAGTTCAAAAAGTAATTCAATATTGATTAGGAAATGAAATGGGAAGTCAAATGCCGAAAGGTGTTAACATTTTACCAGTTAATATTCCAATTGCTACTCAATATTCACATGCAACAGGTATTGCTTTTGCTGAAAAATATAAAAAAGATAAAGGAATTGTTATTACTACGATTGGTGATGGTGGTACTTCTGAAGGTGAGTTTTCTGAAGCAATTAATTTTGCTGCTATCCATAAATTAGCTGTTGTTTTCTTTGTTGAAAATAATCAGTGATCATTAGATACACCAACTGCTAAAGCAACAATGAGTCCAACTTTTGCACAAAAAGGAACAGCATTTGGCGTACCTAATATTCGTGTTGATGGTAATGATTTTTTTGCTGTTTATTATGCTACACAAGAAGCAATTGAAAGAGCAAAAAAAGGTAATGGTCCTTCATTAATTGAAGCTGTTACTTATCGTCAAAATGCGCATTCTGCTTTTGATATTAAAAAAGATTATTTTTCTGCTGAAGATTATAAAATTGAACAAGAATGATTAAAAAAAGATCCAATTGATCGTATTAGAGAATATTTAAAATCAATTAAGCTTTGAGATGACAACAAACAAGCAGAATTAGATAAACAAATTACTAAAAAGGTTAATGATGCAATTACTTGAGCATTAAAAAATGAAAATGTTTCAATTGATGAAATATTTGATTATACATATGAAAAATTAACACCACAATTAATAGAACAAAAAGCAGAAGCAAAAGCTTTCTTCAATGAAGGAGAGAAAAAATAATTATGAAAAGAAATAATGTGCAAGCTATTACTTTAGCCTTAGAATTAGCAATGAAAAAAAATCCTAATGTTGTTGTTTATGGTGAAGATGCCGGTAATGTTGGTGGTGTTTTTCGAGCAACTAAAGGTTTACAAGCAAAATTTGGCGTTAATCGTTGTTTTGATGCACCAATTGCTGAAGCAGTTATTGCTGGTAGTGCCGTTGGAATGGCAATTAATGGTTTAAATCCAATTATTGAAATGCAATTTTCAGGATTTGCTTTCCCTGCTTTTCAACAATTGTTATGTCATGCTGCACGAATGAGAAATCGTTCTCGTGGTAGATTCACTTGTCCAATGGTAGTACGTATGCCTTCATATGATTGAAATAATGGTAATAATGGTGCTTTGGAGCATCATTCAGAAGCAATTGAAGCTTTATTTTGTCATATTCCAGGTTTAAAAGTAGTTATGACTTCAAAACCTAATGATACTAAAAAATTATTATTGGCAGCAATTGAAAGTCCAGATCCTGTTATTGTTTTAGAATGTTTAGGAACTTATTTCAATAGTTATACTAGCAATAATTATACATATGATGTTAGAGAAGAAGTTAGTGATGCTTATGAAGTGGCTGTTCTTGGTAAAGCTAAAGTTCTTAAAGAATATAAGGCTGAAGAAAAACCTGATTTAACGATTGTAACTTATGGTTCAAAAGTTTATGATTGTGAAGCTGCTGTTAAAATTTTAGAAGAAAAAGAAAATTTTAAAATTGAATTAATTGATTTACAAACATTACAACCATGAGATGAAGAAACAGTTGTTAATTCTGTTAAAAAAACAGGAAGATTATTAGTTGTTTCAGAAGCGGTTCGTTCATTTTCAGTTGCCTCAGAAATTATTACCGTTGTTAATGAAAAGTGTTTTGAATATTTAGAATGTCCTCCAACAAGATTAACAGGTTATGATATTACTGTTCCACTGTCTAAAGGTGAAAAATGATTTATAATTAGTCCAGATAAAATTATGGAAAAAGTTAAACTAATGATGAATTATCCAGTTTAGTTAGTGTTTAAAGAAAGGAAAGTGAAAAGATGGAATTGAAGTTTAAAGATATGGATGGAATCGATGAAGTTACTGTAACTCAAATTCATGTTAAAGTTGGAGATAATGTAAAAAAAGGTGATAATGTTGTTGATATTGAAGCAGATAAAGCTTCAGATAGTATTAAAGCCGAAGCAGATGGTAAAGTTTCTAAGATTCTTGTTAAAGAAGGAGATAGTATTAAGTCAGGTGCTGTTATTGTTGAGTTTGGTGGAACGATTAATGATAATAAAAGTCCTTCATCAACAAATTCTTCACCAAAATCTGAATCAGTTGCTAGTACATCTAAAGTATCACCAGTTGAATTATCAAAACAAAATGTACAATCTATTCAACAAACGGGTAAAGTATTAGCAACGCCATTAGCACGTAGAATGGCTCGTGACTTAGGTGTTGATATGGGAACAATTAAAGGAACTGGTCCTCGTGGTAGAATTTTAAAAGATGATTTATTAAATGCCAAGAATGGTGGTACAACAACTAGTGCTACTGCATCAACAACACCTATTAATTCAATATCTTCAGTTTCTGCTACAACTATTAGTTCACAAGGTATTAATGTTACTAAAATCGAAAGTTTTGGTAATGTTGAACATTTACCATTATCAGGAATTCGTAAGGCTGTTGCTAATCAAATGTCATTATCACTTTATACAGCACCACATGTTAGTTTAATGATTAATGTTGATGCTGAAAACTTAGTACAATTACGTGCAACTTTAAAAGAACCAGCGGAAAAAGATCCAGATGGTAGTGCTAAATTAACATTTATGCCATTCTTTGTAAAGGCTGTTGCTAAAGCGTTAAAAGAAGAACGATTTAAATTACTTAATTCAACTTTGAACATGGCTAATAATGAAATTCTTGTTAAAAAATATTATAACATTGGTATGGCAGCTGATACTGAAAAGGGTTTAGTAGTTCCTGTTATTAAAAATGCTGATCAACTTTCATTATTTGAAATAGCAAGACAAGTTAATTCATTAGGTGATAGAGCTCGTAAGGGGCTATTAAAAGGTGATGAAATGCAAGGTGGATCATTTACTATTACTAATTTTGGTTCAGCAGGAATTGAAATGGGGACACCAGTTATTAATTATCCAGAAGTAGCAATTTTGGGTCTAGGGATGATGCAAAAAAAACTAATTATTGCTGATGGTAAAATTGTTGAACATAAGTTCTTTCCATTATCACTTTCAATTGATCATCGTGTTATTGATGGTGCACCTGCTGGTTATTTCCTTTCTCGACTTAAAGAGTTATTAGAAAATCCAACATTAATTTTAGCTTAAGGAGAAAATGTAAAAGATGTCTAACTATGATTTTGATTTAATAATTATCGGGGCAGGTCCTGGTGGTTATGTAACAGCGGCTCGAGCAGCAAAGATGGGATTAAAAACTGCAATTGTTGAAAAAGATAACTGAGGTGGAGTCTGTTTAAATGTTGGATGTATTCCTACTAAGACGTTACTAAAGGGTGCAAAAGTTTTTCATTATATTGAAAATGCTGATAAATATGGTGTTGCTATTAAAGATAAAAAAAATATTGAAATTAATTGAAAAGTAATGCAAGATCGTAAAGCTGGTGTTGTTAAAGGTTTAACTGGTGGTGTTGGCTTTTTAATGAAATCTAATAAAGTTGAACAATTATTAGGAATTGGAAGTGCTATTGATAAAAATGCGATTTTAGTTAAAGCTAAAGATGGTAAAGAAAAGAAATATACTACTAAATATATGATAATTGCTACTGGTTCAAAAGTAAAAATGTTTGATAATCCTAATGGTCCACAAGGTTTAAGTGAAAAAGATTTAAAAACAAACCAAACATTATTAACTTCGACTGAAATTCTTTCTTTAAAAGAAGTTCCAAAAACACTAACTATTATTGGTGGTGGTGTTATTGGAGTTGAGTTTGCTTGTTTATTTAGTACACTTGGTACTAAAGTTACTATTATTGAATATTTAGATCGTATTTTAGCATTACTAGATGAAGATATTAGTACAACTTTAACTAAAATTCTTGAAAAAAATGGTGTTAATATTATTACTGGTCATAGTGTTAATGAATTAAAGGATAAAACTTTAACTTATTATGCTGTAACCGATAAAGAACATAAAAAACCATTAACAGTAACTAGTGACTATTGTTTATTAAGTACTGGAAGAACGCCAATTACTGAAGGTTTTACTAATTTGGGAATTCAAATTAAGCCTAATCAAGCATTTGCCGTAAATAATAAATTGGAAGCTTTAGATGATAACAATAATGTTATTGATAATATATATGTAATTGGAGATGCTAATGGTCAAAGAATGCTTGCTCACGTTGCATCAACACAAGGATTAGCAGCACTTAATAATATTTTAGTTAAAGAAGGTAGAACGGATGCTGATAATCAGCCATTGAAAGAGCAAGAAGTAGATTATAATAAAATGCCTAGTTGTATTTATTCATTCCCTGAAGTGGCAAGTGTTGGTTTAACTGAAACTGAATGTAAATCTTTAGGTAAAGAATATTTGATGAAGAAAATACCATTTACTATTAATGGTAAGGCATTGGCTGATGGTGAGACTGATGGTTTTGTTAAAATAATTATTGATAAAAAATATGGAGAAATCCTAGGTGCTCATATTTTATGTTCAACGGCTACTGATATAATTGCTGAAATTATTAATATTATGCAAATGGAAGGTACTATTGTTGAATTAGCCTCTTCTTGTCATCCACATCCAACAATGTCAGAAGTAGTTATGGATGTTGCACAAGATTTAGAATTAGAATGATACAAAGTTAATAAAAAATAGAAAATAATAAAAATGTACCTAAAAATTTAAAGGTACATTTTTATTGTAAAATTAATATAATATTGATTAAAAAGTATTGCTTCTTCTTTTTTTGTCAAAAAAATAATTAGTGGTATTACTGTTAATTTCTTTTTGTAAATATTTATTTCATGTAGTTATTTGTTCAAATTGTATATTTTTTAAATTTTCATTACATAAATTATTCTTTTCTGACGTTCTTTTTTTAAATAGTGTTTGAAATGTTTTTACTTCATTTTGTTGCATTTCTGTTTTATCTTTATCTTCTAATAATTTGCATATAATAGTATTTTTTCTGTTCGGCATTTAATAAAAATAACGGACTTCTCCCCACATTTACTTGTGGAGGAAACAATGAAATTGAATGAGTTCAACAATGCTTTTCAAACAGAACAGGATTGTTTAAAATATATAGCAATTTTGAAGAAAAACAAATGTATCATGTGTTCTTGAACAAGTTTGAATACTTCTAATTTAAGAAGAATAAGATGTTTGAAATGTCATCAAACATTTAGTATTCTTCATGGCACCATTTTTTACAAGTCACAAACACCTTTGAGATTTTGATTTTATCTCATCTTTAGATGAATAAACACCAAACATGGAATTACATCAACTGATGTTGCAAAAGAATTGGGTGTGACTTTGAAAACTGCTTGAAGAATGGGTCATGAAATCAGAAATCGTATTGCCAAACAAGAACATCAATTTATTGTTGAGGGCATAGTGCAAATGGATGAAATGTATCTTTCACATATGGGTTTTAAAAAACAAGGAAGATCTTTGATAAATAAAACATTAATTGTTGGGATTTATGAAAAAACAACCAATAATTTAATTGTGAAAGTAATCAAAAACGCAAAAAGTAAAAATCTTTTGCAGTTTGCAAGAAACCATATTTCTTCAAAGTGTGATGTACATACTGATTCTTGAAAAGGATATCGTGATTTCAAATCACTTTTCCCTAATCACAAAACAGTTAACCATCTTGATGGTTATGTTTCAAAAATTGGCGTAAATACCAATCAAATTGAATCAGTATGAAAACATATACGAAGAACATTTAAAACACATATCAAAGTTGCAAAACATCATGTTCATTTATATGACAAAGAAGCTGCATATAAATTCAACAAGATACCTACTTTTGAAACTGTAAAATGCTATGTTTCATTTAAAAATGTGGGGAGAAGTCCGTAGATAGGCTTTTCTCAGCATTTATGTGATAAAATTTAAAAATAGTACATAAAGGGAGAAAAGCCTAAAAATATTTTCTTTACATTTCACTGCTTGTTCTCAATTTTTATCTTTTGGAATATCAAAATCATATTTATTTGTTGACATTTTATTATTTTTCCTTTCAAGATAAAAAAATGTTAATTATGTCACTTTGGAGAAAAAACCAATAGTAGTGACAAGTTAATTTTATAATGATATTTAAAAATATTTATATTTTTAAATATTAAGATTAGATATAAAAAAAATAATATATATTTTTGATTTATGTTTTTTAATTTGTATAAAAAAGTGTAAAAAAATTACTTTAATTTTTTACTTAGAAAATTAAAGTAATCATTATTTTTAAATAACTTTATTAATTTGATTTTTTGTTTTATATTCAACAAATATTTTTTGAAAAAGAGGATCTGTTAAAACATTATTTAATACTAGTTGTTCATATGTTTCATAGTTGTGATTTCTTTGCACATAATATGTTTCATAAGCAAATAAGTGCATAATCATATTACCAATGGTAGGATTACTTTCTTTATTATTTTTTCAAAGTATTTCTCGTAGTTTAATATCGTATTTTTTAAATAACATATTCATTGAATATTTTATTTTATGTGGTCTAGTTAATATTAATTTTTCAATGGCACTACTAATATTAAGACCATTAGCAAATATATCATCTAAACTATGAATAAAATTTCTCAATTGAATTAATTCGAGATCTTCAAATAATTGTTTATTATCTTGCAAAATTTTTTTCATTAATAACATTTTAACATGACTATCATTTTGTTCAATATAAATAGGAATTTTAATCATATCAGTGAAACTTCTAATGATTGGAATTAATTCTTGTTTAAATTGATAGCTTAAATGGTAGTGAATTATAAAAAATAATAATAAAAGATTTTCATATATTTTATTTAAATTCAAAAAGGTAAGTGATTTTTTATGTTCATCTATTGTTTTAATAAATGACTGATGGAATTGAGTGATAATATTAATAATATCTTGTGAAGTATTTTTCAAATATACGTTTTTAAAATTGGTAAGTATAGTTTTTTTATATATAAGATTTGCATTATTAAATTCTTTTAAAGCATTTTTATAATAATCTGTTGTGAATGTTTCTGAAAGTTCTTTTTGTAAACTATTAATTTTTTCTTCATCACAAAGAATAACTGCATCTTGATAGTTTAAAAATAAAACAATTCAATTTATACACATTTTTTTTTGATCAACAGTTAAATTTGTATCAACGAAACATTGGAATAAAGCACCGCCAGTTTCAATGATACACTCATCAGCTGTTTTGTTAATTAACATTATTTGGCACCTAACTTTCTTTTTTGTAGTTTTAATAATTTAATTAAAAAGTGTTTTAAGGTCAACTATCTTCTTTAATATTCTATCATTATAAATGACTTTTTTAAATTTTAGTAAAAATTACCAATTTTAATAATTTTTTTAAACAAGTTAAAAAATGACTATTAACTTTAGATTTTTAAATAATTTGAAAAAATATTTAAAAATTTTTTAAATCATTAGATAATCAGATGTATTTTTTTGTTCAATAGTTAATTTTGCGTCAATGAAACATTGAAATAAAAAACCTCTATTTTAATGATGCAATTATTAGTTGTTATATTAATTAACATTATTTGGCACCTAACTTTCTTTTATAATTTGATAACTTTTAATTAAAATATATTTTAAAAGTCAGTTATCTCTTTTAATCTTCTATCATTATAAATGACTTTTTTAAATTTTAGTAAAAATTACCAATTTTAATATTTTTTTTAAACAAGTTAAAAAATATTATTAACTTTAAATTCTAAAATGTTATTTTTAAAATTATTTAATGATTTTAAAGTAGGTTACTATTATTATATTTATATAACATCAACATATACTCTAAAATTGAAGTAATGCTCATATTTTATCTCAAATTCTTTATACAAGGGAGTCTAATAATTTTTAAATAAGTATAATTTGTTATGCAAGTTTTTTATAAACTTTTATATTTTTTCTAATTTTTTAAATATTAATTTTATAATCAAAAACTTAGTTAAAGACTTATGGTACAAGATGTGATAGTGTGAATCTTGTATTATTATTCTAACACATAATATTTGAAACTTCTTCTTTTTGGAAATTATTATTAATTGTAATAAAAAACTTTAGTATTAGCGATAATTATTAGTTAAAAGCATTTTTTACTATAAATTAATTATAAAATAGATTATTAAAATTATAGTATTTTAACTTTAATAAGAGTAAAAAAACTAATTTTATGAAAAATAAAGAGATGATATTCTTGATATAAAAAATAATTGATTTAATATTGCAACTAGTCCATTATAAAAAAAATGAAGTGTAATTATTGCATCAAATGAATTTGAAAAATGATACATTGTTGAATGAGAATATCAATATCAAATTAGTAGCACCCCTATGGATAATTATATAGTAAATAAAATAACTAAATTTTATTTAGGTGGAAATATTCAACAAACAACACAAAAAGAAATTATTTTAGATAAATTAACTTTAAATGATAGTGTTGAAATAAAATTATTTTTTAATAAAAATGAAGATGAAATTACTATAACGTCTAATAATAATAATTATCAAACTTATATTAGTGCAGTATATCAATTTCAAGGACAGGGAATACCAACCGAATTTATAGCAGAAGAAAATATTGAACACGATTATTATACAAAACAAGAAACAAATGAATTATTAGATAAAAAACAAGATAAATTAATTGCTGGTGAAAATATTAAGATTGATGAAAAAACTAATACTATTAGTGCTAATGGTGAATCATTATGAGAAATAGATCCTAATCGTCAAAATATAATACAACCTAAAGAAAAAAGAATTATTACTTCAAATAATACTAGAATTGTTGATATAGCAGACCCTACACAACCATAAGATGCAGTTAACTTACAAACTTTAAATAAAAAAGTAGAAGATGTAAAATCACAATTTCCTATTGCATTTCAAATAAATGCTGTAAGTCAAGAAATTCCTAGTTTAGAAAGTATTGATAAAACTATTGCTGGTGCTATTAATGAAATTAATAAAAAACAGCCACAACCAACTCCAATTCCGCCAAGTAGTTCAAATTGAAAAGAAGTAGGAACAAGAGAAAAAAATCAATGAGTGTAAGGTAGTACAGACATTTTGGACTATTTTCCATCTAATAAAAGTTTATCAAAATAATCCATAGGAGTCATTAACCCTAATGATTTATGTGGTTTAGAATTGTTATAATATTCTTGAAAAGAATTAACTAATTTTTGAAATAAACTAAAATCACTATTTAAATATGGTTTTATTTCAAATAAATTACTTCAATTTCTATGAAATCTTTCAATCTTACCATTACTCTGTGGTGATCTAAACGGTGTAGTTTCATGAACTATACCTTTTTTATTACAAAAATTTGTAAATCAACGATTCCTTTGTGGTTTTCCACAAGATGTATTAACATATTGACTGCCATTATCAGTTCTAATTCTTTTAATTTTACGGACTTCTCCCCACATGTACTTGTGGAGGAAACAATGAAATTGAATGAGTTCAACAATGCTTTTCAAACAGAACAGGATTGTTTAAAATATATAGCAAGTTTGAAGAAAAACAAATGTATCATGTGTTCTTGAACAAGTTTGAATACTTCTAATTTAAGAAGAATAAGATGTTTGAAATGTCATCAAACATTTAGTATTCTTCATGGCACCATTTTTTACAAGTCACAAACACCTTTGAGATTTTGATTTTATCTCATCTTTAGATGAATAAACACCAAACATGGAATTACATCAACTGATGTTGCAAAAGAATTGGGTGTGACTTTGAAAACTGCTTGAAGAATGGGTCATGAAGTCAGAAATCGTATTGCCAAACAAGAACATCAATTTATTGTTGAGGGCATAGTGCAAATGGATGAAATGTATCTTTCACATATGGGTTTTAAAAAACAAGGAAGATCTTTGATAAATAAAACATTAATTGTTGGGATTTATGAAAAAACAACCAATAATTTAATTGTGAAAGTAATCAAAAACGCAAAAAGTAAAAATCTTTTGCAGTTTGTAAGAAACCATATTTCTTCAAAGTGTGATGTACAGACTGATTCTTGAAAAGGATATCGTGATTTCAAATCACTTTTCCCTAATCACAAAACAGTTAACCATCAAGATGGTTATGTTTCAAAAATTGGCGTAAATACCAATCAAATTGAATCAGTATGAAAACATATACGAAGAACATTTAAAACACATATCAAAGTTGCAAAACATCATGTTCATTTATATGCCAAAGAAGCTGCATATAAATTCAACAAGATACCTACTTTTGAAACTGTAATGCTATGTTTCATTTAAAAATGTGGGGAGAAGTCCGTAGATAGGCTTTTCTCAGCATTTATGTGATAAAATTTAAAAATAGTACATAAAGGGAGAAAAGCCTTTTATTTTTAAAAATAAAAATTCTTGTAAAGAAATAATTTCTCAATTACATATGCCAAAGCAAACTTTTTATTATTGAGCTAAACGTTTTTATGATATTTTCTACAAAAATAAACCTTTTGAAGAATTATTATTTAAATCAACAAAACCTAAAAATATTAAATATTTGTATAATTTGGAATTATCAGAAAAATTTATAAATTATTTTGTTCAGTATAAAGAAGAGTTTGGTATAGGTGCTTTTCAATTTTGTTATTTAATAAGACATATTGATGATATTAGGTTTAATTTTTTGCCAAAACCTTCGGTTAAAACTATATATCGTTGATTAAAACGTTTTGGTTTTTATTCACAAAAAACTATTAAGAAAAAACATTTGAGATATGAAGTAAAAGAAACTGGATTATTGCAGACTGATATTAAAGTAGTATCAGATTATATAACAGGAAGTAAAAGATGATATATTATTGATTTTATTGATGAAAAAACTCGAATTACTTATTGTTATCCATCTGAACAAGCACAACCAGAGATATTGTAAATGCTACTAAAAATGCTTTAAATTTTTATGAAAAATTGGGAATTAAAATTAAAAGAATTAGAACTGATAATGGTAGTCAATATGTTAATACATCTTGTGGAAAACCACAAAGGAATCGTTGATTTACAAATTTTTGTAATAAAAAAGGTATAGTTAATGAAACTACACCGTTTAGATCACCACAGAGTAATGGTAAGATTGAAAGATTTCATAGAAATTGAAGTAATTTATTTGAAATAAAACCATATTTAAATAGTGATTTTAGTTTATTTCAAAAATTAGTTAATTCTTTTCAAGAATATTATAACAATTCTAAACCACATAAATCATTAGGGTTAATGACTCCTATGGATTATTTTGATAAACTTTTATTAGATGGAAAATAGTCCAAAATGTCTGTACTACCTTACAAATTGTTTAGATTTTTCTATTTTATTATCAATACTATTTATGACTTTTTTTGAAAAAACTGATACTTTTTTAGTATTTAATATTAATAATAATTCATTACTTTGATATATTTTTTCATTAAAATAATCTATTACAGATTCGTGGTATTTAATTTTAGAATTTATTTTGGCTTTTCTCCCTTTATGTACTATTTTTAAATTTTATCACATAAATGTTGAGAAAAGCCTATCTACGGACTTCTCCCCACATTTTTAAATGAAACATAGCATTACAGTTTCAAAAGTAGGTATCTTGTTGAATTTATATGCAGCTTCTTTGGCATATAAATGAACATGATGTTTTGCAACTTTGATATGTGTTTTAAATGTTCTTCGTATATGTTTTCATACTGATTCAATTTGATTGGTATTTACGCCAATTTTTGAAACATAACCATCTTGATGGTTAACTGTTTTGTGATTAGGGAAAAGTGATTTGAAATCACGATATCCTTTTCAAGAATCAGTATGTACATCACACTTTGAAGAAATATGGTTTCTTGCAAACTGCAAAAGATTTTTACTTTTTGAGTTTTTGATTACTTTCACAATTAAATTATTGGTTGTTTTTTCATAAATCCCAACAATTAATGTTTTATTTATCAAAGATCTTCCTTGTTTTTTAAAACCCATATGTGAAAGATACATTTCATCCATTTGCACTATGCCCTCAACAATAAATTGATGTTCTTGTTTGGCAATACGATTTCTGATTTCATGACCCATTCTTCAAGCAGTTTTCAAAGTCACACCCAATTCTTTTGCAACATCAGTTGATGTAATTCCATGTTTGGTGTTTATTCATCTAAAGATGAGATAAAATCAAAATCTCAAAGGTGTTTGTGACTTGTAAAAAATGGTGCCATGAAGAATACTAAATGTTTGATGACATTTCAAACATCTTATTCTTCTTAAATTAGAAGTATTCAAACTTGTTCAAGAACACATGATACATTTGTTTTTCTTCAAACTTGCTATATATTTTAAACAATCCTGTTCTGTTTGAAAAGCATTGTTGAACTCATTCAATTTCATTGTTTCCTCCACAAGTACATGTGGGGAGAAGTCCGTTTATTTTTTATTTCAATCAGTAAAATCAAAAGATGTGTCTTTTAAAGATATATTATTAAATTCTTGAATTTTTTTCTTTTCTAAAAAAGATATTTCTGTATGAGCATTTTCTATATTTTTCTTAAAATTTTTAATAGATTGTTCTATTTTATGTTTTTCAAATTGACTCATATTAAATTACTCCTTATGTCTTAATTTTACTTTAAAATTGTACTATTTTTCATTATTTTTACAAGTATGCTTTTAAACGAAAAATAGCGCCTAAATTCAAGGCGTTTATTTTGTGAAACCATAACTATTAATTATATTGTAATTGTTTATTTATTATATGGCAAATATGAAGATGCTTTTTTTACAGTAGCATTATTTTTACCTCTAATTAAATTTTTATATGGATATAGTGAATAAAACAAAGCATCATATGAGTCTTGATACATATTTTTATCAGGAATGTTAGTTTTTGTTTGGTCATAACGTAATTCTTCTAAACATTGAGTAGTTTTTGGTAAATCATTTTTATTAGCATAAAAGTTTCCATAACTCATAATATTTTTCATTCAAACTACTCTATTAGTTAATCCTGCTTCTTGATTTAAATTTGAAGCATGTTTAATAGCAGTTTGTGTTATTAAAATAGTATTATGTTCATCTATTAATTTTTGATTTAATCAATCCATTGCCGTTCTTGCTTTATCATCATAAAAATAAATTGCTTGTTCAAAATTTTCAAAATTATCCATTAATCCTAAAATTTCATTAACATAATCATTAATTTTTTCATTTTCATTTATAAAATCATTTGGCGTAACTACTAATTCACAAATAATATAAGCATCATAATAACCAGTATTATTATATTCTTTAAAACCCACTACCATAAATACAGTATGGTCTTTATGTCCGGTTGCTCAATCAATACCAACTGAATAAAAATCAAATTTATACATATCTTTTTCTTGATTATAAAATTGTTTTAAATCATATGTTTGTTAATATTTTACTGTTTTTTGAAACGGAAAAATTGTTGCATCACTATCTAAAAATTCAAAACCATAAAAAACAGTATTAAATTCATCAGGATTACTTTTTTTCATTTCTAATAATGTTCTTTTTTGAATGTCAGGTAATTTATCTCAAAACGGTTGAATAGTAAATCTTAAAACAAATAAACCTAAACCACTAAATATGTCTTGATTTTCATAATAAACTTTACCAATTTTTTTAAGATTATCCATTACTTTATCATTTAATGGTAAAAACGGCGTACAATATTTTAAATAAAATGGATGATATTTATCATAAGGATTACATGTAAAAGTAATAAAGAAACTTTTATAAAAATAGCGAGTAATTTTTTGTCCAAATGTACTACTATATATATTTTTATCAATAAATTTTCAACTTCACTCTTTAATAGGTTCATTTGACACTTTAATTCTGTTGCTTCTAAACATAGAGTTTTGTAATCTTTCATATCGATATGTTAATTGCTTTTCTGTTAAAGTTTATTTTTCTTCAGCCATTATTATTTCATCTGTTCTTGAACCTAAAAAACTTGAACCACCCGCTTCTTTTCCAAAAATTTTATTACCATTTGCATAACCAATAAAGTTAATTTGTTGATTATTAGGGAAAATAATACAACCACCATTCTTAGTAATTTTTCATTTAATACCATGTGGATTATTAGGTAATAAATTAATATCATATTTATCTAGTAAAACTTGACAAACATTCATTAATGCACCAATAGTAGTTTCGCTATGAGTATTTTCATAACGTCTTACTTCTTGAACACTACTATCACTAAAATTACAGCATATAAATAAATCAAATGCTAAACAGTTTCAAGTTTTTCTTGTTCCACGCGCAGTTGGAACAAAACGATAAAAACAGTTTGTTGTGAAAAACTCTGCTCATTCATTACTAACAAATTTTTTAAAAATATCTCAACTAAAACCGTAATTATTATCACTAAAATTTAGATTATACAATGGATATTCATAGAATTTTTGAAAAACATAAAGTTTTTAATAAAAATGTAAAAAAAATTAAATTAGAAAAAAATCAACCCATTTATATTAGTATTGATGATGGCCATCGAAAGTTTTGAGAAATTAAAAGAAAAATTAATAAGTATTCAATGCGTTTAGTAGCATTTTATACAGATAATATTAATCATACATTAGTCAATAAAATAGTAAATGTTATTATTAGACACCAAATAAAACAAAAATTGGAGTTAAAAAAACTGCTGAATTTATTTTAGAACAAGGAAAAAGATTTTTTGAAAATTTTGAACAAGCCAAAATCATTATTTGTGGAGATAGTGCAGGATGAATTAAAGAAGTTGCCAATTATTTAGATGCACAATTTGTTTTAGATAAATTCCATTTAATTAGAACATTATATCTTGGTATACTTGCCGGAAATAAAGGTAAATATTGACAAGAATATGATACTTGTAAAAATTTAATTGAAAATGGTCAATATGATAAGTTAATTAATTATCGGACTTCTCCCCACATGTACTTGTGGAGGAAACAATGAAATTGAATGAGTTCAACAATGCTTTTCAAACAGAACAGGATTGTTTAAAATATATAGCAAGTTTGAAGAAAAACAAATGTATCATGTGTTCTTGAACAAGTTTGAATACTTCTAATTTAAGAAGAATAAGATGTTTGAAATGTCATCAAACATTTAGTATTCTTCATGGCACCATTTTTTACAAGTCACAAACACCTTTGAGATTTTGATTTTATCTCATCTTTAGATGAATAAACACCAAACATGGAATTACATCAACTGATGTTGCAAAAGAATTGGGTGTGACTTTGAAAACTGCTTAAAGAATGGGTCATGAAATCAGAAATCGTATTGCCAAACAAGAACATCAATTTATTGTTGAGGGCATAGTGCAAATGGATGAAATGTATCTTTCACATATGGGTTTTAAAAAACAAGGAAGATCTTTGATAAATAAAACATTAATTGTTGGGATTTATGAAAAAACAACCAATAATTTAATTGTGAAAGTAATCAAAAACGCAAAAAGTAAAAATCTTTTGCAGTTTGCAAGAAACCATATTTCTTCAAAGTGTGATGTACATACTGATTCTTGAAAAGGATATCGTGATTTCAAATCACTTTTCCCTAATCACAAAACAGTTAACCATCAAGATGGTTATGTTTTAAAAATTGCCGTAAATACCAATCAAATTGAATCAGTATGAAAACATATACGAAGAACATTTAAAACACATATCAAAGTTGCAAAACATCATGTTCATTTATATGCCAAAGAAGCTGCATATAAATTCAACAAGATATCTACTTTTGAAACTGTAATGCTATGTTTCATTTAAAAATGTGGGGGGAAGTCCGTAGATAGGCTTTTTCAACATTTATGTGATAAAATTTAAAAATAGTACATAAAGGGAGAAAAGCCTTAATTATTTATATAAAGAATTAGATAATCATAAAAAATTAAAAAAACAATATTTTAAAAATAATAAACAGGGAATTATTAATCAATCTGCAAAATGAAATATTGGTACTTTTGCTGAAAGTAATATTTGGCATATTTAAAAAAAATGCTTGGTAATAGAACATATAATATTAATATTTACATAAAAATGGCTACATTTAGGTGTAATCAAATAAATTTAAAAACATAATTTTAATGAACATAATAATTATTAATTATTTCACAATTTTGGATTGCATCTCAAAAGTTATTATTTTTTATTTTTACTTTTGAAGTAGATATAGTAAATAGTAATACAGTTATTAACTGTAATTTTTTAGTTTTCATCTTGAAAATCTCCTTTTATATGCGTTATTTTAGTATATAGTAAAATTTAATATAAGTACTTTAGTTGCAATTAATTTTACTAAGTAGTATTATTTATTTACAATTACATAACAAAAGTCTTAATTTATTCTCGATTCTCGTCTAAATGATAATAAAGACACTATTCAAAAAATTATTCCGCATTTTTGTTACCCATCCAATTAAAGATGAAGATGAAATACGTAATCTTGAAAGACAATTATAAGAAATTGATAGACAGATATCAATTATGGAAAGTAATTTAAGATTTTTAGAAAATGAAAAAATGCAAATAGAAAATGATTGTGTTTCCACAAATTCAAAATTATTAAGTGTTAGTGCTACTGATTTTCTTCAATATGGAAGAGAATTAAAGTCATTAGGAGCATTAATGGGACATAAAAATCGACAAATAAATAAAGAAAAAAATGAACTAACCAAAGGTAAACAAAAAAAGAATTCTCTTGAAAGACAAATAAATGATATGAAACAAAGATTAAGAATAAATATATCTAGAAGAAGCCAATTTTGCTAAAAATATAAATAAAATAAACCTATATTAATGGTTGGTGCCAACCAGAACCTTGGTTGGTTGGCCGTGGGGTTTACCCCACTGGGGTGAGTTGCGAAGCAACGAGGGGCAAAGCCCCTATTACTTGTTAAGATAAAAAACTAATGATTAGAAAGTGTAAATGATTATGCTAAATTTTTTAACATTAGAGTCGCACAATAAAAGTTTATCAACATCGGCAATGTGAATAATTTTTATCATTGGTTTGATTTGTATTGGTATTATTTTTCTTGTGTTTTTTTTATTTAAAAGAAAATTACGTAAAGAAAGGAGCCTGATTAACGAGCAATTTTTATTTAAACCAAAAAAAGTTACATATCAAGTTTTTCATTTTTGAAATAAAGCTCTTTATATATTTTTAATGTTTTGTGCAACAGTTAGTGCCATTGTGCTATTATCAGTTTCAATAAGTTCAATGTTTTAATTTTGAAAAATTAAGAAAAAGTTTTAGGAAGGGGTTAAAATATGGGTTTAGTTTTCTGAAAAAAACATAAAGAGAAAAATCAAACAAAAAATAGTAATATTGAATTAAAAACGTCAAAAGAAAAAAGTCCTTGAAATAATGTTTTAAAATTTTTACAAGACTTAGGTAAAGCATTACAGTTTCCAATTGCAGTATTACCATTCGCTGCTATTTTAAACAGATTTGGAGCATTAGGACTTACATTTACTACTACAACTGATGCTGGTGTTATGCGTGTTACTAACGAAGTGGGTTATTGAATTTCATATATTATTCAACAACCAGGAAAAATAGTATTTGATAATTTACCATTATTATTTGCTTTGGGTTTAGCATTTGGTTTAGCTAAAGATCATCGTGGTGAAGCTGCATTAGTTGGAGCAGTATTTTATTTGGCAATATCTGCAATGACGTCAATTGAACATTCATTACCAGAAATGTTATATAAAAATGTTTTAACTTTTACATCAAGTAAAGGTGAAAAATTTTCGTCATTATTTTATGTAGAAAAATTTGGAACAGATGGTAAAACTATTATCGGTGGTATTTATGTATTAAACATTGGTGTTTTTGGTGGAATTGTAGCGGGGTGTTTATCTGCAGTTTTATATAATAAATATAAAGAAATTAAACTTCCTCAAGCATTATCATTCTTTGGTGGTAGAAGATTTGCACCAATGGTGGCTTTAGCAATAACTATTCCCACTGCTTTGGCATTTGCTATTGTTTGACCATGAATTCAATTAGTATTAATGAAATTTGGTCAATTAGTTGCTAATCCAAATAATCCAGCAGTTGCTATTCCAGGAACAGCAGTTTATGGAATATTAAATCGTTTATTATTACCTTTTGGATTACATCAAATCTTAAATACTTTTTTTTGATTTCAATTACCAATTAATGGTCAGATAATATCTCCAATTACAGGTGCTGCATCTGGAACAACGGAATGAGTAAATGGAGACATTAATGCTTTTACTAGAGGTATTGAAGGATCTGGATTTTTTCAATCAGGTTTCTTTTCTATTATGATGGGTGGTATTCCCGCTGCTGCCTTAGCTATGATTATGGCAGCTAAAAAAGAAAATAGAAAAATGGTATCAGGATTTTTAGGAGGAGTTGCTTTAGTTTCTTTTATTAGTGGAATCACTGAACCAATTGAATTTTCATTTGTATTTATTGCTCCATTATTATTAGTAATTCATGCCTTATTAACAGGGATATTTATTGCAATAACGACAGCATTGCATATCCAAGTTGGTTTTGGTTTTAGTGCTGGAATTATTGACTATTGCATTTCTTTTGCTCAATCATGAGGATTTGCTAATCATGATACAGGTGCTTATCATATTACTTCAAATCCACTATGAGTATTATTATTAATTGTGGCTGCTGGTGGAGTTTATTTTATTGTATTTTATACATTAATTACTAAAATGAATATTGAAACACCAGGAAGAGAAGAAGATTTTAGTGTTGAAGAAAATAAAGTAACAACAAAATCAGAGTTAAGCAATAAAAATCTTAAAAGTGATAAATATACATTAATGGGAACAAAATTAATTGAAGCAATTGGTGCAGATAATTTTGTTGAAATTGATAATTGTGCTACTAGGTTACGTTTGATTGTTAAAGATACATCACGTGTTAATTTGGCAAAAGTTAAGGCCGCAGGAGCATTTGGTACTAAAATTTTAAGTAAAGAAGCTTTGCAAATTGTTATTGGTACCGATGTTGAGCATGTAGCCAATGCAATAAAAGCACAGTTACAAAATTCAGCAACTTTGAATATTAAAACTAAAGTTAATCTATAATTAAAAGTGATTATTACAATATAATATTAAAGCTACTAAAGCTCATATAGCCATTAAATGGTTATATGAGCTTTTAATTGATTAAAAAAGATAGGAGTAAAAAATAATGGCAGTAGGTAAACATTTAATTACTAACATTTTACAAAAAATAAAATCACAAGTACCAACATTAACTAAAGAAGACATTATTACTGCACTTAATATTATCTATATAACTTGTGCAGAATATAATGCTATTGATAGTTCTATTAGTAATATTGCCAAATTGGATGGGTTACACTTTATTGGACACTAATTACGTAGACAAGTGAACAAATTAGTGAAAAGAAAGGAATTATAATTATGACCAATATTAACTCATATACCCACGAATTTAAAAAGCAAATAGTAGCTTTATATCAAAGTGGTAAATCAATATCTTGCCTTGTTAAAGAGTATAATGTTACAAGAGCAGTTACTTATAAATGAATTAAGCAATTTACTAATTCAGGTAGTTTTAAAACTAAAGATAATCTTTCTGATTTAGAAAAACAATTAATTCAAGCAAATAAAGAATTAAAACAGTTACAAATGGAAAATGATATTTTAAAGCAAGCAGCACTAATAATAGGCAGAAAATAGAAATTATTGTTAAAAATAAATCTAAATATAAAATTCGCACAATGTGTCGTTTTTTAAAACTCTCTAAATCAACATATTATTTTAATTTAAAGAAAAAAGAAAAAAATTAAAATAATATTTATGAACAAGCTGTTATTAGTGCTTTTAAAGAAAATAAAGAAGTTTATGGAACAAGAAGATTAAAAGTCATACTAGCAAACCAAGAAATTTATTTATCACGCAGAAAAATTAAAGAAATTATGAATAAGCATAATTTAATATCAAAATACACTAAATTATCATTCAAAAATCATCATAATAAAGTTAATGATAGTCAAATAACCAATCTTGTTAATAGAAACTTTAATAATAGAATTAAAAATGAAGTTATTGTTAGTGATTTAACTTATGTTCAAGTTAATGGTAAATGAAACTTGTAAGGTAGTACAGACATTTTGGACTATTTTCCATCTAATAAAAGTTTATCAAAATAATCCATAGGAGTCATTAACCCTAATGATTTATGTGGTTTAGAATTGTTATAATATTCTTGAAAAGAATTAACTAATTTTTGAAATAAACTAAAATCACTATTTAAATATGGTTTTATTTCAAATAAATTACTTCAATTTCTATGAAATCTTTCAATCTTACCATTACTCTGTGGTGATCTAAACGGTGTAGTTTCATGAACTATACCTTTTTTATTACAAAAATTTGTAAATCAACGATTCCTTTGTGGTTTTCCACAAGATGTATTAACATATTGACTACCATTATCAGTTCTAATTCTTTTAATTTTAATTCCCAATTTTTCATAAAAATTTAAAGCATTTTTAGTAGCATTTACAATATCTCTGGTTTGTGCTTGTTCAGATGGATAACAATAAGTAATTCGAGTTTTTTCATCAATAAAATCAATAATATATCATCTTTTACTTCCTGTTATATAATCTGATACTACTTTAATATCAGTCTGCAATAATCCAGTTTCTTTTACTTCATATCTCAAATGTTTTTTCTTAATAGTTTTTTGTAAATAAAAACCAAAACGTTTTAATCAACGATATATAGTTTTAACCGAAGGTTTTGGCAAAAAATTAAACCTAATATCATCAATATGTCTTATTAAATAACAAAATTGAAAAGCACCTATACCAAACTCTTCTTTATACTGAACAAAATAATTTATAAATTTTTCTGATAATTCCAAATTATACAAATATTTAATATTTTTAGGTTTTGTTGATTTAAATAATAATTCTTCAAAACGTTTATTTTTGTAGAAAATATCATAAAAACGTTTAGCTCAATAATAAAAAGTTTGCTTTGGCATATGTAATTGAGAAATTATTTCTTTACAAGAATTTTTATTTTTAAAAATAAAACAAAATTTTCTAAATTTACGATAATAAATATTAACTTTATTAATATTTTTATCATTTTTATACTTTTCTACAAACTTGTTAAATTTATAATCAAATTTAGTAAAATCAGCACTATTAATTAAATATTTCATTTTAAACTACACCTCAACTAATAATATAAAGTTATAAAAACTTTTATTAGTCCAAAAAGTGTGTCTAATCTACAAATGGTAAATGAAACTATATTTGCTTATTAATTGACCTATTTAACCGCGAAATTATTGGACATAGTGTTGGAGTTAAAAAAGATGCATCATTAGTAAATTAAGCATTTATGCAATCAAATCGCTGTTTAAAAGATATTGAAATATTTCATAGTGATCGCGGCAATGAATTTAACAATAAAATGATTGATAAACTTTTATTAGCATTCAATATTAATCGTTCTTTAAACAAAAAAGGCTGTCCTTATGATAATGCTGTTGCTGAAGCAACTTTCAAAACTTTTAAGACAGAATTTATTAATGATAGAAATTTTACATCATTAATCCAATTAAAATTAGAATTATTTGATTACATCAACTGATATAACAACATAAGAATTCACAGCACTCTAATAAACTACTTAACCCCCATCAAATACCAAGCACAAATGTCTACCAAAAAATAGTCCTAAAAAGTGTTGCCATTCCAATTTTACTTCATAATTTTAACACTTACTAAACTTAATTATAAGTATTTTAGTTGAAATATCTTTTAAAAAATAGTAATATAAAGTTACAATTTCATAAAAATCCAAATTATTTCTTGTCTAAAAAATAATAAGACGATATGAATTAATTTATTCCGGATTTTTGACAATCTCCCAATTAATTTCTAATCTTTTTTTTCAATGGTTTTGAAATAATTTTTCTATTTGAAAAAACTGTTTATGTATTTTTAGTTGGTTGTTGAACAGCTATTGTTTTAGTAGTAGATGTAGTAGTTTGATAATTAGTAGTGGGGGGTAGTACATATAGTTTGAATCCATAGGTTGTAAATATTCATATTCATTATCAAAATTATTACTAAAGAATTTAATACAGCAGTTTCATAACATTTTCTTTTTGAATGTTTGAACACTATCTAAAACTAAATAATTGCATTATTTAATTTTAATAGTTTATAATTATAATAATAGCAAAGTTTATTTAAAGGTGAATATAATGTTACGTAGTAGTAATATTTTAAAAATTAATAGTATTAATAATTTTGAACAATTATTTATTTTTTTTGGTTTACCAGTTCTTTTTTTACTTTTAATTATGAAATTAACTTTTTTAATTACTATTAATTTTCATAAAAATAGTATTAATAATAAAAAAATATTTAATAAAACAAAAATCATTATTCTTTCATTTAGTTTATGATTTTTAGTACAATTTTGTTTATTTTTATTACCAGTTCAAGAAATGGTAATTAATATTAATTTTTTAGATTTAGAAAGTTTACCAATGCTATCATTGATTTCGATTTTACATTTATTTATTTGTTTTAGTTTTTTAAGTCGTAATAATAATCAAATTATGAAACTGATGCGTTTTACTATTTTGTCAATTATTATAGTTGCTATTATTTTACAATTTAATTTTACTATTATTAAAATATCATTACCATCAATAAATAACTTTGTTTCAGTACTAATTTTAGTGTTCTTTTACTATTGATTAGGTTTCTTTTCATGAAAAATATTTAGTGATAATTTATTTACAATTTTTAATTTAATTAAAAAAACTTGAGTAACATTATTTAGTAATTCTTCATTACCCAATATTATTAATAAACAATTTCCAGTAAAAGCATATACTAAAACTAAAATTATCATTTTAACATGGCAATTTAAAAAACAAATGTTTACTAATTTTTACCACCAAGTTTCTATTACTGATAATAATAAAAAACTTTTAATTGCTATTTTTAAGAAGAATTTAACTTATTTTTTAAGTGCCCAATTAACACTACTTATTACTAAAACCATTCAAGATTTAAAAACTTTAATTAATGGTTGAAAAATGGCTTTAATTCAATAACTTTTTTTGTTTTAAAATTTAAAAGAAAGGAAGAACGAATATGAAAAAACAATCATTTTTGCTTTTTAAAAATGCGTTTAAACAAGCATTTCGTAATAAAATTCAATTAGTTGGTTTAATTGTTTTAGTATTATTATCATCAACTATTTTTTCATTAATGCAAACAAGTTTAGCAAGAATTTCTGATGAATATTCAACATTAGTTGCAAAATCTAATTTACATGATTTTGTTATTGATTTATCTAATACTACTCCAAAAACTGTTTCTAATAAAATCTCAACATCAACAACTGCTGTTGATGAAAAGAATGATTTTGATATTAACAATATTGCAAATGATGCTGGTAATGAATTTATATGAGATCGTGTTGAAGGCAGAACTATGCAATTAGATAATAATAGTAATCCTAGAATTTTAAAAATATTAACTTATAATCAAGATGCTCGTATTGATAAATTAATCATTAGTGATGGTTATCAAATAGGAGATAGTAATAATCCAGATAAAACTCCAAATTGAAAACAGGTAGTTATTAATAAAGAATTTTCCCAAAAAAATAATTTGCATATTAATGATACAATTCGTGTGCAATCAGATCAATTAGGAAGTAGTTTAAAAGTTTCAGGATATGATTTAAATGATGCTGCTTATAGTAGTTATAATTGATTAAAAATTGTTGGATATGGTGTATCTGCTGATTTCACAACCCCAATTATTGATCAAACTACACCAATTCCAAATAAAACTCGTGAAGGTTTATTATACGTTGATCCAATGCAATTTGGTTTAAGTAAAAGGTTAGAAGATAATAATTATATTTGATCATATGATAAAGCTAATGAAAAAATCACAATTTCTTCCGATAATGATCGCGAAATTTATTTTGTTGGAAAATCAACAATAGGTAAAATTAATGATATTAAATTAATTTCACAAAGTTTAAGAAATAAATATATTAATACTATTGATTCTGATGCTGCTTTAGTATATAAGTTAGGAAATAATAAGTATACGTTTAATAATCGTACTGCTACTTTGAATGCAACTATTATTGGATTTAAAAGTTTATTAATTGGTTTATTATTAATTGTTTTAATTATTACAGGAATTACAGTAATATTAATTACTTATAAAAATATTGATAATTCACGAACACAAATTGGAATTTTAAAATCATTAGGTTATAGTAATATTAAAATTTTAATTACATCTTTAGCTTATCCAATGGTAGCAGCACTTATTGGTACTATTTTAGTGTTTTTACCAGCAAGTGGTTTACAAGTAATTATAGTTCAAACATTTGCCAACTATTTTAATCTAGATTTTGGTCATTTTATTTTTAATGGTTTAGGATTTATATATTGTTTAATTTTAATATTTGGTTTTTTATCAATTATTGCATGAGTTATTAGTGCTTTAACAGTTATTAAAAAACCAATAGATCTAATTAAAAACGAATCAGCTACTGTTAATTCTCGCTTTAGTCGAATTATTAAAACAAAAAGTATTAATCGTGGATTTTTAACAAGATTCCGTTTATCACTATTTACATCATCAATTGGAAAAATGGCAGCAGCATCATTAACTATGTTTTTAGGAACAACTTTAATGACAACATCTATTATTGGACCAAAAATTATGGCTGATAATAAATTACTTTCTTTTACTGGTATGAATTATCACTCCTTAGTTGAATATGACGTTCCGACTTATAATTCTCCATATAGTTTTTATAAGACTTATAATCCAAATAATAAAGATAATTGAAATTATACTTCTACTGTTGATAGTACTACTGGTGATACATATTGACATCCACCACGTTTTGATAATTCTGGGCCATTAAATGTTACTTTTGTTAAAGAATTATTAGAAAATAATATTAATGCTGAAGCATATGCTCCAATGTCAGATGAATCTAATCCCAGTGGTGCTATTAGCGATTTAGGATATACTGGTTTAACGTATTTAAATGGTAAAATGCTTACTAAAAACTTTTTAAATGGATTAGATTCTAGTGATATTAAAGATGCTTCTGTGATTGTTGGAATTATGGTACAAATGGCTTGACCAAATGCATTACCAATGTATGACACAGTTTTAAAAAATACTAATATTAACAGTTTTTATAGTGAGAATACTTATAATATTATTAGAAAATTTTATCAAAACTATCGAACAACAGTGGCAATGAATATTAGTGGTACGATTTCGAAGACTGGTAAGATTAGTACTAATCCTAATGATTTAGATATTACAAAATTCAAAGATTGAGCAAATAGTAATATTCCTGCTTACAAAAATGCCTCAAGTGAGGGTCCTACTTTTATTAATGATATTGATAATTTAAGTTTTGATACTAGCGATAAATTATATCCGTGACATTTAACTAATGAAACACAATTATTGAATAATAATGCATCTGAAATTAGTGACAAAGAGCGTGATAGTTGAATTAATAAAGTTGGAATTTGATTTGGTGCTTTATTTTATAATAGAATGGGACAAACTGTAGTACAAGGTGCTTATACTAAAAGTCCATATTTTATTCGTCAAAATATTGCTAAAGCTTATAGTGATCCCAATGCTCCTTTTAATGTTGCTTTTAATGTTGTGCCTTTTGATAAAGAAACTGATGAATTAGGAACTTACTTTATTGGTACTCCTGAAAAATTATTTAAACAAAATAAGTATTTATTGAAAGTTTTTGGTTTACAAAATCAACAACAGTTAGGCAAACCTTCAATGATGCAATTATATGATGCTGGGGGTTCTTCATTAAATCCACTTTTAGAACAAGAAAATAGTGATGATAGTATTAGTCTTGTTATTAATCAAACGATTGCTAAACAATTAAATTTAAAAATAAATGATGAATTTAAAATGAGTAGTAATGGTAATACTATGAAATTTAAAGATAATAATAAATTGAAACCTTTTGATTTGGATAAAATTAATATTGATAAGATTGTTGGTGATAGTAAAAATGTTAATAATGTAACATTATTAAAACAACAAACTGGTTATACACAAGTTGATGAGTTAAAGGATGGGGCTTATGATAATATGGGTATTAATGCTACAAATATGTTAAAAGAAGTTGCTGCTGGTAAGGTTGTTAATTCTTATAATGATAAGATAAGTTCTAAAACACCAACGTATAAAGTAGTTGGTGTATATAATGGTTATGGTCAACCTAATGCTTATATTAGTAAAACTAATGCTGATAAAGTTTTATCATTTAATAAAACAAAAGAATTTTTATTTTTATTATTTAAAAAAGAATGAGAAGACAAAAAAACAACTTGTGATGTTGATTTTGGTAAATTAAAATCATTTAATGAATATCAAGATTTTCTTAATCAATTAAATGATCCCGTTATTTTTAAACTTAATCAAGTATTTGAAAATGAAAATCCAATCTTTAATTTTAAATTTTCAAATTCGCAATCATTACCAGATATAACTAATTCATTTTCAACTTCGCAAATGTATGGAGATTACAGTGCTTTTGGTTTAAATGGTGGTACTGATGGTTCTGGTACTTATCAAGGTTATGGTGCAGGTAGTGCTGTTAATATTACGCCACAAGATATCCATCATCAGTTGTTAAATCAAATTACTGCTTTAGTTGATACAGTATTGGTTGCATTTATTATCTTTTCATTAATCATTTCGTTCTTTATTATTTTATTAACAAGTAATTTAGTAATTTATGAAAATCGTAAAACAATAGCAACAATGAAAACACTTGGTTATAGTGATGCAAAAATAACTAATATTGTTATTGGTATGTATTTACCAGTGATTGCTGTTATGTTTGTTATTGGTTTTCCTGTAGGATGAATAATTGTTAAGTTTATTCTTAACTATTTAGCTGCTAATACAACATGGGTTTTACCATTATTCTTTGTTTGATGATTACCACTTGTAGTTGGTTTAATTGTCTTTGGTATTTATGCAACAACCTTTATTATTGATTGATATGCCATGAAGAAGATTAATCCAATTAAAACTTTAAATGAAATTGATTAAAAGCAGAAAGGAATAAAAACATGAAAAAGGATAAAAAAAACATTAAAAATTCAAGTGAACAAGTAACCAAAAATAAGTTAGAATCTACTTTTTCAAAGAAGTCAGTATCTAAGAATGAAGGTACAATACCACCAGTAACCCATAAATCTCATGATAAACCAGAATCAAAGGAAGAAATAGAAGCTAATAAAGCCAAATTGCAAACTTTTAAAGATAATCAAAAAGCAATTAAAAAGTTAACAAAAACTCATTCAAAAGAAATTTTAGCAGGTAAAATTATATCAATGACTAATAATACTCCTGATACTAAAACTAATGTTATTGAATTATTTGATGTTAAAAAATCTTACTTAACTGGAGACTTAGAATACGAAGTATTAAAAGGAGTTAATTTAAAAATTAAATTAGGTGATTTTGTTGTTATCTTAGGACCATCGGGAAGTGGTAAGACAACATTATTAAATATTATTTCGGGATTGGATAAACCTAATACTGGTGATGTTTTTGTGGTGGGATACAATTTATCTTTATTAAAAGATAGTCATTTAACTAAATTTAGACGAGATAATGTTGGTTTTATTTTTCAACAATACAATTTATTAACTAACTTAACTGCTCGTGAAAATGCTGAAGTTGGTGAAAATCTTGCTAAAAATAAAAATAAAAATATGAGTATTGATGATATTTTTCAAGTTATTGAAATGGATAAACATATGAATAAGTTTCCAAGTCAATTATCAGGTGGACAACAGCAAAGAGTATCGATTGGTAGAGCACTAGCAAAAAATCCGACAATTTTATTTTGTGATGAGCCAACAGGAGCACTTGATGAGGAAATGGGGCGTAAGGTGTTAGAAATTTTATTGGATGTTAATCGAGAATATAAAACATCAATTATTATGGTTACTCATAATCCTAACTTCCAATATGTTGCAAATACTGTTATTAACGTTAAAAATGGTAAAATTATTAGTGTAAAGAATAATGAAAAACCAATGAAACCAAATGAAATAAATTGATCATAAGAAAAGGGTATAGATGGGGGTTGATTTAATAAATATAAGAAAAAAAATAAATTATAAGAATCTAATAGAAAATACTATATTTTATTTAGTTTAATTATTTTTTAGAAAGAAAAAGGTGCAAGGTAATGAGTATTGGTTTAATTACATTTATTATATGAATATGTTTAGTAATTTGAATAGTGTTTTTAATTTGAGGTATAAGTTTATGTAATAGTAATAATGCATTAGGCATCATATTATTATTTTTAACATTAAATTTAATTGGCTTAATAATAGGAATTTCTTTATTATATAATAAAAATAAGCAAAATGTAGATAACAAAAAAAATATTAATAGTAATATTAAAATAGAAGAATTAAGTTAAACATTCCTTTTTAGAAATTTTAATATTAAATTAAAAAATCATACATTAATTTAATACAATTAAAAATAAAATAATAATAATAAGTATTATCATATTAAAGTATGACTTAAAAATATTTAAATGAAACTTGCAAAAAAGTAATTATTTTAACACTGATTGATAAATTATTCAGATATTTTTGTTGAAGATAAATCATAAAATTTACCTTTAATAATATATACTATTGTTTCACAAATGTTAACTAAGTGATCACCTAGTCTTTCAATATATTTCAACTGTTGCATTGTTGATGTATATTGAGAGAGTTGATCATTATTTTTGTTTACTTTTAACATATTGACAATGTTTTTCATTGATTCACGAAAACGATTATCAATATCAATATCATATTCTGCTGCTTGATAAGCTTTGTTAATATCATTTTCATTTATAGATTCACCAATTAAATCCATCATTTTAAATACTTTTTTCATTAATCCTGATAATTGAGATGTTAATTTAATTTCTGGTTTATATTTGACATTAAATTTGGATAAATTTTTAGCATAATTTGAAATACGTTCTAAATCACGAATAATATTCATATAGCCAATAATAGTACGTAAGTCAGTAGCAAAAGGATTTTGTTGAGCAATACTTCAAATTGCAGTAATTGTTAAACTTTCAGCGACTGTTCTAATTTTTTTATCGGTTTCAACAATTCTTTTTGACATGTCAAAATCTTGTGTTTCCATTGCTATTAAAGCGTCTTTATGTTCTTTTTTTACTTCTTTTAATAAAGTTAATAAGTTTTGTTTTAAATTTATGATATCTAAATCAAATCTACGGTTAATTATTTTCATTTTTTCCTCCTTTCTCTATAATTAATTATATATATTTTTAACCAAATCTGCCGGTAATATAATCTTCTGTTCTTTTATCTTTTGGTCGTGAAAATATTTTTTTAGTATTATTATATTCAATGACTTCTCCATTTAAGAAAAAGGCAGTTTTATCAGAAATTCGTGCTGCTTGTTGCATTGAATGAGTAACAACAATAATTGTAAAGTCTGATTTTAAATCATTCATTAAGTCTTCAATTTTAGATGCGGCAATCGGATCTAGAGCTGAAGTTGGTTCATCCATTAATAGTACTTCTGGTTTTAGGGCAATAGCACGAGCAATACATAAACGTTGTTGTTGGCCACCTGATAATGATAATGCTGAATCGAATAAGTGTTGAGCAACTTCATCTCATAAAGCCGCTTTTTTTAAAGCATCTTCGACAATTTGATTTAAAATCTTTTTATTTTTAATGCCTTGATTTTTTGGACCATATGCAACATTATCATAAATTGACATTGGAAAGGGATTAGGTTTTTGAAATACCATTCCAACTTTAGTTCGTAATGAAATAATATTTTTTTTATTTTCATAAATATCTTCATTATTGAATAATATTTGTCCATTAATTTTAACACCATCAATTAAATCATTCATTCTATTTAAAGTTCGTAGTAATGTTGATTTACCACAACCACTTGGTCCAATAAAAGAGGTTACTTGATTACGATTTATTTCTAAATTTATATTAAATAAAGCCTGTTTTTTACCATGATTATAGAAGAAATTTAAATTTTTAATAGTAAAAACATAATTAGTTTTTGGAATGTTTTCGATAGTTGATAAACTGTTTAATTTATTATTTTCTTTTTTATTAAATTTTTCTTTTACTTTTAATAAGTATGGTTTAATTATATTTGTTTTTCTTTTTTTATTGCTATTCGCTGATTTTTTCTTGCTTTCATTTTTTCTTTTAATAATTCAATTGAGCATTTTGTTTTCACCCCGATTCTTGTTTTTAAACTTTTTTCAAAATGTTTTGCTATAAAGTTTAAAATAAATATTAGTATAACTGTTATTAGTGCTGTTTGATACATCATTCCTAATTTATTAGGGTCATTTGATTCTTTATTAACTAATAAAATATGGGTTGTTAAAGTTTGTCCTGAACTTAAGAAACCTTTATTGGGAAAAGCAACAGTGCTTCCTAATGTTAGATAAACTGGTGCTGATTCACTAATAATTCTACCCATTGATAAAATCATACTAGTAATAATTCCACCAATGGCAGCTGGAATAACTACTTTTCTTATTGTTTCAAATTTACTAGCACCTAGTGCTAATGATGCTTCACGATATTCAATAGGTACTGATTTTAATGTATCTTCTACTGCTCTAATAATAAGTGGTAAAATAACAATTGTTAATGTTAAACTAGCAGCAATTGCTGAGAAACTTATTTGTAAGAAAGTAATAAAAAAAGTAAATCCAAACATACCAAAGATAATTGATGGCGTAGAAGCTAAGGTATTTAGCACAAAACGTAATATTGAAGCAAATCAACCATTTTTGGAATATTCGTGAAGATAAATTGCACCAATAATACCTAATGGCATAGCAATAGTAATTGTTGTTAATACCAATAAACATGTCATTGTGATAATTGATAAGTAACCTTCATCACCGGTTGTTCAAATTAAAGCTGCAAAATTAAAATTGAAAACGCTACTACCAGCATTACCACTAATGTTGAAGATACCATTAATAATAATATCACCAATAATTCAAATAATTAATCCCATAGTAATAAAACAAGCTAGCCCCATAAAGAATAATCGAAAATAGTCTTTAAAGTGTTTTCAGCCTTGATTTTTAATAGTTTTTTCACTAATAGTTAACATTAGTTGATTATCAGATAGATTTATTTTTTTTAAATTATAATTTCGTGGTTTTTTATGACCTTTTGCTTTTTTATCACTACGTTTATAAATTATTAAAACAATAAAGTTAATGATTGAAACTATAATAAATAAAAATAAACCAATTCCATATAATGCTGATATTTGTTGAGAACTAACTGCTTCTCCAATTTCTAGTCCAATTACTCCCGCTAAAGTAGAAATTGAACTAAATAAAAATGCAAGTGGACCATGTGCAAAATTTGGGGTTAGAGTACTATTACCAGCAATCATAACAACGGCCATTGTTTCGCCGATGACTCTTCCAAATCCAAAAATTATTGCACCAATGATTTTGGTTTTTGCCGCTTTAAAAATGACTTTAAAACTAGTGTCAGTCCTGCTAATACCTAGTGCTAATGATGCATATAGATAAGATTTTGGTACTCGAGTAATAGCATTAACAGATAATGAAATAATTGTTGGTAATGCCATCATTGATAAAATAAAACTTGCTGTCATCATATTTTCTTTGGTTGGTGCTCCCATTTTTACAAAAATAGGGCCAATGGTCATTAAACCAAAAGCACCAAAAACAACGGAAGGAATACCGGATAATAATTCTACTAAAGTTAATGTTGTTTTTTTTAATTTTGGTGGTAAAAATTCACATATAAATAATGATGTTAGTAAGCTTAAAGGAACAGCAAGTATCATTGAAAATAGTGCAACTCAAAAAGTGGCAACGATAAAGGCAATAATACCAAAACTATTAGCACTAGGTAATCATTTACTATTTCCTAACATTTTAAATCAATTTAGAAAACTCATATTACTAAATGTTTGACCGATAATAAAACCAATTAATAATGAAGCGGCAATTAGTGCTAATGAAGATATAGACAATACACAAATTTTAGCAATCAGATCATAAGTATGTTTTTTTTGTTCACTAATAAAAACATTTTTTGGATCATGATTTTTATTAAAATGATTAAAAGTTATTTTATGTCAAAACTTTTTAAAAGATTTGGATTTCATTTATTAATACTCCTTTATGGAAAATTGTTTAATCACTGATTTAAATCATAATTTAATTTGTCAGTTAATGGTACTGCTGATTGTGCATACTGAGCTTCTGAAAAAGCAGGAACTACGTATTCGTTATGACCTGGATAGTCAGGAATAAACAAGAATTTTAGAAATTTAACTAAAGTATTAATTTGTTTAAAATTTTTATTTATTAAACCTGTAAATGGTCGTGATAACTGATAAGTACCATTTTTAATGGTATCTAAACTTGGAGCAATATTTTCTCAATTAGCAATATGAATATTAGTGAATTGTTTATTCGAATCTAATTGTTTTTTATCTGAATATGAACTATAGCCAACACCACCACTAGACATATTAAACATTTGTGTACTTGAATTAACGGTTATTGCTTGTGGATAATATGCTTTTGAATCACCCAGAACTTTTTCATTAAAAACATCTCGTGTTCCTGAACCATTTTCTCTAGTATAAGGTAAAATTTTGAGGTCACAAGTTGGTTTGATTCAACCTTGATTTGGTTCTGAAGTATTTTGTGGAAATAAATCTCTTCAGAAAATAGACGATTTTAAATACATTTTTTTTACTTTATCTTGTGTAAAATTTAGAGGGTTATTATTACCTAAGCAATCTTGTGGTAAATTATAAACTAAAATCATGCCATCTTTTGATAAAACAAAAGAAATTAAATTATTATTAGGAGTTGTATATTCCTTTGAAAGTCAGCCAATACCAAACATATTTTTATTAACGGGAATTACTGCTGCATCTGAACCTAAACTGTTATAAGTAAAGTCTGCTTCTTTATGATTATCGGGATAGTCTTCAATTAATGTATGCATTAAAGGTGCTACTGAAGTTGAACCGCCCATAATAAAATAGGGTTTATGACTAACTAAAGTTACAATAAAAATACTAATCATTGTGATTAATCAAAATAATGACAAAATTCTTTTTTTTAGCATATAAATCCACCCAACTGAGAGTTTTCTTTATCATACACGTATTATAACAATATAATTGATAAAAACTAGAAAAATTATTTCATTTTTATAAAAAATGTAGATTCTAGACTATATTATTAATATTTTTTAGTAATTAAAAAATGGTATTACTAGTTAACTTAATACCATTTTATTAAATATTTTTAATTTAATATAAAAAATAAAAGAAAAGTATTTCTTTCTTTTATTAGTATTCTTTATTTATATAATTCAAAAGATAAAATAACTTTATTTTTTATTATCTAAAGCATTATTTTTCTTTAAAGTTTTTAAAGTACGAGCACTAATCATTAAAGTTTTTCCACCAATTTTTACTGGTTGTAAGTTTGGATTTCATTTTCTTCTAGAAGAGTTCATCGCATGCGAACGGTTGTTACCAGCTAGTGGACCAATACCACTTAAAGCACATTTTCTTGCCATAGTTATTTTCTCCTTATTAATGTTTTAACTAATAAATAATACCATATTTATTTATTTTTTTTTAAAAAAAATAAAATTTATTTGTAAAAAATTGAATATTTACTAGGACATTATTTATAAGGGGGGTAACAAAAATGCGGAATAATTTTATCAATAGTGTCTTTATTATCATTTAGACGAGAATAAATTAAGACTTTTGTTATGTAATTGTAAATATACATTACTACTTACTAAAATTAATTGCAACTAAAGTACTTATATTAAATTTTACTATATGCTAAAATAATGCACATAAAAGGAGATTTTTAAGATGAAAACTAAAAAATTACAGTTAATAACTGTATTACTATTTATTTTAACTATTATAATTATTACTATTGGTTTAATTTTAATAGGTATTTCAAATTATTATAATTATGTACAAATTGATAAAAATTCAAAATTAATTTTAAGACAAATAAATGGATTTAAATTGTTAAATATTTTAAGTATGAATTATATTTTAATTCATTCTCCAAGTTTTATATGTTATTTTACTGGAAATAATAACAATTATAATAATTGAATTCAATTACAAATTGGAGTGTTTTTTTGTTATATTTTAGTTCCAATTTTAACAATTATTACTATTTCGTTAACTTTTTTGATTATTGGTTTTAAAATAAAATTAAAAAATAATAATTTTTGAGATGCAATCCAAAATTGTGAAATAATCAATAATTACTATATTCATTAATACTACGTTTTTAAATTTATTTGATTACATTTAAAGATAGCCATTTTTATATAAATATTAATGTTATATGTTCTATTTCCAAGCATTTCTTTTAAAATATGCCAAATATTACTTTCAGCAAAAGTACCAATATTTCACTTTGCAGATTGATTAATAATTCCCTGTTTATTATTTTTAAAATATTGTTTTTTTAATTTTTTATGATTGTCTAATTCTTGATATAAGTAATTAATTAACTTATCATATTGACCATTTTCAATAAAGTTTTTACAAGTATTATATTCTTTAAAATATTTACCTTTATTTCCAGCAAGTATACCAAGATATAATGTTCTAATTAAATGAAATTTATCTAAAACAAATTGTGCATCTAAATAATTTGCAACTTCTTTAATTCATCCTGCACTATCTCCACAAATAATGATTTTAGCTTGTTCAAAATTTTCAAAAAATCTTTTTCCTTGTTCTAAAATAAATTCAGCAGTTTTCTTAACTCCAATTGCTGTTTTATTTGCTCTGATAATAACATTCACTCTTTTATTAACTAATTTGTGATTAATATTATCTGTATAAAATGCTAATAAACGCATTGAATATTTATTAATTTTACGTTTAAATTCTCAAAACTTTCGATGTCCATCATCAATACTTATATAAATAGGTTGATTTTTTTCTAATTTAATTTTTGCTACATTTTCATTAAAAACTTTATGTTTTTCAAAAATTCTATGAATATCCATTGTAGTTAAACCAGCATCTTTCAAAATATCACAAATATCTTTGTATCTTTTTCCATCAGCAAAATATTCAATAACAATTTGTTCTATGTCTTCTCCAATTCTTTTATATTTTGGTAATTCTAATTCTTCATCAACTAAACAAATACGTACTCATTTTTGTAATTCCATGTTATAATGTTCATAAATATGTCGTTTATAAATTACTATTCCATATTTTGTTTTTCTTTTTCTTTCTTTATAATCAATAATTTTATATTTATTTTTATCTCTTGTTTTAAAAAATTTTCTATCTAATTTTTCTCATTTTTGCTTTATATGTGTGCTAATACTAATTGATTGATATTAGCGTATTCTTTTTGATAAATTCATTTGTATTTTGTACTCATGTTTAATATTCCTTTCTAAATTTGGATTTGTTAATAGTTTAAGTTTAATTTTTTTAAAAAATAAGGAGAAAATAGGGCTTTTATTAGTAGTTATGGACAATTAAATAAAAAATATAATCTTAATTTTAGTGATAATAATTATGGTTTTAGTTGAGATATTTTTAAAAAATTTGTTGGTGATGAATGAGCAGAATTTTTCACAACTAATTGTTTTTATCGTTTTGTTCCAACTGCACGTGGAACAAGAAAAACCTGAAATTGTTTAGCATTTGATTTATTTATATGTTGTAATTTTAGTGATAGTAGTGTCCAAGAAGTAAGAAGATATGAAAATACTCATAGTGAAACTACAATTGGTGCATTAATGAATGTTTGTCAAGTCTTGTTAGATGAATATGATATTAATTTATTACCAAGTAATCCACATGGCATTAAATGAAAAATTACTAAGGATGGGGGATGTATTATTTTTCCTAATAATCAGCAAATTGATTTTATTGGTTATGCTAATGGTAATAAGATTTTTGGAAAAGAAGCAGGTGGGTCTAGTTTTTTTAGGTTCAAGAACAGATGAAATTATTATGGCAGAAGAAAAAGAAACACTAACAGAAAAACAATTAACATATCGATATGAAAGATTACAAAATTCTATGTTTAGAAGTAATCGTATTAAAGTCTCAAATGAACCAATTAAAGAATGAAGTTGAACATTTATTGATAAAAATATATATAGTAATACCTTCGGACAAAAAATTACTCGTTATTTTTATAAAAGTTTTTTCATTACTTTTACATGTAATCCATATGATAAATACCACCCATTTTATTTAAAATACTGTACACCATTTTTACCTTTAAATGATAAAGTCATGGATAATCTTAAAAAAGTTGGTAAAGTTTACTATGAAAATAAAGACATATTTAGTGGTTTAGGTTTATTTGTTTTAAGATTTACTATTCAACCATTTTGAAAAAAATTACCAGAAATTCAACAAAAAACATTATTAGAAATGAAAAAAAGTAATCCTGATGAATTTAATACTGTTTTTTATGGTTTTGAATTTTTAGATAGTGATGCAACAATTTTCCCATTTCAAAAAACATTAAAATATTGACAAACATATGATTTAAAACAATTTTATAATCAAGAAAAAGATATGTATAAATTTGATTTTTATAGTGTTGGTATTGATTGAGCTACGGGACCAAAAGACAATACTGTATTTATGGTAGTTGGGTTTAAAGAATATAATAATACTGGATATTATGATTCTTATATTATTTGTGAATTAGTAGTTACACCTAATGACTTTATTAATGAAAATGAAAAAATTAATGCTTATGTAAATGAAATTTTAGGATTAATGGATAATTTTGAAAATTTTGACCAAGTAATTTATTTTTATGATGATAAAGCAAGAACAGCAATGGATTGATTAAATCAAAAATTAATAGATGAGCATAATACTATTTTAATAACACAAACTGCTATTAAACATGCTTCAAATCTAAATCAAGAAGCCGGATTAACTAATAGAGTAGTATGAATGAGAAATATTATGAGTTATGGAAACTTTTATGCTAATAAAAATGATTTACCAAAAACTATTCAATGTTTAGAAGAATTACGTTATGATGAAACAAAAACTAACATTCCCGACAGAAATATGTATCAAGACCCTTATGATGCATTATTTTATGCCTTTTATCCATATAAAAATGTAATTAGGGGTAAAAATAATGCTAGTGTGAAAAAAAGTATCTTCACATTTGCTATATAATAAACAAGTTGAATATCATTAATAGTTATAGGTCTCACAAAATAAACTCCTTGTATTTAGGCGTTATTTTTGCTTTTAATAGCATATTGTAAAAATAATCAAAAATAGTACAATTTAAAAGTAAAATCAAGGAAAAAAGGAGTAATTTAATATGAAAACATGAATAAAAACAAATTTTTATAACATAACATTAATTTTAGCATTATTTTTAGCAATAATTGGATTAATCATGGGGGGTGCTTACCCATGAAAGTAATAAACTTAATAAATTTTTAAAACCAAATCATGAATGAGTTTTTGGAGATACTACAATTTGAGAACATAAAAATGATAGTGACCCATCAAATATAATATATTTATATTTTGCAAATAAACCAACTGAAAGTGATGATTTTAAATGAGATGGTAAATATCCTGAAGGATATTTTGTTAATTAAATTTCTAAATTTATATAAGAAATATTTTCGTTATATTTATCAAATAAATTAATATTTTTTAAATTAATTTCTTGTTTATCAGTTATTAAAATTAAATCATAATTTCCAGCACCAAAAATTCCGCTAACTTCAATCCGATTTAAGTTATTAATTGGATTTTCAGTTTGTAATTCAAATTCATTATCATTATCAATTTGTGATATTTCTTTATAAAATTGAAATTTAGAAAATAATTGAGATTTATTTGAACCATATAAATTTAAAGCATTTTCAGTTTTACTTTTATCAATCATTACTTTTGTAAAATATTTTCCATATTCATCATTTCCTAATGTTCAATCAGCAGGAATTAATGAAGGTATGTTATTACTTTCTAGTTCATTAGTTATAGATAGTCAATTAAATTGATTATTATCTAGTTTGAATAATTCATTTTGACTAATGTCATTATTTTTTAATTTAATATTATTAATATCTGTAAAATCAAAATATTCAGATTTTAATATAACTTTTGCATCTTTAAAATTTCAAATTTTACCTGTATCTGTATGTATAGGATTAGATTTTAATTCAAAATAATAAGGTAATAATAATTTATAATCATCATTTAAACCTTTATTAATTGACATATTAGAATAGATATATTTTGATAACATAATTATTATTTGTTTAAAAATTTGTATTTGTGGTAATTTTATGTAATTTGGATAATCAAGTTCTCATTGTTTAAATAAATTACTAATTACTTCATCAGGTTTTTGTCCTTCAAATTTAGCACGTAATTTATCTAACTCATTTGGTTGATTTGGATTTAAAGATGCACCATCAAAATTTCTATTATATGTATAAGTGTAAGTTAACATATCTAATAATACTTTTTGTAAACTATCAATTGGTGGTCTATCTTTTATTTCTATTTCAACATCATAAAATTTATCGGTTGTAGAAATAAATAAATTATAGTTACTTACTAAAAATCATGACTCTAATTTTTTATCTTTTAATTCTAGTTCATCAGATAATGGTCATACTTTTGAATTTTTAGAAACATCATAACCAATTTTAGCATTTGTTACTCTTGCATTATTAATAATTTCTTTTCTTGTTTCACTTCCACCACCAATAGCAATTAAATTTAAAACTGATTTTTCTTGTCCTATAAATTGTTTTGCTAGATTTCATGGTAAGATTTGTTCACTAATCATGGCATAAGTTAGTTAAGTTTACTCCTATAATTTTTAATCTAGACAGTATGATTAGTTTAAATAATTAATAGTTAAGGAGTAAAGATGAAATATAAAGTTTATACAAGAAAAATTAAACTAGATGTTTTAAATGAATATGTAGTAATTAAAAAACGGACTTCTCCCCACATGTACTTGTGGAGGAAACAATGAAATTGAATGAGTTCAACAATGCTTTTCAAACAGAACAGGATTGTTTAAAATATATAGCAAGTTTGAAGAAAAACAAATGTATCATGTGTTCTTGAACAAGTTTGAATACTTCTAATTTAAGAAGAATAAGATGTTTAAAATGTCATCAAACATTTAGTATTCTTCATGGCACCATTTTTTACAAGTCACAAACACCTTTGAGATTTTGATTTTATCTCATCTTTAGATGAATAAACACCAAACATGGAATTACATCAACTGATGTTGCAAAAGAATTGGGTGTGACTTTGAAAACTGCTTGAAGAATGGGTCATGAAATCAGAAATCGTATTGCCAAACAAGAACATCAATTTATTGTTGAGGGCATAGTGCAAATGGATGAAATGTATCTTTCACATATGGGTTTTAAAAAACAAGGAAGATCTTTGATAAATAAAACATTAATTGTTGGGATTTATGAAAAAACAACCAATAATTTAATTGTGAAAGTAATCAAAAACGCAAAAAGTAAAAATCTTTTGCAGTTTGCAAGAAACCATATTTCTTCAAAGTGTGATGTACATACTGATTCTTGAAAAGGATATCGTGATTTCAAATCACTTTTCCCTAATCACAAAACAGTTAACCATCAAGATGGTTATGTTTCAAAAATTGGCGTAAATACCAACCAAATTGAATCAGTATGAAAACATATACGAAGAACATTTAAAACACATATCAAAGTTGCAAAACATCATGTTCATTTATATGCCAAAGAAGCTGCATATAAATTCAACAAGATACCTACTTTTGAAACTGTAATGCTATGTTTCATTTAAAAATGTGGGGAGAAGTCCGTAGATAGGCTTTTCTCAACATTTATGTGATAAAATTTAAAAATAGTACATAAAGGGAGAAAAGCCTTAAAAAATTAAAAACCATTGATATTAAAACCAAATATCAATTATCAACCAGATCATTAATTTATAATTGAGTAAAAAAATATCAAAAAAATAATAAATTAATTACTATTCATACTTTTCAAACAAATCATCAAATAGATAAAGTGAATATCAAAGATAAAAATTTAAAACTTGAAAATAAAAAACTCAAAAAGTCACTACTAAAAGAAAAAATAAAAAATGAATTTTTAAGACAAAAACAATCCTGTGATAAAGAATTAAAAAAAAATCAAAATATTTTAAATAGTAAATTATTGAAAAGTAAATGTTTTTTAATAGTTGATAAATATAGAAATAAAAATTATGGAATTAATGACATAATTAGTTTGTTACCTATCAGTAAAGTTGCATATTATAAATGAATAAAAAACGGTAAAAATAAATATCAAACAAAAATTGATAATGAGTTATTAAAAGAATTAAATAAAATTGTTGTTATTAGCAACAAAGATAAAATAATTAAAATTACTAGTTTAGAAAAGGTGAGATTAGAATTAAAGAAAAACAACACCAATCTTAAATGCAGTAAAAACAGCATTATGAGGTTATTAGAAGATAATAATATCACACAAACTATTAACCAAACCCAAAAAACAGCGTAGAGCGAAATCTAATGCCTTAAAATCAAATTTCCAAGATTTATTAAAACGTAATTTTACCAGTAATACTTATCTTGAAAAAGTTGGCATCGATGGTACTTGATTTAAAGAATTAATTATTAAGGCTTTTCTCCCTTTATGTACTATTTTTAAATTTTATCGCATAAATGCTGAGAAAAGCCTATCTACGGACTTCTCCCCACATTTTTAAATGAAACATAGCATTACAGTTTCAAAAGTAGGTATCTTGTTGAATTTATATGCAGCTTCTTTGGCATATAAATGAACATGATATTTTGCAACTTTGATATGTGTTTTAAATGTTCTTCGTATATGTTTTCATACTGATTCAATTTGATTGGTATTTACGCCAATTTTTGAAACATAACCATCTTGATGGTTAACTGTTTTGTGATTAGGGAAAAGTGATTTGAAATCACGATATCCTTTTCAAGAATCAGTATGTACATCACACTTTGAAGAAATATGGTTTCTTGCAAACTGCAAAAGATTTTTACTTTTTGTGTTTTTGATTACTTTCACAATTAAATTATTGGTTGTTTTTTCATAAATCCCAACAATTAATGTTTTATTTATCAAAGATCTTCCTTGTTTTTTAAAACCCATATGTGAAAGATACATTTCATCCATTTGCACTATGCCCTCAACAATAAATTGATGTTCTTGTTTGGCAATACGATTTCTGATTTCATGACCCATTCTTCAAGCAGTTTTCAAAGTCACACCCAATTCTTTTGCAACATCAGTTGATGTAATTCCATGTTTGGTGTTTATTCATCTAAAGATTAGATAAAATCAAAATCTCAAAGGTGTTTGTGACTTGTAAAAAATGGTGCCATGAAGAATACTAAATGTTTGATGACATTTCAAACATCTTATTCTTCTTAAATTAGAAGTATTCAAACTTGTTCAAGAACACATGATACATTTTTTTTCTTCAAACTTGCTATATATTTTAAACAATCCTGTTCTGTTTGAAAAGCATTGTTGAACTCATTCAATTTCATTGTTTCCTCCACAAGTACATGTGGGGAGAAGTCCGATTATTAATAATAAAAAAACTAAATTATTATTAGAAATTGCTACAGATATGAATAGTAATGCTATAGTTGGTTGAAAAATTAATAAAAGTGAAAATGCAATAACCATTTTAAATGTTCTTAATCAAGTAACAAAGGCAAGTCGTAAAGAACATAAAATATTTGCAACATTTATCCAGTCTGATTTAGGTTCAGGTAATACTAGTAAAATAGTTACAAATAGTTTTAATAAAAGTAAAACTTTAATTCATTCAAAAAGTTTATCAGGATTTAAAGGCAACCAAGTAAGTGAATGTTTAAATCGCTGAATCAAAAGAGATTTTAAAATTATGTTTGGTAACAAGTTTAATAGCATTAAACATTTCACAGAAGCATTAAGAAAATTTATTAACTGATGAAATAATGATAGAATGATTTTACGATTAAAAATGTCTCCAAACCAATTTGTACAGATTTGAAGACAAGAAAGTAAACTTATCTAACCAATGCCTATCAACAATAAAAGAATTATTTTTAATCATTCATTTTGGAAGTGATAATTTATATTCAACATAATCAATAAGAATAGATTGTGGCTTATTTTTAACAATTTGTTCTTTTTTAAATTCTATTTTCATAATAATCCTTTACTAATATGTTCTGTTGCTTCTAGCATAAAAAACATATATTTTGATTTTTAGATTATTAATAATACTACTATTCGTTTTATTCATTCCAGCAATTCTGGGCTCAAAAATAAATTGTGAAATTTTAAAAAAACATTGAGGCATTCGATTCAATATTTATTTAATTTGCGTTTAGCAAATTAATATTTTAATTGAACCGGCACCGCTCAATTTTTTTACAAGTTTGAAATTTATTTTCTCGTCCAAAAATTTTTTCAAAAAAAATAAAAAATAAAACCAACACTTGCTCACTGGAGAGTGGCAAGGTTGATTAAATAAAGAATAATAGTATGTCCCCACTTCGGGGGTCTATATATACTAGTTTCCAATTCGCTCCCACCCCAAGAATTACCATTAAATGGTTAGTATATTTTATTAGGCATCATCCACTTATTATTTATTCATGCAAGTCCACATGCTAGCTACTATTTTAACAACTGTGTTGTAGTTCACTGTTTTAGTTCCCTAACACGTGTTGATAATAGTGTTAAAGAGGTTTATTAAAAATTTTAAAATTCTACAATTACAAAAAAAGACAAGATTTTTATTCTCGTCTTTGTTAATTTTTATAAATAAGGAAAGGAGTATTTCTATAATATATTATATTGAAAATTATTATGTAAAAAATTTGTTAAATTTGTTAGCCGTCCTTAAGGAAACATTTAAATTATATATTTTTTTTAAAAAAATAAAAAATATGTTATAAATAAACTATATTATACAAATTTTTAAGAAATCTTGGAGGAAAAAAATGAATTGTATTATTTATGCTGTGCAAATTGATGATGAAAAAAAGATTGGTTTACATGCACGACCAATAACCAAAATTGCAGCTGCTATTAGTAAGTATAAAAATATTGAGGTAGAAGTCATTAAATTACCTGATAATGCAGATATTACGAAGCCAGTAAAACTTACTGGTAATGAAACTAAGGTTAAAGTTAAGTCAGTTCTTAATTTTCTAGGTTTACAAGCAAAAAATTTTAGTAAAATTGCTTTTATTATTACAAAAATGGATGACAAAGAAGAAGATAAAAAACTTGAAGAAGTTAAATCAGAAATTATTTCTTTATTAAAAGAAGAAAAATTAGTAAAGTAAATGGTTTTAAAATATTAAATTATATAAATGGAGGCATTTAATGAGCGAAATTAACAAAAATAAAGAAATAATAATTTCAGAACAAGGTTTAGAAAAGTTAAAAACTGAATTATATAAACGAATTAATGTTGAACGTGAATCAATAAAAGAACGATTAAAAGCAGCTAGGGCTGATGGTGATTTATCAGAAAATGCTGATTATACTAGTGCGCGTGAAGAGCAAGGCAAAAATGAAGCACGCATTCAAGAACTTGAAACGATTATTACTAGTGCTGTTATTCTTGAAGAACAAAAACAACGTAAAAATAGTAATATCAAAGCAGTTCGTGTTGGTAGTTGAGTAACAATTGTAAAAATTAAAGATGGTAAAATTGTTTCTAATTCAGAAGAAAAATTTAAAATTGTTGGAAGTATTGAAAGTAATCCATTTGAAGGATTAATTTCTAATGAGTGCCCATTAGCAGTATCAATTATGAGTTGTGTTGTTGGTGATATTGTTGATATTAAAGGTATTAAAGAAACATATAGGGTAAAAATTATAGAAGTAAAAAATCAATTATAAGTTTTGTTTTCTTTAGTATCTAAATTACTTTGTTGTTTGATTTTTTCAAAATTATTATCTGGGATTTTTAAGCAATCATTTAGTAATTCTTTTATGTTATAATTTTCAATATTAAAGTTTTGACATATTTCTTTTAAAGAAAGTTTAGTTTCAAAGTATGTTTCATCATTTTTAATAGTTATACCTTCTTTAATAATTTTATTTTTTAAGTCATTAATTTCAGTTATATATGATGAATTTGGTAAATTTTTTTGATTAATTTCAAATTTTGGTAAATTAAAAGTTGCTGTTATTACTCATGGGATATCTATTTTTTAGATGCAACTGCATTATGGTAAGCATTTTTTAAAAATTCTTGTAATTCTTTAGAAAAAATGGTTGCTTTTTAACTATTGTAAATTGAGTGTTGAACATTAATTAGATCTTTTTGATTATAATCAATCATTATTTCTAGATTTAAACGTTTACTTTTTAATTTAAAAGTATTTTTTTAAATATTGTTTTTATAATTTCATATGACTTTGGCATATAAATATCCTTTCTTTTTTTAACTTATTAATAATTATTTACCGGACTTCTCCCCACATGTACTTGTGGAGGAAACAATGAGATTGAATTAGTTCAACAATGCTTTTCAAACAGAACAGGATTGTTTAAAATATATAGCAAGTTTGAAGAAAAACAAATGTATCATGTGTTCTTGAACAAGTTTGAATACTTCTAATTTAAGAAGAATAAGATGTTTGAAATGTCATCAAACATTTAGTATTCTTCATGGCACCATTTTTTACAAGTCACAAACACCTTTGAGATTTTGATTTTATCTCATCTTTAGATGAATAAACACCAAACATGGAATTACATCAACTGATGTTGCAAAAGAATTGGGTGTGACTTTGAAAACTGCTTGAAGAATGGGTCATGAAATCAGAAATCGTATTGCCAAACAAGAACATCAATTTATTGTTGAGGGCATAGTGCAAATGGATGAAATGTATCTTTCACATATGGGTTTTAAAAAACAAGGAAGATCTTTGATAAATAAAACATTAATTGTTGGGATTTATGAAAAAACAACCAATAATTTAATTGTGAAAGTAATCAAAAACGCAAAAAGTAAAAATCTTTTGCAGTTTGCAAGAAACCATATTTCTTCAAAGTGTGATGTACATACTGATTCTTGAAAAGGATATCGTGATTTCAAATCACTTTTCCCTAATCACAAAACAGTTAACCATCAAGATGGTTATGTTTCAAAAATTGGCGTAAATACCAATCAAATTGAATCAGTATGAAAACATATACGAAGAACATTTAAAACACATATCAAAGTTGCAAAACATCATGTTCATTTATATGCCAAAGAAGCTGCATATAAATTCAACAAGATACCTACTTTTGAAACTGTAATGCTATGTTTCATTTAAAAATGTGGGGAGAAGTCCGTAGATAGGCTTTTCTCAGCATTTATGTGATAAAATTTAAAAATAGTACATAATGGGAGAAAAGCCTTATTTAATACTAAATTAATTATATATTATTTTGGATTTTAATGTAGTAATAGGAATTTTAAATAACATTATAAGTTTAATTTAAAAAGATATTATTAAAATATTATTATTTTAGAATAATAAGTTATTTGGTGTACGAGGAAAAGGAATAACATCTCTAATATTATTAATACCAGTAATAAACATTAAAAATCTTTCTAGACCTAAACCAAAACCAGCACTTGGTGCATATCCATATTTTCTTAAATCAAAATATCATTGTAGATCATTACCTTCAATTTTGAATTGGGTTCTATTTTTTAGTAATTGTTCATAATTATCTTCACGAACAGAACCACCAATTAATTCACCAATCCCTGGCACTAATAAATCCATAGCTGCCACTGTTTTTTGTTGTGGATAATTACTATCAATTGGATTAAGTTTCATGTAAAAAGCTTTGATGGTCTGTGGATAGTTAATAACAAAAGTTGGTTGTTTAGTTATTTCTTCACATAAATACCTTTCATGTTCTGATTGTAAATCAATTCCTCATTTAATTTCATTAAATTCAAATTTTTTTCCTTTTTTTTGTGCATTTAAAAGTAATTCAATGACTTCTGTATAAGTAATAACTTTAAAATCAGATTTAAAATCGGCAACTTTTTCTAATTTTTCAATTAGTGATTGTTCATTTTTAGTTTCTTGTTTTTGTTCTAAAAATTTTAATTCAGAATTACAATTATTTAGAACATCTCTAATAACAGTTTTTATTACTTTTTGGGCTAGTATAATATTATCTTGTAGATTACTAAAGGTAAATTCTGGTTCTACCATTCAAAATTCTGCTGCGTGACGTGTAGTATTAGATTTTTCAGCACGAAATGTTGGTCCAAATGTATAAACTTTTTGTAAAGATTGAGCGTAGGCTTCAGCATTTAACTGACCACTAACAGTTAATGAGGCTTTTTTCCCAAAAAAATCCTTTTCATATTTATCATTAGTTATAGTAGTAACAATAAAATTTTCACCAGCACCTTCAGCATCATTAGCTGTAATAAGAGGACTATGTAGGTAAATAAATTGATTATCATGGAAAAATTTATGAATAGATCATGATACTTGATCACGAATTCTAAATAATGACAAGAAAGTATTAGTACGAACACGTAAGTGTGCATGTTCACGAAGAAATTCATTTGTATGTTCTTTTTTTTGGATTGGATAATCATTAGCGCATATGTTGTAGACAGTAGCAGTAATTACTTTTAGTTCAAATGGTTGTTTCGCATTTGGTGTTAAAATTAAATTACCAGTAATAGTAACAGCACTACCGGTAGTAACATTAGTTAAATTGTTAGTATTTTCTAAATTTGGATCATATACTACTTGTAAGTTATTAATTGAAGAACCATCATTTAAATCTAAAAACCCAACTTTTTTACTATTTCGATTAGAACGAACCCAACCGTTAACAGTTACTTGTGTTGGTATTTTTTTAGTTTTATCGTTACTATTAATAAATAAATTATTAATTGTGTAAATCATTATTGTTCCTCCTATTTATTTTTATATAATTTATATAATAAATAAAGGCTTTTCTCCCTTTATGTACTATTTTTAAATTTTATCACATAAATGCTGAGAAAAGCCTATCTACGGACTTCTCCCCACATTTTTAAATGAAACATAGCATTACAGTTTCAAAAGTAGGTATCTTGTTGAATTTATATGCAGCTTCTTTGGCATATAAATGAACATGATGTTTTGCAACTTTGATATGTGTTTTAAATGTTCTTCGTATATGTTTTCATACTGATTCAATTTGATTGGTATTTACGCCAATTTTTGAAACATAACCATCTTGATGGTTAACTGTTTTGTGATTAGGGAAAAGTGATTTGAAATCACGATATCCTTTTCAAGAATCAGTATGTACATCACACTTTGAAGAAATATGGTTTCTTGCAAACTGAAAAAGATTTTTACTTTTTGCGTTTTTGATTACTTTCACAATTAAATTATTGGTTGTTTTTTCATAAATCCCAACAATTAATGTTTTATTTATCAAAGATCTTCCTTGTTTTTTAAAACCCATATGTGAAAGATACATTTCATCCATTTGCACTATGCCCTCAACAATAAATTGATGTTCTTGTTTGGCAATACGATTTCTGATTTCATGACCCATTCTTCAAGCAGTTTTCAAAGTCACACCCAATTCTTTTGCAACATCAGTTGATGTAATTCCATGTTTGGTGTTTATTCATATAAAGATGAGATAAAATCAAAATCTCAAAGGTGTTTGTGACTTGTAAAAATGGTGCCATGAAGAATACTAAATGTTTGATGACATTTCAAACATCTTATTCTTCTTAAATTAGAAGTATTCAAACTTGTTCGAGAACACATAATACATTTGTTTTTCTTCAAACTTGCTATATATTTTAAACAATCCTGTTCTGTTTGAAAAGCATTGTTGAACTCATTCAATTTCATTGTTTCCTCCACAAGTACATGTGGGGAGAAGTCCGTAAATAAATTATATATTAACTATTATCTTAGTAGGGAATTATTTATGATTTTTTTCATTAATATTTGGGATAAATTTTATTTTTAGTTAGTATAAAATTTCAAATTGAATTTTAAGTTAATGTTATAATATTACTTATAGTATAAAGGGGGTTTATTATGGGAAAATTTTTAAAGTTAATTACTAATGGCTTTATGACAGGTGTTAGTGAACCATGATGTAATAATGAAGGAGTTGCAGTTTTACCTTTTGTATATAAATACAATCAATATTGATTTTTATTAATGAAAGAAAAGAATCCTTTATTTGAAAATAAAAAGATATCATTTTTTAGTACTCTAACAGGTGGTTGTAAATTAGGTAAATCATCACTAGAAACTGTTAAGAATGAAATTTTAGAAGAGACAGGAATTAATATTAGAAGTTTAAAACTTGATTGTATTTATAGACTTGGTAGTTACTATGCTAATAAAACTTCAATAAAAATATGACATTTTTATGCTGTTGATTTATCTAGTTTGAATTTAGATTTAAAGTTAAGTTATTTTGGTAAAGGTGATGGTAGTATTGGTGAAAATGGTATTAATGGTATTTTTATTAATGAGAGTGAACTAGATAAAGTTAATGATGCACTTACATTGGCAATTTATGGAAAATTACGATTGAATAATACAATAGTGAACATAAATAAATAAAGGCTTTTCTCCCTTTATGTACTATTTTTAAATTTTATCGCATAAATGCTGAGAAAAGTCTATCTACGGACTTCTCCCCACATTTTTAAATGAAACATAGCATTACAGTTTCAAAAGTAGGTATCTTGTTGAATTTATATGCAGCTTCTTTGGCATATAAATGAACATGATGTTTTGCAACTTTGATATGTGTTTTAAATGTTCTTCGTATATGTTTTCATACTGATTCAATTTGATTGGTATTTACGCCAATTTTTGAAACATAACCATCTTGATGGTTAACTGTTTTGTGATTAGGGAAAAGTGATTTGAAATCACGATATCCTTTTCAAGAATCAGTATGTACATCACACTTTGAAGAAATATGGTTTCTTGCAAACTGCAAAAGATTTTTATTTTTTGCGTTTTTGATTACTTTCACAATTAAATTATTGGTTGTTTTTTCATAAATCCCAACAATTAATGTTTTATTTATCAAAGATCTTCCTTGTTTTTTAAAACCCATATGTGAAAGATACATTTCATCCATTTGCACTATGCCCTCAACAATAAATTGATGTTCTTGTTTGGCAATACGATTTCTGATTTCATGACCCATTCTTCAAGCAGTTTTCAAAGTCACACCCAATTCTTTTGCAACATCAGTTGATGTAATTCCATGTTTGGTGTTTATTCATCTTAAGATGAGATAAAATCAAAATCTCAAAGGTGTTTGTGACTTGTAAAAAATGGTGCCATGAAGAATACTAAATGTTTGATGACATTTCAAACATCTTATTCTTCTTAAATTAGAAGTATTCAAACTTGTTCAAGAACACATGATACATTTGTTTTTCTTCAAACTTGCTATATATTTTAAACAATCCTGTTCTGTTTGAAAAGCATTTTTGAACTCATTCAATTTCATTGTTTCCTCCACAAGTACATGTGGGGAGAAGTCCGTAAATAAATTTAAAAGGAAGAAAATATGTTTAAAGATATAAAATTTAGATTTATAAAAAGAAAGAAAAATATAAAAGAATTTTTATTATCAATACCCAAAGATCTTAATAAAATTCCATTTTCTGCTAAAGTAGTTATTATTTGTTTAGGAATTTTTATGTTATGAAATACATTTTTTGACTTGAATCATTTTATTAATCCTAATTTATATCCTTCGGTCTGAACTATTGTAAATCGTCAAGCTTATCATCCTTGACAGCAAGTATTATTATTCTTAAATGGTATTGCTGCTTTTACTAATGTTATTTGTATAATTTTAATTTCATTTGGTAAAATTTCTAATTTTTTTTGAGGCTTTTTTGTTGTTAGTATTTATGGTTGTATTGCTTTAGTTTGAGATTATGTTGGTGATATGCAGTTGAATTTATTTTTCTTTTTGCCTTTTCAATTTATTGGCTATAGTTTATGGAAATTTCATTTAGATTCACAACAAGAAATAATTTCTAAACGTTTAAATTTAAAGACAAGTATTGTTACTATTTACTTTGCAATTGTTTTATCAGTATTTTTTTATTTTGAAATTCCTGAATTTTCACGTGTAATTTTAGGGAAATATGATTTTGATGGTAATACTTTTCAACAAGTTTTACCACATATTCTAGATTCATTAACTAATTCTTTAAGTATTGTTGCGCAAATACTAATGTTATTACGTTTTCGTGAACAATGAATTTTTTGAATAATTGTTAATATTTTTCAAATAGCTATGTATTCGGGAGTTGCTCATAATCGTTTGGATGTAAATCTTTTATTAATGTGAATTGTTGCTCTTGGTAATTCTGGTTTTGGTTTTTATCAATGATTTTTTGTAAGAAGTAAAGAAAAAGTAGTAGTTAAAAAAGAAACATATGAGCAGTAATAACTTTTAAATAAGAAAAATAATAATTTAGAAAATAAGTTATTATTTTGTATAATAGTTTGTAAAGTATAAAATAATTATTAAAGAAGGTTATTATGAAAAAAAATGTATATATATTAAAAAATTTAGATGACACTAATACTCTTGCCAAAATAATTGCTAAAATTGCTAAACCAAATTTAATTTTATTATTAAATGGTCCGCTTGGTAGTGGTAAAACACAAATTACTAAATTAATTGGTAATTTACTTGGAGTTAAAAATATTATTAATTCACCAACTTTTATTATTTGAAATAAGTATCAAACTAAATATGAATGAAATTTAATTCATATGGATGCTTATCGTTTAATTAATCCTCATTTAGAAGAATATTATGAAATAATGATGAATAATTTTATGATAATTGAATGATCAGAAAGATTAAAAATTAATTTTAATAATTATTCATATATTGCTATAGATTTTAAAATTATTGATATTAATAGTAGACAAATAGTTATTAATACTAATCTTCTTACAAAAGAGGAAGAAAAGTATTTATTTGATGCATTAAAAAAAATATAGAATTTTATTTATAAAAAAAGTAGGAAAAATCCTACTTTTTTTATACTTGTATATGAAAGTAATTAAGCATAATACTATTAATAGTACTTTGACTAATTAGACCAAGTTTTTGATATTGTTTTAATACTTCTAAAGTATAATTATTATCATCAACAGGATAATAATTATTTAAACCTCAAAGTAAACCAGCAAATAATACTAATGAACCAATAGCAATTGGACTAAAAGCATAATACACAGTTATTTTACGATTATGATATCCGATTAAAGAAGCAAATAATCATCCTGTGACAAAAGCAATCATTCAATATAATAATGTCACTACTTGTTGATCAGTTATAAATCAAAATATTAACATTAATAAAATAGTTGTAAAGAAACGACTCATAATTGGAGTTTTAAATAATTTATAATTTCAAATGAAAGGTAACATTGCTCCTAATGAAATTACAGGAAAAACTCAAAATCCTGACATGATATTAATATTATCAACAACACTTTGTAAAATACCGGTTAGAATCATTGCACCAATTCAAATGAAAATTGCTTTTCATCATCCATAAAATCCTTCAACAAATCTGCCAACACGATAAAACATTCAGAGTGAAAATATTAAATTAATAGGAGCTGAAGGATTTATATCATTACCAGCAAATGGGTAAATTAATCACCTTCAATATTGATAAGCACCAAATATTAAGTTATGATAATTGGCACCAAAAAGCAAATGTTGTTGTTTATAATCTAATGCTAATCAATCATCTTGACTAAGATTTATAATTACTAGAAAAACAACAAGTGTAATAATAGGAATTATAAAAAGAAATCAGGTAACTGCCAAATTAGCATTAGTACATTTTTTTAATGTTTCGCTTAAGTAACGACGGTTTTGAAAATTAACTTTTTTTCAATTATCACTTAAAGTTCCAGTACTATTATCTTCATTAGTCTCTTCATTATTTTCGGTTTCAGTTTCAAGTTGGGGTAAGTCTACCTTAATAAATTTAGTAATACTAGGATAAATTTTAGATAATTCTTGAACAATTTTGTCACTAGTAGCAATAATAACATCAACCGCTGGTGACATTCGATTTTCGTTTTGGTTATCATCATTTAAAATAACCATTAAATAACGAATATCTTTAACACCTTCATCTGCTAATTGTTTATGTAAAATTTCATAAACTTCATCTTTGTTTTTTAAATGGTGAGGATTAAAATTATTTTCTTTAATAATTTTAATGATATGATAAGTATTACTATCTTTATTAGTTAGATATACTTCACCTTTAACATGTAGTTTTAATTCTTTAGGAACATTAAATGGTCGATAATCTTGATGACTAATAAAATAATCAACTAATTGTAAACCTAAAATATCTAGAATATTATCATCCATTATTTAACACTTTCCTTTCGTAATAATTGTAATTTATTTTCAAAAAAATCAGGTAAATTACATTCAAAAGTCATAACTTTTTTAGTTGTGGGATGAGTAAAGGTAATGACTTTAGCATGTAAGTATTGTCCAATATTAGCATTTTCCAATTTAACCTTGCTGTATAAAGGGTCATTTACAATTGGATGTTCAATTCACTCAAAATGAACACGAATTTGGTGTGTTCGACCAGTTTCTAATTGACATTGAACTAAAGTATAGTCTTTAAATCGCTCAATAACTGTAAAATGAGTAGTTGCTTTCTTACTATTTTGTTCATTGACCATCATTTTTAGACGATTATTATTGCTTCTAGCAATAGGCGCTTTAATGGTTCCTGATCTACCTTTAATTGTACCATGAACTAATGCAATATAAATTCGTTTAATTTCATGTTTTTGTAATTGTTCTGCTAAAATATGATGACTAATTTTATTTTTAGCTACTAATAATAATCCTGTCGTTTGTTTGTCAATACGATGAACAATGCCTGGACGTAAATTATTTTTATCAATATTTTCAATTTTAGATTGGAATAATAATCCGTTAACTAAAGTATTATCTCAATTACCTGCTCCTGGGTGGACAACCAAATTATTAGGTTTGTTAATAACAAGAATTTCATTATCCTCATAAACTATTTCAAAATCAATTGCAGTTGCTTTTAAAGTGTTCTCTTTTTCATTTTTAATAATAATATTTATTTCATCATTATTTTTTAATAATAAGTTAGTTGATGAAATAGTTTTATTATTAACTATTACTTGCCCATTAGTGATTAAATTTTGGATAAAATTTCGTGAATAATGATGTTCTGTTAATACCATTGCTAAATATTTGTCGATGCGGATATTTTTGTTTTCATGATATGTTAGTTTTATCATCTTTTGATTTTCTATCATTGATGATTGTTGTGAATGTTCCGTTGTTGACTTCATTATTGTGTTCTCCAAACTTTTCTTGATAGGCATTAATTATGGTTCCAATAATTATTTGTAGAATAATAATTGTGATACCAATGGTAATAAATATATCCGCAGTATTAAAAATAGTATATGGCGGGAATAGTTGTCATAGTAAAAAGTCAATAACACCACCTTTGTGTAAAAATCTATCGGTTAAATTACCGATTATTCCTGCAATAACAAAACTGAGACCTAGTGCTCTGTTAATAGATTTAGTAAATAATAGTCAGGTGCTACTAGCAATTGCTACTAGAAAAGCAAAAGTTATTAGAAAGATTTTTTGATTTTGAAAAAAACTAAAAGCAGAACCATAATTAATAATAAATTTTAAATTAATAAATCCGGGTATGAATTTATATTCTTCACCAGCTTTTATTCCATTTTGTACTGCTAATTTTATCATTTGATCAGTGACAATTAGAATAATAATTGCACAAAAACAAATTATTTTAGTTAATCATTTTCAATCACGTGTTTTTAAATGATTTTTAATTGCTAATCAAGAAAATTCCATAATTACTTCTTTCTAAACTAATATTAGTTATTTACATTATTAAGGATAAGACTTCAAAACAACGATTACAAACATCTTCTTTTGTTTCATTAACAATTAATCAACAGCGAGGACATTTAGTACCATCTTTTGTTTTAACATTAATAGTTCAGTCATTAACGTTGCTATTATTATAATTAATATTAACTTCACTAACAATTAATAATTGTGCTAATTCTTTTTCATCAATTGTTGATAAGATATTATGATTATCTTTAAAAATAATAGTCACTATTGTTTCTAGGGCTGTTTTAACAATTTTGTCTTTTTTAGCTTGTTCAATAACTTTATTAACTTCATTTTTAAAGTTAATAAAATATTCTCATTTTTCCATTAGTTTTGTTGGTTTGTTTAAATTTCATGGTTGTGGAAATTTTTTTAAATGAATAGAATCACTGCTTGTGTTTAAATCTTTTTTAGTTAAACTTTGGAATGCTTCTTCAGTAGTGTGTGGTAAAATAGGGGCTAATAAACCAATTAAAGTTTTTACTATTAAAAACATTGTCATTTGTACTTGTTTTCTTCTAATGTCATTTTTGCTATTAACATATAAAATATCTTTAGTAAAATCACAATAAAAAGCAGACAAATCATTAGTAACAAAATTTAAAATTAAATGATAGATAGTATTAAATTGGTAAGTTTGATAATTTTCATTAATTTTAGTCACTAATCCGTTTAATTTATTTAAAATATATTGATCAACTTCTGATAAACTATTAATAATTTCTTCTTCTGTTTTATTTTCAATAGTTTTGATATCTAAATCAAATAAATTACCTAGTAAGAAACGAAAAATATTTCTGATTTTACGATAGTTTTCACTAACTTGTTTTAAAATTTCAGTACCAATTCTTGTATCATCAGTAAAATCAACACTGGCTACTCATAATCGTAAAATATCAGCACCATTAGTATCACAAATTGATTTAACACTAATAACATTACCAATTGATTTTGACATTTTATTGCCTTTAGCGTCAGTTACAAAACCATGTGCCAGCAAGTTTTTATAGGGACTACTATTATTAGTAATAGTTCCTGTTGTTAAACTTGAATTAAATCAACCACGAAATTGATCATTACCCTCCAAATATAAATCTGCTGGTCAAGGTAAATTATTATTTTTAATAACTGCTAAGTGGGAAACGCCACTATCATATCAAACATCCATGATATCTTGCTCTTTATAAAAAATACCATTTGGGCTATCTTTATGTTGATATTTAGGTGGTAATAAATCTTTTGCTTCTTTTTCGAATCAAATATTTGAACCATGTTTAGCAAATAAATCAGCAACATGATTAATAAGGTTTATATCCATGATTGGTTCTTTTTTTTCAGTGTAAAAAATTGGAATTGGTAATCCTCAAGCACGTTGACGAGAAATGCATCAATCATAGCGATTATTTGTCATTAATAACATTCTTTTTTTTGCTCATTCAGGAACAAAATTTACTTTATTAATATTTTTAGTAAGTAATGGTTTGATTTTTTCAATAGCGATAAATCATTGTAAAGTAGCACGATAAATAACAGGTTTTTTAGTTCGTCAATCATGTGGATATTGATGTTTAAATCATTTCATACCAATTAATGTACCATTATTTTTTAAGCGCTCAACAATAATTTTATTAGTATCATCATAAAACTTATTGACTAATTGTTCATCATTGATTTCTGCTGTAAATTGACCTTGATCATTAATTGGACAAAGAATTTTGATATTATGTTTTAATCCTAAATCAAAATCTTTTTCACCAAACGCTGGAGCAGTATGAACAATTCCAGTTCCATCATTTATAGTAACATGAGAACCATGAACGATTGGAGTTTTTCTTTGATATAATGGATGTAATGCTGTTAATCCAATTAAATCTTTGCCAGAAATTGTTTTAACAATTATAAAATCGGTGATGTTGTTTGCTTTAGTAAAAGAATCAATCAATGGTTGTGCAATAATATATTGTTGTTCATTAGTTTTAATAATACTATATGTAAATTCTTCATTTACTGCTAACATTTGATTGCTAGGAATGGTTCATGGTGTTGTTGTTCAAATTACTAGTGAGGTAGGTAAGTTAAATATTTTTTTTTCATCATTTAGTAAAAAGGCAACATAAATAGCAGCACTAGTTTTTGTTAAATATTCAACTTCAGCTTCAGCTAAGGCACTTTCACTTGATGGTGATCAATATACAGGATACAAATTACGATATACTAGTTTTTTTTCTACCATTTTAGCAAAAACTTTAATTTGTTCAGATTCATATTTTTTATCATAAGTAACATAATGATCTTCAAAATCTGTTAATAATCCTAATGTTTTAAATTGATTAATTTGATTAGCAACTTGCAGTTCTGCATATTTTTGACATTGTTTTCTAAAATCTGATACTGCTATTGTTTTACGATTAATTCCCGAGTTAGTAACTGCTGTTTCAATAGGTAAACCATGCGTATCTCAACCTGCAATATAGGGTGCATAATAATTGCTACTATTATAATAGCGAACAATAATATCTTTTAAAATTTTATTTAATGCATGTCCTAAATGTAGATCACCATTAGCATATGGAGGTCCATCATGAAGGATAAAAGTTTTCGTAGATTTTTTATTTTTGTTAATTAGTTGTTGATATATTTTTTGGTTTTGTCAATATTTTTGTAGTTGTGGTTCTTTTATAGTTAAATTAGCACGCATTTCAAAGTTAGTTTGAGGCATTAATAATGTATCTTTATAGTTTTTATTCATGTATATTATTCTCCTTTAAAATAACAAGTTTTATTTGTACTAATTATTCTTTTTTATTCTTAAATCATTATACTAGTAATTACTTGAAATTTGTATAATATTTACTTTATTTTAATAATAAGATTTTATAAAACTTAAAAGTTAAAAATATTACTTTTAGTGAGTATTATTTTATAATAAAGTATAAACTTATTAAAGTTTATAAAAAATATTTTTTTAATAATGTTAAAAAAGAGGTTAATGAATAATGTTAAAAATTTTTATTTCATATCATCATTTAAGAGAACAAAAAGCAAAGGATGAATTATCAGAATTAATTTTGGAATGTTATGGAGAAAATTTTGAAGTGAAAGACGTATCTGTAAAACTAGGTGATATTGATCCGCAATTGCCTCCTAAAAAGATATTTAAACGGCATTGGTTAGATAAGTTTACTTTCTTGTCTTCAAATCTGTACAAATTGGTTTGGAGACATTTTTAATCGTAAAATCATTCTATCATTATTTCATCAGTTAATAAATTTTCTTAATGTTTCTGTGAAATGTTTAATGCTATTAAACTTGTTACCAAACATAATTTTAAAATCTCTTTTGATTCAGCGATTTAAACATTCACTTACTTGGTTGCCTTTAAATCCTGATAAACTTTTTGAATGAATTAAAGTTTTACTTTTATTAAAACTATTTGTAACTATTTTACTAGTATTACCTGAACCTAAATCAGACTGGATAAATGTTGCAAATATTTTATGTTCTTTACGACTTGCCTTTGTTACTTGATTAAGAACATTTAAAATGGTTATTGCATTTTCACTTTTATTAATTTTTCAACCAACTATAGCATTACTATTCATATCTGTAGCAATTTCTAATAATAATTTAGTTTTTTTATTATTAATAATTAATTCTTTAAATCAAGTACCATCGATGCCAACTTTTTCAAGATAAGTATTACTGGTAAAATTACGTTTTAATAAATCTTGGCAATTTGATTTTAAGGAATTAGATTTCGCTCTACGCTGTTTTTTGGGTTTGGTTAATAGTTTTGATATTATTATCTTCTAATAACCTCATAATGCTGTTTTTACTGCATTTAAGATTGGTGTTGTTTTTCTTTAATTCTAATCTCACCTTTTCTAAACTAGTAATTTTAATTATTTTATCTTTGTTGCTAATAACAACAATTTTATTTAATTCTTTTAATAACTCATTATCAATTTTTGTTTGATATTTCTTTTTACCGTTTTTTATTCATTTATAATATGCAACTTTACTGATAGGTAACAAACTAATTATGTCATTAATTCCATAATTTTTATTTCTATATTTATCAACTATTAAAAAACATTTACTTTTCAATAATTTACTATTTAAAATATTTTGATTGTTTTTTAATTCTTTATCACAGGATTGTTTTTGTCTTAAAAATTCATTTTTTATTTTTTCTTTTAGTAGTGACTTTTTGAGTTTTTTATTTTCAAGTTTTAAATTTTTATCTTTGATATTCACTTTATCTATTTGATGATTTGTTTGAAAAGTATGAATAGTAATTAATTTATTATTTTTTTGATATTTTTTTACTCAATTATAAATTAATGATCTGGTTGATAATTGATATTTGGTTTTAATATCAATGGTTTTTAATTTTTTAATCACTACATATTCATTTAAAACATCTAGTTTAATTTTTCTTGTATAAACTTTATATTTCATCTTTACTCCTTAACTATTAATTATTTAAACTAATCATACTGTCTAGATTAAAAATTATAGGAGTAAACTTAACTAACTTATGCCAACTATTAGAGAAGAGTATTTAAAAGATTCAGATATTACTATAGTTATTTTAGGAAAACATACAAAATGTAGAAAACATATTGATTAAGAAATTGCAGCTTCATTATCAATATATGGTAGTCTTCATCGAAGGGGAAAGAATGGTTTATTAATACTTTTAACTGATGATTTTATTAAAAAAGCAAAAAAAATTGTGATTTTAATGATAATGATTACAAAACTTTAATTAATGAACAAAATTCTACTCCAAGAATTTATGAAAATGTAATAAATAACTATGCAATTGTTGAAAGTTTTTCAAATGTAGTTTCAAATCCTTTAAAGTTAAAAAAAATACTTGATAAATGTCAAAATAAAGTTAAAACTGAAAAACTGAAAAATAACTTTGATCTTTTCAAAGAAATAAATTTATTTGAAGAAAATATAGAAGATTGTCCAAAAAAATCTAAAAATAAACTAAATTGTTATTTTTTTTTCACAAAAACATAAATCAAAAAATTTATTTTTTGAAGAAGTTAAAACTGAAGTTAATAATAATAAACATTATTCTGAAAATCTTTTTAGTTATGAAAATATTTGAAAAGATTTTCATTATTTTTATTAAAAATTAAAAAATATAGTTTTTTATCAATTATTTAAGAAATTTTATGTAACTCAGAATGTTGTTTTAAATAATATTTTTAACGGACTTCTCCCCACATGTACTTGTGGAGGAAACAATGAAATTGAATGAGTTCAACAATGCTTTTCAAACAGAACAGGATTGTTTAAAATATATAGCAAGTTTGAAGAAAAACAAATGTATCATGTGTTCTTGAACAAGTTTGAATACTTCTAATTTAAGAAGAATAAGATGTTTGAAATGTCATCAAACATTTAGTATTCTTCATGGCACCATTTTTTACAAGTCACAAACACCTTTGAGATTTTGATTTTATCTCATCTTTAGATGAATAAACACCAAACATGGAATTACATCAACTGATGTTGCAAAAGAATTGGGTGTGACTTTGAAAACTGCTTGAAGAATGGGTCATGAAATCAGAAATCGTATTGCCAAACAAGAACATCAATTTATTGTTGAGGCATAGTGCAAATGGATGAAATGTATCTTTCACATATGGGTTTTAAAAAACAAGGAAGATCTTTGATAAATAAAACATTAATTGTTGGGATTTATGAAAAAACAACCAATAATTTAATTGTGAAAGTAATCAAAAACGCAAAAAGTAAAAATCTTTTGCAGTTTGCAAGAAACCATATTTCTTCAAAGTGTGATGTACATACTGATTCTTGAAAAGGATATCGTGATTTCAAATCACTTTTCCCTAATCACAAAACAGTTAACCATCAAGATGGTTATGTTTCAAAAATTGGCGTAAATACCAATCAAATTGAATCAGTATGAAAACATATACGAAGAACATTTAAAACACATATCAAAGTTGCAAAACATCATGTTCATTTATATGCCAAAGAAGCTGCATATAAATTCAACAAGATACCTACTTTTGAAACTGTAATGCTATGTTTCATTTAAAAATGTGGGGAGAAGTCCGTAGATAGGCTTTTCTCAGCATTTATGTGATAAAATTTAAAAATAGTACATAAAGGGAGAAAAGCCATTTTTAATTAAAAAAAATAAATAATTAAATACTAATTAAGCATATAGATGTATATTAATAGTTAATTATAAATATCAAAAATATATAAAATTTTAAAAAGGTTTTAATTTTTTTAGTAAATAAAACTAAAAAAACTTTATTTTAGTAGTATAATAAAAATACTTACTTAGTTAAGGGTAAGTAAATATTCATTGCGGTTGGCACCTAACAGTGAATAGGAGTTACCATTATTGGTAACTCTTTTATTTTAAATAATTATTATATACCTCAAAATTTAATAATATTTAAATTATCGGACTTCTCCCCACATGTACTTGTGGAGGAAACAATGAAATTGAATGAGTTCAACAATGCTTTTCAAACAGAACAGGATTGTTTAAAATATATAGCAAGTTTGAAGAAAAACAAATGTATCATGTGTTCTTGAACAAGTTTGAATAGTTCTAATTTAAGAAGAATAAGATGTTTGAAATGTCATCAAACATTTAGTATTCTTCATGGCATCATTTTTTACAAGTCACAAACACCTTTGAGATTTTGATTTTATCTCATCTTTAGATGAATAAACACCAAACATGGAATTACATCAACTGATGTTGCAAAAGAATTGGGTGTGACTTTGAAAACTGCTTGAAGAATGGGTCATGAAATCAGAAATCGTATTGCCAAACAAGAACATCAATTTATTGTTGAGGGCATAGTGCAAATGGATGGAATGTTTCTTTCACATATGGGTTTTAAAAAACAAGGAAGATCTTTGATAAATAAAACATTAATTGTTGGGATTTATGAAAAAACAACCAATAATTTAATTGTGAAAGTAATCAAAAACGCAAAAAGTAAAAATCTTTTGCAGTTTGCAAGAAACCATATTTCTTCAAAGTGTGATGTACATACTGATTCTTGAAAAGGATATCGTGATTTCAAATCACTTTTCCCTAATCACAAAACAGTTAACCATCAAGATGGTTATGTTTAAAAAATTGGCGTAAATACCAATCAAATTGAATCAGTATGAAAACATATACGAAGAACATTTAAAACACATATCAAAGTTGCAAAACATCATGTTCATTTATATGCCAAAGAAGCTGCATATAAATTCAACAAGATACCTACTTTTGAAACTGTAATACTATGTTTCATTTAAAAATGTGGGGAGAAGTCCGTAGATAGGTTTTTCTCAACATTTATGTGATAAAATTTAAAAATAGTATATAAAGGGAGAAAAGCCTAAATTATTTATATAATATGAAAATAAAAAAATATTGTAAAAATTTCTAAAATTTGGTAAAAGATAAGTGTAAAACTAAATATAGTTTTTAACCCGTTGCTTTGTTTGTAAGTAAATGGGTTTTATTTTACTAAGCAGGTGTATAAAATGCGTGATAATGATAAAAGAAAAAGAAAAAATCAACAACATTTCAGCGAATAATGGAAAATAATCCAGAAAATATTTTTGCTCAAACCGATGGTTCTATAAAAAAAAGACATGGAAGTGTAGCAATAAAATCTTCTAGAAGTGAAAATAGTTTAAATGAAGCAAATAATGATAGTAATGTTTTAAATAAATATAAATATAATTGTCTTACAATTATAGAAGATCAAAAGATAAGTAAACTTAGAGAAGAAATTTTTAATTTTACAAAACAATTAGAAGATGTCAAAAGAACAAATGATGATTTAAATAAAAAATTAACTATTGTTAGAGAAAATCTTTTTGAATTAGAAATTATTCAACTTAAACCATTACTTGATGATTTAAAACGTAAAGAAAGAAAAATGGAAATAAATAAAACTAAGAAACAAAATACAACTGATAGTGAATTTAGAGAATATTTTGCTCTTAAAGAAACAATATCAGATAAAGAATTAGAAATTGTAGAACAAAGAAATATAAAAAAAGAATTGAATAATAATATTGAAAAAAATAATTCTAAAATTGAAGAATTAGAAAATACTAACAATTTAAATAATGAACTAGATAGTTATAGTGATGATTGGATGCCGTTATCATTAAAAGAAAATATTAATAGAAGAATAGAACTACAAAGAAAAATTGATGAAGAAAATTTAACTGAAGAGCAAAAACTAGAAATATTTTCTAATATTTCTAAGTTAAAAAAAGAAATAAAAAAAGAATGAAATATTAAAAGTCAAAATGTTCAAAAAATTTATGAAGAAATTTTTCCAATTGAAGATAAGATATTTTATATAACAACTTTAGTTTATAATGATGAATCAATTTTTGAGTAAATAATATATTTTGATAATAATGAAAAAAATGAGGTTGAAGTTTGAAAACAGACTAAAAAGTATCAGAGTATTGAAGAATATAAAAAAGCACTTGTTTAATTGATAAAGAAAATGCAAATAATATTAGTACAATGCCAGTTAAAGAATTATTAAAAGAACAAATGGAATTAAAATCAAAGCCATCTAAAACGGAGTGAAAAGTTTGGGTTATTATTTTAGTCATTACTATTGTTATTGCTGTTCTTCCAAATTTGTTTCCTGTGATTTTAGCTCCTTATTTGGCTGCTACAGTAGTGGCAACAATTAAGATTGATATTGCTATTGCTTCAGTTTTTATTAGTGGAGGTTTTAAAGCAATTACATCAGTTTTTTCAACTGCATCAAAAAAAGTTGAATCATGAATTTATAATAAATTATTTAAAAATAATAAAGATAAAAAAGAAAAAAATAAAAAAGAAGTTAAATCAGTATCTAAGGATTTAACAAGTGATAAATTAGAAACTAAGTTAGAAACACAATTTAATATATTAAAACAAGAACTGGATAGTAGAAAACTTAAAACTATAAATGAACTAATGAATGATAAAACAATAATAAATGTTGAAAATAATATAATTCCAGTTGAAAACCAGTTTGATGTAGATAAAGCTAATTCTATGGGCAATATGCAACCTCTTACAAATGTAAGACAACGACGTTATTCATTTTAAAATATAACGATAATTAGTTTAATTATTCTTACTTAATTAAGTAAGAATAATTTTTATATATTTTTATATATATTTTTAATAAAAAATATATATTTTTACGGACTTCTCCCCACATGTACTTGTGGAGGAAACAATGAAATTGAATGAGTTCAACAATGCTTTTCAAACAGAACAGGATTGTTTAAAATATATAGCAAGTTTGAAGAAAAACAAATGTATCATGTGTTCTTGAACAAGTTTGAATACTTCTAATTTAAGAAGAATAAGATGTTTGAAATGTCATCAAACATTTAGTATTCTTCATGGTACCATTTTTTACAAGTCACAAACACCTTTGAGATTTTGATTTTATCTCATCTTTAGATGAATAAACACCAAACATGGAATTACATCAACTGATGTTGCAAAAAAATTGGGTGTGACTTTGAAAACTGCTTGAAAAATGGGTCATGAAATCAGAAATCGTATTGCCAAACAAGAACATCAATTTATTGTTGAGGGCATAGTGCAAATGGATGAAATGTATCTTTCACATATGGGTTTTAAAAAACAAGGAAGATCTTTGATAAATAAAACATTAATTGTTGGGATTTATGAAAAAACAACCAATAATTTAATTGTGAAAGTAATCAAAAACGCAAAAAGTAAAAATCTTTTGCAGTTTGCAAGAAACCATATTTCTTCAAAGTGTGATGTACATACTGATTCTTGAAAAGGATATCGTGATTTCAAATCACTTTTCCCTAATCACAAAACAGTTAACCATCAAGATGGTTATGTTTCAAAAATTGGCGTAAATACCAATCAAATTGAATCAGTATGAAAACATATACGAAGAACATTTAAAACACATATCAAAGTTGCAAAACATCATGTTCATTTATATGCCAAAGAAGCTGCATATAAATTCAACAAGATACCTACTTTTGAAACTGTAATGCTATGTTTCATTTAAAAATGTGGGGAGAAGTCCGTAGATAGGCTTTTCTCAACATTTATGTGATAAAATTTAAAAATAGTACATAAGGGGAGAAAAGCCTAATTTTATTGAGTATTTAAAGGTAGAAAAAATATTCAAAAAGTGAAAGGAATAATAAATTATGCCATGAAAATCTATTGAGAATAATAAATTAAAACAAGAAGCACATGCTAAAAATGCTGATAAAATAAATAAAGCTTGAGGAGAAAAAAATGAATCAGAAAGAAGAGAAAGAGTTTGTAAAAATCTTGAGTTAGATAAATCAAAAATAAATAGTGAATCTTCTTCAAGTGAAAGCAAAAACTCTAGTAGTAAAAACAGTAACCAGTTATAAAAAAACAATTTTTTTAATTTATTTTTTTAATTTTAATTAAGATATTGATGAACTTAGCATTTATGTTATTAAAAATAGTGTTTATAACTTAAAAGATATATAATAAAAAATTATTTATTTAATCTTTTGTAAATTTTTCTTGATTTTAATATATATATATCATATAATATACAAGCTAGAATAAGCCAAAGACAGCAACGGACTTTTGTCTTAATTATGTTGCTCAGGTAATTTCCATCATTATATATGCATGTGATTTACTCGGTTTTGCTCCGAGTTTTATTTACTACTTATTGCTAGTTATTTCAGAATAATAAGGAGGTGTACTTATGCGCCCAGCAATGGTTGAAAAACAAAAAACTATTGATTTAATTGCTAAGCAAATTAATGATTCAAAAACAGCAATTGTTGTACAATATCAAGGTATGAATGTTGAAGAAATTAGTTCTTTACGTAAGGAATTAAGAGCTAAAGGTGCAACATTCACTATTTATAAGAATAATTTAGTTGCTCGTGCTTTAAAAAAAGAATATTCATCGCTTGAAAGTAGTTTAGTTGGCCCAAATGGTTTTATCTTTGGATTTGAAAACGACTTAGAAACAGCTAAAATAGTTTCTAATTATGCTAAAATTAATAAATTATTAGTATTAAGAGGTGGCATTTTTGAAGGGAAAGTTATTGACCAAAGTGAGTTACAAAAAATAGCTTCATTACCATCAAAATTAGAATTAATTTCAATGTTAGCTTCTTGTTTACAGGCACCAGTTCGCAATTTGGCTTTAGCAATTAAAGCAGTAGCCGAACAAAAAGAAAACGCATAATTAACACTTATTAAATAAAAAAATATATGGAGGAAAAAATAATGGAAAATATTACAAATAAACAAATTATTGAACATGTTAAAACAATGACAGCAGTTCAATTAAAAGAATTAGTTGAATTAATTGAAACAACTTTTGGAGTAACTGCAGTAGTTGCTTCTGCGCCAGCAGCAGCTAAAGAAGAAGCAACAAAACCATCAACAGTTTCTGTAATCTTAAAAGAAGTAGGAGACAAAAAAGTTGATGTTATTAAAGCAGTTAAAGCAATTGTTGGTGGTACAATGTCTTTAATGGATGCTAAAAAAATGGTTGATGCAGTAGCAAAAGGACCACAAAAGATTTTAGAAAATATTGATACAGCAAAAGCAACAGAACACGAAGCAACGTTAAAAGCCGTTGGTGCTATTGTTGAAGTTAAGTAGTTCAAATATTAAAAATTTATATGAAAACCAGTTTTAATTAATACTGGTTTTCTGTTTGTTATTTAACTAAAAATTATCAACTTAAAACTTAATATTTTATTAAACTAATTAGTAAATTAATACTAATTAACTGAAATCAAATTATTTGATTTTAATAAATTTTTAAAATTGGAGATGAACCAATGTCATATACTACAAAACAATTTGGTCATTATGCTAAAAGACGTGACTATACTAAAGTATCAGGAAATTTAGATCTTCCTGATTTAATTTCAATTCAACGTGATACTTATAAATGATTTATTGATACAGGAATACAAGAAGTATTTAATGAAATATTTCCGGTAACTGATAATGATAATCGTATTATTTTATCATTGATTGATTGAGAATTTCGTAAACCAAGAAGAACATTAAAAGAAGCAAAAGATGAGTCAAAAACTTATGAAGCACCAATCTATACAAAATTATCTTTATCAATTCATGAAAATAATCGTCATTTAACTATTGCTGCTAAAGATAATATTTTAGATTATTTAATGCGTTGAATTAAAGACCAATTTGGTATTAAAAACATTAATGAACCAAAAGTTAGCAATAATATATATTATTTTGAAGAAAAAAATGTTCATCATGCTAATAGTGAATTTTCAACTATTGAAGTTACTATTAAAAGTAGAGAAGAAGATGTTTTAATTATTGATTATACATTAACTCGTGAAGGAGATGTATTTTTAGGTGATTTTCCATTAATGACACAAAAAGGAACATTTATTATTAATGGAAGTGAAAAGGTTGTTGTTTCACAATTAGTTCGTTCACCAGGTGCATATTTTAAAATTGAAATTGATCCAAAAACCGGATTATATAAATTTTTAGGTGATTTAATTCCATCACGTGGAACTTGACTAGAATTTGAAACTGATTCTAAACGTAATAAATTAGTTCGTAATAAAAATGCAATTAAAGATATTATTCAAGTTAAAATTGAAAAATCACGTAAAATTGCAGTAACCACTTTACTTACTGCCTTAGGATTAACTAAAGATGATGTTATTAATATAATTGGTAAAGATGATGTTTTATTAAATACTTATGAATATGATGAACATCAAAATTGACCAGCGGCAGTACAAGAAATTTATAAAAAAATTAAAGCTGGAGAAACTGCCAGTGTTGATGGTGCTGCAAAATTTTTAACTGGATTATTATTTGATTCAAAAAAATATGATTTAACAAAAGCAGGAAGATATAAGTTAATTCAAAAATTAGCTATTACAGATCGTGTTTTAAATTACACTCTAGCTGAAGATATTAAAGATATTAGAGGTAATGTTGTTTTATCCAAAAAAACAGTAATTGGTAAATCACAATTAGAAATTCTAAAAACAGTATTAGAAGAAGGAGCATGTTTAGTACCTTTAAAAACATCAATCAGTGATAGTGAACCAAAACATTATGTGCAGTTAATTAAAGTTTATAATGATAAAGAAAGATTAAATGAAGTTATTAATGTTGTTGGAATTAATCCTAAATGTAAAGAAGTAATTATTACTATTGCTGATATTTTAGCAACTCTTTCTTATATTTTAAATTTTGTTCATGGTATTGGTAATGCTGATGATATTGATCACTTAGCAAATCGTCGTATTCGTACAATTGGTGAATTAATACAAAACCAATTTCGTATCGGAATGGGACGTATTGAAAAAAACGTTAAAGAAAAAATGTCAACTACTGATAGTGATAAAATGAAACCAGCAAATATTACAAATAATAAACCATTAACAGCTGTTATTGGTGAGTTTTTTAACTTATCACAATTATCACAATTTATGGATCAAACTAATCCATTAGCAGAATTGGCTAATAAAAGACGTTTAACTGCTTTAGGACCTGGTGGATTATCACGTGATCGTGCTAGTTTAGAAGTTCGTGATGTTCACTATTCTCACTATGGAAGAATTTGTCCAATTGAAACTCCTGAAGGACCTAATATTGGTTTAATCAATAATTTAGCCACTTATGCTCGTATTAATGAATACGGTTTTATTGAAACACCTTACCGTCAAGTAATTGCAGGTAAAATTACTAATGAAATTAAATATTTAACTGCCGGTGAAGAAAAGAATTATATCATTGCACAAGCTAATATTGAATTAGATACTAATAATGTTATTAAAAATAATAATGTTATTGCTCGTAGTAATGGTCAAAATATTATTGTTGGACCAAACGAAGTTGAATATATTGATGTTTCACCAAAACAAATTGTGTCAATAGCTACAAGTTGTATTCCCTTTTTAGAAAATGATGATGCTAACCGTGCTTTAATGGGTGCTAATATGCAACGTCAAGCAATTCCATTATTAAAACCACAAACACCAATTGTTGGTACGGGTGTTGAGTATGCTGTTGCTCGTGACTCAGGATTAGCTATTGTTGCTAATTTACCGGGAGTTGTACAATATGTTGATTCTCATGAAATTATTATTAAATCAGAAGATGAAGTAGCAACTTATGAGTTAAGTCGTTTTGAACGTAGTAATCAAGGAACAGCAGTAACTCATGTGCCATTAGTAAAAGTTGGTGATAAAGTTGAAGTTAATCAAATTTTAGCAGATGGACCTTCGATGAAAGATGGTGAACTTGCATTAGGACAAAATGTAATTATTGCTTTCATGACTTGACATGGTTATAACTATGAAGATGCTATTATTATTAGTGAACGTTTAGTAAAAGATGATGTTTATACTTCAATGCATATTGAAGAATATAATTTAGAATGTCGAAAAACAAAACAAGGTAAAGAAGAAATTACACGTGAAATCCCTAATACTTCTGAACAATCAAGACGTTATCTTGATGATGAAGGAATTGTTTTAATTGGAACTGAAGTTAAAGAAGGAGATATTCTTGTTGGTAAAGTTACACCAAAAGGTCAAACACAATCAACTGCTGAAGAAAAATTATTAGCAGCTATTTTTGGTGAAAAATCACGTAATGTTAAAGATAATTCATTACGAGTACCTAATGGTGGTGCTGGAATTATTCAAGGTATTAAACGTTATAAACGTGAAGATGGTTTTGACTTACCTTCAGAAGTAGAAGAAGTAGTTAAAGTATTTATTGTACAAAAACGTAAAATCCGAGAAGGAGATAAAATGGCTGGAAGACACGGAAATAAAGGTGTTATTTCTAAAGTCTTACCAATTGAAGATATGCCTTTCCTAGAAGATGGAACACCGGTTGATATTATGTTAAATCCATTAGGAGTACCATCGCGGATGAATATTGGACAAATTCTTGAATTACACTTAGGAATGGCTGCTAAAACTTTAGGAATTAAAGTAGCAACCCCTGTTTTTGATGGTGCAAAAAATCAAGACTTGTTAGATATTATGAAAGAAGCAAAATATAATGACTTTGATAAATTAACATTATATGATGGTTTAACTGGTGAAAAGTTTGCCAAGAAAATTTCAGTTGGTGTTATGTATATGTTAAAACTATCACACATGGTAGATGATAAATTACATGCTCGTAATGTGGGCCCATATTCATTAATTACGCAACAACCATTAGGTGGTAAGGCACAAAATGGTGGACAAAGATTTGGAGAAATGGAAGTTTGAGCATTAGAAGCTTATGGTGCTGCTCATACTTTACAAGAAATCCTAACTATTAAATCTGATGATATTAAAGGTAGAATTAAAACTTATGAAGCGATTCTACGTAATAAACAAATTCCAACGCCAGGTATCCCTGAATCATTTAATGTTTTAACAAAAGAACTACAAGGTTTAGGAATAAATATTGTGTTAATTGACGAAAAAGGTCAAGAACAAAAAGTGGTAACTTACGATGAAGAAGTCGAAAGTTATCTTGAGGATTAGAAAAGGAGTAATAAATATATGCAAATGCAAAAAAATTCAAAACATTATACTGCCCTTAAAATTTCTCTTGCTTCTCCCGATCAAATTCGCTCATGATCACATGGAGAAATTACAAAGCCAGAAACAATTAATTATAAGTCATTAAAACCTGAAAAAGATGGATTATTTGATGCACGAATATTTGGACCAACTAAAAATTATGAATGTACTTGTGGTAAATATAAGAAAATAAAAAATAAAGGTAAAGTTTGTGAACGTTGTTTAGTAGAAATTACTGAAGCAATTTTTCGACGTGAACGTTTAGGACACATTGAGTTAGAAGAGCCAGTAACTCATATTTGAATGTTAAAGGCTTCTCCTTCAAGAATTGCGTTAGCATTAGATATGAAAGCTAAAGACTTAGAAGAAGTAGCATATTTTGTTTCTTATATTGTTTTAGATCCAGGGACTGCTAAAGGTTTAAAACAAAAAATGATTATGGATTTAGGTAATGCTAAATCTTCAACTGATAATCGTAATCGTTTACGTAAAGTATTTGCACAAATTTTAGAACAATTAGAACCTTCTTCTTTTGCTTATACTCGTGCTCAAATGTTAACTGATACTTTAGCAGATACTTCACGTCCATTTTCAATGGATGAATGTGCTCAATTTATTACTAAACATACTGGAACAAAATTTGGAATTGGTGCTTCAGCTATTGAGTATTTATTAAAAAATATTAATTTAGAAAAAGAATTTCTTGCCATTAAAAAACAATTGACAAGCAAGAAATCACAAACTGATCGTAGAAAACTAGAACGTCGTTTAGATGTTATTGATTCATTTGCTAAATCAGGAAATAAACCAGAATGAATGGTATTACACGCTATTCCGGTGATTCCACCTGATATTCGTCCAATTATTCAGTTAGATGGTGGTCGTTTTACAACATCAGAAATTAATGATTTATATCGAAGAATTATTATTCGTAATGAACGCTTAAAAAAAGTAAAACAAATGGGAGCACCAATCTTAATTATTAATAATGAAAAAAGAATGTTGCAAGAATCAGTTGATGCTTTATTTGATAATGAACGTAAAGCACGTCCAGTAACAGGAAGAGATAAACGTCCATTAAAATCTTTAACTTCAACATTAAAAGGAAAACAAGGACGTTTCCGTCAAAACTTATTAGGTAAGCGTGTTGATTATTCAGGTCGAAGTGTTATTGCTGTTGGTCCGGAATTAAAAATGTATCAATGTGGTATTCCTCGTGATATGGCAATTATTTTGTTCAAACCTTTTGTTATGCAAAGATTAGTTCATCAAGAATTAGCTTTAAATATTAAAATTGCTGAAAAATTAATTGAAATCCAAGATGAACGAATTTGAGATGTTTTAGAAGAAGTAATTAAAGATCGTCCTGTTTTATTAAACCGTGCCCCAACTTTACACCGTTTAGGAATTCAAGCATTTGAACCAATTCTAGTTAAAGGGAAAGCTATTCGTTTACACCCACTAGTAACTCCTGCTTTTAATGCTGACTTTGATGGTGACCAAATGGCTGTTCACGTGCCAATTAGTCAAGAAGCAGTAGCTGAAGCAAGAAGTTTAATGTTAGGTTCAAAAAATATTTTAAGTCCTAAAGATGGTAAACCAATTGTTACGCCAACTCAAGATATGGTTCTTGGTAATTATTATTTAACTATTGAAAAATTAGATGAATTAGGTCAAGGTTCAATTTTTAAAGATGTTAATGAAGCAATTAAAGCTTATGATACAAAACAGGTTTCATTACATGCTATTATTGGAATTCGTGTTGCTAGTTTAGGTGCAAGTAAATTTGCTGATACCGATCAAAATAAATTTTTAATTACTACTATTGGTAAGATTATTTTTAATCAAATGTTTTCAGAAAGAATGCCATTTATTAATCGCCCAAATATTATTAATTTAACTGAAACTCATAATGAAGATTTAGTTGCAACTGATGTTGATTTTCGTGAATTTATTAAAAAAAGAGTTATTGTTGAACCATTTAAGAAAAAAGCTTTAGCAGATATTATTCATAAATATTTTAAAACTTTTGGAACTCAATTAACTGCACAAATGTTAGATAAAATGAAAAATCTTGGTTTTAAATTTTCAACAATTTCAGGAATAACAATTTCTGCAGGCGATGTTGTATCTTATTCAGGTAAAACAAGATTATTTAAAGAAGCAGATGAATATGTTAAAACAATTAACAAGTTTTATAAACAAGGTATGTTAACTAATCGTGAGCGTCATTACCATATTATTAATAAATGAAGTGGTATTAAAAACAATATTCAAGTTGAACTAGAAACAGTTTTAAGAAAAGATATTGAAAATCCAATCTTTATGATGTGAGATTCAGGTGCTAGAACTAATATTAGTAACTTTACTCAATTAGTAGGGATGCGTGGTTTAATGAATAATCCAAAAGGAGAAGTTATTGAGTTACCAATTAAATCTTCATTCCGTGAAGGATTAAATGTTTCAGAGTTCTTTATTTCTACCCATGGTGCTCGTAAAGGAATGGCAGATATGGCGCTTAAAACTTCTGACTCAGGTTATTTAACAAGAAGACTAGTTGACGTTTCACAAGATATTATTGTTACTGAAGAAGATTGTAATACCGGTAATGGCTTTATAATTAGTGACGTTGTTGACCAAAAACGTAATAATATTATTGTGCCGTTACGTGACCGTTTATTTGGACGTTTTGTTCAAGGTGATGTTGTTGATAGTAAAAATAATGTAATTGTTGCAAATAACGAATTAATTACTGAAAAATTAGTAGAAACAATATTAGAGGCAAAAATTACAAAAATAAATATTCGTTCAGTTTTAACTTGTGAAGCAAGTTATGGTGTTTGTCAAAAATGTTATGGTATTAATTTAACAACAGGTTCTATTGTTGCTATTGGTGAAGCAGTTGGAATTATTGCAGCGCAATCAATTGGTGAACCAGGAACTCAACTAACGATGAGAACTTTCCATACTGGAGGAGTTGCTGGTGGTAGTGATATTACCCAAGGATTACCAAGAATTAAAGAATTATTAGATATTACTAATCCCAAAGGTGCTGTTGCTATTATTAGTGAGTTTGATGGTAAAGTAACAGATATTCGTGAAGAGCAAGGAATTTATACAATTACTGTAAAATCAAAACTTGATTATAAAGAATACAAAACTCAATATAATGCACAAGTAAGAATTAAAATTGGTGATAATGTTAAGATTGGTCAAAAACTAACTGAAGGTGCAATTAATATTACACAATTACTAGAAGTAGCAGGTATCATTGAAGTTCAACAATATATTTTAAAAGAAGTACAACGTGTTTATCGTTTACAAGGAATTGAAATTTCTGATAAGTATATTGAAATTATTATAAAACAAATGTTGAATCGTATTTTTGTAGTTGAAGGTAATGATTCACCATTATTGCCTGGAGCAGTTGTTGATATTAAAGAATTTAAGAGTGTTAATGCCAAAATTATTGTTGCTGGTAAAAAACCTGCTTTTGGTCATCCAATTATTTTAGGAATTAAAAAAGCACCATTAGAATCAGAATCATTCTTGGCTGCTGCTTCTTTCCAAGATACAACAAGAGTATTAACTAATGCTGTTATTAAGTCAAAACAAGATAATTTACGTGGTTTAAAAGAAAATGTTATTTTAGGAAACTTGATACCCGCGGGTACTGGTTTAATGCAAACTGAGAAGTTAATAGGTATGGGTAATTCTTCACTTGAAGAGGAATACTAAATTAAAATAAAAAGTGAGAATAAAATTCTCACTTTTTAAATATTTATCGGACTTCTCCCCACATGTACTTGTGGAGAAAACAATGAAATTGAATGAGTTCAACAATGCTTTTCAAACAGAACAGGATTGTTTAAAATATATAGCAAGTTTGAAGAAAAACAAATGTATCATGTGTTCTTGAACAAGTTTGAATACTTCTAATTTAAGAAGAATAAGATGTTTGAAATGTCATCAAACATTTAGTATTCTTCATGGCACCATTTTTTGCAAGTCACAAACACCTTTGAGATTTTGATTTTATCTCATCTTTAGATGAATAAACACCAAACATGGAATTACATCAACTGATGTTGCAAAAGAATTGGGTGTGACTTTGAAAACTGCTTGAAGAATGGGTCATGAAATCAGAAATCGTATTGCCAAACAAGAACATCAATTTATTGTTGAGGGCATAATGCAAATGGATGGAATGTATCTTTCACATATGGGTTTTAAAAAACAAGGAAGATCTTTGATAAATAAAACATTAATTGTTGGGATTTATGAAAAAACAACCAATAATTTAATTGTGAAAGTAATCAAAAACGCAAAAAGTAAAAATCTTTTGCAGTTTGCAAGAAACCATATTTCTTCAAAGTGTGATGTACATACTGATTCTTGAAAAGGATATCGTGATTTCAAATCACTTTTCCCTAATCACAAAACAGTTAACCATCAAGATGGTTATGTTTCAAAAATTGGCGTAAATACCAATCAAATTGAATCAGTATGAAAACATATATGAAGAACATTTAAAACACATATCAAAGTTGCAAAACATCATGTTCATTTATATGCCAAAGAAGCTGCATATAAATTCAACAAGATACCTACTTTTGAAACTGTAATGCTATGTTTCATTTAAAAATGTGGGGAGAAGTCCGTAGATAGGCTTTTCTCAGCATTTATGTGATAAAATTTAAAAATAGTACATAAAGGGAGAAAAGCCATATTTATATTTTATTTTACTAGTTGTATGTTTTAAAGATAGGATAAATATATTTCTGGACATTCTTGTGTATAATTAATTTTACCAGAATTTATAAATTCTTTTGTATTTTTATTAAACTCTTGCATTGTTTTTTCAGACTTTTCTTTTGCTTCACATTCTTCTGAATTATCTTTTTTATGGAGATGTATTCTTTTAAAATTTTCGTCTTTCAGTATACTTGTTTCTTGTAGTTCACTACCAATTCCACTATCTTTACTATTATGTTTTAAAGATAATTTTCTTAAAAGATTACTTTTATTATCATCTTTAGTAAAGTCCGTTATAATTTCTTGTAGTAATTGATTGTTAATTTCACTATCTTGACTTGAAGTTAATATTACATTATTTATTTTTTCGTCTAATTTAGACGGTACTACAATATTACTATCATCATCTTCGTTAAAATCATTATCTTGACTTAAAGTTAATATTTCATTATTTATTTTTTCCTCTGATTTAGAAGCTACTATACTATCATTATCATCATTTTCTTTGTTAACACCATTATCTTTATTTGAAGTTAATATTGCATTATCTATTTCTTTACTATTATCTTTTAAATCAGTTGGTTTTAAAAAACTAGGACTGATAACATTTTGATAAAACATTTCTTCTTTTTTATAATGAAATTGAACTTTATCAAGTAAATTTTTTAAAATTATTATATCTGAAAAGATTTCATCATAAGTAGCAATAATTGCATGTTTATTTATTACGGTTTCATATATTCTTTGACCAGCATTTTCTTTGGTGATTAAAGAAGAATAATCACAAGTAATATTAAAATTACAATTTGTTTTTGCTTTTTTAATAAAATCAGCAGTTAAAAGTATTATAAAACTATTTATCTTCTTTCTTCTATTTAAACTTCCATATTTATTTAATGAAGCTTCAATTTCTCAGTCAATATGTTGTCTACATTTTGTATGTATTCCTAGAATAAGAATAGTAATAGTTGTATCTTTTAAATGATTTTGTCTAATAGTTTTAGCGATTTTATTATGTGATCATGTGGGTTCAATATCTCCTCTTTCTACAGACATGTCTTTTATATTTAAATAATTACCATATTTTTTAATTAACTCTGCTAATTGGTTTTTTTCTTCTTGTTCTCTTAGATGATGATATGAAATAAAAATTTTTCTCACTGTTTAACTCCTTTTTTAACATTATTAAAAATTATGTTTTATAATTTTTTTGATTATAAAACATAAGTCTTAATAGGTAATTTTAAAGATATTGTTTTAAAAATTTAAATTTGTTTTTTACTTATATTTTATTTAAACATTTAATATTTTAATCTGTATAGTTTAATAATTTTTTGATTTGTTCATTAGTTGCAGTTGAAAGTGAAAGTATTGAAATAAAATATAAGTATTTGTTTTCTATTAAATCTTTTCTAACTTTATCAATTTGTTTTCAAAAATCTTCGATTTCTTCTTTGCTTAAATTTTCATCATTAATGATGAAATTACCATTAGTGTCTATTTTTGTTAGTGATCTACTAGCAATTAAGATTGGTCTGATTTTTAAATTCATAATTTTTAAAATTACATCTGTTACTAAGTTATTGTTATCGGAAGTTAATAATATTTGTTTACTTTCATCAAAAGTATTTTTAATACTTTTGATTGCTTCATAAACTCTTCCTTCGGATTTATTTACTAATATTGAACTTGTCAAAATTATAAAAAAATTTCAGGGAATTTTTGTTGGTTTTTTATTAACTCCACTTTCTGATTTTAGGAATTTTTTAAATAAATTTATATCAACATCTCTAATAAATATTTCTTTAAAATATTTTCTTAGTTTTAGTTTTAATTCTTTTTTCGTTCCTATGATTTGACTAAAATCATTTGAAGAAAGTATTCTTTTAATTTTGTTTTTTTGTTTATAATTTAATAAAAATTTTATTAGTAAAAACATTAAAAGTAATATGAAAAAAATAAGTAAAGCGATACTTGAAATATAAGCTATTCAATTAAATATTTTAGTTGTAGTCAATTTGCTTTTCCTTAGTTTTATCCATAAAATGTTAAACATAATAACATAAAAAATATATAACTTTTATATTTACAATTTTGGGTATTAGTTTAAAAAAATAAAAAGATTTAGTATTATAATTTTTTAAGGCTTTTCTCCCTTTATGTACTATTTTTAATTTTATCACATAAATGCTGAGAAAAGCCTATCTACGGACTTCTCCCCACATTTTTAAATGAAACATAGCATTACAGTTTCAAAAGTAGGTATCTTGTTGAATTTATATGCAGCTTCTTTGGCATATAAATGAACATGATGTTTTGCAACTTTGATATGTGTTTTAAATGTTCTTCGTATATGTTTTCATACTGATTCAATTTGATTGGTATTTACGCCAATTTTTGAAACATAACCATCTTGATGGTTAACTGTTTTGTGATTAGGGAAAAGTGATTTGAAATCACGATATCCTTTTCAAGAATCAGTATGTACATCACACTTTGAAGAAATATGGTTTCTTGCAAACTGCAAAAGATTTTTACTTTTTGCGTTTTTGATTACTTTCACAATTAAATTATTGGTTGTTTTTTCATAAATCCCAACAATTAATGTTTTATTTATCAAAGATCTTCCTTGTTTTTTAAAACCCATATGTGAAAGATACATTTCATCCATTTGCACTATGCCCTCAACAATAAATTGATGTTCTTGTTTGGCAATACGATTTCTGATTTCATGACCCATTCTTCAAGCAGTTTTCAAAGTCACACCCAATTCTTTTGCAACATCAGTTGATGTAATTCCATGTTTGGTGTTTATTCATCTAAAGATGAGATAAAGTCAAAATCTCAAAGGTGTTTGTGACTTGTAAAAAATGGTGCCATGAAGAATACTAAATGTTTGATGACATTTCAAACATCTTATTCTTCTTAAATTAGAAGTATTCAAACTTGTTCAAGAACACATGATACATTTGTTTTTCTTCAAACTTGCTATATATTTTAAACAATCCTGTTCTGTTTGAAAAGCATTGTTGAACTCATTCAATTTCATTGTTTCCTCCACAAGTACATGTGGGGAGAAGTCCGTTTTTTAATTAAATAGTTACTTGTTTTCTGTTAGTTATTAATTTTATTTTAGTTTCTTATTAATATTTATTGAAAATTATTATGATATTAATAATAATATTCCATTTTAATTATATACATATATAATTTAAAAAATCTATTAAAAAGCAGCATAATATAAGAATTTTTTAAAAAAAAATTATTTTTATAATGTTTCTTTTTTATGTATTTTATACTGATTGGCATAAGTTAGTTAAGTTTACTCCTATAATTTTTAATCTAGACAGTATGATTAGTTTAAATAATTAATAGTTAAGGAGTAAAGATGAAATATAAAGTTTATACAAGAAAAATTAAACTAGATGTTTTAAATGAATATGTAGTGATTAAAAAATTAAAAACCATTGATATTAAAACCAAATATCAATTATCAACCAGATCATTAATTTATAATTGAGTAAAAAAATATCAAAAAAATAATAAATTAATTACTATTCATACTTTTCAAACAAATCATCAAATAGATAAAGTGAATATCAAAGATAAAAATTTAAAACTTGAAAATAAAAAACTCAAAAAGTCACTACTAAAATAAAAAATAAAAAATGAATTTTTAAGACAAAAACAATTCTGTGATAAAGAATTAAAAAACAATCAAAATATTTTAAATAGTAAATTATTGAAAAGTAAATGTTTTTTAATAGTTGATAAATATAGAAATAAAAATTATGGAATTAATGACATAATTAGTTTGTTACCTATCAGTAAAGTTGCATATTATAAATGAATAAAAAACGGTAAAAAGAAATATCAAACAAAAATTGATAATGAGTTATTAAAAGAATTAAATAAAATTGTTGTTATTAGCAACAAAGATAAAATTACTAGTTTAGAAAAGGTGAGATTAGAATTAAAGAAAAACAACACCAATCTTAAATGCAGTAAAAACAGCATTATGAGGTTATTAGAAGATAATAATATCCAAACTATTAACCAAACCCAAAAAACAGCGTAGAGCGAAATCTAATGCCTTAAAATCAAATTTCCAAGATTTATTAAAACGTAATTTTACCAGTAATACTTATCTTGAAAAAGTTGGCATCGATGGTACTTGATTTAAAGAATTAATTATTAATAATAAAAAAACTAAATTATTATTAGAAATTGCTACAGATATGAATAGTAATGCTATAGTTGGTTGAAAAATTAATAAAAGTGAAAATGCAATAACCATTTTAAATGTTCTTAATCAAGTAACAAAGGCAAGTCGTAAAGAACATAAAATATTTGCAACATTTATCCAGTCTGATTTAGGTTCAGGTAATACTAGTAAAATAGTTACAAATAGTTTTAATAAAAGTAAAACTTTAATTCATTCAAAAAGTTTATCAGGATTTAAAGGCAACCAAGTAAGTGAATGTTTAAATCGTTGAATCAAAAGAGATTTTAAAATTATGTTTGGTAACAAGTTTAATAGCATTAAACATTTCACAGAAGCATTAAGAAAATTTATTAACTGATGAAATAATGATAGAATGATTTTACGATTAAAAATGTCTCCAAACCAATTTGTACAGATTTGAAGACAAGAAAGTAAACTTATCTAACCAATACCCTGATTTGTGTAGTTTAATAATTTTTTGATTTGTTCATTAGTTGCAGTTGAAAGTGAAAGTATTGAAATAAAATATAAGTATTTGTTTTTTATTAAATCTTTTCTAACTTTATCAATTTGTTTTCAAAAATCTTTGATTTCTTCTTTGCTTAAATTTTCATCATTAATGATGAAATTACCATTAATGTCTATTTTTGTTAGTGATCTACTAGCAATTAAGATTGGTCTGATTTTTAAATTCATAAATTTTTAAAATTACATCTGTTACTAAGTTATTGTTATCGGAAGTTAATAATATTTGTTTACTTTCATCAAAAGTATTTTTAATACTTTTGATTGCTTCATAAACTCTTCCTTCGGATTTATTTACTAATATTGAACTTGTAAAAATTATAAAAAAATTTAAAGCAATTTTTGTTGGTTTTTTATTAACTCCACTTTCTGATTTTAGGAATTTTTTAAATAAATTTATATCAACATCTCTAATAAATATTTTTTTAAAATATTTTCTTAGTTTTATTTTTAATTCTTTTTTCGTTCCTATGATTTGACTAAAATCATTTGAAGAAAGTATTCTTTTAACTTTGTTTTTTTGTTTATAATTTAATAAAAATTTTATTAGTAAAAACATTAAAAGTAATATAAAAGAAATAAGTAAACTAGAACCAGAAATAACACCTATTCAACTAAATACTTCATTTTGACTCAATTTAATTTTCCTTTCAAATAACATGAAATATGATATTGATATTTAATTTTAATTATACATAGACATAATAAAAATTAAATATTTATATTAAGTGTATTTTACAAATTTTTGAATTTGTAAATAAAATAAATAATAAAATTAAAACTTAGATAAAAAAATATTTTTTGTTAAAATATAATTGATTTGTTAAGTAACGTTTTTGGGACGAATTAATATAACGGATAGATTTTCTAACTTCAAACAATAAAACTAGCAAATCTAAATATTTGTTAACTAAATTATACCATAAATTTTAAAAATCATAAAAAATATAACGATAAAATTACATTTAAATAATAGAAAAATACTAATCTTAAAATTAGTTTTTAAAAATATTAAATTGTATTATTTTAAGCAATATTAATATAATTTCTACTATTTAAATAATTTGCTCTAGCCATTAACATATTAATTAATGTTGGATAAGCATATATTTTTGCACCTTTTGTTTGAGATTTAACTAAATGTTGAATATCACTTTCAGCACTACAACCAATATTTCAACTAGCAGGTTGATTTATAATGCCTTCTTTATTGTTTACAAAAATCCTTAAAGTTTCTTTATTTACTTTTGTTTTTATTAAAAATGCTATTAATTCATCATATTGACCATTACAAAAATATTTTCAAGCATTTAAAAAGTTTTTTAAATTTTTTGGATTAACTTTATTTTTTCTTTTATCAGGTTTATATGAAGTTCATAAATAATAAAAAGCATGATATTTATCTAATACATAATAAGCGCCCAAATATTTTGCTAAATTATATATTCATCCAGCACCATCTCCAGATACTACTAATTTAGCATTTTCAAATTCAAAATATTTTTTTAATCCATTTCAAGTAAAATCAACTGTTGGATTTGCTTGTAAATAATCTTCTTTATTACTATATTTATAATCACCCATAAAAGTATAAATTTTATTTGATAACTTATTTCTATTTTTACCTATTTGTTTTTTACCAGTATTATAACTAATACTACGAATTTTTTGCATTTCTCTTTTATTATTTTTATTTCAAACAGGAACATAACAATCATCAGCATTAATATAAATAAATTCATTATTTTTTACTTTAAATTTTTGTTCTGGTAATTTTTCTTGAACTTTTGAATTTTTATGAATTTTACTAATTGTTACTTTTGAAACATAAGTATATTTTAAAATATCTTGTATATCTTGATAATGTTTCTTTCTTCCGATATATGATATTATTTCTTCTTTTAATCAACTAATAATCTTTGCTCTTTTATCAATATTAAACTCTTCATAAACTGGATAATAATATTCTTTCTTTAATTTATCTCAATAAACTCTTTGATTAAAAATCATTTTACCAAATTCAAAAATAATACTACGATTACATTTTTTAGCAACTTTATATCTATCTTTATCTCTATTTTGAAAAAAATATTCATCAAAAACATGGATTTTATTAACATGATTTGTTATAATTCTATTAATTTCATATTCTAAATTATTTTTATAATTAAAAATATTTCAACACCTTTCCATTGCATTTTTTGTCCTAACTATTCTAACAAATTTACTAAATTATTGTTGAAAAAAGTTTAATTTTAAAGTATAATATTAAGGAATGATTGAAATAACTAGCAAATCTATTGCAACGTTTAAAGATAACTTTTATTAGTTATCTTTTCTTTTTTAATAAAATAATGTACAATAAAGAAAAATGTAAATAGAAAAGGAAAATAAAAGTGGAATATATTGCATGATGAATATTATTAGGAATATTCATAATTAGTATTTTAGGATTTATAGCTTTATATGGTTGAAATCTATGTGAAAAAAATAAAGTTTTTGGAGTATTATTTTTAACTATTTCTCTTAGTATTATTGGTACTTTTATAGGATGTATGATTATATATAAAAAACAGCATCCAGAATTTAAATTTTGAAAAAGTTTAGGAAATAAGTTGAAGAAAATGTTTAAAAGAAATAAAAAAATAAAAATAGCAAAATAAATGCTATTTTTTGTTATAATTATATTATAAAAATTAAATAAAAAAATATATGAAGTAATTAATAAAGTTAATAAGTTATTACACGGAAGTTCTAACTTAAAGATTATATTAATTATATCATAAATTTTTGTGTTTTTAAAGCATATGAAAGGAGATTTTTATGTGCAAGAAGAAAAAATAAAAATAAGAACAATTTTTAATGATGCTACAAAATTAAGAGAAGCATTAGAAAATTATTTTATTCATTGTAAAGAGTTTGATGAAGTACCTACTAAAATTGGTATGTTAGTTTATTTAAATATTACAGAAAATACTCTTTATATTTGAAAACAAAAAAAGAGAAATACTTTTTTACAACAAATTAATTGAGCATATTTACAAATACGCCATATTAATACACAAAGATATTTAAAAGCAAATGCAAATAATACTGCATGATATTTAGAAAGAGCATTTGTAAAAGAATATCATTTATCTACAAAAATTGATATAAAAAGTAGTGATAATACAGCCCCTATAGCAATTAGTTTAGAAAATAAAGGTAAGAATAAATGTTAAGTAATTTTGGTTATTTATTAGATATTGCTAAAAGAATGTATTTAAAACAACCTTTAAATATTACTAAAATTAAACAATTAGGTTCACGAAAATCTGGTAAAACATTTAGTGATATTGAATTTCTTGGAATTTTATTAATGTTAGATAATATTAATATTCATGCTTATTTAATTCGTAATATGTCAAAACAATTAAATGATAGTTGACAAGAATTAAAACAAATTATTAGAGCAACTTATCCTAGTATTAATTTTATTATTAGTGAAACTAAAAAAACTATTGAATTTAATGGTAGTAAAATAACTTGTAAATATTTACATGCACAAGATAATAGTAATGTTAAATTAACTGGATTAGCAAGTAATTATTTATATGATTATGTAATTATATGAAGTGATGAAAGATATGAAATCACTGAAAATGATTATCAAGATTTAAAAGATGCTATTCGTGGAGCCAATCAATTATTAGAAATTGAAAGTTGTAATCCTTGAAGTATTTTAAATGAATTTATTAAGAAAACTATAAATGCTTGTCCACAAAATGAAAAGCAAATAATTAATGAATATGAACAATTTACTATTATTGATAATACTATTTATCATTATCAAAATTGAAAATTAAATACTCATTTAAAAGATAGTGATAAACAACAATTATTAGCAATAGAAAAATTAGACCCAATATCTGCAAGAGTAAGAAGTCATGGTTTAGTGGGTTATGAATCTGGTGGAATATATTCACATTTACTTCCTAAAATTAGTAGAGTAATACAACCAAGTTATAGATTTAGTGCTGGATTAGATTATGGGTTTAAAGATGATGCTATGGCATGTTTATTAATAGGATTTGATTATAATTTTAAATTTGTTAATGTTATTGATTGTTTAAAAATAGAAAATAAATTAATTCGTTATGATAATAAACAATTAGCAAGATTAGTAGTTGAGTTTTATATTAAATTAGCAAAAGAAAATAATTTGTTATATGAATATGGTTTAACTGTATATTGTGATTTTAGTAATTATACATTTATTGAAATGTTAAATGATACAGCAATTAAATATAGGGTCAATTCATGATTATATTTTAAAGATTGTGTGAAATTAAGACTTGAAATTTAGAATAGGTAAGAATGTGGCTTTAATGGCATCAGAACGCTTAAATATTAGTATGAATGCACAATCATTATTAGATGAATTTAGATTAGCTGTATGAGACCCTAAAAGTATTAAACAAATACCATTAGCGGGTAATGACCATTTACGAGATGGATTTGATTATGCAATTGAGCCATATATTAGAAATTTAAGTGCAAATATAAATCCTTATTTTGAAAGGAAGTAACATATGAATAATCATAATACTGAAATATTAACTCCTAATTGATGTATGATAAATCTTCAAGAAATTATAGCAAATCATGCAAGTAAATTATTATGAGGTAATGGTTATACTTTAACAAGTGAACATCCAGAATATAAAAATGCTATTGAAAAATTAAAAGAATGAAATAATTTAGATTCATTATTTTATCAAGATTGTCATATTAAATCTGGTTATGGTTATAGTATTGTTCAAATTGATAGAAGTAAAACCGGAAGAATATCTTTAAATTTTGCTCAACCATATGCTCAATCAAGAGTAGCAAGAGTATTAGATACTGAACAAGGTGCTAGTACTTGGTCAAGATTACAATATGATGACCAAAGTATTTATGTTAAAACAACATATACTCCAAATCAAATTATTAGATATTTTACTAGTGATTTAATTACACTTGATGCTTTACAAGAAAAAATAAGTAAAGATTTACAATTACCATTAATTGAAAATCATAATTTAGGTATTATTCCAGTTAAATTTATGCAAAATTTACCGAAAAAGAATTTCTTTGATGGAGTTATTGGTGATTATTATCCAGATATGACACCAATTAAAAATTTACAAAAATTATTAAATAAAACATTTTAATCAATTGAACATGAATTGGAATGTAATATAACTCGTGTATTTTTAGATATTACTGAACAAGAAATAAATCAATCTAAAACTGCTTTTGATTTAAAAAAATTAATAGGTAAATTTATTTTACAAGCCAATTTAAGAAGTATGGGAAGTACTAGTGGAACACCACCAATTGCAATATTACAAGGTAATCCCATTTTAGATAAATATGGTGAATTTATACAATTTATTATTGATAAAGCATTTGAAGGTAGTGGATATAGTCCAGTAAATGATACTACAAGTCAAAAAACTGAAGCAGAAGTATTAATTACTAATTCAAGAGATATGGAAACTACAAGAATTAAAAGAACACTTAATCAAAGTGATTGAAATGAAATATTTCAAAGATGTTTTATTTTAATGGGATTAGATGGTGATAAATCTAAATGAACATTTGAAATTAAAGAAAATACTATTACAGATAGATTAAAATCACTTGAAATTGATGAAGTAGAACTAAGATTAGGTATTACTAATATTAAAAGAATTATTGTTAAAAGATATGGTGTTAGTGAAGAAGAAGCACAACAAATTATTGAAGAAAATAGAAAATATCAAAAAGAAGAAATTGAATTTAATAATACTTTTTTAGGAGAGACTAAAAATGATACCGAAAATAAATCATCAATTAATTAAAACTGTATGAAAAAAGTACAGGTGAAATTGAAAAAGATTTTACACAAAATAAAGATTTACAATTTCGTGTATGTCCTTTTACTATTATTTTAGGTGCTATAAATTCAACAAATGCTGGTTATAAACCACCAACTAGTATTTCTAATGATTATAACTAGCTTCTCTAAAATCTTTACTGGTAGAGAAGCAATACAAGCAGTTTGAGACCATTCTTATTATCCTATTCAAGATAAAGATAATCCAGATTTAGCATATAAACAATTACAAGTTGGTGATGTGTTTTATGGGAATATATTATCAGACCAACTAGGTATTACTTATAGTGCAACCCCAGCAAATAATGCTTTTATACAAGAACAAGCAATTAAAAATGTAGTTATTAATATTCCAAATGAAAAAAAGAATTTTGACTTTATTAATAATATTGTTGCAAATTTATATAAGTTATATATGATTCCAGAAATTAATAAAGTTATAAATAATGATAAATCAATTAAAGTTGATAGACAATGATATATTCTAGAAGTTGCTAGTAAAACTTATAATAATGAAAATAAAGAACTTGCTTATATTCAATGTACTTTTAGTAGTTTAAATGATAAATTAGCAACTACTGGTTTAGCAATTAATCAATATGTACAATTTGGTGCGCCCGGCGACCCCGTAGCATTACCAGCATTAGATGAAAATAATAATATTATTTTAGATAGTAATTATTTAACACCATTACCAGTAACTCATTGTCAAATATCCTTTTATGGTTCAGTAAAGCCTATTTCAATAGCATTATGAGGAAGAGATATTGATAATAATCCTGATAATACTAAACAACATAAATATAGACAATATCCAAGTAAATTATTATTTCCATGACAATATCAATGTTCAACTTATGACCCAGTAAGTTTTCAAGCATTACCAGAAACTAATTATGTATTAACTGTTCAATCACAATCAACTATGGATAGTTATCAAGATTGACAAAAAGTAATTGCACCAAATTATGATGATGGTGCAGTAAAGCATTATGAAGGTCATTTAAGAACTAATGTTGAAAAAACTAAAAATACTAATAAAGTTGATGTTTCAAATAGATTAGTAAATTATTGAGATAATAATTTTTTAAATGGTGCTGAAATAGAAGATTATAATTATGCAACCGCTGGTAATCCATATTTTCAATATTATAATAAAAATAATAAAAAATTTATTGGTAATACTCATTATAATATGAATAATAATAAATTTAAGCAATTAAATACTATAAATGCTTTACATTATTTTATTTATAATCCTATATTAGTGAAATTGCTTTAACAGTAAGAGAAACTATTAAAATTAATCTTAATACTATACCAATTTTTGGTTCATTTATGAATGCTTTTGTTTGTGGTTTAGATATTGGTGCTAAATTATCAAGTAATTTATTAATACCTCAATTTCCATATATAAATGGTTTAATATCTGCTGAATTATATAATTTTTATACAACATTATTATATAGTTCACAAAGTACTAAGCCTGCATTAATTCCATTAGATGTATTTAGAAATGAAACACCAGATACTATTCAATCAGTATTAGGTACAGCAAGTCATATGACATCATTTACATTTAATTTAACCGATAGAATTAATTTACAAAATTTTAATATTAATGATGGAAGTATTTCTTCACAAGAAATTTATGATACTGTAAATTTAGGTCAATTAAATGGTAGTGGTGGTAAAGATACAATTTCATTATTAGCAAAAGAAAATAGTTTAATTCCATTATTAAATGAACCTAAATTTACTAATACTAATATAGTAAAATGAGCAATTGATATGATTGATATTAAAGTTGTTGGTAAAAGTAATTTTAAAATAACATTTTATTCAATGCCAGATAATAGAAATGGTGCTGTTAATGATAATTTTAGTATTTGAAGTGGTACTTATCAAACAGTTGGTAAAGCAAGTAATAATAGTAGATTAATTCAAAATACATTTATTTTAGCAAATAATACTTTTAAATTTGACCAACCATTTAATTATCCACAAGCAATTCAACCACCACCATTAATAGAAAGAGCACATCCTATATTTATTGATTTAAGTAATCAAAGTCAATATGGGATTACAAATAGTATTATTAGTACTACACCAGAAAATAATAGTTATCAAATGAGACCTTATGTAAATGAAGAATTAAGTGGTTATGGTAGAGCAATATTATTTTCATTTAAAGATTATGGTTATAATAGTTTTGATAAATTTAAAGAAGATTATGAAAGTATGACATTTAATTTTAATTTTAATATGAGTGGTTCATTTCCATTGAAAGGAACATCAACTGCTGGTAATAAAAAATCATGATTTACACCTATAAAAATTAATTTAACTGATTTAAAAGATATCAATAAAAAAAATCCTCAATTTGAATCAAATAATATTAATTATAGTAATAATTCTGGAAATCATAATGATGCTACAAATAATTGAACATTTAATATAAATAATAGTATTAATGAAGGTAAAAATAAACAAATAGCAACTTTAACTCCTAATGATAGTATTTCTAATACTTATATTAATGATTTATTATGAACTAATGATTTACCAACTACAACTGGTATAGATTCATTAGGAAGCGTTTGATTTAAAATAGTTGCTTATATTAGTTTTAATAAATATATAGTACTAAGATATCAATTTATTTCGACTCTTACAAGTTGAAGTTATCTTGGAAGCACATTTGTAGCAAAAGCAGATTGAAATCTTCAAACTACATCATTGGTAATAAATCCAAAAAGTTCAACTTAGAAAGGTGGTGGTAATTATGTTAAATGAAAATGAAATGAAAGAAGGTAATACTATGGAAGAAAAAGAAAAAGATGAAGAACAAGAAAGTGTAGAAAAAAAGGAAGAAAGTGTTCCAAAAGATGAAGAAAATGTCACTAAATCAGAAGAAAGTGTAGAAAAAGAAGAAGAAACAGAAGAATCTAAAGAAGCAACTTTAGAAGATAAATATAAAGAATTAGAAGAAAAATATAATGCTTTATATAAAGAAAAAACTGATAAAAATAGAGAAATTAGACATGGTGAAAGTTATAAAAAATATGATTTATTACAAGAAAATATTAATTTATTAAAAAGATATCTTGGAGATAAAGATGATATTGAAGAAGAATTATCATTATTAAATAAAGATTTTCCACATTTATTTAATAATAAAAAAGATACAAATATTAGTAATTCTTTAGATGTAAAAGATAAATTTAAAGAAGAAAAAGAAGATGAAGTAGATACTAGAAAAATAGGAATGGTAGGTTAATATGACAAAAATTGAATTTAATGAAAAATATAGAAAACAAGATATCAGAATTGATAGGGATTTTGAGTTACATATTGATAATTGTTTTAAATTTACTGATATTAACGCATTAGAAAATGCAGTTAATGATTATAAAACATTAATAAATGAGATGCCACAACTAGTTAAAGATTGACTATTAGGCTAATATAGAAGGAGATAAATAAAATGGCAATTATTACAACACAATCAACAACAATTAATGACCCTAGTACACCTAGTGGTAAAGCAGATTTATCAGTTAAATATATTAAAAATTTAAAGGTTTTATTATCAAAAAGAGTTGCATTAATTAATGCTACAATAGAAAATAGAGAACAATTAGATGCTGGTACTGCTATTTATAATATTACTAAAAGAAATATTACTGAAGATTATAAAGCAGGTGCTGGTGCTAATAATCAAACAGCAATGAATACAATTCAAATTCTTTTAGATAAGAAAAAAGAAATTAATTTTGAAGAAGAAACACTTGATTTAAAAAGATTAGGTGCAAGATATGAAGATGGTAATGTTCTTGTATCAGATAGTTTAGCATCAAGTTGAATTGATGCAAAAGCAAAATCAGTAGAAATATATTTAGTTCCTAAATTATTATCATTAGCAGTCAAAACAGCAAAAGATAATGGCATTATTAATATTGCATTACCAAGTAATCCTAAAATAGATGATTATAGAATGTTATTATGATTAAAAATATCAAATACTTTAGCAACTTTAAAAGCAAGAATTAATGATGAATATATTGGTACAGATGAAGAAGATTATGTATTATGAGTATCTAGTTTCTTTAAACCATTAGTATTATTATCAACTACAACTTTAGGTAGTGATAGTGCTTCACAAGCATTAAAAGATGGTAAAATTGTAGAAATTGGTGGTATTAAAATTGTAGAATGTCCATGATTAGGTAGAAATTATCCAGCGGGAGTTATTGATAAACAAGAAGGATTTAATTATTTAGGTTGTGATGCTGTATTGGTTCATAAAGAAGCATTAGCCTTTCCGTTTAATAGAGGTCAAGATAATACGTTTGTTTTACAAACTAATGGTAATGTTAGGAATTTTCATAAGTTTTTAGTATCAGAAGGTAAAGCATTAAGACCAGATTTAGTTAAAGGGTTTACAGTTACTTCAAGTATAGATATTGCTACAGCAATTGAATTTACTAATTTAGGTGCTATTACTATGGCGGGTGCTGAACCAACAGCAGATGAAGTGGAAAAAGCAGTTATTGCTAAAAATCCTAATTATGTTAAAGGTAATGCTAATTTTTCAAATTTAACAGCAACAAGTGCTACAGCAACTGGTAAATCATTATATGATGGTGAAATTCAAGTAACTTTTACAAAAAGGTAATTTAAATGCCTATTATATTATTGTTAAGAATGATATTAGAAACTGCTGTTAGTGATATACAAACTGTTGAATTAATAGAAAAATTTAAAAAAAATAATTCATTATTTAATAGTTTTTTAAAAAATCCAGCAGAAATATTGAAAACTAGAATTTTTTCTAAAACTTTAGGAAAAGGAAAGTTACAAGATGAATTAAATACTTTTAATAAAAATCTTCAAACACTTACTAATTTACCAGTAATTCATAAAAAAATCATGACACATATTAATAATAATAATAATATTGCTAAAATTAAACAATTACAAAAGCAATATTTAACTGGTCAAAAGTTTATGCAACAAGGTAAAGAAATTATTATGGATTCTTTAACTGAACAAGATTATCAAGAAATGATTGGAGTTTATGTTAATTTAACAAGTTTAGCATTAGCAGGTAGCATGTGATTACCAATTATACAATTAAAAGGTGAAACATATGGCATTGCTACAGTAGAATTTAAAACATCAAGTAAAACTTATAACTTTTTTAATACACCTTTAAGGGTATGAGAAGAAATGGTAAAAACTAAAACAGTAGATGGTCATGGCGCATGAAGTATTCTTGGTGATTATTATTATGGTGGACTTAAAAAAGTTACTAAATCAGAAAAACAAGAAAGAACCAGATATTCAGTTAATCTTTTAAATAAAAGAGCAACTGATAAAGAACTTAATAAGTTTGTAGTTAATAAATCACAAGCAGTACAAGGATATGGAAGGTTTAAAAATTATGGAAAACAAAAATAATATTCATTGAAATGTAAATTTAAATTATATTACAAAAGATGATTTAAAAACTTTTTATAAGTTTGTTCCTGATGAAGACCAAACTACAAGTGATGAAAATAAAACTGATTTAACCGGAATGGCAATTGCTATTGCAAGTGAAAGAATTAATACTATCACAGGTAATCAAATTGAATTAACGGGATTTAAAAACCTTAATGAAACTCAACAAACTTTAGTTAAAAGAGCAACAGCAAGAATGACCTTACATTATTTAACTGATGGCATGTCATTTATAAGAAGTTCTGTATCTATTAGTGGTAATGGTTTATCAAGTAGTATTAGTCCACCATCAGAGCCAGATTATGTATTAATGGAAGTATATAATTTATTACAACAAGCAAATTTACATACTCCAAGAAAAGCAATAAATAATACTATTTCATGTAATTCAGATAATTTTAATACTCCTAATATTTTTGATGAAAGTGATACAAGAGTTATAACTTGAGATTCTGGAAATAAAACATTTTTACAAAAAACGGGATTAATTGAAGGTACTGGTATAAAAATAGATGATGTTAGTGATACTATGCCTAAATTAAAAATTCATGTTGATAGTAATATTGATTCACTATGAGAAGTTGATAAAGATAATACTAATTTTATTAAACCAAAAGATGATAAAGGTATTGATGCTAATGGTAAAAGACTTATTGATGTTGGAACACCTACTTTTTTAACAGATGCTACAAATAAAGAATATGTTGATAAAAAACAAGATAAATTAATTGCTGGTACTAATATAACTATTGATGAAAATAATAAAATTAGTGCTACTGGTGGAAGTGCAGATTTATCAGATTATTATAAAAAAGAAGAAATAAATAAAAAATTAGAAGATAAAATGGATAAAGACCAATTTCAATATGCTTTTTTAGCAAATGTTATTGGTAGTGAAAATCCTACTTTAGAAACTACTAATAAAACAGTCGCTGGTGCTATTAATGAGTTAAAAGAAAAAATAAAAGACAAAAAATTTTCAAATGATTATTTTAAATATAATACTGAAACAAATGAAATTTTACTAAATGATGAAGAAAATTCATTACTTTGTAAGGATTTATTAGAAAATAATGAATATAAAATATTAAAAACTCAAAATAAAAAAGGCTTTTCTCCCTTTATGTACTATTTTTAAATTTTATCACATAAATGCTGAGAAAAGCCTATCTACGGACTTCTCCCCACATTTTTAAATGAAACATAGCATTACAGTTTCAAAAGTAGGTATCTTGTTGAATTTATATGCAGCTTCTTTGGCATATAAATGAACATGATGTTTTGCAACTTTGATATGTGTTTTAAATGTTCTTCGTATATGTTTTCATACTGATTCAATTTGATTGGTATTTACGCCAATTTTTGAAACATAACCATCTTGATGGTTAACTGTTTTGTGATTAGGGAAAAGTGATTTGAAATCACGATATCCTTTTCAAGAATCAGTATGTACATCACACTTTGAAGAAATATGGTTTCTTGCAAACTGCAAAAGATTTTTACTTTTTGCGTTTTTGATTACTTTCACAATTAAATTATTGGTTGTTTTTTCATAAATCCCAACAATTAATGTTTTATTTATCAAAGATCTTCCTTGTTTTTTAAAACCCATATGTGAAAGATACATTTCATCCATTTGCACTATGCCCTCAACAATAAATTGATGTTCTTGTTTGGCAATACGATTTCTGATTTCATGACCCATTCTTCAAGCAGTTTTCAAAGTCACACCCAATTCTTTTGCAACATCAGTTGATGTAATTCCATGTTTGGTGTTTATTCATCTAAAGATGAGATAAAATCAAAATCTCAAAGGTGTTTGTGACTTGTAAAAAATGGTGCCATGAAGAATACTAAATGTTTGATGACATTTCAAACATCTTATTCTTCTTAAATTAGAAGTATTCAAACTTGTTCAAGAACACATGATACATTTGTTTTTCTTCAAACTTGCTATATATTTTAAACAATCCTGTTCTGTTTGAAAAGCATTGTTGAACTCATTCAATTTCATTGTTTCCTCCACAAGTACATGTGGGGAGAAGTCCGATAAAAAATTATTACAAGCAATTAATGAAATATTAGAAAAACAACCACAACCAAGTCCAAGTAGTTCAAATTGAAAAGAAGTAGGAACAAGAGAAAAAAATAAATGAGATAATTGACAAATTACTTATGATTTTCAAGAAAATAAACATTATAGAGTTTATTATTCTTGAAGTATATATAATCCAGTTTATACTATTCAAGAATTTATTATAACTGATAAAAAAATTGCTGGTGTACAAATACAAACCTTTAATGATAGTGCTAATATAGTAATTTTATCAGTTCAACATGCAAAATGGATTACTATTTATACTGGAAAAGGTAATTTAAAAGGTAATGTATGAAAATTAGAAGAATTACAGGAATAATATTATGTTTTTTAAAATTATAAAAATTATATTAGGTTTAATTGGAGTTTTATTATCTTCTGCAGTCGCTGGATTAGTCATATTTATTATTGTAAAAATTGTATTAAAAATTAATCAAATATTTTAGAAAGGTGGTGATTTAATATGGATACTACAACAATAATTATAGTGGCTAATTTATGTATTAATGGAGGTTATGTTTTAATTAAAGGCTTTTCTCCCTTTATGTACTATTTTTAAATTTTATCACATAAATGCTGAGAAAAGCCTATCTACGGACTTCTCCCCACATTTTTAAATGAAACATAGCATTAAGTTTCAAAAGTAGGTATCTTGTTGAATTTATATGCAGCTTCTTTGGCATATAAATGAACATGATGTTTTGCAACTTTGATATGTGTTTTAAATGTTCTTCGTATATGTTTTCATACTGATTCAATTTGATTGGTATTTACGCCAATTTTTGAAACATAACCATCTTGATGGTTAACTGTTTTGTGATTAGGGAAAAGTGATTTGAAATCACGATATCCTTTTCAAGAATCAGTATGTACATCACACTTTGAAGAAATATGGTTTCTTGCAAACTGCAAAAGATTTTTACTTTTTGCGTTTTTGATTACTTTCACAATTAAATTATTGGTTGTTTTTTCATAAATCCCAACAATTAATGTTTTATTTATCAAAGATCTTCCTTGTTTTTTAAAACCCATATGTGAAAGATACATTTCATCCATTTGCACTATGCCCTCAACAATAAATTGATGTTCTTGTTTGGCAATACGATTTCTGATTTCATGACCCATTTTTCAAGCAGTTTTCAAAGTCACACCCAATTTTTTTGCAACATCAGTTGATGTAATTCCATGTTTGGTGTTTATTCATCTAAAGATGAGATAAAATCAAAATCTCAAAGGTGTTTGTGACTTGTAAAAAATGGTGCCATGAAGAATACTAAATGTTTGATGACATTTCAAACATCTTATTCTTCTTAAATTAGAAGTATTCAAACTTGTTCAAGAACACATGATACATTATTTGTTTTTCTTCAAACTTGCTATATATTTTAAACAATCCTGTTCTGTTTGAAAAGCATTGTTGAACTCATTCAATTTCATTGTTTCCTCCACAAGTACATGTGGGGAGAAGTCCGTAATTAAATTAGGAAAAGCATTAGTTGCATTTGGTAAATCTTTAACAGACCCTAATAAAAAAGAAATTAAAAAACAAAATAAAATTAATAAATTACAAAGTAAATTAAATTCTATTAATAAACAAACAGAAGTTAAAAGTATTTATTAATAAAAATGCCTACTAAAGGCATTTTTATATTCTATTTATTGGTACAGTAGTTGAAGCATATACTCTGGTCTTCTTTCATATAAAACATCACTAGTTAAACTATCAATACTATCATTTGAACCATAAGTTTGTCTTTGTCTTTCATATTCTTGCTCAGTATTATTAATTAAATTAGCATGTTCATTTGTAAATGGTGTTTCTTGCATTTCAGTATTAACATGATTAATTTCCATTGGTAATAAATTATGGATAATTTCACTTGCTCCTGCTACTATTGTCGGAATAGCATAAGCATTAGTAAAATCATTATTAATGCCCATAGCAACACCACTTGATATTAAACAACCACCAGTAGCCATATTTGCTATTTTTCTAATTGTTTCAAATTTACTTGGAATTATTTCAGTAATTCCAGCAATTAAATTAGCAATACCATATGAATTAAGACTAATAAATGTATCTCAATCCATTAAATGATTATCAATACTGTTATTATTTGTACTGAATAATAAATCTGGAAATGGGTCTACTGTTGTAGTCGTTGTTGGACTTTCTGTTGGATTAGGATTAATATCAGCATTAGTAAATTTTGCATAATTAACTAAACCTATGGTTCCTAAAACTAATAATATTTTTTTAGAACTATTTAATAATTTAGTTTTTGTGCTAGGCATTTGATTAAGATTTCAAATATCAATTCCTAATTTTTTAGAAAATAATAAAGCATTTATACTACCTAATATAGGATTTCCAATTAATTGACCATAATAAGCCGATGTACCAATCATTGCGGATAATGGTGCTATTCCAGTTCTTATTAATTTTGTTAATGTATAATTTGATTGTGAATTTTCTGTATTTGGAATTTTTTATTCTCCTTTTATTTTTAAATATATTAGATACCCTAAACCAATAATTGCTAAAATTAAACCAATTGTGCCTAATATTATTAAACTAGCAACTATTTGATATCATATAGGTACGTTCATCAATTCTCATTTACTTAGGTAAAATCAATATGTAAATCAATATCAAAACGTCATTAATTTATTCTCCTTTTATAAATTTAAATTTCATATGTCCAATAGTATCTCTATTATTACCACAAATAATTAAATATCCAGTTTGCTGATTTTCTAAAATATAACTATAAAAAATATCTTGTGGATATAATTTTGGATATAAATTTAATGCTAATAAATAACATAAAGCATCTTCTTTATTTTTTAATAATCCTACTGTTGGACATTTTATTTCTTTTGGACTTTTTTTCATTATAAAATCATTCAGTTCTAATATTTCTCATTATTTCACTTCCTTTTATGAACTCATCAGCACCGTAATAAACGGTGGACTATAGAATTATAATGTTATCCAAATTTGTAATAATTCTATAGTTTCGTTCTGTATAATAATTAGGACTTACATTGACATATTTTTAAGCAAGAATAAAAAATAGGGAATAGGAGTCAAAAAGGGTATATGTCAAATGCCTAAATATTAATTATTATGTGATTTCATTAACTTTATTTAATTTTTCATTTTCATATTGGATAAAACATATTCTATGCATATATCAATATGTTTTTATTGTTATTTTAAAAAATCTAAGACTATTTTTTACTCAATCGCCATCCATAATATATGTTTTACAATAATTACATTTATGAATAATCATTAGTCAAATTCTCCTTCGTTTAAATAATACTCAATATTAAATAATTCATTCCTTACCCCACTTCAATATTCACTAATTTGATTACTTGCATAATTTTTTCGTTTTGATATATATTTTTGAATTTTATCTTTATCAATATATTTATCAAAATTACAACTATTACATTCAATTTCTAAATTACATTTTGCACATCTAACTCTCATTATGTTATTCATTATCAAATTCTTCCTGTTCTATAAATTCAAGTACTTTATAATAAGCAGTAAGTTGTTTGCCAGCCTCTTTTAAAGAATCACATAAGCAAATACTAATTTGTTTATTTAATCAAGTAATTAACGTTTCTTTATTCATTATCAAAAACTCCATCATTGATTTTTTGTAATAAAATATCAAGTACTAAATCTATTTCTGTACCTTCATATTTTTGTTGTTTTTTTCTAATATAATTAACTAATTTTTCTTTTTTCATATTCAATTACCTTTTATTAAACTTCAAAATTTTCTATAATTTCTTTTTACCTTTTTCTAATTCTTTTAATTTAGATAAAGCAGAATTTAAATCAGTATTATCAATATTATTTGAATTAATAATCGGACTTCTCCCCACATGTACTTGTGGAGGAAACAATGAAATTGAATGAGTTCAACAATGCTTTTCAAACAGAACAGGATTGTTTAAAATATATAGCAAGTTTGAAGAAAAACAAATGTATCATGTGTTCTTGAACAAGTTTGAATACTTCTAATTTAAGAAGAATAAGATGTTTGAAATGTCATCAAACATTTAGTATTCTTCATGGCACCATTTTTTACAAGTCACAAACACCTTTGAGATTTTGATTTTATCTCATCTTTAGATGAATAAACATCAAACATGGAATTACATCAACTGATGTTGCAAAAGAATTGGGTGTGACTTTGAAAACTGCTTGAAGAATGGGTCATGAAATTAGAAATCGTATTGCCAAACAAGAACATCAATTTATTGTTGAGGGCATATTGCAAATGGATGAAATGTATCTTTCACATATGGGTTTTAAAAAACAAGGAAGATTTTTGATAAATAAAACATTAATTGTTGGGATTTATGAAAAAACAACCAATAATTTAATTGTGAAAGTAATCAAAAACGCAAAAAGTAAAAATCTTTTGCAGTTTGCAAGAAACCATATTTCTTCAAAGTGTGATGTACATACTGATTCTTGAAAAGGATATCGTGATTTCAAATCACTTTTCCCTAATCACAAAACAGTTAACCATCAAGATGGTTATGTTTCAAAAATTGGCGTAAATACCAATCAAATTGAATCAGTATGAAAACATATACGAAGAACATTTAAAACACATATCAAAGTTGCAAAACATCATGTTCATTTATATGCCAAAGAAGCTGCATATAAATTCAACAAGATACCTACTTTTGAAACTGTAATGCTATGTTTCATTTAAAAATGTGGGGAGAAGTCCGTAGATAGGCTTTTCTCAGCATTTATGTGATAAAATTTAAAAATAGTACATAAAGGGAGAAAAGCCTTAATAATTTTAACTTCATCACCAGTATTATCTTTATAAGCAATTGTTTCTTCATTAATTACTACACCTTGGTCTAATTGAAGTGCTAAATTAATATCATCTTGATTATTTAATACTATAAATTGGTGTTTTATTAATTTCACGAATTAATGCTTTAACTACTGTTTTTAAAGCCATTTGGTCAAAACTAGTATTTCAAGGACTATCTTCACGCTTAGTTTTACTAAATTTTTTTCTTCATTCTTGACATTCTTCAACAGTCATACCTTTATAAAAATTATTAATTTTACCATTTTTATCTAAAAGTGAAATATAACAATAATAACCAATTGTAGTAATTGTTTTTCTTTCAAAAATTAATGCTGGATTAATTTCTCATTTATTATTTTCTTGATTAAATTTATGTGCTGATGTTATTTTTTCTCTTTGAAAATCAATTACTAATTCAGTTCTTTGTAATAATGTTAATCAACCATTTTCTTGAATTTGAACTTGTAATTCATCACCATAAGGTATTAATGCTAATTCTTTTTTAATTGGATTAATAGAAAGATTTAATTTATATAAATTAACGGACTTCTCCCCACATGTACTTGTGGAGGAAACAATGAAATTGAATGAGTTCAACAATGCTTTTCAAACAGAACAGGATTGTTTAAAATATATAGCAAGTTTGAAGAAAAACAAATGTATCATGTGTTCTTGAACAAGTTTGAATACTTCTAATTTAAGAAGAATAAGATGTTTGAAATGTCATCAAACATTTAGTATTCTTCATGGCACCATTTTTTACAAGTCACAAACACCTTTAAGATTTTGATTTTATCTCATCTTTAAATGAATAAACACCAAACATGGAATTACATCAACTGATGTTGCAAAAGAATTGGGTGTGACTTTGAAAACTGCTTGAAGAATGGGTCATGAAATCAGAAATCGTATTGCCAAACAAGAACATCAATTTATTGTTGAGGGCATAGTGCAAATGGATGAAATGTATCTTTCACATATGGGTTTTAAAAAACAAGGAAGATCTTTGATAAATAAAACATTAATTGTTGGGATTTATGAAAAAACAACCAATAATTTAATTGTGAAAGTAATCAAAAACTCAAAAAGTAAAAATCTTTTGCAGTTTGCAAGAAACCATATTTCTTCAAAGTGTGATGTACATACTAATTCTTGAAAAGGATATCGTGATTTCAAATCACTTTTCCCTAATCACAAAACAGTTAACCATCAAGATGGTTATGTTTCAAAAATTGGCGTAAATACCAATCAAATTGAATCAGTATGAAAACATATACGAAGAACATTTAAAACACATATCAAAGTTGCAAAACATCATGTTCATTTATATGCCAAAGAAGCTGCATATAAATTCAACAAGATACCTACTTTTGAAACTGTAATGCTATGTTTCATTTAAAAATGTGGGGAGAAGTCCGTAGATAGGCTTTTCTCAGCATTTATGTGATAAAATTTAAAAATAGTACATAAAGGGAGAAAAGCCTAAATTAATTAAGGCATTAATTAAACTTTGTGTATTCATATTTCTTAAATCTTTACTAGAATTTATAATCATTTCATAATAATTTCTAAATTTTACATATTCTTCTTTATTACTTTTAATAAAATTAGGAATTTTTAATTCATTTTTATTATTACTCATTATTTTCTTCTCCTTTTTTATTTAATATTTCTAAAATTTCATCTAATTTTTTATTAATTTTGCCTATATGTTTTAATAAAATTAAAATTGATTTATCCATGATTATCATCCTTACTTACTATTTCATCAACTATTTTTTCTAAACAATTCATACATCAATTTTTACTTAATCAGATTCTTTTATTACATTTTTTACATTTATTCATATTTATTTATCCTTGTTTTTAATAAACTTAATTCATATTTAATTTGTTTTCTAATTTCAAATTCAATTACTTCATCATGTGCATCTTCTAATAATTCATTTAAATATTTAATATTTTCTTTAATTTTTCCTATTTCTTGTTCATTAAATTTATTTATTTTCATTTTTATTTTCTCCTTTAAAATATTTTGTTTTTACCTTAAATCATTCAAGTAATAATTCATTTGTTATTTCAATTTCTATTTCTTCTTGACTATTTTTATTAGTTAAATAAACATAAGTTTTATTAGATGGGAATATACCATTAGCAAGTAGCATACAATAATAAGCAGTTAATTGTAATTTAATTCTTTTTAATTTATCTTCATCAATACAAGCATAAGTTTTATAATCTACTAAATAATATTTATTTTCTTTTTTATCTAAATAAACTAAATCGGGTGTTCCAGCAATTAAACTATCATTAATAGGTTTTTCTATAATAAATTCATAATTATTTTTATCTTTAAATTTTTCTTTTAAAAATATAAGTGATTTTTTACAATAAGAATAATTAATATTATTAGTTATTGGTTTTAATTTTTTTAATAAATTATTAATAATATTTTCTTGATTAATATTTTGTAAATATAATTCATTAAGTTTATGAACTCATTTACCAAGAACTGCAGCATTTTTTAATACTTCTGGGGCTATATGACTATATCCAAAACCTAAATAATTATCAATAATTCTAGAAACTGATATTAATTCTTTATCTTTTAAAAAATATTGATGAGTTTCTTTTTTAAAAATTAATTTACTCATATTTATTTCTACCTATTAATATTCAAAAACATTTATTACATAATCTATTACCAAAAGAAGATTGTTTTCTACATTTATCACAAGAACCAACCATTCTATATTCTCTATATTCCATAAATATTTTTCCTTTCATTAATTAAGTTTTTTATTTAATTCCTTATTATTTAAATTTATGTCTAATTCCATGACTAATATTTCATATTTTTCAATATAAGCATCTTTGATTAAATGATGTTTATAATTTTTATGAAAATTATTAGCATTTTTAATTGTAGAAAATACTTTATATTTTATGTGACAATTATAATTAACTTCGTATTTTAATAAGTAAACATATTTCATTTTTATTTTTCTCCTTTTAATTTTTTATTGTGTTATGATATTGTTAATGAGGTATGTATTTATATATAAAACCCCTTACTTTCTTAAATAATACAAATGTAATTGTTAATTAGATTAATGGGGTATTTACTGAGCCATCATAAGGCTATTCAAATTAATCTATAATTACATTAATCGATACAGTGTAACATTTTAACTTGCTTAACATTAAATGCTCTTTTATTCTGATATAGAAGTATTTACATAAAGTACTCACTATTAGACTTCTACGACAGTTTTATGAAGTTTTAATCTTTTAACAAAAAAAGAACGATAGTAATATCGTTCTTTGTTATTTCTAAATCTATCTATTAAATTAATGCGCCCACGTTTTGTTTTATATTTGTTTTTATATTTTTTTATGTTAAGATTTGTTTATTATTAAAAAATATAAAATTGGTTTTTAAAAACCTAGAATTCAGGAATTTTATATATGGATATTCCACAGGATTTTTATGTTAAAAAGATTTTTTATGCTTGTTATGTTAAAAATGTAGTTTTACCTATTTCTTTTTTGACTAATATTGGAAATAAGAAAGGTAAATGTTATGTTGGTAATAAGCAAAAATTGAGAAATAGTACTGTTCGTACTAAAACTAATTTAATTCAAAAAGCATTACATAATTTTTATAATAGTAATATGTTAAGTTTTGTTACTTTAACTTATTCTGAAAATATGCAAGGTGTTAAAAAAGCAAAAAAAGATATTCGTTTATTTTTTCTTAAATTAAAGAAATGATGAAATGACCCTAAGCGTGCTAAATATATGGGTGAATTAAAATATATGTATGTTTATGAATATCAAGAGCGTGGAGCAGTACATTTTCATATAATTTTTAATAGAAAGATACCTTATAATATGATACGTGATTGATGACCACATGCTGGAAATGCTAAGGGTATTGATTTGAGAGTTGTTCGTAAAGGTACAAATGAGTTTGTTATTAAATATTTAGGTAAATATGTTACAAAATCACTAGATGATGCTAAGTCTTTAAATCAAGAAGATGTTGGTATAAAAGCATATGCATTTAGTCGTAATTGTAAAAATCCTATTATAGTTCGTAGTATTAAGAAATTGACAATTGGAGATATAATTAAAGCAAGTTTTAATGCAACAAATGTATTTTATTTTAAAACCCAAAAAGATAGTAATGGTGATACTGTTATGATTGGTGGTATTATTGAAAGTACTGTTGTAAATGATTATTTTAAAGATTATGAAGATTACGAACGTTATGTATATTTAAGTGCTTTATCGCATAAGCATTATTTACGGACTAGTGAAATAGGTTATTTAATTCAAAGAGATAAAGATGTTTTGAATTGGGTAGATAAAGTTTTTGGTAATAAAGTTGAAAAAATAGATTTTAAGAAAAGAGTTTTATATTAAAATATTATTTTATTTATTTTGTGTTGTATATTATAATTTTATTAGGGTTAATGAGAATTAAAATTTATTAAGGAGATAAATATAAATATGAAACCATTACTAACCATTTTAACAACTACAACAATGGCAACTGTCTCGGGAGTAAATTTATTTCAATTAAATAATTCTAAAGTAAATACTATAAATATTGACGGCAAAGATTATATTGGTGATAAAATATATAATATTAAATTTTATGATTATATTAATCATAATACTTTTTTAAAGATTGAAGATATTTATTTACAAAATTTACCTTTGAAAGCAATTAAACAGTTTAATAATTTATTTAAAACTTTTTATAAAGAAAAAGATTTGTTATTTAAAGAAGCGGATTATGAAAAATTATCAATTGTTATTTATAATAATTTTTCAAAAATTTATATGGTAAATAAACAATTTATTAGAGGTATAAAAATTGAAATAGGTTTTAATCAAGCAGATTTTTTAGTTACTAATGTAGTTAAACAATAATTTATTATTTTTCTATAATTTTACTTGTATATATATATAATGGTTAATGGCACTAATAATTACCTGAATTCTTATTAGTGCTTTTTTTATTTGATTTTTATTTTTTTGTGTTATAATTAAGGATTTTCTCCCTTTATGTACTATTTTTAAATTTTATCACATAAATGCTGAGAAAAGCCTATCTACGGACTTCTCCCCACATTTTTAAATGAAACATAGCATTACAGTTTCAAAAGTAGGTATCTTGTTGAATTTATATGCAGCTTCTTTGGCATATAAATGAACATGATGTTTTGCAACTTTGATATGTGTTTTAAATGTTCTTCGTATATGTTTTCATACTGATTCAATTTGATTGGTATTTACGCCAATTTTTGAAACATAACCATCTTGATGGTTAATTGTTTTGTGATTAGGGAAAAGTGATTTGAAATCACGATATCCTTTTCAAGAATCAGTATGTACATCACACTTTGAAGAAATATGGTTTCTTGCAAACTGCAAAAGATTTTTACTTTTTGCGTTTTTGATTACTTTCACAATTAAATTATTGGTTGTTTTTTCATAAATCCCAACAATTAATGTTTTATTTATCAAAGATCTTCCTTGTTTTTTAAAACCCATATGTGAAAGATACATTTCATCCATTTGTACTATGCCTCAACAATAAATTGATGTTCTTGTTTGGCAATACGATTTCTGATTTCATGACCCATTCTTCAAGCAGTTTTCAAAGTCACACCCAATTCTTTTGCAACATTAGTTGATGTAATTCCATGTTTGGTGTTTATTCATCTAAAGATGAGATAAAATCAAAATCTCAAAGGTGTTTGTGACTTGTAAAAAATGGTGCCATGAAGAATACTAAATGTTTGATGACATTTCAAACATCTTATTCTTCTTAAATTAGAAGTATTCAAACGTGTTCAAGAACACATGATACATTTGTTTTTCTTCAAACTTGCTATATATTTTAAACAATCCTGTTCTGTTTGAAAAGCATTGTTGAACTCATTCAATTTCATTGTTTCCTCCACAAGTACATGTGGGGAGAAGTCCGATAATTAATTTGTAAGTATAGGTTTACCCTACTATGCTTAACTTATTAAATTTTTAATTTAATGAATTCAGGAGGTTAAGTATTTTTTTATGTTTAAAGTACAGTTAGTTAATATTGAAAAAGGGCGTATTATTTCCGATAAAAGTACTAAAGGTCAAACATTGAAGTTTGATGTTTTGAAGTTTGTAGAAATAAACAAACAAACAAGCGTGCCAACTGGTCAAACACGTGATAAATGATATAATCCGGAATTTGCTAGTGATTTTAATAATTGTTTATCTACTGTTGATTTAAAAGTTGGCAATTTTTATTCACTTGGACTTGATTTAAGCGGTAATATTAAAAAACTTTCTAATTGAAAATAGTTATTTATTAAAAGGGTAATTTTAAATAATTATTAATATGTTAGGAGTTAATTTTAAATTATGGCTAAAAATGATAATTGTTCATGTGACAAGCATTTCATTTAGCAATTTATATATGTAAACTTTGTGACCAAGTTATTTGTCCTAAAAGAGTTTTGCAAAATTTATATACTAAAAAATATTATTGTCCAAATTGTATATTAGATATTGCTTTAAATAAGGAAATGAGACAACAAGAAAGTAAGTTAAATTATGAGACATAAATGTAGTAATTGAACTTATGAACGAGTATATGGTTGTGAAATGTGTTATACAGTTGCTAATGAAATGGAACGAATAAGAAAAGAGAATAAAAGAAATAAGTAAAAATTGAATAAGGGGCTTATATATGGATTATATATTTTTCATTAAGCCCCAATGGATTAGATTATAATTCATAAATAAGCTCCTTATTAGTATATAAAGTAAGGAGTTTTATTTATGCCTAATGAGTTAGAACAAACTAGTAATTATACTTTAACTAAAATTTTAAGAACTGGATTAAGTCCATTAAGTGCTATGGTAGGAGTTAGTGCTTATTATGGTCAATATTTAAAAGACCCAATATTAGGTTCTATTAATTCTTTGTTATTTAGTAAAAAATTAGGAATTGATATATGGAATATTAATCAAAGACCTACTACTAGAAATAAAGTGATTAATAGTTATAAAAAGATATTTTTAGGATTAGGAACAATTGGTTTAGTTAATTATGCTAAGTTTGTTCAGTATGTGTAGATAAGTCAGTTTCTTTATTAAGAGATGAACCTTGTTTTTGACCACCATGTCCAACTGAACCCCCAAAACCAACTTATCCACCATTTACAACTATTAAACCGATAGTTGGTGTACCTTTTGTAGATTGAGATACATATATTAGTTTAAATGCTTATGGTATAGTGAATGTTATTAGTGGTTTAACTGAGTTAATACCTAACAAATTTCAAAATATAAGAAAAATAGCAAATATGGGGACTGGTGGTTGTTTAATTTCTAGTGGTGTAGCAATGGGTATAAATAATGATTTTAATAATTATTTTGCTATTCCTACGATTATTGCTGGAGCAAGTGAGATTATAAATACTTTATTGTTGCCGTTAGGAAATACACATAATAATACAGAGTTACAAGAAGTATTTACAGATGAAAGAGCAAGGTTAATTAAATGGTAGTGTTAATGATTATCAAAGCACAGATGACGGTATGGTTGATGTTGATTTAAACGATGATAGTATTTCGGAGATTAATTTAGATAGAGCAAGTTTAAATTGGGATTATTCTTATGCTTATACATTAGTTGGTGTTTAAAATGAAAAAAGATAAATGAAAAAATATGCCAAGACAAAAGTTGCATAAGAAAAAGGCAAAAAGAAATTTTGAACAGAGATTATATGAAAATATGAGTTTTGATAGTTTTTTAGTAGGTAAAAAATAATGGTTAAATGGATAGTTGTTATAATTGCTGTTCTTGGCACTTCTTGATTTTTTAAAGATTCTATTAAAAAGTTAGTTTGAAAATTTAAACATAAAAAACATGAAGTAATTGAACCCGATTGTTGATATTGCAAAGAACAAAAGCGTAAAGAAAGAGCAAGAAAAGAATTAGAGGAGGGAGGTGGGTGATTAGTATGCCAAAAGGTTTAATTTCTTTAATCGATATGATTGGAGGTATTGGCCAAAATTATTAGAATCTTTTAGTTATGTATTTAATTGAGTATTCGCTGGTGATTCAATAATGACAAATTGACCGGTTTTAATTCCAATATTTATGATGGTTTTAGTGTTTATTAAAGAATTTATTGGACATATTATTCGTGGTTTTAGATAGAAACCATTAGATTGTTTTTAGGAGGTAATAGTTATGATTAAATTATTTTTTGCAATAATTTTTGTTTTTCCTTTATTAGGTAAACTTTTACCTTCTTTAAATAATATTGTACAAAATATTTTGCAAAGTTATATTACTGATTTTTTGGGTTTACATAATTTGTCTTTGGTTATTAAAAGTTTTATTTTTGCTGATAGTTCACAACAAATATTTTCAATGCCAGCACCATTGTTAGCAATTATTTTAGTACTTTTTACTTTTTCATTAATTTTAAAATTATTAAAAATAATATAGAAGTAGTTTATTATGGGTGTTGCTTTTATTTCAAAAGTTTTAGAATTATTTGGACAAATTTTTATGAAATTTTGAAATTTGCCAATGGCAGATTTAGGTTTTAATTTGGGAACTTTTGTTGTTTTTATTCTTTTAATAAAGTTTGCTATGTCAGTTTTTTTAAATATTGATATTCAGCCAGTTTCTACATCGGGTACTGTAAAGCAAAGTTATAAAAATATTAAAGGTAGTTCAAAATTTGTTGGTAAGCAAATTGCTAAGCAACATGAAAGAAAACGTTTAAGAAATAAGGCTAAGGGTGTTGAAAATAAAAAAGGGAAGTTTGTAGGTACTTAATTATGAGTGATTTTGTGAATAGTATATTGCATTTAATTTTTATATTTTCTAATAAAGATATTTCAATATTTTTAAATCAAACTAATATTACTGATGAAGTTTATATTTTGTTTAATTTGACTTTTTGGTTGGTATTAAGTGTATTTTTTAATTTTATTTATCGTAGTATTAAATTTATTTTTAGGTCATTATTTGGGTAGGTGTTAAATATAAGTGTTTGAGATATTTATAATAAAATACATCAATGTATAGTTGATTACTGAACTATGTTTATAGGAAGTCCAGTTGACCAATTTACTACTATTTTATGAAATTTAGTAGTTTATGGTACACAGTTTTTTATTGGATTTATTATATTTTATGGTTTATGATGAATTTTAAGATGTTTGTTTGGTAAATAATTATGTGATTTAAGTTTGCTAAATTATTTTTTGTTGTAAATACTTCTGTTCAAGCACCGACTAGTTTAATTGTTTCAAATGACCCTAATGTTGTTAATTATGATATTACAAAAGAAATGGTTAAACATGTTAAATACCATAGTTTTGATGATTGAGCAACAATTTCATGAAATTCTGCTTATTTTGATGTTGACCAACCAGATTTAAAATTAGTAAGTGGTGAATTTATTGGTAATCAGGGTACTTATGTATGTTCTTATTATAGTGATACAGTTGGTGTTCCGTCACAAGAGATAAATATGGGGTCTGGTGTTTATACTTTTAATAGAAAACAATTGGATGAATTTTCACGTATTATGTTTAATCATAATTATGTTGCAGAAAAGAATACTAATCGTTTGAATTTTGTTAATAATGATAGGAGAGTTATAAATTTTCAAACACAATTAAATTTTGAAATTGATAAACCTTTAAGTTTTTATATTCAAGGTTTTATGTTTTATTTTGAATATGAATATTTTAAAACTTTTACCGCTAATTTTGTTTTTAGTTTTTTAGATAATGTTGGTGATAAAAAGTATGTTTTTAAAGGTAAGGTTGATAATGATATTTATCAGCAAGATTTATATAATTTTGTTACTATGCCTATTCGTGTTCCAAATTTAAGACATTTAACAGTATTTTTTGATGTTCATGGTGATTCATTTTCATATATGTCACCACGGTTAAATTTTCGTCAAATTAATATTTTTTCAAGTGAGAAAGTAACACCAGTTCCACCAAATAGTCCTTTTAACCGTGAGTATGAACGAGTTAGTTGATATGATGTTTTTGGTCATTTGCGTAATGCTTTTAGATGAGTACTTTATGGTGTTGTTGGTAAGGTTTTACCAGTTGAGCCATTAAGACAATTTCTTTTTACAACAGATAGTTTACTACGGCATATTTTTTCAGATACTATTAGTACTGCTTTAAATGTTGATATTGTTAGTGGAATAGAAAATATTATACCTTTATGATTATTTGTTAGAGCAATTAGTTTACGGACTTCTCCCCACATGTACTTGTGGAGGAAACAATGAAATTGAATGAGTTCAACAATGCTTTTCAAACAGAACAGGATTGTTTAAAATATATAGCAAGTTTGAAGAAAAACAAATGTATCATGTGTTCTTGAACAAGTTTGAATACTTCTAATTTAAGAAGAATAAGATGTTTGAAATGTCATCAAACATTTAGTATTCTTCATGGCACCATTTTTTACAAGTCACAAACACCTTTGAGATTTTGATTTTATCTCATCTTTAGATAAATAAACACCAAACATGGAATTACATCAACTGATGTTGCAAAAGAATTGGGTGTGACTTTGAAAACTGCTTGAAGAATGGGTCATGAAATCAGAAATCGTATTGCCAAACAAGAACATCAATTTATTGTTGAGGGCATAGTGCAAATGGATGAAATGTATCTTTCACATATGGGTTTTAAAAAACAAGGAAGATCTTTGATAAATAAAACATTAATTGTTGGGATTTATGAAAAAACAACCAATAATTTAATTGTGAAAGTAATCAAAAACGCAAAAAGTAAAAATCTTTTGCAGTTTGCAAGAAACCATATTTCTTCAAAGTGTGATGTACATACTGATTCTTGAAAAGGATATCGTGATTTCAAATCACTTTTCCCTAATCACAAAACAGTTAACCATCAAGATGATTATGTTTCAAAAATTGGCGTAAATACCAATCAAATTGAATCAGTATGAAAACATATACGAAGAACATTTAAAACACATATCAAAGTTGCAAAACATCATGTTCATTTATATACCAAAGAAGCTGCATATAAATTCAACAAGATACCTACTTTTGAAACTGTAATGCTATGTTTCATTTAAAAATGTGGGGAGAAGTCCGTAGATAGGCTTTTCTCAGCATTTATGTGATAAAATTTAAAAATAGTACATAAAGGGAGAAAAGCCTTAGTTTAATTATAGGTTAGGAGTTTATTATGAAAAAGAAAGATTTATTTGAAATTTGTAGTGGAGTTGTTTTTTGTTTTTTTAATATCATTGTTTACTGCTTTATTTTTTGATTTTGATTTAGATAAATTAAAGTTATTTTTTGAAAATGCTAGTTTTGGTTCAAAATTTTTAATTTTCTTTTTTGATTTTATTTTTCTTTTTATTTTAAGTTCATATTTTATAAAATTTTGTTTTTGAATTAAAAATAAGTTTAAAAATAAAAATAAGGTGGTTAAATAACGCCTTGATATGGTTATGTGTTGTTAGTTATAGGTTTAATTATGATTATTTATCCAATTTGTATAACTATTCGTAATGTTAAAATTTTAAAAGGAGTTGGTAGTTATATTATTTCAGCACCTCCAAGAACTGGTAAATCTGTTCTTGCTTGTTGTTTAGCACAAACTCATAAAAAACGAGTTGTTAGTCCTTTTCCTATTAAATTAAAAAATGGTTATTCTTATTTTGTTAATTATAATGATGTTTTTACTTTTAATCAGTTAGCAAGTGATTATGCTTTTGAGGAACAAGATTTAATAATGGCTTTTCTCCCTTTATGTACTATTTTTAAATTTTATCACATAAATGCTGAGAAAAGCCTATCTACGGACTTCTCCCCACATTTTTAAATGAAACATAGCATTACAGTTTCAAAAGTAGGTATCTTGTTGAATTTATATGCAGCTTCTTTGGCATATAAATGAACATGATATTTTGCAACTTTGATATGTGTTTTAAATGTTCTTCGTATATGTTTTCATACTGATTCAATTTGATTGGTATTTACGCCAATTTTTGAAACATAACCATCTTGATGGTTAACTGTTTTGTGATTAGGGAAAAGTGATTTGAAATCACGATATCCTTTTCAAGAATCAGTATGTACATCACACTTTGAAGAAATATGGTTTCTTGCAAACTGCAAAAGATTTTTACTTTTTGCGTTTTTGATTACTTTCACAATTAAATTATTGGTTGTTTTTTCATAAATCCCAACAATTAATGTTTTATTTATCAAAGATCTTCCTTGTTTTTTAAAACCCATATGTGAAAGATACATTTCATCCATTTGCACTATGCCCTCAACAATAAATTGATGTTCTTGTTTGGCAATACGATTTCTGATTTCATGACCCATTCTTCAAGCAGTTTTCAAAGTCACACCCAATTCTTTTGCAACATCAGTTGATGTAATTCCATGTTTGGTGTTTATTTATCTAAATATGAGATAAAATCAAAATCTCAAAGGTGTTTGTGACTTGTAAAAAATGGTGCCATGAAGAATGCTAAATGTTTGATGACATTTCAAACATCTTATTCTTCTTAAATTAGAAGTATTCAAACTTGTTCAAGAACACATGATACATTTGTTTTTCTTCAAACTTGCTATATATTTTAAACAATCCTGTTATGTTTGAAAAGCATTGTTGAACTCATTCAATTTCATTGTTTCCTCCACAAGTACATGTGGGTAGAAGTCCGTTAATAATTTTAGATGAATTAGCATTAAAAATAAATTCTAATGATTTAGGAATGCAGTTTAAAAATCAACAAGAAAGTTTGGGGCAATTTTGTAAATTAATAGGTCATATGTTTAATGGTACGATTTATTTAATTGAACAACACCCTAATAGAATACCAGTGCAAGCAAGAGAAAAAGTAGAGTATGTTGTGCAAGTTAAACGTATGCTTTTTTTGGGTTTTATTGTTATATTTAATCTTAATTTATATACTAATATTGAAGATTATAATAAAGTAGTATTTTCACGTCGTAGAACAAAGAAAATAATTAAAAAAGGTATTATGCCTCCAAGTTATAGTGGTGAAGCAATGGCTATGACTTTATTTTTTCCTAGACATTGGTTGAAAAGGTATAATTCTAGGGCTTTACATTATGTGCATGAACTTAAAAGTGAATTGTCACCTAAAAAATACCTTAAAGAGGCAAGTAGTATTGATATGACTTATAGTGATATTAAATCTGCTGGTTTGGATAAATTAGATAATATTTTAAAGAAAAAAGATAAACCTAAAAATAAAGATAAATAAAAATATTTATAGTCGCAGTGAACCTACTGCGACTATAATTTGGGTGAGCCACGTAGTGGCGAGGGACGTAGTCCCTATATACTTGGTTAAGTTAAGTATCGTTTTTGTTTTTGTAAGGTAGTACAGACATTTTGGACTATTTTCCATCTAATAAAAGTTTATCAAAATAATCCATAGGAGTCATTAACCCTAATGATTTATGTGGTTTAGAATTGTTATAATATTATTGAAAAGAATTAACTAATTTTTGAAATAAACTAAAATCACTATTTAAATATGGTTTTATTTCAAATAAATTACTTCAATTTCTATGAAATCTTTCAATCTTATCATTACTCTGTGGTGATCTAAACGGTGTAGTTTCATTAACTATACCTTTTTTATTATAAAAATTTGTAAATCAACGATTCCTTTGTGGTTTTCCACAAGATGTATTAACATATTGACTACCATTATCAGTTCTAATTCTTTTAATTTTAATTCCCAATTTTTCATAAAAATTTAAAGCATTTTTAGTAGCATTTACAATATCTCTGGTTTGTGCTTGTTCAGATGGATAACAATAAGTAATTCGAGTTTTTTCATCAATAAAATCAATAATATATCATCTTTTACTTCCTGTTATATAATCTGATACTACTTTAATATCAGTCTGCAATAATCCATTTTCTTTTACTTCATATCTCAAATGTTTTTTCTTAATAGTTTTTTGTGAATAAAAACCAAAACGTTTTAATCAACGATATATAGTTTTAACCGAAGGTTTTGGCAAAAAGTTAAACCTAATATCATCAATATGTCTTATTAAATAACAAAATTGAAAAGCACCTATACCAAACTCTTCTTTATACTGAACAAAATAATTTATAAATTTTTCTGATAATTCCAAATTATACAAATATTTAATATTTTTAGGTTTTGTGGATTTAAATAATAATTCTTCAAAAGGTTTATTTTTGTAGAAAATATCATAAAAACGTTTAGCTCAATAATAAAAAGTTTGCTTTGGCATATGTAATTGAGAAATTATTTCTTTACAAGAATTTTTATTTTTAAAAATAAAACAAAATTTTCTAAATTTACGATAATAAATATTAACTTTATTAATATTTTTATCATTTTTATACTTTTCTACAAACTTGTTAAATTTATAATCAAATTTAGTAAAATCAGCACTATTAATTAAATATTTCATTTTAAACTACACCTCAACTAATAATATAAAGTTATAAAAACTTTTATTAGTCCAAAAAGTGTGTCTAATCTACAGGAATTGATTGACCTAATACTTCGCCACCAACTTTATATGCTCGACCAAGTTTTCCATCAGCAATTTCTTGTACATATACTACTGTTTGTTGCAGCATATATCTTTTCATTGCTCTTGGGGTTGCTAAAACAAATGGAATAATTTGTTTTTTATTTTCACTATCAGTAAAGGTCATGTAATCATCCATGACAATTTGACATAACACACCTTTAATGTATAAATCATTTCCATTTAATCTTAATTGTTGAGCAATTTGATTATCAGTAATTAGACCTTTATTATTGGCTAAATAAACAATAGTATCATAAAGATTGTTAGTAATAAAGAAACGACAATTTGCACTATTTCTTAATTGAAATAATGTGTTTCAAGCAGACAACATTGATTATATATGTCCTGTTGGTGAAGTATCACTAATTATTACTTTAGTTGCGTTTTCACTAATTACTTGTGTATCATCATTTGCTAATTTATCTGCTAAATCATTTGCAACTTCATATTGCATACTTTCTAGTAAATTTTGTCCATTTTCAGCATTTAAATCAACGGCAGCAATTGTTTCACCAGCAACATATAATTTTTCAATTAATTTTGAAATAGTATCAGTTTGTGCGTAACTAACATCTAATCTTTGACTTTTATCATTTCAAGCAAGAACTTTAATTGATGGGTCTTTTGGTACTTTGATAATAAATTCAATTTTAGTAGAGTTAACTATTTCAATAGGGAAAAAGTTTGCTCATGGGCTATTTGATTGTTTGAAAAATTCAATAAATTTGGGTGCTTCTACTAATTTTTCTGTGTTATCTAGGTTTGTTTGAATATTAATTGGCATTTTATGTTTTTCCTTTCTTATAAGTTATTTTTCTTTTTATAATCCAATAAAGAACTTTTTATTGAACTTGGTTGATTTGTTAATAGTGTTTCTTGTTTACCACCTGTATTAATTGGTTCTTTAAATAATGGTTGTTCTTTAATCATTTTTTTAATAGTATCTTCTATTTTTGAATTTTCTATATTACTGGTTTTAAATTTCAAATAATCATAAAATTCACTTTTAACTTGATATTTTTTAAATATATTAATTATTTCTTTTTCTTTAATTTCTTGATTAAGTTTATTTAACTTATTTTTTGCTTCATTAATTTTATTTTCTGTATCTGGTTGTGAAGAATTAGTTTCAGTTAAAGGTTCGGTTTTTGATTGTGCATTAGTTTCGTTTTCTAACATTTACATCACGCTCTTATTTTTATTTTCTTTTTCAATTTTTTGATTAAGTTTTGCTAATTTTTTTTGATGTTTCATTACTTTATTATTTGTTCTAACGTGTTTTGGAGTTGTAATAAATCGTTTTAATCAAACAATTAATTCTCTACAAATTAATGTTCCTACACTTGTTCCAATAATTATTAATTCATGCAATAATTCTTTCATTTGAATATTTTCCTTTCAATTTTTTTCTTTTTTAATTATTCGTCAAATTCACCTTTATTAATTCTTTCAATCATTGACTGTGAATTACTTATAATAGTTATTAATAAAGATATTTCTTTATTTAATTGTTCCATTCTTTCTTTATGTGTTTTTATTTCTGTATTATAATATTCAAGTAATTTTTCTTTATTCATTATTTTTCACCTCCTTTATAAACTATCGTATGTAGTTAGTCGAAATACTGGATGTACTCTATCCATAACATCATTAATTAATCTTGTATTTTCACTAGTAAATGTTGTTTCTTGCATTTCTTCAACATGATGATTTGTTTCCATAGGTAATAAATTATGAATAATTTCACTTGTACCAGCAATAATAGTAGGTACTGCGTAAGCATTAGTAAAATCATTATTAATACCCATTGCTACACCACTACTAATCAAACATCCACCAGTTGCCATATTTGCTATTTTACGAATAGTTTCAAATTTACTTGGAATGATTTCAGTAATTCCAGCAATTAAATTAGCAATACCATATGAATTAAGACTAATAAATGTATCTCAATCCATTAAAGATTGCTCATTAACATTATTGTTAGTTACTGATAATGCTACTGCTGGTCATGGCGGAGTTTCTGTAGTTGTTGTAGTTGGAACAATAGGATTTATTGTTTCAGTAAATTTACTATAATTTGCTAAACCAATTGTTCCTAATCCTAGTAATATTTTTTTAGAACTATTTAATAATTTAGTTTTTGAACTTGGCATTTGATTTAAATTTCATATATCAATACCTAATTTTTTTGAAAATAATAAAGCATTAATACTACCTAATATTGGATTTCCTATTAATTGACCATAATAAGCACTTGTACCTACCATTGCTGATAATGGAGAAATTCCAGTTCTTATTAATTTTAATAAAGTATAATTACTTGATTGTGCAGTGGTGTCATTTGGCATTTTCATCTACTCCTTTTACTTTTTGTTTAATAAATGCTTCTATTCAACCTTGATAATTTTTATTATCTCCAACTAAAATGGCAGTATTGGCATGAGGTTGAGAAACAACTAAATATTTAGCAATTACATCAGGATATTTTCATAAAATAATTGCTTTTATGTCATTACTATCTGTTAAATCTTTTGGATTTGGTGAAAATATTTCTATTTTATCTTAACCAAACAAATCCGTTAATTTAATCATTATTACTTACATCCTTTACATATATCTTTTTGTTCTCATTTATCTTTATTGTTTTTAAAATCATTAATAAATTCTTGGAAAAATTCTAAATTAAACATATAAATTAATGTTTTTTTAATTGTTAAGGTATAATCTCCCATAATTTGAAAATGTCCAATTTCAAATTTAAAATCATTTTTATATTTATTAATAAATTCATCAATAGTCATTAGTAAAAATCTCCGTTTTTTATTTTTTGAATTAATGAATAATATATGGCATCATTACTTGCACTTCTATATCCATCATTTTCAATTTTATTTTTTAAATATTTAATTAATTTTTCTTTATATTCATTAATGTATTTTTGAGCCATTTTTCTTCTTATATTTTCAACTTTTATATAATATGTTCATCACAAAAATATCTTATTTGAACATTATCTTTATCTAATTTTGTTGGTAAATTAGTACAATTTGTTATATGTTTTCCAACTTCATTAACTTCACTAAAACAACATGGTATATTTTCCTTATTCATTATCAAAATTTCCTTCTTTTAATGCTATTTCTATTTTATATTCATTAATTCATCCTTTAATTTGGTCACAAGTTTAAACAATAATTTCTAATAAATTTTCAAAGTTAGTTCCAAATAATTTTTTATCTGTTTCAATAACGATTGTATTTGCATACTGTAATCTACGTAATACATCTTTTTTATAATCTGTATTTAAAATTTTATTTAATGTTTTTCCATCAATATTTTGGTATTTATTTTGCATTATTTATTCTCCTTATTTTTATTATTTTTTTCTAAATCTTTTGCAATTGAATTTAATAGTTTTAAAATTTTATATTCATTTTTTAAATCTTTAATAATAAATATTAAAAATATTATCAGTATTATACTTGTTATTAATATTGGTTTTATTAATAAAATTTCTCATCATATCATTTTTATTTTTTTACTCTTTTCATTTTTTAAATCATTTAACATTGATTGAACAAAATGCACGATTTATATTCATATTTCAATTATTAAAGATTTCACCAGTTACTATAATTTCATCATTTTTGTTTAATAAAATACAGCGTTTATAAAATTTTGGGTTATTAAAAATTAAAGTAACATAGTTTAATCCATTTCATTGACCACGAACACTATAATATAATTCTTTGTCACCTTTTTCATAATGCTTTGCTTCAATAGTGTTACTCAGTTTTACTGTTAATTTGACATAATTTGCTTTTTCTTTCATTTTTATAATTCCTTAAATAATATTGAATATGCTTATATGCATTTTGTTCATGTTTTGTAAATTTTATATTTCCTTTATAATTTTCTATTTTGTTTTTATTTTTTGCTTCGCTTTCTTGAAAATCTCAATTCATAACATCTTCTACTAATACCATTCATTAATGCACCAATAATTTTAGGTGTTGCTAATGGATTAGTTAATAATTGTTTTGAATTTAAAAAGAAATTTTCTACAATAACTAATATTTTTTTATCAAAAAATTGTTCTTTAATTATCGATAGTATTCTTTTAAAACAATTTTTACTTTCAAAAACATGTGTTGTGTTGAATGTTTCCATATAAATAATCCTGTTTGTTTCATTTGAATATATAACAATTCCATTATTACTTATTCCTGCTGGGTCAATTCCAATAATTAAGTCATATTGCATTATTAATCAAAGTCTCCATTATCTATTTTTTGAATTAATGAATAATATATTGCATCATGATTTGCACTTCTATATCCATCATTTTCAATTTTATTTTCTAAATATGTAATAAATTTTGCTTTATTAAAAGAATTATGGTGTGGAGAATCACAAATTCCAGTAGTATTTTCAGTTAAACTTTTACATACAATACATCTAGTCATTATCAAATTCACCATTTTCAATTTTATTAATTAAAATTTTAATAATATCAATTGAATAATTTGTTAATTTATATCCATAATATATATTTTTTAAATGTTCAAGTAATTTTTCTTTATTCATATTTATACCTCCTACTTAAACTAATATTTAAAATACAGTCATAACATATTGCTTTACTATTTTTATCTCTTAAAAAATATTTTCTTGTTTTTATATCATTAGTATTAAAAAATAAATAATCTAATTTATTTTGTTTACATGTTCAACAAAAATACTTTTTCATTATGAGTTGAAATTTCCTTATAAGAAGTAACTATATAATTAATTGGTAAATCATCATGTTTATATGGATTATTTATTTTAAAACCTTTTCTGTTTTCTTCGCACCTAATGTTATATTTAAAACAAGGATTAGTAATTTTAGTTTTGTTATCTGTAATTTCACCCATAAATCAACTATTATGCTGTTCATAAAATGTTAATGGTTCAAGTTTTATATCATTAAGATAATATTCTTTTGGAGCGGTTGGTTTATTAACAGTTATTTTTTGCTTAGAAATATATGGTTCTAATAGTTTTACTAATTCATTCCCACTTAATTCTCTTTTAACATTGTCTAAATTAAAAACTCAATATGTGTAACTGTTATCAACAATAAAAGAATTATTTTTAATCATTCATTTTGGAAGTGATAATTTATATTCAACATAATCAATAAGAATAGATTGTGGCTTATTTTTAACAATTTGTTCTTTTTTAAATTCTATTTGCATAATAATCCTTTCTTAATATGTTCTGTTGCTTCTAGCATAAAGAACATATATTTTGATTTTTAGATTATTAATAATACTACTATTCGTTTTATTCATTCCAGAAATTCTGGGCTCGAAAATAAATTGTGAAATTTTAAAAAACATTGAGGCATTCGATTCAATATTTATTTAATTTGCGTTAAGCAAATTAATATTTTAATTGAACCGGCACCGCTTAATTTTTTTACAAGTTTTAAATTTATTTTCTCGCCCAAAAATTTTCAAAAAAAATAAAAAATAAAACCAACACTTGCACACTTGAAAGTGGCAAGGTTGGTTAAATAAAGAATAATAGTCTGTCCCCACTCCGGGTCTATATATACTAGTTTCCAATTCGCTCCCACCCCAAGAATTACCATTACTGGTTAGTATATTTTATTAGGCATCACTCCACTTTTTATTTATCCATGCAAGTCCACATGTTCTAGCTACTATTTTTAACAACTGTGTTGTAGTTCACTTTTTTAGTTCCCTAACACGTGTTGATAATAGTGCTAAAGAGAGTTATTAAAAATTTTAAAATTTTACAATTACAAAAAAAAGACAAGATTATTTCTTGTCTTTTTCCTTTGAGAATAATTTTTATTTTATCTTATAAAATCTATATTTTTTAAAATACGTCGAATATAAATTTAAGGGTTAAAGAGAATTTAATTTGTCTATCATCATTTTGAAATGGTAATATTCAAAAGAATTTATTTATCTAGTAATTTATCTTCCTACGTTTTTGGAAACCTCCCAGTTTAATATATAATTTTATTAATTTCTTTTTCTGTAATAAACTTATCAATCTTCCCTTGCGCTAAGATTGGGCTACCGCCACCCTTACCATTATATGTTTTTAATATTTTTTGTAAAATATTATTACTTTGATACTGTTTATTATTATGCAATTCTTTACTTGAAGCAACTAATACTAAATATTCTTGATTATTAATTTTATTAATAAAAATAATAATAATATTTTGATATTGATTACGATAATGTTCAATTATTTCTCTTAATGTTTTAATATCTAAATTTTCAAAATTTGCAATTAATAGTTTATAATTATTTTCATTTTTTGGCACTAAAGTTAAATATTTTTTCACTATCTTCTGACGATTTAATTCTTCAAAATTAATTTGTCATTTTTTAAATAAACCATGTAATTGTAGTAATAACATTTTTCCCTTTCTTCAATCAGCAGCTACCACTTTTAAATTATTAATAGCATCATATATTTTTTCAATTTCTTCTTGCATACAATTATCTTTATTTTTTTGATATTGAATAAATAAATTATTGCTTTGTTCTTTAATCATCATTATTTGTTGTGTTAAGTATTCATTAATAGTTTTTAATGATGTTAAAGCATGAATTCGATAAGAACCAGATCCTTTTGATTCAACATTAGTTATTAATAATTGTTCTACTTCTTGTGAATTATAACAATGAGTACCCCCACAAAGTTCAATTGAAAAATCACCAAACTTAATTAATCGAACTTTTTCTTCATATTTTTCACCAAAAAAAGCTAAAGCTCCAATTTTGATTGCTTCTTCATATGTACAATAAATAATTTCACAAGGATATTTACCTTTAATTCATTTACTTACTTGTTGTTCTATACTTATAATTTGTTCTAAAGTTAATATTTCATAATGACTAAAATCTAATCGTAAATATTGATAATTATTAAAACTTCCAGATTGTATAACATGTAAACCTAATAATTTTCTTAAAGCAGCATGTAATAAATGAGTTCCTGAATGATTTTTTCTTGTATAAAAACGATGTGAACTATTAATTTGTGCTTCAACAATTTCTGTTTGTGTTAATTCACCTTTTACTTCCACTTGATGAATATGCTGTTTTTGTGGTCCTTGTTGTACATCAATAACAGAGGCCGTTCCATTTTCTCCTTTGATAATACCATCATCAGATGCTTGCCCCCCCTTTTCTGCATAAAAAGGCGTTTCATTTAAAATTAAATAACCTTTTTCATTTTTTAAAAATTTTACCTCATGCTCTGATTTAAACATAAAAACAATATTTGTATTTATTTGTTCTTTATCATAACCAACAAAGGTTGAAGGAACTTTTAAATTAGTTAGTAATGAAGATTGAATTGTTAATGCTTGATGATTAATTCTTACTTTTCTTGTATTATCTTTACTGTTATCCAATAACTTTTGAAAACCTTTTAAATCAACAGTAGCATTTTCTTCATTTGCAATCTCTAATGTTAATTCAATAGGATAACCATAGGTATCAAATAATTTAAAAGCCGCAGTTGCATCTACTTTTTTATTATCTCTAATAACTTGTAATAATAATTGTTTTCCTGTTATCAATGTTGTTCAAAATTTTAATTCTTCGCTTTTAATAATATTAGTTACTAAATCGATTTTTTTATGTAATTCTTGATAATGTTGACCCATAACTTTGATAATAATTGAAACTAACTTAAACAAAAATGGTTCATTAATATTAAGTTTTTGTCCATATACAACAGCTCTTCTAATCAATCTTCGTAATACATAACCACGATCTTTATTACTAGGAAAAACACCATCACTAATTGCAAAAACTAAGCAACGAATATGATCAGCAATAATTTTAAATGCAATATTAATAGTTTTTTGCTTAATCTCTTGTGTAAAATAATTATTAATATCATAACGAAAATTTGTTAATTTTTCACATTCATGAATAATATTTTGAAATAAATCAGTATCAAAGTTAGTTGGCACATCTTGTAAAATTGCTACTAGTCTTTCTAATCCTGCACCAGTATCAATATTTTTTCTTGGTAAATCAGTATAATTATTTTTGCCATCATTATTAAATTGTGAAAAAACAATATTTCAAATTTCAATATAACGATCATTTTCAATATCATCTTTTAATAATTTAATACCAATATTTTGAGGATCATATTTAATACCACGATCATAATAAATTTCAGTATTAGGACCACAAGGACCTTGACCCATATCTCAAAAGTTAGTAGATCTTGTACCTTTAATAATACGTTCTTTTGGTAATTTAATAATATTTAATCATAAATTATATGTTTCTTCATCTTCATTAAAAACTGTTACATATAATAAATTAGCATCTAAATTTAATCACTTTTTACTAGTTAAAAATTCTCATCCTCAAATAATAGCTTCTTTTTTAAAATAATCACCAATTGAAAAATTACCTAACATTTCAAAAAAAGTTTGATGTCTTGCTGTAATACCAATATTTTCAATATCATTAGTTCTAATTGCTTTTTGTGAATTTGCTAATCTTTTAGCAATTGGGGTTTGTCGTCCATCAAAATATGGTTTTAATGTAGCAACTCCAGAATTAATCCACAATAGTGAAGGATCATCATTTGGAACAAGTGATGCACTTTCTAAAATGTGATGATCATAACTTTTAAAAAAATTTAATCAAGTTGTTCTAACTTTATCTGTTGTTCATTTTATTGACATAATAATTTCTCCTCAAAATAATAAAAATTCCTATCAAAATAGGAACGTTTTTTAACGCGGTACCATCCTAATTTCACTTACAAAGTAAATGCGCTTAATTAATGATTAAAATTGTTAAATTAGGAGCTTCTAATTAATAATGGTTAAGTGCTTACACTATTCACTCTCGCTGAAAACTAATTATTATTAATTATACTTATCTAATTTAGATTAATATAAATATTAATTTCAACTTTAATATTAACCATAAATATTAGTTATTACAAGCAAAAAGATAAAATTATGAAATATTTTTATAAATTAAAAAGAAAAAAATATTAATTATTAACTTTATATAATAAAAATTACAAGAAAGATTTTTTCTATTTAATCAAAAATATAATTTAACTGGTATTTTTTTTATTGTATATTCATTTTTTCAGATATAAACTTTAGTTAAGATTTGCTTAGAATAATTTTTAAAAAATAAAATTTATTATTAAATTATATAAAATTAAGGCTTTTCTCCCTTTATGTACTATTTTTAAATTTTATCACATAAATGCTGAGAAAAGCCTATCTACGGACTTCTCCCCACATTTTTAAATGAAACATAGCATTACAGTTTCAAAAGTAGGTATCTTGTTGAATTTATATGCAGCTTCTTTGGCATATAAATGAACATGATGTTTTGCAACTTTGATATGTGTTTTAAATGTTCTTCGTATATGTTTTCATACTGATTCAATTTGATTGGTATTTACGCCAATTTTTGAAACATAACCATCTTGATGGTTAACTGTTTTGTGATTAGGGAAAAGTGATTTGAAATCACGATATCCTTTTCAAGAATCAGTCTGTACATCACACTTTGAAGAAATATGGTTTCTTGCAAACTGCAAAAGATTTTTACTTTTTGCGTTTTTGATTACTTTCACAATTAAATTATTGGTTGTTTTTTCATAAATCCCAACAATTAATGTTTTATTTATCAAAGATATTCCTTGTTTTTTAAAACCCATATGTGAAAGATACATTTCATCCATTTGCACTATGCCCTCAACAATAAATTGATGTTCTTGTTTGGCAATACGATTTCTGATTTCATGACCCATTCTTTAAGCAGTTTTCAAAGTCACACCCAATTCTTTTGCAACATCAGTTGATGTAATTCCATGTTTGGTGTTTATTCATCTAAAGATGAGATAAAATCAAAATCTCAAAGGTGTTTGTGACTTGTAAAAAATGGTGCCATGAAGAATAATAAATGTTTGATGACATTTCAAACATCTTATTCTTCTTAAATTAGAAGTATTCAAACTTGTTCAAGAACACATGATACATTTGTTTTTCTTCAAACTTGCTATATATTTTAAACAATCCTGTTCTGTTTGAAAAGCATTGTTGAACTCATTCAATTTCATTGTTTCCTCCACAAGTACATGTGGGGAGAAGTCCGTAAATTTATTCATTTAATTCAATATTACTTACTATTTAATATGTAGATTAGACACACTTTTTGGACTAATAAAAGTTTTTATAACTTTATATTATTAGTTGAGGTGTAGTTTAAAATGAAATATTTAATTAATAGTGCTGATTTTACTAAATTTGATTATAAATTTAACAAGTTTGTAGAAAAGTATAAAAATGATAAAAATATTAATAAAGTTAATATTTATTATCGTAAATTTAGAAAATTTTGTTTTATTTTTAAAAATAAAAATTCTTGTAAAGAAATAATTTCTCAATTACATATGCCAAAGCAAACTTTTTATTATTGAGCTAAACGTTTTTATGATATTTTCTACAAAAATAAACCTTTTGAAGAATTATTATTTAAATCAACAAAACCTAAAAATATTAAATATTTGTATAATTTGGAATTATCAGAAAAATTTATAAATTATTTTGTTCAGTATAAAGAAGAGACATATACGAAGAACATTTAAAACACATATCAAAGTTGCAAAACATCATGTTCATTTATATGCCAAAGAAGCTGCATATAAATTCAACAAGATACCTACTTTTGAAACTGTAATGCTATGTTTCATTTAAAAATGTGGGGAGAAGTCCGTAGATAGGCTTTTCTCAGCATTTATGTGATAAAATTTAAAAATAGTACATAAAGGGAGAAAAGCCTTAAAAAATATGGTAATTTATTTTTTGAAAATTTTGAACAAGCAAATTTAGTAGTTTGTGGAGACAGTGCAAAATGAATTAGAAAAACTGCTACAATTTTAAATGCTAAATTTATTTTAGATAAATTCCATGCTTTTCATGTTTTATTTCTTGGTATAATGGCTGGAAGAAGAAAAAATAAAATTGCTAAATTACACTATCAAAATGCAATAACTTTATTTGAAAAAGGTCAATATTATGAATTAATTAATTTTTTACAATTATTAACTTTACAATATAAAAAATTAAAAGTTGGTTATTTTATTAATGCAAAAGATGGTGTATTAAACCAAGCATTAGTTGAAAATATTGGTTGCTTTACTGAAACTAATATTAAACAAATTTTAAAGCATATGATTGGCGATAGAACTTATAACATTGATATGTATACAAAAATGGTTAATTTTAAATGCTATCAAATCAATACTGCCATCCAGTTATTATAAATTAAAGTTTAAATTCAAAAAAAATAAAAAATAAAATAAAACTTATTAAAGTAACTATTAATAAGAATTTTTGAATTATAAAAGTAAGTATTATTGTTGACTAATATTTTTCAAGTGTTAAGATTAACATACAATTGCATATTAAAGTCTAAATTATTCTCGTCTAATCTTATAATTTAAAGACAATAAATGAATAAATAGTATTGACAACATCGGTATGCTCCCTAATAATTTGTTGAATATTGAGTATTACTATAAAAATTATCATTATTATTTATTGTTACTTGACAATTAGTTATCATTTCTTGTTTAGTATTATTAACATCAACTTTATCTTTTTCTGGTATTATAATATCTTTTTTATAAACTAATTCACCTTTATTATCAACAATAAATAATGTTCGTGCTAATGTCTTACCATCACTTAATAAATAATTAGCATGACTAGTATCATAACTATAATACTTATGGTCTATTATTGATTGATTAGTAATTCAATCATCATCACTTAAGTAACCATATTGATTATTAAATAATGAAGTTGAAATATTATTTATTGATGATTTGTTTGTTAATCTACTGTTAATAACAGTATTATCATTAATACTATTAATAATAGTATTACTTGTTAAAGTTAATGTTGTTAATGTACTTAAAGTTATTAATAATTGTTTCATTTTATATTCTCTTTTCTTTATTAACTCATTAATTGGTAATTAAAATTAAAATTAAAATCAGGGAATGTTAAAGTAGCGCGTTCACTAACAGTTTCACCTTTAAATCTGTCTGATAAATCAAAAATATAAAGTGTATTATCTTTGGTTGGTTGTATTTCATCATTAGTAAATATCAATTTTACATTATTTAAAGCTCAATCTGAACTTACTGAAACATCAGTTTCTAAAAAAATACTTTTTGTTTTAGTAATTAAATCTCAAAAATTAGTTACCTTATCGCTAGTAATATCTTTACTAATATCAGCTGTCATACTACCTTTATTTTTACCATCTAATATATAATTAATAATAAAGTTTCCACCAAAACTATCAGCAATTGGATAATAAGAATTATTAACAATTTTATTTAATAAACTATCTTTATTAGAAATTCATTTATCTAATAATTTGTTTTGTTCATAAAAATGTTGACCTTCCTGTAAAACGTTTGTATCTTTACCATCTTTTAACCAAATACCATCTAAATCAAAAGGTGTTTTTGAAAAATTACCAGCAATACTTTTTTTATTATGACCATGAATAGTAACGTTAATATTATCTAAACTATTTTTTAATTTATAAGTAGAACTGTTATCTTTAATGCTAATTGTAAAATCTTTACCTAATTTATTATTAAAAATATTATCACCCACCGCTAAAGTAGTTGTTACATCATAATTTGTTTCATCAATAATAAGTTCAGTATCATGAGTTTTAAAATAATTTTGAACAATAACTTTAATAGTAGTACTAATATTAGTATTAATTAAATCTAAAGTAGTTTGTGTTAATTTAGTGTCAACATTTTTATTATCAATAGTATTATCAACATCAACATTTAATCATTTAGATTTATCATTTTGATGATAGTAAGCATTTTCAATAATATTTTTTAAATCTGTTTCATTACTTAAATCAACACACTTATTAATTACACTAACTTGTCCTTGATAAGTACCTGCAAAATTTAATTGATTAGCATTTTTTCAAGAACTAGTTATTTTGTATTCAATATTTACTGCGTTAGTAAAATCTTGATTTTCTTTATTATCTTTAATATAAATATTGTAATATTTATCATTAATATCTTCTGAATGAATTTTTAATTGTTGACTTAATTTTTGTTTAAATTCTGTTTGAATTTTACTAACTAAATTAGCTTTTATATCAGTAATTGGAGTTGCTTCTGGTGTTTTTACTGATATTACTTGTTGTGGAATTATTAATGACAACGTTGAAAGATCAAAAGCTTTATCATAATAACTGTAATAAATTTGAATGATATTGTTAAACTCATCAAAAATGTAATTAATTGTATACTTACTATTATCATTAGTTAAAAACGGAACATTAGTCATATAATCATAAGCATTATCATTAGTAATCAATAAATGAACAATTTTGTCAATTAAAACATCACTTAAACTACCGTTTAGACTACTTTGAGTAATAAAATAGTGTGCTAAAATATCAGCATCTTGTTCTTTAAAAGAACCATCTGATTCTCTTACTGCCTTAGCAATATAATATAGTCCTAAACCTTCACTTAAACTATTATTATTTTCAACATTATTAGCATTTTTTTGTTGTGAAATATCAATATGAGTTTCCACTTCACTTTGTTGAACATATTTTCAATTAATGCCCTCACCAGCAAAATAATTAATATCATATTGGCTACCACTATAACTGTTAGTGGGATTATTAATAGTAGCAACTTTACGATGAAATATCATTTCTTGTTTAGTATTATTAACGTTAACTTTATCTTTGTCTGGTATCATAGCATCTTTTTTATAAATTAATTCACCTTTATTATCAACAATAAATAATGTTCGTGCTAATGTCTTACCATCACTTAATAAATAATTAGCATGACTAGTATCATAACTATAATACTTATGGTCTATTATTGATTGATTAGTAATTCAATCATCATCACTTAAGTAACCATATTGATTATTAAATAATGAAGTTGAAATATTATTTATTGATGATTTGTTTGTTAATCTACTGTTAATAACAGTATTATCATTAATACTATTAATAATAGTATTACTTGTTAAAGTTAATGTTGTTAATGTACTTAAAGTTATTAATAATTGTTTCATTTTATATTCTCTTTTCTTTATTAACTCATTAATTGGTAATTAAAATTAAAATTAAAATCAGGGAATGTTAGAGTAGCGCCTTCACTAACAGTTTCACCTTTAAATCTGTCTGATAAATCAAAAATATAAAGTGTATTATCTTTGGTTGGTTGTATTTCATCATTAGTAAATATCAATTTTACATTATTTAAAGCTCAATCTGAACTTACTGAAACATCAGTTTCTAAAAAAATACTTTTTGTTTTAGTAATTAAATCTCAAAAATTAGTTACCTTATCGCTAGTAATATCTTTACTAATATCAGCTGTCATACTACCTTTATTTTTACCATCTAATATATAATTAATAATAAAGTTTCCACCAAAACTATCAGCAATTGGATAATAAGAATTATTAACAATTTTATTTAATAAACTATCTTTATTAGAAATTCATTTATCTAATAATTTGTTTTGTTCATAAAAATGTTGACCTTCCTGTAAAACGTTTGTATCTTTACCATCTTTTAACCAAATACCATCTAAATCAAAAGGTGTTATTGAAAAATTACCAGCAATACTTTTTTTATTATGACCATGAATAGTAACGTTAATATTATCTAAACTATTTTTTAATTTATAAGTAGAACCGTTATCTTTAATGCTAATTGTAAAATCTTTACCTAATTTATTATTAAAAATATTATCACCCACCGCTAAAGTAGTTGTTACATCATAATTTGTTTCATCAATAATAAGTTCAGTATCATGAGTTTTAAAATAATTTTGAACAATAACTTTAATAGTAGTACTAATATTAGTATTAATTAAATCTAAAGTAGTTTGTGTTAATTTAGTGTCAACATTTTTATTATCAATAGTATTATCAACATCAACATTTAATCATTTAGATTTATCATTTTGATGATAGTAAGCATTTTCAATAATATTTTTTAAATCTGTTTCATTACTTAAATCAACACACTTATTAATTACACTAACTTTTCCTTGATAAGTACCTGCAAAATTTAATTGATTAGCATTTTTTCAAGAACTAGTTATTTTGTATTCAATATTTACTGCGTTAGTAAAATCTTGATTTTCTTTATTATCTTTAATATAAATATTGTAATATTTATCATTAATATCTTCTGAATGAATTTTTAATTGTTGACTTAATTTTTGTTTAAATTCTGTTTGAATTTTACTAACTAAATTAGCTTTTATATCAGTAATTGGAGTTGCTTCTGGTGTTTTTACTGATATTACTTGTTGTGGAATTATTAATGACAACGTTGAAAGATCAAAAGCTTTATCATAATAACTGTAATAAATTTGAATGATATTGTTAAACTCATCAAAAATGTAATTAATTGTATACTTACTATTATCATTAGTTAAAAACGGAACATTAGTCATATAATCATAAGCATTATCATTAGTAATCAATAAATGAACAATTTTGTCAATTAAAACATCACTTAAACTACCGTTTAGACTACTTTGAGTAATAAAATAGTGTGCTAAAATATCAGCATCTTGTTCTTTAAAAGAACCATCTGATTCTCTTACTGCCTTAGCAATATAATATAGTCCTAAACCTTCACTTAAACTATTATTATTTTCAACATTATTAGCATTTTTTTGTTGTGAAATATCAATATGAGTTTCCACTTCACTTTGTTGAACATATTTTCAATTAATACCCTCACCAGCAAAATAATTAATATCATATTGGCTACCACTATAACTGTTAGTTGGATTATTAATAGTAGCAACTTTACGATGAAATATCATTTCTTGTTTAGTATTATTAACGTCAACTTTATCTTTGTCTGGTATCATAGCATCTTTTTTATAAATTAATTCACCTTGATTATCAACAATAAATAATGTTCGTGCTAATGTCTTACCATCACTTAATAAATAATCAGCATGATTAGTATCATAACTATAATATTTATTGTCTATTATTGATTGATTAGTAATTCAATTATTATTATTTAAATAACCATATTGATTATTAAATAATGAAGTTACAGAATCACTTATTGATGATTTATTTGCTAATAATTTATTAATGGTAGTATTAGTAGCATCAATAGTATTAATAATACTATTATTTGCCAAAGTTAATGTTGTTAATGTACTTAAAGTAATTAATAATTGTTTCATTGTATTTTTCCTTTCTATTTTTAGCATCCTAAAATAATATTTTTTATAAATTAAAATATCTTATTAGCCTATAATAATAAATATAACATTTTATAAATTTTATTTCAACATGAGCTCCAAATATTCCTCCATGATGATTAACACTTACTGATCACAAGTTATGATTAAAATTGTAACTAGTATCAATTTTAGAAGTATCAATGCTTAATTTTGAACCACTATATTGATCCTTACCATATTGACAATAGACAGAAAAAAATGAATTATCATCAAAAGTTAATGTTGGATATATAGTAATAAAATCTTTTCAGCTAGCAATCTTACCATCTTGCGTAAAATTGCTAATAACAGTTGTAGGTCCATAATATCACATACCATAATCATTATTTCCACTATAACTTTCATAAGTTTTAACATTGATATTTGAAACAAGATTATCATTATTTCATTTTGTATAATAAATAGAAATTATATTATTATTACTATCAAAAATATAATTGATTGAATAATTTTTATCATTTATGTTCATTGGTGAACTATATATAAAATTAAAAATATTATTATTAGTACTAATTAAATTAATAATTTTACTAGTTAAATCTTTATTAAAATTATCTTTAATAATTGTTTGACTCATAAAATATGTTCCTAAATTAACAGCTACTGCTTTAGTAATTTTATTTTGATGTGCTGCTTTGCAATATAATATAAACCTAATGTTTCATTTAAACTACTACTATTTTCAACTTTATCAGCACCTACTTGTTGGGAAATATCAATATGTTTTTCAACTCCACCAAATTGAATATATTGTCAATCAGTATTATTACCACTAAAATATTTGTTAGAATATTCACTTTTACTATATGGATTATAAATATTATTAATACTATCAATTTTTTTATGACTAATCATTTCTTGTTTAGTATTATTAACATCAACTTTATCTTTTGCTGGTATTATAGCATCTTTTTTATAAACTAATTCACCTTTATCATTAACAATAAATAATGTTCGTGCTGATGTCTTACAATCAATCACTTAATAAATAATTAGCATGACTAGTATCATAACTATAATATTTATGATCTATTATTGATTGATTAGTTATTATATCACTATCATTTAAATAACTATATTGATTATTAAATAATGAAGTTACAGAATCACTTATTGATGATTTATTTGCTAATAATTTATTAATGGTAGTATTAGTATCATCAATAGTATTAATAATACTACTACTTGTTAAAGTTAATGTTGTTAATGTACTTAAAATGATTAATAATTGTTTCATATTAGTTTTTCCTTTTTTTAACTTACTAACTGGTAATTAAAATTAAAATTAAAATCAGGGAATGTTAAAGTAGCACGATTACTAATAGTTTTGCCAGCAAACCTTTCTGATAAATCAAGAGTATAAAGTGTATTATCTTTAGTTGGTTGTGTTTCGCTGTCAGTAAATACTAGTTTTACATTATTTAACTCTCAACCCGATTTTGTTGTTACTGCAACATCGGTTTCTAAAAAAATACTTTTTGTTTGAGTAATTAAATCTCAGAAATTATTTACCTTACCACCTTTAATATCTTTACTAATATCAACTGACATACCACTTGATGTTTTATCACCATCTAATAAATATTTCATAGTGAACTGCCCAGTAAATCCATCATTAACTGGATGATAAGAATTGTTATTAATTGTATTTAATAAACTATTTTTATTGGTAATTCAATTATCTAATAAATTATCTTGTTCATAAAAATGTTGACCTTCTTGTAAAATATTTGCATCTTGACCATCTTTTAATCAAATACCTTTTAATGCAAAATCTTTTGGTGAAGGATAATTACCAGTAATATTATTTTTATTATGACCATGAACAATTGCCTTAATGTTATCTAAACTTTTTGTTAATTTATGTTCATTAGGATTAGCAGTTATTTTTATTTCAATATTTTTACCTAATTTATTATTAAAAATATCATGACCAACTTCTAAATTTGTTGATATTGTATAATCACTATCTTCAATATTAAGATCTGAATAATTTTTTTGGAAATAAGATTGACAAATCTTCTTTACACTCTCAATAATTTGACTATTAACGAATTTAACATCTTCTTCTGATAATTTACTATCCGCATTAATAAAATTACCTTTTTCATCTTTTTGATTATCTAAAGTAATTTGAAAGTTTTTATTATCTTTATCATTATTATATTGTGTTTCAATTTCATTAGTTAATTCTTTCATACTACTTAAATCAGCAATATCATTTTTAACATTTATAGTGCAATTATCTTTTTTTCCTGTAAAGTTTCAAGGATTATTATCTAAAGACGTAATTGAAAATTGAACAGGAACAGATGTAGTAAAATTTTGTAGTTCTGAACCATCTTGAAATTCAATTTTGTAATAACTAGGTTTAATTTCTTTTTTGGGTACATTTAATGCTTTACTTAAAGTTGTTGCAAATTGATCTTGAATTGTTGGAATTAATCATTTATCTTTTATTGAATCAATAGTAGCATTTTCAGGATTAGTAATATTAATAATTTTATCAGGAAAGTTAACTGGTAAACTAGCAATATTAATTGCAACTTGATTTATAATATTAATATTAATTTCGATATTAACGTTAGTATTTTTAATACCAAAAATTGATGCTTGATCATTAGTTGTTAAATTTAAAACATAACTTTTAGACTCATTAAAGTTCTTTGGCAAAATAAAAGAAGTATTAGTTATCGGCTTTTTATCCTTACCAACAGTAAAGTTAACTGCTGGATTATAATTAGCATTTAAGAAAAAATTAATTGGTAATAAAGTTGAATCATCATTATCAATATCACTTTCAATTTTAGGATCAGTTTTTTGTAAATTATTATCAATACTACTTAAAACATTTGTAAAATCAATATTACCATTATCAGCAGCATTTTCAGTAACATTAAAATTAACAATATTTGTTGATTTACTAAAATAAGCAATAGTAGAATCTAAACTAATAGGTCCAGAGTTACGATGATGTTTTTGATAATAATCATCTCATAATTTATTATTAGAATTCGGATTAAATTGAGAATTATTGAAAGCAGCAGTAGTATGTAAGAGTAATATCGTAGTAACTGTTGTAGAACCAAATGCTAATAAATACAACGAAAATAATAAGATTCTTTTCTTCTTATTTTTTTTAACATTAATTGTATATATTGAATTAGATCCTGTTTTTATTTTTTTATGTTTATCCTGATTAACCATATCTTTACTAGGGCTATTACTATTTATTTTATATTTCATTTTAACACTCCTTTCCTAGCATTATTTTTAAAATAATCTAAAGTGAAAAATATAGCTTAACGCTTTAACTTGCTATTTTTAACTAAAACATTAAAATAGTTTAAACCTTAGTTTTAATAGAATAAAAATAATGTTTAAAGTAAACCAATTAAATTTAGTTTTTATATTTTAATATTAATAATTTTAATAATCATATAAACTTTGCTATACACCTATTAAAATTATAAGGAAAGAAATACTTTATCCTTAAAAATAATATTACACTTATTATAAAAAAAGACAATATTCTTTTTAAAAAAAGATTGAATATTTTTAATTAAAAAGAACACTAATAGTAAAATAATTTTCAAAATAATTTTTCTTAATTAAGATAAAAATTAAATTAAAAATTCAATGATTAAATTAAATAGTCATTGAATTTTTAATTTATGATTAATTTTTTTTAATATTACATTCAACATGCATTGGTTGTAAATTTTCTAAACTATTATTATTTGGATCACCATCAATGTGATCAATATTTCAAGCAAATGCTGAAGTTGGTTGTTCACCTTGATAAGCACCTTTTATCATTGGCAAACAACACCACGGACAAGGAGCTTGCACATTCAATGTTCAAAATTCAGATAATCCTTTAAAATATTTCTCCATTTTTTGAATAGAATAGTTTCATATTTTTTCTTTGTCTTCTTTTTCTCACTTTTTACGACGTGCCACAATAAATTAACCCCTTTCGTATTAAAAAATTATACTATAAGTTACAATATTTTTTTATATTTTTTTAAACTTAATATTACAATTTATTTTATTAACGTGCTAATAATCTATTATAAGCAGTTTGCATTTGTGGGTCAAAACTATGAGTATATAAACCGTTAAAATATCCTTCGTGATGCTTATTTGGATCTAATGGATCGGGTAATTGACCATTTTTTGGAATATATACATGCTTTCAAATTTCTGCTGAAAAATTAGTACTAACTTCATCCATGGCTGCTTGTAAAGGTGAGGTATAACCAAATTCACTACTTAAATCAACTTGTGTTTGTTTTTGCATTATATAATTAATAAATTTAAAAGCTAAATCTTTATGAGGAGAATTTTTACTAATTACCATATCATCATTTCAAACATTAGTCCCCATATATGGTCTAACAACAAGGTACTTACCATTATAAGATTCAGGATCATCAGCAATTGCAGATAATAAATCACCGTTATACATCATTGCGACATCCCACTTATTTTCATTACTAATTTCATCAACAATATCATCATTTAATAATTTTGTATTTTTATTTTTGATAACTGGTTCTAACCAATCACTTGCATCTTTAATTTCAATTGGACTATGAGCATTAATATTATCATGAAAATCATTTCCTACTTGACTATATTGACCTGAACCGTTATTTTCTCCTCATTTATTTTTATAGTGTAAATCAGTAAGCGCAGTCATAAATAAGTTATGCATATCATCATTTAAAACGATACGTTTACCTAATTTTGCAGCATCTGTTAAAACATTTCATTGAACATTTGAACCATCAGCTTTAATACCAAGATCACTAAGATTATTTGTATTAGTAGTATTAATTACTAATACAACATCACCTCAAAAATAAGGAATACTATAACTATTTAAACCAAATTCATTTAAAATTCCATCACTATTTTCAACTCGATAATTATTCATTAATTCATATAAATCATGATTAATATCTTTTTTGAGATTAAAATCAATTCTACTATCATACTCAATATCACCTGCAGAATTTTTTGATGCAATTGGAAAAAGTCTATCTTCACTTGCTAATTTAGCCACCATATAATCACTAGGAACCATTACATCATAACTAGTAGTATACAATTTAGCATACAATGATTCATTATCATCAAAAGTTGAATATTTTATTTTAACTTGATATTTATTTTCAAATTCTTTTAAAATATTGGGATTCATATATTCACCTCAATTAGCAATTGATAAATCATAAACATTAGTATAAATGTAGAAAGCACCCAAACTAATAAAACTTGATAATAAGATGATACTAATCATAATTAATTTTCACGGTCATAGTAAAAAACGATATTTCTCTCTTCTTGATTTTGAGCGTTCTTCTTTTAACTCTTTCTTTTTTTTAATCTTATTCTTTATATGTTCAATTCAAATTGATTCCATCTCAAGTTTTGCTTCAAGTTTAGAAATTTGATTAATAAGTTTCGGGTGATTTTTAATATAATCTTGAATTTTAATAATATCTTGCTCAGTTACAATTTCAAAATTACCATCACTATATAATGATTTACGTTTTCTACCTTTACTCTTAACCTTTTTATAGTTAAAACCATTTAATTGTAAATAATATTTAGTTAACAACTTCTCAGTTTTAATAATTTTTTTATCATGATAAATACCTTTATCAATTTTTTCATTACGTTGTCTAATTTGTTTTTTGCAAAGAACATAAGTATTTCAAGAAATAATAAGTACTGCAATTAATAAAATAATTATTGTTGAAAAAGCATTAATATAAGGCTTAATTCGTTTTAAAGAATAAATAAAAGTTGAAACGTTAGAAGTATTACCGCCAGTAAAATAAGAAATTAAAAAATCATCAAAACTCATAGCAAAAGCAATAGCTGCTCCAGCAATTATTGCTGGTTTAATTGTTGGTAATACAATTTTACGTAACGTATATCAAGGTGTCGCACCTAAATCTTGACTTGCTTCTAATTGTGACATATTTATTGATCTAATTTTTGGTAAAACAGTAATAATAACATAAGGAATATTAAAAGAAATATGAGCGAAAATTAATGTTCCAAGACCAAAACTAAAACCAAATGCCATAAATAATAACATTAAAGAAACAGCAGTAACAATATCAGCATTAACTAAAGGAATATTAGTAATCCCTAAAGTAATATTACGTGTTATTTTTTTTGTTTTACTTAAACCCAAAGCAGCAAACGTACCAATAATAACAGCAACAAAAGTAGAAATAAAAGCAACAATTAATGTTACACTAACCGATTCTCAAAGTCCACTTTGTTGAAATAAATCGTAATAAGGTTGCAATGATCAAGAATTTCAACTGCGAACTGAATCGCCACCATTAAAAGAAAATATCATTAAAACTAAAATTGGAGTATAAAATAATAAAAAGATAATAGCTAAATAACTATTTTTAAAAAAAGATCTCATTAATTAATACCTCCTATTTTTTTACCAGTAGCTCAACTACCAATCGCTTTTAAAGTAAAAATAATTATTAAAACAATAATACCTAAAATAACAGAAATAGCAGCACCATAAGCAAAATTAGCACCACGATAAAAATATGATTCAATAATATTTGCAATTAAAATAGTTTTTCCTTCACCAATATATTTAACTACTACTAGTGAAGTCATAGCACTTAACATCATCAAAGTAAAACCAGAAACAATACCAGACACTGAAAAACGAAAGGTAACTTTTCAAAATGTTTTCATCTTAGAAGCTCCTAAATCTTGACTTGCTTCTAATAAATTGCGATCTGTTTTTTCTAAAGAATTATAAATTGGTAAAATAACGAAAGGCATAAACATATAAACCATTGCTAAAATAATACCAATTGGAGTTCCTAATAAAACATTAGGACCTAAAATACTAAAAATAATTTGTAATCCAATTGTACGTAATAAAATGTTAATTCAAATTGGTAAAGTAACTAAAACTCAAATATTTTTTGAAGCAATTTTTGTTGACATAAAAGCCATAATATAAGCAATGGGATAACCAAAAATAACAGCAATTAAAGTGGCAACAAATGAATAACCAATAGAACGTAATAAAACCATAACATAGCTATTTTCTTTAAAAAAATCATTAAAATTACTAAATGTAAAACGAAATATTCAAGCATTATTAGTTGCTTTAATAATTGAATATAAAATTACAATTAATAATGGCAATACAATTAAAATTACCATAACCAATAAATATGGATAAGCAAGCGTAACTCATGATTTAAAACCAAAATTTACTGATTTATCTTTGATTTTATTTTTAATAAAACTTATTTTTTGGTTTGTTTTTTTTCAACATAACAATGCTTTTTTCTTTTTTACTCGTTTCATTTTCGATTTATTTTTTGCTACTTCTTGTAAAGAAACATTATTTTTTTTAAGTTTAAATCATTTTTTAAATCTATACTTTTTTTTATTTTGATTATCAATAATTTTTTCTGGATTTGAATTATTAACTAACATATCTTGTGATTTTAAAATTTGTGTTTTAATATTACGTTTAAATAAATTTTTCATTTTACTCTTCAATTTCCTTTCACATAACATGAATATCTTCAACATTTCATTTTAAACCAACACGGTTACCAACTTCAAAATTATCAGTAGTATGAACTATCCATTTGCGTTTATTAGCAATAATTTCAATTTCTCATAATAATCCTTTAAAAGCAATAGTTTTAATAGTTCCATCAAAAAAACCACTACCTGCATTAACTAAATCAATATCTTCTGGTCGAATAACAATATCAATATTACGTTCTTGTTCACCAAAACCAGTATCAGAGCATGCAAATTTTTTACCGTCAAAACGAACACAATAATCATTAACAAATACACCATTTTCAATAACATTCGAGCTACCAACAAACTGTGATGTTCATTTATTTTCAGGCTCATTGTAAATATCTTGTGGTGTCCCAATTTGTTGAATTTGACCTTGATTTAAAACAACTACCCGATCTGACATAATAAATGCTTCTTCTTGATCATGAGTAATAAAGATAAAAGTAATATTAATTTCTTCTTGAATTTTTTTTAATTCTACTTGCATTTGTTGACGTAATTTCAAATCCAAAGCAGCAAAAGGTTCATCTAATAATAAAATTTTAGGATTAAGAACTAATGCTCTAGCTACTGCTACTCTTTGTTTTTGACCACCAGATAAATCATTAACATCTTTATCTTCCATACCATTTAATTTAACCAAATCTAAAGCTTTTTTAACTTCTTTTTTGATTTTTTCACGATCAATTTTTCTTAACTTTAAACCATAAGCAATATTATCAAAAACATTTAAATGTGGAAATAAAGCATAATTTTGAAAAATAGTATTTATTTCTCTTTTATGAATTGGAATTTTAGTTAAATCCTTACCTTTAAACAATAATTGACCATTGTTTGGTTGTTCAAAACCAGCAATAATCCTTAATAATGTTGTTTTACCACAACCACTAGGACCAAGAATGGTAAGAAATTCACCTTCATGAATATTTAAACTAATTCCTTTTAAAACAACTTTACCATCATATTCTTTGGTAATATTACGTAATTCTAAAATATTTACACTCATAATTTCCTCCTTTAAATGCTTTAAAAAATTGGCGGATTTGAAACTCATAAAATAGTTGCAATTGAATTATTGGGATTTTCTAAATAATGTTTTTCATTACCTTTAATATAAAATGCTTCATTAGCTACTGCTTTTACTCTATTTGCACCATAATGAACAAATACTGTTCCACTTAATACATATCCAAAGATCTGACCTTGAAATGGCGGAATTTTATTTGAATTACCAAATGGTTTTAAAGTTAAAATTACTGGTTCTAATGTTAATTTTTGAGCATTAGGAATAATTCATTTTATTTGATAATTTTCTTCGTCACTAACAGTAAAATCTTGTGATTTAAAAACTATTTTTTCTTTTACTTCACCAGCAAAAAAGGTTGATAATGAACAATCAAAAATTTCTAAAATACTTTTTAGTGTTTCAATACTAGGTGAAGAAACATCATGCTCTAACTGACTAATAAATCCCTTTGATAAATCACAACGTTTCCCTAACTCTTCCATAGTTAAATTGTGTTTCAATCTTAAAGTTTTTAACTTTCTTCCAATTTTCATATTGATTATTTTCTCCTTTTGTTTATTTATACTAAACTTTAAGTTAAATAATACAAATAATACAAATAAAATTATATAATATTTTTTTTAAAAAAACAATTATTGATTATTGGGAGCGTGGCGAAGATGTCGGTAACAACTCATTTCCCTTAAATAACTCCTGATTTTTTTAAACCCTTAAATTAAAAATAAATGATAAAAGACGAGAATAAAAATCTTGTCTTTTTTTGTGTAATTGTAAAATTTTAAAATTTTTAATAACCTTCTTTAATACTATTATCAACACGTGTTAGAGAACTAAAACAGTGAACTACAACACAGTTGTTAAAAATAGTAGCTAGCATTTGGACTTGCATGGATAAATAAAAAGTGGATGATGCCTAATAAAATATACTAACCATTTAATGGTAATTCTTGGGGTGGGAGCGAATTGGAAACTAGTATATATAGACCCGGAGTGGGGACGAACTATTATTCTTCTTTATTTAACCAACCTTGCCACTACCAAGTGAGCAAGTGTTGGTTTTATTTTTTATTTTTTTTTGAAAAAATTTTTGGGCGAGAAAATAAATTTCAAACTTGTAAAAAAAAATTGAACCGAATGCCTCAATGTTTTTTTAAAATTTAACAATTTATTTTTGAGCCCAGAATTTCTGGAATGAATAAAACGAATAGTAGTATTATTAATAATCTAAAAATCAAAATATATGTTCTTTATGCTAGAAGCAACAGAACATATTAGGAAAGGATTATTATGCAAATAGAATTTAAAAAAGAACAAATTGTTAAAAATAAACCACAATCTATTCTTATTGATTATGTTGAATATAAATTATCACTTCCAAAATGAATGATTAAAAATAATTCTTTTATTGTTGATAACAGTTACACATATTGAGTTTTTAATTTAGACAATGTTAAAAGATAATTAAGTGGTAATGAATTAGTAAAACTATTAGAATCATATATTTCTGAGCAAAAAATAACTGTTAATAAACCAACCGCTCCAAAAGAATATTATCTTAATGATATAAAACTTGAACCATTAACATTTTATGAACAGCATAATAGTTGATTTATGGGTGAAATTACAGATAACAAAACTAAAATTACTAATCCTTGTTTTAAATATAACATTAGGTGAGAAGAAAACAGAAAAGGTTTTAAAATAAATAATCCATATAAACATGATGATTTACCAATTAATTATATAGTTACTTCTTATAAGGAAATTTCAACTCATAATGAAAAAGTATTTTTGTTGAAAATGTAAACAAAATAAATTAGATTATTTATTTTTTAATACTAATGATATAAAAACAAGAAAATATTTTTTAAGAGATAAAAATAGTAAAGCAATATGTTATGACTGTATTTTAAATATTAGTTTAAGTAGGAGGTATAAATATGAATAAAGAAAAATTACTTGAACATTTAAAAAATATATATTATGGATATAAATTAACAAATTATTCAATTGATATTATTAAAATTTTAACGGACTTCTCCCCACATGTACTTGTGGAGGAAACAATGAAATTGAATGAGTTCAACAATGCTTTTCAAACAGAACAGGATTGTTTAAAATATATAGCAAGTTTGAAGAAAAACAAATGTATCATGTGTTCTTGAACAAGTTTGAATACTTCTAATTTAAGAAGAATAAGATGTTTGAAATGTTATCAAACATTTAGTATTCTTCATGGCACCATTTTTTACAAGTCACAAACACCTTTGAGATTTTGATTTTATCTCATCTTTAGATGAATAAACACCAAACATGGAATTACATCAACTGATGTTGCAAAAGAATTGGGTGTGACTTTGAAAACTGCTTGAAGAATGGGTCATGAAGTCAGAAATCGTATTGCCAAACAAGAACATCAATTTATTGTTGAGGGCATAGTGCAAATGGATGAAATGTATCTTTCACATATGGGTTTTAAAAAACAAGGAAGATCTTTGATAAATAAAACATTAATTGTTGGGATTTATGAAAAAACAACCAATAATTTAATTGTGAAAGTAATCAAAAACGCAAAAAGTAAAAATATTTTGCAGTTTGCAAGAAACCATATTTCTTCAAAGTGTGATGTACATACTGATTCTTGAAAAGGATATCGTGATTTCAAATCACTTTTCCCTAATCACAAAACAGTTAACCATCAAGATGGTTATGTTTCAAAAATTGGCGTAAATACCAATCAAATTGAATCAGTATGAAAACATATACGAAGAACATTTAAAACACATATCAAAGTTGCAAAACATCATGTTCATTTATATGCCAAAGAAGCTGCATATAAATTCAACAAGATACCTACTTTTGAAACTGTAATGCTATGCTTTATTTAAAAATGTGGGGAGAAGTCCGTAGATAGGCTTTTCTCAGCATTTATGTAATAAAATTTAAAAATAGTACATAAAGGGAGAAAAGCCATAAATTATTAATAATATTTTCTTCATTAATATTTTGTAAATATAATTCATTTAATTTATGAACTCATTTACCACGAACTGAAGCATTTTTTAATACTTCTGGGGCTATATGACTATATCCAAAACCTAAATAATTATCAATAATTCTAGAAACTGATATTAATTCTTTATCTTTTAAAAAATATTGATGAGTTTCTTTTTTAAAAATTAATTTACTCATATTTATTTCTACCTATTAATATTCAAAAACATTTATTACATAATCTATTACCAAAAGAAGATTGTTTTCTACATCTATCACAAGAACCAACCATTCTATATTCTCTATATTCCATAAATATTTTTCCTTTCATTAATCAAATAATTCTCTATAACAGTGATAATGATAAATAAATTGCTGACCTTCCTAAGTTAAGATTTTATCTTGATTTAAATGTGAAATAACCATGCATGTAGTTATTACTTTTTTACAATTAAAACATTTCATCTTTATTTCCCTTTCATTAATTAAGTTTTTTATTTAATTCCTTATTATTTAAATTTATGTCTAATTTCATTACTAATATTTCATATTTTTCAATATGAGCATCTTTAATTAAATGATGTTTATAATTTCTATGATAATTATTAGCATTTTCAATTGTAGAAAATACTTTATATTTTATTTGACCTGTATAATTAACTTCATATTTTAATAAGTAAACGTATTTCATTTTTATTTTTCTCCTTTTAATTTTTTATTGTGTTATGATATTGTTAATGAGGTATGTATTTATATATAAAACCCCTTACTTTCTTAAATAATACAAATGTAATTGTTAATTAGATTAATTGGGTATTTACTGAGCCATAATAAGGCTATTCAAATTAATCTATAATTACATTAAGCGGTACAGTGTAACATTTTAACTTGCTTAACATTAAATGCTCTTTTATTCTGATATAGAAGTATTTACATAAAGTACTCACTATTAGACTTCTATGACAGTGTTATTAAGTTTTAATCTTTTAACAAAAAAAGAACGATAGTTATATCGTTCTTTGTTATTTTATGAATCTATCCATTAAAGTTATGCGCCCTTTAAATGTGGGGAGAAGTCCGTAGATAGGCTTTTCTCAGCATTTATGTGATAAAATTTAAAAATAGTACATAAAGGGAGAAAAGCCAATTTTAATTAATAAAATTGAAAATGGTGAATTTGATAATGACTAGATGTATTATATGTAAAAGTTTAACTGAAAATACCACTGGAATTTGTGATTCTCCACACCATAATTCTTTTAATAAAGCAAAATTTATTACATATTTAGAAAATAAAATTGAAAATGATGGATATAGAAGTACAAATCATGATGCAATATATTATTCATTAATTCAAAAAATAGATAATGGAGACTTTGATTAATAATGCAATATGACTTAATTATTGGAATTGACCCATCCATCTTTTTTCTCAAAAAATATTTTTTCAACTTTATTATCAAAAACTTTATCTAAAAAAGTCAAAACATCTTTATCTTTTTGAATTAAATAACCGATTTCACTAGTCCGTAAATAATACTTATGCGATAAAGCACTTAAATATACATACCTTTTTCATAATCTTCATATTCTTTAAAATAATCATTAATTACAGTGCTTTCAATAACACCACCGATTAAAACAGTATTACCTTCACTATCTCTTGGTGTTTTAAAATAAAATATATTTGTTGCATTAAAACTCGCTTTAATTATGTCTTGGATTGTCATTTTTTTAATCCCACGAACTATAATAGGATTTTTACAGTTACGACTAAAAGCATAAGCCTTTACACCAACATCTGCTTGATTTAAAGATTTAACATCATCTATTGCTTTTGTAACATATTTACCTAAATATTTAATAACAAACTCATTTGTACCTTTTTTAACTACTCTTAAATCATTAAAACCAAATGGTCATCAATCTATTAACATACTTTTATGTATCTTTCTATTAAAAATTATATGAAAATGAATAGCACCACGAGATTGATACTCATAAACGTAAAAATATTTTAATTCTCCTAAATGCGAAAAACGTTTAGGGTCATTTCATCATTTCTTTAATTTAAGAAAAAATAAACGAATATCCTTTTTTGTTTTTTTAATATCTTGCATGTTATCTTTATAAGTTAAAGTAACAAAACTTAACATTTTACTATTATAAAAATTATGTAATGATTTTTGAATTAAATTAGTTTTAGTAAGAGAAGTATTATTTCTTAATTTTTGTTTATTACCAACATAAGATTTACCTTTTACATTTCCAATATTATTTAAAAACGAAATAGGTAAAACTACATTTTTAACATAACAAGCATAAAAAATCTTTTTAATATAAAAATCTTGATAAATATTCATATATAAAAATCCGTAATTCTAGTTTTAAAAACTAATTTTATATATTTTAATAACAAACAAATTTTAAAATAAAAAACGGACTTCTCCCCACATGTACTTGTGGAGGAAACAATGAAATTGAATGAGTTCAACAATGCTTTTCAAACAGAACAGGATTGTTTAAAATATATAGCAAGTTTGAAGAAAAACAAATGTATCATGTGTTCTTGAACAAGTTTGAATACTTCTAATTTAAGAAGAATAAGATGTTTGAAATGTCATCAAACATTTAGTATTCTTCATGGCACCATTTTTTACAAGTCACAAACACCTTTGAGATTTTGATTTTATCTCATCTTTAGATGAATAAACACCAAACATGGAATTACATCAACTGATGTTGCAAAAGAATTGGGTGTGACTTTGAAAACTGCTTGAAGAATGGGTCATGAAATCAGAAATCGTATTGCCAAACAAGAACATCAATTTATTGTTGAGGGCATAGTGCAAATGGATGAAATGTATCTTTCACATATGGGTTTTAAAAAACAAGTAAGATTTTTGATAAATAAAACATTAATTGTTGGGATTTATGAAAAAACAACCAATAATTTAATTGTGAAAGTAATCAAAAACGCAAAAAGTAAAAATCTTTTGCAGTTTGCAAGAAACCATATTTCTTCAAAGTGTGATGTACATACTGATTCTTGAAAAGGATATCGTGATTTCAAATCACTTTTCCCTAATCACAAAACAGTTAACCATCAAGATGGTTATGTTTCAAAAATTGGCGTAAATACCAATCAAATTGAATCAGTATGAAAACATATACGAAGAACATTTAAAACACATATCAAAGTTGCAAAACATCATGTTCATTTATATGCCAAAGAAGCTGCATATAAATTCAACAAGATACCTACTTTTGAAACTGTAATGCTATGTTTCATTTAAAAATGTGGGGAGAAGTCCGTAGATAGGCTTTTCTCAGCATTTATGTGATAAAATTTAAAAATAGTACATAAAGGGAGAAAAGCCATAAAAAATTATAAAAGCAAACATAAAACAAAAATGATACTGTAGATTAGACACACTTTTTGGGCTAATAAAAGTTTTTATAACTTTATATTATTAGTTGAGGTGTAGTTTAAAATGAAATATTTAATTAATAGTGCTGATTTTACTAAATTTGATTATAAATTTAACAAGTTTGTAGAAAAGTATAAAAATGATAAAAATATTAATAAAGTTAATATTTATTATCGTAAATTTAGAAAATTTTGTTTTATTTTTAAAAATAAAAATTCTTGTAAAGAAATAATTTCTCAATTACATATGCCAAAGCAAACTTTTTATTATTGAGCTAAACATTTTTATGATATTTTCTACAAAAATAAACCTTTTGAAGAATTATTATTTAAATCAACAAAACCTAAAAATATTAAATATTTGTATAATTTGGAATTATCAGAAAAACTTATAAATTATTTTGTTCAGTATAAAGAAGAGTTTGGTATAGGTGCTTTTCAATTTTATTATTTAATAAGACATATTGATGATATTAGGTTTAATTTTTTGCCAAAACCTTCGGTTAAAACTATATATCGTTGATTAAAACGTTTTGGTTTTTATTCACAAAAAACTATTAAGAAAAAACATTTGAGATATGAAGTAAAAGAAACTGGATTATTGCAGGCTGATATTAAAGTAGTATCAGATTATATAACAGGAAGTAAAAGATGATATATTATTGATTTTATTGATGAAAAAACTCGAATTACTTACTGTTATCCATCTGAACAAGCACAAACCAGAGATATTGTAAATGCTACTAAAAATGCTTTAAATTTTTATGAAAAATTGGGAATTAAAATTAAAAGAATTAGAACTGATAATGGTAGTCAATATGTTAATATATCTTGTGGAAAACCACAAAGGAATCGTTGATTTACAAATTTTTGTAATAAAAAGGTATAGTTCATGAAACTACACCGTTTAGATCACCACAGAGTAATGGTAAGATTGAAAGATTTCATAGAAATTGAAGTAATTTATTTGAAATAAAACCATATTTAAATAGTGATTTTAGTTTATTTCAAAAATTAGTTAATTCTTTTCAAGAATATTATAACAATTCTAAACCACATAAATCATTAGGGTTAATGACTCCTATGGATTATTTTGATAAACTTTTATTAGATGGAAAATAGTCCAAAATGTCTTTACTACCTTACAAAAACAAAAATGATAATTAATTAGTAATTAAAATTATAGTTTATTTTTTTAGTCTATCAATAAATATGCTTATTACTAATTTTATTAACACTATAAAATTTAAGTAAATATTATCATCTTAATAAAAAGACTTTCATTTTATTTAAAAAACCAATATTAATAGAATAATATATTAATATTATTCATTTTTCCAGTCCCATTAATTACACGACACTATCTTAATTTTTAATTTGATATAATTATAAAAAGAGTAAGTATATTAAAAATAGATTGGGGTATTTTTATGATAGAGGAAATAAATTCTAGTTCAATGAAAGAACCAAAAATTTATCGTATTGGTCTATATAGCAAATTAACAATTCTTATTAATGGCCTTCTAATTACTACGAGTTTAATGATAGGTTGGGGTTTATGAGCAACTATTGGTCGAGATGCAATTGATAACTATATTAAATGATTCAATAATCCACAACAGCCTAATTCTAATTTACAAATTAGTTTCAATATAATAAGTATTATTGTTTTCATAGTCTCTGGTTTATCTTTAGCATTAGTAGTCGTACCTTTTATTTTTTTAAAAACTAAAAATAGTGTATCAGCACTTTTTTGTTTAATAAGTTTTATTTTTTCAGCAATATTTTTTATCTTTCTCATTGTATTTTTTATTTTTAGATTTAAAACTTTTACTTTCTTAGCTAATAAAAAAGACGGCGAAATAATAAATACAACTGGTAACTTTCTAATAGCTTTTTTACCATGAATGTTGGCTGAGCTATTTGCAATACTTTTATTAATCCACAGTCTCTGATTAATTATTAATATTACCTCTAAATATAAATCAAATACACTATTAATGCCTATTGCTAAACCAAAAGCAAAACAAGAAACAGTAATAGCAAAACAAGAAGTTGATGATACGATAACGCTTCCTAACGTCGTACCAATACCAGTACCTCAAAATAATGAAGAACAACAAATAGCAAAACAAGAAACAGTAATAGCAAAACAAGAAGTTGATGATACGATAACGCTTCCTAACGTCGTACCAATATCAGTACCTCAAAATAATGAAGAACAACAAATAGCAAACCAAGAAACTAACAATACTGTTCTTAAGCAAGATCTAACACAAGAAAAAATAATTACTAACCCTTCAACAGCAACTGTCCATTATACTAATCATGAACTATCACAAACACCAACGCAAGGTGCCTATCATGCCGAAACTGTTTCACCAACACCAGGTACTCTTACTAATGTTAAATCCGAATCTATTACAAATGAAGAAGAAATAAATGATAATATCGAAAATGTAACAATATATTCAGAATCAACAGTTGAAAAAACAAGTGTAGAAGATACAACAATATATTCAAAATCACCAACAACAGAAAGTAATATTAATACCGAAACTAATTACCAACCAAAAAATCAAGATGGTTTTGATGTTAAAGACAGTAGTTATTCTGAATCTGAAACATCTAATTTTAATGAACAAGCAACAACAATAACTGTTGAAGAAACACAACCAATAATAGAGAAAACAAACACAAAAACAAAAAAAGAAACAATCGAAGTACAAAAAGTTACTACTCACCATTGAACATTAGAACAAATTGAAGCTGTTTGAGAAAAAGCGGAAATAATTGATGGTGTTAGTGATAAATTATATCGTAAAGATTATGGTGGTGCTTGAATGTTTCGTGATTCATTTACCACTGATTATAGTGCAGCAGATAACTTAGAAACTTACTCTTGAACTATTGTTCTACATCGTCCTACTAGTCAACAAGGAACAACTGAATTATATAATCTAGATCCAATGAATATTGTTAATGCAAAAAGTAAAGGTGAAAATTACCCTTCTTGAAAAACTAAAATTTCTTCAAAAGGAAATAAAAATATTGCAAAAGAACAACATTGAAAAGCACGAACATAAATATAATAGTAATTTAAAATAAATATAGTATCATTTATTTATGAATACACAAACTACCATTAAACATTTATATATAGAAATACCTAATTTTAAACATGAAGTAAATACTAACTATTCTTATTTTATAGAAAGTATTAAAAAAGAATTAACAAATATAATAAATAAATACCAATTAAAATTAAAAACAATTTATCTTGCTAACAAAAATAAGTCAGTTTTACCAATTAATTTTTTAGAACAACTATTAATACTACTTAAACCATTGACAACCACTATCAAAGAATACAACTTTGAATGTACTATTAATAATACTAATTTCACAACTCTACAATTATTTTCCAAATTTCAAATTAATCGTTTAATTTGAAAAATAATTAGTTTTCAAAATCAATTAAATAACAAATTTAATTATCAACAAAGTATAAAAATTATTAATGATGCTATTAACTTAAAAATTAATAATTTCTCAATTGATTTAAAATATAATCTTCCTCATCAAACAGTAATTGATATTAATAATGATTTACAAATATGTATGCAATTAAAAACACCTCATATTAGCTATGATAGTTATAATCACAAACAAAATATTACTATTAAAAGATACATTAATAATTTCTTAAAAAAGCACAAATATGATAACTATCAATACTATAGTTATAGTAAAAATACTAATAATCAATCAAAATATACTATTGCATATTGTTTATTAGAAAACTATTATGGAATTGGTCCAAATGCTGTTTCATATATTAAAACAGAAGATAAAGCAATAATAATTACTAATAGCAATAACATTAATAATAACAATCAAAAAAATAGTATTTTATCAACAAATGAAATTTTAATCCAAAAATTAATACAAGGTTTATTACTAAAAAAGGGAATAAAATTTAACAAAAGTGATAACATTCTAGAGCAGCCACTGATTAGTAAATTAATCAAAAATAAACAAATAAAAATAAAAAATAATCATTTATCTTGCACAAATAGTTGCTGATTATTGTTAAATGATTTAATAGTTGATATTATAATTAATACTACTATTTAAATTTATATATCAAGGAGTGAATAAATATGGAATTCAATGAAAAATTGCTAAAAGAAAAATATTTTCCGCAAGCACTAACAAAAATAAAAGAAATTGTTAAAATTCAATCATATGCCCAACCACCCACAACAACAGCACCTTATGGGCCTGGTGTTAAAGAAGTATTAGATTATGCTATTAATTTAGGGCAAGAATTAGGTTTTAAAACTTATCGTCACAAAAACAATAAGTATGGATATTTAGAATATGGTGATGGTAAAGAAATATTTGCCATATTAGGTCATCTTGATATTGTACCACCAGGTAATTTAGAAGAATGAAAAATTCCACCTTTTTCGCCAGAAATTATTAATGATATTTTATATGGACGAGGTGTATTAGATGATAAAGGTCCAACAATTATTATTCTATACTGTTTAAAATATTTAAAAGATCATGGCTATCAACCAAATCGTCGAATTAGAGTTATCTTTGGTTTAACTGAAGAAACAACATTAGATTCAATTAACACATATATGAAGCAAGAAGGTACTCCAACTTTTGGCTTTACTCCTGATGGTATGTTTCCCCTAGTATATGCTGAAAAAGGAATTATTAACTTAGATATTATTGGTACAGGTCATAAATCCATTGTTATTAATGCAGGTGATGCTTACAATGTCACTTGTTGTACTAGTACTATTAATGGTGTTGATATTGAATCATTTGTTAAAATTGGCAAAAATAAGAAATATCGAATTGAAAATAATAATCAACAAATTACCATTCATGGTAAACCAGCACATGGGTCACGACCAGATGAAGGAATTAATGCAGGATTAAGAAGTTTATTAATTTTAAATGAACTTAAAGTTGAACATAATCTAATTAAATTTGTTGGTGATATTTTACAAGAAGATACTGCTTTAACAAAATATTTTGGTGATTTAGATGATGAATCTGGAAGTTTTACTATTAATGTTGGCATTGTTGAAATTAATAGCAAAAGTTCAAAATTAGGATGTAATATCCGTATTCCAGTTAAAACTGATTTACAAGAAATTTTAAATAGATTAACAAAAATATTAAAACCTTATAATTTAACAATAAAACAACAACATTATGATAAACCATTATATATGCCACAAGAATCAACAATTGTTATTAAATTAATGGAAATTTATCAAGAAGTTACTGGTGATAAAAAAGCAAAACCAATTGCAATTGGTGGTGGAACTTATGCTAGAGCAATGCCAAATTGTGTAGCATTTGGTGCAATATTTGATCATACTAACTCAACTGAACATCAATATAATGAATGTATTAAAGTTGACGAATTATGAAAATCAATGTTAATTTATGTACGTGCTATTACTACACTGGGAAGTTTAGAAATTGGTAAATTATATAAAAAGTTAGAATAGTTTATTCTAACTTTTTATATTTTCATTCAAATAAATTTTATGCAATTGAAGGAGTTCTAGGACAACCAACAAAAGCAGCACCATTAATACTATTAATAACACTTACCAATTCATCATTAAAGTTATTAGTTAATTGTCGTTCATCACTACTATTAATACTCATATAATTACTATTAGTTACTATTTCCTCTAATTCATTATTTGGAGTAGACTTAAAAAATTTCTGTCATTGTTTTTTAGCATATTTATTTAATACTTTATTACCAATAGTGTCATTGATAATTAAACCAAACATAATAGCAAACATTGGAACTTGAAAAAATGTAGATTCAAATTCTGGTAATCTATCAGCAGTATACATAACAGCTGCAGTTTTAATTGCATTATCTATTATAGTTGCTATTACCATTGCTGTTAAATAACCACCACTTTTTAAAAGAATCATACATTTTGATTGTTGAGAAAATGATGAATTAAAATCATTATTTTCATTAATATTATTATTTAAACAATTAAAATATCTTCTGAAAGCAAACCACATATGTGTTTTTGTTAAATATTCTATACCCTTATCTATTAAGATAGAAGTATAACATAAAACTTCTGCTCGTATAATTGTTGATAAAATATTTGGGGCATAAATAATTTTACTTAAATATTCAGCTAAACTAGTTAAAGAACCAACTGAATACATACTAGAAGCCGTAATCATAAAATGATTCGAAATTCAATATCCAACTTTTGCTATTAGCATTTTTCCAAAGATAGCTGTTTTTGAAAGACATGAATAACCTTCTTCAACACCAATTTCGGGATATAAAGATAAAAGTGGACTCATTTCTTGATCAGCAGTTCTATTAAATATTGTTCTTCCCTCTTGTCAAATTTTTTCTGCTCCCCATTTTCATAAATTCATTGCTTGTGTACTAATTACCAATTGTACTGGAGTTACTCCAAAATCAACTAAATTATTTAAAGGATTCACTTTATTTCAATCAAATGTTCCAATACTAGTAACTGCTACCTGAAATATTCGTTGTACAGTTTTCAAACCAACTGCTGCTGTTAATAAACTAGCTGTTCCAATTATTTTTTTAGTATCTGATCATATTAAACTACTTCAACTATTATTAATAGTATTTGCTTCTATATTACTATCTATATCATTATTTATTAATAACTCTTCTTCTTGTGGCATTTTTTCTCTTCTCTCCATTTCTTTATTAAAACATAAAAAACACATTAGTAACAAACTTTACAAAAGTGGTTATAAACCATATTTTGTTAAATTGCTTTTATGTGTTTTAACATTAGTATAAAGGATTATCACTTAATAATCAATATGTAAATTCAATAATTTTGTAGATTAGACACACTTTTTGGACTAATAAAAGTTTTTATAACTTTATATTATTAGTTGAGGTGTAGTTTAAAATGAAATATTTAATTAATAGTGCTGATTTTACTAAATTTGATTATAAATTTAACAAGTTTGTAGAAAAGTATAAAAATGATAAAAATATTAATAAAGTTAATATTTATTATCGTAAATTTAGAAAATTTTGTTTTATTTTTAAAAATAAAAATTCTTGTAAAGAAATAATTTCTCAATTACATATGTCAAAGCAAACTTTTTATTATTGAGCTAAACGTTTTTATGATATTTTCTACAAAAATAAACCTTTTGAAGAATTATTATTTAAATCAACAAAACCTAAAAATATTAAATAATTGTATAATTTGGAATTATCAGAAAAATTTATAAATTATTTTGTTCAGTATAAAGAAGAGTTTGGTATAGGTGCTTTTCAATTTTGTTATTTAATAAGACATATTGATGATATTAGGTTTAATTTTTTGCCAAAACCTTCGGTTAAAACTATATATCGTTGATTAAAACGTTTTGGTTTTTATTCACAAAAAACTATTAAGAAAAAACATTTGAGATATGAAGTAAAAGAAACTGGATTATTGCAGACTGATATTAAAGTAGTATCAGATTATATAACAGGAAGTAAAAGATGATATATTATTGATTTTATTGATGAAAAAACTCGAATTACTTATTGTTATCCATCTGAACAAGCACAAACCAGAGATATTGTAAATGATACTAAAAATGCTTTAAATTTTTATGAAAAATTGGGAATTAAAATTAAAAGAATTAGAACTGATAATGGTAGTCAATATGTTAATACATCTTGTGGAAAACCACAAAGGAATCGTTGATTTACAAATTTTTGTAATAAAAAAGGTATAGTTCATGAAACTACACCGTTTAGATCACCACAGAGTAATGGTAAGATTGAAAGATTTTATAGAAATTGAAGTAATTTATTTGAAATAAAACCATATTTAAATAGTGATTTTAGTTTATTTCAAAAATTAGTTAATTCTTTTCAAGAATATTATAACAATTCTAAACCACATAAATCATTAGGGTTAATGACTCCTATGGATTATTTTGATAAACTTTTATTAGATGGAAAATAGTCCAAAATGTCTATACTACCTTACAATGAAATGTATCTTTCACATATGGGTTTTAAAAAACAAGGAAGATCTTTGATAAATAAAACATTAATTGTTGGGATTTATGAAAAAACAACCAATAATTTAATTGTGAAAGTAATCAAAAACGCAAAAAGTAAAAATCTTTTGCAGTTTGCAAGAAACCATATTTCTTCAAAGTGTGATGTACATACTGATTCTTGAAAAGGATATCGTGATTTCAAATCACTTTTCCCTAATCACAAAACAGTTAACCATCAAGATGGTTATGTTTCAAAAATTGGCGTAAATACCAACCAAATTGAATCAGTATGAAAACATATACGAAGAACATTTAAAACACATATCAAAGTTGCAAAACATCATGTTCATTTATATGCCAAAGAAGCTGCATATAAATTCAACAAGATACCTACTTTTGAAACTGTAATGCTATGTTTCATTTAAAAATGTGGGGAGAAGTCCGATTAAAAAAATAGTTTAATAGTAATTTTTGAATCTTGAAAATTATAAAAAAATATGCAATTAAAAATTTTATTATTTATATTAGTTTTTTAATAATTGATTAGCGAAATATTTGGTCAATAACTCCACCACCAAGACAAATATCACCATCATAAAAAACAGCGGTTTGACCGGGCGTAATAGCGCGTATCTTTTCTGAAAATTCAACCTTAATTTCATCATTATTAATAAAATTAATAATAACACCAACATCAGATTGACGATAGCGAAATTTTGCATTACATTTTAAATAGTTTTTTAATGTACTATTATTAATTCAATTCAATGATTTAACAGTACAACCGCTATTCATTAATCATTTATTTTCATTATCATTAGCAACATAAAGGATATTATTAGTAACATCTTTTTCAACAACAAAATATGAAACTTTCATTCCTGAAAGATTAATACCTTTTCTTTGGCCAAGTGTATAGTAGTAAACACCATTGTGATTACCAATAGTAGTTTTGCTATTAATATCAACAATTTTGCCAGGATTAGCTGGTAAATAATTTGTTAAAAATGTTTGAAAATTACGATTACCAATAAAACATATGCCAGTAGAATCTTTTTTTGTTGCTGTTGGTAAATTATATTTTTTTGCTAATTCCCTAACTTCAGTTTTAGTTTTATTACCTAAAGGAAATAAACTATATTTTAATTGTTTTTGTGTTAATTGACATAAAAAATAACTTTGATCTTTATTATCATCAATTCCTTTTAATAACTGATATTGCTTAGTAATTGGATTGTAGTTAATTCGTGCATAGTGCCCCATTGCAATATAATCTGCTTGTAAATTTTTTTGTGCATATTTTAAAAAAGCATCGAATTTAATATATTTGTTACATAGAATATCGGGATTAGGAGTACGACTTTTTTTAAATTCTTCAAGAAAATAAGTAAAAACATTATCTCAATATTCCTTAACAAAATCAATTCTTTCTAATTTAATATTTAATTTTTGGCAAACAGCTAAAGCATCAAGATAATCTTGTTCTTGGGGACAAATATCTTGATTATTGTTACCTTGTAAATCATTATTTAAAAGTGAATCTCAATTCCGCATAAAAAGACCAATAACTTCATGGCCTTCTGTTTGTAAAAGTGCTGCTGTTACTGATGAATCAACACCACCACTCATACCAACAACAATGCGTTTTTTTTCTGTCATTTTATTACTCCTTAATACTTTTCATAAATGCTTAATAATTGTAACAAATATATAATAAATACCCAAATAAATATTTTTAAATTATTGAATTTTATGTAAGGTAGTACAGACATTTTGGACTATTTTCCATCTAATAAAAGTTTATCAAAATAATCCATAGGAGTCATTAACCCTAATGATTTATGTGGTTTAGAATTGTTATAATATTCTTGAAAAGAATTAACTAATTTTTGAAATAAACTAAAATCACTATTTAAATATGGTTTTATTTCAAATAAATTACTTCAATTTCTATAAAATCTTTCAATCTTACCATTACTCTGTGGTGATCTAAACGGTGTAGTTTCATGGACTATACCTTTTTTATTACAAAAATTTGTAAATCAACGATTCCTTTGTGGTTTTCCACAAGATGTATTAACATATTGACTACCATTATCAGTTCTAATTCTTTTAATTTTAATTCCCAATTTTTCATAAAAATTTAAAGCATTTTTAGTATCATTTACAATATCTCTGGTTTGTGCTTGTTCAGATGGATAACAATAAGTAATTCGAGTTTTTTCATCAATAAAATCAATAATATATCATCTTTTACTTCCTGTTATATAATCTGATACTACTTTAATATCAGTCTGCAATAATCCAGTTTCTTTTACTTCATATCTCAAATGTTTTTTCTTAATAGTTTTTTGTGAATAAAAACCAAAACGTTTTAATCAACGATATATAGTTTTAACCGAAGGTTTTGGCAAAAAATTAAACCTAGTATCATCAATATGTCTTATTAAATAACAAAATTGAAAAGCACCTATACCAAACTCTTCTTTATACTGAACAAAATAATTTATAAATTTTTCTGATAATTCCAAATTATACAATTATTTAATATTTTTAGGTTTTGTTGATTTAAATAATAATTCTTCAAAAGGTTTATTTTTGTAGAAAATATCATAAAAACGTTTAGCTCAATAATAAAAAGTTTGCTTTGACATATGTAATTGAGAAATTATTTCTTTACAAGAATTTTTATTTTTAAAAATAAAACAAAATTTTCTAAATTTACGATAATAAATATTAACTTTATTAATATTTTTATCATTTTTATACTTTTCTACAAACTTGTTAAATTTATAATCAAATTTAGTAAAATCAGCACTATTAATTAAATATTTCATTTTAAACTACACCTCAACTAATAATATAAAGTTATAAAAACTTTTATTAGTCCAAAAAGTGTGTCTAATCTACATGCAGATGGAAAAAGGTATATTGACATTTTACATACTATGAAACAAACAAAATTTAGCACAACAAGTATTAGTAGATTATTTCAAGAATATCAAGTTAGTAAATTAGATGTTCCTAAAATAAAATTAGAACCAAATCAATTTATTTATATTATTAGTATTGATGACGGACATCAAAAGTTTTGAAAATTTAAACGAAATTCTGGTAAATATTCAATGCGTTTAGTGTTATTTTTTACAGATAATGTTAATCATAAATTAGTTAATAAAAGAGTAGATGTAATAATAAGACCAACAAAAACTAAAATTGGAGTTCAAAAAACTGCTGAATTTATTTTAGAACAAGGAAATAGATTTTTTGAAAATTTTGACCAACCAAAAATCATTATTTGTGGAGATAGTGTAGAATGAATTAAAGATGTTGCTAATTATTTAAATACACAATTTGTTTTAGACAAATTCCATTTAGTTAAAAAGTTGTATGTAGGAATTATTGCTGGAAACAAAGGAAAATATTTTGAAGAATATAATACTTGTAGAAACTTTATTGAAAATGGTCAATATGATGAATTAATAAAGTATATGAATGAAATATTAAAAAATCATAAAAAATTAAAAAAACAATATTTTAAAAATAATAAACAAGGTATTGAAAATCAACGTTCTAAATGAAATATGGGTACTTTTACTGAAAGTAATATTTGATATATTTTAAAAGAAATGCTTAGTAATAGAACATATAGCATAGATATTTATATTAAAATGGTTATTTTTAAGTGTAATCTTGTGAATTCTAAAACATAATCAAAATTTTTATTTTTATTAAAAATATTAAAAACTTATTAAATTAAAAGTTAATAAGAATTTTTGTTTTGTATTAATGTTAAATTTTCTTATTGATTTTTTTAATATTTGTATTTTAATTGAAATTAATTTGGCTTTTCTCCCTTTATGTACTATTTTTAAATTTTATCACATAAATGCTGAGAAAAGCCTATCTACGGACTTCTCCCCACATTTTTAAATGAAACATAGCATTACAGTTTCAAAAGTAGGTATCTTGTTGAATTTATATGCAGCTTCTTTGGCATATAAATGAACATGATGTTTTGCAACTTTGATATGTGTTTTAAATGTTCTTCGTATATGTTTTCATACTGATTCAATTTGATTGGTATTTACGCCAATTTTTGAAACATAACCATCTTGATGGTTAACTGTTTTGTGATTAGGGAAAAGTGATTTGAAATCACGATATCCTTTTCAAGAATCAGTATGTACATCACACTTTGAAGAAATATGGTTTCTTGCAAACTGCAAAAGATTTTTACTTTTTGTGTTTTTGATTACTTTCACAATTAAATTATTGGTTGTTTTTTCATAAATCCCAACAATTAATGTTTTATTTATCAAAGATATTCCTTGTTTTTTAAAACCCATATGTGAAAGATACATTTCATCCATTTGCACTATGCCCTCAACAATAAATTGATGTTCTTGTTTGGCAATACGATTTCTGATTTCATGACCCATTCTTCAAGCAGTTTTCAAAGTCACACCCAATTCTTTTGCAACATCAGTTGATGTAATTCCATGTTTGGTGTTTATTCATCTAAAGATGAGATAAAATCAAAATCTCAAAGGTGTTTGTGACTTGTAAAAAATGGTGCCATGAAGAATACTAAATGTTTGATGACATTTCAAACATCTTATTCTTCTTAAATTAGAAGTATTCAAACTTGTTCAAGAACACATGATACATTTGTTTTTCTTCAAACTTGCTATATATTTTAAACAATCCTGTTCTGTTTGAAAAGCATTGTTGAACTCATTCAATTTCATTGTTTCCTCCACAAGTACATGTGGGGAGAAGTCCGATTAATTTAATTTAGTAGTAATATTTACTTACAATTGCATATAATTATAATTATTTCTTGTCTATAATTTCAAAGAAATGTTTAAAAAGTAATTATATCCTCCGTTTTTGTTACCGTCCCGTACTTTTGCAATTATTTTTATTAAGTAGTATTATTTATTTACAATTACATAACAAAAGTCTTAATTTATTCTCGTCTAAATGATAATAAAGACAATATTGATAAAATTATTCGGCATTTTTGTTACCCGCCCAAAGTTTCTCTATTATATAATTCCACTATATTTTTTAACGTGCGCACAACTAATACGATGAATATCACAAATACCATAATTTTGTAATGCTATCTGATGATTTTTTGTATAATACCCTTTATGATTTTTAAACCCATAATTAGGATATTGAGTATCATAATCAATCATAATTTTATCTCTTACTATTTTAGCAATAATCGAAGCGCTAGCAATATTAAGTGATTTTTGATCACCTTTAACTATTGCTTCAACTTTTCCTAGAAAATTAGGAAATTGCGGTTTTTCAAAATCAACTAAACACACATCAGGTACTATTTTTAATTTATTAAATGCTTCTATCATTGCTAAAATACTAGTCTGCTTAGGATTATGAATATTAAGAAATTGATGACTTTTAATACTAACAGCAACTGTTAGTGCATTATCAATTATAATTTGATACATTGCTATTCGTTGTTTTGCTGATAATTGTTTTGAATCTTTAATTAAAGGATGATTAAAGTTTGGTTTAAGAATAACGCTTGCAACAACAATTGGTCCTGCAATAGCTCCCCTTCCCACTTCATCAAAACCAGCAATTAATGTTCCTGATGAATAATTATCAATTTCGTATCGTAAACTACTTTTCATGTTTTAAAATCTTAGGTGGTATTTCAAATGAAATTAATCCTAGTTTCCCTACTTGTAAATCATTAATAAATAAATTCATGGCACGATGAGTATTATCTTCATCATTAGCCAATTTTAAATGATATTTTTGTGCTAATTTCTTAAAATAAAGAAATAATGTTTCATCATTAATATTTTTAATTTCAAAATTAATATTATAATATTTTACTAATCTTTCATAATAATTCTCAAGTAAAAAGGTTAAAGCAAAATTAGCCATTTCTTCTAAAAATAAATGTTTAACAGGAATTGCTTTAATTAAAGCTAAAATCATTACTACTTTTTGATCATTCATTTTTGGTGGTAAAATACCAGGACTATCTAACAAATCAATCGTTGGATTTAATTTAATTCATTGTTGACCTCTAGTAACACCAGGTATATTAGCAGTTTGTGTTACTTTACGTTGTAATAAATTATTGATAAATGTTGATTTACCCGTATTTGGTAATCCCATAATTAATACCTTAATTTTTGGATTAACAATACCTTTTGCCAATTGTTTTTCCATTTGTGGCTCCATTAATTTAGTAATTAAATTTAATAACTGCGGTTTCATTTTTGTAGTTAATGATTTTGCCAATAAAACAAAAAAACCTTGACTTTCAAAAAAAGTAACTCATTCTTTAGTAAAATTATCATCTGCTAAATCAACTTTGTTAAGAACAATAATTCTTATTTTTTTCTCTAATAAACGATCTAATAAAGTACTTTTTGTTGCTAATGGTGCTCGTGCATCTAAAACTTCAATTGCAACATCAATAATTGGTAACTTAGTTTCAATTGCTTTAATGGCTTTCATCATATGACCAGGGAATCAATGAATTTGATTATGGGTATTTTCATTAGACATTTTTTTAACTCCTTTAATACATTTTATTATTATTTTATATCAATTTAGAAAGCCACCATTGATTTTAATAACTGTGGTTTAATTATTATTTAACGGGTTTTATTGTTTTAATTTCTTTAATTCTAGCAGCTTTACCACTTAATTTACGTAAGTAGAAAATACGTGCTCTTCTTACTTTACCCTTACGAATAACATTAATTTTATCAATTAATGGTGAATGTAAAGCAAATGTTTTTTCGACACCTTTACCACCAACAGTTTTACGAACAATAACATTTTGCGTAATTCCTGAACCTTTGCGAGCAATAACTACTCCTTCAAACATTTGAATACGTTCTTTTTTTTCTTCTTTAATTTTAGAAAATACTTGGATTGTATCTCCAGATTTAAAATTAGGAAGATTATGATTTAGTTGACTTTCACTAACTAATTTAATAATTGCATTTTGCATGTTTTATTTCTCCTTTCGTTTATTTTTTTTAAGTGAAGATTTATATTCTTCAATTATTATTTTATCTTTTGCAGATAATTGATATTTTTTAAATAAATCAATTCTTTTTTTATAAGTATTAATTAATGCTTGTTGATGACGATATTCTGCTATCTTTTCATGGTGACCACCAATTAGAACTTCTGGAACTTTCATACCTAGTACTTCTTCTGGTCTTGTATATGTTGGATAATCCAATAATGAGTTATTAAAAGAATCATTAAGATGAGATTGATGTTGAATAACATTAGGAATTAACCTAGTAATACAATCAATAATAACCATTGCTGGTAATTCACCACCAGTTAATACATAATCACCAATTGAAATCTCTTCATCAATATAAGACATAATGCGTTCATCAATACCTTCGTAATGACCACAAACTAAAATATAATTAATATTTTTTTGACTATATTTATAAGCTAATTGTTGATTTCATTGTTGACCTTGTGGACTAAGTAAAATTGTTTTAGCCTCAGGATATTTAAGTTTTACGCTATTAATAGCATTAATTACTGGCATTGCTTGTAAAACCATACCATTGCCACCACCATAAGGAGCACCATCAACTTGTTGGTGTTTATTATTAGCAAAACTTCTAATATCAATAATATCAATGCTAATTTGTTTTTTAGTAATAGCTCGTTTGATGATTGATGTTTGCATGAAATCATTAAAAGCATTGGGAAATAAAGTTATAATTGTGAATTGGTTTTTAGTCATTATTAATTAATCCTTCAATAATATTAAAATAAACTTTTTGTTCTTCTTTATTAATTTTATTAATAAATACTTTATTATTAGGAATAAAAAAGGTTTTTTTATTAGTCATTTTTATTTCTCATAAACCTTGATGATTATTATCCAAGAAAGCAATAACTTTTCCTAAAAAAGCATTATTATTAGCATCAAATGCTTCATAATTTAGAATATCTTCATAAAATAAAGGTAAGTTGTCATTAATTATTTCTTCAGTATTAATAACTAAATTTTTATTTTTCATACCTTCTACTAACTCAATAGTATTATAATTTTCAAATGTTAATAATAAAAACTGCTTATGATTTCTTACTCTTGAAATAATTAAAGGTGTTAGTTGTTTAGTTTCTTCTAAATAAACTGTTGTTTTTTCTTTTCATGAAAATTTATTACCATAATAATTACATAAAACCTTAACTTCACCAATAAGACCATGAGTATTAACAATAGTACCTAACTCTAAATATTTCATCTTAAAACTCATTAATTACTAATTTAATAGTATTGTTTTCTAAATATGCCTTGCTTTCAATAATTGTTGATAATGTACGAATAGTATTTCCTTTTTTACCAATCAATACTGATATTAATGATTTTGGTACCATTAATATTAAATCATAGTGATGTTTTTCTACTAATTCGCGAATCTCAACTTCACAAATTTTATCAAGTAAAATTGGTTCAATTAAACGTTCTAACAATGTTACATACATATTAATTAATCACTTGTAGCATATTTAATATTAAGTAGTGGGTGCTTCTTCTTTTTTAATAGAATTAGTAGTAGCAGTTTTTTTATTTTTTACAGTAACTTTTTTTGTTATTTTTTTAGGTTTGCTACTTTTTCTCTCTTGTCTTAAATTATGAAATTTAGTCATAATTCCTTCTGCTGATAATAAACTACGAACAGTTTCTGTTGGTTGAGCACCATTTGATAAAAATTTTAATGCTTTTACTTCATCGATAGTTACTTGTTTTTCTTTGCTTGTTGGATTATAAGTACCTAATTTATCAATATATCTACCATTAAGTTTTGTTCTTGCATCAATCGCAACAATTCTGTAACTAGGTTGCACTGATTTACTTTTTCCTGTTGGTATTAAGCGTAATTTAACCATAAATTACCTCCTTCTATTAATTTGTGGCAAATAAACCTTTTAAATAATATCTTATTCACATAATAATGTCAAGTTAAAATACTTAACAGATAAAAAGATTTTAAAATAATAATCGGACTTCTCCCCACATGTACTTGTGGAGGAAACAATGAAATTGAATGAGTTCAACAATGCTTTTCAAACAGAACAGGATTGTTTAAAATATATAGCAAGTTTGAAGAAAAACAAATGTATCATGTGTTCTTGAACAAGTTTGAATACTTCTAATTTAAGAAGAATAAGATGTTTGAAATGTCATCAAACATTTAGTATTCTTCATGGCACCATTTTTTACAAGTCACAAACACCTTTGAGATTTTGATTTTATCTCATCTTTAGATGAATAAACACCAAACATGGAATTACATCAACTGATGTTGCAAAAGAATTGGGTGTGACTTTGAAAACTGCTTGAAGAATGGGTCATGAAATCAGAAATCGTATTGCCAAACAAGAACATCAATTTATTGTTGAAGGCATAGTGCAAATGGATGAAATGTATCTTTCACATATGGGTTTTAAAAAACAAGGAAGATCTTTGATAAATAAAACATTAATTGTTGGGATTTATGAAAAAACAACCAATAATTTAATTGTGAAAGTAATCAAAAACGCAAAAAGTAAAAATCTTTTGCAGTTTGCAAGAAACCATATTTCTTCAAAGTGTGATGTACATACTGATTCTTGAAAAGGATATCGTGATTTCAAATCACTTTTCCCTAAACACAAAACAGTTAACCATCAAGATGGTTATGTTTCAAAAATTGGCGTAAATACCAATCAAATTGAATCAGTATGAAAACATATACGAAGAACATTTAAAACACATATCAAAGTTGCAAAACATCATGTTCATTTATATGCCAAAGAAGCTGCATATAAATTCAACAAGATACCTACTTTTGAAACTGTAATGCTATGTTTCATTTAAAAATGTGGGGAGAAGTCCGTAGATAGGCTTTTCTCAGCATTTATGTGATAAAATTTAAAAATAGTACATAAAGGGAGAAAAGCCATAATAATTTTTTTTATTTTTACTAAGTTACATATTTTTTCTAAATAAATAAGTTTTTCTATTAAAAACACTTACTGATGTAAGTATTTAAATAATTTATTTATTAATATTTAATTATTAAAATAATTGTTAATTTTAATAACTATATTTATCTATTTACACATTTTTGGCAAAATTGGTTTACTAAAAATACTGGTTGATTGAGAACTTACATCATCATCATTAATAAATGGATTTAATTTTTCTGGATAAGAAGATTCTTCACTATCGCTACTTGCATTTGAGTCAAAACCACTATCTTGTGAACAAAATGAACTTATTTTTTTACTTAGTACTTCAATTCCTTCCTCTGCAATTTCACATTCAGGTTCATTATTAGTTTTTCCACTGAGCATTTTTTTAAATTCTTCTTCTAAAATGTCAACTTCTGCAAGAACACTAGTTATTTCAAACATATTTTTCTTTAGTTTTTCAATCAAAATAGTAGGGGCGCATTGCAAACTTGGATACGATTTAATAAAAACATAAATGAGAGATAAAACTCTCATTTTTAATTGTTAAACAATTATAATTAATTATTTTATTAAACCTATACTTTATTAAAGTAATTAATTATTCTAAATTTAATAAAAATTATAAAAGCTATTGTATAGGAATTTGCAAATAGTAATTTTTGTCATGCTCTTTGAAAATTTCAGAAATTTTGGTTCCCTCCCCCTAGAACCCCTACCCTCCAAGGCTTTGCTACTTACAGTAGCATAAGCCTTACGTAGAGTAGTAGAGAAGTATTAGTTAGTAGTATAATAAGCCTTTTATCACTGTAGGTGATAAGGCTTATACATAGAAGTAGAAAGGATTAGTAATGATTAATGTTAATTTAGATTTGAAAACTAAAATTAGAGAAACATATAAAGATAAAAAAAATAAAGGCGGCATATTATTAGAAATTGGTGAATATGAAACATGATTTCCTAAACAATATACTACTATTGATGAAAAAAATAAAAAAATAACATTAAAAATCATTGAAGATTTTAATTATAAATTAGGTAAAAAATCAATTACAGAAAATATTCAAAGTATTAAAGGTAGTGAAATTTTAAAATATATTAAAAATATTTCAGATATTACTACAAATGAAAATAAATTAATATCTTGTACATTTTATGAACAATATAATGGTTATTATATTTTTACAAATGATAAAAATCAAGAATGTTTTAAATATAACATTACATGAGAACAAGATATGAAAAGTTTTAAAATAAATAATCCATATAATGATAATGATTTAGCAATAAATTATATAGTTACACCTATGAAAGATATAAATACTCATAATGAAAAAATATTTTATTTAAAGTATTAAAGGAAATTAATATGTTATTAAATGTTGAAAAAATTGAATTAATTAAAAATTTATGTAATGAAAAATTACTTAAAAATAAAAAATATATAGAAATACAAGAAATATTAAAAATTATGGGAGCGTGGCGAAGATGTCGGTAACTAAAAAGTTTTAAAAATAGCTCCTTTCTTTTTTAAACCCTTAAATTAAAAATAAATGACAAAAGACGAGAATAAAAATCTTGTCTTTTTTTTGTAATTGTAAAATTTTAAAATTTTTAATAAACCTCTTTAGCACTATTATCAACACGTGTTAAGGAATTAAAAAAGTGAACTACAACACAGTTGTTAAAAATAGTAGCTAGCATGTGGACTTGCATGAATAAATAAAAAGTGGAGTGATACCTAATAAAATATACTAACCATTTAATGGTAATTCTTGGGGTGGGAGCGAATTGGAAACTAGTATATATAGACACCTGTTGTAGGGACCTATTGTATTAATTCTATTCTTTATTTAACCAACCTTGCCACTCCCCAGTGAGCAAGTGTTGGTTTTATTTTTTTTTTTTTTTTGAAAAAATTTTTGGGCGAGAAAATAAATTTCAAACTTGTAAAAAAAATTGAGCGGTGCCGGTTCAATTAAAATATTAATTTGCTAAACGCAAATTAAATAAATATTGAATCGAATGCCTCAATGTTTTTTAAAATTTCATAATTTATTTTTGAGCCCAGAATTTCTGGAATTAATAAAACGAATAGTAGTATTATTAATAATCTAAAAATCAAAATATATGTTCTTTATGCTAGAAGCAACAGAACATATTAGGAAAGGATTATTATGCAAATAGAATTTAAAAAAGAACAAATTATTAAAGATAAACCACAATCTATTCTTATTGATTATGGTGAATATAAATTACAATGTCCAAAATGAATGGTTAAAAATAATAGTTTTATTGCTGATGATAAATATACATATTGAGTTTTTAATTTAGAAAATATTAAAAGAGAGTTAAGTGGTAATGAATTAATAAAATTATTAGAACCATATATTAAAGACCAAAAAATAATTGTTAATAAACCAATTGTTCCAAAAGAATATTATCTTAATGATATAAAACTTGAAACATTAACATTTTATGAACAGCATAATAGTTGATTTATGGGTGAAATAACTGATAACAAAACTAAAATTACTAATCCTTGTTTTAAATATAACATTACGTGAGAAGAAAACAGAAAAGGTTTTAAAATAAATAATCCATATAAACATGATGATTTACCAATTAATTATATAGTTACTTCTTATAAGGAAATTTCAACTCATAATGAAAAAGTATTTTTAATATAATGCAATATGAATTAATTATTGGAATTGACCCTGCTGGAATTGGTAGTAATGGAATTGTTATTTATTCAAATGAAACTAATAATATTATCTTTAATGAAACATTTAAAACAAAAACTATTTTAGAAAGTAAAAAAATGTATAAAGAATATTTTGAATTAATTAAAAAAAATGAGACTAAAAAAATATTAGTTATTGTAGAAAATTTCTTTTTAAATTCAAAACAATTATTAACTAATCCGCTAGCAACCCCTAAAATTATTGGTGCTTTAATGATATTAGCAGAAGATGTTATGAACTGAGATTATTTAGAAAGCGAAGCAAAAAATAAAATTAAAATAGAAAATTATAAAGGAAATATAAAATTAACAAAACATGAACAAGATGCATATAAGCATATTCAATATTATTTAAGGAATTATAAAAATGAAAGAGAAAGCAAATTATGTCAAATTAACAGTAAAACTGAGTAACACTATTGAAGCAAAAAATTATGAAAAAGGTGACAAAGAATTATATTATAGTGTTCGTGGTCAATGAAATGGATTAAACTATGTTACTTTAATTTTTAACAACCCAAAACTTTATAATCGATGTATTTTATTAAACAAAAATGATGAAATTTTAGTAACTGGTGAAATCTTTAATAATTGAAATATGAATATAAATCGTGCATTTTGTTCAATTAATGTTAAATGATTTAAAAAATGAAAAGAGTAAAAAAAATGATAGTATGAAAAATTTTATTAATAGTACTAATATTAATAACAAGTATAACATTAATAATATTTTTAATTTATATAATTAAAGATTTAAAAAATGAATATAAAGTTTTAAAACTATTAAATTCAATTGTAAAAGATATAAAAAAGAAAGGAGAATAAATAATGAATAAAGAAAAATTACTTGAACATTTAAAAAATATATATTATGGATATAAATTAACAGATTATTCAATTGATATTATTAAAATTTTAATTAATAAAATTGAAAATGGTGAATTTGATAATGAATAAAGAAAAATTACTTGAATATCTTAAATATGAATGAGAATGAACGAAAAAAACAAGATATGATGTTAAGTTAAATAATGAAGTTATAAGAACTCATTTTAATGGAAGATTAAATTTTATATCTGAATTAAATGAAAAAATTAGAAATGGAGAATTTGACTAATGATAATATTACCTAGTTTGTTTGAAAATAAAGATGAAATTGAAATATTATCACCATTTCCAAAAGCAATTCATACAAGTAATGATATTAGAGCAATTATTTTAAGACAATACCCAAATGTTAAATCAAAACACATAATTGTTTCTGACCCCGAAAGTAATGTTGCATTAATAGTTGGTGATAATGATGTTTATCAAGGTTGAATTAAATTAACAATTAAAAAATTAGAAAATTAAAGGAGATTAAAATGCCAAATATAGAAGATCAATCAAATTATACTTTAACTAAATTAATTAGAACTGGAATAAGCCCAATTTGTGCAATGATTGGTACAAGTGCTTATTATGGTCAAGTAATAGGTAATCCATTATTAGGTTCAATTAATAGTTTATTATTTGGTAAAAAATTAGGTCTAGATATATGAAATTTAAATCAAAGACCAAATACTAAAACTAAATTAATTAATAGTAGTAAAAAAATATTACTAGGTTTAGGAACAATTGGATTAGCAAATTATAGTAAATGAATAGAAAATAATATTACTCCAATTATTCCAACAACACCAACTCCAATAACTACTACAACTACAACAGAAGGTCCTCCATGATTATTATTAAATAAACAAGAACAGCAGGAATTAATGGATTGAGATACTTATATTTCATTAAATGCTTATGGTATATCAAATCTTATTAGTGGATTAACTGAATTAATACCTAATAGATTTGAAAATATAAGAAAGATTTGTAATATGGCTACTGGTGGATGTTTAATATCAAGTGGTGTAGCAATGGGTATTAATAATGATTTTAATAATGCTTATGCAGTGCCAACAATAGTTGCTGGTGCAAGTGAAATTATTCATAATTTATTACCTATTGAAACTATACATAATAATGAAGAATTACAAGAAACTTCATTTACAAATGAACATGCTAGATTAGTTAATAATAGTGAAATAAACAATTATGGTAGTAATTTTCATGAAGTATCATTACATGATGATAATGATACATTAAATTGAGATTATAACCATATGAGTTTATAAAATAAAATAATTGAAAGGAAAATATTGAAATGAAAGAACTTATACATGAATTAATAATTATTGGAACAAGTGTTGGAACATTAATTTGTAGAGAATTAATTGTTTTATTAAAACGATTTATCACAACTCCAAAACATGTTAGAGCAAATAACAAAATTATAAAACATCAAAAAAAATTAGCAAAATTAAACCAAAAAATTAATAAAGAAAATAAATAAAAAAGTGGTGATGTAAATGTTAGAAAATGAAAATAATGTTCAACAAACAACTGAACCTTTAACTGAAAATAATGATTCTTCACAAGAAATAGAAAATAAAGTTAATGAAGCAGAAAATAAGTTAAATAAACTTAATCAAGAAATTAAAGAAAAAGAAATGATTAATATATTTAAAAAATATCAAGTTAAAACTGAATTTTATGATTATTTAAAATTTAAAACAAGTAATATAGAAAATTCAAAAATTGAAGAAACTATTAAAAAAATGATTAAAGAACAACCGGTATTTAAACAAACAATTAATACAGGTGGCAATAAACAAATAATTATTAATAATAATAAAACAAATGATAAAGAAAATTTTTTAATTAATTATAAAAAGAAAAATTATTTATAAACGAAAGGAAGAAATAAAATGTCAGTACCATTTAATCAAAATTTAGACAATACAGAGAGATTAGTAGAAGCACCAGAATTTATAGAGTTTTTTAAAATTTCAAATAGTCCATGGGCAAACTTTTTTCCTACTGAAATTGTTGACTCAGTAAATATTGAGTTTATTGTTAAAAAACCAAAAAAACCGGAAGTAAAAATTATTGCTTGGGATGATAAAAGTAAAAGATATGAATTACCATATGTTGATACTGATAAAATTAGTAAAAAAATAACTAAAAAATATCTTGCAGGAGAAATTATTGCAGATGTAGATTTAAAAGCAAATAATGGACAAAATTTATTAGATAGTATGCAATATGAAGTTGCAAATGATTTAGCAGATAAATTGGCAATTGATGATACACAAGCAATTGCAAAATTTGCTACTAAAATCGATATTGAAGATACAACACCAGTAGGCTATTTAAAATCAATGTTATCTGCTTGAAATACTTTGTTTCAATTTAGAAACATTGCAAATAGTAAATTTTTTATTACTAATGGTCTTTATGATAGTTTAGTTTATTTAGCAGATAATAAAGGTTTAATTACCGATAATCAGTTGGCACAACAATTAGGTTTAAATGGAAATAATTTATATGTAAAAGGTGTATTATGTGAAATCGTTCTTGATGACTATATGATTTTTACTAATGATAAAAATGAACAACAATTAATGACCTTTATTTTAGCAACACCAAGAGCGATGAAAAGATACATGATAGAAAATACAGTTATTTATGTAGATTTTATTAAAGATGATAAAGCAGGAAGAGCATATAAAGTTGCTGGTGAAGTTGTTGGAGAAGCAATACCATATATTTCTAATAATGAAACAACATCAAGATGAATGTTATGTGGAGTTATTAAAACAGAAAAAACTGATTTAAAAACTAAAATTACAGTTTTAACAACAAATATTACTGCAAATGTTAATAACAATAATAGTGAATTAAATACAGAAATAAAAAGTACTAATGAACTTAAATCATTAAATCCAAATTTAACAAATCCAACTATTAAATATTTTAGTGATGCACAAGGAAAAACTAATGTAAGTAATCAAAAACAAAAAGCAGGTGACTTATATATAACTATTACTGCAAATGTTAATGACTTACATTATAAAGGAACAACAAATCTAATTAAAATAACTCTTAAATAAAGGAAATTAATATCATGCCAATTGGTACAACTAGTACAGCAATACTTTTAAACATAAATAAACCAAAACATACTAGAACAAGTAACCAACAAGAAAATAAAAGTTTTTGATGAGAAATTTTAGAAATGATTGGTGTACAAGTTATAGCAGTAGCACTTGCTCCTTTTACTGGTGGTTTAAGTGAAAGCGTAGCACTTGGATTAGGTGCAAGTGATTTAGTTGCTAGTATTAGTGCTGTTGGTGTAGAATTTTTAACTGATTTTACTATTAATCAAGTTTATGATTATTTAAAAGGAAATGTAACAAAATTAAATACTTTCTTTAATGTATTACCTGCATTTGCTGGACTAAATAAAATTAGTCGTGGTTATCGTACTACTAAATTTATTAATTTAGTACAAAAAACTAAAACATTAGAACAAATAGGTGTTAAAGAAGCAAAAAATTTACAAGAAATTATTAGTCAAGTAAGTGGAAAAGAAATTTTAACAGATAAAATTATTGGTAATAAACGTTATTTATTTAATTATAGTTTTGCTCCTAATCGTGAAACAATAATCCAAAATTTGGGTTATGTTGCTGAAAGACAATATAAAAATAATTTTCAAAAATTAGAAGCACAAGAATTAAAAGATTATTTATTATTACAAAATACATTAATAAAACTAAGTCCACAATTAACTCCAAAATTTAAAATTAAAGATATCGAAAAAGCAAATAACTTTTTAAAAAAATATAATACTGATTTAAAAGAAGTATTAAAAATGAACCAACATGAATGATCAAATTTAGTTCATACAATACATACAGAAAATAGATATGGAAAAACTTTAATTTTAGATTTACAAAAAATTCGTGCAAATACTATTAAATTTAATTTTAAAAATAGTATTATTCATCAACTTGTTTTAAAAGCAAATCAAACTTTTAAATATTTTGATATTAGATTTTATTTAAAAAAAGGTTTAAATAAATTTTGAAAAGATACTCCATATTTTGAAAAATTACGAGAAAGTATATATAAATTACAAGAAAAATTTGAAAAGTTAGAAAAACAAGTATTTGAAAAAATTAATAAATTAAAAGAAAAAACAACAGATTTATTTACTACTGCTGAAAAGAGAGCAATAAAACATGCACAATTAATACCATTAAATTCGCCAGTATTTATGGGTTGTAAAATTCAACCTTTATCATTAGATAAATGTGCAATTACTATTTATCATCGCAATCCTAAATATAAACCAATTACAGTTGTTGATAGTATTCTTAAAGCAGAAACTTTTGTTACTCAAATACATCCATTCCATTGATATCGTTGATATAGTGGTTGATACATTGGTTATGGAGTTAATCAAAATAAATGATTAAAAGCAATAGCATTTGCACCACCGGTTGTTCAACAAATAATTAGAGATAGTTTTAAAGTATACAGAGAAATATTTAGAATCGTAAGAACTTATCATAAAGTAGTAAATGTTATTAATAATCCTATTGAAAATATTAATAAATCATTTAAAAATATTGGTTTAAAATTTTCAGTTAATACTTTATTTGGTACAGGATTATTACATCATTTAGAAAAATTTGCATATAGTCAAGTTGCAGAAAAAGGTAAGAAAAAGTTACAAAAAGAAATTATTCATATATCACATAGAAAAACTAAAACAAAAACTAAACATTATAAAAAAGCATTTTTTAAGGAATGATAAATTATGATTAATAAACTTTGAACTGGTGTCAGTCTAGAAAATTATAATAACTGATATCCATTAACTGGAAAAATTACAGAAACACCACAGCAATATATACAAACATGACCAAATGTTAATGATTGATTTAAAACTTTTGCTATTCGTGCTCAAAATGATATTAATGCTTATCTTGGTTTTATTTTATCTAAATTTCCTTTTGATAGTTTTAAAGATGAATTAATTAAAGAAACATTAAGAGATATGGTTTATGTAACCGCTGAACATTGAGTATTTAATCGTACACCAATTGAATTTAATGTTGATGCTACTATTCAGTTTAATAATGGTAGTCAATTTAGTGCAAATAGTATTCCTACAATTAATGTTTGAGATTTAGCACCAAGTAGAATGAAAATATGGGCAAGACTAACAGAATTAAAACAAATATTATCAAATTATAATGATGATGAAATAGATGTTGAAAAAATTGATTTAAAAGCATTTTATACTAGAAATCAAGTTGATGAATTAATCGAACAACAAAAAGAATTTACATTATCAAAACAAATTAAATTATATGATGATTTAGTTGATGATAATGAAAATGAAATATATAGAGGTCCTGTTAGTAAATTTATTAATAAAGGTTATGTTGCAACAGATTACGATAAAGAAACTGAAACAATGATTTTAGATTGACCTGATGAAATTGGAACATTACCACCAGAAGCATTACAAAATAATCCACAAATTGGTGATTATACACATGCGCCAACTTGTGATTTTTCTGCTAAACAACAAAAACAAATTACTACTAATGAAAATAATATAACTAAATTGAATGATGAATTAACCAAAACTAATGAAAATATTGATGATATTAAAAATAATTGATTTAATATTGTAACTAGTCCTTTATGAAAAAAATGTCTTCTTTTATTCCAAGTAATGAATTTGGAAAAATATATTTAGCAATATGGGGTTACATTTATCAACCACCTAGTACTCCTACTGATAATTACATATATAGTAATAAAAAAACTATATTTAATTTAGGTGGTGAAATTCAAAGAACAACACAAAAAACTATTAAGTTAGATGAGTTAATTGTAAATGATAATGTAAAAATCCAATTATTATTTACTAAGGAATCAAATGACATTACTGTTGTCTCTAATGATATTAATTATCAATCTAGTTCTATTGTATTATATCAATATATAGGAAAAGGAAGGCCAACTGAATTTATAGCAGAAGAAGGTACTGAACGTGATTATTATACAAAACTAGAAACTAATAATTTATTAGATAAAAAGCAAAATAAATTAACTGCTGGTACTAATATAACTATTGATGAAAATAATAAAATTAGTGCTACTGGTGGTAAAGTAGATTTATCTGATTATTATAAAAAAGAAGAAATAGATAAAAAATTAAAAGACAAAATGGATAAAGACCATTTTAAATATGCTTTTTCTATTAATACTATTGGTACTGAAATTCCTAATTTAGAAACTACTGATAAAACTATTGCCGGTGCTATTAATGAATTAAAAGAAAAAATAAAAGATAAAAAATTTTCAAATGATTATTTTAAATATAATACTGAAGCAAATGAAATTGTATTACATGATGAAGAAAATTCATTACTTTGTAGGGATTTATTAGAAAATAATGAATATAAATTATTAAAAACTCAAAATAAAAAATTATTACAAGCAATTAATGAAATATTAGAAAAACAACCACAACCAAGTCCAAGTGGTTCAAATTGAAAAGAAGTAGGAACAAGAGAAAAAAATAAATGAGATTATTGACAAATTACTTATGATTTTCAAGAGAATAAACATTATAGAGTTTATTATTCTTGAAGTATATATAATCCAGTTTATACTATTCAAGAATTTATTATAACTGATAAAAGAATAGCAGGTGTACCAATACAAACCTTTAATGATAGTGCTAATATAGTAATTTTATCAGTTCAACATGCAAAATGGATTACTATTTATACTGTAAAAGGTAATTTAAAAGGTAATGTATGAAAATTAGAAGAATTACAGGAATAATATTATGTTTTTTAAAATTATAAAAATTATTTTAGGTTTAATTGGAGTAATTCTATCATCAGCAACAGCAGGTTTAATTATATTTATCATTGTAAAAATAATATTAAAAATTAATCAAATATTTTAGAAAGGTGGTGAATATTATGTTAGGTAGATTTTTAAGAAGAGATAAGAGTACTAATAATGAAGAAAAAACTAAATTAACTTTTTTAAAAGGTAAAAGTACACATGCTTCTATTTTAAGTTATTTTGGTTTTAATGATTTTAATCATGAAACATATTTTACTGATTTTGTAGCAGAAAATAATGCTAATTTATATAATGCTCCATTAGACATTAATAATGAAACTATTAAACAATATTTAATTCAACAAGAATTTTATCGAAAAAATTGAAATTCTATTTTTAAATTAAGTAAATTAGGAATTAGTGGTTATTTAATTTTTATTGCTAATGATGATTTATATTTTCAAGTAGTTGATATACAACAAAGAGTTTATGATATTACTGGTAAATTAATTCAATGTACTATTTTTTATGATAGTTATGAAAAAAATGCACAAATTGTAAGATTATTTGAAGTTTATACATTAAATAATGAACAAGTAACTATTAATCGTGCAATTTATAGCGTTAATGATAGTAAAAAACAATTTCCATTAGATTTTAAATCATATATTAATAATCCAAATTTAGAGCAAGAACAAACACTAAATATTAACTATATACCAATAGCAATTATGCGAAATAAAGCAAATGAATTAGCAGATTGTAATAAAGTAATGGATAATATTAAAGCATTAGATGTTATTTATGAACAAATTGTTTTAGATACTATTTTAAACTCACCCAAGTTTATTTTTGGTCAAACTTATGGTAATGTAAAAGATTCGTTAGAAGATGCCATAAGAATATTAGTTACTAAAAATTATATTTTTAAAAGTGGTGGAGATAGTAACGAACAAAATGAAAATATTAATATGACAAGTAGTAATTTTAAAGGTAAAAATTTAACTGATATATATGACTGAAATGTTAATGAAATATTTAAACGTTGTGGTATTCATATACCAAGTCAAAAAAAATCTGCACAACAATCAGTTCCTGAAAGTACAGCAGTAAATATTTCAACTATCAATTATATTGAACAAAAATTATGACAATTTAATATTGATATTCTTAAATTTATTCAAATATTAGTACGTTTAGATAAAGATTTATTAAATAGTACAACATTTAATATTAATGATGAACAAGAAATTAATAATTTAACAGTGAGATTAAAATTATTTAATCCCGAAAATAACCAATTAATAGGAGAAAACAATGGACAACAACAAACCACAAACCAAGTTTCCACAGAAACAGAAGCAAACTAAACTTAATCAAGCAGAAATAGAAAATGATTATTTAATTGATAATATTCCTTATGATTTTACAAATATGATGGGTGCTACTAGTGACCCTGATATTAATAGAGCATACGATGAATTTAAAAAAAGAACAATTTATATTTATGAAATTGAACGTTTATTTAAAAATAATGAAAATAATAGTTTAAAATTTTCAGCAAATACTATTAAAATTGGTTTTATTGATATTGATAAAGTATTAAAAACTACTGCTGCTGAAACATCAGACTTTACTATGCAATTAAATCAAAGAGCAAGTACTAACATTAATGATAATACAATTGAATATAGTATGACTGATATTAAAAATTTAATTTTTCAAGAAATAAATTTATTAAATCAATTTAAATTATATGCAGTATCTATTAATGAACCATTAACTGAAAATAATATTGATAATTTATATATCATTAATAATTATTCACAACCTTATCAAAATCCAAAAACTAGAAGTACTAAAAGTATAACTATTATTAAAATTAAAGATTTTAAAACAAGAGATGGTTATCCAATCATTATTAAATTACAAAAACCATTAGATAAAGATACCAAAGTTATTGGTTTAAAGATTAAATCACCCAGAAGCATGCTTTTCGGCAATATAAAGGTACTTGGTGAAGTCGACAATATGGAAGTATACCCAAAGTTATTTGTTAAAGATAAGATAGCATTTCCGCTATTATCAATGCCTATTGAAACTCAACCAAAAGTTAGAATATTACAACAATGATTTAGTGAACAAATATTACCTTGAAATTTAGCAAAACAATTTATTGGACAAGAAAAATCAGTTTTAGATTTAATTGCTATTGGTGGTGGAACTGAAACAAGAAAAGAAATTATTAATAATGCAAGAGTAACTAATGCTAAAATAGGTTATGATGTTTCTAAAAATTTAAAAGTATGACCATTATCTGATGAAATAGAATTAAAAGATAAAAAATTAGAGTCATGATTTTTAGTAGGTAACTATAATTTATTTATTTCTACAACAGATAAATTTCATGATGTTGAACTAGAAATAAAAGATAGACCACCAATTGATAGTTTACAAAGAGTGTTATTAGATATGTTAACTTATACATATACTTATAATAGAAATTTTGATGGTGCATTATTGGACTCAACTAAATCTCCAAATGATTTAGATATAATGCGAGCAAAATTTGAAGGTCAAAAACCAGAAGATGTTATAACTAATTTATTTAAACAATGAAAATTAGATTATCCAAATTATATAAGTTTAGAACAAATAAAAATATTTAAACAAATAGTGATTATGTTATCTAGTAATATTTATTCAAGAATGTCTATAAATAAAGGAATGAATGATGATTATAAACTTTTATTACCTTACTACTTCGAATTAAAATCAAATCCTATACATTCTACACCTGAAAAAGTTTGAGAATTTAAAGATGCAAAAGTATTATTAAAATCTGAATATTTTGATTTTACAGATGTGAATAACATTAAACTAAAAAATAATGATATTAGTCAAAATGAATTATTCAAACTAGATGATAATCAATTTAATTGGTTATCTATCACAAATGAATTGGAAAGTAACAATATTCCTTCATTAATTCCTTCTGATTGAACACTAGGCAATGGTGAATATGGTAAATATTTTACAAGAGCAATTATTAGTAATAATAAAATTGAAAATGCTTTAAATTTATATGGTTCAAATAAATCTCAATTATTTTCTAAATTAGAATTTTATGAAGAAATTTCACAAATTGACAATGAGAGTAAATTTGAATTGCAAATCAAAAATCCGATTAATAATTTAAATAGGATTGAAATTAGTGGAATATTTGGTGCTGGTAATTATGATTTAATTTTAGTAACAGATAAACAAGAAATAAATTTAAAAAATATTAATTTATTTGATAAATATAATGAAAATATTTCTTATATAAATTTAGAAGTTTAATTATCAAAATATCCATCAGGATAGATTCCGTTTCATTTTATATCTTTATCTTTATTAGGTTTAATTGCAAAATATAAATCTATTTTATAATGGTCTCCTCTTTGACTTTCTCAAATAGAAGCCCCCCCCAGTGAGCATTATAATGATGGTCTAAAAAATAAGTTAAATCATTAGTTTTATTATGTGCTATTGAACCAATTATTAAACCAGTTACTCCACTTACTGCACCAGTTAGTGCTAATGCTAATGTTATTTTACTTAAATTTGTTTTTATTCATGTTTTCATAATAAATTTCTCCTTTTTTATTTTGTTATTTTTTCTTAACTCTTCACAAGTTTTTAATCATTTTGGTAATAATTCATGTTCAAAATTATTGGCATGATTTTCACAAAGAAAAAGATTAAATGTTGTTGACTTTAATTCTAATAATATAATATTACTTCATTTGTTATTACAATTTTTACTTTGACAAACAACATTCATTTTGCAAAATCTTTTTTAAAGATTTCAAATTATTTACAACTTTTAATGATTTATCTTTATTAATCATAACTTACTCCCAATTTTTTAAAATTTTATTGTTTAATTGTAATCATTTTTTGATATTTTTACAAGTATGCTTTTAAATGAAAAATATCGCCTAAATACAAGGCGTTTATTTTGTGAGACCTATACTATTAATTATATTGAAATTGTTTATTATATTGCAAATGTGAAGATGCTTTTTTTCACAGTAGCATTATTTTTACCCCTAATTACATTTTTGTATGGATATAGTGTATAAAACAAAGCATCATATGGGTCTTGATACATAGTTTTATCAGGAATATTGGTTTTAGTTTGGTCATAACGTAATTCTTCTAAACATTGAGTAGTTTTTGGTAAATCATCTTTATTAGCATAAAAGTTTCCATAACTCATAATATTTCTCATTCAAACTACTCTATTAGTTAATCCTGCTTCTTGATTTAAATTTGAAGCATGTTTAATAGCAGTTTGTGTTATTAAAATAGTATTATGTTCATCAATTAATTTTTGATTTAATCAATCCATTGCTGTTCTTGCTTTATCATCATAAAAATAAATTGCTTGGTCAAAATTTTCAAAATTATCCATTAGTCCTAAAATTTCATTTACATAAGCATTAATTTTTTCATTTTCATTTATAAAGTCATTTGGAGTAACTACTAATTCACAAATAATATAAGCATCATAATAACCAGTATTATTATATTCTTTAAATCCAACTACCATAAATACAGTATGGTCTTTATGTCCAGTTGCTCAATCAACACCAACTGAATAAAAATCAAATTTATACATATTTTTTTCTTGATTATAAAATTCTTGTAAATCATATGTTTGTCAATATTTTAATGTTTTTTGTAATGGAAAAACTGTTGCATCACTATCTAAAAATTCAAAACCATAATAAACAGTATTAAATTCATCGGGATTTTTCTTTTTTAATTCTAAAATTAATTTTTGAGTTACTGGTTCTAATTTATGTCAAAACGGAAGTAAAGTAAATCTTAAAATAAATAATCCTAAACCACTAAATGCTTCATTATCTTCATAATAAACTTTACCAATCTTTTTAAGAGTATCTATTACTTTATTATTTAATGGTAAGTATGGTGTACAATAAAGCAAATAAAATGGGTGGTATTTATCATAGGGATTGCAAGTAAAAGCAATAAAGTGATTTTTATAAAAATAACGAGTAATTTGTTTACCATAGGTTGGACTAAATATATTTCTATCTGTAAATGTTCAACTTCATTCTTGAATTGGCTTATTTGAAACTTTAATACGATTACTACGAAACATTGATAATTTTAAACGTTCATAACGTTGAGTTAATTGTTTTTCACTTAAAGTTTCTTTTTCTTCAGTCATAATTATTTCATCAGTTCTTGAACATAAATAACTTGAACCACCAACTGATTTTCCAAAAATTTTATTACCATTTGCATAACCAATAAAGTCAATTTGCTGGTTATTAGGAAAGATAATACAACCACCATCTTTGGTTATTTTTCACTTAATACCATGTGGATTATTCGGGGATAAGTGAATATCATATTTATCTGCTAAATATTGACAAACATCAAGTAAAGAACCAACTGTAGTTTCATTATGAGTATTTTCATAACGTCTTACTTCTTGAACACTACTATCACTAAAATTACAACAAATAAATAAATCAAACGCTAAACAGTTTCATGTTTTACGCGTTAATCTTGCAGTTGGTACAAAACGATAAAAACAGTTGGTAGTAAAAAATTCTGCTCATTGTTCACCAACAAAATCTTTAAAAATTTCTCAAGTAAAACCAAAATTATTATCACTAAAATTAAGGTCATATTTTTTATTTAATTGTACGTAACTATTAATAAAAGTCATATTATCTCCTAAATTTTAAAATAAATTACAATTTAATTATTAACAACCAAAATTAGAAAGGAACATTAAAAATGTTAAGATTACCATTTCCTAATCATTTTGATTGAGACAAACATTACTTTAATCAAGATGAATTAAATTTAAAACAAACAGAAGAATTATTTGCAAAAATAGATGAGCAACTATGAAATGAATGTGATAAATCTGTATATAAACCATGTAGATTTAGAAAAAGAAAATTAAAAACAAAAAAAGGCCTATTAATTTATAAGCGACGTATTTGTACATATTATAACCCAAAAACACAAAAAATTGAATTTATTTCAATGCTAGATAATTATCTTGGGGTTAAAAAATATAGCAAACTTGCACCTGATGTTATTAAACAAATTTTAAAACATTTTGCTGATGGTAAAAAATATCGTGATGTTTGTGATACATTTATTGAAGATTTAATAAGCACTAGTGCTGTTTGTAGAACATATCAAAAATTTAAATTACCAAAAGCTAATATCCCTAAAATAGTATTACAACCAAATCAAACTTTATACATAAATATTGATGATGGACATCGAAAATTTAAGTTTAATGAAAAACATAATACTAAAAATTGTAAAAAATGTTCTATGCGATTAATAATATTTTGTACTGGTAAAAAGAAAAATGGCAAATTAATTAAGGCTTTTCTCCCTTTATGTACTATTTTTAAATTTTATCACATAAATGCTGAGAAAAGCCTATCTACGGACTTCTCCCCACATTTTTAAATGAAACATAGCATTACAGTTTCAAAAGTAGGTATCTTGTTGAATTTATATGCAGCTTCTTTGGCATATAAATGAACATGATGTTTTGCAACTTTGATATGTGTTTTAAATGTTCTTCGTATATGTTTTCATACTGATTCAATTTGATTGGTATTTACGCCAATTTTTGAAACATAACCATCTTGATGGTTAACTGTTTTGTGATTAGGGAAAAGTGATTTGAAATCACGATATCCTTTTCAAGAATCAGTATGTACATCACACTTTGAAGAAATATGGTTTCTTGCAAACTGCAAAAGATTTTTACTTTTTGCGTTTTTGATTACTTTCACAATTAAATTATTGGTTGTTTTTTCATAAATCCCAACAATTAATGTTTTATTTATCAAAGATCTTCCTTGTTTTTTAAAACCCATATGTGAAAGATACATTTCATCCATTTGCACTATGCCCTCAACAATAAATTGATGTTCTTGTTTGGCAATACGATTTCTGATTTCATGACCCATTCTTCAAGCAGTTTTCAAAGTCACACCCAATTCTTTTGCAACATCAGTTGATGTAATTCCATGTTTGGTGTTTATTCATCTAAAGATGAGATAAAATCAAAATCTCAAAGGTGTTTGTGACTTGTAAAAAATGGTGCCATGAAGAATACTAAATGTTTGATGACATTTCAAACATCTTATTCTTCTTAAATTAGAAGTATTCAAACTTGTTCAAGAACACATGATACATTTGTTTTTCTTCAAACTTGCTATATATTTTAAACAATCCTGTTCTGTTTGAAAAGCATTGTTGAACTCATTCAATTTCATTGTTTCCTCCACAAGTACATGTGGGGAGAAGTCCGTTAATTAATAAAAGAGCAGTTTGTAAAATAAGAGTATCAAAAACAGAAATTGGTGCAGAAAAAACAGCACAATTAATTGAAAAATATGGTAATTTATATTTTGAAAATTTTGACCAAGCAAATTTAGTAGTTTGTGGAGATAGTGCAAAATGAATTAGAAAAACTGCTACAATTTTAAATGCTAAATTTATTTTAGATAAATTCCATGCTTTTCATGTTTTATTTCTTGGAATAATGGCTGGAAGAAGAAAAAATCAAATTGCTAAATTACATTATGAATATGGACAAAATTTATTTGCAAAAGGGCAATATTATGAATTAATTGATTTTTTACAAACATTAACTTTAAAATATTCAAAATTAAAAGTTGGTTATTTTATTAATGCCAAAGATGGTGTATTAAACCAATCATTAGTTGAAAATATTGGTTGCTTTACAGAAACTAATATTAAACAAATTTTAAAGCATATGATTAAAGATAGAACCTATAACATTGATATGTACACAAAAATGGTTAATTTCAAATGCTATAAAATAAATACAGCAATACAATTATTATAAAATTAAAATTAAAATTCATTAAAAATAACTAACAATAAAATAAAACTTATTAAAGTTTACTTTAATAAGAATTTTTGAATTATAAAAGTAAGCATTTTTATTGACTAATATTTTGCAAGTGTTAAGATTAACATACAATTGCATATTGAAGTCTAAATTATTCTCGTCTAACTTATAATTTAAAGACAATAAATGAATGTTATAGACAACATCGATATGCTCCGAAAATTATAGAAAAAGAAAATTAATTATGTTGAATTTAAAAGAAGATAAAAGAGTGTATTTAAAACATGAAATAAAAATAGGCTTTTCTACCTTTATGTACTATTTTTAAATTTTATCACATAAATGCTGAGAAAATCCTATCTACGGACTTCTCCCCACATTTTTAAATGAAACATAGCATTACAGTTTCAAAAGTAGGTATCTTGTTGAATTTATATGCAGCTTCTTTGGCATATAAATGAACATGATGTTTTGCAACTTTGATATGTGTTTTAAATGTTCTTCGTATATGTTTTCATACTGATTCAATTTGATTGGTATTTACGCCAATTTTTGAAACATAACCATCTTGATGGTTAACTGTTTTGTGATTAGGGAAAAGTGATTTGAAATCACGATATCCTTTTCAAGAATCAGTATGTACATCACACTTTGAAGAAATATGGTTTCTTGCAAACTGCAAAAGATTTTTACTTTTTGCGTTTTTGATTACTTTCACAATTAAATTATTGGTTGTTTTTTCATAAATCCCAACAATTAATGTTTTATTTATCAAAGATCTTCCTTGTTTTTTAAAACCCATATGTGAAAGGGCATTGGTTAGATAAGTTTACTTTCTTGTCTTCAAATCTGTACAAATTGGTTTGGAGACATTTTTAATCGTAAAATCATTCTATCATTATTTCATCAGTTAATAAATTTTCTTAATGCTTCTGTGAAATGTTTAATGCTATTAAACTTGTTACCAAACATAATTTTAAAATCTCTTTTGATTCATCGATTTAAACATTCACTTACTTGGTTGCCTTTAAATCCTGATAAACTTTTTGAATGAATTAAAGTTTTACTTTTATTAAAACTATTTGTAACTATTTTACTAGTATTACCTGAACCTAAATCAGACTGGATAAATGTTGCAAATATTTTATGTTCTTTACGACTTGCCTTTGTTACTTGATTAAGAACATTTAAAATGGTTATTGCATTTTCACTTTTATTAATTTTTCAACCAACTATAGCATTACTATTCATATCTGTAGCAATTTCTAATAATAATTTAGTTTTTTTATTATTAATAATTAATTCTTTAAATCAAGTACCATCGATGCCAACTTTTTCAAGATAAGTATTACTGGTAAAATTACGTTTTAATAAATCTTGGAAATTTGATTTTAAGGCATTAAATTTCGCTCTACGCTGTTTTTTGGGTTTGGTTAATAGTTTGTGATATTATTATCTTCTAATAACCTCATAATGCTGTTTTTACTGAATTTAAGATTGGTGTTGTTTTTCTTTAATTCTAATCTCACCTTTTCTAAACTAGTAATTTTAATTATTTTATCTTTGTTGCTAATAACAACAATTTTATTTAATTCTTTTAATAACTCATTATCAATTTTTGTTTGATATTTCTTTTTACCATTTTTTATTCATTTATAATATGCAACTTTACTGATAGGTAACAAACTAATTATGTCATTAATTCCATAATTTTTATTTCTATATTTATCAACTATTAAAAAACATTTACTTTTCAATAATTTACTATTTAAAATATTTTGATTGTTTTTTAATTTTTTATCACAGAATTGTTTTTGTCTTAAAAATTCATTTTTTATTTTTTCTTTTAGTAGTGACTTTTTGAGTTTTTTATTTTCAAGTTTTAAATTTTTATCTTTGATATTCACTTTATCTATTTGATGATTTGTTTGAAAAGTATGAATAGTAATTAATTTATTATTTTTTTGATATTTTTTTACTCAATTATAAATTAATGATCTGGTTGATAATTGATATTTGGTTTTAATATCAATGGTTTTTAATTTTTTAATCACTACATATTCATTTAAAACATCTAGTTTAATTTTTCTTGTATAAACTTTATATTTCATCTTTACTCCTTAACTATTAATTATTTAAACTAATCATACTGTCTAGATTAAAAATTATAGGAGTAAACTTAACTAACTTATGCCTTAAAAAAGGATAGAATACTTAACTTTAAAAATAGATATTTCTGTTAATAGTAAAGTAATAAATCATGCAAAGAATAGAATTTCTGAATTAGAATTTTGGTTAGAAAAAATAGAAAATGGATATTTTAATAATGACTAATTATTTACTTTCAATTGACCCAAGTATAAAAAATACTGGATTTACTTTATGAGAAAAAAAGACAAGCAAAGATTGAAAAAGTATTAAAGATAACACACCATATGAATATTGAAAACCATTATTAGTAACTAGTTTTAATTTTAAAAATTTTAAAAAAACTAATATAGTATTTGAATTATTTATGATTTCTCATATTGAACATTTTAAAAATATGGATTTAATTATTGAACGCGGTACTTTTCATAGTAAAAATGGTATTGGTTATGAAACTCAAGAACATTTACGTGGTTTTATTGCTGGACAATTTAATAAATTATTAACAAAAGATATGTTAATAAGTCCTTCTTCATGAAAGAAATGATATGTAAAAATATTTTGATATGCAAAAGATAAAAAATGAAATAAAGAATTATCAATAAAATTAGCTAAACAAATAATTTAAGAACAAGGTTAAAATATAACAATATCAAATCATGATGAAGCTGATAGTTTATTAATTGGTTGATATTATTTAAATAAGGAGAATAAATAATGCAAAAAGAAAAATTAGTTAGTTATATCATGAAAAAACAACAAATATATGAAGGTACAGAAATAGATTTAGTACTTGATATTTTATTACAAAAAATAAATAATGGAGTATTTGATTAATGAAATATATAATTAAATGTATGGCTAAAAATTGTAATATTAAAATTGAAATTGAATTAAAACGTACTTGATATTTAAATGATAAGAATAAAAGAATTTATTGGAATGGCAACACTTTTTAGGACTATTTTTGGTAGACATTTGTGCTTGGTATTTGATGGGGGTTAAGTAGTTTAGAGTGCTGTAAATTCTTATGTTGTTATATCAGTTGACGTAATCAAATAATTCTAATTTTAATTGGATTAATGATGTAAAATTTCTATCATCAATAAATTCTGTCTTAAAAGTTTTGAAAGTAGGTATCTTGTTGAATTTATATGCAGCTTCTTTGGCATATAAATGAACATGATGTTTTGCAACTTTGATATGTGTTTTAAATGTTCTTCGTATATGTTTTCATACTGATTCAATTTGATTGGTATTTACGCCAATTTTTGAAACATAACCATCTTGATGGTTAACTGTTTTGTGATTAGGGAAAAGTGATTTGAAATCACGATATCCTTTTCAAGAATCAGTATGTACATCACACTTTGAAGAAATATGGTTTCTTGCAAACTGCAAAAGATTTTTACTTTTTGCGTTTTTGATTACTTTCACAATTAAATTATTGGTTGTTTTTTCATAAATCTCAACAATTAATGTTTTATTTATCAAAGATATTCCTTGTTTTTTAAAACCCATATGTGAAAGATACATTTCATCCATTTGCACTATGCCCTCAACAATAAATTGATGTTCTTGTTTGGCAATACGATTTCTGATTTCATGACCCATTCTTCAAGCATTTTTCAAAGTCACACCCAATTCTTTTGCAACATCAGTTGATGTAATTCCATGTTTGGTGTTTATTCATCTAAAGATGAGATAAAATCAAAATCTCAAAGGTGTTTGTGACTTGTAAAAAATGGTGCCATGAAGAATACTAAATGTTTGATGACATTTCAAACATCTTATTCTTCTTAAATTAGAAGTATTCAAACTTGTTCAAGAACACATGATACATTTGTTTTTCTTCAAACTTGCTATATATTTTAAACAATCCTGTTCTGTTTGAAAAGCATTGTTGAACTCATTCAATTTCATTGTTTCCTCCACAAGTACATGTGGGGAGAAGTCCGTATTTTAATTTAAAGAAAAAAGAAAAAAATCAAAATAATATTTATGAACAAGCTGTTATTAGTGCTTTTAAAGAAAATAAAGAAGTTTATGGAACAAGAAGATTAAAAGTCATACTAGCAAACCAAGAAATTTATTTATCACGCAGAAAAATTAAAGAAATTATGAATAAGCATAATTTAATATCAAAATACACTAAATTATCATTCAAAAATCATCATAATAAAGTTAATGATAGTCAAATAACCAATCTTGTTAATAGAAACTTTAATAATAGAATTAAAAATGAAGTTATTGTTAGTGATTTAACTTATGTTCAAGTTAATGGTAAATGAAACTATATTTGCTTATTAATTGACCTATTTAACCGCGAAATTATTGGACATAGTGTTTGGAGTTAAAAAAGTTAAATCATTAGTAAATCAAGCATTTATGCAATCAAATCACTGTTTAAAAGATATTGAAATATTTCATAGTGATCGCGGCAATGAATTTAACAATAAAATGATTGATAAACTTTTATTAGCATTCAATATTAATCGTTCTTTAAACAAAAAAGCTGACCTTATGATAATGCTGTTGCTGAAGCAACTTTCAAAACTTTTAAGACAGAATTTATTAATGATAGAAATTTTACATCATTAATCCAATTAAAATTAGAATTATTTGATTACATCAACTGATATAACAACATAAGAATTTACAGCACTCTAAACTACTTAACCCCCATCAAATACCAAGCACAAATGTCTACCAAAAAATAGTCCTAAAAAGTGTTGCCATTCCAAAGTATCTTTAATAAACTCACCTTTTTTTAATTTTTTAAGGCTTTTCTCCCTTTATGTACTATTTTTAAAATTTATCACATAAATGCTGAGAAAAGCCTATCTACAGACTTCTCCCCACATTTTTAAATGAAACATAGCATTACAGTTTCAAAAGTAGGTATCTTGTTGAATTTATATGCAGCTTCTTTGGCATATAAATGAACATGATGTTTTGCAACTTTGATATGTGTTTTAAATGTTCTTCGTATATGTTTTCATACTGATTCAATTTGTTGGTATTTACGCCAATTTTTGAAACATAACCATCTTGATGGTTAACTGTTTTGTGATTAGGGAAAAGTGATTTGAAATCACGATATCCTTTTCAAGAATCAGTATGTACATCACACTTTGAAGAAATATGGTTTCTTGCAAACTGCAAAAGATTTTTACTTTTTGCGTTTTTGATTACTTTCACAATTAAATTATTGGTTGTTTTTTCATAAATCCCAACAATTAATGTTTTATTTATCAAAGATCTTCCTTGTTTTTTAAAACCCATATGTGAAAGGTACATTTCATCCATTTGCACTATGCCCTCAACAATAAATTGATGTTCTTGTTTGGCAATACGATTTCTGATTTCATGACCCATTCTTCAAGCAGTTTTCAAAGTCACACCCAATTCTTTTGCAACATCAGTTGATGTAATTCCATGTTTGGTGTTTATTCATCTAAAGATGAGATAAAATCAAAATCTCAAAGGTGTTTGTGACTTGTAAAAAATGGTGCCATGAAGAATACTAAATGTTTGATGACATTTCAAACATCTTATTCTTCTTAAATTAGAAGTATTCAAACTTGTTCAAGAACACATGATACATTTGTTTTTCTTCAAACTTGCTATATATTTTAAACAATCCTGTTCTGTTTGAAAAGCATTGTTGAACTCATTCAATTTCATTGTTTCCTCCACAAGTACATGTGGGGAGAAGTCCGTTTTTTAATTAAATCCTTATAAATGTCAATTTCAATATCAGAACGAACCATCATTTGCATTGTATGTAAAAATAAATTGTTCATCAGGTTTTTTCTTACTTTCTTCTTTTTCAAGCTCTATTTTTAAAGAATCAAAAAGTTCATTATTACTTCTAATCTTTTCTTGTAATTTTTTAATTATCAATTTTTCATCAATCATAGTTTAAAGTCCTTTAATTTATTTTAATTATCAAAATATCCTTCAGGATAAGTTCCATTTCATTTTGTATCATTATCAACTAATGGCTTAATATTAAAATATAAATCTATTTTATGTTTATCATTTGTTTGATGTTACCATATAGTTGTTCCAGCCCCCCCAGTAAACAGTATACTGATGACCTAAATAATATTGTAAATCATTTGTCTTACTATTAGAATTTTGCACCAAGTATTAAACCAGTTGTAGCAATAATTAATGATAAAATAGATAATACCAATGTTATTCTACCTAAATTTATTTTTATTCATATTTTCATATTAAATTACTCATTTTTTATTTTTACTCCTTTTTTTCTTTTCACTTTTTAATTACATGATATTTTTTATCATAATATATAAAATAACCAATACTAATAATTAAACATAAACTTATTATACTTCCAAAGATTACAGCAATAATTTCAAAAGTTGTTAAATTATTTGCAGTTAATATATAATTATTTATTCAATTTTGGAAAGCACCAACAGATGTGTATATTCCAGGTAAAGGATTTACCCAATCATATGCTCCATGACTAACAATTCCTACATCAATATATTCTCCATTAATTTTTTGAATTAGTGGACCTCCACTATCACCTAAAGAAGAATTAATTCTTTTTCCAACAATTGTTCCTGCTAAAAAATCATATTTAGGATTAAAATTACTTACCTTATATTTTGGGTCTTTAGCAATGTTAGCATCTTGAACTGGAATATTTGCTTCTTGCATATGAGTAGGTCAAATTGCTTTTCCTTGTTTATCAATTCCAGATATTCCAAATCCAATTGCCGTTACTATTTCATTTGACTTAGGAATTTGATTGCTGGTTGCTACCTTAATAGGTTTTATATCTATGATAGGTTTATCTAATTGAATCAAAGCAATATCTTTAGTTATGTCGTAATTATTACCACCTAATATAATTATTTTTTTTGATAATCTTTTTTCAATATGACTAATATTGCTTTTATCATATATACCAAAAATAACTTTCATTTTCATTTGTGCAAAACTAAAATCACTTGCAACATGAGCGGCAGTTAAAAATCAATCAGGAGCAATCAAAACACCACCACCTGCTCCCGTAGTTGTATCTGGATTATTTTCTAATGTAACTGTTCCATATCAAGGGTATTTTCCTTCAGGAACATCCGTTCCATTTGTTATTTTTAAATTTTTATTAAAATTACTATTGCTTATATAATTTTCATTATTTTTACATAATAATTTTATATTATTAGCATTTGTAATTGATAAAATACTTATAGCAAATATCAATAAAATTTTTTTCATATTAAATTACTCCTTATTTATTAATTTTACTTCTAAATTTTACTGATTTTTCGATATTTTTACAAGTATACCTTTAAACAAAAAATAACGCCTAAATACAATTCGTTTATTTTGTGAGACCTATACTATTTAATTATATTGAAATTGTTTATTATATGTTAAATATGAAAGTTGTTTTTTAAATAGTTTTAATTTAATTTTAAATTACACTTATATATTTATATAATAATTCAGTAAATTAATTTTTTAAATATATTTACAATAAATTTAGATTTTTTAAAATAGTTAGGAGAAGTAAATTTGAATTTTAATTATAAATGAAATTTTAGAGAACAAAATGCAAAAATTGATAAATTAGTTTTAGAACATATAACAAAGAAATGAGAAAAATGAGATTGAAGAATAAAAAATACAAGAGATAAAAAGAAATATAAAATTGTTGATTTTCAATATCGAACAAGAAAAACAATGTATGGAATGGTAACTTATAAAAGAAGAATTTATGAATATTTTGATGAAAAATTACAAAAATGAGTTCGTGTTTTTAGTTGATGAATGACTAGAACTACCAAAATATAAAAGAATTGGTGAAGATATTGAACAAACTATTATTGAATATTTTGCTGATGGAAAAAGGTATCATGATATTTGTGCTATTTGTAAAAAATCAGGTATTAGTGTTAGTACTGTTCATAGAATTTTTAAAAATTTAGAAATAATTGAAGCAAATCCAGTAAAAGTAAAATTAGAAAAAAATCAACCTATTTTTTGTAGCAATTGATGATGGTCATCGAAAATTTTGAAAGGCTTTTCTCCCTTTATGTACTATTTTTAAATTTTATCACATAAATGCTGAGAAAAGCCTATCTACGGACTTCTCCCCACATTTTTAAATGAAACACAGCATTACAGTTTCAAAAGTAGGTATCTTGTTGAATTTATATGCAGCTTCTTTGGCATATAAATGAACATGATGTTTTGCAACTTTGATATGTGTTTTAAATGTTCTTCGTATATGTTTTCATACTGATTCAATTTGATTGGTATTTACGCCAATTTTTGAAACATAACCATCTTGATAGTTAACTGTTTTGTGATTAGGGAAAAGTGATTTGAAATCACGATATCCTTTTCAAGAATCAGTATGTACATCACACTTTGAAGAAATATGGTTTCTTGCAAACTGCAAAAGATTTTTACTTTTTGCGTTTTTGATTACTTTCACAATTAAATTATTGGTTGTTTTTTCATAAATCCCAACAATTAATGTTTTATTTATCAAAGATCTTCCTTGTTTTTTAAAACCCATATGTGAAAGATACATTTCATCCATTTACACTATGCCCTCAACAATAAATTGATGTTCTTGTTTGGCAATACGATTTCTGATTTCATGAGCCATTCTTCAAGCAGTTTTCAAAGTCACACCCAATTCTTTTACAACATCAGTTGATGTAATTCCATGTTTGGTGTTTATTTATCTAAAGATGAGATAAAATCAAAATCTCAAAGGTGTTTGTGACTTGTAAAAAATGGTGCCATGAAGAATACTAAATGTTTGATGACATTTCAAACATCTTATTCTTCTTAAATTAGAAGTATTCAAACTTGTTCAAGAACACATGATACATTTGTTTTTCTTCAAACTTGCTATATATTTTAAACAATCCTGTTCTGTTTGAAAAGCATTGTTGAACTCATTCAATTTCATTGTTTCCTCCACAAGTACATGTGGGGAGAAGTCCGTTTTGAAATTTTAAACGTAAAGGTATAAAACATTCTATGCGCTTAATAGTAACATATACAGATAATATTAATCATAAAGTAAAAAATAAAAGAGTAAAGGTAATTATAAGACCAACAAAAACAGTAATTGGAGTTAAAAAGACTGCTGAATTTGTTAAAGAACATTGTCAAAAATTTTATGAAAATATTGAACAAGCAAAAATTATTATTTGTGGTGATAGTGCAGGATGAATTAAAGATTTGGCAGATTATTTAGGTGCACATTTTGTTTTAGATAAATTCCATTTAATTAGAACATTATATCTTGGCATAATGGCTGGAAATAAAGGAAAATATTTAAAAGAATATAACATTGGATGGGTTACACTTTATTGGACACTAATTACGTAGACAAGTGAACAAATTAGTGAAAAGAAAGGAATTATAATTATGACCAATATTAACTCATATACCGACGAATTTAAAAAGCAAATAGTAGCTTTATATCAAAGTGGTAAATCAATATCTTACCTTGTTAAAGAGTATAATGTTACAAGAGCAGTTACTTATAAATGAATTAAGCAATTTACTAATTCAGGTAGTTTTAAAACTAAAGATAATCTTTCTGATTTAGAAAAACAATTAATTCAAGCAAATAAAGAATTAAAACAGTTACGAATGGAAAATGATATTTTAAAGCAAGCAGCACTAATAATAGGCAGAAAATAGAAATTATTGTTAAAAATAAATCTAAATATAAAATTCGCACAATGTGTCGTTTTTTAAAACTCTATAAATCAACATATTATTTTAATTTAAAGAAAAAAGAAAAAAATCAAAATAATATTTATGAACAAGCTGTTATTAGTGCTTTTAAAGAAAATAAAGAAGTTTATGGAACAAGAAGATTAAAAGTCATACTAGCAAACCAAGAAATTTATTTATCACGCAGAAAAATTAAAGAAATTATGAATAAGCATAATTTAATATCAAAATACACTAAATTATCATTCAAAAATCATCATAATAAAGTCAATGATAGTCAAATAACCAATCTTGTTAATAGAAACTTTAATAATAGAATTAAAAATGAAGTTATTGTTAGTTATTTAACTTATGTTCAAGTTAATGGTAAATGAAACTATATTTGCTTATTAATTGACCTATTTAACCGCGAAATTATTGGACATAGTGTTGGTGAGTTAAAAAAGATGCATTATTAGTACAGCAAGCATTTATGCAATCAAATCACTGGGCATTGGTTAGATACGTTTACTTTCTTGTCTTCAAATCTGTACAAATTGGTTTGGAGACATTTTTAATCGTAAAATCATTCTATCATTATTTCATCAGTTAATAAATTTTCTTAATGCTTCTGTGAAATGTTTAATGCTATTAAACTTGTTACCAAACATAATTTTAAAATCTCTTTTGATTCAGCGATTTAAACATTCACTTACTTGGTTGCCTTTAAATCCTGATAAACTTTTTGAATGAATTAAAGTTTTACTTTTATTAAAACTATTTGTAACTATTTTACTAGTATTACCTGAACCTAAATCAGACTGGATAAATGTTGCAAATATTTTATGTTCTTTACGACTTGCCTTTGTTACTTGATTAAGAACATTTAAAATGGTTATTGCATTTTCACTTTTATTAATTTTTCAACCAACTATAGCATTACTATTCATATCTGTAGCAATTTCTAATAATAATTTAGTTTTTTTATTATTAATAATTAATTCTTTAAATCAAGTACCATCGATGCCAACTTTTTCAAGATAAGTATTACTGGTAAAATTACGTTTTAATAAATCTTGGAAATTTGATTTTAAGGAATTAGATTTCGCTCTACGCTGTTTTTTGGGTTTGGTTAATAGTTTGTGATATTATTATCTTCTAATAACCTCATAATGCTGTTTTTACTGCATTTAAGATTGGTGTTGTTTTTCTTTAATTCTAATCTCACCTTTTCTAAACTAGTAATTTTAATTATTTTATCTTTGTTGCTAATAACAACAATTTTATTTAATTCTTTTAATAACTCATTATCAATTTTTGTTTGATATTTCTTTTTACCGTTTTTTATTCATTTATAATATGCAACTTTACTGATAGGTAACAAACTAATTATGTCATTAATTCCATAATTTTTATTTCTATATTTATCAACTATTAAAAAACATTTACTTTTCAATAATTTACTATTTAAAATATTTTGATTGTTTTTTAATTCTTTATCACAGAATTGTTTTTGTCTTAAAAATTCATTTTTTATTTTTTCTTTTAGTAGTGACTTTTTGAGTTTTTTATTTTCAAGTTTTAAATTTTTATCTTTGATATTCACTTTATCTATTTGATGATTTGTTTGAAAAGTATGAATAGTAATTAATTTATTATTTTTTTGATATTTTTTTACTCAATTATAAATTAATCATCTGGTTGATAATTGATATTTGGTTTTAATATCAATGGTTTTTAATTTTTTAATCACTACATATTCATTTAAAACATCTAGTTTAATTTTTCTTGTATAAACTTTATATTTCATCTTTACTCCTTAACTATTAATTATTTAAACTAATCATACTGTCTAGATTAAAAATTATAGGAGTAAACTTAACTAACTTATGCCCTGTTTAAAAGATATTGAAATATTTCATAGTGATCGCGGCAATGAATTTAACAATAAAATGATTGATAAACTTTTATTAGCATTCAATATTAATCGTTCTTTAAGCAAAAAAGGCTGTCCTTATGATAATGCTATTGCTGAAGCAACTTTCAAAACTTTTAAGACAGAATTTATTAATGATAGAAATTTTACATCATTAATCCAATTAAAATTAGAATTATTTGATTACATCAACTGATATAACAACATAAGAATTCACAGCACTCTAAACTACTTAACCCCCATCAAATACCAAGCACAAATGTCTACCAAAAAATAGTCCTAAAAAGTGTTGCCATTCCAATTTTCAATTTCTTTCTTTTCAGTCTGTAATATATTATCTAACTTATCTAATCCTACTGCTCTAATATCATCAACAGTAAAATCTAATGCTTGTGATTGTTCATATTCTTTAACATTACTTAATTCACTCTTTAACGAATGAATATAATTTAAAGCACGACTATTATAGGCATAAGTTAGTTAAGTTTACTCATATAATTTTTAATCTAGACAGTATGATTAGTTTAAATAATTAATAGTTAAGGAGTAAAGATGAAATATAAAGTTTATACAAGAAAAATTAAACTAGATGTTTTAAATGAATATGTAGTGATTAAAAAATTAAAAACCATTGATATTAAAACCAAATATCAATTATCAACCAGATCATTAATTTATAATTGAGTAAAAAAATATCAAAAAAATAATAAATTAATTACTATTCATACTTTTCAAACAAATCATCAAATAGATAAAGTGAATATCAAAGATAAAAATTTAAAACTTGAAAATAAAAAACTCAAAAAGTCACTACTAAAAGAAAAAATAAAAAATGAATTTTTAAGACAAAAACAATTCTGTGATAAAGAATTAAAAAACAATCAAAATATTTTAAATAGTAAATTATTGAAAAGTAAATGTTTTTTAATAGTTGATAAATATAGAAATAAAAATTATGGAATTAATGACATAATTAGTTTGTTACCTATCAGTAAAGTTGCATATTATAAATGAATAAAAAACGGTAAAAAGAAATATCAAACAAAAATTGATAATGAGTTATTAAAAGAATTAAATAAAATTGTTGTTATTAGCAACAAAGATAAAATAATTAAAATTACTAGTTTAGAAAAGGTGAGATTAGAATTAAAGAAAAACAACACCAATCTTAAATGCAGTAAAAACAGCATTATGAGGTTATTAGAAGATAATAATATCAAACTCTATTAACCAAACCCAAAAAACAGCGTAGAGCGAAATCTAATGCCTGGCATAAGTTAGTTAAGTTTACTCCTATAATTTTTAATCTAGACAGTATGATTAGTTTAAATAATTAATAGTTAAGGAGTAAAGATGAAATATAAAGTTTATACAAGAAAAATTAAACTAGATGTTTTAAATGAATATGTAGTGATTAAAAAATTAAAAACCATTGATATTAAAACCAAATATCAATTATCAACCAGATCATTAATTTATAATTGAGTAAAAAAAATATCAAAAAAATAATAAATTAATTACTATTCATACTTTTCAAACAAATCATCAAATAGATAAAGTGAATATCAAAGATAAAAATTTAAAACTTGAAAATAAAAAACTCAAAAAGTCACTACTAAAAGAAAAAATAAAAAATGAATTTTTAAGACAAAAACAATTCTGTGATAAAGAATTAAAAAACAATCAAAATATTTTAAATAGTAAATTATTGAAAAGTAAATGTTTTTTAATAGTTGATAAATATAGAAATAAAAATTATGGAATTAATGACATAATTAGTTTGTTACCTATCAGTAAAGTTGCATATTATAAATGAATAAAAAATGGTAAAAAGAAATATCAAACAAAAATTGATAATGAGTTATTAAAAGAATTAAATAAAATTGTTGTTATTAGCAACAAAGATAAAATAATTAAAATTACTAGTTTAGAAAAGGTGAGATTAGAATTAAAGAAAAACAACACCAATCTTAAATGCAGTAAAAACAGCATTATGAGGTAGGTTATTAGAAGATAATAATATCAAACTATTAACCAAACCCAAAAAACAGCGTAGAGCGAAATCTAATGCCTTAAAATCAAATTTCCAAGATTTATTAAAACGTAATTTTACCAGTAATACTTATCTTGAAAAAGTTGGCATCGATGGTACTTGATTTAAAGAATTAATTATTAATATAAAAAAACTAAATTATTATTAGAAATTGCTACAGATATGAATAGTAATGCTATAGTTGGTTGAAAAATTAATAAAAGTGAAAATGCAATAACCATTTTAAATGTTCTTAATCAAGTAACAAAGGCAAGTCGTAAAGAACATAAAATATTTGCAACATTTATCCAGTCTGATTTAGGTTCAGGTAATACTAGTAAAATAGTTACAAATAGTTTTAATAAAAGTAAAACTTTAATTCATTCAAAAAGTTTATCAGGATTTAAAGGCAACCAAGTAAGTGAATGTTTAAATCGCTGAATCAAAAGAGATTTTAAAATTATGTTTGGTAACAAGTTTAATAGCATTAAACATTTCACAGAAGCATTAAGAAAATTTATTAACTGATGAAATAATGATAGAATGATTTTACGATTAAAAATGTCTCCAAACCAATTTGTACAGATTTGAAGACAAGAAAGTAAACTTATCTAACCAATGCCATATTCTTTGTAAATAAGACCTAGGAAATCATAAACTAAAAGTCATAGTTTCACCACTATAACTAGGTGGCAAACCACCACGTTTAATTATTTTCTTAGTTTGTCTTTTAGATAAGACAACTTTATTATAGTCATCAACATTAGTATAAATATTCAATTTAAACTTAACTAAAAAAAATATAAAAAGTAATCATTACCATTTCCGACCAGAAAAATAATAATGATTACTATAATAAAAGTATAACAAAAACACAAAAAAATACAAATATAGTATATATATTACTTGTAGATTAGACACACTTTTTGGACTAATAAAAGTTTTTATAACTTTATATTATTAGTTGAGGTGTAGTTTAAAATGAAATATTTAATTAATAGTGCTGATTTTACTAAATTTGATTATAAATTTAACAAGTTTGTTGAAAAGTATAAAAATGATAAAAATATTAATAAATTTAATATTTATTATCGTAAATTTAGAAAATTTTGTTTTATTTTTAAAAATAAAAATTCTTGTAAAGAAATAATTTCTCAATTACATATGCCAAAGCAAACTTTTTATTATTGAGCTAAACGTTTTTATGATATTTTCTACAAAAATAAACCTTTTGAAGAATTATTATTTAAATCAACAAAACCTAAAAATATTAAATATTTGTATAATTTGGAATTATCAGAAAAATTTATAAATTATTTTGTTCAGTATAAAGAAGAGTTTGGTATAGGTGCTTTTCAATTTTGTTATTTAATAAGACATATTGATGATATTAGGTTTAATTTTTTGCCAAAACCTTCGGTTAAAACTATATATCGTTGATTAAAACGTTTTGGTTTTTATTCACAAAAAACTATTAAGAAAAAACATTTGAGATATGAAGTAAAAGAAACTGGATTATTGCAGACTGATATTAAAGTAGTATCATATTATATAACAGGAAGTAAAAGATGATATATTATTGATTTTATTGATGAAAAAACTCGAATTACTTATTGTTATCCATCTGAACAAGCACAAACCAGAGATATTGTAAATGCTACTAAAAATGCTTTAAATTTTTATGAAAAATTGGGAATTAAAATTAAAAGAATTAGAACTGATAATGGTAGTCAATATGTTAATACATCTTGTGGAAAACCACAAAGGAATCGTTGATTTACAAATTTTTGTAATAAAAAAGGTATAGTTCATGAAACTACACCGTTTAGATCACCACAGAGTAATGGTAAGATTGAAAGATTTCATAGAAATTGAAGTAATTTATTTGAAATAAAACCATATTTAAATAGTGATTTTAGTTTATTTCAAAAATTAGTTAATTCTTTTCAAGAATATTATAACAATTCTAAACCACATAAATCATTAGGGTTAATGACTCCTATGGATTATTTTGATAAACTTTTATTAGATGGAAAATAGTCCAAAATGTCTGTACTACCTTACATTGATTTTTAGATTATTAATACTACTATTATTAGTTTTATTCATTCCAGAAATTCTGGGTTCGAAAATCAATTGTGAAATTTTAAAAAGAAATTGAGGCATTCGATTCAATATTTATTTAATTTGCGCTAAGCAAATTAATATTTTAATTGAACCGGCACCGCTCAATTTTTTTACAAGTTTTAAATTTATTTTCTCGCCCAAAAAATTTTTCAAAAAATTAAAACCAACACTTGCCTCACTTGATAGTGGCAAGGTTGGTTAAATAAAGAATAATAGTAGGTTCCCCCAACGGGTTTATATACACTAGTTTCCAATTCGCTCCCACCCCAAGAATTACCATTACTGGTTAGTATATTTTATTAGGCATCATCCACTTCTTATTTATTCATGCACGTCCACATGCTAGCTACTATTTTTAACAACTGTGTTGTAGTTCACTTTTTTAGTTCCTTAACACGTGTTGATAATAGTGCTAAAGAAAGTTATTAAAAATTTTAAAATTTTACAATTACAAAAAAAGACAAGAATTTGGCATAAGTTAGTTAAGTTTACTCCTATAATTTTTAATCTAGACAGTATGATTAGTTTAAATAATTAATAGTTAAGGAGTAAAGATGAAATATAAAGTTTATACAAGAAAAATTAAACTAGATGTTTTAAATGAATATGTAGTGATTAAAAAATTAAAAACCATTGATATTAAAACCAAATATCAATTATCAACCAGATCATTAATTTATAATTGAGTAAAAAAATATCAAAAAAATAATAAATTAATTACTATTCATACTTTTCAAACAAATCATCAAATAGATAAAGTGAATATCAAAGATAAAAATTTAAAACTTGAAAATAAAAAACTCAAAAAGTCACTACTAAAAGAACAAATAAAAAATGAATTTTTAAGACAAAAACAATTCTGTGATAAAGAATTAAAAAACAATCAAAATATTTTAAATAGTAAATTATTGAAAAGTAAATGTTTTTTAATAGTTGATAAATATAGAAATAAAAATTATGGAATTAATGACATAATTAGTTTGTTACCTATCAGTAAAGTTGCATATTATAAATGAATAAAAAACGGTAAAAAGAAATATCAAACAAAAATTGATAATGAGTTATTAAAAGAATTAAATAAAATTGTTGTTATTAGCAACAAAGATAAAATAATTAAAATTACTAGTTTAGAAAAGGTGAGATTAGAATTAAAGAAAAACAACACCAATCTTAAATGCAGTAAAAACAGCATTATGAGGTTATTAGAAGATAATAATATCAAACTATTAACCAAACCCAAAAAACAGCGTAGAGCGAAATCTAATGCCTTAAAATCAAATTTCCAAGATTTATTAAAACGTAATTTTACCAGTAATACTTATCTTGAAAAAGTTGACATCGATGGTACTTGATTTAAAGAATTAATTATTAATAATAAAAAACTAAATTATTATTAGAAATTGCTACAGATATGAATAGTAATGCTATAGTTGGTTGAAAAATTAATAAAAGTGAAAATGCAATAACCATTTTAAATGTTCTTAATCAAGTAACAAAGGCAAGTCGTAAAGAACATAAAATATTTGCAACATTTATCCAGTCTGATTTAGGTTCAGGTAATACTAGTAAAATAGTTACAAATAGTTTTAATAAAAGTAAAACTTTAATTCATTCAAAAAGTTTATCAGGATTTAAAGGCAACCAAGTAAGTGAATGTTTAAATCGATGAATCAAAAGAGATTTTAAAATTATGTTTGGTAACAAGTTTAATAGCATTAAACATTTCACAGAAGCATTAAGAAAATTTATTAACTGATGAAATAATGATAGAATGATTTTACGATTAAAAATGTCTCCAAACCAATTTGTACAGATTTGAAGACAAGAAAGTAAACTTATCTAACCAATGCCTTTTTATTCTCGTCTTTTGTCATTTATTTTTAATTTAAGGGTTTAAAAAAGTAAAGATTTATTTTTGAAAATTACTAGTTATCGGCATCTTCGCCACGCTCCCAATAATTTGCTTAAAACTTAAACAATAGGTCAAAAACTTATATTTTTTAACGGACTTCTCCCCACATGTACTTGTGGAGAAAACAATGAAATTGAATGAGTTCAACAATGCTTTTCAAACAGAACAGGATTGTTTAAAATATATAGCAAGTTTGAAGAAAAACAAATGTATCATGTGTTCTTGAACAAGTTTGAATACTTCTAATTTAAGAAGAATAAGATGTTTGAAATGTCATCAAACATTTAGTATTCTTCATGGCACCATTTTTTACAAGTCACAAACACCTTTGAGATTTTGATTTTATCTCATCTTTAGATGAATAAACACCAAACATGGAATTACATCAACTGATGTTGCAAAAGAATTGGGTGTGACTTTGAAAACTGCTTGAAGAATGGGTCATGAAGTCAGAAATCGTATTGCCAAACAAGAACATCAATTTATTGTTGAGGGCATAGTGCAAATGGATGAAATGTATCTTTCACATATGGGTTTTAAAAAACAAGGAAGATCTTTGATAAATAAAACATTAATTGTTGGGATTTATGAAAAAACAACCAATAATTTAATTGTGAAAATAATCAAAAACGCAAAAAGTAAAAATCTTTTGCAGTTTGCAAGAAACCATATTTCTTCAAAGTGTGATGTACATACTGATTCTTGAAAAGGATATCGTGATTTCAAATCACTTTTCCCTAATCACAAAACAGTTAACCATCAAGATGGTTATGTTTCAAAAATTGGCGTAAATACCAATCAAATTGAATCAGTATGAAAACATATACGAAGAACATTTAAAACACATATCAAAGTTGCAAAACATCATGTTCATTTATATGCCAAAGAAGCTGCATATAAATTCAACAAGATACCTACTTTTGAAACTGTAATGCTATGTTTCATTTAAAAATGTGGGGAGAAGTCCGTAGATAGGCTTTTCTCAACATTTATGTGATAAAATTTAAAAATAGTACATAAAGGGAGAAAAGCCTTTTTTTATTTATAAAAATATTATACTTAATTGTAAGGTAGTACAGACATTTTGGACTATTTTCCATCTAATAAAAGTTTATCAAAATAATCCATAGGAGTCATTAACCCTAATGATTTATGTGGTTTAGAATTGTTATAATATTCTTGAAAAGAATTAACTAATTTTTGAAATAAACTAAAATCACTATTTAAATATGGTTTTATTTCAAAAAAATTACTTCAATTTCTATGAAATCTTTCAATCTTACCATTACTCTGTGGTGATCTAAACGGTGTAGTTTCATGAACTATACCTTTTTTATTACAAAAATTTGTAAATCAACGATTCCTTTGTGGTTTTCCACAAGATGTATTAACATATTGACTACCATTATCAGTTCTAATTCTTTTAATTTTAATTCCCAATTTTTCATAAAAATTTAAAGCATTTTTAGTAGCATTTACAATATCTCTGGTTTGTGCTTGTTCAGATGGATAACAATAAGTAATTCGAGTTTTTTCATCAATAAAATCAATAATATATCATCTTTTACTTCCTGTTATATAATCTGATACTACTTTAATATCAGTCTGCAATAATCCCGTTTCTTTTACTTCATATCTCAAATGTTTTTTCTTAATAGTTTTTTGTGAATAAAAACCAAAACGTTTTAATCAACGATATATAGTTTTAACCGAAGGTTTTGGCAAAAAATTAAACCTAATATCATCAATATGTCTTATTAAATAACAAAATTGAAAAGCACCTATACCAAACTCTTCTTTATACTGAACAAAATAATTTATAAATTTTTCTGATAATTCCAAATTATACAAATATTTAATATTTTTAGGTTTTGTGGATTTAAATAATAATTCTTCAAAAGGTTTATTTTTGTAAAAAATATCATAAAAACGTTTAGCTCAATAATAAAAAGTTTGCTTTGGCATATGTAATTGAGAAATTATTTCTTTACAAGAATTTTTATTTTTAAAAATAAAACAAAATTTTCTAAATTTACGATAATAAATATTAACTTTATTAATATTTTTATCATTTTTATACTTTTCTACAAACTTGTTAAATTTATAATCAAATTTAGTAAAATCAGCACTATTAATTAAATATTTCATTTTAAACTACACCTCAACTAATAATATAAAGTTATAAAAACTTTTATTAGTCCAAAAAGTGTGTCTAATCTACAAAATATTATACTTTATTATTTTGATTTTTTTCAGATATTACTTTATAACAATAAATACTAATATAATTTTAATTTTTAATTAAAATCTTAAATATTTTTAATATATTTTGATTATATTAAAAATTAAAATTATAAGTGTTTTTTATTTAATTTTACTATTAATAATTTACAAATACACTCTTAAAGGTGTAAAAAACCATAAAATTTTTTTTATGTATTATAATAGTGTTAGTGAGTTATTTAAAATAATATGTTTTACATAAGACTATTGAAGATAATTTCTCACATCTATTCTAGATTTAACTGAGGAGGTTAAGAGAAAAATGAAGAATATGAGAACATTATTAAAGTTATTAGGTGCTAGTGTCATAACAACAGTACCAGTAACTACTGTTATAGCTTGTGGTAATAACAAAGAAGATCAGGTAAAAATATTACTAGATCAAGTATTAATAAATTTAGGTTTAACAAATGATGAAGGAAACAGTTTAAAAACTATTAGACTTGATTGAGAAAAAGATACATCCTTTTTCTGAATTGATAATTCCGATATTTTGGTTACTAAATTATTAGAAAATGAGGTAATTACTGGTCAAGCCAAAGCTAAAGATAAAGACAGTTTCTATTTTTTAAAATCTGTTTTACAACAAAAATTAACATTAGGAACAACACCTGAAGATGGTACTTTTGATGCTGAGGAAGTTGCTAAAATTAAAAATAAAATATCTAATATAAAAGTTTCTACTAGTAAATTTGTAGAACCAAATGATGATGAAAAACTTGTAGTTGGTAATGGAACATATAATTTACAATTCTTTAAAGAAGATGGTAAAACAAATTTAGGGGATAAATATACAGTAAAAGTAACGACTGGAACTGATGCTTTATTTAATATTTTTGCAAGTGATAGTCCTGCTAAGTTAAATTATAATGAATTTGTTTATGAAGGAAGTTCTATTGAGTATTTCCAAGCAGGTTATAAATTAGAAGAAACTGTTAATAAATGATTAAAAGATAAAACAGAAGTACCATTAATAAGCAAAAGCGGAACTGAAAAAGCTAATTAAATTTAATAACTTTGAACAATTAGTTGGTTAAAAAGCAAAATTTAATGTTATAAGTTTTGAAAGAAGAGGAGCATTCCCTCGTCCAAATGATTTAACAGATGGAGATGAACTAACACTTTCTATTGCTTTAGTAAAAAACCGAGAAACTATTTCTTTAAAATCAACAATAATAATAAGAATAAACAATTAATAGTAAAATAATAATAATAATATGATTAGCATAAATCATTATTCAACTTTTCTAAAAATATTAATTAAGGTAATACTAGTCTAGTATTACCTTATTTTTTACTTCAAAATAATATATATTATTTTAATTCTTCGCTATTAATTTTCATTGCTGAGATTTGTTTTAATTGAAATTGTTCATGCACTACTGCTTCAAATTCTAAAACAACACCTACTTTAAACTTAAGAAAAGCATCATTAACATATTTTTTATTATTAAAAATTAAAACTGCCAATTGTTCAAAAGCATAATTTAAAATTTTATCAGAATTTGGTTCTAAAGAAAGATAACAAAATATTTGTTCATTCCTTAAATATTGCGATATCTCAAAACTATTATTTAATTTATCTAATTGTTTTCATAAACATGGTGTTAAAATAATTTTAGCAATACCATTAACACTATACTTAATACCATCTCTTTCGTAAGAAAAACCATTATTAAAAATAATGGTGTTCATTCCTAATTCTTTATAATTAATAGTATATTCGTTTATTAACTCTGCAAAAATATTCTCATTACCTACTCAATCAGCGCTAAATTCTAGATTTTTATTAACGGTAATAATAAGAGCATTTGTTATTTTTTTACTTCATTGTAAAAATAGTTCTCATTGTTCAAAAATAACAAAAACTATTTCATCAATCAAAGTATATGGCATTGAAGATTCTTCTGCTAAAGCTGAAATTTTAGAAACAATATTACTACTTAAAAAATTAGATAATAATCTTACCTTATCACTTATTTGTAAATTTTTATTTTTCTTGTAAATTTTAATAATACGTTTACATGTACTTTTTTTCAAAACTAATTTAGCAGTACCGCGACGTTGATTTGAAAAATATACAAATGCTAGTAAATTATAACCGAATCTCTTTGTCATTATAATTCCCCTGACTATCTTAAATTATAAATTAAAAACTATTTTACTTTAAATTAATATAGTTTAATTATAACAGAACTAGAAAATTTAATAAACATATAAGTTTATTTCAAAAAAATTAAATTAAAAATCTCAATAAGATTTGTCCATAATTATGAAGAAAAGCAATAATAAAAAATAAATAGTATTATTGCATATTTTTAGATATAATTATTCTAATTTAATGAATGTATATACCTAATATAGCTATTTTTTTATATTAGGATTTTTATTAAATTAAATATCCAAATAAAAAAGGAAAAATAAAATGTTAAAAAAATTATATAAAGAAATATTTTCAACTATGTTAGTAATTGATAATAAAGATAATAAATTTTATTTTAAAATAAATATAATTAAAACTTCTAATAAAATTAGACAAAAATACAATATTAAAAAAGAAATAATCAATGACTTATTATTAACATATAAAAATGTTACTAGTTATTCTACTGAATTATTTCCACTACACTATTTATTAGAAAATATTAGCAAAGACATTATTAATAATAATGCTTTTCAAAAAATATTAAATAAAAATATAATAAATAAAATAGAAAAAATCTATAAAAAATATCAAGATTTTGACCATAACTTTCAAAAAAGATTGTTTTATTTAGAAGTTGCCTATAATATTAAAACACCTACAAGCCAATTAGAAAAGAATTTACAAAAACATGGACTTCAATCATTTAAAAATATTTTAATAAATCAAGGAACTAAACCAATTAAAGAAATTTTTAATATTCAAAATAATAAATTATTAGCAACAGATATAAATAAATTAGATAATAACTTATTACTAATAAATAATTGTAATAATAAAATTTCTGGACGGCTAACAAATTTAACAAATTTTTTACAGAATAATTTTCAATATAATATATTATAGAAATACTCCTTTCCTTATTTATAAAATAAACAAAGACGAGAATAAAAATCTTGTCTTTTTTTGTAATTGTAAAATTTTAAAATTTTTAATAACCGTCTTTAACACTATTATCAACATGTATTTGAGAACTAAAACAGTGAACTACAACACAGTTGTTAAAAATAGTAGCTAGCATGTGGACTTGCATGAATAAATAATAAGTGGATGATGCCTAATAAAATATACTAACCATTTAATGGTAATTCTTGGGGTGGGAGCGAATTGGAAACTAGTATATATAGCCCCCCCGTGTGGGAACATACTATTATTCTTTATTTAACCAGCACCATCCACTTCGGTGAATGGTTGCTGGTTTTAATTTTTTCAAAAAATTTTTGGGCGAGAAAATAAATTTCAAACTTGTAAAAAAATTGAGCGGTACCGGTTCAATTAAAATATTAATTTGCTAAACGCAAATTAAATAAATATTGAATCAAATGCCTCGATGTTTTTTAAAATTTCACAATTTATTTTCGAACCCAGAATTGATGGAACGAATAAAACTAATAATAGTATTATTAATAATCTAAAAATCAAAATATATGTCCTTTATGCTAGAAAGCAACAGGACATATTAGGAAAGGATTACTATGCAAATACAATTTAAAAACGAACAAATTATTAAAGATAAACCACAATCTATTCTTATTTATTATGTTGAATATAAATTATTACTTCCAAAATGAATGATTAAAAATAACAGCTTTATTATTGATAACACTTATACATATTGAGTTTTTAATTCTGAAAATATTAAAAAAGAAATGAATTGTCAAGAACTATTAGAATTATTAAAACCATATCTTTCTGAACAAAAAGTAACTGTTAATAAATCAGAAACACCAAAAGAATATTATCTTAATGATATAAAACTTGAACCATTAACATTTTATGAACAACATAATAGTTGATTTATTGGTGAAATAACTGATAACAAAACAAACATTACTAATCCATGTTTTAAATACAACATTAGATGAGAAGAAAATAAAAAAAGTTTCAAAATAAATTATCCATATAATCATAATGATTTATCAATTAATTATATTGTTACTTCTTATAAACATATTTCAACTCATAATGAAAAAGTATTTTTAATATAATGCAATATAAATTAATCATTGGCATTGACCCTGCTGGGATTGGTAGTAATGGAATTGTTATGTATTCAAATGAAACTAATAATATTATCTTTAATAAAACATTTAAAACAAAAACTATTTTAGAAAGTAAAAAAATGTATAAAGAATATTTTGAATTAATTAAAAAAAAATGAGAATAAAAAAATATTAGTTATTGTAGAAAATTTCTTTTTAAATTCAAAACAATTATTAACTAATCCATTAGCAACACCTAAAATTATTGGTTTTTTAATGGTATTAGCAGAAGATGTTATGAATTGAGATTATTTAGAAAGTGAACCAAAAAATAAAAACAAAGTAAAAAATTATAAAGGAAATATAAAATTTACAAAACATGAACAAGACGCATATAAAAGCATATTCAATATTATTTAAGGAATTACAAAAATGAAAGATAAAGCAAATTATGTGAAATTAATAGTCAAACTTAGTAACACTATTGAATAAAATATTACGAAAAAGGTAGTAAAGAATTATATTATAGTGTTCGAGGACAATGAAATGGTTTAAACTATGTTACTTTAATTGTTAACAACCCAAAATTTTATAGACGATGTATTTTATTAAACAAAAATGATGAAATTATAGTAACTGGTAAAATCTTTAATACTTTAAACATTCCTAAAAATCGTGCATTTTGTTCAATCAATGTTAAATGATTTAAAAAATGAAAAGAGTAAAAAAATGATATGATGAGAAATTTTATTAATAATCCCAATATTAATAACATGTATAACACTGATAATATTTTTAATATCGGACTTCTCCCCACATGTACTTGTGGAGGAAACAATGAAATTGAATGAGTTCAACAATGCTTTTCAAACAGAACAGGATTATTTAAAATATATAGCAAGTTTGAAGAAAAACAAATGTATCATGTGTTCTTGAACAAGTTTGAATACTTCTAATTTAAGAAGAATAAGATGTTTGAAATGTCATCAAACATTTAGTATTCTTCATGGCACCATTTTTTACAAGTCACAAACACCTTTGAGATTTTGATTTTATCTCATCTTTAGATGAATAAACACCAAACATGGAATTACATCAACTGATGTTGCAAAAGAATTGGGTGTGAGTGACTTTGAAAACTGCTTGAAGAATGGGTCATGAAATCAGAAATCGTATTGCCAAACAAGAACATCAATTTATTGTTGAGGGCATAGTGCAAATGGATGAAATGTATCTTTCACATATGGGTTTTAAAAAACAAGGAAGATCTTTGATAAATAAAACATTAATTGTTGGGATTTATGAAAAAACAACCAATAATTTAATTGTGAAAGTAATCAAAAACGCAAAAAGTAAAAATCTTTTGCAGTTTGCAAGAAACCATATTTCTTCAAAGTGTGATGTACATACTGATTCTTGAAAAGGATATCGTGATTTCAAATCACTTTTCCCTAATCACAAAACAGTTAACCATCAAGATGATTATGTTTCAAAAATTGGCGTAAATACCAACCAAATTGAATCAGTATGAAAACATATACGAAGAACATTTAAAACACATATCAAAGTTGCAAAACATCATGTTCATTTATATGCCAAAGAAGCTGCATATAAATTCAACAAGATACCTACTTTTGAAACTGTAATGCTATGTTTCATTTAAAAATGTGGGGAGAAGTCCGTAGATAGGCTTTTCTCAACATTTATGTGATAAAATTTAAAAATAGTACATAAAGGGAAAAAAGCCTTTAATATTTATTATCAAAGATTTAAAAACAGATTATAAAGTATTAACAAAATTAAAAGATATTGCCAAAGATATTGAAAAAGGAAAAATAACCAATGATTAAACTAATAGATTTATTTGGTCAATTTAAAATAGAAATATTTTGACCAAATCCCAAAGATTTAACAGACAGTAATGATATAAAAGCATTGATTTTATGAAAAAATCCCAATGTCATTGCTAAATATTTAATTGTTTCTCAACCATATGCTAATACTGCAATTTTAGTTGGAGATAACTTCAATTATCAAGGTTCAATAGAAGTTTTTATTAAACAGAAAGTAGAAGGAGTAGAAGAAAATGCCAAATGACATAACTGTACAATCAAGTAATTACACTTTATTAAAATTAATAAGAACTGGAGCAAGTCCATTATTTGGTATGATAGAAACTTCTGCATACTATGGTCAACTTATTGGTAATCCAATAGGCTTTTCTCCCTTTATGTACTATTTTTAAATTTTATCACATAAATGTTGAGAAAAGCCTTTTTTATTTAAGGGTTAAAAAAATTAGGAAGTTATTTTTGAAAATTACTAGTTACCGACATCTTAGCCACGCTCCCAATTTTACCAAAAGATGAAGTTGTAGAAATTTCAGAATTAGCAAATGATCAATTAAGTCTACTAAATAATGAACAAACGCAAACAAATCGTGAAAGTGAATGTTTTCCCAAACGATGTTTAATTTTATAAAAATGAAATAAAAATTAAAAAACTTTTCTCTAATTAGAGAAAAGTTTTAATTAACATAGTGCTTTAAATTCTACTAAAATATTGATTGAGGTAATAAAGTTCCAATACTTAACATTATTAAGGCAAAGACAGTAATACCAATAGTATATGGTCAGATTGCTCGATAAAAACTTGTTAGGGAAACTTTAGCAATGGCAAGTCCTGCCATCATTACACCTGCACTTGGTGCAAATAAATTAATTCAACCACTAGCCATAACAAAAGTAGTAATCATTCCTGAACCTAATCCTAAAGGAATTACTATTTTTGAAACAATAGGGAAAACGGCTTTTGCAAATCCTGATGTTGAAGGAATAACAAAGGCAATCAAAAGAAAAGCAAAAAAACCAATAATAACAATAGCAAATCTTGGCAATTTATCAATACTTTGCAATTGACCAACAACAACATGTTGCATTCCTGAATGTTGTAATGATCAGCCAATTCCACCAGCAACAGCAATTATTAAAGCAACACCTAATAATTCTGAAGAACCACTAATAAAATTACGAACATATTGTTCTTCGCCTTTTCAATCAATTGCTGCAATGATAATTGAAACAAAGAAAAATAAGAAAGCTAACATTTCAATATTTCAGTCACCAAATGCATTAATTTGACTTGTGAAATATGGAAAATATTTAATTAATGTATTGTGAAAATCATCAAAAATAGTTGTTCCTGTAATTTTACCTCATGGAATAATACAAACCACCATAATTAAAAATGTTAATCCAAATAGTGCTAAAATAATTTTACGACGTTTAGTAAATTCAGGTATTTCTTCTTTATTAATAAATTCTTCATGATGCTCACTATGTAAGTGAAAAACAACTGATTTTTCAGGATTACGTTTAACACGGATTGCATATCACATAACAAAAGCAGTAGTACCGATAGTTGCTAAAAATCAACAAATTAAACGTCAGATGATTCCATCACCAGGATTTAAACCACTAGCTTGTGAAGCTGTGGCAATAGCAAAGGGATTAAGTGTTGAAAACATAACACCAACACCAGCACCCAATAAAATCATTAATACAGCTGTAACAACATCAAAACCAGCAGCTAACATTGCTGGAATAATAATTAAATAGTAAGGAATAGTTTCTTCACACATTCCTTCAACTGTTCCACCAATCGATAGGATAGTCATAATTGAAGGAATAATTCAAATTTCTTTTCCGTTTAGACGTTTAACTAAACGACCAATTCCTGCATCTAGTGCACCTGATTTCATAACTATGCCAATATATCCACCAATTACTAAAACAAAAACAATAATATCACTGCTACCAACGAAACCTTTAATTGGAGCCAAAAATAAGTCCATGATACCTAATGGCCCACCGTCTTGTCAGGGGTTATCAGTGCTTACAGGCTTTGATTCATCTTCTAATCATTTACCTGTTGTTCCTGGAATCCAAGAAATAATGATAATTAGAGCAATAATAAAGAATAAGACTGTAATTGCTGTTGGCATTTTAAATGGAAATAAACGAAATTTTTTCTTTTTGGTAATTCCCATATATGATTAATACCTCCTTCTTTATTTTTTTTAAAAGTATTATTATATAATACACTATTTATCATGTAGAATAAAAGATGTTTAAGATTATTTTTTAAAATAACTTATTAAAAAAGTAGTATTTTTATTTAAGTAACATTATTATAATAATAGTTTTTAAAAAAATGTTATTTTTTTATTAGTATTATTTGAAAATTTAATTAAATATTAGTAGTATTTTAAAATAAAATTAGTTATTATAAATTACATATATTTTTTTATTTTTTTTGATTTTATTGACTATTTCATTAATTAATGAAATCACTTTAAAGGTATATAATTATTATAATTGAAAGGAGAATATTATGTTAAAACTTTTTAAGAAAAAAGAAAGGACAAATCATAAATTAACTTTATCAGAATTAGTCTGATTTGGTTTTAATTATACTGTTGGAATTACTTTTACTGCTAACTTTGGAATTTTAATTAATAAAGATAGTTTAAATTTAGGTTCTCATATGATTTGAATTTTTTTAGTAGAAGGTTTAATTGCAGGAACTTGTGCTTGGGCTTTCTCAAGACTTTCAAGAGTACACCCAGGTAATAATGGTGCTGCTTATATTTATGTTAGAAGTAGTTATGGTCGCTTCTGAGGTTGATTAATTTCTTTTTTACAGTATGCTACTTTACCTGTTATAGTTAGTTCACAAATTGTATCAATGATTAGAATTAACTTTACTGATCCATCTTCTTTTTTATATGCTAATTGAGGAGTATGACAACATTTAGGATTAGATTTGATTGGAATTCTAATTTTTGGTTTAGCTTCTTGTGTATTATTTTTAGGAATGGCTGCATTTAAAAAATTTGTAAATATTTCTAGTTATTTAAAATGAGGAACAACTTTTTTATTAATCATAGCAACTATTATATTATTTGTGATGGCAGGAACTTCAAATTGAGATATGACTACTTCTCATCAACAATTAACTGCCAATAACTTTTCACAAGCTTTTGCCATGTGTTTTTTTTTCTTTTTAGGATTTGAAACCTATTCAACAATTGGTAAAAATGTTAGAAATCCTGAAAAAAATATTAGTCGTTCATTAGTTATTGTTATGATTTTATCTACTATTTTTTATATGGCAGTAACAATCCTTATGATTGGTGCTGTTACTGGTAATTTTTCAGATAATCCCAACTTAAGTATTTTTAAAATTTTAGGTGATAAAGCTCATGCACAATGATTAGGAATAATTGGTATCCTTGTAATGTTAATTTGTACTATTTCATTAAAGTCTAATGCTGGAATGCAAAATGCTTTATATAGTGGTGCTATTTTAGAACCATTATCTGTTGAGGGGTATATTTCACCTAAATATAAAGAATTATCAAAAGATAACATTCCATTTAAAGCTTCTAGATTAAATTTAATTATTACTTTTTCTTCAGCTTTTGTATGATTAATTTTACCTGATATTATTGGAGTAATAGTTGATACGTTACATCCTGTTTATAAGGATGGACAATTAGTTTTAAGTTCGATTGTTAATTATGGAACATTAACTGCTGAAGCCGGTATTATTATGGTTATTATTTATGTTTTTGTACTTTCCATTGCAATTAAACTGTCTATAGAAAAGAAATTGAAAAAAAATATTTTTGAAATTATTATTTGACTTGCAGCAACACTTTTCTTAGTTTGACAATTTGAAGAATGATTAAGATCTTTAATCAATGGTTTAATTTCGGGTGCAAATCTTATTGGTAAAGGTGGAACTGATACTACAAAAGGAATATCTGATATAACTTCTAATGTTTTACAATTAGTTTATTTAATTGCTAGCATTGCATTTGCTCTAATTTGATACTTTGTTTATTATAAACCAGTTCAAAGAAAAAGAATGCTTACAAATCCTAAATTACAAGAAGAATTGGATAGCGAATTTAGAGTGAAAGATGATTGACCTTTTGTTGCAAAAAATCTACAAAATGAAATTGAAAATTATTTAGTACGTAATGTTTTAATTAATGGTGATGATAAAAACCCTAATTATACAATTGCTAAAAATGTACGTAAAGAATTATTGATGTCAGAAGGCGAATGGCGTGAAGACGAAGAATAAAAAAAGTTTAAAAATGTATTGGTTATTATAACTAATACATTTTTAATATTTATTATTTTTGATAAATTTTTATAGTAATATTAAAGGTGTTAATAATGAATATTTTTTATATTATTATAAAGTATATTGATGGTAGAAAGTAAAATATGATGGGGAGATTGTCAAAAATCCGGAATAAATTAACGGACTTCTCCCCACATGTACTTGTGGAGGAAACAATGAAATTGAATGAGTTCAACAATGCTTTTCAAACAGAACAGGATTGTTTAAAATATATAGCAAGTTTGAAGAAAAACAAATGTATCATGTGTTCTTGAACAAGTTTGAATACTTCTAATTTAAGAAGAATAAGATGTTTGAAATGTCATCAAACATTTAGTATTCTTCATGGCACCATTTTTTACAAGTCACAAACACCTTTGAGATTTTGATTTTATCTCATCTTTAGATGAATAAACACCAAACATGGAATTACATCAACTGATGTTGCAAAAGAATTGGGTGTGACTTTGAAAACTGCTTGAAGAATGGGTCATGAAATCAGAAATCGAATTGCCAAACAAGAACATCAATTTATTGTTGAGGGCATAGTGAAAATGGATGAAATGTATCTTTCACATATGGGTTTTAAAAAACAAGGAAGATCTTTGATAAATAAAACATTAATTGTTGGGATTTATAAAAAAACAACCAATAATTTAATTGTGAAAGTAATCAAAAACGCAAAAAATAAAAATCTTTTGCAGTTTGCAAGAAACCATATTTCTTCAAAGTGTGATGTACATACTGATTCTTGAAAAGGATATCGTGATTTCAAATCACTTTTCCCTAATCACAAAACAGTTAACCATCAAGATGGTTATGTTTCAAAAATTGGCGTAAATACCAATCAAATTGAATCAGTATGAAAACATATACGAAGAACATTTAAAACACATATCAAAGTTGCAAAACATCATGTTCATTTATATGCCAAAGAAGCTGCATATAAATTCAACAAGATACCTACTTTTGAAACTGTAATGCTATGTTTCATTTAAAAATGTGGGGAGAAGTCCGATATTTTTTTATGATTATCTAATTCTTTATATAAATATTCAATTAATTTTTCATATTGACCATTATTAATTAAATTTTTGCAGTGATTATATTCTTTTAAATATTTTCCTTTATTTCCAGCCATTATACCAAGATATAATGTTCTAATTAAATGGAATTTATCTAAAACAAACTGTGTACCTAAATAATCTGCTACATCTTTAATTCATCCTGCACTATCACCACAAATAATAATTTTGGCTTGCTCAATATTTTCATAAAATTTTTGACAATGCTCTTTAACAAATTCAGCAGTCTTTTTAACTCCAATTGCTGTTTTTGTTGGTCTAATAATTGCTTTTACTCTTTTATTTTGTACTTTGTGATTAATATTATCTGGATGGGTTACTATTAATCGCATAGAATGTTTTATACCCTTACGTTTAAAATTTCAAAATTTTCGATGACCATCATCAATTGCTACAAAAATAGGTTGATTTTTTTTAATTTTACTTTTACTGGATTTGCTTCAATTACTTCTAAATTTTTAAAAACTCTATGAACACGACTAACACGGCATAAGTTAGTTAAGTTTACTCCTATAATTTTTAATCTAGACAGTATGATTAGTTTAAATAATTAATAGTTAAGGAGTAAAGATGAAATATAAAGTTTATACAAGAAAAATTAAACTAGATGTTTTAAATGAATATGTAGTGATTAAAAAATTAAAAACCATTGATATTAAAACCAAATATCAATTATCAACCAGATCATTAATTTATAATTGAGTAAAAAAATATCAAAAAAATAATAAATTAATTACTATTCATACTTTTCAAACAAATCATCAAATAGATAAAGTGAATATCAAAGATAAAAATTTAAAACTTGAAAATAAAAAACTCAAAAAGTCACTACTAAAAGAAAAAATAAAAAATGAATTTTTAAGACAAAAACAATTCTGTGATAAAGAATTAAAAAACAATCAAAATATTTTAAATAGTAAATTATTGAAAAGTAAATGTTTTTTAATAGTTGATAAATATAGAAATAAAAATTATGGAATTAATGACATAATTAGTTTGTTACCTATCAGTAAAGTTGCATATTATAAATGAATAAAAAACGGTAAAAAGAAATATCAAACAAAAATTGATAATGAGTTATTAAAAGAATTAAATAAAATTGTTGTTATTAGCAACAAAGATAAAATAATTAAAATTACTAGTTTAGAAAAGGTGAGATTAGAATTAAAGAAAAACAACACCAATCTTAAATGCAGTAAAAACAGCATTATGAGGTTATTAGAAGATAATAATATCAAACTATTAACCAAACCCAAAAAACAGCGTAGAGCGAAATCTAATTCCTTAAAATCAAATTTCCAAGATTTATTAAAACGTAATTTTACCAGTAATACTTATCTTGAAAAAGTTGGCATCGATGGTACTTGATTTAAAGAATTAATTATTAATAATAAAAAAACTAAATTATTATTAGAAATTGCTACAGATATGAATAGTAATGCTATAGTTGGTTGAAAAATTAATAAAAGTGAAAATGCAATAACCATTTTAAATGTTCTTAATCAAGTAACAAAGGCAAGTCGTAAAGAACATAAAATATTTGCAACATTTATCCAGTCTGATTTAGGTTCAGGTAATACTAGTAAAATAGTTACAAATAGTTTTAATAAAAGTAAAACTTTAATTCATTCAAAAAGTTTATCAGGATTTAAAGGCAACCAAGTAAGTGAATGTTTAAATCGCTGAATCAAAAGAGATTTTAAAATTATGTTTGGTAACAAGTTTAATAGCATTAAACATTTCACAGAAGCATTAAGAAAATTTATTAACTGATGAAATAATGATAGAATGATTTTACGATTAAAAATGTCTCCAAACCAATTTGTACAGATTTGAAGACAAGAAAGTAAACTTATCTAACCAATGCCCACTAATACCTGCTTTTTTACAAATAGCACAAATATCATGATATCTTTTTCTATCAGCAAAATATTCAATAATAGTTTGTTCAATATCTTCACCAATTCTTTTATATTTAGGTAATTCTAGTCATTCATCAACTAAACAAACACGAACTCATTTTTGTAATTTTTCATCAAAATATTCATAAATTCTTCTTTTATAAGTTACTAATCCATACATTATTTTTCTTGTTCGATATTGATAATCAACAATTTTATATTTCTTTTTATCTCTTGTATTTTTTATTCTTCAATCTCATTTTTTTCATTTCTTTGTTATATGTTCTAAAACTAATTTATCAATTTTTGCAATTTGTTCTCTAAAATTTCATTTATAATTAAAATTCACATTTACTTCTCCTAACTATTTTAAAAAAATCTAAATTTATTGTAAATATATTTAAAAAGTTAATTTACTTAATTATTATATAAATATATAAGTGTTATTTTAAATAAAATAAAAAATATTTTAAAAAATGCTTTCATATTTAAAATATAATAAACGATTTCAATATAATTAATAGTTATAGGTATCATAAAATAAACACCTTTAATTTAGGCGTTATTTTGCATTTAAAAGTGTAAGGTAGTACAGACATTTTGGACTATTTTCCATCTAATAAAAGTTTATCAAAATAATACATAGGAGTCATTAACCCTAATGATTTATGTGGTTTAGAATTGTTATAATATTCTTGAAAAGAATTAACTAATTTTTGAAATAAACTAAAATTACTATTTAAATATGGTTTTATTTCAAATAAATTACTTCAATTTCTATGAAATCTTTCAATCTTACCATTACTCTGTGGTGATCTAAACGGTGTAGTTTCATGAACTATACCTTTTTTATTACAAAAATTTGTAAATCAACGATTCCTTTGTGGTTTTCCACAAGATGTATTAACATATTGACTACCATTATCAGTTCTAATTCTTTTAATTTTAATTCCCAATTTTTCATAAAAATTTAAAGCATTTTTAGTAGCATTTACAATATCTCTGGTTTGTGCTTGTTCAGATGGATAACAATAAGTAATTCGAGTTTTTTCATCAATAAAATCAATAATATATCATCTTTTACTTCCTGTTATATAATCTGATACTACTTTAATATCAGTCTGCAATAATCCATTTTCTTTTACTTCATATCTCAAATGTTTTTTCTTAATAGTTTTTTGTGAATAAAAACCAAAACGTTTTAATCAACGATATATAGTTTTAACCAAAGGTTTTGGCAAAAAATTAAACCTAATATCATCAATATGTCTTATTAAATAACAAAATTGAAAAGCACCTATACCAAACTCTTCTTTATACTGAACAAAATAATTTATAAATTTTTCTGATAATTCCAAATTATACAAATATTTAATATTTTTAGGTTTTGTTGATTTAAATAATAATTCTTCAAAAGGTTTATTTTTGTAGAAAATATCATAAAAACGTTTAGCTCAATAATAAAAAGTTTGCTTTGGCATATGTAATTGAGAAATTATTTCTTTACAAGAATTTTTATTTTTAAAAATAAAACAAAATTTTCTAAATTTACGATAATAAATATTAACTTTATTAATATTTTTATCATTTTTATACTTTTCTACAAACTTGTTAAATTTATAATCAAATTTAGTAAAATCAGCACTATTAATTAAATATTTCATTTTAAACTACACCTCAACTAATAATATAAAGTTATAAAAACTTTTATTAGTCCAAAAAGTGTGTCTAATCTACAATTTTGCATTTAAAAGCATACTTGTAAAAATAATGAAAAATAGTACAATTTATAAGTAAAATCAAGAAAAAAAGGAGAGTTTATGGAGAAAAAGGAGTTAATGAAATTAGTATCTGAAAAAACTAATTTTTATTTAGAACACGTAGAATTAGTTTTTGATGCTATCTTTGAAGAAATTAAATATCAAAATAAACAAGAAAAATCAGTAAATATAAAAGAAATTGCAAATTTTAAAATCGTTAAGGTTCAACCAAAAAATAGAAGAAATAAAAAAAATAATAAAATAATAAAAGTAAAACCTTATAATATTATTAGGTTTCAACCAACAGAAACTTATTTAAAAGAAATCAAAAAATATTGAAATGAAAAAGAAATGGAAGTGTCAAAATATGAAAACATGAATAAAAACAAATTTAAGTAAAATAACATTAGCGTTAGCACTAACTGGTGCTACAACTGGAACAATTGGTTTAATAATTGGTTCAATAGCACATCATAAAACAAATGAATTATCTTATTATTTAGATTATGATTATAAAGCGCACTGGGGGGGCTTCTATTTGAGCAACCCAAGTAAGTAATGAACATAAAATATTATTATATTTTAAGGAAAAACCTAAAAACGAAGATGATATAAAATGAAACGGAATTTATCCAAAAGGTTACTTTAATAATTAAATTTCAATATTAATATAAGAAATATTTTCGTTATATTTATCAAATAAATTAATATTTTTTAAGTCTATTTCTTCTTTATCTGTTATTAATGTTAAATTATAATTTCCAGCACCAAATATTCCACTAATTTCAATCCGATTTAAGTTATTAATCGGATTTTCAATTTGTAATTCAAATTGACTATTATTGTCAATTTGTAAAATTTCTTTGTAAAATTCTAACTTTGAAAATAACTGTGATTTGTTTGAACCATATAAATTTAAACCATTTTCAATTTTATTTTTATCAATAATTGCTCTTGTAAAATATTTTCCATATTCGCCATTGCCTAGTGTTCAATCAGCGGGAATTAATGATGGTGGAATATTATTGCTTTCTAATTCGTTTGTAATAGATAATCAATTAAATTGATTATCATCAAGTTTAAATAATTGATTTTGACTAATATCATTATTTTTTAATTTAATATTATTAATATCACTAAAATCAAAATACTCAGACTTTAATATTACTTTTGAATCTTTAAATTCTCAAATTTTATCAGGTTTAGAATGGATTGGATTGGATGTTAATTCAAAATAATAAGGTAGCAATATTTTATAATCATCATTTAAGCCTTTATTAATCGACATAGTTGAATAAATATTATTGGATAACATAAGAACTATTTGTTTAAATAATTCAACTTGTGGTAATTTTACATAATTTGGATAATCTAATTTTCATTGTTTAAATAAATTTGTAATAACATCATCGGGCTTTTGACCTTCAAATTTTGCTCTTAATTTTGCAATATCTTGAGCAAGTTGTGATGGGTCAAAACCATCAAAGTTTCTATTATAAGTATATGTATAAGTTAGCATATCTAATAATACTTTTTGTAAACTATCAATTGGTTGTTTGTCGTTTATTTCAATTTCTACATCTTTAAAATTTTTTGATAATTCAATGACAATACTTCTACTTGAATAAGGTGGATTAGGGTCTTGATGACTATATAAAACATACTGTTGGTTTGCTACCATTAAAAAATCAGGTAAATCACTTGGTATTGGGTTTGTTCCATCATAATTACCAATATTAGTACTTGTTAATCTTGCATTATTAAAAATTTCTTTTCTTGTTTCAGTTCCACCACCAATTGCAATTAAATCTAAAACTGATTTTTCTTGTCCAATAAATTGTTTTGCTAAATTTCATGGTAAGATTTGTTCACTAAATCATTGTTGTAATATTCTAACTTTTGGTTGAGTTTCAATAGGCATTGATAACAAGGGAAATGCTATCTTATCTTTAATAAATAACTTTGGGTATACTTCCCCATATTGTTAACTTCACCAAGTACCTTTATATTGCCAAAAATCATGCTTCTAGGGGCTTTGATTTTTAAACCAATTACTTTTGTATCTTTATCTAATGGTTTTTGCAATTTAATAATGATTGGATAACCATCTCTTGTTTTAAAATCTTTAATTTTAATAATAGTAATACTTTTAGTACTTCTTGTTTTTGGATTTTGATAAGGTTGTGAATAATTATTAATCGGACTTCTCCCCACATGTACTTGTGGAGGAAACAATGAAATTGAATGAGTTCAACAATGCTTTTCAAACAGAACAGGATTGTTTAAAATATATAGCAAGTTTGAAGAAAAACAAATGTATCATGTGTTCTTGAACAAGTTTGAATACTTCTAATTTAAGAAGAATAAGATGTTTGAAATGTCATCAAACATTTAGTATTCTTCATGGCACCATTTTTTACAAGTCACAAACACCTTTGAGATTTTGATTTTATCTCATCTTTAGATGAATAAACACCAAACATGGAATTACATCAACTGATGTTGCAAAAGAATTGGGTGTGACTTTGAAAACTGCTTGAAGAATGGGTCATGAAATCAGAAATCGTATTGCCAAACAAGAACATCAATTTATTGTTGAGGGCATAGTGCAAATGGATGAAATGTATCTTTCACATATGGGTTTTAAAAAACAAGGAAGATCTTTGATAAATAAAACATTAATTGTTGGGATTTATGAAAAAACAACCAATAATTTAATTGTGAAAGTAATCAAAAACGCAAAAAGTAAAAATCTTTTGCAGTTTGCAAGAAACCATATTTCTTCAAAGTGTGATGTACATACTGATTCTTGAAAAGGATATCGTGATTTCAAATCACTTTTCCCTAATCACAAAACAGTTAACCATCTTGATGGTTATGTTTCAAAAATTGGCGTAAATACCAATCAAATTGAATCAGTATGAAAACATATACGAAGAACATTTAAAACACATATCAAAGTTGCAAAACATCATGTTCATTTATATGACAAAGAAGCTGCATATAAATTCAACAAGATACCTACTTTTGAAACTGTAATGCTATGTTTCATTTAAAAATGTGGGGAGAAGTCCGTAGATAGGCTTTTCTCAGCATTTATGCGATAAAATTTAAAAATAGTACATAAAGGGAGAAAAGCCTTATTAATAATATATAAATTATCAATATTATTTTCAGTTAATGGTTCATTAATAGATACAGCATATAACTTAAATTGATTTAGTAAATTTATTTCTTGAAATATTAAATTTTTAATATCAGTCATACTATATTCAATTGTATTATCATTAATATTTGTACTTGCTCTTTGATTTAATTGCATAGTAAAATCCGATGTTTCAACAGCAGTAGTTTTTAAAACTTTTTCAATATCAATAAATCCGATTTTAATAGTATTCGCTGAAAATTTTAAACTATTATTTTCATTATTTTTAAATAAACGTTCAATTTCATAAATATAAATTGTTCTTTTTTTAAATTCATCGTATGTTTTATTAATATCTGGGTCACTAGTAGCACCCATCATATTAGTAAAGTCATAAGGAATATTATCAATTAAATAATCATTTTCTACTTCTGCTTGATTAAGTTTAGTTTGTTTCTGTGGAAAATTTGTTTGTGGTTTGTTGTTGTTTTGATTGTCCATTGTTCTCTCCTATTAATTGGTTATTTTCGGGATTAAATAATTTTAATTTAACATTTAAATTATTAATTTCTTGTTTATCATTAATATTAAATGTTTTACTATTTAATAAATCTTTATCTAAACGTACTAATCTTTGAATAAATTTAAGAATATCAATATTAAATTGTCATAATTTTTGCTCAATATAATTAATCGTTGAAATATTTACCGCTGTACTTTCAGGAACTGATTGTTGTGCAGATTTCTTTTGACTTGGAATATGAATACCACAACGTTTAAATATTTCATTAACATTTCAATCGTATATATCAGTTAAATTTTTACCTTTAAAATTACTACTTGTCATATTAATATTTTCATTTTGTTCGTTACTATCTCCACCACTTTTAAAAATATAATTTTTAGTAACTAATATTCTTATAGCATCTTCTAACGAATCTTTTACATTACCATAAGTTTGATCAAAAATAAATTTTGGTGAGTTTAAAATAGTATCTAAAACAATTTGTTCATAAATAACATCTAATGCTTTAATTTTATCCATTACTTTATTACAATCTGCTAATTCATTTGCTTTATTTCGCATAATTGCTATTGGTATATAGTTAATATTTAGTGTTTGTTCTTGTGCTAAATTAGGGTTATTAATGAATGATTTAAAGTCTAGTGAAAATTGTTTTTTATTATCATTAACACTATAAATTGCACGATTAATAGTTACTTGTTCATTATTTAATGTATAAACTTCAAATAATCTTACAGTTTGTGCATTTTGTTCATAACTATCATAAAAAATAGTACATTGAATTAATTTACCAGTAATATCATATACTCTTTGTTGTATATCAACTACTTGAAAATATAAATCATCATTAGCAATAAAAATTAAATAACTACTAATTCCTAATTTACTTAATTTAAAAATAGAATTTCAATTTTTTCTATAAAATTCTTGTTTAATTAAATATTGTTTAATAGTTTCATTATTAATATCTAATGGAGCATTATATAAATTAGCATTATTTTCTGCTACAAAATCAGTAAAATATGTTTCATGATTAAAATCATTAAAACCAAAATAAATTAAAATAGAAGCATGTGTACTTTTACCTTTTAAAAAAGTTAATTTAGTTTTTTCTTCATTATTAGTACTTTTATCTCTTCTTAAAAATCTACCTAACATAATATTCACCACCTTTTTTTTAAAATATTTGATTAATTTTTAATATTATTTTTACAATGATAAATATAATTAAACCTGCTGTTGCTGATGATAAAATTACTCCAATTAAACCTAAAATAATTTTTATAATTTTAAAAAACATAATATTATTCCTGTAATTCTTCTAATTTTCATACATTACCTTTTAAATTACCTTTTACAGTATAAATAGTAATCCATTTTGCATGTTGAACTGATAAAATTACTATATTAGCACTATCATTAAAGGTTTGTATTTGTACACCAGCAATTTTTTTATCAGTTATAATAAATTCTTGAATAGTATAAACTGGATTATATATACTTCAAGAATAATAAACTCTATAATGTTTATTCTCTTGAAAATCATAAGTAATTTGTCAATTATCTCATTTATTTTTTTCTCTTGTTCCTACTTCTTTTCATTGTGGAGTACTTGGTGTTGGATTATTTTTTAATTCAATATCTCATTCATTTTCAGTAATTTCATTTGTTGGCATAAGTTAGTTAAGTTTACTCCTATAATTTTTAATCTAGACAGTATGATTAGTTTAAATAATTAATAGTTAAGGAGTAAAGATGAAATATAAAGTTTATACAAGAAAAATTAAACTAGATGTTTTAAATGAATATGTAGTGATTAAAAAATTAAAAACCATTGATATTAAAACCAAATATCAATTATCAACCAGATCATTAATTTATAATTGAGTAAAAAAATATCAAAAAAATAATAAATTAATTACTATTCATACTTTTCAAACAAATCATCAAATAGATAAAGTGAATATCAAAGATAAAAATTTAAAACTTGAAAATAAAAAACTCAAAAAGTCACTACTAAAAGAAAAAATAAAAAATGAATTTTTAAGACAAAAACAATTCTGTGATAAAGAATTAAAAAACAATCAAAATATTTTAAATAGTAAATTATTGAAAAGTAAATGTTTTTTAATAGTTGATAAATATAGAAATAAAAATTATGGAATTAATGACATAATTAGTTTGTTACCTATCAGTAAAGTTGCATATTATAAATGAATAAAAAACGGTAAAAAGAAATATCAAACAAAAATTGATAATGAGTTATTAAAAGAATTAAATAAAATTGTTGTTATTAGCAACAAAGATAAAATAATTAAAATTACTAGTTTAGAAAAGGTGAGATTAGAATTAAAGAAAAACAACACCAATCTTAAATGCAGTAAAAACAGCATTATGAGGTTATTAGAAGATAATAATATCCCAAACTATTAACCAAACCCAAAAAACAGCGTAGAGCGAAATCTAATGCCTTAAAATCAAATTTCCAAGATTTATTAAAACGTAATTTTACCAGTAATACTTATCTTGAAAAAGTTGGCATCGATGGTACTTGATTTAAAGAATTAATTATTAATAATAAAAAAACTAAATTATTATTAGAAATTGCTACAGATATGAATAGTAATGCTATAGTTGGTTGAAAAATTAATAAAAGTGAAAATGCAATAACCATTTTAAATGTTCTTAATCAAGTAACAAAGGCAAGTCGTAAAGAACATAAAATATTTGCAACATTTATCCAGTCTGATTTAGGTTCAGGTAATACTAGTAAAATAGTTACAAATAGTTTTAATAAAAGTAAAACTTTAATTCATTCAAAAAGTTTATCAGGATTTAAAGGCAACCAAGTAAGTGAATGTTTAAATCGCTGAATCAAAAGAGATTTTAAAATTATGTTTGGTAACAAGTTTAATAGCATTAAACATTTCACAGAAGCATTAAGAAAATTTATTAACTGATGAAATAATGATAGAATGATTTTACGATTAAAAATGTCTCCAAACCAATTTGTACAGATTTGAAGACAAGAAAGTAAACTTATCTAACCAATGCCCATTCGATTCAATATTTATTTAATTTGCGTTAAGCAAATTAATATTTTAATTGAACCTGCACCGCTCAATTTTTTTTACAAGTTTGAAATTTATTTTCTCGCCCAAAAATTTTTTCAAAAAAAATAAAAAATAAAACCAACACTTGCTCACTGGGGAGTGGCAAGGTTCGTTAAATAAAGAATAGAATTAATACAATAGGTCCCTACAACAGGTCTATATATACTAGTTTCCAATTCGCTCCCACCCCAAGAATTACCATTTCTGGTTAGTATATTTTATTAGGCATCATCAACTTATTATTTATTCATGCAAGTCCAAATGCTAGCTACTATTTTTAACAACTGTGTTGTAATTCACTGTTTTAGTTCTCTAACACGTGTTGATAATAGTGTTAAAGAGGTTTATTAAAAATTTTAAAATTTTACAATTACAAAAAAAGACAAGATTATTTCTTGTCTTTTTCCTTAATAATAACTTTGAGAATAATTTTTATTTTATTTTTTAAATGTATATTTTTTAAAATACGTCGAATATAAATTTAAGGGTAAAAGAGAGTAATTTTGTCTAATTTTCATTATTTTTTAAATAATTCATTTTTGGAAATAAGTTACTAATATAATAATTAATTATTTCGTAAATTTGACAACCGCCCAATATGATGTATAATGTTAATTAGATTCATTTCAATATTATGTTTAGAAGTAATTCTAAATTGTGGTTATTGTATTTGTAGTTCAAAAGTCATATTATTGGAGGTACTATATATGAATATGAAAAATATATTAAGATTAATGGGTGCATTAACATTAACAACAGCAGCTACTACTTCAGTTGTTGCTTGTGGTGATAAAGCTGGTGTAGCCATGAACGTAAAAGTATCAAAACAATTAGGGTTAACAGATGAAAATGGAGAAGGTGTACAAACAGCTTCACTTGATACAACTGTCAAGGATAATGTTACTTGAACTATTGATGCTTTAAAAACACCAATTAAAGCTAGTGCTCTATTAAAACATGATGGTTCAGCTGCTAATCAAGCATGTGCTGATTTTCTTACTGGTAAATTAAAACAAACAGCTACAGATGGAAAATTTAATAAAGAAGAATTAGATAAAATTACTGGTGCAGTTACTGATTTTAAACCAGAATTAGCTAAAATGGATGATGGTAAAGATTATGCTATTACTGGTGGTACTTTTAACTTCCAATTTAAAAAAGGTGAAGAGGCACTTGGTGATGTTTATGGCATTAAGTTAAAAACTGATAAAACAAAAGGTGTTATTGTTACTGCTCTTACTGCAATAGCTGCTGAAATTAAAATACCAGATACTGATGTTGCTACAAATTCAAAAATTATGTTTGCAGATGGTACTAAAATTCCAGAAACTGCAAAAAAACCAGGAGAACCAATACTAATTAAAGGAGAATCAGATCAAGTAAAACAGTTTACTGCTTTAAATACTCTAACTGCTTTAAAAATTGGGGCAAATTTAGGAACAATTACTGCTGCTGGTGATGCTTGAGCTGCTGGTGATAAATTAGAAATAACTTATAAAACTGGTGATGTTACTTTTGAAGCAAAAACTGAATTAACACTTGCATAATTTTATAAAATAAAAATAGTATTAATACTCCTTTTAAATTAAAAGGAGTATTTTATTTTTAAAAAATGTTTATTTTTCATATTTTTAAACATTATAAACATATAGTATATAATAAATATTGGAGAACTTATTATACGATGTTATATTAAAAAAGTAACTAAGTTATTGATTTATAGTTATTATAATAAGTTTAAAGAATATTATTGGAGGTATATGTGAATATGAAAAATATATTAAGATTAATGGGTACCCTTTCATTAACAGTAGGAGCAACTCCTCCAGTTGTTGCGTGCGGTAATAATGGTTCAAATATTCCTAATAATCCGCAATTAAATTGGAAATATGCAGAATTATTAGGATGATATAGTGATGAAAATACAAGTATAATTGATGAAGTAATAAATTTTGATAATCTTGGAACTTGTATTATCACTGCTGACTCTACTAATCTTATTAAAGATAATTTGTTTAAAGAAAAGTTATTAGTTGAAGGTTCTACTGATGGTAAATGGAAAGCAAAAGATGCTGATGCTGCAACCTTTTTAAGGGAGTTGGGATTTACATCTGGTAATCAAGATAATGATTACTTAAACCCGATGTTGAGGCTATTACCAATTTAATTGTTACAATTAAAACTGCTGTTCCAGGTGAAATATCAGTTGCTGACACAACTGACTTTAAAGTAGCGGATGTGGTATTTGTCAAATTGATATTATGAGTATAGCAAAACTGCTGCTAAGCTTGTTAAATCTTATAATATTAATATAAAGGCAGCAAATTTAAATGTTTCAAAGGTAATAACAAGTAATATTATAAAAGAACCTTTAACTGATTTAAAACTAACTGCTGATCAAAGATTCAAGGCCGATCAGCCAACTTCTGGTTTTAAATTAGAGTTTACTGATGAATTAAACAAAACAAAGTTTGAGTCTTTACTTAAAGTATTAAATACATCTTTTACAACTCATTTTTTTAGTTCACCTACTGGCACAGAAGAAATAAAAACTTTTAATGATGGTGAACCCGCATTTTTACAGTTACATTTTAATAGTGTTATTCTTGCACAAAAAATGGCTGTTGGAACTCCAGGTAAATAATAAATTTTCTAATTAATATAAATTAAATTTAAATCTATAATAAAATAATATATTTTATTATAGATTTACTTTACTTCTAAATAATTTAGTTGTAAAATTAAATAAGTACTAATACTTGATTTTTTAAATTTCTTTTTTTTTATTTAAATTGAAAAAGAATTTATTTTATTTAAAGGTGGTAATCAAATGGCAAACAAATCATATTATGTTAATGATAACAATCAATTAAAAAATTATAAATTAGAAAAATATAAAATTGATAATGATTTAAAAATTTTATATAAAGTAACAACAACTTATAATGATACTGAACATAAAATTTTAAAATCAGTACCAATTGAAGAGTTGGATAATAATACTATTGATTCTTTTTTTATGTTGATCAAACAAAATCAATGTGATAATTTTGCTGTGTATTATGAAAATAATTATGATATTAAAAAAATTAATGATTTGATTACTAATCAAGAACTAAATTTTACATTTGAAGAATTAGATTTTTTAAAGCAATTTTTTATTAGTATTAAAAATGTTGCTATTACTAGATTTGATATGTATATTAAGCCAATTATAAATAATACTATTGATAGTAATAATGGTATTAGTAATACTTTTCAATCTAAACCACGAATTTTAAATTAATATTTTTTTACAATTTAATTTTAGAAAAAAATATCAAAATAAAAAACTAAATATTACTTAATTATAATTAGGTTTTACTTTAAAAAATGCGTATAAAGTATATTTTTTTGAGAGAAAAATAAAAGTATTTTGTACCACATTTTTATTAATATAAATTAAAAATTCCTAACTATTTAGGTTTAAGATTTATTAATTTTGGAATGGCAACACTTTTTAGGACTATTTTTTGGTAGATATTTGTGCTTGGTATTTGATGGGGGTTAAGTAGTTTAGAGTGCTGTGAATTCTTATGTTGTTATATCAGTTGATGTAATCAAATAATTCTAATTTTAATTGGATTAATGATGTAAAATTTCTATCATTAATAAATTCTGTCTTAAAAGTTTTGAAAGTTGCTTCAGCAACAGCATTATCATAAGGACAGCCTTTTTTGCTTAAAGAACGATTAATATTGAATCCTAATAAAAGTTTATCAATCATTTTATTATTAAATTAATTGCCGCGATCACTATGAAATATTTCAATATCTTTTAAACAGCGATTTGATTACATAAATGCTTGATTTACTAATGATGCATCTTTTTTTAACTCCAAACACTATGTCCAATAATTTCGCGGTTAAATAGGTCAATTAATAAGCAAATATAGTTTCATTTACCATTAACTTGAACATAAGTTAAATCACTAACAATAACTTCATTTTTAATTCTATTATTAAAGTTTCTATTAACAAGATTGGTTATTTGACTATCATTAACTTTATTATGATGATTTTTGAATGATAATTTAGTGTATTTTGATATTAAATTATGCTTATTCATAATTTCTTTAATTTTTCTGCGTGATAAATAAATTTCTTGGTTTGCTAGTATGACTTTTAATCTTCTTGTTCCATAAACTTCTTTATTTTCTTTAAAAGCACTAATAACAGCTTGTTCATAAATATTATTTTGATTTTTTTCTTTTTTCTTTAAATTAAAATAATATGTTGATTTAGAGAGTTTTAAAAAAACGACACATTGTGCGAATTTTATATTTAAATTTATTTTTAACAATAATTTCTATTTTCTGCCTATTATTAGTGCTCCTTGCTTTAAAATATCATTTTCCATTCGTAACTGTTTTAATTCTTTATTTGCTTGAATTAATTGTTTTTCTAAATCAGAAAGATTATCTTTAGTTTTAAAACTATCTGAATTAGTAAATTGCTTAATTCATTTATAAGTAACTGCTCTTGTAACATTATACTCTTTAACAAGGCAAGATATTGATTTACCACTTTGATATAAAGCTACTATTTGCTTTTTAAATTCGTCGGTATATGAGTTAATATTGGTCATAATTATAATTCCTTTCTTTTCACTAATTTGTTCACTTGTCTACGTAATTAGTGTCCAATAAAGTGTAACCCATCCAGTTTATATTTTAGCTGAAGATAGTGAATTTTTAGATATAGCTTCACCATTTACAAATGAAGATATTGAATGTCAATGAAATCCTACAAGTAATGATATAATTAATGGTTCAAATTATGCTTATATTATTGATAAAATTGTTACACAAAGTTTAAATCAAAGAGAAGAAAGACATACATTTTATAGTGATAATCCTTTTACTTATCAAGGTGATTATAATGAAATATCAGTTGCTCAGTTTAGATATAATAATATGGGTGCTTTAACTGGTAATGCTTTTAATTGAAGTACTTTATATAAATTAAATCATGATGAATATGAAGAAAGTGAAGAAACTACATTTAGTTATCCAACAAAAATTTTACCACCAAGTCCTCAAAATATAGCAAAAACATTGTTATTTATTCCGGATAATCCTACTTATAGTATAGATTTACCATTAGAAAAAGTATTTAATGTAGATAATAATTATAATATTTCTTATAATCCCAATAATTGAATAAATAATATAGCACCTAAAATTAAACCATTAGACATTAATTTAGATGTTAAATTAAAATTAGACCCTACATTGTTAATTAATAGTTTTGAAGATTTACAAAGATATTATAAAAGTATAGATGTTTATATTTCTTGAAATTACAAAACAAGTAAACATACAAATACTACTGCTATTTATTCAGATTTTTATACATCTCAAACTTTTTCTGAAAAAGAATATACTAGAATGTTTAGTTATAATTTAAAAGAATTAAATTATTATAATGACAATAAATAATTAATAATTAATAATTAATAGTGAAAATTATAGTATAAATAAATATAAATTTGATTTAAATTATAATTATTATGGAATTGCTACAATGGGAAAAACTGTAAACAATAAAAATAATTTATATAAATTCAATGAAAAAATAATTAATGTTACAGCAAATGAAAATAGGGGGACTTTGTATACTGAAGAATATGATACTGAAATATTCTTTGGATTTAAAAATTTAGATAACAGTAGATTAAATTTTAATTTACAATTATTCCCAGCCTATATTTATTCAATAGCAAATAGAAGTAGCGGTCCAAGTCATGGTGAAAATTTATTTTATGCTGAAAATGTTGATAGTTATTCAATATCAATTACCAAAATAGTTGTAAATTCAAGATAATTATTATACTATTACTATATAAATTATTAATTAAGGAGAAGAAGACTATGCCAACTTGAGCAATTTGATTAACAGTATTAGGTTCAATATTTACTTTATTACTTATTACTTGATTAACTGTAGGCGGACTTATATTACTAATGGGTGGTGTAAGAGAAGATAGAACTGCTTGAGGAATTTTAATTCTTTTTATTGCACTTAATATAATAGGATTAATAATTGGAATTATTATAATGCAAAAAAAATATAATGAATTATTAACAGATTTGGGAATTAAAAAAGGAAGAAAAATATTATATGATTATGAACAAAGAAAAAAAATAAAAGAAAAATCAGAATTAAAAAATAACTAAAATAACATTTCCCCACAATCTTAAATATTAATGTATAATATAAAAATACTTACCTAAGGGGTTAGAAAAGGTAAGTTATTGATGTTATATGTTATTTATCTCATAGTTATAATTAGGTTGGCACCTAATTAAAAAGTTACCAATTAAGGTAACTTTTTTGTTATATTTTTATATATTTAATAATTTATTTTGGCTTTTCTCCCTTTATGTACTATTTTTAAATTTTATCACATAAATGCTGAGAAAAGCCTATCTACGGACTTCTCCCCACATTTTTAAATGAAACATAGCATTACAGTTTCAAAAGTAGGTATCTTGTTGAATTTATATGCAGCTTCTTTGGCATATAAATGAACATGATGTTTTGCAACTTTGATATGTGTTTTAAATGTTCTTCGTATATGTTTTCATACTGATTCAATTTGATTGGTATTTACGCCAATTTTTGAAACATAACCATCTTGATGGTTAACTGTTTTGTGATTAGGGAAAAGTGATTTGAAATCACGATATCCTTTTCAAGAATAAGTATGTACATCACACTTTGAAGAAATATGGTTTCTTGCAAACTGCAAAAGATTTTTACTTTTTGCGTTTTTGATTACTTTCACAATTAAATTATTGGTTGTTTTTTCATAAATCCCAACAATTAATGTTTTATTTATCAAAGATCTTCCCTGTTTTTTAAAACCCATATGTGAAAGATACATTTCATCCATTTGCACTATGCCCTCAACAATAAATTGATGTTCTTGTTTGGCAATACGATTTCTGACTTCATGACCCATTCTTCAAGCATTTTTCAAAGTCACACCCAATTCTTTTGCAACATCAGTTGATGTAATTCTATGTTTGGTGTTTATTCATCTAAAGATGAGATAAAATCAAAATCTCAAAGGTGTTTGTGACTTGTAAAAATGGTGTCAGGAAGAATACTAAATGTTTGATGACATTTCAAACATCTTATTCTTCTTAAATTAGAAGTATTCAAACTTGTTCAAGAACACATGATACATTTGTTTTTCTTCAAACTTGCTATATATTTTAAACAATCCTGTTCTGTTTGAAAAGCATTGTTGAACTCATTCAATTTCATTGTTTCCTCCACAAGTACATGTGGGGAGAAGTCCGTTTATTTTTTATTTCATTAAAAGTTTGAATTTTTATATATAAAATATTTAAATCTTTTTTAATTTGTGTATGTTCATTACAAGTTTGAATATTTACTCCTTGTTTAATTGCATTTTTTAAATTTTCTAATTCATTTCATTGATTATTTCCAGTATTTATAAAATTACTATTTATAAAATTTTCTTCTCTATTTTTAACAATTTGATTTTGCATATTAGTTATCTTTATAATTTTTTCATAAATTTGTTTTGCACAAATTTCACAGCTACTTAAAATATTAAATTTTTCTATTTGTTGAACTTTTAAATCATTATAATCTGCTAAAAATTTATTTCAATCTGTAGATGTTCCAAAATTATTTATATTTTCTAATTTAGAATTATTTTCATTAGAATTTACATTTTTTTGCTTTTTTATTAATACTTAAATCTTCAATAACGTTTGAACCAATTTTATTGTTTTTTATACCTCAACTCATAATTAATTTTCCTTTCATTTTAAATAAAATAATTTTATATATTTATTATAATTTAAAATAAAAAAATAATACTTATATTTTTAAGTATTATTTTTATTTTTAATGTTCTTTTTTATGTTTATTAGTTATTTCATTTAATGTTTTACTTAAATTTATATAATTATTGATAATTTCAGTTAATACTTTTTTTCAGTTTTATCTAATTTAATACTTATTTGATTAGTAAATTCAATAATTTTTTCTTCAATTTCTTTAGTCATTATTTACTCCTTATTTTGATTATTATCTTTTCACTCAGGTATACTATCTCAATCAATATTTATACTTGGTCACTTATTATAATCATGTTCTTCACATAATTTACAATCTGAACAATTAATAATTTTTTCCATATCCATTAATAAACAATCTAAAGTTAATTTATCAACATTAGTCATTTTAATTTTTCTTTTTTTATATCATCATCTAATAGTTAATTCACCTAAAATAGTCCCTATAAAAAAACCAAAACTATTAGATATTATAAATATAATTCAATCATATCAATTCATATTTACTTCTTATATTTATTTAATTCATTATTTACTTTATTATTAATATTTTCTTTTAATATATTTTCAATATTTTCTTTTAATATATTTTCTTTCATTTCATTTAAAGCATTAGTAAATTCTTGATTATGTTTTGAACAAAAAGATAATTTATTTTCTCTTGCATATGTATAAATTCTTTTATTATTTTCATTTAAATATCAAGTTTTTTTTAATTCAATTTCAATTTTAATATTACAATATTTTGCCATACATTTAATTATATGTTTCATAATTACATTTCCTTTTTTTTATAAATCTAAATCATCAATTTTTATATCATTGTTTTGTAATATTTTTATGGCTTTTCTCCCTTTGTGTACTATTTTTAAATTTTATCACATAAATGCTGAGAAAAGCCTATCTACGGACTTCTCCCCACATTTTTAAATGAAACATAGCATTACAGTTTCAAAAGTAGGTATCTTGTTGAATTTATATGCAGCTTCTTTGGCATATAAATGAACATGATGTTTTGCAACTTTGATATGTGTTTTAAATGTTCTTCGTATATGTTTTCATACTGATTCAATTTGATTGGTATTTACGCCAATTTTTGAAACATAACCATCTTGATTTTGTGATTAGGGAAAAGTGATTTGAAATCACGATATCCTTTTCAAGAATCAGTATGTACATCACACTTTGAAGAAATATGGTTTCTTGCAAACTGCAAAAGATTTTTACTTTTTGCGTTTTTGATTACTTTCACAATTAAATTATTGGTTGTTTTTTCATAAATCCCAACAATTAATGTTTTATTTATCAAAGATCTTCCTTGTTTTTTAAAACCCATATGTGAAAGATACATTTCATCCATTTGCACTATGCCCTCAACAATAAATTGATGTTCTTGTTTGGCAATACGATTTCTGATTTCATGACCCATTCTTCAAGCAGTTTTCAAAGTCACACCCAATTCTTTTGCAACATCAGTTGATGTAATTCCATGTTTGGTGTTTATTCATCTAAAGATGAGATAAAATCAAAATCTCAAAGGTGTTTGTGACTTGTAAAAAATGGTGCCATGAAGAATACTAAATGTTTGATGACATTTCAAACATCTTATTCTTCTTAAATTAGAAGTATTCAAACTTGTTCAAGAACACATGATACATTTGTTTTTCTTCAAACTTGCTATATATTTTAAACAATCCTGTTCTGTTTGAAAAGCATTGTTGAACTCATTCAATTTCATTGTTTCCTCCACAAGTACATGTGGGGAGAAGTCCGAAAATTAATTATAATTGTTCAACAATTAAAAATGAGAGTTTTATCTCTCATGTCATTTTTATAAAATATACCAATTTTTTATTCGGCCTTAAAATTTAATAATATACTAAATTATATTAAAGACTTGGTGAATTTGATTTAACTGGATTTACTGATGGTGAAACAAAACATTCTTCATTTGTAGTAGTAGTACTAATTGGCATATTTATACTAGTTATATTTTCAGGTAATAATGGTGTTGTTTCTGATACATTTACTGATTCATTATTACTAACAGTATTATTATCATAATTAATTAAAGAAACATCTGTTGGAAAACACTTATAATATATTCTTGAAGTAATAGTTCCCAAACCATAACCTAATATTCCTCCAGTCAATCCTCCAGCAAATGCTGCTGTATAAATAAATAATTCTTTTAGATTATCACTATCTTTTGGATTTTTATCTTTCATTAAAATCATTATACTAGTAGTAAGACCAGCAATACCGCCTAATGAAACTCCAAATAATGTCCCAAATTCTTGAAATTTATTCATTTGATTTTATCCTCTCTTTATAATTTAAAAATAAAAAACCAATTTACTTTAAAAATAAAAGTAATTGGTTAAAAACTAATATTAAGTTTATAATAATATATATCATAAATATTTTATTAATAAGTGATATATAATTTATTCCTTAATTTTTTTACGGACTTCTCCCCACATGTACTTGTGGAGGAAACAATGAAATTGAATGAGTTCAACAATGCTTTTCAAACAGAACAGGATTGTTTAAAATATATAGCAAGTTTGAAGAAAAACAAATGTATCATGTGTTATTGAACAAGTTTGAATACTTCTAATTTAAGAAGAATAAGATGTTTGAAATGTCATCAAACATTTAGTATTCTTCATGGCACCATTTTTTACAAGTCACAAACACCTTTGAGATTTTGATTTTATCTCATCTTTAGATGAATAAACACCAAACATGGAATTACATCAACTGATGTTGCAAAAGAATTGGGTGTGACTTTGAAAACTGCTTGAAGAATGGGTCATGAAATCAGAAATCGTATTGCCAAACAAGAACATCAATTTATTGTTGAGGGCATAGTGCAAATGGATGAAATGTATCTTTCACATATGGGTTTTAAAAAACAAGGAAGATCTTTGATAAATAAAACATTAATTGTTGGGATTTATGAAAAAACAACCAATAATTTAATTGTGAAAGTAATCAAAAACGCAAAAAGTAAAAATCTTTTGCAGTTTGCAAGAAACCATATTTCTTCAAAGTGTGATGTACATACTGATTCTTGAAAAGGATATCGTGATTTCAAATCACTTTTCCCTAATCACAAAACAGTTAACCATCAAGATGGTTATGTTTCAAAAATTGGCGTAAATACCAATCAAATTGAATCAGTATGAAAACATATACGAAGAACATTTAAAACACATATCAAAGTTGCAAAACATCATGTTCATTTATATGCCAAAGAAGCTGCATATAAATTCAACAAGATACCTACTTTTGAAACTGTAATGCTATGTTTCATTTAAAAATGTGGGGAGAAGTCCGTAGATAGGCTTTTCTCAACATTTATGTGATAAAATTTAAAAATAGTACATAAAGGGAGAAAAGCCTTATTAAATTAAGTATTAATTACATATTTTATTTTTTTATGGTATAATTAAATTAACAAAATTATAGAATTTTCATGTTATATTGTTAATGTTATTCAAAAACTATAAGTTAAAATAATACCTCCTAATTTAAATAAAATATTGTAAATTATATAATATTTGATAAAATGTAAATATTAAACATATAAGTTTTTTTACCCATTGCTTTATTTTAAAGTAAATGGTTTTTTTAATTAAAGGAGATACCAAAATGACTTTACCAATAAAAACAATTCTTGCAGAACAATTCAAAGCTGCAGAAAGTGAATTCACTAATAAATTCAAGAAAAATAATGAAAATTGACATAATGGTGAAACGTTTATGTTTGAAAATCAATCAAGTGAAGATAATGAACTAAAATGTCTTCAATTTGAAACTTCTATAGTAGAGGGAGGCAAAGAGTATTTTGTTTATGATGAAATAATAGAAATTAATAATAAACCAGTTTTATTATTAGAAATTCATGATGATGAAAAAAAAGAAATTTGACAACAACTAATTTATCTTGAAGCAGATCAAGTAATTAAACAAATTAGACATTTAAGTTATGAACAATTTTCTAATGAAGTAAAAAATGATGAAATTTTTATTAAATTAGAAGAAAATAAGGACACAACTATTATCAGAATACCATTTTTTGATTTCATTAATAACCTTAATGAGAAACAAAAAGAAGAACAAGTAGATATAAAAAATAAAAAAGTAAGAAAAGTTTTATGACAAGTATTAAAAATAACAATATTTGTAGTTGCTTGGGCTGGTATTGGTATTTTAAGTAGTTTAGTTGTTACTCCATTAGTAGCTCCTTTTATAGCAACTTTTTATGCACCGTCAGTATCTGCTTTAATTTGTGGAGTTATTGTTGGTGGAGTTGTTACATTATGAGAAAAGTATAAAGAAAAAGTAAAAAAAATCTTTTTTCCTAATTGAAAATCAAAAAGTGAAATAAATCTAGAAAATAAACTACAAGAACAAAGATTATTATTAAAAAGAGAACAACAAGAAGAATTATTTTTAAGCTTACCTCCAGAAGCAAAACAACAAAGAATTTTGAATAGTTTTCAACAAATTTGAAATAATAATAAAAATAAAAATTTTATGGATATGCAAAATGAATTAAGTCAAAGATTTGAAGAAAATAAAAGAGAATTAAAACAGCAAAATTTGGAAAATATTTATAAAAGAAAAAATGAATTACAAGCACAAGTAGAAGTAGCAAAAAAAGATTTAAGTGCAGAGCAAAATGGAGCAATACAAAATAAATTAGAAATGATTACTTTTGTGGCAAGTGAAATTAATAAAGAAAATCAAAAACCTCAACCTGATGAACGCAATTTAAGAATTTATGGGAAAGAAGTTGCTGCTTTTACCAATGAAATAGAAGAAATTTTGAAAAATAATAAAAAAAGTGATAATCTTGTGAGAGAAGATGTTAGAGAAAAGTCACCAAGTAGAAAGATGAGAAAAATGTCTTTATAATCTAAAAAGGAGATAAAGTTATGAATAAAGAAGAAAAAGAAAAAGTAGAAAAAGAACTTAATAAATCAGCAAAACGAAGAGTTGCAAATATGCAAAAAAGATTAACACGCGAAGATATAGAAAAAGCTAATAAAGAAAAAGTAGAAAAAGAACTTAATAAATCAGCAAAACGAAGAGTTGCAAATATGCAAAAAAGATTAACACGCGAAGATATAGAAAAAGCTAATAAAGAAAAAGTAGAAAATGAAAATTCTGAAAAACAAAATAAGACTTCAAAAAGTCGTAGTTGATTTTCAAAATAAATAGTTTTTTAAAAGTCTACTGATAAATAAAAAAAGTTAGGTAATATTTTTAAAATAAGTATTACCTAACTTTTTTTATGTTAAAGTTTTAATAAATTTTAGAACTTCATCATAGTTTGGTTCTAATGTTACTTCTTTAACAATTTGTAAGTATACAACTTTATTATTTTTATCAACAATGATAATAGTACGTGCTAATAATTGGATTTCATCAATTAATAAATTAGTAGTATTACTAAAATTATTTTCATTATTTCGATAATCACTTCAAATATGAAAATTATTATTCATTTTTAGTTTTTCACAAAAGCGACTTTGAGCAAATGGTAAATCTTTCGAAATAGTAATGATAACTAAATCTTTTAATTTAGTAGCCTCTTTATTAAAGTGTATAGTTTGTAAAGCACAAGTTTTAGTATCAATGCTTGGTACACTAGAAATAATTTTAAATTTATTAGTGAATTGTTCTAAATTCATATTATCCATTGTTTTATTAACTGCAGAAAATGATAAAGTATCTCCGACTTTGATTATTTCATTTTTAATATGAACGGGTTTACCTTTAATTGTTAATTTCAACATAATATTTTTTCTCCCTTTTTATCAAATGTATTTATAATATTATTATAACTAAATTTATTAAAGATAATCTATTAAGGAGTAAGAAAGTGTTAAAAATTTTAAATAAATTTAAAATTGCTATTCAAGAATTTAAAATGGTTTTTAAAGCAGTGGGGACTAAACACATTTATAAAAATAAAAGAACAATTATTAAAAGTATTGCACTATGTTTTATTCCATTTTTATATGCTTTTATTGCTTTATGAGCTTTTTTAATCCATTGGGAAATATTAATCGTTTACCAATTGCTTTAGTTAATAACTATAGTTCTGCAGTAGGAATTAATCGTGTTATTAATCGACATAATTTAAATTTGGATAATGAAAATCCTAATAGTAGTGGTGCTTATGAATTTAAAATTAATGATTTACAAATTAACAATGAGAAAAAACATCTACTGTTTATTATTATGATGATTGAAAAAGTTATTATCAACATCAAAATGACAAAAATTTTTTAACTGAAATTATTATTGATAGTTTTTTTACTAAGGATTTTAATGATTTTTTTAAAAAAGCTTTTAAAGTAGTTATTGAAAATAATAAAACTCCAGAAAGAATTTGGAATCTTATTAATCAAATTACTATTAGACCAAAAATTAGTTTACAAGCTTCATATAAAGTTAGTCCGATTTTAGGTGAAATTAATGATTTTGCTTTAAATGCATTAAAAGATAATATTTTTAGTAAGTTTTTACCTGTTGTTATTAGTGATCAAGTATTTGATTATTGGGCCGAATAAAAAATTGGTATATTTTATAAAAATGACATGAGAGATAAAACTCTCATTTTTAATTGTTAAAAAATTATAATTAATTATTTTATTAAACCAGCACTTTATTAAAGTAATTAATTATTACATAACTAAATAAAAAATTATGTAGGCTATTGTGCTGGAATATTCCAATAGTAATTTTTGTCATGTTCTTTGAAAGTTTCAGAAATTTTGGTTCCCTTCCCCTAGAACCCCTACCCTCCAAGGCTTTGCTACTTACAGTAGCATATAAGCCTTACGTAGTAGTAGAAGTATTAGTTAGTAGTATATAAGCCTTATCACCTACAGTGATAAGGCTTATACATAGAAAGGATTTGTAATGATTAATGTTAATTTAGATATTAAAAATAAAGTAAGAGAAACAACTAAAGGTATGTTATTAGAAATTGGTGAATATGAAACATGATTTCCAATTAAAGATACTACTTTAAATAAAAATAATAAAAAAATAACATTAAAAATAATTGAAGATTTTAATTATAAATTAGGTAAAAAATCAATTACAAAAGATATTGAAAGTATTAAAGGTAGTGATATTTTAAAATATATTAAAAATATTTCAGGTATTACTACAAATGAAAATAAATTAATATCTTGTACATTTTATGAACAATATAATGGTTATTATATTTTTACAAATGATAAAAATCAAGAATGTTTTAAATATAACATTACATGAGAAAAAGATAATAAAAGTTTTAAAATAAATATTCCTTATAAAAAAAATGATAAGCCAATTAATTATATTGTTACACCAATAAAAGATATATCAACTCATAATAAAAAAATATTTTATTTAAAGTATTAAAGGAAATTAAATATGTTACTAAATGTAGAAAAAATAGAATTAATAAAAAATATATGTAATGAAAAATTACTTAAAAATAAAAAATATATTGAAATACAAGAAATATTAAAAATTATAGAAAGCGAGAATTAATTATGTTGAATTTAAAAGAAGATAAAAGAATATATTTAAAATATCAAGAAGATAAAATATTTGGTTCATGTGATATTTGTCATAAAAATTCTTCATTTGCAAATAGAACTTGTAATAAATGTTTTTATAAATTAATGAGTGATAATGATGAAATGTAATATCCATAATGAAAAATATATATGATTTTCTGAAATAGATAATAGTTATTATTGTAATAAATGTATTAATGACATGATTGAAGAAGATATGTATTTAACATCAAATAATTGAGATTACTTATATGAATATTATATTAATGAATTACAATTAGAAAATTTTAAAGGAGTGTAAAAATAATGAATCAATTAGAATTACAAAATGCAATGAAATTAATAGAAAAATTTGAAGAATTACAAGAAAAATTTAATAGTAAATATGAAAATTTTGAAGTTGAAATTGATAATGATGGTGATTTAAAAATTAGTTGTTATTATTTTAATTATGAAAATGTAAATCAATTAGAACAAGTAATTATTGATTATAAAAGAATTATTAAAGGTTAAATAAGAAAGTAGTAAATAAATATGGCACCTAGAAATAAAATTTCAAAAGATAAATTATTAAATAATTATATAAAAATACGTGTTTCTGATATTGAAAAACAAGAAATTAAAGATTTTTGTAAAAGTAAAAATATTACAATTACAAAGTTTATAAGAGGTTTAATTAAAAATGCAATTAAACAATCAAAAAAATAATTTAATTTTTAAAAAAGAAACACATCAATATTTTATTCAAAATAAAGAATTAATATCAGTAAGTAAAATACTTGATTATTATTTAGGTAATTCATATTGTAAATGTAATAACTGTAAATATTGTTTTAATATTAATAATGCAAGAATTCGAGGTAATTGTGTTCATAAAGTAGCAAAATTATATTTTAAGAATATAAATATTAAAAATATAAATAATCAAATTAAAAATATTATTAAAAATTTATTTCCAGAAAATTATTTAAATTATTGTTATACATTATTAGAATATTTACCAAATAAATTAACGGACTTCTCCCCACATTTACTTGTGGAGGAAACAATGAAATTGAATGAGTTCAACAATGCTTTTCAAACAGAACAGGATTGTTTAAAATATATAGCAAGTTTGAAGAAAAACAAATGTATCATGTGTTCTTGAACAAGTTTGAATACTTCTAATTTAAGAAGAATAAGATGTTTGAAATGTCATCAAACATTTAGTATTCTTCATGGTACCATTTTTTACAAGTCACAAACACCTTTGAGATTTTGATTTTATCTCATCTTTAGATGAATAAACACCAAACATGGAATTACATCAACTGATGTTGCAAAAGAATTGGGTGTGACTTTGAAAACTGCTTGAAGAATGGGTCATGAAATCAGAAATCGTATTGCCAAACAAGAACATCAATTTATTGTTGAGGGCATAGTGCAAATGGATGAAATGTATCTTTCACATATGGGTTTTAAAAAACAAGGAATATCTTTGATAAATAAAACATTAATTGTTGGGATTTATGAAAAAACAACCAATAATTTAATTGTGAAAGTAATCAAAAACGCAAAAAGTAAAAATCTTTTGCAGTTTGCAAGAAACCATATTTCTTCAAAGTGTGATGTACATACTGATTCTTGAAAAGGATATCGTGATTTCAAATCACTTTTCCCTAATCACAAAACAGTTAACCATCAAGATGGTTATGTTTCAAAAATTGGCGTAAATACCAATCAAATTGAATCAGTATGAAAACATATACGAAGAACATTTAAAACACATATCAAAGTTGCAAAACATCATGTTCATTTATATGCCAAAGAAGCTGCATATAAATTCAACAAGATACCTACTTTTGAAACTGTAATGCTATGTTTCATTTAAAAATGTGGGGAGAAGTCCGTAGATAGGCTTTTCTCAACATTTATGTGATAAAATTTAAAAATAGTACATAAAGGGAGAAAAGCCTAAATTTATTGAAAATGCACAATATATTATTGAACAAGCATTTAATTATGATATTGTTGCAGGAACTCCTGATTTAATATTTAAAAATGAAAAATTAGATTTATATACAATAATTGATTTTAAAACTTATAAAGTTTTTAGTAAAGAATTATTAGAAAAATCAAAATTACAAATAATAGCATATTATTGATTATTAAAAAATAATAATTATAAATTATCAAATATACATTTTATATTTTGAGTTAAAGAAAATGATATTGAATTAATAAAAGTTGAAATAACAAATGAATTATTAATTGAATGAGAAAAAGCAATTTGAACATGAAAGGAAATGAAATAAAATGACAAATTTAATATTACCAAAAACAATTACAAAAAATCAAATTAATGATTTTAAAAAATATTATGAAGTTACTAAATTAAATGATAAAAAATTATCAACAATTAATCCGCAATCTTTATTAAATACATTAGCAACTATATTTGAATTAAATTTATCAAATAATCCAATTAAAAAAGAATTAGCATTAATACCTTATGGTAATGAATTACAAGTACAAATTCAAGAAGATAGTTTTTTAACTTTATTACAAAGAAGTAATTGTGTTATTGATTTTCAAAGAGAAGTTATAACAAATAAACATATTTATAATGATAAAACAAAACGTTGAGAAATTAATCCAGCAAAAATATTTGAGCCAAAAGAAATTATTGGTTATTATGGAATGATTTGTATTAAAGATTATTTAGGAAAAAATATTACTTTTATTAAAGGTATGACTAAACAAGAATGTGAAGAACATAGAAAAAAAATAGTAAAGCAAATGGTAATAGTCCTTGAAATACTAGTTTTGATGCTATGTCTTTAAAAACAGTTATTAAAGCAATTATTAGAGATATTAATAAAAATCCAAGTATTAAATTAGAAAATCAAAATTTAATTAATAAAGCATTACAAGTTGACCAATCAGCAATAATTGATGAAGAAATTGTTTATATTGATAATCCAAATACAAATAATGTAATTGAAAATAATACAAATTTTCAACAATTAGAAGAAAATATAAGTAAATTAGATAATTATGAGTTTAAAAATGAATAAATGTAAATATTGTAATAAAAAAACGGACTTCTCCCCACATGTACTTGTGGAGGAAACAATGAAATTGAATGAGTTCAACAATGCTTTTCAAACAGAACAGGATTGTTAAAATATATAGCAAGTTTGAAGAAAAACAAATGTATCATGTGTTCTTGAACAAGTTTGAATACTTCTAATTTAAGAAGAATAAGATGTTTGAAATGTCATCAAACATTTAGTATTCTTCATGGCACCATTTTTTACAAGTCACAAACACCTTTGAGATTTTGATTTTATCTCATCTTTAGATGAATAAACACCAAACATGGAATTACACATCAACTGATGTTACAAAAGAATTGGGTGTGACTTTGAAAACTGCTTGAAGAATGGGTCATGAAATCAGAAATCGTATTGCCAAACAAGAACATCAATTTATTGTTGAGGGCATAGTGCAAATGGATGAAATGTATCTTTCACATATGGGTTTTAAAAAACAAGGAAGATCTTTGATAAATAAAACATTAATTGTTGGGATTTATGAAAAAACAACCAATAATTTAATTGTGAAAGTAATCAAAAATGCAAAAAGTAAAAATCTTTTGCAGTTTGCAAGAAACCATATTTCTTCAAAGTGTGATGTACATACTGATTCTTGAAAAGGATATCGTGATTTCAAATCACTTTTCCCTAATCACAAAACAGTTAACCATCAAGATGGTTATGTTTCAAAAATTGGCGTAAATACCAATCAAATTGAATCAGTATGAAAACATATACGAAGAACATTTAAAACACATATCAAAGTTGCAAAACATCATGTTCATTTATATGCCAAAGAAGCTGCATATAAATTCAACAAGATCAAGATACCTACTTTTGAAACTGTAATGCTATGTTTCATTTAAAAATGTGGGGAGAAGTCCGTAGATAGGCTTTTCTCAACATTTATGTGATAAAATTTAAAAATAGTACATAAAGGGAGAAAAGCCTAAATATAAAAAAAGTTACCAATTAAGGTAACTTTTTAATTAGGTGCCAACCTAATTTTAAATGAAAATATAAAATGAAATAAATTTGAAACTTACCTTTTCTAACCCCTATAGGTAAGTATTATTATATTATACATTAATATTTAAGATTGTGGGGAAATTTACTAAGTAATAGTTGTAAAAATAATTACTTCTATAAAAGATAAAAATGATAATATTAAAAATATAGTGCCAATAATAGTTTTTTTTCTTTAAAATTTATTTTTTTATTTTCATATACAGAATGACAAAATAACAGAACACCAGGTATTAAAGTAAATATTAAAAAAAGAGCTCCCATTATTGCTAATTTAATTGCTAATATTTGACTTATACTTGCTAATAAAAACATAAAATTATCCTTACTTTTTTATTTTGATTATAACATAATTATCTTGGTTAAGTTAAGTATCGTTTTTTTTATGTTTGCTTTTATAATTTTTTATGATAAGATTTGTTTGTTATTAAAATGTATGAAATTGGTTTTTAAAAACCTAGAATTGCCGAGTTTTATATATGGATATTCAACAAGATTTTTATGTTAAAAAGATTTTTTATGCTTGTTATGTTAAAAATATTGTTTTACCTATTTCTTTTTTAAATAATATTGGAAATAAGAAAGGTAAATGTTATGTTGGTAATAAGCAGAAATTAAGAAATAATACTGTTCGTACTAAAAATAATTTAACGGACTTCTCCCCACATGTACTTGTGGAGGAAACAATGAAATTGAATGAGTTCAACAATGCTTTTCAAACAGAACAGGATTGTTTAAAATATATAGCAAGTTTGAAGAAAAACAAATGTATCATGTGTTCTTGAACAAGTTTGAATACTTCTAATTTAAGAAGAATAAGATGTTTGAAATGTCATCAAACATTTAGTATTCTTCATGGCACCATTTTTTACAAGTCACAAACACCTTTGAGATTTTGATTTTATCTCATCTTTAGATGAATAAACACCAAACATGGAATTACATCAACTGATGTTGCAAAAGAATTGGGTGTGACTTTGAAAACTGCTTGAAGAATGGGTCATGAAATCAGAAATCGTATTGCCAAACAAGAACATCAATTTATTGTTGAGGGCATAGTCCAAATGGATGAAATGTATCTTTCAAATATGGGTTTTAAAAAACAAGGAAGATCTTTGATAAATAAAACATTAATTGTTGGGATTTATGAAAAAACAACCAATAATTTAATTGTGAAAGTAATCAAAAACGCAAAAAGTAAAAATCTTTTGCAGTTTGCAAGAAACCATATTTCTTCAAAGTGTGATGTACATACTGATTCTTGAAAAGGATATCGTGATTTCAAATCACTTTTCCCTAATCACAAAACAGTTAACCATCAAGATGGTTATGTTTCAAAAATTGGCGTAAATACCAATCAAATTGAATCAGTATGAAAACATATACGAAGAACATTTAAAACACATATCAAAGTTGCAAAACATCATGTTCATTTATATGCCAAAGAAGCTGCATATAAATTCAACAAGATACCTACTTTTGAAACTGTAATGCTATGTTTCATTAAAAATTTGGGGAGAAGTCCGTAGATAGGCTTTTCTCAGCATTTATGTGATAAAATTTAAAATAGTACATAAAGGGAGAAAAGCCTAAATATAAAAAAAGTTACCAATTAAGGTAACTTTTTAATTAGGTGCCAACCTAATTTTAAATGAAAATATAAAATGAAATAAATTTGAAACTTACCTTTTCTAACCCCTATAGGTAAGTATTATTATATTATACATTAATATTTAAGATTGTGGGGAAATTTACTAAGTAATAGTTGTAAAAATAATTACTTCTATAAAAGATAAAAATGATAATATTAAAAATATAGTGCCAATAATAGTTTTTTTCTTTAAAATTTATTTTTTTATTTTCATATACAGAATGACAAAATAACAGAACACCAGGTATTAAAGTAAATATTAAAAAAAGAGCTCCCATTATTGCTAATTTAATTGCTAATATTTGACTTATACTTGCTAATAAAAACATAAAATTATCCTTACTTTTTTATTTTGATTATAACATAATTATCTTGGTTAAGTTAAGTATCGTTTTTGTTTATGTTTGCTTTTATAATTTTTTATGATAAGATTTGTTTGTTATTAAAATGTATGAAATTGGTTTTTAAAAACCTAGAATTGCCGAGTTTTATATATGGATATTCAACAAGATTTTTATGTTAAAAAGATTTTTTATGCTTGTTATGTTAAAAATATTGTTTTACCTATTTCTTTTTTAAATAATATTGGAAATAAGAAAGGTAAATGTTATGTTGGTAATAAGCAGAAATTAAGAAATAATACTGTTCGTACTAAAAATAATTTACCGGACTTCTCCCCACATGTACTTGTGGAGGAAACAATGAAATTGAATGAGTTCAACAATGCTTTTCAAACAGAACAGGATTGTTTAAAATATATAGCAAGTTTGAAGAAAAACAAATGTATCATGTGTTCTTGAACAAGTTTGAATACTTCTAATTTAAGAAGAATAAGATGTTTGAAATGTCATCAAACATTTAGTATTCTTCATGGCACCATTTTTTACAAGTCACAAACACCTTTGAGATTTTGATTTTATCTCATCTTTAGATGAATAAACACCAAACATGGAATTACATCAACTGATGTTGCAAAAGAATTGGGTGTGACTTTGAAAACTGCTTGAAGAATGGGTCATGAAATCAGAAATCGTATTGCCAAACAAGAACATCAATTTATTGTTGAGGGCATAGTGCAAATGGATGAAATGTATCTTTCACATATGGGTTTTAAAAAACAAGGAAGATCTTTGATAAATAAAACATTAATTGTTGGGATTTATGAAAAAACAACCAATAATTTAATTGTAAAAGTAATCAAAAACGCAAAAAGTAAAAATCTTTTGCAGTTTCCAAGAAACCATATTTCTTCAAAGTGTGATGTACATACTGATTCTTGAAAAGGATATCGTGATTTCAAATCACTTTTCCCTAATCACAAAACAGTTAACCATCAAGAAGATGGTTATGTTTCAAAAATTAGCGTAAATACCAATCAAATTGAATCAGTATGAAAACATATACGAAGAACATTTAAAACACATATCAAAGTTGCAAAACATCATGTTCATTTATATACCAAAGAAGCTGCATATAAATTCAACAAGATACCTACTTTTGAAACTGTAATGCTATGTTTCATTTAAAAATGTGGGGAGAAGTCCGTAGATAGGCTTTTCTCAGCATTTATGCGATAAAATTTAAAAATAGTACATAAAGGGAGAAAAGCCTTAAATAATATATGAAAATGAACAGCACCACGTTCTTGATATTCATAAACATAAAAATGCTTTAATTCACCTAAATATTTGGAACGTTTAGGGTCATTTCATCAACGTTTTAACAAAATAAAAAATAAACGAATATCTTTTTTTGCTTTTCTAATATCAGTTTCATTTTTATGATAAGTTAAAGTTAAAAAAATTAAAACTCTTGCATTATAAAAATTATGTAATGCTTTTTGAATTAATTTAGACTTAGTACGAACATTATTATTTCTTAACTTAGTATTATTACCAATATTTTTTATGCCTAATTTATTTCTTTCATTTCTAATCATATCAATAGGCAAAACAACATTTTTAACATAACAAGCATAAAAAATCTTTTTAACATAAAAATTATATGAAATATTCATTTAAAATCATTCCTGGTCAGAATTTTTAATAAAATTAAATGATTTATAAATAAATATAAATCTTATAAAAGATTATAACATAAAAAATATCATTAATAAAAATTAATGATAGTAACAAAAATTATACTTAACTATTATACAATAATTTTCTTTAAAATAAATATAATCACAAAATTTTACACTTTTTTATTGTTTATTATACAATGACTTACGCATTCTAAATCTTAATTTAATTGGTACACCCTGAAAACCAAATCGTTCACGAATTTGATTAATTAAAAAACGTTCATAAGAAAAATGACATCGTTGTGAATCATTTACCATTAAAATAAAAGTAGGCGGATTTTTTTCAACCTGTGTTGTGTAATATATCTTTAATCTACCATTTTTAAAGTAAGGCGGCTCATTAATTAATTGAGCTTTATTAATTATTTCATTAAGAATACTTGTTTTAATTCTTAAATTCATATTAACTAATACTTCATTAATAGTAGCAAATAAAGTATGAATTCTAGTATTTTCTAAAGCAGATAAATATACAACAAAAGAATACTCAAGGTATTTAAATTTTTCTTTTATTTTTTTAGTAAACTCTTGCATTGTTTTTTCATTTTTTTTAACTAAATCTCATTTATTAACAATAATAATAACTGGCTTATCTAAATTTTTTGCCATTCCTGCTATTGTTAAATCTTGTTCTTGAATTTCAACACTACCATCTAATAAAAACAAAACAATATCACTACGTTCAATAGCATTAGTAGTTCTAATTAAACTATATTTTTCTAAATCTTCAGTAATTTTTCCTTTTCTACGAATTCCAGCAGTATCAATAACACAATATTGTTTTTTATTATAAATAAAATTACTATCAATAGCATCAGTTGTTGTTCCTGCTATTGGTGAAACAATAACTCTATTTTCTTGAAGAATAGTATTAACTAAACTTGATTTACCAACATTGGGACGACCAATAATCGCCAGATTAATATTTTCATTTTTTTCTGTATGAACCTCTTTTGGTAACTTAGTAATTATCATATCTAATAAATCACCAAAACCAATACCATGACTAGCAGACACTAAAATTGGTTCGCCAAAGCCAACTTTTAAATAATCATAAATTTTATCATTATCTTTTTGAACATTATCATATTTATTCGCAATAATAATAACTGGTTTCTTCGTTCTGTATAATAATTTGGCAATGTCTTCATCTTCGTGAGTTAGACCTTCTTGATAAGAACAAACAAATAAAACAATATCAGCCTCAGCTAAAGCAATATTAACTTGTTGATTGATTTGTTGAGTAAAATTAGTAATCGTTTTAGTAATACCACCAGTATCAATAATCACAAAATTTTGTGTTAATCATTCACCAATGCCATAAATTCGATCTCTAGTTGCTCCAGGCAGATCTTCAATTATTGCTACTTTTTTTTGTAATATACGATTAAAAATTGAAGATTTACCAACATTAGGGCGTCCTACAATTACTACTTTTGGTAACTTATTCATTTTATTCAAATCCTTATATTTAAAATATTATTTTTTATGACTAAAGTAATTATCATATAAAATTTTTAATTTATCAACGGTCGTTTGTAAATTATAATCACTATTATCTAAAATAACTGCATCTTCAACAATTACTAGTTGACCAGTGCTACGAGTTTTATCAACATTATCACGAATTACCATATCGTTATATACTTGTTCTTGCGTAATATTAATACCCTCTTTAATATACTGTTTATATCTTCTTTCACTACGAGCGTATAAACTAGAAGTTAAAAAAATCTTTAATTGAGCATCAGGTAAAACAACACTACTAATATCTCTGCCAACGACAATAAAGCCTTGACTTCTAACCATTTCTTGAATTCTAGCAACCATAACTTTTCTAACTTCAGATAACGAAGCAATTATTGGTACTTTACTAGTAACATTTTTATCATAAATTTCTTCTGTTGGTGGTTGATCATTAAATAAAAAATGACCATTAACTCATCTTATATCAAAAAGTTGTAATGCTGCAAGTATTAAATCTTCACTTTCAAAAGCAATTTTATTTTTTAAACAATAATTAGTAAAACTACGATACATAATTCCTGTATCCATAAATTGATAATCAATTTTTTTAGAAAGCAAATATGCTGCTGCTGATTTACCACTAGCTGCTGGACCATCTATTGCAATATTAATCTTTGGGTACATTATTTTTCTCCATTCTCTACTTAATAAATAATATTAATGATAATACTAACACGACTATTAAAATTAAACAAATAATGATAATACTAAATACTGTTAAACTTCATTTATAATTATGCTTAATTTTAATTTTTTGTAATTCATCTTGAAAATTATTATGTTCTTGATTAATTTCTTTTAGTCCTTTATTAAGATGACTATTATTTATTTTATACTTTTTATATTTAAATTCTAAATTTTTAACAAAATTTTTGACATCATGAATTTTACTTTCTAAGTCTTTTTGAAATTCATTTATTTTATTATGCATACTATTAATTAACGTTTGATATTCCAAATTAGTACTTATTAATGGCACATCAACTATTTCAAAATCAATATTTTCACTATATTTTTTTAAAATATTATTAATATTTTCTAACATATTTTCCAATATTAATTTATCATTATCATCTAAATGTTGTTCATTATTTTTAATAAAATAATTTTCAAAATTAACTAAATTTAAATCAGAATTTAATTTTTGAAAAATTGGCTCAAAATATGATTTATCAATTTTTATTAGTTGCTGATAATAATTTTCTATTTTTTGTTCTTGTTCTCAAAGCTTACTATTTTCTTTAATTTCTTTAGCAATTTGTTCACGTAAACTTTTATACTTTTCCATTCTTGTCATTAAAGCACCCACAAATTAATATTTAAAAAATTCCAATATTGATTTATTTTTAATAGTAATGATAATTTTCTTGATTATAACATAAATATATAAAATCATTATAATATACAAATTTAACTATTGATAATATTGATAATATTTTAAAAAATAATTGTTTTTGCTTACCAATTAACATATTATTTAAAGTTTGATGATTATATATTTTTGCTCCATTAGTTAAAGATTTTAAAAAATGGAATGGCAACACTTTTTAGGACTATTTTTTGGTAGACATTTGTGCTTGGTATTTGATGGGGGTTAAGTAGTTTAGAGTGCTGTGAATTCTTATGTTGTTATATCAGTTGATGTAATCAAATAATTCTAATTTTAATTGGATTAATGATGTAAAATTTCTATCATTAATAAATTCTGTCTTAAAAGTTTTGAAAGTTGCTTCAGCAACAGCATTATCATAAGGACAGCCTTTTTTGCTTAAAGAACGATTAATATTGAATGCTAATAAAAGTTTATCAATCATTTTATTGTTAAATTCATTGCCGCGATCACTATGAAATATTTCAATATCTTTTAAACAGCGATTTGATTTCATAAATGCTTGATTTACTAATGATGCATCTTTTTTAACTCCAACACTATGTCCAATAATTTCGCGGTTAAATAGGTCAATTAATAAGCAAATATAGTTTCATTTACCATTAACTTGAACATAAGTTAAATAACTAACAATAACTTCATTTTTAATTCTATTATTAAAATTTCTATTAACAAGATTGGTTATTTAACTATCATTAACTTTATTATGATGATTTTTGAATGATAATTTAGTGTATTTTGATATTAAATTATGCTTATTCATAATTTCTTTAATTTTTCTGCGTGATAAATAAATTTCTTGGTTTGCTATTATGACTTTTAATCTTCTTGTTCCATAAACTTCTTTATTTTCTTTAAAAGCACTAATAACAGCTTGTTCATAAATATTATTTTGATTTTTTTCTTTTTTCTTTAAATTAAAATAATAAGTTGATTTAGAGAGTTTTAAAAAACGACACATTGTGCGAATTTTATATTTAGATTTATTTTTAAAAATAATTTCTATTTTCTGCCTATTATTAGTGCTGCTTTCTTTAAAATATCATTTACCATTCGTAACTGTTTTAATTCTTTATTTGCTTGAATTAATTGTTTTTCTAAATCAGAAAGATTATCTTTAGTTTTAAAACTACCTGAATTAGTAAATTGCTTAATTCATTTATAAGTAACTGCTCTTGTAACATTATACTCTTTAACAAGGCAAGATATTGATTTACCACTTTGATATAAAGCTACTATTTGCTTTTTAAATTCGTCGGTATATGAATTAATATTGGTCATAATTATAATTCCTTTCTTTTCACTAATTTGTTCACTTGTCTACGTAATTAGTGTCCAATAAAGTGTAACCCATCCAATATCTTGTGGATATAATTTTGGATATAAATTTAATGCTAATAAATAACATAAAGCATCTTCTTTATTTTTTAATAATCCTACTATTGGACATTTTATTTCTTTTGGACTTTTTTCATTATAAAATCATTCAGTTCTAATATTTCTCATTATTTCACATCCTTTTATGAACTCATCAGCACCGTAATAAACGGTGGACTATAGAATTATAATGTTATCCAAATTTTAATAATTCTATAGTTTCGTTCTGTATAGATATAAAATTTTAATTAGGAGTTACATTGACATATTTTAAGCAAGAATAAAAAATAAGGAATAGAAGTCAAAAAGGGTATATGTCAAATGCCTAAATATTAATTATTATCAAATTCTCTTTTAATCTTTTATTATTGCTATTGCTCCCAAAATAAGAGCAACTAAACAAAATAATAATATTATTGCTACTGGTGTACTAACTATTACTATTAATAATATTCCTCATCATGGTATTATTTACTTTCCTCTTTTCATGTCATTTCAAATTCAATTTTAAATTTTCCTGTAGATTAGACACACTTTTTGGACTAATAAAAGTTTTTATAACTTTATATTATTAGTTGAGGTGTAGTTTAAAATGAAATATTTAATTAATAGTGCTGATTTTACTAAATTTGATTATAAATTTAACAAGTTTGTAGAAAAGTATAAAAATGATAAAAATATTAATAAAGTTAATATTTATTATCATAAATTTAGAAAATTTTGTTTTATTTTTAAAAATAAAAATTCTTGTAAAGAAATAATTTCTCAATTACATATGCCAAAGCAAACTTTTTATTATTGAGCTAAACGTTTTTATGATATTTTCTACAAAAATAAACCTTTTGAAGAATTATTATTTAAATCAACAAAACCTAAAAATATTAAATATTTGTATAATTTGGAATTATCAGAAAAATTTATAAATTATTTTGTTCAGTATAAAGAAGAGTTTGGTATAGGTGCTTTTCAATTTTGTTATTTAATAAGACATATTGATGATATTAGGTTAATTTTTTGCCAAAACCTTCGGTTAAAACTATATATCGTTGATTAAAACGTTTTGTTTTTTATTCACAAAAAACTATTAAGAAAAAACATTTGAGATATGAAGTAAAAGAAACTGGATTATTGCAGACTGATATTAAAGTAGTATCAGATTATATAACAGGAAGTAAAAGATGATATATTATTGATTTTATTGATGAAAAAACTCGAATTACTTATTGTTATCCATCTGAACAAGCACAAACCAGAGATATTGTAAATGCTACTAAAAATGCTTTAAATTTTTATGAAAAATTGGGAATTAAAATTAAAAGAATTAGAACTGATAATGGTAGTCAATATGTTAATACATCTTGTGGAAAACCACAAAGGAATCGTTGATTTACAAATTTTTGTAATAAAAAAAGTATAGTTCATGAAACTACACCGTTTAGATCACCACAGAGTAATGGTAAGATTGAAAGATTTCATAGAAATTTAAGTAATTTATTTGAAATGAAACCATATTTAAATAGTGATTTTAGTTTATTTCAAAAATTAGTTAATTCTTTTCAAGAATATTATAACAATTCTAAACCACATAAATCATTAGGGTTAATGACTCCTATGGATTATTTTGATAAACTTTTATTAGATGGAAAATAGTCCAAAATGTCTGTACTACCTTACATATTTATTTATTTTATTTACATTACTAAATTATACTTTTATAAAAAAATATTACAATTAAAGTAATAATTCATTTATAATTAATTATGTTTTATTAACAAACCAATTAGGGGAGAAAAGTAATATGAGTAACAAAAATAATGATATTAAAAATGAAATAATACAATTAAGAAACCAAATTAAACAATGAAATTATGAATATCATGTTTTAGATGCACCTACTGTTAGTGACGAACTTTATGATAGCGCCTATCATAGATTAATAAAATTAGAAGAACAATATCCCCAATTTAATAGTAACGATTCTCCAACTAAAACTGTTGGTAATAAACCACTTAATTCTTTAACAAAAATTTTTCACCAACAACCAATGCTAAGTTTGGGTAATGCCTTTAACTATGAAGATTTACTAAAATTTGATCAACAAATCAAAAAAACATTATCAGAAAATAACATTGAATATGTTTGTGAACTAAAAATTGATGGTCTATCAATTTCTATAACTTATGAAAAAGGAAAATTAAAAACTGCTGCTACCAGAGGTGATGGCATTGCTGGTGAAGACATTACCAATAATATTTTGACAATTAAAACAATACCAAAAACAATACCAATTAATTCTAAATTAGAAGTAAGAGGAGAAATATATTTAAGTAAAAAAGAATTTAATCGCATTAATGAAAAACAACAACAACAAAACTTACCACTCTTTGCTAATCCTCGCAATGCTGCAGCCGGTACTATTCGCCAACTTGATATTAATATTGTTAATTCAAGAAAATTAGATGGTTTTCTTTACTATTATATTAATGCTACTAATGATAATATTAAAACCCATGAACAAGCATTATTTACCTTACAAAAATATGGTTTCAAAATTAATAAACAATGACAGTTATGTAAAAATATTGAAGAAGTATGAACTTATATTCAGAAATATGAAAAGTTAAGAAATACATTACCATATGAAATTGATGGCATTGTCATTAAAATTAATAATCTAACCAGTTATGATATGTTAGGAAGAACTAATAAGGCACCAAAATGAGCAATAGCTTATAAATTTCCTGCTGTTACTAGTGTTACTAAACTTTTAGATATATTTCCAACTGTTGGTAGAACAGGAAAAATAACCTATAATGCTAGATTACAACCAGTGATAATTGCTGGTACTACCGTTACTTTTGCCACACTTCATAATGGTGATTATATTATTAATCGTGATTTACGTATTAATGATTTAGTAAGTGTTAAAAAAGCCGGTGATATTATTCCAGAAGTAATTGCCCCAATTATTAGTAATCGTCAAATAAACAATATTATTTTTAAAAAAGCTATCCATTGTCCAGTTTGTAAAACAAAATTGAAACAAGTTCCGCCAGAAGTTGATCAATTTTGCATTAATAGTGATTGTCCATCACGAATTCTTAAATCATTAATGCACTTCTGTTCAAGAAATGCTATGGATATTATTGGTTTAAATGAAAAAATATTATTACGTTTTTTAGATTTAAAATGAATTAAAACTATTAGTGATATTTACAATTTAGTTAATTTACGAAAAGAAATAATATCATTACCACGTTTTGGTGAAAAATCTTTCACTAATCTTGCTAATTCAATTATTCTATCAAAACAAAATTCCTTAGAAAGACTTTTATTCGGTTTGGGAATTCGCCATGTTGGCCAAAAAACAGCAATTATTCTTGCAAAAAAATATTTAACTTTAAATAACTTAATGGAAGCGACCTTTGATGATCTAGCTAATACTAATGAAATTGGTCCAACAATTGCTACTAGTGTTATTGATTATTTCCTTAATCCTACTAATCAACAACTAATTATTAACTTGCAAAACTTTAAACTTAACTTTAATTATTTACAAAAAAACCAATCACAAGTTTTGAATGGTAAAACTTTTGTCTTAACAGGAACTTTAACTAAAAGTCGTAACGAATTCATTGAATTATTAAATAACTATGGTGCTAAAATTACCAATACTATTAGTAATAATACTTCTTATTTAATTGTTGGTGAAAATCCAGGAAATAAATTAGCACAAGCACGCAAACTTAATGTTAAAATTATTAATGAAGAGCAATTACAAAATTTATTGAAAGAGGTAGCAAAAAATGGATAAAATTGAAAAGAAAATGACAACAAAAATGCTACATGAATTTGCTAACGAACTTATGTTCAATTTAAGCGAAGAACAATGTGAAAATCTTTTACTAGAATTTAAAGCTATTGAAAAACAAATGGAAATTGTGACAAATATTAATACAAATGATATTGAACCTTTAAATTACCCATTTCCTATTATTAATAATTTATTACGTTCCGATAATGTTGGAGCTCATTTAACATCTAAGAGTGTTTTAAATATTGCTCCAGAAGTTGAAAATAATTACATTAGTATTAATCAGGTGATTAATCATGAAAATTAATTACCACCAACTTTCAATTCGTCAACTTCATGAATTATTAAAAACAAAAATACTTACTCCAGATCAATTAACTAAATTAGTATACAAACGATTAGAACAATTCAAAAAAATAAATGCTGTTGTTACTTCACTGGAACAAAATGCCATTAAACAAACAAAATTAATTACTGAACAAGAAATTAATGATAATTTATTAGCAGCAATTCCATTTGTAATGAAAGATAATATTGCTACTATTAATTTCTTAACAACAGGTTCATCAAAAATTCTTGCTAATTTTATTCCTAATTATGACAGTACTGTTAATATGTTATTAAAAAATAATAAAGCCATTAATATAGCTAAAACTGCTCTTGATGAACTAGGAATGGGTGGAGATGGTTTATATGCAGCTACTGGTCATGTCTTAAACCCTTGGAATTTAAAACATATCACTGGTGGTAGTTCTAGTGGCAGTGCAGCTTTAGTCGCTGCTGGAATTGTACCATTTGCTTTAGGAACAGATACTGGTGATTCAATACGTAAACCTGCCGCTTATTGTGGTATTGTTGGTTTTAAACCAACATATGGTTTAATTTCACGAAATGGTGTTTTTCCTTATGCTCCAAGTTTAGACACAGTTGGTATATTTACTAATCATGTCGAAGATATTGCCATTGTCTTGGATAGTATTGCTTTATTTGATGAACAAGACTTTACTAGTGTTCAAAGTAAAGAAAAAGACTATACGCAAAACTTAAATCAAAATATAGAAGGTAAAAATATTGCTATTTTAAATTATAATGATTATCAGTGAAATGATATAGTTAAATCTAGTTTTGATGAAGCAATAAAGCATTTAACTGATGGTGGTGCAAAAGTTCAACAAATTGAATTTAATAAAGAATTATTACAATCTTTATTACCAGTCTACATGATTATTTCTTTTGCTGAAGCAACCAGTTGCCACGCAAATCTAACTGGTATTAATTTTGGTGTTCGTAAAAATGGTAAAAATTATCAAGAAGTTATGACAAATTCACGAACATTTGGTTTCGGTGATATGGTAAAACGCAGATACATTATTGGTGCATATGCTTTATCTCAAAATCATCAAGAAGAATTATTTAACAAAGCTAAAAAAGTAAGAAGATTAATTGTTGAACATTTAAATACTATCTTTAAAAAATATGATGCTTTCATTATTATGCCAAATATTAATCCAGCTCCAAAAATTAAAGATGTATTAGAACAAAAAAAAGTTATTAAAAGTGAACATGATTATTTAGAAGACTTACTACTACTTTCTAACTTAAATGGTGGACCAAGCATTAATATTCCGTTAACTACTGTTAATGGTTTACCGATTGGTTTTAATATTAATGGTGCACCTTTCAATGATCAAGTTATATTGAATATTGCTTCATTTTTAAGTAAAAAAATTAATTTTAATAATAAACTACTAGGTGATGATCATGAATAATAAATATGATGTTGTAATGGGTATTGAAATCCACTGTGAATTAAAAACTAAAACTAAATGTTTTTCCAACGCCGCCAATACTTTTGGTCAAAAACCAAATACTCAAATTAATGCCATTGATTGCGGATATCCAGGAACATTACCAACAGTTAATGAATCTGTTATTATAATGGCAATTCAAACATGTACTGCTTTAAAAATGAATATTGATCCACTCTTACGTTTTGATCGAAAAAGTTATTTTTATCCGGATTTACCTAAAGGTTATCAAATCACACAATTTTTTCATCCAATTGGTACAAATGGTGAATTACCAATAGTTGTAAATAATGAAGAATTTATTGTTAGTTTTGAACGATTACATATTGAAGAAGACACAGCAAAACAAATTCATAATAATAAAAAAACATTATTAGACTATAATCGAGCGGGAATTCCCTTATTGGAAATTGTTACTAAACCAATTTTTAACACAAGTGAACAAGTAGTAGCATATATTAATACTCTACGTCAATTATTAATTCATTTACAAGTTAGTGATGCTAAAATGAATGAAGGCTCATTACGATGTGATATTAATATATCGTTAAAACCACATGGTAGTGATATTTTAGGTACCAAAGTTGAAATTAAAAACTTAAATTCTACACATAATATTACTTTAGCAATAAACGATGAAATTAATCGTCAAACTAATATTTTAAATAAAAAACAAAAAATTAATCTTGAAACTAGAAGATTTGATGAAAAAACTAATAAAACCGTTAGCATGCGTAGCAAAGAAAATAAAATTGATTATAAATACTTTCCTGAACCAAATATTTTTCCAATTCAACTAGACGAAAAATGAATCAAAACGATTGCTAAAAATATTCCTGAATTGCCTAAACAAATAATGGAAAGATTAAAAAAACAATACAATCTATCAACAAAAGATATTTATTTATTAATTGACAAAATAGAAATATTAACTATTTTTGAACAAACAGTTGCCATTAATAATTTAATATTACCTACCTTTAATTATTTAGTAGGTCCTGTGCAAGCTTATTGTAATACTAATAACACTACTATTAAAAACAGCGAACTTACTGCTAATAATCTATCACAATTAGTTAGTCTAGTTTATGAGCAAAAAATTAATGATAAACAAAGTAAACAGTTATTAAATGCAATTATGATTAATAGTGAAAAAAGCCCTGCCGATCTTATTAGAACATTAGGTATTACTTTAGTAAGTGATAGTAATGATTTAGAAAAAATATTAATCCCAATTTTAAAAGCAAATGAAAACATGATTACTATTTATAAAGTCAATCCAGAAAAAGCAATGAAATTTTTTATGGGTCAATTAATGAAACTAACTAAAGGACAAGCAAACCCACAAGTTTCTAAAGAAATATTAAAAAAATTGATTGAAAACTATAATTAGTTTCAATCAATTTTTAATTATGAATTTTTATATTATACTTTGAATATTTTTACGGACTTCTCCCCACATGTACTTGTGGAGGAAACAATGAAATTGAATGAGTTCAACAATGCTTTTCAAACAGAACAGGATTATTTAAAATATATAGCAAGTTTGAAGAAAAACAAATGTATCATGTGTTCTTGAACAAGTTTGAATACTTCTAATTTAAGAAGAATAAGATGTTTGAAATGTCATCAAACATTTAGTATTCTTCATGGCACCATTTTTTACAAGTCACAAACACCTTTGCGATTTTGATTTTATCTCATCTTTAGATGAATAAACACCAAACATGGAATTACATCAACTGATGTTGCAAAAGAATTGGGTGTGACTTTGAAAACTGCTTGAAGAATGGGTCATGAAATCAGAAATCGTATTGCCAAACAAGAACATCAATTTATTGTTGAGGGCATAGTGCAAATGGATGAAATGTATCTTTCACATATGGGTTTTAAAAAACAAGGAAGATCTTTGATAAATAAAACATTAATTGTTGGGATTTATGAAAAAACAACCAATAATTTAATTATGAAAGTAATCAAAAACGCAAAAAGTAAAAATCTTTTGTGTAAGGTAGTACAGACATTTTGGACTATTTTCCATCTAATAAAAGTTTATCAAAATAATCCATAGGAATCATTAACCCTAATGATTTATGTGGTTTAGAATTGTTATAATATTCTTGAAAAGAATTAACTAATTTTTGAAATAAACTAAAATCACTATTTAAATATGGTTTTATTTCAAAAAAATTACTTCAATTTCTATGAAATCTTTCAATCTTACCATTACTCTGTGGTGATCTAAACGGTGTAGTTTCATGAACTATACCTTTTTTATTACAAAAATTTGTAAATCAACGATTCCTTTGTGGTTTTCCACAAGATGTATTAACATATTGACTACCATTATCAGTTCTAATTCTTTTAATTTTAATTCCCAATTTTTCATAAAAATTTAAAGCATTTTTAGTAGCATTTACAATATCTCTGGTTTGTGCTTGTTCAGATGGATAACAATAAGTAATTCGAGTTTTTTCATCAATAAAATCAATAATATATCATCTTTTACTTCCTGTTATATAATCTGATACTACTTTAATATCAGTCTGCAATAATCCAGTTTCTTTTACTTCATATCTCAAATGTTTTTTCTTAATAGTTTTTTGTGAATAAAAACCAAAACGTTTTAATCAACGATATATAGTTTTAACCGAAGGTTTTGGCAAAAAATTAAACCTAATATCATCAATATTTCTTATTAAATAACAAAATTGAAAAGCACCTATACCAAACTCTTCTTTATACTGAACAAAATAATTTATAAATTTTTCTGATAATTCCAAATTATACAAATATTTAATATTTTTAGGTTTTGTTGATTTAAATAATAATTCTTCAAAAGGTTTATTTTTGTAAAAAATATCATAAAAACGTTTAGCTCAATAATAAAAAGTTTGCTTTGGCATATGTAATTGAGAAATTATTTCTTTACAAGAATTTTTATTTTTAAAAATAAAACAAAATTTTCTAAATTTACGATAATAAATATTAACTTTATTAATATTTTTATCATTTTTATACTTTTCTACAAACTTGTTAAATTTATAATCAAATTTAGTAAAATCAGCACTATTAATTAAATATTTCATTTTAAACTACACCTCAACTAATAATATAAAGTTATAAAAACTTTTATTAGTCCAAAAAGTGTGTCTAATCTACATATTATTAAGTTTTAAAAATGAAATTCAATATAAAAATTGAAATAAAATAGTAAGAAAAGAATTTGAAGAAAATGATATAGATTTTATTTTTAAATTTAGATTAGAAAAGAATGATAAAAATGATTAATGAAAAAACAATTAAAGAAATAAATATTTATTCTTGTAATTCACTGGAATTTGATAAATTACCACGATAATCAATTTAATTGATTATCTATTACAAATGAATTAGAAAGTAATAATATTCCATCATTAATTCCCGCTGATTGAACTCTTGGTAATGGTGAATATGGTAAATATTTTACAAGAATAATTATTGATAAAAGTAAAACTGAAAATATTTTAAATTTATATGGTTCAAATAAATCTCAATTATTTTCTAAATTAGAGTTTTATAAAGAAATATCAAAAATTGATAAAAATAATGAATTTGAATTACAAATTGAAAATCCGATTAATAATTTAAATCGGATTGAAATAAGTGGCATATTTGGTTCTGGAAATTATGATTTAATTTTAGTAACAGATAAACAAGAAATAAATTTACGGACTTCTCCCCACATGTACTTGTGGAGGAAAGAATGAAATTGAATGAGTTCAACAATGCTTTTCAAACAGAACAGGATTGTTTAAAATATATAGCAAGTTTGAAGAAAAACAAATGTATCATGTGTTCTTGAACAAGTTTGAATACTTCTAATTTAAGAAGAATAAAATGTTTGAAATGTCATTAAACATTTAGTATTCTTCATGGCACCATTTTTTACAAGTCACAAACACCTTTGAGATTTTGATTTTATCTCATCTTTAGATGAATAAACACCAAACATGGAATTACATCAACTGATGTTGCAAAAGAATTGGGTGTGACTTTGAAAACTGCTTGAAGAATGGGTCATGAAATCAGAAATCGTATTGCCAAACAAGAACATCAATTTATTGTTGAGGGCATAGTGCAAATGGATGAAATGTATCTTTCACATATGGGTTTTAAAAAACAAGGAAGATCTTTGATAAATAAAACATTAATTGTTGGGATTTATGAAAAACAACCAATAATTTAATTGTGAAAGTAATCAAAAACGCAAAAAGTAAAAATCTTTTGCAGTTTGCAAGAAACCATATTTCTTCAAAGTGTGATGTACATACTGATTCTTGAAAAGGATATCGTGATTTCAAATCACTTTTCCCTAATCACAAAACAGTTAACCATCAAGATGGTTATGTTTCAAAAATTGGCGTAAATACCAATCAAATTGAATCAGTATGAAAACATATACGAAGAACATTTAAAACACATATCAAAGTTGCAAAACATCATGTTCATTTATATGCCAAAGAAGCTGCATATAAATTCAACAAGATACCTACTTTTGAAACTGTAATGCTATGTTTCATTTAAAAATGTGGGGAGAAGTCCGTAGATAGGCTTTTCTCAACATTTATGTGATAAAATTTAAAAATAGTATATAAAGGGAGAAAAGCCATTATTTATTCAAACTCTGATTTAGGAAATACATATTTATCGATAGCTTTTGCAACGCCACCACAAATATTTTTACTAGTAACATCATATGCTATTTCTTTTAAATTAGGATGAGCATTTTGCATTGCAATACCATATTTAGCCCACTTTATTAATTTATAATCATTCATACCATCACCACAAGCTAGTATTTGGTCAGGAGTAATATTTCATTTTTTGCATAAAAATTGTACAGCAGCAGCTTTATTAACACCAATTGGATTAATTTCGATAACACTATGAGAAGAAGTAGCAAGTTCTAAATCTTTTATAGTATTTAATTGTTCTAAAATTGGATTAACTTGTTTTTTCTTTTTACAAAATAATAAAATTTTATACATACCCTCATCGGTATTCTCATCAATTTGTTTAGTTGGTAGGTTATTAAAATTTTCCATAATTTTAACTTTTAGTGATCTGCGATTAATTAAGCCTGTTTTATTATCGGTACTATATCCTCACATTGCTAAATTATTTTTATTAGCAAATTTAACTATTGTTTGTATTTGTTCTTTTGTTAATGATTTTTCATACAATATATCTAATCTATTATCATTAGTAATATCAAGGATGTTACCACCATTATAACAAATAATATGACCGGTTTTTTCATGCATTAAACATGCTTTTGCAATATCAATGGTTGAACTTGGTGCTCTTCCTGTTGCAATAATAACTTTAATATTTTTTTGATATGCTTTTTGAATTGCAATTAGATTTTTAGGATGAATTTTTCATCTACTTTTTAATAAAGTTCCATCTAGATCAAGAACAATTAATTTAATAGCCATTATAAATACCTTATTTTCCTATTTCTTCGATAATATTAGTCATATCTTTTTCAGAAACTAAACCAAAAGTTTTTCTAACTTCTTTTCCTTCTTTATTAAAATAAATTAATGTTGGAATTGATTGGATTTCATACTCTTTTGCTAGTTCTTTAGCTTTGTCAACATCAACTTTAATAAAATTAATATTGTTGTGTTTTTCGTCATTAGCAACATTTTCAAATCTTGGCCCTAACATTTTACAAGGACCACATCATTCTGCTGAAAAATCAATTACTGTTATTTTTTTTGATTGTAAAAGTTGCTTAACTTCTTTTATAGAATTAATATGTTGTATTTTGGTTTCATTATGCATGTGTTCACTACCTTTTCTTTTAATTTATTTTATGGTTTAATTCTATCATTAGTTTTAATTTTTAAAACATTAAACGATAAAATATTTTTTTTAATTTTAGTTATTACTATATAAATATTTATAATTTTTTTAGAATAAATTTACGGACTTCTCCCCACATGTACTTGTGGAGGAAACAATGAAATTGAATGAGTTCAACAATGCTTTTCAAACAGAACAGGATTGTTTAAAATATATAGCAAGTTTGAAGAAAAACAAATGTATCATATGTTCTTGAACAAGTTTGAATACTTCTAATTTAAGAAGAATAAGATGTTTGAAATGTCATCAAACATTTAGTATTCTTCATGGCACCATTTTTTACAAGTCACAAACACCTTTGAGATTTTGATTTTATCTCATCTTTAGATGAATAAACACCAAACATGGAATTACATCAACTGATGTTGCAAAAGAATTGGGTGTGACTTTGAAAACTGCTTAAAGAATGGGTCATGAAATCAGAAATCGTATTGCCAAACAAGAACATCAATTTATTGTTGAGGGCATAGTGCAAATGGATGAAATGTATCTTTCACATATGGGTTTTAAAAAACAAGGAAGATCTTTGATAAATAAAACATTAATTGTTGGGATTTATGAAAAACAACCAATAATTTAATTGTGAAAGTAATCAAAAACGCAAAAAGTAAAAATCTTTTGCAGTTTGCAAGAAACCATATTTCTTCAAAGTGTGATGTACATACTGATTCTTGAAAAGGATATCGTGATTTCAAATCACTTTTCCCTAATCACAAAACAGTTAACCATCAAGATGGTTATGTTTCAAAAATTGACGTAAATACCAATCAAATTGAATCAGTATGAAAACATATACGAAGAACATTTAAAACACATATCAAAGTTGCAAAACATCATGTTCATTTATATGCCAAAGAAGCTGCATATAAATTCAACAAGATACCTACTTTTGAAACTGTAATGCTATGTTTCATTTAAAAATGTGGTGAGAAGTCTGTAGATAGGCTTTTCTCAGCATTTATGTGATAAAATTTAAAAATAGTACATAAAGGGAGAAAAGCCTAAATTTATAAGAAAATTGTCAATTATTTTTTTAAAATTAAAGAAATATCTTTTCAATTTTAGAATATATCTGTTATAATCTGAAATATATAGGTTAGGACTAAACAATTTGAGAAGGGGATAAATAAATTATTAGTACATTTTATAAAACTGTTTAATAAATAAATGTAAATGAATTTTAAAAGGTGTAGAGTTAATATTTATTTATAGTATTTCAAAAAAATAGTTTGGTAGAGAGTTATTTTTTAATTTTTAATATTATTTATTTTTCCACAAAAACAAAAATTGTAAAAACCTATGTGTTAAAGTATGTTTATATTAAGTTTTTAAGAGTAGGTTATTTGGGTTACTATAATTTATGCATCCTTTTAGAAGGAGAGTAAAAAAATGTCTGTTTTTAATAGACTTGCATGTGTTTTTAAGCCACCTGCAAAAAAAGAAATTTTTAGTGAAGACTTAAAGCAAGTTAATAAAAAATTTATTATTTTACGTAATCAAGTTTTTGGTTTTAGCATTTTATCATATATTCTTTACTACTTTACTCGTCAAGCGTATACAATAGCGGGTTCTGCTTTAGAAAGCAATGGTAGCATAACTAAAATGGAGTATGCTTTAATGGGAACAATTTTTGCCGTTGTTTATGGTGGTGCTAAATTTATTGTTGGAAATGTCGCTGATCGTAGTTCAGGAAGAGTAATCATGATTGTTGGATTATTTGTTTCTTCTATTTTAAATATTATTATGGGTGGTGTAGTTGCTTTTGCTGGAACTAAAATTAGTGTTGGCCCATTTGTAATGATGTTGAGTTTGATTGCGATGTTAGCTGTTTTCCAAGGCATGGGCTGACCAGCTACAGCTAGACTATTTTCTCATTGATTTACTGATAAAGAACGTTCGGGACGTATTGGAATTTGAAACTCAGGACAAAATATTGGTGCTGCTTTATTACCAGTTGTTGTTATTTCTTTAGTAACATTACTTGATCCGGGTGGAACAATTTATGGTTTATATTTTTGAATTCCTAGTATTTTTGCTTTAGCTATGATTCCATTATGTTTATGAGGATTGCGTGATCGCCCTGAAGCAGAAGGGTTACCTACTGTTGAAAAATGAAAAGGTGTTCTAGAACATAAAGAAGAAAGAGTAGAACTTAATTGAAAAGAAATTTTTGTAAAATATATTTTAAAAAATAAATTTTTATGAATATTAGCATTTGCTAATATTTGAGTATATGTTGTACGACAAGGACTGGCAGGATGAACATTAATTTTAATGAAAGATATTCATGGCTTAGATTTAAAACACAGTAAATGATTTGCTGCCTGTTTTGAATTATCTGGTTTATTTGGTGGTATTTCTGCAGCATATTTTGCTAAGTGATTTTTTAATAATCGTAAAGCACCATTAATGATATTTGGATTATTAATTGCACTTTGTGGACTAGTTTTATTGCAAGTTGCTCCTCGTGGTAATATGCCTATACTTATTGCTGCTTTAATGATTGCTGGTTTTGGTATTTATATGCCACAAGCGATGATTGGTGCTACTGCTATTGAACTAACAAATAAGAAAGCAGCCGCTACTGCTTCAGGATTTACAGGATTATCTGGTTATTTTCTTGGTGATGCTTTTTTTTCAAAAGTAGTAATTGCTGGTATTGGTAATGAAAACTGAGATTATGTATTTTATTACTTTTATGGTTGTATTGCTGCTGCTATTATTTCATTAGCTTTACTATGAACAAAAAATCAAGATAATAAAATATTATAAAAATATTACGGACTTCTCCTCACATGTACTTGTGGAGGAAACAATGAAATTGAATGAGTTCAACAATGCTTTTCAAATAGAACAGGATTGTTTAAAATATATAGCAAGTTTGAAGAAAAACAAATGTATCATGTGTTCTTGAACAAGTTTGAATACTTCTAATTTAAGAAGAATAAGATGTTTGAAATGTCATCAAACATTTAGTATTCTTCATGGCACCATTTTTTACAAGTCACAAACACCTTTGAGATTTTGATTTTATCTCATCTTTAGATGAATAAACACCAAACATGGGATTACATCAACTGATGTTGCAAAAGAATTGGGTGTGACTTTGAAAACTGCTTGAAGAATGGGTCATGAAATCAGAAATCGTATTGCCAAACAAGAACATCAATTTATTGTTGAGGGCATAGTGCAAATGGATGAAATGTATCTTTCACATATGGGTTTTAAAAAACAAGGAAGATCTTTGATAAATAAAACATTAATTGTTGGGATTTATGAAAAAACAACCAATAATTTAATTGTGAAAGTAATCAAAAACGCAAAAAGTAAAAATCTTTTGCAGTTTGCAAGAAACCATATTTCTTCAAAGTGGGCATTGGTTAGATAAGTTTACTTTCTTGTCTTCAAATCTGTACAAATTGGTTTGGAGACATTTTTAATCGTAAAATCATTCTATCATTATTTCATCAGTTAATAAATTTTCTTAATGCTTCTGTGAAATGTTTAATGCTATTAAACTTGTTACCAAACATAATTTTAAAATCTCTTTTGATTCAGCGATTTAAACATTCACTTACTTGGTTGCCTTTAAATCCTGATAAACTTTTTGAATGAATTAAAGTTTTACTTTTATTAAAACTATTTGTAACTATTTTACTAGTATTACCTGAACCTAAATCAGATTGGATAAATGTTGCAAATATTTTATGTTCTTTACGACTTGCCTTTGTTACTTGATTAAGAACATTTAAAATGGTTATTGCATTTTCACTTTTATTAATTTTTCAACCAACTATAGCATTACTATTCATATCTGTAGCAATTTCTAATAATAATTTAGTTTTTTTATTATTAATAATTAATTCTTTAAATCAAGTACCATCGATGCCAACTTTTTCAAGATAAGTATTACTGGTAAAATTACGTTTTAATAAATCTTGGAAATTTGATTTTAAGGCATTAGATTTCGCTCTACGCTGTTTTTTGGGTTTGGTTAATAGTTTGATATTATTATCTTCTAATAACCTCATAATGCTGTTTTTACTGCATTTAAGATTGGTGTTGTTTTTCTTTAATTCTAATCTCACCTTTTCTAAACTAGTAATTTTAATTATTTTATCTTTGTTGCTAATAACAACAATTTTATTTAATTCTTTTAATAACTCATTATCAATTTTTGTTTGATATTTCTTTTTACCTTTTTTTATTCATTTATAATATGCAACTTTACTGATAGGTAACAAACTAATTATGTCATTAATTCCATAATTTTTATTTCTATATTTATCAACTATTAAAAAACATTTACTTTTCAATAATTTACTATTTAAAATATTTTGATTGTTTTTTAATTCTTTATCACAGGATTGTTTTTGTCTTAAAAATTCATTTTTTATTTTTTCTTTTAGTAGTGACTTTTTGAGTTTTTTATTTTCAAGTTTTAAATTTTTATCTTTGATATTCACTTTATCTATTTGATGATTTGTTTGAAAAGTATGAATAGTAATTAATTTATTATTTTTTTGATATTTTTTTACTCAATTATAAATTAATGATCTGTTTTGTGTAAGGTAGTACAGACATTTTGGACTATTTTCCATCTAATAAAAGTTTATCAAAATAATCCATAGGAGTCATTAACCCTAATGATTTATGTGGTTTAGAATTGTTATAATATTCTTGAAAAGAATTAACTAATTTTTGAAATAAACTAAAATCACTATTTAAATATGGTTTTATTTCAAATAAATTACTTCAATTTCTATGGAATCTTTCAATCTTACCATTACTCTGTGGTGATCTAAACGGTGTAGTTTCATGAACTATACCTTTTTTATTACAAAAATTTGTAAATCAACGATTCCTTTGTGGTTTTCCACAAGATGTATTAACATATTAACTACCATTATCAGTTCTAATTCTTTTAATTTTAATTCCCAATTTTTCATAAAAATTTAAAGCATTTTTAGTAGCATTTACAATATCTCTCTGGTTTGTGCTTGTTCAGATGGATAACAATAAGTAATTCGAGTTTTTTCATCAATAAAATCAATAATATATCATCTTTTACTTCCTGTTATATAATCTGATACTACTTTAATATCAGTCTGCAATAATCCAGTTTCTTTTACTTCATATCTCAAATGTTTTTTCTTAATAGTTTTTTGTGAATAAAAACCAAAACGTTTTAATCAACGATATATAGTTTTAACCGAAGGTTTTGGCAAAAAATTAAACCTAATATCATCAATATTTCTTATTAAATAACAAAATTGAAAAGCACCTATACCAAACTCTTCTTTATACTGAACAAAATAATTTATAAATTTTTCTGATAATTTCAAATTATACAAATATTTAATATTTTTAGGTTTTGTTGATTTAAATAATAATTCTTCAAAAGGTTTATTTTTGTAGAAAATATCATAAAAACGTTTAGCTCAATAATAAAAAGTTTGCTTTGGCATATGTAATTGAGAAATTATTTCTTTACAAGAATTTTTATTTTTAAATAAAAAACAAAATTTTTTAAATTTACGATAATAAATATTAACTTTATTAATATTTTTATCATTTTTATACTTTTCTACAAACTTGTTAAATTTATAATCAAATTTAGTAAAATCAGCACTATTAATTAAATATTTCATTTTAAACTACACCTCAACTAATAATATAACGTTATAAAAACTTTTATTAGTCCAAAAAGTGTGTCTAATCTACAATTAATGATCTGTTTGATAATTGATATTTGGTTTTAATATCAATGGTTTTTAATTTTTTAATCACTACATATTCATTTAAAACATCTAGTTTAATTTTTCTTGTATAAACTTTATATTTCATCTTTACTCCTTAAATATTAATTATTTAAACTAATCATACTGTCTAGATTAAAAATTATAGGAGTAAACTTAACTAACTTATGCCCATAAATGCTGAGAAAAGCCTATCTACGGACTTCTCGCCACATTTTTAAATGAAACATAGCATTACAGTTTCAAAAGTAGGTATCTTGTTGAATTTATATGCAGCTTCTTTGGCATATAAATGAACATGATGTTTTGCAACTTTGATATGTGTTTTAAATGTTCTTCGTATATGTTTTCATATTGATTCAATTGGATTGGTATTTACGCCAATTTTTGAAACATAACCATCTTGATGGATAACTGTTTTGTGATTAGGGAAAAGTGATTTGAAATCACGATATCCTTTTCAAGAATCAGTATGTACATCACACTTTGAAGAAATATGGTTTCTTGCAAACTGCAAAAGATTTTTACTTGTAGATTAGACACACTTTTTGGACTAATAAAAGTTTTTATAACTTTATATTATTAGTTGAGGTGTAGTTTAAAATGAAATATTTAATTAATAGTGCTGATTTTACTAAATTTGATTATAAATTTAACAAGTTTGTAGAAAAGTATAAAAATGATAAAAATATTAATAAAGTTAATATTTATTATCGTAAATTTAGAAAATTTTGTTTTATTTTTAAAAATAAAAATTCTTGTAAAGAAATAATTTCTCAATTACATATGCCAAAGCAAACTTTTTATTATTGAGCTAAACGTTTTTATGATATTTTTTACAAAAATAAACCTTTTGAAGAATTATTATTTAAATCCACAAAACCTAAAAATATTAAATATTTGTATAATTTGGAATTATCAGAAAAATTTATAAATTATTTTGTTCAGTATAAAGAAGAGTTTGGTATAGGTGCTTTTCAATTTTTTTATTTAATAAGACATATTGATGATATTAGGTTTAATTTTTTGCCAAAACCTTCGGTTAAAACTATATATCGTTGATTAAAACGTTTTGGTTTTTATTCACAAAAAACTATTAAGAAAAAACATTTGAGATATGAAGTAAAAGAAACGGGATTATTGCAGACTGATATTAAAGTAGTATCAGATTATATAACAGGAAGTAAAAGATGATATATTATTGATTTTATTGATGAAAAAACTCGAATTACTTATTGTTATCCATCTGAACAAGCACAAACCAGAGATATTGTAAATGCTACTAAAAATGCTTTAAATTTTTATGAAAAATTGGGAATTAAAATTAAAAGAATTAGAACTGATAATGGTAGTCAATATGTTAATACATCTTGTGGAAAACCACAAAGGAATCGTTGATTTACAAATTTTTGTAATAAAAAAGATATAGTTCATGAAACTACACCGTTTAGATCACCACAGAGTAATGGTAAGATTGAAAGATTTCATAGAAATTGAAGTAATTTATTTGAAATAAAACCATATTTAAATAGTGATTTTAGTTTATTTCAAAAATTAGTTAATTCTTTTCAAGAATATTATAACAATTCTAAACCACATAAATCATTAGGGTTAATGACTCCTATGGATTATTTTGATAAACTTTTATTAGATGGAAAATAGTCCGGCATTGGTTAGATAAGTTTACTTTCTTGTCTTCAAATCTGTACAAATTGGTTTGGAGACATTTTTAATCGTAAAATCATTCTATCATTATTTCATCAGTTAATAAATTTTCTTAATGCTTCTGTGAAATGTTTAATGCTATTAAACTTGTTACCAAACATAATTTTAAAATCTCTTTTGATTCAGCGATTTAAACATTCACTTACTTGGTTGCCTTTAAATCCTGATAAACTTTTTGAATGAATTAAAGTTTTACTTTTATTAAAACTATTTGTAACTATTTTACTAGTATTACCTGAACCTAAATCAGACTGGATAAATGTTGCAAATATTTTATGTTCTTTACGACTTGCCTTTGTTACTTGATTAAGAACATTTAAAATGGTTATTGCATTTTCACTTTTATTAATTTTTCAACCAACTATAGCATTACTATTCATATCTGTAGCAATTTCTAATAATAATTTAGTTTTTTTATTATTAATAATTAATTCTTTAAATCAAGTACCATCGATGCCAACTTTTTCAAGATAAGTATTACTGGTAAAATTATGTTTTAATAAATCTTGGAAATTTGATTTTAAGGAATTAGATTTCGCTCTACGCTGTTTTTTGGGTTTGGTTAATAGTTTGATATTATTATCTTCTAATAACCTCATAATGCTGTTTTTACTGCATTTAAGATTGGTGTTGTTTTTCTTTAATTCTAATCTCACCTTTTCTAAACTAGTAATTTTAATTATTTTATCTTTGTTGCTAATAACAACAATTTTATTTAATTCTTTTAATAACTCATTATCAATTTTTGTTTGATATTTCTTTTTACCGTTTTTTATTCATTTATAATATGCAACTTTACTGATAGGTAACAAACTAATTATGTCATTAATTCCATAATTTTTATTTCTATATTTATCAACTATTAAAAAACATTTACTTTTCAATAATTTACTATTTAAAATATTTTGATTGTTTTTTAATTCTTTATCACAGAATTGTTTTTGTCTTAAAAATTCATTTTTTATTTTTTCTTTTAGTAGTGACTTTTTGAGTTTTTTATTTTCAAGTTTTAAATTTTTATCTTTGATATTCACTTTATCTATTTGATGATTTGTTTGAAAAGTATGAATAGTAATTAATTTATTATTTTTTTGATATTTTTTTACTCAATTATAAATTAATGATCTGGTTGATAATTGATATTTGGTTTTAATATCAATGGTTTTTAATTTTTTAATGACTACATATTCATTTAAAACATCTAGTTTAATTTTTCTTGTATAAACTTTATATTTCATCTTTACTCCTTAACTATTAATTATTTAAACTAATCATACTGTCTAGATTAAAAATTATAGGAGTAAACTTAACTAACTTATGCCTCCAAAATGTCTGTACTACCTTACATTTTAATTTTTTTAATACAAAATTAGTTATAAAAGTAATTTTTATTATTAATTTTTATCTTTTCAAAAAGGAACTAAAAATTTATTAATTAACTATTACTAGTAAAAATAAAAGTTAAACCTTCATATTTATTACCAAAATCAATATCCTTTGAATCTTTACCCTTTAATCCAATTTTTATATAATCATAATATTTATCACCAAATTTTTTATTACCAGTAATAGCAATAACATTATTATATCCACCAGCATTTAATAAATATGGTTTAAAATTATCGCAAGTTAAACCAGTTACTGGTTTTTTTGGAATAAAATTTAACAATGGAACTAAAATATTACCAAGTAAAGGGTTTTTCACTTCTTCAGAAGGAATTCACTCTTGAAATGATTTTCAAAAATTATTAGCTTTATCTGAATCATTTCTTAAATATTGTTCTTTTTGAGTTTTTTCTTCCCTTTTAAAAGTAGCACCAGCAGTAACTAAGTCATTATAAAATCCACCACTATCTTTTTTGTTAATTGATAAATATTGTGTTCCATTAACTAATGGTTCTAATTTTTCATTTATATAATCTTGTAATGGACTAAAATTAGCATCAAAACTACAATCTTTTACTGCAGAATTATTATAAATAGCTAAATGAATTTTAATATTAGTAGTACTAATTTTTTTTATTTCATCTTGACCATTAGTAATTTCATAAGTAATATTACTAAAATCTTCTGGAGCAGTATCAAACAAGTTACTAATATTGTCTTCAATTAATTTTTTAAAATCAGAAACATGAGTTTTATTTTCGGGTTTTAAAAAATTAGTAAAATTGGGATAATTATTATTAGCAAGTAAATTTGCAGCATCTTCTAATAATTGCTGATAATTAACTGATGAATTGTGAAAAACATCACATGCACTAATATTAATACTAGTAATACTAGTAAATGCAAAAACACTTATAATTTTTAATATTTTTTTCATAATAAACTTCCTTAGATAATGACTACTTTTTTAGTATTATCTTCAAATTTTTCTTTTTTGTATTAATAATTCTATTTTTAATTTGTGAAATTTCATCGCGGTTTGTTATTTCATAAAATAAATGATAATAAATATATGTCAACTCACTAACTTTAATATTTTGTTTTTCAACAAATATTAGAAATTGATAAATTTCATGTAAAAGTTCAAATATTTTATTTTTTTCTTCATTAGTTAATACTTTTTGTTTTAATTCATTTCGAATAATTAATGGTGCTTCTTTAACAAATAGAAAATCACTAATGATATTTTTATAATCTCAATTATAAAATATTTTAAAATCATCAACTTTGGTTTTAACATTTTTAATATTATTTAAAATAGTTTTAACATCATTTTTAACTAAACTTTGAATGAAGACTGCTAATATTAATGCTAAAGAACTAGCGGGAATAAAGTACTTTAAAACTTGATCAATGTTAATAGCACCCTTAGTAAAATTTAAAATTGAATTTTTTACAATTAAATATAAAACTTCAAAACCTAAAATAATAAATAGTGATCGTTTTTCTATATCTTTTCATCAAGGATTACCAAGAATCTGATTTTTTTCTTCTAATATTTTTTCTAAAATAATATAAATAATAAAATAACAAAATCAATAAGTTAAAACAAATAATGTGGTAAAAAAATTAGTAAAACAAAAAATATAAGTAATGTTTCTAGCAACATTTAATACTAATAAAGCTTTAAAAATAAAGAAATTATTTTCAAAATTTGAAATTACCTTATATTTATTTTCAATATATTTTTTCATTCAACATCTGATTTGAATAAATATTAAAGTATTACTTGCAATACAACTACTAAAAATAGCAATATATAAATAAGTTTTTAAAGTAATAATAGTTTCATCAGTAATACTAGCATTATTAAAAAAATCAAATGTTAAAATTTTATTAAAAATACTACTTTTAACTTCTCATAAAATTGCACAAATAATCAAACAAATTGTTAACAATATTCATAAGATCGTCTGCATCAAATATTTATTGTTAAATCATTTTCAACTTGATTTTAATAATTGATAGTTATTCATAATTTTATCTACCTTATTTTTAAATTATTGTAAAGTAATTTATATAAATTATTATTATAATAATTGTAAGCTATTAACTCACATTTGTGCTTGCGTTAAATTTAAAATATCTTTACTAATCATTGCTAATAATTTATTAATAAACTTTTCAAGGTTAGTAGTAGTGGGTAAAACCATCAATTTGCCTTTTCCATCATTATAAGGATTTTTTCCTAATTCATATTTTCAACTTAATGTTAATTGTTCATTTTCTATGTGAATAACTGGTAAATCATTATTTCCTAAACTATAAGCAAATTCATTAAGTAAATTCATTACTTTTGGTTCTAAAATTAATCTTAATTTAATTTGATTATCACATTTTACTTCAAATAAATCTTCAAATAAATGTGATTCTAATTGAACTTTCTTTTTACTACGAAATTTTTTTGAAAATATATTACGTGGTGTTAATGTCATTGTAAAATTATTATTCCTAATAATAGTTGTATAATAAACAAAACGTGTATAATAACAAGTAATTTTTTCTGTTTCAATAACTTGAGCAGCACTATTATATCCAGAACTTGTCTCATACATAACTTTTTGGTTAATGATACTTCCATAGTTAAAATTTTGACCATTAATACTTCCTACCATTACTTGTTCGCAATAATTATAATAATTAGGTTGTTCATCTAAAGGTAAATTACCTTGTGGTTCAATTGTTCAATAATCAGTAATAGTTGTTAAATTCATTTGTGAATTATTATCTTTAATAACTCATTGATAATAGTTAATAATTGGTAACTCTTCTATTAATTTTTCATGAATTTTAGTTTTTAATACAAAACTCTGTACTAATAAAAAACATCCAACAATGAATCCAATAATACTAATAATGGTAAATGGTTTTTTCATAAATGATGATTTGTTAATACCAATACTAGCACCAATAGCAATTAGAGCAATAACGATAGTAATAATTCATAAACTAATTCATAAACG